>CAILXX010000001.1 GCA_903838295.1 uncultured Actinomycetes bacterium
CGGGAACTAAAAACTACATATGTAGAGATGTTCCACCAATTCTCGAAAGAGTTTCGGCGGCCATAGCGAGAGGGAAACGCCCGGTCCCATTCCGAACCCGGAAGCTAAGCCTTTCTGCGTCGATGGTACTGCAAGGGGGACCTTGTGGGAGAGTAGATCGCCGCCGGACATCATTTATAAAGAGCGCCACGTTTTGATTAATTCAAAATGTGGCGCTCTTTTTTTATGTAAAAAATCAGAGAGTGCACATCTCATAGCTATCCACAATTCGTCAAAAATTTTCGAGGGTTAGGGATGCGGGTAGGTACGTTCACCCCCGAGATCAGATATCTCTGGTCGAGGGAGTAGAGGGTGAGATGATTCGTAAAAGTTCCCAGATAGAAGAGTCGCGATTGGGTCGTAACGAAGTTTTTCTGGAAGGACGTGTAAGTAACCTCGCGGTAGAAAAGCAATTGCCCAGCGGTGATACCGTCGTGGAATTTAGAATTGTTATTGATCGAACGAGTAGACGAGGCTCGAAACGAGAAGTCGATACCTTGGATGTGGCCGCATGGCTTGCAGGGCCACGAAAGAAAGCTCTGTCACTGAAAATTGATGATTGGGTTTCTGTTGAAGGCGCGGTTAGGCGAAGATTCTGGAAGGCTCCGACTGGACTTGCAAGTCGTTGGCAGGTCGAAGCAAGCCAATTGCGACGGATATAGATACGGTTAGACCATGGAAAGTGTCAGAAATATTGATGAAGTCCGCGAGGCGATCGCTCTTGTACAGGTCTTGGATCTGGACGAACATTGTGATGCCTATGACCAGATTCATGTGAAGTTGGAAGAGGCGCTTCGTTCGATTGATGGAATGTAAGTAGTTCGATGAAGACTCGGCTTGATGCGGAATTAGTTCGTCGGGGACTAGCTCGCTCGCGAGATCATGCTGCTGATTTGATCGAATCAAGAACAGTCTTGGTTACGGGCATCCCGGCTAGTAAACCAGCTTCGCAAGTCGATGCCGAAACGTCGATCGTTATTCAGGGAGATAGAGATGATTTTGTCTCTCGTGGCGGACATAAATTGGCCGGAGCATTGGATCATTTCGTTGAAATAGGGGTTGAAGGTAAGAGAGCGTTGGATGCGGGTGCTTCCACCGGTGGTTTTACTGATGTTTTATTGAAGCGCGGTATTAAAGATGTTGTTGCGGTAGATGTTGGCTACGGACAAATGGCATGGGAACTTCGGCAAGATCCACGTGTCACGATTTTGGATAGGACCAATGTTCGTCACTTAACTTTGGAGCAAGTAGGCGAAGCAGCCGATATCGTTGTTGCTGATCTTTCTTTTATTTCACTCACCTTGGTGCTACCTGCCCTTGTAAGTGTTTCAAAACCTAGTGCTGACTTCCTTGTGATGGTGAAACCCCAATTTGAAGTCGGTCGCGAAAGACTCGGCGCGGGCGGAGTTGTGCGAGACCCCTTACTGCGAAAGTCTGCGGTACAGGATGTTGCTGACAGCGCCTACGATATGGGTTTGGGTTGCCTTGGTGTAGTTGCAAGCTCGTTGCCAGGTCCTGCAGGTAATGTTGAGTACTTCTTGTGGCTCAAGCGCGGCAGCGTAGAGTTGAGCGAGGAAACATTGGAACGTGCAATTATGGCGGGTCCACAATGATGAGCGAAGGAAATCTTTAATGCGTCAGGTCCTGCTGGTTATTCACCCAAGTCGCCCGGAGGCGCATGCTTTTGCTGTTGAATTGATATCAGCGTTGCGAGAAAAAAATATAGCGAGCATCACTAATTTTCCCGGTGGGATTCCTGGATCGTCGGAGTTGGATGACTCATCAACTTTTGAAGTTGCCATTGTCCTTGGTGGCGATGGAACCATCCTGCGTGCGGCAGAAGTCGTTCTTGGCAAAGATGTTCCTGTATTAGGAATCAATTTAGGGAACGTCGGTTTTCTCGCCGAAATTGAACGTCCAAGCGCGGTTAAGTTAGCCCAAGCTATCGTGGATAAGAATTATCGTGGTGAACCGCGGTTAATTCTGGGTTTTCAAGTTCTTAGAAACGGGAAAGAGATTGCATCTGGATGGGCTCTCAATGAATTGACGATCGAGCGGAGCCATTCCCAAATGGTCGAACTCTTTGTCCAGATTGATGATCGACCACTTTCTCGGTGGGGTTGCGATGGAGTTATTTGCGCTACTCCGACCGGTTCAACTGCATACGCGTTTTCTGCCGGAGGGCCGGTTCTTTGGCCAGAAGTAGAAGCAATAGTCGTGCTCCCTCTAGCCGCGCACGCGCTCTTTTCCAGACCAATGGTTATTTCTCCGAACTCATCTATCGTCATCGATATTGAATCTCGGGAAGCCATGATCTCAGCGGACGGAATGCGCAAAACTCCACTTCTCAATTCGGATCGGGTAGTCATTCAGCGCTCTCCACAACGGATTGAATTGCTGCATATTGAAGCGGCCGTTTTCACGGATCGATTAGTTGCGAAATTCAAACTCCCCATTGAAGGCTGGCGCGGTGAGTGAACCATTTATTGGTCTAGAAGAAATTTCGATCCGCAATCTGGGCGTGATTGAATCTGCTCATATTGATTTCAAACCAGGTCTCAACGTGCTGACTGGTGAAACAGGCGCCGGGAAAACTATGGTTTTGACCGCCCTTTCCTTAGTTTTAGGCGGCAAGGCCGATTCTGACCGGGTTCGCACTGGGACAGATCGCCTAATTGCATCTGGTCGCTTCGCTTTGGGAGAAGAGATGCGATCGGTTCTTTCAGATTTAGATGCAGAAATTGAAGATGGTGCGGTATTAATTTCACGCACCGTGATGGCTGATGGAAAGTCTCGAATTCAATTGGGTGGAACGTCGTCAACAGCGGGGAAAGTTTCAGAAGTGGGTGAATCCCTCATCGAGATACATGCCCAATCAAGTACACAACGATTAACGAAACCGGCGTACATCCGTTCCTTGGTGGACTCGTACGCTAAGAATTCTCAGCTATTAAAGAAAATGTCGGATTGCTTCCTTCAGCATCAGGAACTAATGGATCGCATAGAAAAGTTGCGGTCAGATCAGAAGAATCGTGAAGTAGAGATTTCTCGTCTTAAGGAATTTGCCAAGGCTTTCGAGGCGGTCACTCCAAAGTTGGGGGAACTTGGTGAGATAGAAGTAGAGATAGGTCGATTATCGAGTGTTGATGACCTGCAGCAGAGTGTTGCGGCTGCGCTAAATTACCTAGATTCCGATGAATATTCAGTCACTTCTGCTCTTAATAATGCGAAGAAGACCTTGGATCACTCCTTAAAAAAGGATCCAGCACTCGATGAAATTGGTGAATCGCTGGGGGACTCAATCTTTACATTTGGAGAATCTTTGAGCGCTCTACAACGGTATCTCTCAAAATTGGATGCTGACCCAAAAAAATTGGATTATCTGCAAGAGCGGAAAAGCAGTATCAATAGTCTCATAAAGAAATATGGCGAAGGGACGGATAGGGAAGTAGCGTTCACTTTGCTTATAGAAAGAGCGAATGAAGTGAGTCAGAGAATCGCTGACCTTGAAGGTGGAGATCAGAGAATCGCAGAACTAGAAGCAGACGTGAATTTGTCTTTTACCGAACTACGTGAAGTTGCTTTATTGCTAGATGAATCACGGAGAAGTGTTTCCGAAAACCTAAGTGGTTTAATTACGGATGAAATTCATGCGTTATCAATGGCGAACGCAGAGATCAAAGTTTCGGTAACGACTGCTAATCCTGATAAATTGTCGTCATATTCACAGCATGGAATCAACGAGGTAGCCATTCTTTTTACCAGCCACACTGGATCGCAACCTGGTCCATTAACAAAATTCGCAAGTGGTGGCGAGTTGTCTCGAGTCATGCTTGCCATCGAAGTCGTTTTGGCCGCTAACAGTATGATTCCAACGTATGTGTTCGACGAAGTTGATTCTGGCGTTGGTGGTAAAGCGGCGATGGAAGTCGGAAAACGTCTTGCTCAGCTAGCAGATAAGTCCCAAGTAATTGTCGTGACGCATCTTGCGCAAGTGGCTGTGTGGGCCACAAATCATCTTGTAGTCCAGAAGAACGAAACTGGTTCAATAGGCATTTCCGATGTTATTACCCTCTCTGAGGAGCAAAGGAGGGTCGAAATCGCACGAATGCTCTCCGGGCAGGAAGATTCTTCCAGTGCTCAAGAACACGCCCAAGAGTTGTTGGAGATGGTCCGTAAAAGAATGATAAGTTAGCGCTCCGTGACCGATACTCAAGTAACTAAACACCTTTTCGTAACCGGCGGAGTCGCCTCAAGTCTTGGAAAAGGTCTCACTGCGTCGAGTCTGGGTCGGCTACTTACCTCACGCGGCCTTCGAGTAACGATGCAAAAACTAGATCCCTACATCAATGTGGACCCGGGAACCATGAATCCGTTCCAACACGGTGAAGTCTTTGTGACCGATGATGGCGCAGAGACGGATTTGGATGTTGGGCACTACGAGCGCTTCCTAAATCGAAGTCTTGCAGGGTTTGCCAATGTCACCACTGGTCAGGTTTATTCAAATGTTATAGCCAAAGAGCGGCGTGGTGATTATCTGGGGGACACCGTCCAGGTCATTCCGCATATTACAAACGAGATTAAAGAACGTATCCGTGCAATGGCGGGACCCGATGTAGATATTGTGATCACTGAAGTTGGTGGGACCGTCGGAGATATTGAGTCACTCCCGTTCCTTGAAGCAGCTCGACAAATTCGCCAAGACGTTGGTCGTGAAAATGTTTTCTACTTACACGTTTCATTAGTTCCATATATCGGACCTTCTGGCGAACTCAAAACGAAGCCCACCCAACATAGCGTTGCGGCGCTTCGATCAATCGGCATAACTCCAGATGCCATCGTCATCCGGTCAGATCGTGAGATACCGGCTTCTGTTAAGAAGAAGATTTCCGCGATGTGCGATGTCGATTTAGAGGCCGTAGTAGCAGCAGTTGATGCACCTAGCATTTATGACATTCCGAAGGTTTTATACTCCGAAGGTCTTGATGGTTATGTAGTGCGGCGCTTAGCTTTAGGTGGGACCGATGTGGTCTGGGGCGAATGGGATGACCTGCTTCAAAAAGTTCATCATCCCGCTCACGAAGTTAAGGTTGCCCTTGTCGGTAAATATATCGATTTGCCTGATGCGTATCTGTCTGTGACCGAAGCGCTCAGGGCTGGTGGATTTGCGAATAATGCCCGAGTGAAAATCAAGTGGGTTCCCAGCGATGAATGTGAAACAGATATAGGTGCCGAATCCCAACTTTCTGATGTGGATGCAATATGTGTGCCTGGTGGATTTGGAGTGAGAGGTATCAATGGGAAGGTTGGCGCTCTTAAGTATGCGCGAGAGAAGAAGATCCCTGCTTTGGGCTTGTGCCTAGGATTGCAGTGCATGGTGATCGAGGCTGCGAGGAATTTGGCAGGACTGCCGTTAGCTAATTCAGCAGAATTCGATGAATCTACTCCGGATCCCGTGGTGTCAACCATGGCCAGTCAGGAATCGATAGTTGCAGGTAAGGGAGATCTCGGCGGAACGATGCGACTAGGCCTATATCCAGCCGACTTGCTTGCAGGCTCTGTCGTAGCAGAACTTTATGGCCAGCTGAAGATAAACGAACGTCACCGTCATAGGTATGAAGTAAATAATGACTATCGTGAAAAGATATCAGCAACCGGAATTGTATTCTCTGGAATATCACCCGACGGTAATCTTGTCGAGTTTGTGGAGCTACCTAAAGAGGTACATCCATATTACGTTGGGACGCAAGCACATCCAGAATTCCTTTCACGTCCGACCCAGGCGCACCCGCTGTTCGCTGGATTAATATCGGCAGCGATCAAAGGTAATGACACAAAGTAACTCGCAGATTCGCGAGTATCTAAATTTTTTGATTGTTGAACGTGGATTGAGTCAGAATACTATTTTGGCCTACGAACGCGATCTCGCTAAATTCACTTCATTCAATTCTATTCAAGATTTTTCAGAAATAACATCTCCAATGCTCGAGAACTATGTTTCGCACTTACGATCAGTCGGACTCTCTGAGAGTTCGATTGCACGCAACGTTGTAGCAATTAGAAACGTAGCCACTTTCACCTGCAAAGAACTCAAAAAGATTAACCCGATCTCTGAATTCAAACCTCCGAAAGCTGCCATCCGACTACCCAAAGCTCTCACAATTCAAGAGGTGTCGGACCTCATCGAGGCAACAAACCGAACGGATGATCCTCATTCAATTCGAGATAGAGCTATCGTAGAACTTCTTTATGGAACAGGAGCACGAATTTCAGAGATAGTTAATCTGGATCTTTCCGGAGTCTCCAAAATTGACGGTGGAGAAGTATTGAGTGTGCGGCTGGAGGGCAAAGGAGGAAAAGTTCGGGTAGTTCCATTGGGTCGTTATGCCCAAGATGCACTTGATCAGTACCTGGTTAGGGCTCGTCCTGGGCTAATCCGTAAGGATAGGGATGCGCTTTTTCTGAATGATCGGGGGACCCGATTGAGTCGACAGACAATGTGGAAGGTCGTGTCTGAAGCCGCAGAGAGGGCACAATTAGCCGTAGATGTATCTCCGCATGCACTTCGCCATTCGTATGCGACGCACCTTCTGGATGGTGGCGCTGATGTTCGGGTGGTTCAGGAATTACTAGGGCATTCTTCCGTTACTACAACTCAAATTTATACGCTGGTTACGATTGACAAAATTAGAGAAAGTTATTCGTCAGCACATCCACGAGCTCGAGATTAGGGAGAACCGTTAACGGCCCCGTAGCCGACGGGCAATAATTGATTGATCGCCCTTGGCTTCCAAATCAGCAATGATAATAGCGAGTGATTCGCGCACAATACGACCGCGATCGACAGCTAGACCAAGATCCCCACGTAATGCTAAACGCGCCTGTTCTAGGTCATATAGCTCTTCAGGAGAAAGGTAAACCGTTATTTTTTCATCATGTCGCTCGCGACCACTTGGGGACTTATCAAATGAGTTGACGCGACGACGGGGAGTTGTTCGGACAGATTTCTTGCCGTTGGGAGCGATAGGCCCATCCGGCTGATCCTCGATCGGGGTTGGATTGGAAGAGGGTACTGCGCTTAAAGTTGTGGTCTGACGGAACAACTCTTCTGCACCCGGCAGGCTGACGCGACGGTTCACTTGGCTCCTCCACGATAAATCAATTCTCTGGCAAGTCTGCGATAGGAAATTGCACCTAATGAACTGGTGGCATAAGTATTGATCGGTTCGCCCTTCACCGTAGATTCAGAGAATCTTACAGTTCGCGAAATAATCGTGTCTAAGAGTTCGTTAGGGAATTCCTTATCGATAAGTTCTAGAACATCACGAGAATGCCCAGTTTTTCGATCAAACATTGTGGCAAGAATTCCCTCGATAACAAGGTTTGGATTTGTATTTTCACGAATTTTTTCAATCGTCTTCTTGACGAGCGATAGGCCCAACACCGCAAAATATTCACATTCCATCGGAATCAAAACTCCATTGGATGCGGTCAATGCATTGATTGTTAATGTACCTAAAGAAGGGGAGCAGTCGATTAAAATATCGTCGTATTGGTCGATGATTGGCGCAAGTATCTTGCGCAGTTTGTGCTCTTTTGCAATCTCTGAAACAAAGGCTGCTTCTGCAGCTGCTAGATCTTCATGGCCACGTATAAAATCAAGGCCTGGTACGTTCGACTTCAAAATAAAATCTTGCACATTCGATTGTGGATCATTGAGTAAGTACCAAATAGACCCATACTGTTCGCGAAGTTGCGCGGTTTTGATACCAAGTCCTGTAGTCATCGAGGCCTGTGAGTCAAAATCAATCAGCAGAACTCTGCGTCCTAGTTCGGCGAGTGAGGCGCCTAAGTTAATAGTTGTCGTTGTCTTTCCAACGCCGCCCTTTTGATTAACGACTGAAATGATTCGAGCAGAACCGGGTTCTGGTGCTCCGACAATATTTGGGAAATCCAGAGGTCTGCGTCCGAGAAGTGCAGAGGTGGTCGCGAGCTGCTCGTCCCGATTTGTCGATTTATCTTCCAGTCGAGAAACCTTCGAATTGCCTTTTGCCATGTCGGGACTCTACGGCGGTGCGTTATGTAAGGCAACCCCGATGTGAGTACCTTTCTCCTCATGAATGAGCTTGCGAAAGAGTTGGTTGTGGAGGGTAGCGAGAACGCATTCTCGGTCCACCTCAGCAACTTCGACGGCCCTTTCGACCTCCTTCTCCAGCTGATTTCTCGTCACAAGATGGACATCACTGAGATAGCGCTTGGGGTAGTGACTGACGATTTCATTGCCTATATTCGGGCCTTAGAAGGCTCTGAGAATGGCTGGGATCTGGATCAAACGACAGAGTTCTTAGTCGTAGCTGCAACGCTCCTAGACCTTAAAGCGGCTCGTTTACTGCCTAGTGGTGAGATTGAAGATGAGGGTGACCTAGCACTTCTCGAAGCCAGAGACCTCCTTTTCGCTCGACTCTTGCAGTACCGAGCCTTCAAGGAAATTGCAGCCATCTTCCATGAGCGCATTGATATTGCAGAAAAGAGCTTCGCTCGACTGGTAGCGATGGAACCTCATTTTGCCCAGCTGCTGCCCGAAGTTCTGATCGGCGTTGGACCGGCACGATTTGGCACCATTGCCGAAAGGGTGTTATTCCCAAAGGCGCCCCTTACGCTTTCGATCGACCATATTCATCGGCCACTCGTAAGTGTTACCGAGGAAGCAGCCAAGATCGTTGACATGTTGAGAAAGAACGGTCGTGCTAGTTTCCGTAATCTGATTGCAGATGCCGACTCGACCATGGTTGTGGTGGCTAGATTTCTGGCCTTGTTGGAACTTTATCGTGAAGGCGCACTCCGTTTTGAGCAAGTTATGGCGCTCGGGGACTTACAAATCACCTGGCAGGCGGGTGCAGATGTCGATATCCAAGTCAGCGATGAGTTCGATCTTCCTGTACAACCACTTGAATCTGACACAAAAGAGGAATAAATGTCTCAATCTGAACTCAATAGATCTATCGAAGCGATCCTGATGGTGGTTGACGAACCCGTCACCGAGCTAATACTTGCTCAAATCACTGAGGTACCTACGGAAGATGTGATCGCCGCCCTCCACTCGTTGGCCGCCGAATATGAAGCCCAAGAGAGGGGATTTCAACTCCGAGCTATCGCTGGGGGATGGCGATTTTACAGCCATCCTAACCAGGCGGCGGTGGTTGAGAAATTTGTTCTTGATGGTCAGCAATCCCGGTTAACCCAGGCAGCGCTGGAAACGTTGGCCGTTATCGCATATCGCCAACCTGTTTCAAGGGCCCGTGTTTCAGCCATCCGAGGCGTTAATGTGGAAGCTGTCATGAAGACATTATTGACGCGAGGGCTGGTCGAAGAACGTGGCGTAGAGCCCGAGACTGGAGCTATTTTGTACGGAACAACAAGCTACTTCCTGGAGAAAATAGGCATTCGGGGGATTGATGATCTTCCCGCTCTTGCTCCATTCTTACCTGATGTGGATGGACTTGATGAGGTTCTCGCAACGTTGACCGATTAACTTTGCTGTGATTTCCCAAGACTCATCTCAGGGTTTAGACTCTCACGATAGCCTTTATGGCTCCACGCCCAAATTGGCCGTGATGAGAGGAAGATGTGGCGCTAATTCGCCTTCAAAAAGTTCTAGCCGACGCTGGTGTTGCTAGTCGCCGAGCTAGTGAACAATTAATTCTCGAGGGGCGCGTGAGCGTCGATGGAGTTCAAATTCTGGAGCTTGGAACTAAGATTGACCCAGAAATCTCTAAAGTAGAAGTAGATGGTGAGGCAATTCGCAGTAATAAGTCCAAAGTATACCTTGCATTTCATAAACCAGCAGGGGTTTTGTCTACTATGTCGGACCCTGATAATCGCCCTTCCTTGGGTGATTATTTCAAGGAGCGCAATGAACGACTTTTCCACGTAGGTCGGCTGGACCGGGAAAGCGAAGGACTTATTCTTCTCACCAACGATGGAGACCTTGCGCACAGGGCTACCCATCCTTCCTACGGGATGGTCAAGAAGTATCTAGTTGAAATCGAAGGGGTTTTGACTAAGGAACAGTTCACTGAACTTGGTAAGGGAATCCAGCTCGAAGATGGGCTTGCCAGGGCCTTAGAAATTAAGACCGTCCGAGAGATAAATCCCAAGCATTCCTGGGTTGAGATATCTATCCACGAAGGTAGGTATCACATTGTCCGGCGCATTTTTGAGCACTACGAAATTCCGGTACTGCGCCTTGTTCGAACCGATTTTGGTCCAATCGCGCTAGCCGAGACAGGAGTCGGGCGCTACCGTAATCTCAACGAGGTCGAAATGACTAAGCTATTTAAAGTTTTAAAGATAAACCAATAAGACGGCTTAAATTAAGACAATAAATATATAAGTCAATTTAATAGTGCTCTATGATTGTCGATAAATAGTTTAAATCGTGCGTAAGTTATAAAGTAATGTTTATTTATCGATAAAATATAAAGTACTGCTGTGGGTCATTTGAATTGTCGATATTCGTTATCTTCTATTTATTGTTTTATTAATTTAAAGATTTATCAGTATCTTGCTTTTAGTTAAAACCGACTGATCACTCTTCAGGCTATTCTTGAGGCATGAAGCTTAGAGCGATTCGTGGTGCTACACAGTTGAAAGCCGATGACCGGGCCGAAATGGCGGAAGCGGTTGGAGAACTGTTGCTGGAGCTATTTGAAAAGAATGGCTTGGTGAAAGCTGATCTAGTTTCGATTTTTTTCACGTCCACCTCTGACCTTGTGTGCGACTTTCCGGCCGCCGCCGCGAGGAAGTTGGATCTGGGGGATATTCCATTGATGTGCGCCTTAGAAATTCCAGTTCTGGAATCTCTGCCAAAAGTAGTCAGAGTTATGGTTCACGCTTATTCAGGCCTAGAACACTCACAGATTAAGCACGTTTATAAGCGTGGTACGGAGGTTTTACGCCGGGATATAGCGCAGTAGTCCTATGGCGACATTTCACGAGATAAAAGTAGTTGGAGCTGGTCTTATTGGGACCTCTATCGCGCTTGGCTTAAAGGGTGCTGGTTACAACGTCAGTATTGATGATGAATACCCTGAAGTGGAGGCCTTGGCACAGAACCTGATTGGGCAGATTTCATTTGGGGCGGAACCAGATTTAATCATTATTGCCACTCCCATTTCTACAGTTTCTACCTTGGTTCAGGTGTATGGAACTCGCTACCCTCACTCGAGCCTTATGGATGTAGCCGGATTAAAGTCTGAAGTTATGCAAGAGATTGATAAATTTCCAGAGATATCACCTCGATTCTGCGCTTCCCATCCAATGGCCGGACGTGAGATAGCAGGTGCCCTGGCTGCTCGCGCCGACCTCTTCCAAGGAAGAATCTGGATCTACACCCCAAGCGGTCACACCAACGACCTGGCTCTTTCTCGGGCACTGGAGGTGGTGGAGGCATTGGGTGGGCTTCCAGTCCTGCTCGAAGCCGAAGAACACGATGAAGCTATTGCAGGCATATCGCATCTTCCGCAGATAGTTAGCTCTTTATTGTCGGTATCGCTCGAGGAAGTGTCGGATCGGAATCTGGCGCTTGCAGGCCAAGGCCTTAAAGATGTGTCGCGGTTGGCAGCGTCAGACCCAACTTTATGGGCGGAACTTTTGCATGCAAACCGGGGCAAATTAGTGGAATTCCTTAAAGTGCTATCGAAGAATCTCGAAGAAATATCGACATCTCTTCAAAACGACGATCTGAGAAAGACTCACGAGATATTGTCGCGGGCAAAGGAAAATCATCAAAGGATTCCTGGAAAGCACGGCGGCAAGAAGAGAGACTATTGGTATCTCCCGATCGTTATAGACGATAAAGCCGGACAACTTGCCATGATCTTTGATCATTGTGCAGGGGTTGCAGTTAACGTCGAAGATCTAACAATCGAGCACAGCCCCGGTCAGGAAACTGGATTAATCACACTTGCATTATCACGCTCAGATGCCGAAAAACTTCACAAGAAGTTGAGCGATAGCGGTTGGAAAGTACACCTGCCCCGAGAATCGATTGGGTAAACGTTTAATACCGTTAAGGTTCTCTTATGTCGACCGTCGTAATAGCAATAGATGGTCCGAGTGGATCCGGAAAGTCTTCAACTTCCAGAGCCGTTGCACAAAGAGCTAACTGGAAATACCTTGATACTGGAGCTTTGTATCGAGCAATAACTTGGTTGGCGCTCAAGCTTGGCAGCGAGGACCCAGCAACGATTCTTGCGGCTGCAATTGAAGAGGGCATCAGTTTCAATGGGGATCCAATCGAACCGCGCATCTTTGTCGGTGAACATGACGTTACAGCTGATATACGTTCAGCCCGTGTGACCGATCAGGTTTCTATTTACTCTGCCGTTCCAGAAATTAGAGAATATTTACTTACAATTCAAAGAGGTTTTATCGATGTAGCACCTCGAGGTGTGGTCGTTGAAGGCCGAGATATAGGAACGGTTGTAGTTCCGGACGCGCCACTAAAAATATTCTTATATGCAGATTTAGAACAACGCGCTTTGCGTCGTGAACGCGAGATGGCAGAAGGTATGACAACTGAGATTGTTTCAGCGTCATTGGATGCTAGGGACCACATTGATTCAACTCGAAAAATTTCACCGTTGCGAATGGCCGAAGATGCGTTAGAGATCGATTCTACATTGTTGGATTTGCCAGAAGTCGTTGATGTTATTTGGCAGTGGGCGAAAGAGCGGCAACTGCTGGGATTGCCAAAGGTTGCAGTTATCGGACGACCGAATGTTGGCAAATCCACATTAGTAAATAGGATAATTGGCCGACGTGAGGCAATCGTGGAAGATACTCCAGGTGTTACTCGTGATCGCGTCAAGTATGAAGCCGAATGGAATGGTCGCACATTCATTTTAATTGACACGGGTGGTTGGGAAGTTAAGCCGGAAGGTATTTCAGAGAAGATCACAGCAGGGGCAGAGCTTGCTATTGCAGAGGCAGATGTAATTCTTTTTGTAGTCGATGCGCAAGTAGGGGCGCTAGACGAAGATGGCTCGCTACTGACATTGCTTCGGCGTTCGAAGAAGAATGTAATTTTAGTAGCAAATAAAGTTGATGGTGTATTGGAAGAACAGAATGCACATGCTCTTTGGAGCCTTGGTTTAGGGGAACCACGATTTGTCTCTGCACTACATGGGCGCGGTTCTGGAGACCTTCTTGATTTACTGGTTAATGAATTGCCAGAAGTGGGAAGCGAACTCCCGGATGATGGATTTAGAAAGATTGCGATAGTTGGACGACCGAATGTAGGAAAGTCGAGTCTGCTAAACGCATTAGCAGGTGAAGCTCGTGTATTGGTCGATGATGCAGCTGGAACCACCCGAGACCCTGTGGATGAGTTGATTGAATTTGGTGGAACTACATGGAGATTTATAGATACGGCAGGTATTCGCAAGAGGGCTATTCACGATAGCGGCACCGATTACTACGCGAGCTTGAGAACGGCTGCAGCTCTCGATCGTGCTGAAGTCGCAGTTGTGGTCTTGGATGCGTCGGTCCCATTAACCGAGCAGGATTTGAGGATCGTGACGATGACCGAAGAGGCTGGACGAGCATTGGTCTTGGTTATGAACAAATGGGATATCGTCGACGATGAGAGACGTGAACAGTTGGATAAGGAACTTGAGAGAAATCTTGAGCGCTACCCATGGGCGCAACGAGTGAATTTATCGGCGAAGACCGGATGGCACCGGGATCGCTTGGCACCCGCTTTACGTACCGCCCTTCGGAGTTGGGAAACACGTATTCCAACCAGCAAATTGAATGCATTTCTTGGCGCTTTGGTTGCTGCAACGCCGCCACCAGTTCGGGGTGGGAAGCAGCCCAAAATCCGGTTTGCTACTCAGGCCACGATTTCTCCTCCGAAATTTGTTGTGTTTTCTAGCGAATGGGTTGAACCCAGCTATCGTCGTTTCATCGAGCGCCGACTGCGAGAAGAATTTGGCTTTGAAGGTAGCCCAGTAGAAGTGTCAATTAAGGTTCGTGAACGGGATGAAAAGAAGAGCTAAATGAAGATCGATAAAGATGAGATCCTCACGTGGCCGAATCTGTTGACTTCGATCCGGGCTTTGGGAATCCCGCTCTTTATTTTTCTCTTACTTGTCCAAGATTTGCGAGCTTGGAGTTTCGCGGTCCTAGTTTTTGGGGCTGGAACGGATTATTTCGATGGCAAAATCGCCAGATGGCTTAATCAAGAGTCGCGATTAGGCGCTGCAATGGATCCAGCTATCGATCGACTATACATCGCCGCGACGTTGATAGGTCTGGCCATCAAGCATTACATCCCCTGGTGGATGGTCTTGTTCCTGGGATCCAGGGATCTCTACATGCTTTTTCTTCTAACTTTTTACAGGAGGAAAACTGGAGGTAATTTTGAGGTGACTTTCCTGGGCAAGTCTGCAACCTTTAACTTGCTTTATGCCTTTCCTTTTCTCTTGCTCAGCGGCAATTCTTCCGTGGGTAGATTCGCCCACATTTTTGGATGGGCTTTTGCTATTTGGGGCATAGGGTTGTACTTATTGACCGCAGTCGATTATTCGCGAATCGCCATCAGTGGTTTGCGACCTAGCAAAGTGACGGAGTAGATATGTCCAGCATTCCTTCGGATTTGAAATATACCAAAGAGCATGAATGGATTCGGCAGGGGACGGGGAACCGTGCACAGATTGGGATTACCGATTTTGCACAGGGGGCTTTAGGTGACATTGTCTATATTCAACTTCCAAAAATTGGTCAAGTTGTTAAGGCCGGCGAGGTATGTGGGGAAGTTGAGTCGACGAAATCAGTATCGGAGATCTTTTCACCGCTAACTGGAACTGTTACTTCTGTCAATACAGAACTAGATAAGGCTCCGGAATTTCTCAATCAGGATCCTTATGGCTCAGGGTGGATCGCAGAAATCGAATATACATCTGCCCCAGAAGACCTACTTTCCAGCGATGAGTATTCGGTTTTGACCGCTTGATTTTGTCCACCCTAGTGAATAGTGTCAGCCTCTAGTCAAGATCGAGATTTAGTTGATCGCACAGAGAGATTTGGAGGGGCCATGAACGATTCACACGCTCCCAAAGATCAAGATCTGACGTCAACAATTCACCTGTCTGCCCTTCGCTCGGTCCCCAAGCCTCGTCCCCTCGAGGAGATCTTTGGTCAATTGACTCTGGCGGAGCGAGAGGTGGTAAGCCAATTGCCTAGCAATTCCGCGATGTTAATTGTGATAGCCGGCCCCAGCAAAGGTGCTCGATACCTAATTAATAATTCCGAGACGACCATTGGTCGGGACCCCCAGAATGAAATCTTTCTTGATGATGTGACGGTATCGCGTAAACATGCTCAAATTACTAGGGCACCTTCCGGTGAATTTCTCGTGGAAGATCTAGGAAGTCTTAACGGTAGCTACTTAAATGCGCATCAAGTTCAGAAATCGAATTTGGCGATTGGCGACGAAATTCAAATTGGAAAATATCGGTTAACGTATTTTAAGGGGAGGGGGAACTGATGGCAGTCCCAGCACGCGCATATTTAAGTATTGGTGAAGTACTTGGGAAACTTCGGGGAGATTTTCCTGATATTACGATCTCAAAGATTCGCTTCCTTGAATCGGAAGGATTGATTGAACCACAGCGGACGCCATCTGGTTATCGGAAATTTACTGGGGTTGATCTAGAACGCCTCCGGTACGTTTTACATGCCCAGCGTGATCAGTATTTACCACTTCGAGTAATCAAAGAGAACTTAGATGCGTTGGACCGAGGACTTGAGCCTTCGGTTCTCCCAGGAACACCTGCCGCGCCACGACTGGCGACGGTTGATGGAGAATTTGCACCGCAGCATTTTGCGAGCGAAAGTGACCTTCGTTTATCTAGATTAGAACTCCTGGAGTCTTCGCAGTTAACAGAAGAACAATTGACCCAAATGGAGTCGTTTGGCCTCATTACAATCCGCGGCCGTTATTACGATGCCGATGCATTATCTGTCGCCCGCACTGTATCCAGTATCGCAGCATTTGGAATTGAAGCTCGCCACCTTCGATCGTTTAAATCCGCAGCAGACCGAGAAGTCGGTTTAGTCGAGCAAGTAATTACGCCCATCCTTCGACAAAAGGGTTCTGATGCGAAAGCTCGGGCTGATGAGGTGGCGAATGAACTTGCATCGTTATCCGTGAAACTTCACGCAGCGTTAGTCCGCGCTGGCTTGCATCGCGCCAAGTAATAGAAGATAACCACCTCATGGGAATTCCGGTTGAAGTTGTGGGCGTCAGGGTTGAAATGCCTTCGAACCAACCCATAATCCTTTTGAAGGAGACCGGTGGAATAAGGTACTTACCTATATGGGTTGGCGCCGTCGAGGCTTCGGCGATTGCATTTGCTCAACAGGGCCTGTTTCCGTCACGACCATTGACTCACGATCTATTTACCTCGGTCCTGAAAATCTTGAATTCACAGGTCATCAAGGTCGAACTGACGGATTTGCGAGAAGGAATTTTCTTCGCCGAACTGCATCTGGAAGGCGGAGTTACGGTTTCGGCCAGACCTAGCGATTCGATAGCCCTAGCGCTTCGGTCAGGGGCGGGGATCGAGGCTTCGGAGGAGCTATTCACGAAGGCAGGAATCGAGATACCGGATCAGTCTGATGACGAGGTCGAAAAGTTCCGTGAATTCTTGGACCAGATAAATCCGGACGATTTCGCCTCATAACTGGTGAATCAGGAGTTCGTCGCAGGCTAAGCCTCAAGTAAAGGTTGAAACTTTCTCGTGTCGCTCGTAGGATTTGAGAACTCTTAGATCTACCCTTAGTCAACGTCGAATCCCCGTCGACGTAGAAGCGAGTCAAGAATGAGTGAGATTGTGACCCCAGAAGTTGGCTACCGCGGTGCAACCGCATGCGTAGCTGCCGGCATCACATATCGCCAATTAGATTATTGGGCTCGCACAGATTTGATCGGACCGAGTATCAAGGTTGCTACGGGGTCGGGATCGCAGAGACTTTATGGCTTTCGAGACATCTTGGTGTTAAAGATTGTTAAACGCCTATTGGATACAGGAGTATCGCTGCAAAACATTAGAACGGCGGTAGAACATCTTCGTAATCGAGGAGTAGCAGATCTTGAGAGTATGACTCTTATGAGTGATGGCGTATCGATCTATGAATGCGCAAGTCCAGACGAGATTATTGACCTTCTACAAGGCGGTCAAGGTGTGTTTGGAATCGCTATCAACAAGGTTTGGAATGAAGTTGAAGGTTCGCTGGCAACGTTGCAGGGGGAATCTCCTAAGGATGGGTCCATTGTCACATCTGGAAACGATGAATTGGCTCAACGCAGGAAGCTCAGAGGGGCTTAAAACACTTTATTCTTCCCCATTGCAGAGCTAGTTTAGATCTAGTCTTAGCAATGATCTCTTCTGAGATCGCGTGATCGGGGGAAGCGTGGCGCTACGTGAAGAATTCCAGAATCGTCATATTGGTCCAGATGCAAGTGAAGTTAATTCGATGCTCACTGAGTTGGGGGAGTCCTCGCTCGAAAAATTGATTGAAAAAATAGTTCCCGAAAATATTACGATGGGTAAAAAACTATCTGAACTATTACCCGATGCTATTTCAGAGGTAGCTGCAGTTAGAAAATTACGTGAGTTTGCAGAAGAGAATGAAATAATGCGTTCATATATCGGAACGGGTTATTACGGGACGATTACCCCACCTGTGGTGTTGAGGAATATTCTCGAAAATCCAGCTTGGTATACGGCATATACGCCTTATCAACCTGAGATCAGTCAAGGTCGATTGGAAGCAATGTTTGCTTTTCAAACTTTAATCTGTGATTTAACTGGATTGCCGGTAGCAAACGCATCGATGCTTGATGAGGCGACAAGTGCCGCAGAAGCAATGACTTTAGCGCGCAGAGTCTGGATGGGTTCGCAGGAGACAGCATTCTTCGTGGATATAAACCTGCATCCTCAGATCAAAGCGGTTATCCATACACGAGCAAAACCACTGAAGATTGCAGTCATAGAGGGCACCATCGATTCTTTGAAAGATATGCAAGATGCTATTTTTGGGGCAATCATTTCTCAGATATCGACATACGGAGCTGTTGTGGATCTAACAGAGGCGATTGGGAACATTCACGCGTCGGGAGCTTTGGCGATAGTTGCATCCGATCTATTAGCTCTAACGATTTATAAGTCACCAGGGGAGTACGGAGCAGATGTAGCAATTGGCTCTGCGCAGCGCTTTGGGGTCCCTATGGGATTTGGTGGACCACATGCGGGATTCATGTCGGTTCGGGAAGGCCTGGAAAGATCTATGCCAGGACGATTGGTTGGACAAAGCGTTGATACTCACGGTAATCCTGCTTTCCGCTTAGCGCTACAAACCCGTGAACAACATATTCGTCGTGACAAAGCGACATCAAATATCTGTACCGCACAAGTATTGCTCGCCGTGATATCTGCTTTTTATGCCATGTGGCATGGGCCAGATGGTTTGCAATTTATTGCAACCAGAGTACGTAACCATACTCATACATTGCGCAAATCGTTAGCCGATAAAGGTTTGAAGGTCGATCAACGAGAGATATTTGATACTGTGGTCGTCTCGCAAATAGATGCAGATGCGCTGCTAACAAAAGCGCTAACAGTGGGAATCAATCTGCGGAAAATCTCAGAAGAATCAATTGGAATTACTCTTGATGAGACAGTTACTGAAGAGGACCTTGTAGATTTATGTGAACTTTTTGGGGCCAAGGTAATGCAGCCGGATTTAACCTTTGTTGCTTCGTTGCAACGTCGGTCGACATACTTACAGCATCCCATATTTACTTCTCATCACTCCGAGACTTCGATGTTACGTTATATCCGAACGCTAGGGGATAGGGATCTGGCTTTGGATCGGACAATGATTCCACTGGGTTCGTGCACGATGAAATTGAATGCGACAACGGAGATGATTCCAGTGACGTGGCCCGAGTTTTCATCGTTGCATCCATTCGCACCTGCTTCGCAAAGTGGCGGATACCGAAGACTGATAAAGGAGCTCTCTGACTGGCTCATTGCTATTACAGGATATGACGCAGTTTCGTTGCAACCCAATGCTGGTTCGCAAGGGGAATTCGCTGGGCTTTTGGCGATCCGAAATTTCTTGGATCATAAAGGAGAAAATCACAGGGAGATTTGTTTGATCCCATCAAGTGCTCATGGGACCAATGCTGCTAGCGCGGTCATGGCGGGCATGAAGGTGGTCGTAGTTAAATGTGACGAGGAAGGAAATGTCTCCTTAGATGACATGAAGTCTAAGATCGCAGAGTACGGGGATAGGCTGGCCGCATTGATGGTTACGTATCCATCCACACATGGAGTCTTTGAAGTGGCGATATCAGAAATTTGTGGAATGGTCCATGATGCCGGCGGTCAGGTCTATGTTGATGGAGCAAATCTGAATGCTCTCGTTGGATTAGCGCAACCGGGGAAATTCGGAGCAGATGTTTCACATTTGAATTTACACAAAACTTTTTGCATTCCCCATGGCGGTGGGGGGCCGGGCGTTGGGCCGGTAATTTGTAGATCCCATCTAGCTCCGTACCTTCCAAATCATCCGATGGATGCAAGTGTTGGCAGTGCCAGCAGTCCCGGTCCGGTGAGTTCTGCACCTTTTGGATCTGCAAATGTTTTACCTATTTCGTGGACATATATTCAGATGATGGGTGGAGAAGGGCTAACTCGTGCGACTCAAGTTGCAATTTTATCCGCCAACTATGTGGCTAAGAAATTGGATCCATATTTCCCGGTTCTCTATAAAGGCGCTGGGGGATTTATCGCGCACGAGTGCATCGTAGATCTACGCGAAATTACCAAGAGAACGGGCGCGACAGTAGATGATGTTGCAAAGCGCCTCATGGATTACGGATTCCATGCCCCAACGGTCAGCTTCCCGGTGGCAGGCACTTTGATGATCGAGCCGACGGAGTCTGAGGACCTTGCAGAGTTGGATCGGTTCATCAATGCCATGGTTTCTATCCGGGCAGAAATTTCGGATGTAGAGCATGGTGATGTGTCGATCGAAGATTCGCCCATGAGGCATGCGCCTCACACAGATTCTGATCTGCTGCGGCCAGATTGGGAGCGAAAATACAGTCGGTTATCGGCTGGATATCCGCAAGGCTTAGATGTAGAAATAGGCCATAAGGGCAAATATTGGCCTCCTGTAGGCCGAATTGATGGGGTTTATGGGGATAGGAACCTGATCTGTTCGTGCGCCTCCATTGAAGAGTTGGCAATTAACGGTTAAATCTTTACTTTACATAATGTAGATTATCGGCGATAAATCATTCGCTGGAAACCCCAAGCGGTGGTCTTTAACCAGGCCTCAAATACAATGGCTCTGCTCATCTTTGATTCCCCTGCAGTTCTCTCTACAAATGTGATCGGCACTTGGGCAATCCGTCGAGAATTTTGCTCGGCTATCAAGACGATTTCGATTTGAAAGCCATAACCTAAAGTGCGCAATTGAGATCCCAAAACTAGTTTCACTAAATCCGAGCTCAGGACACGATATCCACTTGTTAGGTCCTTGTAAGGCAATTTGAGAAGCACTGAGGCGTACCTCGTACCAAAGCGAGAAATCAGGCGACGTCCTGTCGGCCAATTAACGACCTGTCCACCTGGCATCCATCTAGTTCCAATTACTAAATCCGACTCTTGGGCGGCGGCCAACATTATGGGCAATTGCTCTGGTTGATGGCTGCCATCGGCATCCATTTCAACAACTTGCGCATAATCCTGTTCTAGCGCCCAGGCAAAACCGGCTAAGTATGCAGGCCCCAATCCATTTTTCTCACTTCGGTGCAAAACGAAGGTTTGTGAATTTCTGGCAGCTTCGGCAATTTCTCCAGTGCCGTCAGGAGAGTTGTCGTCAACGACCAAAATATCGATATTCGGAACAGCTGACCTGATCCGCGTAATTACATCCATGAGATTTGCAGATTCGTTATAGGTTGGAATCACAACTAGGGTTTTTGGTATTACCATTTTAAAGCCGCAATCATTCGATCAATCGACGCACCTAGTCCATAATCATTTTTATATTCTTGGATCAATTTCATATTTTGGGGTGCTTTTGGAAGTTCGATTGACATTTCCGGAATAGGTACATCAAGTGCACAGTGAACTAACTTCGGAGCAATCGCACAGTAAGCAGCACCTTCGATCAACTTCTTGCGAAGATTTGGAGTTAGTCGATCATCTCCCTGCCGCGCAGCCAGTAAAGCTTCATCAAGAGTGGTGAATGCGTTTGCAATTATTGCCGCACCCTTTTCGCCAATGCCTTTTACTCCGGGCAGACCATCTGACGCATCTCCTCTTATCATGGCGAAGAGAGCATATCGATCTCCCGGAATTTCATATCTACGAGCCACCCATTCTCGGTCAACCAGATCATGATTTGCCAACCCTTTTGCCAAATAAATGATCTTGACTCGCCTTTTATCATCAACCAATTGAAAAAGATCGCGATCACCTGTAGCAACAAATGTCGGCCCACGTTCTTTTACGCTTAAAGTAGCCATGATGTCGTCAGCCTCATAATCATCAACACCCAACATTGGCAACCCAAAAGCCTCTAGAACATCTAGAAGGACTGGAATCTGTGGAGCTAAAGTATCCGGTTCCTCTTCTTCGCCAGATTCATCGATTCGATTTGCTTTGTAGCCAGGGAAAAGTTCTACGCGCCAACTGGGGCGCCAATCCCCCTCTAGGCAGGCCACTACACGTGATGGATCGTATTGTGAGATCAGTTTCGCGGACATATCCAAGAAGCCTCGGATCGCATTAACTGGCTGACCGTCCGGCGCGACCAACGTGTCGGGCATTCCATAATATGCGCGGTACCAGAGTGAAGCACTGTCTAGGAGTAAGAGCGTCATGCGACGATACCTGCATAGGAAATAATGCCACGATCAATGCGCTTGAGCGCATCATCAACGGTCTGGCTTAGATGCGGTGATGCATTGCCAATTTGTCGCAATAAATCAATGATCTGTTTCATAGATCGGACGAAGTCTCCGACGGTTAGTTCTGTTCCACGCAGAATTGAACCCAGAGAGTGTCCGCTCGCCCATCGAAATGCAGCACTGCAGAAAGCAAGATCTGGCTCTCTCATTGGTTCTAATCCCACATCCGTCTCATCCGCATGAATGGATAGCCACCTCGTTACCAGGTCGCCTAAGACTTCTTCTATCGCCCCTTTGGGAACTTTTGGACTCTCATCCTTTCGCGACTCAAACACTAATGCTGAAAGTACAGAAACCATCTCTGGACCGTTAAGCGTGTCAAAACTTCCACTTTTGATCATTTCTGCGATGAGTAGGTCAGTCTCTCCATAGATCTTCGCTAGCAACTCCCCCCACGAACTGATGTGTCCGTCATTAAGATATCCATATTTTTCCAACATCACTTGGACTAAATCAAAACGTTTAGCAATTAGGTCAGTTCTACTAGAGACCCGATCCGATAACCCTTTCGTCTCCCGAATCAAGCGATCTGCCCGCTCGGCGATTCGAGAATGTGTCTCCCGCTCACCACAGCTATGACACGGATGTCTCTTTAAAGATCGTCTGGCTTCTATGAGTTCATCTTCGGCCAATATCCGCTTGGCTTTGGACAATTTTGCAAACGACTTCTCTATGGCTTTAATCTCTGCGCGAATTGATGCATACTCTAGGAAATCACCTGCATGGCATGTCATTGATTCATGCAGCTCTTGGATAGCGGAATTGTTTCGCTTAATCTGACGAGCTAACCCAACTACTGCCTTATCGGCTTGATATTGTGCGAAGGAAGACTCTAGAGATGCTCTTGCTCTGGCGGCGCCAAATCGTGAAATCAAATTAATGGTCATGTTATAGGTTGGCTTGAAGCTGCTCTTTAACGGATATGTTCGCGTTGATGCCAGACCAGCAACTGAACCTGAATCAATTTCCTTGCTCCAGAGGATTACGGCGTTTCCTTCTATATCGATTCCTCGCCGCCCTGCGCGTCCAGTCAGTTGCGTAAATTCACCTGCCGATATGGCCACATGAGCTTCACCATTCCATTTTGTGAGTTTTTCCAGAACCACGGTTCTCGCGGGCATGTTTATACCCAAGGCTAAAGTCTCTGTTGCAAAGACGCATTTAATTAGGCCACGTTGAAACAATTCTTCTACTGTCTCTTTAAATGAAGGCAACAATCCAGCATGGTGTGCCGCAATTCCGCGCTCTAAACCTTCTAACCATTCATGGAAACCGAGTACAACCAAATCTTCCTCGGGAATATTCGATGTACTCCTAAAAACAACTTCTCGTATCTGGCTACGTTCTTCGGCATTGGTCAGTCGAATACCCGCAGCCAAACATTGGTGTACCGCCGCGGAGCAGGCATTTCGAGAGAATATGAAGGTGATTGCCGGAAGGAGACCCTCTCGGTCGAGTTTCCCAATGACATCCGCTCGACCAAGTTGCTTGATACTGGGCTTATCGTTCCAACCGTTACCTCGATTTTTGGCAGAATTAGAATAGCCATTCCTGGTTTTTCGAAAACTATCCTTTTCTAAACGTATGATCTCAGGATTGACCTTTCCGTCGGCCATGAAAAGATCCAGAAGTTGGTTTTCGAAGAGCACGTGCTGGTAAAGGGGTACCGGTCGATTTTCTGAAACGATCACATCGGTGTTACCACGTACCTCGTTGAGCCAGTCACCGAACTCCTCAGCGTTTGAAACTGTTGCCGACAGTGATGCTACCTGGATGTCCTCGGAAAGGTGGATGAGAATTTCTTCCCATACAGCTCCGCGGAATTTGTCAGCCAAATAATGGACTTCGTCCATAACAACGAACTGTAGGTTGTTGAGAGTTCGTGAATTTGCATAAATCATGTTCCGCAAGACTTCTGTGGTCATCACGACTATTGGCGCTTCAGAATTGATACTGGTATCTCCGGTTAGCAGTCCGACGTTATCTTCGCCGAACATCTCCTTGAAATCTGCGAATTTTTGATTTGATAGCGCCTTGATCGGAGCCGTGTAAAAGCATTTCTTTCCAGTTTCCATGGCCAAATAGGCAGCGAATTCGCCAACAACGGTCTTGCCTGCGCCGGTGGGTGCCGCGACGAGTACTCCTCTCCCAGCCTCCAAAGAATGGCATCCAGCGATCTGGAACTCATCCAATGGGAAATCGAACTTCGATGCGAAACTCAAACTGCTTTTGAAGGAGTTGCGCTCCTTCGCTTGGGCGTAGCGTTCGGCCGGAGTACTCATATGGTTACTACTCTGATTTTCTGCTCCGATAGTTTTGCATGTATGGGAAGTGGGCCGATCCGTTCGCCATCACCGTAGGCGATCGTTGGAGCCGCAAGACGTATTTCTTTACCGCTCATGAAATGCACCTTTGGATGGTTGACGTGTGCCCCAAAGAAAACTCGTGGGAAGACAAAAAGTAGGCGAAGCGCCGACACCTTGGCAACATACATGAGTTCAAGAAGGTCATCATCATTTTTGGCATGTGGGACGATCTTCATTCCTCCCCCATAGGTAGAACCATTTGCGACACATACCAACATCGCATCTACCTTCGTGGTGACACCATCAACGCTGATCTCAAAGGGAATAGCCTTACATTTAGCTATCTCCAAAAGAACGGCGACTATATACTTGACCTTGCCCTTGATCAGACGGAAATTATTCGCCCTCTCGTTTACCAAGGAATCGAATCCAGTACTAATAATCTGGACAAAAGGGTTGCTCTCACCGGATGATTTCACAACTCCAATATCCACGTCGTGACTCTTGATTTCTGGTAGCTCTTTAAGTGATTTTAAAATCTTCTGGTGAGTGCGTCCAAAATGATGCACGGTACGAGCAAAATCATTGCCAGTCCCTGCAGGAAAGATTAAAAGTGGAATTTGATCTTTTACGAGCAGGGGTAAAAGGTCATGGATCAGACCATCCCCGCCAACGGCGCAGAGCACGTCAAACTTTTCATTTGCTAATTGCTGTGACGTATTGGTGAGAGTCGATTCCAAAGAATTCTCCAATACGTATTCGAAATTCAATTGAAGTTTGTTACATAGCTCACGAACCTCATTTCCTACCCTGTTACCTTTTCCGCCGCCAGACTTTGGATTTATAACCAGCAAAATCTTCACTACGATGCCTTACGCAGGCGGCGTCGGTCATTTAAGATGGCGATTCCAGCTGCCCCGAAATAGAAGCCAATTAAAGGAATTGCAAGAACAGCCATCGTGAACGGATCACTTGTGGGAATAAATGCCGCGGAGAAGAAAGTGATGCAAAAAACGGCAAGTCGCCATGGTTTGAGGATTGATTTTCCACTCAAGAGACCGATTGAATTTAGTGCAACTAGGAAAACTGGTAGTTCGAAAGCAAGGGCGAAGACGAGGATTAGGTGTAAGACGAATGTTAAGTAATCGCTAAACTTGACCAAGTTCGTTAAAGAATGTGGAGTGAAACCGAGAAGGACCTTCATTGCTACAGGCAATAACCAATATGCCAGATAGGCCCCAGAGAGAAAAAATGGGGTGGCTATTATTATGAATGCAATGGAACGATTTCGTTCTCTGCGATTGAGCGCAGGAGCAATAAAAGCCCACAGTTGAAAAATCCAAAACGGTGAAGCTATAAAAATGCCACTCACCAGAGCGACGGTAATTTGTAGGTTTAGCGGACCAAGCACCCCATCGATGTATAGGACTCCACAATTGGAGCTAGATGATGAGGAAGTTGAGACACGTGCAAGGTCGAGGTTGCAGACCGGCCTAGTTAGCAGACCGATGATTTTGGTGTAGAAAATCCAACCAACGGAAGAGGAGAGCAATATTGATATTGAAGCAAGAATCAGCCGCTTACGGAGCTCACGAAAATGTTCGAGCAATGGCATCTTGCCACTATCTGCAGTGGCCATGAAAGGCCCCTAGTTGGATGGCGAAGAAGAACCACCATCGGTCTTCTTATCGTCAGGATTCTTCATCTCGTCTTTAAAGATCTTTAGAGATTTTGCTATTGATTTAGCTGAATCCGGGAGTCGCTTAGCCCCGAACAGCACCACAAGCACGAGAATCAAAATCAGAATGTGTGAAGGTCTATCTAATCCGGCCATGATCATCCAATCTCGAGTATCACTTAATCATACTGTGACGTTGGGGCAAATACTCTTCCTACAAAGTCTAGCTTTTGTACTGTGCCAAGGCCTTCTGGGCTCGTTCCTGAACTTCTGAAGAGAGCCATGATGGGTCAAGGACTTCTGCCGAGTACGGAAGTGCGAGGAGCGTCCTGATAAGCCACTCCCCGGGCTCTATGTTGAGATGGACCGTATAGAACGCCCCATCGAAATCTGTATCAATGACAACTTCATCGTGCGCCTCAAGGAATGAGAAGCCTTCTCTGGGTAGGCGGATCCGCGAGGTTGCAGATGGTTGTGCACTCTTAGTTATTGATTCACCGATCAATGTGGAGTGGGATTTCGTCACCGATGTAATTCGGTCCAAACGAAAAGTACGTATTGCATGATCCGTAAGGGAGAGAGCCTGGACGTAACCGATTCCATCCCGGAAATTCAAAGATCTCGGAGATATCTCTCGCTCTGACTCGCTATCTGATGTGGCGGATAGATATCTAATAGTCAACGTAGTATTTTCGCGAATGCTTTCTGAAATTTCAATGGCAAATGGTGACTCTAAGACCGCATTATCAATGGAAACATACCTTGTGTGACTCTCGGATAAGGAGTGCGAGAGTCGAGATTGTAGTTTTTCAATCTTCTCCTTCTCATGCTCATTTGCGGTGAGATCAAGTAGAAGTGAAAGACCCAAAACGAGGGCTAGACCTTCTATCTGAGTTAAAGACCTAGGACGATCAAGGACTTGCGGATCTGTGATGGAAACATAATTGGGATCTTCGTAGTCAATGTCAAGCAACTCTAAGTGCGAGTATCCTGGCAAGCCACACATGTGAAGAAGAGAGAGATCTTTAGAGATTTGTGTAGGAGTGGTGTCGAACCGGTGCGCGATCTCAGGTATAGATAGCCCTGGGTTTTTTGATAAAAACGGAATCAGATTAAGGGATCGCGAAACGCGATCTAACGCGGTCTCGCTCATTTTTTCGCCAAAAGACTCACCAATTGATCTCTCAATTCTGCAGGTGATTCTAGAATGAGATCATCT
This sequence comes from uncultured Actinomycetes bacterium, assembly GCA_903838295.1. Lineage (GTDB taxonomy): Bacteria > Actinomycetota > Actinomycetes > Nanopelagicales > Nanopelagicaceae > PALSA-747. Next base: position 27,297 of record CAILXX010000001.1, read on the forward strand.
CCAAACCATAAGAGCTCACTAATATTACTAGTACTTTGCCTAAATGTTATTCGATCCCATTCCGCATCAACTGAAATAACCGAACCTGCGACTCTCAAGGAGTTGCACCTACCTACGCGTATTAGAGCTATGCAAGTGATCGTTAGCTGATCGTTAAGCATTATCAAATGATCTTTGAGGGAGAAATTTTCAGGAATTGTGAATGAGTATTTCTTCTTTGCAACAACCACCTCTTCGATGATCCTAGATAAACGAAAAACTCGAATTCCCTCTTTATCTAAATCATGACCGACTAGATACCAAATTCCATGCCAGAGGGATAGTCCATACGGGTTAACATTTCTACGCGAAATATCTGGGTTTGAATAAGAAAATTGGATTGCTGAGTGATCCGCGATCGCCTGCCACAGCGATTCGAAATGCGAAGTTTCATTTTCCAGGGTTATGACGCCACCAGCGAAATCATCCATGAATGCTGAGCCATCGGTAGCGGCGACCTTCAAAAGAGCTCTGGCTCCCGAACTATGAAAAAGCTGATTTCGCCACAATTTCGCAGCCAAAGATAGGTACGAACGTTCTGAAGCGTTTAGTTCACCCAAGTCAAGTGCGTACTCTGTATTTTTGATCCGATATCCGACTTCATCGTCAAAGAGTGGATCAAATGAACCAACATCGATAACTATGCCTATTTCGCGCAAGTCGTCTTTATCTCGTTCGAACATTCTTTCTTTAGTCTCGGTTGATCCCGTATAACCCGCGACGCTCTGAAATATCTCGGATTTACTCATAAACCTGGTGGTAGCCAACAGCGCCATAGTTAGGTTCAGTAGACGCTCAGTTTTCTGGTCAGACACAGTCACACTCTAAGCCCTTGCTATGATCCATCCATTCGAAAAGGTGAAAAAGGGGATTAGTTTTATGAATTCTAGAATTTTGCGAACTCTCGAGGGCGCCGGGCTAGGCTTGATCTTAATCTTTTGCCTATCCCCCAATTCCACTTACGCTGCAACGAGTCAGAAGGTCTCAGTGACACATTCTAAAATTCCGACGGTTTCTGGAGCATGGGGCAAGGTTCCGGTTATCTCCAAACCTAGTGGTGTGGCACCTTCAAAATTGGTCATAAAAGATCTAATCACTGGTACTGGCCAGGGCGCAGTCAGTAGTTCTGTGGTGACTGCCCAATATGTTTTGATATCTTGGAAAACAGGCGCCGTACTAGATTCGTCGTGGAAGCGAGGCCCTGCAACGTTCGGTCTTTCGCAAGTAATTCCTGGCTGGCAACAGGGTTTGCCGGGTATGAAAGTTGGCGGTCGGCGACTTTTAATTATCCCACCAGCTCTTGGCTATGGACCTGCCGGCACTGGCCCTATCGGACCAAATGAAACTTTGGTTTTCGTTGTTGACCTTGTCGGAGTTAAGTAGTTGTTTCTTCTTCCGGAAGGCCGTAAGAGCCTTTTGAAGGACGGCGCCTACGAAGTGGGGCAATAACTCCAGGAGCTAACCGACGCGCTTGAATGAGAAACCCTGTGTGACCGATCATGCGATGAACAGGACGAACTGCCAAGCCTTCATGGTGCCAGGATCGCACTAGCGATTCGCTCGACTCGGGTTCTGTAAATCGATTAGATTCTTTGATCGCTTCGGCCATCGCAGATAACTGCGTAGTTGTCGCAACGTATGCCAATAAGACCCCACCGGGATGCAAAACTTCATCTGCCATCGTGACGCATTCCCAAGGAGCCAACATATCGAGGATGATGCGATCGTACTTCTGATTGCGTTCCACATCCTGGACCGAACCTAAGGTGAGCGACCAATTCTCTGGGACCCCGCCAAAGTAGTCGGTAACGTTACGTCTAGCTATCTCGGCAAATTCTTCCCTTCTTTCGAATGAGTCCACACGCCCCGCTGTTCCAACAGCCCGCAATAATGAGATGCTGAGTGCGCCGGAACCAACTCCCGCTTCAAGAACGTGATCACCGGGCCCTACATCTGCAAAACCTAAGATGAGTGCAGCATCCTTGGGGTAAACAATTGTGGCACCGCGTGGCATTGAGAGAACATAATCCGCTAACAAAGGTTTGAACGCCAAAAATCGTAAGCCTGCAGTTGTTTCAACGACTGACCCCTGGGGCAAACCGGCAATATTGTCATGAATTAGCCAGCCTTTATGGGTGTGCCACTCACCTCCTGACTTTAAGGTGATTGTATGTAACTTCCCTTTGGCATCTGTCAGTTGTACTCGGTCGCCATATTGAAAATTTGGATTCATAACGTCGCACCAACATTCTGTGATTGAAAGATCAGCGTGAGCTCTGAAGCAGTTAGTCCGACAAGATTTTCACGGAGGAAAAGGCGTGCTGTTGGTGGATAGGTAATCAGACTTGGAATTCCCACCACGACGGCGCCACTTGCTATGCCAGCGGTAATGCCGGTCTTGGAATCTTCTAGGACTACGCATTGTTCAATCGGCACACCTAGCCGATCTGCCGCCAATAGATAACATTGCGGATCAGGTTTGCTGACCGCTACATCTTGGCTAGAAACTGTAAAAACGAAGGTTCCGCTAGGTAGAAGGCTGATGGCTGCATCTACTAAGACGCGCGGACTCGCTGAGACCAAAGCCATGGGTATCTTTAAGGAGAGTAATTCTTCTACGAGCTCCTTAGCCCCCGGCATGAATTCGAGCCCGTTTCTAAACTCTTCTGCCACTAATCGCACAAGTTCATTTTCAAAGTAATCAGCGTCTTGCGCTTGGTGGGCAAGGGTAGACATGTACCGACCCACCTTTGGTAAGGGCCCGCCTAGACAATACGCTTGGTCCTCATCTGTCCAGACATGACCGTAACGAGCCATCAATGCAGTCTCGGCAATTAGCCAATACGGTTCTGAATTGATCAGTGTGCCATCCATATCAAAAAGGACAGCGCCTATGTTTTCGACGGTTCGCATCTCATGATTCATAACCGTTCAAGTTTAGCCTAGAAAGCAAGTCCTAAGAGACTATCCAGAGCTCGGGCAACTTCTCCTGCCGATCCTCCGGTTGCACCACCTTCAGTTGCTTGCACCCATTGTAAAAGCGCACTTAGTGCAGATGGTGTATCGAGATCGTTGGCAAGACTAATTGCTATGTGAGATACCACTGTGCCAGTAGGAGCTACTTCCATTCGTGATAGGGCTCCGCGAATGCGCGCAACATCTGCAATGGCATTAGACAAGATTTCTTCGGTCCACATCCGATCTGTTGAATAGTGTCCAGAAATTAAGGCATAGCGAATAACCATTGGATCGATGCCTTCTTGTAGAGATTTCGAGACGAAGACTAAGTTCCCTTTACTCTTACTCATCTTCTCTCCGTTGAACCCGATCATTCCAGTATGCACATAGCCTCGTGCAAATTTTTGACCAGTAATAGCCTTAACCTGTGCGGCGCTCATGAAGTGATGAGGAAAAATTAAGTCGGACCCCCCACCCTGGATATCAATCAGTGCTTCGCGGGAGGTATCGCCTTGTAGAAAAGTTGCTCCTAAGAGGTATCGCAGACTAATTACTGCACATTCGATATGCCAACCAGGTCTACCAAAACCATGCGAACTATCCCAACCGGGTTCACCATCGCGATTAGCAATCCACAGAACAGGATCTAGTGGATGCTCTTTTCCAACACGCGCAGGGTCTCCCCCACGCTCTGCGAAATTGGATATAGCTTCTTCTTCTGAAATTGGAAGGTCGCCGAGAAAACTTGAAACCTTGAAGTACAGATCGTTCTCTACGGTGTACACGAAGCCATTCTTGATCATTGCTGTGATTGCAGAATCAACCAGATCCATAACCTGTGTAGCTGGTACGAACCATTCGGGAGCAAATACCCGCAGAGCAGTCATGTCTCGAGTAAAGAGATCTGTCTCTTTTTGCGCTAGATCACTCCAGTTAATTCCATCCCTGTTGGCTCGATCTAAAAGGGGTTCATCGATATCGGTTATGTTTTCAACGAAATGAACGTCTCCACTTGATGCTCGTATGTAACGGTTAATAAGGTCGAAAGTTAGATACGTAGCCGCATGCCCAAGATGTGTCGCATCATAAGGCGTTATCCCGCACACATAGAGTCTGAGTGAGGATCCAGGGTCTAGCTTGGTAAAACCATTATTGCTCTTTAGATGCAGAGTTGGGAGCTCAAGATCGATAGGAGGCAGATAAGGATTGGGCCAGGCGTTCTTCACTATGTCCATAGGTAGTAAGGCTACCTAAAAAGGCGGCCAAGGGATGGCTGGCCAATCCTGAGAGGGTTGCGGGAAGGTAGAGCCCTTCAAAAATCTATCGATTCGTAGATTGAGGGCGTTGATTTCAGCTGGTGAAATCAGTTCGGAGAGCGCCTCCTTTGACAAATTCCTTGCATGCTCCAATAGTGCAATTTCATTCTCATTAAAAGGCAGGCCTGCAAACTGCCAAATGACCGTTCGCAATTTATCATCTTCGTGGAAAGTCACTCCATGATCGCAGGCAGATAGATTTCCCTGAGCATCCATCAAAATGTGTCCATATTTACGATCGGTGTTGTTGATGATGGCGTCGAATAAAGCCAAGCTTCGCAGCCGTAAGTCTTGACTCTGCGCAAAATCCATCACATCGAAATTTTCATCCTCTTCGATCCATTGTTGCACCATCCCCAATCCAAATGGACCGTCCCTGATGATTGTGTATGGCACTATGTTGATTGCTAGAAATTCAGAGAGAAGGTAAGCGGCTCGTTCGCGTTGGGCTAAGTTGCCGTCTGGGAAATCCCAAAGGGGCCGTTCGCCAGCAATTGGTTTATATATGACACCAACTTCTCTCTCGCCTAGTGAGACAATGCCATAGAGCGTTGCGTTGGATGCGTCAACGAATCGACCCTCAACCCTAAGATCGCCCTGATCTATTATGGAACGAAGATCTTCTGCGTTGAAAGAGAGGATCAACGGCGATATCCGTTAGCACGAGGGCATAAATGTCCATTTGGATCTAACGGCAGGCTACAGAAAGGACATGGCTGTCTGCCTGCTGAAACAACTGCATCAGATCGATCACAAAAAGATCTCGCTTGATGGATTCTCAGATTGAATGACAGCACGTCAGGTGCATCTTCTAGGAGGGCTGCCTCCTCTTCGTCTAAGAGTTCAATGAGCGTTTCATCTCCGATTGATTGTGCTTCAATCAGAATGCGTTGGGACTCTTGATCCCAACTGATTCCAATCACTCCTACCTGAAAATCCTCGATGATAGGAAAATCCAGTGCGCTGTCGTCTCTGCCAGAAGCGATATTGAGCTCATCAAGACTTGCCAATTGATTCCTACGAAGTTCACGGATCATGAGTCGGATTCGTTCAGAGAGCGCCATTACCTGTGTCTTTTCCAGGGATACGCAAGTGGTGCCTGTCGTAGAGGAGACCTGGAGAAAGAACTGTCGTTCTCCGGGCAAACCAACGGTTCCCACTATTGCTCGCACGACGTTCTCGTGATGAAAGACGATGCGACTCATATTCGACCGGACCCTCCGCCCAATGAGAATCGATCCCTTTTGTGGCCCGACTTCTCTCCTCGCGAAAGGTGAGAGGTCACATTTACGGAGGTAACGTGTGAAGATGGATATCGGATGGTCGAAATTGAAGCAGGATCTATCGAAATTCTTTGAAAGGAATCTAGCGGAAGGCCTAAGTGGAAAGCTACGACTGACTTGATCACATCACCATGAGAGACAACTAAAATTCTTTCTGCTCCAGCCGATCTATCGATGATGGCTTGATTTGCGCGCAAAGACATCTCCGAAAAACTTTCACCCCCGGGGAAACGGACAGTACTTGGTCGAGATTGTATAGAAGCCCAAAGTTTTAATCGGGCGAGCTTAACAAGGGGCTTACCGGACCATTCACCATATTCCATCTCAACAATATTTTCCTCGACAATAGAACTTTTGCCACTTGCCTTTAGATATGGAGCGATCGTTTCTAGGCATCTCTTGAGTGGTGAAGTGTAAATAGCGTCGAATGTGTAGGCCGAGAGAACAGTAACCAAATCTTCCGCCTCTCTCTTGCCACGAGGTGATAAACCGATCTTGTTGTCTCGTCCAGCCAAGATCCCTTTGAGATTCGCAGTGGAATGAGCATGCCGAAGAAGTACGATTTCAGTGTTCTTTGTGCTCGCCATATGGAGAAGGTTACCGACGATTTTGGCTGGTCGTTGCTAGGGTCTCCTCATGGAAAAGCGCACCCTGGGCAATTCGGGTTTGAAGGTTTCACGTATTGGTCTTGGAACCATGACTTGGGGACGTGATACCGACGAACATGAGGCCGCAGAACAACTTCGAAGCTACTTGGATGCCGGTGGGTCATTTTTGGATACCGCGGCGGTCTATGGCGATGGTGATTCGGAGCGGGTGATCGGTGGTTTCATCGAATCTCTGGTCGCTAGAGATGAGATCACGATAGCGACGAAGGCAGGGATCTCTATCAAATCTGGGGAAAGAATCATCAAAAATTCTCGTAGCTCCCTTCTTGGTGATCTTGATGCCTCACTCAATCGTCTGGGAGTTGACCACGTTGATTTGTGGCAAATTCATAGTTGGGACGAGAGCACGCCGTTGGAAGAGACTTTGTCAGCGATTGACTATGCCGTATCAAGTGGCAGGGCAATGTATGTTGGCGTCTCGAATTTTGCGGCCTGGCAATTAGCACGCGCTGCAACTATCCAAAATCCCTTCTTCGGAAAAGCGACTCTGGCCAGTATTCAGTCTGAGTACTCGCTACTGAACAGGTCTGTTGAATCAGAAGTACTGCCTGCAGCTGCTGTCGTGGGATGTGGTGTACTCGCATGGTCCCCGCTTGGTCGGGGCGTGCTGACTGGTAAGTATCGCAGCGGAACACCATCTGATTCTCGTGCAGCCAGTCCACATTTTTCGGCATTTGTGACTCCGTATTTAGATGCGCGTTCGCGCGGAATCGTAGAAGCAGTTGCGGTTGCTGCAGAGGGACTGGGTTACTCCCCAATCGAAGTTGCACTTTCGTGGGTGAGAGATCAACCTGGCGTGGCTAGTGCAATTGTTGGCGCAAGAACCGGCGCCCAATTACGTGGAATTTTGACGGTCGAAGAAATTGAATTGCCGGATCAGGTACGTAGCGCTTTAAATGATATTTCTGCGAAGTAATTAATCAGCAGTTTTCAAAGAAATGCGCGAGCACTCGTACGCCGAAATTAAGTGCTTCAACAGGTACTCGTTCATCGACTCCGTGGAAGAGCGCGAAGAAATCTAGGTCTGAAGGAAGTCTGAGCGGGCTGAAGCCATATCCAATGATCCCCAAGTCGCTGAGCGCCTTATTGTCTGTACCGCCGCTCATGAGATATGGAACAGGAATTCCTTCTGGGTCTTGCGAAACAATTGCCGCATTCATAGCCTCAACGAGTGGGCCAGAAAAATCAACCTCTAACGCTTTATCGCGAATCTGCACCTCGATCTCGGCGTCGTCTCCAACCAATTCGCGCAGCGTCTCTTCTAGTTCGTCTTCAAAACCTGGTAGAAAGCGCCCATCAATGATAGCCGTGGCCGACTGAGGAATTACATTCGCTTTATAGCCGGCCTCTAGCATTGTTGGATTCGCAGTGTTTTGTACAGTGGCACCCATCATGCGAGCCGCTCCACCTATGTGCTTAAGTAAATCTGAAGCATTCGCTGGATCGTACTTTTCGCCGGTAAGTTCAGCAATCTTTCCAAAGAATTTCTTTCCAGTCGCGGTCTCGCGTTGAGGCCACACATGGGAACCAATACGCAGGACGGCTCTAGAAAGTTTGGTAACAGCATTATCTTGATTGATGAAAGAACCATGTCCAGCGGTTCCCTTCGCAGTGAGTTGCATCCATCTAATTCCTTTTTCGGCGGTCTCGACAAAATACAAACGGTGACCACTCGAAATGGTCACGGAGAAACCTCCGACCTCAGAGATTGCTTCCGAATATCCATCAAAGATCTCTGGACGGTTAGCAACTAGCCAACGCGAACCGTAAGAGCTTCCTGCTTCTTCGTCGGCAAAGAAGACGAGCAAAATATTTCTTGGCGGAACAAATCCGGTACGTGCCCATGATCGTACAATCGCCAAAAACATAGCGTCCGCGTCTTTCATATCAACCGCGCCTCTACCCCAGACATAACCATCTTTCAGCACTCCACCAAATGGATCAACTTGCCAATCCGCGGCGTTTGCAGGAACAACATCGAGATGACCGTGTACAACGAGTCCAGGTCTACTTGTGTCTTCTCCAGGGATGCGAGCTACAACGTTTACTCTCTTTGGGCCAGTCTCGATCAATTCACTTTTGATACCGACTTCAGCCAATTTCCCGGCAACATACTTCGCTATTGCCTCTTCATCGCCTTTGCCTTCACCATGATTAACACTGGGAATTCGAATCATCTCTTGTAAAATCTGTAGACAATCTGCTTCCGTGGCGAGTAATTCGTTCTTTTCCATGACTCTAGTCTGCCTTATCGTTCGGGTTTCGAGGTAATAATATTTTGGTATCCTTTACCTAAGGCCATAAGTAGATTTGGCTTCACCTGTCCGGGTGGCGGAATTGGCAGACGCGCTAGCTTGAGGTGTTAGTGCCCGCAAGGGCTTGAGGGTTCAACTCCCTTCCCGGACACCATAACTGGAAAGAAGCTTTATTAAGCGACGAACTGATGAGCGACTAGCGCCACGATCGGTGCAAAAATGAGCGCTGGCAATAAGTCGCCTATATCAATAAATTTGATCTGCAAAAGTCTCAAGCCGATACCCAGCAACATCACCCCCCCAACTGCAGTTAAGGCTTGAACTTGATAGTCAGCCAAAATATTGCCCAAGAAGAAACCAATTACCGTCCAAGCTACTTGATAAATACCGACTGGGATAGCAGAGAAGGCAACTCCCCAACCGAATGAGCTAGCGAAAGCCATCGCGGCAAAACCATCTAGCGTGCTCTTAAGGACTAGTTGTTGAATGCCCGTGTGCATTCCATCGCTGACACTTCCAAGTATTGCTAGGGGTCCAATAGCAAATAGGAGGGAGGATGCCATAAACCCTTCGAGAAAGGTTCCCTTATCCCGCGCGCCAAATTTTCCTTTGATGAACACACCAAATTGTTCTAGTCGCTCCTCGATTCCGAGGAAATACCCAACCACTCCACCGATGATCAGAGCAGCTAGAGTCCCCAAAGTCGTCCATCCCTGCGGAACAGCACGGACGAAACTATGGGCCTCAACACTCCGTAAATTATCCGCTGCGTTCACAAGAGTTATGCAACCCAAGATATCGACGACCCGCAATCGTAATTTTTCCGGGATTCGATTCCCGCTGATAACCCCGATGCTTGCACCAACGATAATAGTTCCGATATTTATTACGGTTCCCAGTCCAACAAACATTAGTTAAGCAAACCGAATTTAACTATAGAAATAGCTCCAACGGCCAGGCAATAGAGAGCGAAGGGTCGCAAGGAATTATGTGCAAACCATCTAACCAGAACTTTTACACTGAAAAATGTTGCAATGAAAGCAACCAGTGCGCCAAACCCCAATGCACCGTACGAGCCAGTGAGAGAACCGTGACCCAATTTGGGCAACTTCACCACGGACGCTCCTAAGATGACTGGGAATGAAAGAAGGAAGGCAAAATCCGCAGCGATAGAACGAGTGAGTCCTCGGAGCATTCCGAAGGATACGGTGACCCCGAATCTACTTATGCCGGCAAACAAAGCAGTGCTCTGTCCGATTCCTATAATGAAGGCTTGGCCTGGTGATACACGTTCAGCGATTGCTAGATTTTCATCGGCAGGAAATGTGTGCAAAGAACGCCTAGAAGTGAGTTGTTCGGCGCCAAGCAGAATGATGCCATTTACTGTCAGAAAGATCGCTGCGCTTAGCGGTTTTTCGAAGTTCTTTTGAAAGAAGCCATTGAACAGATATCCAATTAAAGCGACCGGCAGAGTTCCAAGGACTAGCAGCCAAAAGATTCTAAAACCAGATGAATCTCGATTCCATGTGAATACAGATCTCAAAATCGCAATCCATCTCGGAGCGAAAATGATAAACAATGCGATAGCGCTAGCTAAGTGAAAGGCAACAGCGACGAGCAAGTATTGAGGCGTCTCTGAAAATTGGCGCCAGGATCCACCAAGCCAGGCCGGAACCAGCACTGAATGTCCTAGGCTAGAGATCGGAAATAATTCGGTAATTCCTTGAATTAGTCCAGTTACTGCAGCTTGCAGATATGTAAAATGAAAAATTATCGTCTCCTCTGTTTTAGTGGTGGCAAGCTAATTGGTCGCTCGAGCAAAGAAACGACCTCCATCTTGAGTAACATGAATAGGAATCTGGTAGGCCGAAGATAAATTCTCTGATGTCAGCACTGTTCCAATGGGGCCGCTCGCCACTACCTGTCCATTACTTAAAAGAAGGCAGTGGGTTGTCCCGACCGGAATCTCCTCAACATGGTGAGTAACAATTATCGTTGCAGGGCTAGCAGGGTCTAGGGCAAGAGAATTCAATCGACTTAGCAGATCTTCTCTTCCACCTAAATCTAGGCCAGCGGCAGGTTCGTCTAGTAGCAGAAGTTCAGGGTTTGGCATCAGAGCCCGGGCTATCAAAGTTCGTTTCTTCTCCCCTTCGCTTAATGTTCCAAAGAACCGTTCCGACAAATCGCGGATTCCTAAAATCGTAATCAGGCTAAGGGCTCTAGATTCGTCCCATAAGTCATAACCCTCACGCCACCTGCCGACGATTGCGTATGCAGCAGTCATAACTACATCGATAACCCGCTCATCCTCTGGAATCTGTGCCACTACGGCATTGGAAGTTATTCCAATTCGAGGTCGAAGTTCAAAAACATCCGTCCTGCCCAACATTGAACCAAGCACTTCAACAGTTCCCTGGGAGGGGTGAATCAGAGCACCTGCGAGTGCAAATAACGTACTTTTGCCGGCCCCGTTGGGACCTAAAACTACCCAACGCTCTGGCGATTCAACCTTCCAGTTCATGGGACCGAGGATATTTTTACCGTCTCGGATCACAACCACGTCATGAAGGTTGAGGATTGGAGTCACAGGGAAAAGATACTAGTTGTAGGGCTCCGAACGGCTAATCTTCACCTATGACAGCACCTAAATTTACTTTTACTGGACTTGTGCTGGTGTCAGCAACTAATGAACCGGGTGTGGAAGAAAAGGTTCTAGCGGTCCTGGAACCCTTTACGATAGAGATTAATGAGATCCAGCGAATAGCCCTCCGGGGTCGCCTAATTATAGGAATTTTGATTGGATTTGATCCAGTACATGCACCTGCGATCGAAGCTGATATCAATGCCTTTAGTGAGAATTCTGGCATCGATGCAGCTTTTGATTATTCATCAGAAGCTATTTAGTGGCTTATGGGGATCAAACAGAAGCGTTTAGTTGTCCTGGATATGGATTCAACATTTATCAAGAATGAAGTCATAGATTTGCTCGCTAAAGCCGCCGGTGTCGGTGAAAAAGTTGCGGCAATAACAGAGCGTTCAATGCGCGGTGAATTGGATTTTCAGGAATCTTTAGCACAACGAGTTGCTCTACTGAAAGACCTCCCACTTTCGGCTATCGATAATGTACGAGAAGATATTGATTTTTCAGAAGGTGCTGAAAGACTCGTGAAAATTCTGCATGCCCTCGGTCATAAAGTAGCGGTTGTTTCCGGAGGCTTTGGGAATGTCATCGATCCCATTTTGGAGAAGGTAGGGGTGGATCTTTTTCGTTCGAATACCTTGGAGTCCGAAGGAGACCGACTAACAGGTCGAACTGAAGGCGCTATCGTTGACAAAGCGGCGAAGGCTCAAGCCCTTAAGGAATTTGCGCATGAATTAGGAATTCCATTAGCGCAGACTGTCGCGGTAGGTGATGGTGCGAATGACTTAGACATGATGGCGATTTCCGGATTGAGCATTGCCTTCAATGCAAAACCCATCGTGGCGCAGGCTGCGAAGGCGGCAATCAGGGACGGAGATTTAACAGGCGTCCTGTTCCTGATGGGAATAACGCAGGAAGAAATTGATAGTACGGGTTTATAGGCGGCAGGCGTGTATATCGGTAACCAGTATCCCTCTGGCTCCAACTCTCCACAAATCATCCATAATTCGATTTATATCAGAGCGCTTAACCATGGCTCGTACAGCATTCCAATCACTCTTTTGGAGTGGCGAAATTGTAGGTGATTCAATTCCTGGAGTGAGTGCACAGGCCGCATCTAAAAATTCCGACTTCACATCGTAATCCACGAGTACAAATTGACGTGCCGTGACAACCCCCTGCAGTCGTCGCAACAAAGTTTCAACTTCTTCACTCCTGCTAGATCCGTACCTCTCGATTAAGATCGCCTCACTTTGCAAGATGACTTCACCGAACACTTGCAGTCCGGCCTGTCGTAATGTTCCACCAGTAGAAACAACATCCGCTATGAGATCTGCTACGCCTAGTCGGATCGAACTTTCGACAGCACCATCTAGCCGAACAATTTCCCCCTTGAGTGATTGTGAATTCAGGTAACTGGCAACCAGCCCTGGATAAGCCGTGGCGATACGTTTGCCGGCTATATCTTTCTCAGACATTGGAGTCGTTGATGGCGCTGCGAATCGAAAAGTACTCTTACCAAAATCTAAAGCGAGAATCTCTGTAGATTGAGCGCCGCTATCTATTAGCAGATCTCGACCAGTAATACCGATATGAAGTTCACCGGAGGCAACGTATAACGCTATGTCTCTGGGACGCAAGTAATAAAACTCAATCTCGTTTTCACTATCTACAAGAGTGAGATCTCTTGGATCGTTACGCTGGCGATAACCAGCCTCTTTGAGCATGATGATCGCTGACTCAGATAATGATCCCTTGTTGGGGATTGCAACTTTTAACATCACTTACCTCCGAATTATGCGACAAATGGGTTATAGAACTTTGTAAATATCTTCTGGGGATATTCCCCGAGCCAACATGATGACCTGCAACCGATAAATGAGCTGGGAGATTTCAAGAGTTAACGCATCCTTACTTTCGTGTTCTGCTGCCAGCCAGACCTCCCCGGCCTCTTCAATTATCTTCTTTCCCATGTTGTGGATACCAGCATCTAGGGCATCCACTGTCGCCGAACCCTCGGGACGAGTTTTAGCCTTCTCGGAGAGTTCTGCCCACAAATCATCGAAGGATTTCATTTCCCTATTCTAATTGAAGCGGGGTTGGGTTCGAGCCTAATTACCTTGAAGTATCTTGCTTTTCACGCTTGGCAATCATTAACCAATTGAAAAATCCCCAAATTACGAAACCACCGTAAACGAGATAAAGAATGGCTGATGGATAGTAACCACCACGAATAAGTAGTGGAGTGCCGACGGCGTCTACTGCGATCCAGACCAACCAGAACTCTACGTAACCACGAGCCAACCCATATGTGGCTAGTGCAGAGCCTGTAAAAATCCAGGTATCAGGAAGCGGCGCCCAAGATCCTAATGATTCTATGACGAAATAGGCAAAGAGAAAAAATATCCCCACAACTGGAATAATCTGAGTCTTCTCTTTAGTGCTAGTCCAACGAATCTGCACCACCTTCTCCTGATTTAAGCTCTTGTTCTGGTTCCATTTCCACCAGCCGTAAATGCTGACGATGATAAATAAAATCTGTCGACCAGCTTGACCGAGCATTACTTTGGTTTGCTGGTGTGGATCTGTGAGACCACCAATAAATAGTGTGAAGAGTAAGACGTTTCCTACGATTCCTACAGGCCAAGTCCACATCTTTCGTCGCATTCCAAAGAGCGCGCTTGCCAGTCCGAAGACATTACCAACAATTTCTTTCCAGTAAATCGACTTAGAGCCAAAATGAAGTTGTGCATTGAATAACCAATGAATTGCAGCCATGAGCTCTCCTATAACTTTTGGATTCAGTGAACAGGGCTAGCAGCGGAGCGCAGTGCCGCAATCATCTGTGCCGGATTTTCGGATCCATAAATTGCACTACCAGCGACAAACGCGTCTGCCCCAGCGCTGGCAGCAAGGGCTATTGTTTCCAGAGTTATCCCACCATCAACTTGTAGCCAAGGACGTTCCTTTACTATGCCCGAGATCGCCTTATGTGCCTCTTCGACCTTGCTCATCTGATCTGCCATAAATTTCTGTCCACCAAAACCTGGTTCGACCGTCATAATCAAAAGCATGTCAATGTCATCCAAAAGGGGTTCTGCGGCAGCAAAAGGTGTGTTCGGTTTCAAGGCCAAACCCGCCCGAGCTCCATGTTTGCGGATAGTTTGAAGTGTTATTCGCGGATCATGACTTGCCTCGAAATGAATTGTCACGCTCGCACTACCAATATCAGCGTAGTCAACGGCCCGTTCATCTGGATCGATAATCATTAGATGCGAATCTACGGGAATTTGAGAGTGAGCAATTATTAAACGTGAATCTTCGAAGGAGAATGTTTGATTGGGAACGAAAATGTTGTCCATGATATCCAGATGTAACCAATCAGCTGATGTAACACGATCTATCTCGTCAGTCAGACGTGCATGGTCCGCATTTAGAATGCTGGGACAGATTCGTATGGACATGTGATGACTTTACTTGAAAAGGCTATTTCCTACGTAGAAGTGCCATGAACATTGAGTCAGATACATCCCTATGTGTCCACATTTGGACCGTTCCATCCTCCAGCACAAGCTCGTTCAAGACAGATTCCGGTAAGAACCCACTCGCTTCTGCTATTTCGAATTCGGGGTGTTTGTGTAGGAATTCTAAAACCTGGGCTTTGGTCTCGAGTAAATGTGGAGAGCAAGTAACGTAGGCGATAATTCCATCCGAATCTAAGATCTGGGTCGCGGAATCTAAGAGCTGTCGTTGAATCATTACAAGTTCCTTTAAATCTGCGGGCGTGCGGCGCCAGCGCGCTTCTGGTCTACGTCGCAATGCTCCCAGTCCAGTGCAAGGTGCATCGATCAAAATGCGGTCATACATCACATTTAGGGATGGCAGATCCTGACCTTTGAGACTTATTACGTTGGCTTCTGGGATGACTTGGGAAACAAGTCGCGCTCTGTGCTCTATCGGTTCGTTGGCTGTAAAACTATCTTGTGGACGATCGTGGGTTAACGAAGAATAAATTGCAGCGGCTTTGCCACCAGGCCCTGCGCACATATCCAACCAATTTAGAGGTGTATTGTCTTTCGCAGTGTTAAGGAAGATCTGTGAAACAATTTGCGAGCCACGATCCTGCACGCCGGCTCGGCGTTCTCTAATTGCCGCATAACGTCCCGGCATTTTTTTCGAAAGAACTCCGTATTCCGTGCCATCAATGCGAGTCCCCCCTTCAGAGATCAACTCTTCCACTGTTGATCTACCTGGCCAAGCAATTAATTGCGGTTTCGCCGGGAGATTGTTCGCCTTAAGCAACGCTTCTACCTCAACCCAATCTTTGAGTTGATCGTAGAAAGCACCTACCTCCCATTCGGGATGAGAATATTTAATCGACAGATTGCTTTTTATGTTTGTGGTGGTGTCATCATATTGTGAGTAGAAATCGGAGTCGCTGGCAGCCTTGCGAAGTACTGCATTAACAAAACTAGCTTTGGATTCACCTATCATTGCCCGTGCTATTTCTACGGTCTCGCCAACGGCTGCATGGTCTGCTACCCGCATTTCAAATATTTGATGAATTCCCATGCGCAATAAATCGACAATGCCAGGGTCCAACTCTTCAAAAGGTCTATCGATTTTCGCAGTGATCAAGGCGTCGTGCTTGCCTTGCATCCGTAAGGTTCCATAACCCAATTCGGTAGCGAATGATCTATCTCGCTCATCCAGTTCTGACTGTTCAAGAAGTTCGGGTAGGCGTAAATTGGCGTATGCACCTTCCCGATTAACCTGGGTAAGAAGGTGAAAAACCAAGAGCCTGGATGGATCTGGTTTTGGTTTGCGACCAACATTGGCCATTACTCAAACTGCTCCGAAACTTCTAACCGAGCACCTCGAGCGAAATCCGCTCCAGACATGCGCTTCTTTCCTGAAGGAGTCACATGTCCAATCGCTAATACACTATCTGAGCATCGGACGAGTAGGTGATTGTCAACGAGTGCCGTCTCACCCGGCTTCTTTAGTGAGTTTGTGGCCAGAGACTCTGATACGTCGTGAATTCCAATTCGCTCATCGCGGAAGAGTGACCAGGTGCCAGGCCTATCTTCTAGCGCCCTCACCTTACGCAAAATGGAATCCGCACTTGCCTGCCAATCAATTTTAGCCATTTCCTTTGATATTTTTGGAGCTAGCGTAGCGCCCGCAACCGGTTGAGCTTTTGGCTTAACACCCTTCATCATCTCTGCCACAACATCCAAAATTCTTGCTCCTGCCAGAGCGCTCATTCGTTCTAACAAATCTTGCGTGCGCTCTTCGGGGTAGATAGAGACTTCTTCCTGAAAATAGACAGGGCCGGTATCGATCCCCTTATCTAGTTTAAAGATTGAAATTCCGGTACTGGTGTCACCTTCCATGAGCGCCCATTGAACCGGCGCGGCTCCTCGCCATTTTGGAAGTAACGAGAAGTGGATATTTAACCAACCAAAACGAGGTCCGTGCAGTACTTCTACCGGAACCAGTTTGCCGTACGAAATTGTAATAATTAATTGAGGTTGCGCTGCTAGCAGGTGTTGGTTCAGAGTAGGGGTATCGGTGGGCTTGGCCACCAAAAACCCCCTACCCTGCGCCCAGGTAGAAAGTTCGGAACCCTGTAGCTGTTGACCTCTGCCGGACTTGGTATCTGGTGTTGTGATGATCGAAGCCAAGGTGTGGTTAGAACCTAATATCGACTCGACTATCGGCACTGCCAACAAGGATGACGAAGCTACGGAAATCTGCATGCTACCTATATTCCTAAGCCGCGAGTTGAATGAGGGGAAACTTTTATTACCGGGGTGGTGCCATGAGCAATTTCGCTACCGAACCATTCAGACTCACGAATTTCGCGCATCGCTTCCTTGCGGAGATCTGTGGGAAGGCGATCAATGAATAGGATGCCATCTAGATGATCAGTCTCGTGTTGAATGGCGCGAGCCAAAAATTCCGAGCCATTGATCTGTACGGGTTCACCATGCATATTGAAACCGTTAGCTATGACTGTCATCGCCCTGGGTGTGTCGTACCTGATATCTGGGAATGACAGACAACCTTCTTCACCATCCTGCAACTCTTCACTCAATGTAAGGACCGGGTTAACTAGGTGCCCAAGTTCGTCATCTACATCCCAGACAAAGACTCGCAACGGGACTCCAATTTGTGGAGCTGCTAGTCCTGCGCCGGGCGCGTCTCTCATTGTCTCTGTTAAATCGGAGACTAAAGTCCTCAATTCTTTGTCGAAAGTCTCCACTCGTGCGGCAGGAGTAGCCAACACCGGATCGCCAAAGAGACGAATTGGTTGGATAGGCATATCCCTAGTCTACTAGTAACGAGAGCGAGCTAAACTCTAAAATAAAGTGAATGGATCAAGCTTTACCGAAAATAGTGGGATATTGCGCAGACTATTGACTCTGTTGATGGCTACTAGGCGATCTAAAACCACTTGTCGCTGTCCAATCTCTGACTTAAGAATTATGGCTTTCGAGTTATCTCTTGCGTAAGGTCCGACTATTTCTAGACCGGGTATTTCCGATAAGACAGATAGAGCCGAATTTAGATCGGTTCCCGTGACTAGCATTGCAGAGAAGTTTGGGGGTAAATGGGCGGCATTCCTCTCGTCAATTTCACGCTCTGCACTATGAAATGGATTCTGTCGCAATACATCTTGAGAAAATGGATGTTTGGACGGTAAGGAAATGTAGGCCCTGCCGTTCTTAGAGAGCATGGTGAGATTTCTAAAGACGTTCTCCCTAACAGTCTCTGCCCCACGTAGATCAGCCCGTGCGAGTTGCTGTTCAAGATCCAAAAAAATGATCGCAGAATAAATACCGCGCGGCTCTACGCCATATGTACTAATCACCAAATTTTTGCCGATGGGCAGATGCGGAATAGTGGAGCCACCATGGGATACAACAACAGGAAATCCTGGAAAAGATCTTCCTAATTCATCGGCCTTGCGAAGAACTCCTGATCCGACTATCCGCGGTGTTGAGCCGGCGCACCATTTACATCTCCAATCTACAACGACTCTTGCACACAATGCACAAACCGGACTCGTGGCACCCTTTTTGAAGGTTAGTTTTCCACCACACTCGCACATCGCAATATTCCGACATTTTTGACAGGCAAAACTATTTACATAACCGGTGGTTCCAATATTGATTAAGACTGAGCCCGAGATCAAGCCCTTGGAAACTATAGGGAAGAAATCATTGCCACCTTCTTCTTCGGTAACAAAGCCAAATGCACTATCAGAGGGATAGATGTAGTGCCTAAGTTCTTTATTGGATATCCCAACTGTGGTCTCTAAACTGGGAGCTGCTGCTACGTGGATGACGGAGAGATTTTTAGAACGAATATTTGCTATCGCTCGAGAGTTCCAGTCGGGTGATCGTCTCTCATAATGTGATTCATCTTGATCCTCGAAAATGAAAATCGTTCCATCCAGGCCAAGATCTGTAAAGATTGCACTCCTAGTGCCGATGATAACCACAGCTTCTTCGCTACGGGCAGCCAGAAAGTTTGAGTATCGGGCACTTTTAGAGTCTTGACTTCGTAGCGAAATGGGATCTAGACCAAGTTCAATTAATGAATCGGCGATCAATGACTGCTCTCGTTCGTTGGGTACAACAACCAAAATCTTATTAACTGTTGCTCTGGCAGAGATCATGTTTGCAATAATCGACCAATATGGTTTTCCGTATGGTAATTGGACGAAGGCTCCCAACTTGCTCTTGGAAGTGAGATAGGTAGATAAATCTGCTGGCAGTGAATAATTCGAAGGTGGACTTTTTAGATGAGATTCTGCCTTAGCTAAAAACACCTTTTCACCGGTAACCGAGAAAGCAGGCACCGCGGATTTAATGAAATCCCATTCCTTGCATCCGTAGATTCCCGCACAGGTATTTACTAGTTCAAGTTGAGCGGTTGTCACAAAAGGGAGCTTAGAGAGCACTTTTGAGATACTTTTTACTGATCCCGATATCGAAATAGATTCGGTTCTCTCCATGACGATCCCCTGGAGATTACTCTTCCCAAAAGGTACTTCTACAAGTGTTCCTGGCACTATTGCTTCGTCGAAAGCCGCAGGGACCGAATAATCAAATACCGACCCTAAATGGTAAACGCCATGATCCACTAGAACTTTAGCGAATGGAGATCGCTCAGAGATTGCTCGCTTCGGTTGCGCTCTCTCTCGGCGTAAACGGAGTGGCTTTACTTCAGCCACTGCTATTTAGCCTTTGATAGCTCTTTGTAATGCTTCGATCCGATCGGTGCGCTCCCATGTAAATTCTGGGAGTTCGCGGCCAAAGTGACCGTAGCTAGCTGTTTTGCTATAGATGGGACGCAGTAAATCTAAATCACGAATGATGGCCGCTGGTCGAAGGTCAAAGACCGCTTCAATCGCAGCTTCGATCTGAAGAACAGGGAACTTTTCACTCCCGAAACACTCCACAAATAGTCCTACCGGTTGCGCTTTTCCGATCGCATAGGCAACTTGCACTTCACATTTGGAGGCTAGTCCCGCCGCAACCACATTTTTGGCTACCCAACGCATTGCATAAGCAGCGGATCTATCCACTTTAGATGGGTCTTTGCCCGAGAATGCTCCCCCGCCGTGACGTGCCATACCGCCATAAGAGTCAACAATAATCTTTCGACCAGTGAGGCCGGCGTCGCCCATGGGTCCACCAGTTACAAAGCGTCCAGTGGGATTAATCAAAATTTTCACGTTGGAATGATCAATCCCTAAAGTGTCAATGATTGGTCGTATTACTAGGCGCTCTACATCTGGTGCAAGCATTTTTTCAATATCCACGTGAGCCGCATGCTGAGAAGAGATAACCACCGTGCTTAAAGCCACTGGGGTATCGCCTTCGTATTCAATAGTGACTTGAGTTTTACCATCTGGGCGTAAGTAATCGAGTTCACCAGACTTTCTCACCTGAGAAAGTTTCATAGAGAGCTGATGTGCTAAGGCGATAGGAAGAGGCATTAGCTCTGGCGTGTCATTACATGCGTAACCAAACATCAAACCCTGATCACCAGCTCCTTGTAAATCGAGTGGATCTACAGAAGAGGCTACGCGGTTCTCTACCGCTGTGTTTACGCCTTGCGCAATATCAGGAGACTGTTGACCGAGCGAAATTGAAACACCGCAGGAATTTCCGTCGAAACCTTTTACTGATGAGTCGTAACCAATAGCAAGTACCGTGTCGCGAACAATATTCATAACATCTGCGTAACCAGTTGTTGTTACCTCACCTGCTACGTGTACTTGGCCTGTGGTAATCAAAGTTTCAACTGCGACGCGACTCTTCTTGTCTTGGCTTAAGAGCGAATCAAGTATGGCATCGGAAATCTGATCAGCAATCTTGTCTGGATGGCCTTCGGTGACAGATTCTGATGTAAAGAGTCTTTTAGTCATTGGCATAACCTAACTTATCGACCGCATAATCTAGGAGTTTGTGGGCCAGTGTCATTTTGCTTGCTCTTTCAAAGGGAGCGGCCTCATCGCCGGAAAGGATAATCGTGCCTTCGGTCATATCAGATCCGAAGATTGCGCCACCGGAGACATCGTTAAAATAGAGGATATCTACCTTTTTTAGGGCGTACTTCTCTTTGGCCTTCCGGAGCCCATCGTGACCAGTCTGGGCCGCGAATCCAACCAAGAGTTGAGAGGTCTTGCGATCAGATAGACCCTGCAGTATGTCCGGGTTGGTTATCAGGTCGAGAGTGGTTAGATCCGATTTGGTGATTTTCTCATTATTGGGGTGCTTGGGTCGGATATCGGCCACTGCTGCAGTCATCACGCAAATATCTGTCTCATCAAAGTACGACTCCATAGCCTCTTGCATCTCTTTCGCCGTTGAAACTTTTATGGTGTTTACGCCTTCTACTGATGGCAGATTCACATTTGCAGAGACGACAGTCACCTCTGCCCCACGCGAAGCCGCGGCGTGCGCTACAGAATAACCCTGGATTCCGGAAGAGTTATTGCCGATGAATCGAACCGCGTCTATAGGTTCGCGAGTTCCGCCAGCGCTAATAAGGACCCTACGACCAGATAGGTCACTCTTGTGCGATGAGATCGTATCAACGCAATCAAGAATCTTATTGATTTGCGGATATCGACCAACACCGTTGTCTTCGCCAGTTAATCGACCAACATCTGGTTCTACAACATGCACACCTCGCGTCTTGAGAGTTGCAATATTGTCGACCGTCGCTTGGTTGAGCCACATCTCAGTATGCATCGCAGGAACCAAAATAAGTGGGGCTCGTGAGGCGAGAACTATATTCGTCAATAGATCGTCGGCTCGGCCTTGGGCAAGTCTGGCGATCAAATCAGCAGTTGCTGGAGCAATGACAATCAGATCTGAATTCTTTGCTAATGAAATATGGGGAACTTCGTGAGCATTGCTCCAAAGATCTTCAGGAACCCGACGACCGGAAAGAGCCTCCCATGTAGTAGCTCCCACAAAATTCAGACTATTTCGCGTAGGAACAACGGTTATTAAGTAACCGGAATCCCTTAAGCGTCGAACCAGATCACACGACTTGTATGCCGAAATTCCCCCACCGATACCGAGGAGAATTTCTCGACCACGCGGAAACATTTACCTGGTGATAATAATTTAAGCAGAGACTTCTGAAGCAGGCTTCTCTACAACAGGTTCCAAATTTTCGATTGTTAATAGTCCATCGTTGATTTCACGAAGAGCAATTGAAAGTGGCTTTTCGTGGACATAAGTCTCGACTAGTGGCCCCACGTATTCGAGTAGGCCTTCACCAAGTTGGGAATAATATGCATTAATCTGACGAGCTCTCTTGGCTGCGTAAAGCACCAAGCTGTACTTAGATCCTGCCTTGTCGAGGAGTTCATCAATTGGCGGATGAGTGATTCCATCGGTTAGTTCAGCGGACATAAAGCCCCTCATTTCATTGGTCGTGCATATTTAAGACTGAGCAGTCGCCAAGGATACCAGTTTGGCTATGAGTTCATTAACCTCGTCATTCACAAGGGTTGCATCGAACTCCCCCGCGGCGGCCATTTCCTGCTCTGCAAGAGCTAGCCTGGCAGCTCGACGCTCAGGAGAATCTGTGCCCCGGCCCGCTAGTCGCCTGACCAGCTCATCCCAAGAAGGCGGAGCTATGAAAACAAGTCGAGCGCTTGAATCAGTCGCCCGCACTTGTCGAGCACCATCGATCTCGATCTCCAAAATTACATGCTTGCCGATCTTCCGCCACTCTTCGACAGGTCCACGCGGCGTTCCATATTTGTTTCCAGCAAACTCTGCCCATTCCAAAAATTCCCCCGAATTAATCAAATTATCAAATTTTTCCTCAGAGTAAAAATGGTAATCGACGCCATCTTTTTCATTTGGTCGAGGATCTCGAGTCGTCGCAGAGACACTCACCCAGAATCTTGGATCATTCCTCAGCGCATTGGTGATGGTGCTTTTGCCCACCCCGCCTGGTCCGGACATGACGATCAAATTTCCTCGCACCGGATCAACCTTTGCCACGGTTATCTCCTTCTGTAACGCTTTTAGTTGAAGCTGACCTAAGCCACCTATCCTACGCGTCGGTGAAATACTTCTTCGCTCCATTATGAGAGTTGCACGTGCTTTCCCGATGCCTGGCACCGAAGAGAGCAACTCAACAACTTTCATTCTTCGGATTGATTCTCGAGGGTCATTGATTGCCTCGAATATTGAAATATCTCCCCGCGAGATTGATAACTTCATTGAAGATCTATCTTGGCGTGATATTTTCGCTTTTTCCAATGCCGCTAGTCGCTGTTCAATTGACAATTTAGGAGGAAGTGACGGGTTCAACGGAGTGAATCTACAATCTCTCGGGCTCGATCTGTCATTGCTTGCGCTGACGTGGAAAAGTAACTGGTTATTGGGCGACCAATAACCAAGAATGTTGCACCGGCGTTAATCGCATCCACCGGGGTCATGACTCGGGATTGATCTCCGACATCAGCATCGGCTGGGCGAACACCAGGTGTAATCAAAACCGGTGAAACTCCTACAGATTCTCGTATGGCTGACACTTCTAACGGTGAGCAAACAATCGCTCGTGCTCCTGACTTGACCGCGTTTGTCGCCAAGGAAACGGCGAGTTCCAGCGGAGAGTGTGAAAATCCCATCTCTCTTAAAGAATCAGCATCAAGGGAGGTCAATACTGTAACCGCAGTGATATCAATCGATGGCGCAGCATTTACGGCAGATGTGATCATCGCTGAACCTCCTGAGGCATGAACAGTCAAGAACCGTGGGTTGAGAGGCGCAACGCAAGTGACTGCAGCGCCTACGGTATGTGGAATGTCATGCAATTTAAGATCCAGAAAGAGTTCGAAATCACCCGCATCTCTCAGACGCGACAATCCTGCCGACCCAAACTTAAGATAAAACTCCAGCCCTACCTTATAAACAGAGATCGATTCTTGAGTAGCTTGGATCCATCTAGCGGCGGTATCAATACTGTCGGTATCAAGCGCCAAGATAACAGGCGATAAATTATTCGTGTTCATTCGCATCCTCCGCCCTATGCGCATATCCAACGAGATCAGAGAATGAATTGAAGCCTCGCTGCTCGCAGAGTACTTCTAACTCGTTCTTGACTCTTATAGAAGCGGTGGGATCTCCAAATGTTGCAGTACCGACAGAGACGGCCGAGGCGCCGGCTAAGACCAATTCCAATGCGTCGCGTCCGCAAGCAACTCCCCCCATTCCAAGAATTGGGACTTTAGGTAGAGCCGCATGTACTTGGTAAATCGCCCTTACTGCCACCGGCCTTATAGCCGGGCCAGAGAGTCCCCCTGTTTTTTGGGAAAGTTTTGGACGCATACTTGATGTATCAATGACCATGCCTAGCAAAGTATTGATGAGAGCTAATCCATCCGCACCCGCAGAGACAACACTTGTGGCAATCGAGACTATATCGGTCACATCTGGAGAGAGTTTGGCAATGATTGGTAGTTCTCCACCGATATTCCGACGAACAGTTGAAATAGCATCTGCCGCTGTGGCTGGATCACAAGCAAAAACTTGACCGCGGTTTTCGACATTTGGGCAAGAAATATTGACTTCTAGCGCACTTATCCCCGAAACGTGTCGTAACTTTCTTGCTAGAACCGCATAATCCTCAACGGTTTCACCAGCAATGCTCACAATAATTCTGGCACCTTGATCTCGCAACCAAGGGATGTCATTTTCTAAGAAAAGATCAATACCAGGACCTTGTAAGCCAATGGAATTCAACATCCCACTAGGAGTTTCGGCCATCCTTGGAGTAGCCCTACCGCTTCGTGGCTTAATCATGATTGACTTCGTGACGATCGCACCAAGATCGGTGAGATCAAAAAATTGACTCAATTCTTTACCAGAACCAGCACAACCAGATGCCGTGAAAATTGGATTCGGGAACCGTCTGCCCGCAAGTGATGTGCTGAAATCTAAACTCATTTACCCCACACACCTTCAGGAATTTCTCGTGATGTAGTCCATGTGACTTTACTTCCATCCATCACTGGCCCATCAATGCACGTTCTAGTCATCCGGATGGTTCCATCATCTTGTAGAACGGGCAAGACGCAAGTCATGCATACGCCAATGCCACACGCCATGGACTCTTCAACAGAACATTGATGAAGTACGTCAAAACTATCCGCAATCTTAGTGATCGCCTCCAGCATCGCCATAGGCCCGCAGGAATAAATAATCTCCACGTCATTATCTTTGATAATCCGTGGAATAACATCGCTTACTCGCCCTTGCACTCCAGCACTTCCATCATCTGTTGTGATTGTCAGCGAACTCACAGAGCGTTTACCTTCTAAAGGCGCGTAGATCTTTGCAGCCGTACTGGCACCCAAAACCATATCTACTCTGCAGCCACGGGCTTTGAGCGTTTCGGCAAGCGCGAATAGAGGTGCCGAACCATATCCCCCACCTATCAGCAACGATCGAACAGGTTCGGTAGGAATTCCAAAAGATGTTCCCAAAGGTGCAATGAGATCCACAGTGTCTCCGACTTTCTGTGAAGTTAACCAGGTACTACCTGCCCCGCTGGCAGCGACGACCAGTTCCAAGAGACCTTGACCATCCGCCCTTATTGAAGACCTATAGATTGCAAACGCACGACGAAGAACCATGGATGAGGCCGGACCACCAACCGCGATAGCAACAAAGTTGCCTGGTCTTGCATGAGCGGCAAGGTCAGTGACGGCAAAAACCATGTGGTTATAGGATCCAACCTTTTTATTAGACAAGATTTCAGATGTGATCTGTTCGGCCTTTGGATTAATCATCGCCCAACCTTCGCGTGCCATTTTTGTAAGGAAAGTACTGAGACATCTCGAAGTTTAAGTTCTGTTATGCCCGATACTGCTGCTTTAAATCCGGCAATCGTCGTGATAATCGGAATACCACGCTGGACTGAAGCAGTGCGAATCAACCAACCATCGTGACGGGTACCTCTGCCCAATGGCGTATTGATCACGAGGTCCACCATGGATGTATTGATAATGTCCACTGCGGACAGTCCATCTCCAGAATCTGAGTTCTTACGGACTACCGTAGAAGCGACTCCATTTTTCGCCAGTAAGTCGTGAGTGCCGGCCGTAGTAAAGAGTTTGAAACCGAGATTTACAAGAGCCCGTGCTGGTTCGACACTGCCAGCTTTATCTCTCTCTGAAAGAGATAAGAATACATTTCCTTCCATTGGCAAGGTGCCGAACGATGCGGTTTGACTCTTTGCATACGCTTCACCAAAAGTTTCTGCTATACCCATAACTTCACCAGTAGAACGCATTTCAGGTCCCAAGACTGAGTCAACGCCCGTTCCATCAATACGTCTAAACCTATTCCAAGGCAGAACCGCTTCTTTGACAGAAACCCCGATAGCAACGCCGTCACCAGAGTGCGGAAGCAATCCTGACTCTCTCAATTCTGCAATCGAACGTCCGACCGAAATTAGCGCCGCAGCCTTTGCCAATTGAATTCCTGTAGCTTTACTAACAAATGGGACGGTTCGAGAAGCGCGAGGGTTTGCTTCAAGCACATACAGCGTTTCATCTGCTCGGGAGATAGCAAATTGAATATTGATAAGCCCTCTCACATCAACGCCACGAGCGATTTTGTCCGTGGCATCACGGATCTCCTGTTGCTTCGCTGGCAACAATGACATGCTCGGTAATACACAGGCGGAGTCTCCTGAGTGAATACCAGCTTCTTCAATATGCTCCATAGTTCCGGCTAAAAATAATTCCTTGCCATCGAATAGCGCATCAACATCTATCTCTATGGCATCGTCTAAGAACCGATCAATCAAAACAGGTTGATTAGGGGTGATTTCTGTGGCTTTTTCGATGAAACCTTTGAGTGATTCATCGTCATAGACGATCTCCATCCCACGTCCACCGAGAACGAATGATGGACGAACCAAAACTGGGTAAGAAATCTCAGCGGCAACTTTCACTGCCTCGTCGTAAGATCTGGCCATTCCATATTTAGGTGCATTGAGATTATTTTCAATCAATATTCTGCCAAACTCGCCGCGGTCTTCGGCCATATCAATTGCATGTGGACTCGTCCCAAGAATTGTTACGCCAGCATCTAGCAAACCACGAGCAAGCCCCAAGGGTGTTTGCCCACCAAGTTGCGCAATGACTCCTACCACTGGTCCAGCCGCAGTCTCTGCTTCGACAACTTCTAGAACATCTTCGAGTGTTAATGGTTCGAAATAGAGTCGATCAGAAGTGTCGTAATCAGTTGAAACAGTCTCTGGATTGCAATTGATCATTATCGTTTCGTATCCCGCATCGCGAAGAGCAAACGCGGCATGCACACACGAATAATCAAACTCAAGCCCTTGGCCAATACGATTCGGACCGCTACCTAAGATGATTACTGCAGGTTTAGTCCTTGGCAATACTTCTGACTCAAGATCATAGGATGAATAATGGTAAGGAGTTTGCGATAAGAATTCTGCTGCGCAGGTATCGACCATCTTAAAAACTGGCCGTATTCCTAATGCATGTCGATCTAGTCGCACACTTGTTTCCGAGACATTCCTTAGATCTGCGATTTGCGCATCAGAAAATCCCATTGATTTAGCCCTGCGCAGGAGTTGGGAATCGAGTGTTTGACTCTCACGGATCTCGTTAGCTGATTGATTAATTCCTTCAATTTGCGCCAGAAACCACGGATCTATTTTCGTGATGGAATGAATGGTTTCGATCGAGGCCCCAAGCCACATCGCTCGTTGCACCTGTTGTAATCTAAATTCAGTTGGTATGCCAATCTTTGTGAGCAACGAATCAAGGTCTTCACCTTCAAAGTTCCAAGCAAATGTGGTTCCCTTTTTCTCGACGGAGCGCAGAGCCTTTTGGAGGGCTTCAGAGAAGGATCTCCCGATGGCCATGGCCTCACCGACAGATTTCATAGTTGTGGTTAATCGAGGATCTGCTTCTGGGAATTTCTCGAAAGCGAAACGAGGCACCTTTACGACTATATAGTCAAGGGTGGGCTCGAATGAAGCAGGGGTACTTTTTGTGATGTCATTTTGAATCTCATCGAGTGTATAACCGATGGCCAACTTAGTAGCTATCTTCGCAATCGGAAACCCTGTTGCTTTTGATGCTAGTGCGGAAGAACGAGATACTCGAGGATTCATTTCGATAACAATTATCCGACCATCCTTCGGGTTCACCGCATATTGAATGTTACAACCGCCAGTTGCGACACCAACTTCACGAATAATTTCGATGGATAAATCACGGAGCTTCTGATACTCGACATCAGTTAGCGTCAGGGCGGGAGCTACAGTAATTGAGTCTCCAGTATGCACACCCATTGGATCGATATTCTCAATACTGCAAACGATCACTACGTTATCACGGTGATCTCGCATCACCTCTAGTTCGTATTCTTTCCACCCCAAAATAGACTCTTCAAGGAGGACTTCATTTGTGGGACTGTGACGAAGTCCAGCGCCTGCTATAAGTTCAAGTTCGCTCTGATCGTAAGCGATACCGGAGCCCAATCCACCCATGGTGAAGGAAGGTCTCACCACGACTGGATAGTTCAACTCAACCGCTGCCGCTAGACAATCGGACATCGAATGACAGATCCGGGATCTGGCCGATTCTCCACCAACTTTTGCAACAATTGTTTTGAATATTTCGCGGTCTTCACCGCGTTTGATCGCATCGACATTTGCCCCGATCAATTTCGTACCGAATTTTTCAAAAGATCCTCGGGCGTGCAAAGCCATGGCGGCGTTGAGCGCAGTCTGACCACCCAGAGTAGCTAAAACGGCTGATGGCTTTTCGATCGCCATGATCTTTTCAATGATCTCAGGTGTGATGGGTTCAATATATGTCGCGTCCGCAAACTCGGGATCGGTCATGATCGTTGCTGGATTGGAGTTAATCAAGATAACTCGTATACCTTCTTCTCTGAGCACGCGGCAAGCCTGGACACCTGAATAGTCAAATTCGCAAGCCTGTCCGATGACGATTGGCCCAGAACCAATAACTAAGACACTCTCGATATCTTTATCTTTGGGCATGTGAAACCTTTGTTTTAGTCATGAGATCCGCAAAATGATCAAACAAGTAAGCCGCATCATGTGGGCCAGCAGCTGATTCTGGATGGTACTGAACGCTAAATGCAGGTCGTTCTAACAGCTCTAATCCCTCAACCACTCCATCGTTAAGACAAATATGGCTGACAAATCCAGCGCCAAAGACAGTAGTGAAATTGCTTTCTGTCGGCGCAGCAACCGCGAATCCATGATTATGTGCCGTAATTTCGACCTTACCATTCTGTAAATTCTTCACTGGCTGGTTTATGCCTCGATGACCGAACGGCAATTTGTATGTCTCAAAGCCCAACGCACGACCCAAAATCTGGTGACCGAAACAAATTCCGAAAACTGGTATCTCCTCCAATAAGAACTCTCTTACCAATTCAACAACACTTGTCATGGTTGAAGGATCACCCGGACCATTAGAAATAAAGAGTCCATCTGGATTGGAGGCCTTGATTTCTTCCACGGTAGCGGAGAGCGGGAATACGGTTACCGACATGCCTCGTTCAGACATCGATCGTGGTGTGGCGTTTTTTATCCCTAAATCTATTGCGGCGACGTGGAAAAGAGTTTCAACCCCAGCAGGCGGCGCCACTACATATTTCTGGGGTGTCGTAACGTCATCAGCCAAAAAGGATCCCGCCATTGCCTCAGTAGATCGAACCTTTATGACCATCTCCTCTCGAGTCAGGTCGGATCCAGAAAAAATCCCCATACGCATCGCACCTCGATCGCGCAGGTGACGCGTTATCGCGCGAGTGTCAACGCCTGCAATTCCAACAACTCCAGTGGCAATTAAGTCATCTTCTAATGAACGTTGAGACCGCCAATTGCTTGGAGCAGGGCTAGGATTTCGCACAACGAAACCTGCGACCCAGATCTTTGAGGATTCCATATCAGTGTCGTTCATCCCAGTATTACCAATATGTGGTGCCGTCATGATCACAATTTGCTTATGATAAGAAGGATCCGTCAGAGTCTCTTGATATCCAGTCATACCCGTTGAGAAAACTGCCTCTCCGAATGCTTCACCGATTGATGCCCAGCTAGTTCCTTCGAAGACTGTCCCGTCATCTAGGACTAAATATGCTTCACTCACTGCGCACCTTTGAATTTCCTTCATAGCGGTTTCCGGTAATTTGACCATTATTCACTACATGCACCCCGTTGAAGAAGGTATGCACGACCGTGGCAGGAAGTTCCATCCCATGAAATGGGGTATTCACGCTGCGCGAGGATGACTTACTCCGATCGACCGACCAACGACTATCCGGATCGATGATCGTCAGGTTTGCTGCGCCTCCAACGGCTAATCGTCCATGTTCTGTGTAACCGGCGATTTGGGCAGGTGTGGTGGACATTACGGAGGAAAGTCTGGCCCAATCCATTAACTTCGTCGAGATCATCGACTCCACGACGACTGAAAGCGCAGTCTCTAAGCCCAACATTCCAAATGCTGCTGCATTCCATTCGCACTCTTTATCTTCGATCGGATGCGGAGCGTGATCTGTTGCAACGATGTCAATCGTCCCATCGGCTAACCCGGTGCGAAGAGCTAGTACATCACTCTGGGTACGCAGCGGTGGATTCACTTTATATACGGCATCATAACTTTCTGCCAAGGTATCCGTGAGAAGGAGGTGATGTGGCGTTACTTCTGCCGTAACTTTGATTCCTTGCGATTTAGCCCAACGAACAAGTTCGACACCACCAGCTGTGGTTAAGTGGCAGATATGCAATCTGCTTCCAACGTAGTGAGCGATCAGAATATCTCGAGCAATGATCGATTCTTCTGCGATTGAAGGCCAACCTTTTAAGCCGAGTTTTGAAGAAACTACACCTTCATTCATTTGTGAGTCACGTGTCAGTGCAGGTTCTTGGGCATGCTGAGCGATGATTCCATCAAAGCTCTTAACGTACTCCAACGCTCGACGCATCATTAAGGGATCACTCACACAATTGCCATCATCACTAAAGATGCGAACCTTTGCAGCAGACTGAGCCATCGCCGACATCTCTGCCATGACCTCGCCTTTGAGACCCACCGTGACGGCGCCGATTGGGAAGACATCGCATATACCGGCTTCGCGCCCGAGTCGAGCTACCTGTTCCACAACCCCAGCAGTATCTGCTACGGGTGAGGTATTCGCCATCGCTGATAGAGCGGTATATCCGCCTCGAGCTGCTGCCTGACTCCCTGAGAGAACCGTCTCGGAATTCTCTTTTCCTGGCTCTCGCAAATGTGTATGTAGATCTACGAAACCCGGAAGAACGAGTTTCTTGGCGACATCTACAACTTCATATGCACCTGTTAGGTCAGATCCTATTTCATAGATCCGTCCATCAGTTATTGCGATATCTACAATGTGATCATCCAACATCCGTGCGTTTTTGATCAGTACCTGGGTCATACGAGGACTCCTTCCGTTGGAATTCTGGTACCACCAAGAAGGAGATACAGCACAGCCATACGTACCAGGATTCCATTAGCCACTTGCTCCAAAATAACCGATTGTGGACTATCCGCACTTGCTGCAGAAATCTCTAGCCCTCGATTCATCGGTCCGGGATGCATAATGATTGCCTCCTTCTTTAACGCTGCCAGGCGTTGAGCACCAAGCCCAAAGTCTCGTGAATATTCTCTCTCAGAAGGGAAAAAGGAATCATTCATTCGTTCACTTTGGATCCGAAGCATCATGACTGCATCCAATGTCCCGATAACCTCATCCAAACTATGCGAAACCTGGACTGGCCATTGACTGACGCCAATCGGAAGTAATGTGGGTGGCGCAATTAAAGTAACGGTCGCGCCCAATTTGTTTAGAAGTATTACATTGCTTCGTGCCACTCTGGAATGCAGGATGTCTCCAACTATTCCCACATGTAATCCAGAAAAATCATTCTCGTGATCCGGAAAATGAGCTCTAATCGTGTACGCATCCAATAACGCTTGTGTAGGGTGTTCATGCATGCCATCGCCAGCATTCACCACAGCTGATTGAATCCATCCGGACTCTGCGAGTCGCTTTGCCGCACCAGATGCGCTGTGCCTGATGACGATGAGATCTGCACCCATAGCTTCTAGGGTCTGAGCTGTATCTTTAAGACTTTCACCTTTGCTCACGCTCGAACCTTTGGCGGAGAAACTGATCACGTCAGCAGAGAGTCGCTTCGCGGCCGCCTCAAAGCTAAGTCGCGTACGAGTAGAGTCTTCGAAGAAGAGATTTACCACTGTACGACCTCGTAGGGTCGGAAGCTTCTTCATCGGCCCATCCGTTATTCGCGCTAATTCCCGAGCTGTATTCAATATCTCTACGATGCTGGCCGAATCAAGGTCCTGGATAGAAAGTAGATTTTTCACAGTAATCCAATTTCTACTTGATCGATTCCATCGATCTCATGAAGTTGTACCTTCACGATTTCCTGTGCATTGGTTGGAATGTTCTTTCCTACATAATCTGCACGAATAGGAAGTTCGCGGTGTCCTCGGTCAATAAGAACTGCTAACTGGACGGAGCTAGGTCGTCCCAACTCCCCGATAGCGTCGAGCGCCGCCCTGATAGTGCGACCCGAGAAAAGAACATCATCGATAAGGACCAAGTGCTTTCCATCGATGCCCTCAGAAGGAATTTGCGTTCCCATGAGCGGACGAGGCGGTTTAAGACGAAGGTCATCTCTGTGCATTGTTATATCAAGTGTGCCCACAGGTACTGAAGAG
This sequence comes from uncultured Actinomycetes bacterium, assembly GCA_903838295.1. Taxonomy (GTDB): domain Bacteria; phylum Actinomycetota; class Actinomycetes; order Nanopelagicales; family Nanopelagicaceae; genus PALSA-747. The sequence goes on from CAILXX010000001.1 coordinate 59,800, forward strand.
TCGATGGTTGCTAAAAAAGCACCAATTCGCTGGGCCAACGTCACTCCACGAGTAGGTATCCCCATTAAGAGAACATTATTTAGCCCGTGATTGCGTTCGATTATCTCGTGTGAAATCCGCTTCAAAGAGCGATCAATCTCGCTCTGTTCCAGCACAATGCTCATTAAATCTCCTTCGCCGTCTCTCAGGACGTTCGTTAAAGGAATACTCGGCGTTAGCCGCATGCAAAGGATAGCAGGTCTCTGGCGTTGGAAACCAACCCGACTCTGTTAGAGCGGTATGACCGACTTTAGAGTAATTATCCGACCAAGAACGCCGTTAATGAAGCCAGCAGAGTCAGCTGTCGATATCTCCTGAGCGATCTCAACCGCTTCATTGACTGCGATTTTGTCATCCAATTCTGGCAGCCAGAGAATTTCAAAGAGCGCAATCCTGAGTAAATTACGATCGATAGCCGGCATCCGATCCATATCCCAACCCTGCGAATATGTATGAATTAACTCGTCAATCTTTTCGCGATGCTCGCCCACTCCGGAGATCAATGAGCGAACATAGTCAGCTTGTGAGAGATCATCCCCCGGCCGTTCATTGAGGAGTTCTAAGGCGCTGACAGAACGCAAATCTGCTTCGAAAAGTAGGTCAAGAGCACGTTTACGTGCTTTACGGCGAGCTGTCATCCGTTCTCTCCTGAGGTACTGCAGAAATCAGGAATTAGCGCGTCCAAGATAAGCGCCTGTTCGAGTATCAACCAGAATCTTCTCATCCTGTTTGATGAAGAGAGGAACTTGTACTTGTATACCCGTCTCTACTGTTGCTGGTTTAGTGCCACCAGAAGAACGATCGCCCTGTAATCCTGGCTCGGTGTAAGTAACGGTCAGTTCGACGGAAGCCGCAAGTTCGATGTAGAGCGGGTTGCCCTCATGAATCGCAACAACCGCCTCCGCATTTTCCAATAAATAGTCCGAAGCATCACCAACTACCTCTGGCGAAATATTGAGCTGATCGTAATTTTGGGTATCCATGAAAATGAAGCCTTCGCCGTCGCGGTACAAGAATTGCATATCGCGCTTCTCGAGTTGAGCGACTTCCACTTTGAGACCTGCGTTAAAAGTGCGATCGATAACCTTGCCACCAGGAACCAATTTCAACTTCGTACGAACGAAGGCTGGTCCCTTTCCCGGCTTAACGTGCTGAAATTCCACGACGGTCCAAAGCTTTCCCTCTACTTCGAGGGTCATTCCATTCTTGAGGTCATTTGTAGTAGCCATTGCAGAAGAATACCTGAACCTTAGATCAACTCTTTCATCGCTATTAGAGCCAACCGGTATGAATTAGGCCCAAAGCCCCCAATGGTCCCGTTAGCGACTCCAGATATCACCGAAGTGTGACGAAACTCCTCTCGAGCCAATGGATTGCTGAGGTGAACTTCAATGAGCGGGGCGGTCAACATTGCCGCCGCATCCCTTATCGCATACGAGTAATGAGTGAATGCTGCTGGATTGAAAATAACTGGAATCTTTCCATCCGCGGCCTCATGAAGCCACGAGATCAATTGCACTTCACTATCGCTCTGCCTGACTTCAGCTTGGAAACCAAGCTCGGTGGCACAGTCAGCGATGTAGGAACTCAGTTGGGGGAAAGTCATTTCGCCGTATATCTTTGAATCCCGGAGATCCAGACGACCCAGGTTAGGACCATTGAGAACGAGGATCTTCATCTGGCAATCTTCCCATAAATCTTCTGTAATTGATCGGGATTTACCGCTTCCAACCACTGAACTTTTGCCACATCCTCTAGTCCAATAAAGCGAAGCGACCCATCTCTTGTCTTCTTATCCGACATCATCAATCGCAGCAGATCTGGCCATGGGTATTTCTCCTTGGGGAAAGTGCTGGGTAGGCCATATGCATTCAGTAGATCCAGCAATCTTTTAGTGTTGCTTTCTTGCAGGCCCAAAAGGTCTTCACTTAATAGTGATGCAAAATGGAGCCCGATACTCACCGCCTCACCATGACGGAGTTGATATTGAGACAATTTTTCGATCGCGTGCCCGAAGGTATGACCATAATTAAGAATTTCTCGCAATCGACTCTCTGTGAAATCCTGCGAAACTACATCAGCTTTCACTTGCGCTGTCTTGGTTATTAATTCCGTAACTATAGAACGAGCCGAAGGCACATCTAGATGGTTTTCTAGCAGAACCAATATCGAAATATCCCGAATGAATCCAGACTTAATTATCTCTGCTAACCCCGCAGAAAAATCACGGTCACTAAGTGAGTCAAGGAACCCGACATCAATTTCAACAGATCGCGGTGAGTAAAAAGATCCGACTAGATTCTTTCCCTGCTCGACATTTATGCCAGTCTTCCCGCCTATTGATGCGTCAACCATTCCAGCCAGTGTTGTTGGTATGGCGTACCAAGCTATGCCACGTAACCATGTTGATGCAACAAAGCCCGCCAAATCCGTCGTCGCTCCACCACCGATTCCCACGATCGCGGATCCTCTTCCAAAATCGTTTTCACCCAGATAAGTCCAGATCTCCTGAACGATCGATATATTTTTCTGAAGCTCTCCATCTGGCACAAAATAGAGTTCAGCTTCGCCATCTTTAAGAAAAGCCGATAGATCAATCAGATTGGATATTCCTTTTGGGGCGATAAATAGAACTTTTTGATGGTTCCTTAAGATCTCATCCACGACTGTGTCCCAGTTACAACCTATGTTGACGGCGTAACTAATCTCCGCCTTAACTGTAATCGAGTTCATAATATCTTCCTCACGAAGCCAGGTTCAATCGCTCAATAATCACTTTAACAACGTCGGCAGGCTTCTGGTTGTCGGTGGATACCACGATGTCGGCGCACTCTAGATACAAAGGACGCCTGCGCTCCATTAACTCAATCCATTGAGAGCCCGGATTTTGATCCAATAGTGGGCGATCGTTGCTTCGAGAAATTCTAGGAAGGGCATTGCTCAGAGATACATCAAGATATATCACCGGCGTAGAAGTGGCTGTCAAAACTTCACGGATCGTGGAATCCAAAATCGATCCACCTCCGAGCGATAAAACTCCATTGTTCGTCGCGATTTCACGCTCTACTATCTCCCGCTCGATCGAGCGGAATCCTGCTTCACCATCATCGGCGAACATCTGCGAAATTGATTTCCCCGACTCCTTGACGATCACATTATCCGTGTCGGTAAATTGCACCCGTAAATGGGCGGCCAGCGCCTTTCCGATAGAACTTTTGCCTGCCCCAGGTGCGCCAATCAAAATAGCGACTGACATTATTTTATTTCTAAGTTTGCTAAATAACTGAGGTAGTTACGGCGAGTTTCTGCAACAGAATCGCCACCAAACTTCTCCAAGACCGCATCTGCGAGAACCAAAGCGCACATAGCTTCAGCCACGATCGCGGCAGCAGGAACCGCACATACATCAGAACGTTGATTGATGGCCTTTGCGGGTTCACCCGTAGCAACGTCTATCGTGTCCAACGCGCGTGGTACCGTGGAAATCGGTTTCATTGCCGCTCGAACACGAAGTGTTTCACCGTTAGACATTCCACCTTCGGTTCCACCGGCGCGGTCTGTCCGCCGAATAATTTTTCCAGCTGAATTCTTCTCAATCTCATCATGAGCCACGGAGCCACGTCGCCTGGCCGTTGTGAAACCATCGCCGATCTCCACGCCTTTGATCGCCTGGATTCCCATCATCGCGCCAGCTAAGCGCGCATCCAAACGTCGATCCCAATGCGCATGTGACCCCAGACCCGGCGGAAGATCAAATGCAAGTACTTCGACAACGCCACCTAGGGTATCTCCAGCGCTATGCGCAGAGTCAATCTCTGCAACCATTGCAGCACTTGCGACAGGATCAAAGGAACGTACTGGATCATCATCAATAATCTGTCGATCTGCATACGTTGGCATCTTGTAATCGTCGCCAGAACCTGCTGATCCAATTGAAAGAACATGACTTGTGATCGTGATGCCCACCGACTGTTCAAGAAATGCGCGAGCAACAGAACCTAAAGCGACCCTTGCGGCAGTTTCGCGCGCGCTAGCTCTCTCCAGAATTGGACGCGCGTCATCAAAACTATATTTTTGCATTCCAACTAAATCAGCATGGCCTGGTCGTGGACGGGTGAGAGGTGCATTTCTTGCGAGGGCGGAGAGCTCATCGGCTGGAATAGGGTTTGCCGACATAACCTTCTCCCATTTGGGCCATTCCGAATTTCCGACCTGAATAGCTATAGGACCGCCTTGTGTCTGACCATGGCGAATTCCACCCAGAATGGTAATCAAATCTGCTTCGAAGCTCTGCCGCGCGCCACGGCCATACCCTAAGCGCCTACGGCGAAGGTCGGCATCGATGGTGTTGGAATCGATTATTACGTGAGCAGGCATGCCCTCGATAATTGCGGAGAGCGCAGGTCCATGTGACTCCCCCGCAGTTAGCCATCTCAACATAGGTGCCTCAACATAGGGATATTGTGTCAGATATCCACCGCTTCTCGCTCGCTAAATGAGGATCAGCATCGCCATAAAGATTGAGGGCGCAAAGGGAATGCTCCGATTTCTAGATAGCCCCGCCCAAATCAGGCCGATAGCAATCGCGAGAATCACAATATTGAGCCATTGTTGGAAGCTTTTCGTCACCAAAATAATCACGATGAGCAGCTTCACATCGCCCATTCCAATGAATTCCTGCGAAGTGGCCGCCAATATGATCGCCAAGGATGTCAGGCAAAGTACTTGTACATTCCGACTAAAGAAGAGGCTATTGGCGAAAAATAGAAGTGACACTTCCAAGGAGAAAAACATAGCTATCAACAAGTTATTCGGGATTCGGCGGCTTTTGAAATCTACGATGGATATAGGCAATCCAAAAAATATAGTTATCAAAGATCGCCACATAGTATGACTATAAGCACTCTTTGAATTTTCATTGAAAAGTTATGCACAGCTAGAATTTAAGACAAGAACTCCCGACTTGTCCTGATGAGAAGATCGCGCATTGCGTCCTGGTCGAATGAGAGGCCTGAAAAAAGTGAAATTTGGTCAAGTGCTTGCTCGACTAATAGATCGAAACCATCAATAGTCCGAGCCCCTATAGATTGTGCTTGGGCAAGGAATTTTGTCGGATATGGCTTATAGAGAACTTCACAAACTGTCATATCGGCAGAAGTTAATCTGCTCGCAAGATGATCACCTGCTCCCGCCGGAACCGTGGAAATGATCAGATCATAATCGTCTAATGAATGATTCATATCGTAGAAATTAAGCGAGCTTGTGATAGCGACCTGACGTAAAACATCTGCACGGCTTGGCGTCTGTAAGAGAAAATCAATCTGCTCCGATAGTCCATCTAATGCGCCAAGTGCCGCCCTAGCGGTTCCGCCACCACCAATGATTGCGACTCGTTCCTTTTTAACGCCATTGAAGAGCCTCATGAAGCCTGTTCTATCTGTCGATACCGCGAAATAATTATCATCTTGCAGAACCAAGGTATTAGCCGAACGCATCCGGCTAGCAACCGGATCGATCAGAAAACCAGAATTGAAAATGCATTCTTTCAAAGGCATTGTTAGCGAAAAACCAGTCCATCTTTCCCGCAATGCATTTTTGAAAAAATCATCTGCATCAGCCGGAAGCAATTCGATGGCTTCATACGATGCAGGGAGTCCTAAGAATTCATAGGCCTTCTTGTGCAGAAGTGGAGAGAGGCTATGGGCTATTGGAGAACCAAGAACCGCAGCCTTAATCATTTGAACGCTCCATTCGCAAGGTTATTGTTATATAACTCGACCCATACTTCGAACTCTGTAAAGCTCTTGGTGAAACGGGTGTCGTGGGGCCTAACTGTAATGAAATATAGCCAATCCCCGGGCTCTGGATTCATGGCCCCTTTGATGGCCATAAGCCCCGGGTTGGAGATAGGCGTTGGCGGTAACCCGGTGTGTAGATAAGTGTTAAATGGTGAGTCAATCTTTGTGGCATTTCTGCTTAATGAGATCTGTCCGCGAAGGTGCGCCGCGTATTGAACCGTTGAATTCAATTGAAGTGGCATGCCTATTTTGAGCCTGTTATAAATCACTCGAGCAGCCTTGCGGTAATCAATTGGATCTGCCTCAATTTGAATCAAAGAGGCAATCTTCAAGACATCATAACCGCTGAAAATATTGTAGCCTACTAGCAGATTTGTACTTTTAATCGAACTTTGAAATTGTTTGATCATGGTCACTAACGCAGTATGGGTTGTCGTACCCGGCGCAAATGAATATTGACTAGGGAACAATTGCCCTTCAAGTGAGTTGTTCGCAGACTTTAACACCGGTTGCAAATCAGAAAGTAAGTCCTGTTGAACTAGTGACTTATCCTGATGCAGCTTTTTGAGCACATCCGAGCTGGTATCTCCAGGAATGACCGCAATAACATTCGCAATCCTCTTCTGGTCTAACAACTGCGATATCGCTTCTTGATTTGGGATATGTGTTGAAATCTTATGGACTCCAGGAGCAATCCCAAGACTCGCCTTTGAAGAATTCATGACTGCAATCATGGACGAAGATGACTTAACGACAAGATCCTTCTGTAGGTTCAAGGCGATAGAGGTGCCTGCTTCACCATTTTCCACCGTGAAGAGGATGGTGGGACCGGGCGATCCTGGCCCAAAATCAGCGGGGCGGTGCAATAGCTGTATCAGAATCAGGACCAAAATGATGACGGTGGTAGTCACAACAGTCTGATTCCTGCGGAGCTTACTCAATTTTTCCAGCAATCCGTTCACGATTGAGAGCACTTTCTAGAATAGCAACGGCCGATGCAGCATCAATCTTTTCCTTGCTGGTTTTTGCGGTATGTCCAGTAGCGCGCAAATCACGAGCAGCACTCAATGTTGACATCCGTTCGTCGACCATATGAATTGGAACGGAGGTAATTGTGCGCAGCAAAGAGACGAATTCTGCGACCAGCTCCATACTCTTACTTTCAGAGCCACTTAAATGCTTAGGTTCCCCTACTGCTAGATATATAGGCTCGAACTCCGCAAAGAGTGAAGAAAGTTGTTCTGCTAAATCGGCTGACTGGGCCTGGAGAGTTGTGAGTGGAGATGCAATCAAACCTGATGTGTCACTCATGGCAACACCAATTCGAACGACACCAAAATCAAATCCGATTCTGCGGCCCGATTGCATAACTATTTAGCCCCTAGAGAAGCCCTTAAATCTGCAATCGCTTGGTTGATCTTGCTGTGATCAGTTCCTCCGCCTTGCGCGAAGTCATCCTTGCCACCGCCACCGCCACCCAAAATAGATGAACCAATCTTTACGAGATTTCCGGCTTTCACACCAGCTTGTTGTGCGGCCGGAGAGACCGCGACCACCAAAGTAATGCGATCTCCTTGCGAGGAAAGCAAGCCAACCACCGAATTATCTTTGCGAATACGTAAGTCAAGCGCCATCGACCGCAGATCATCAACCGAAATTCCATCGGGTACGTGTGCAAAAATATGTTGCACCTCGCCCATACTTTCAAACTTACTGGCTAACTCCCCCACCGAAGCTAAAGCTTGCGCAGAACGAACTCCACTCAATTCTTTCTCGATCGCCTTCATGCGATTGACGAGATCTGAAATGCGTTCTGGCAATTCTTCAACCCGCGCACCTTTAACTATCTCTGTTAAGGAATTAAGCAAGATGTGCTCTCGCACCAAATATGAAAAAGCATCCGCTCCAACCAACGCCTCTACGCGTCGTACTCCTGAACCAATTGATGATTCACTCAGAAGCTTGACCACCCCTAGCTCTGCAGAGGAATGAACATGAGTGCCGCCACACAATTCCCGAGCCCAATCGCCGACACTGACTACCCGAACAACATCGCCATATTTTTCACCAAAGAGCGCCATCGCACCAATCTCCTTGGCTTCGACCTGGCTCATGGATTGTGCAGTCACCTCTAGATTTTCAAGTAACAAAGTATTCACTCGGGACTCGACATCGTGAAGAACCGATGCAGGAACTGCTCCGTTCGCAGGGAAATCAAATCGGAAACGACCAGGTGCGTTTTCAGATCCCGCTTGAGTAGCACTGTCGCCCAATGCTTCTCGAAATGCTTTATGCACCATATGTGTCGCTGTGTGTGCCCTAGATATCGCTTTCCTGCGACCCTGATCGATCTGCGCCAAGAGTTCTTCATTCACCTTAGCGGTTCCCGAAATTATTGTTCCGCGGTGCACATAAAGCCCAGGAACCGGACACTGAACATCATCGATTTCTATCCGTGCGCCATTGGATAGGACAAGAGTTCCACCATCAGCAAGTTGGCCGCCACCTTCGGCATAAAAAGGAGTGCGATCCAGCACGATCTCTACGTCACCTTCATTAACTTCTTGCACGCTCACGCCATCAACTAAGATTCCATTAATTGAAGCCTCTGACGTCAAGTGGGAATAGCCGACGAACTCAGTTTTTCCGTTCGTATCAACGATCTTTCGATACTCCGATAAATCAGTGTGACCGCTCTTCTTGGCACGTGAATCTGCTTTAGCGCGATCTTTCTGTTCTTTCATCAATTTCCGGAAGCCATCCTCATCAACCTTGAGACCTGCCTCGGAGGCCATCTCTAAAGTCAGATCGAACGGAAAGCCGTAAGTATCGTGCAACTTGAATACGGTATCTCCTGGAAGCGATGTCTTCTTAGACTTCTTTATTTCTTCCGATGCCATATCGAATATCGCGGTTCCGCTCTTTAGTGTCGACAAGAACGATTCTTCTTCAGCTTGCGTGACCGCCAAAATCTTCTCGGATTCCTCAATCAATTCTGGATATTGGGGTGACATGGCACCGAGCGCTGCGTTAACGAGCTCACGCGAATTGTGATCCGGTGCTCCCAAGATTCGCATATTACGGATTGTTCTACGCATCATTCTGCGCAATACATAGCCACGACCTTCATTGGAAGGTATTACTCCATCACCTATGAGCATCATCGAAGTACGCGCATGATCTGCAACGACTCTTAAAGCAATATCGTTTTTAGTATCCTTACCATAGGTGACTCCGGCAAGCTCGCTGGCTTTGCTAAGGATCTGCATTGTTGTATCGATTTCATAGATATTTTCGACACCTTGCAGGAGCGCAGCAGTACGTTCTAGGCCAAGTCCCGTATCAATATTCTTAGCGGGTAATTCACCGATAATCGGATAATCATCCTTACTTCCGCCATCTGCCCGAATATTTTGCATGAACACTAGATTCCAAACCTCTAGATACCTGTCTTCATCGGCAATTGGCCCACCCTCCTTGCCATATGCCGGACCACGATCATAATAAATCTCAGAACACGGACCGCAGGGACCTGCTACGCCCATTGACCAAAAATTGTCCGCCATGCCTCGGCGCTGAATACGCTCTTTAGGGACTCCAACTTTTTGATGCCATATATCTGCAGCTTCATCATCATTGAGGTAAATAGTGACCCACAACTTCTCTTCCGGAAAGCCGTAACCACCATCAGATATTGGTTTCGTGAGCAATTCCCACGCCATACGGATCGCGCCTTCTTTAAAATAATCTCCAAATGAGAAGTTGCCACACATCTGGAAGAATGATGCGTGCCTCGTAGTCTTTCCAACTTCGTCGATATCTAATGTACGTACACATTTCTGCACGGATGTAGCTCTACTAAATGGCGGCTTTACTTCGCCAAGAAAGTAGGGTTTGAAGGGAACCATCCCGGCATTAACCAGAAGCAAATTAGGGTCATCGGCAATTAAGGATGCTGAAGGAACGACCGTATGGTTTAACCCTTGGGAATTACCCGACTCGAAGAAGCGCAACCATCGAGCTCTGATTTCTGCAGATTCCACCGACTACTCGTGCTCCCGATCGGAACGGGTGAATTTCTTTCCGGCCAAAGCACCAACAAGGGATCCAACCACTTTCAACACTCCCGAATTCTTCTCAATCAAACTCGTGATTGAGCCCGTAACTTTTTCGGTGAAGTTTTCTGCCGTAGATACAATCTTATTGACACTCTTTATAGTCGCTTCAACCTCGTCGAAGACCTTGCCAACGCGAATGATCAAATACCCCAGTGCAAAGGCGATCACAAGAAGTGCGACTGCTGCAATTATCGTTGCAATTCCACCTGGACCCATGTCTCTAGCCTACCCGACCATTCTCCTGCGCTAAGCGCAATTACTTGGCTTCCGGTACAAAATCGACCGCGGCCTCTTTGCGCTGCGCCGGCGTAATCGGTGTTGGAGCCCCGGTTAACGGGTCCCCACCACTTGCAGTCTTAGGAAATGCGATTACCTCACGAATTGATTCCGCTCCCGAAAGAAGAGCGCAAAGTCGGTCCATCCCTAATGCGATGCCACCATGTGGTGGTGGCCCATAATTAAAGGCTTCGAGAAGAAAACCAAATTTACTCTTTGCTTCTTGAGGAGTTAAACCAATCACATCAAATACTCGTTGTTGCATCTCACTCTTATGAATACGAATCGATCCGCCGCCGATTTCATTACCGTTAAGAACAATGTCATACGCGTAAGCGAGGGCGTTACCTGGATCCTTATCAAAAGTATCCGCAAATTCTGGCTTTGGTCCTGTGAAGGGATGGTGTACTGCAGTCCATCCGGACCCAACATTCTCTGAATCAACGGGTTCGAACATTGGAGCATCAACTACCCACAAGAACTCCCAAGAATTCGGTGCTATGAGGTTGCAGCGAGATCCAATTTCTAATCTAACAGCCCCCAATAACGCCTGCGACGAACTTTGATTACCTGCTGCAAAGAAGATTGCATCCCCAGGCTTAGCGCCAACGAAGGATGCGATTGCCGAGCTCTCTTGCTCTGAAAGGTTTTTAGCTACTGGTCCAGCTAGCGTCCCATCTTCCTGTACCAAAATATAGGCCAAGCCCTTGGCGCCACGAGCTTTCGCCCAATCTTGCCAAGCATCTAATTCACGACGAGGGGATGCGGCTCCACCCGGCATGACAACTGCCCCGACATAGTCGGCTTGGAATACGCGGAAGGTTGTATTAGCAAAGAACTCTTTTACATCCGTTAGCTCTTGACCAAAACGTAAATCCGGCTTATCCGAACCATATCGACGCATAGCTTCTAGATAAGTCATCCGCGGTATAGGACGAGGAATCGCATAATTGACCGTCTTTAAAAATACTTCGGACAATATCTCTTCAGCGACACGCAAGATATCTTCTTGATCAACAAAGGACATCTCGATATCTAATTGCGTAAATTCTGGTTGACGATCGGCACGAAAATCTTCATCTCTGAAACAACGTGCAATCTGGTAATAACGTTCCATTCCAGCCACCATAAGAAGCTGTTTAAATAGCTGCGGAGATTGAGGCAATGCATACCAGCTACCTGGTTGGAGTCGAACTGGTACCAAGAAATCACGAGCTCCTTCCGGTGTGGAACGAGTCAGATATGGCGTTTCAATCTCTAAGAAATCAAGTCGATCCATGACTCCGCGAATTGTGGAAGTTACCCTCGAACGCATTCGCAAATTTTTTGACGGTCCTTCTCGTCGCAAATCTAGGTAGCGATACTTAAGGCGCACTTCCTCGCTGATATTAGAAACATCACCACTATCTACCGGGAAAGGCAGCGGAGCTGCTTCGCTGAGGACTTCCAACTTCTCACAGTCGATCTCGATCGTCCCGGTCGGGATATTCAGGTTTTCATTGCCCGCAGGACGTTCTGTTACCACCCCTGTGATTAGGACACACCACTCCGCCCGGAGCGCTCCTGCAATCGCGTCTTTTATAACCACTTGAACGGCGCCAGAGGCATCACGAAGATCGATGAAGGCGACTCCGCCATGGTCACGGCGACGTGCTACCCAGCCCGCTAAAACTACTGTGGTTCCGGCATCGCTCTTGCGAAGTGCTCCAGCATCATGTGTCCGCAACATATTACGAATGTTCTCCCAAGTTCGATATTTTCTCGATTAATGTGGTCGCCAAAGAACTAAGAGTAACTGATTCGCTCTCCCCTGAATTCATCTCTTTCAGTGATACTACGTCAGAGCTCAATTCATCTGCGCCAAGAACAAGAGAATATTTCGCGCCACTTTTATCAGCGGCCTTCATGGCCCCTTTGAGGGCTCTCTCTCCAAAAGCCAGATCCACTCGCAGGCCACGTGATCGTAGCTCTTCTGCAATAATCAACGATTCATCCCCGGTACCAAGTGGGACTATGTAAAGATCCAATTTCTCGTTCTCTGGAACCGCAATACCCTCTGCTTCGCATGCCAGCAATACACGATCGATACCTAAGCCAAATCCGATGCCTGACAAGTTTTGCCCGCCTAGTTGTTCCATCAGGCCGTCATACCGACCGCCACCACCGATTCCAGATTGTGCGCCAAGTTCTGAGTGAACGAATTCAAAGGCGGTGCCTGTGTAGTAATCGAGCCCCCGAACCATCCGCTCATTTACGCTAAAAGCGATACCCAACCTTTTCAACAAACTTTTCACCGATTCAAAATCAGCGCGACTCTCTTCGGTGAGGTAGTTCATTAGCACTGGTGCTTTCTGCATGAGCTCACGAATTTCTGATCGCTTATCGTCAAATAGCCGCAACGGGTTCAGACTCGCCCTGGTACGCGTCTCTTCATCAAGTGGAAGTTCTTCAATATAAGACCGAAGGTCCTTCAGGTAATTCTCACGAGTAAGAAGATCCCCCAGCGAAGTAATCTCAAGGTGATATTTCCTTAGTCCAAGTGCCTTAAATGCTCTGTCCGCAACAGCGATAACTTCTACATCAATAAGTGGATCCGAGAGTCCTATTGCTTCGATTCCAACTTGGTAGAACTGTCTGTATCGCCCGGCTTGTGGTCTTTCCGCGCGGAAAAAAGCACCTGAATAAAAGACCTTTACCGGAAGTTGGCCACGATCGAGGTTATGTTCTATAACTGCACGCATCACCCCAGCCGTGCCTTCAGGTCTTAGGGTAATAGAACGACCGCCACGATCCTCAAAGGTGTACATCTCCTTGCGCACCACATCTGTTGATTCACCAACACCTCGTGTGAAGAGTTCAGTGTCCTCAAAGACGGGAAGTTCGATCAACTGATACCCAGAATTTCGAGCAGATTCTATGAGTGTGGATCTCACATATTCAAAGTAATTTGAACGATCTGGCACATACTCGCTGACCCCCTTGGGTGCTTGAAACTTTGCCATTAGTCCGCACTCCTTAAGAAGCTCTCCTGCAAGTACTCGTTGTTCTTGCGTTCTCGGCCAATTGTAGTTTCCTTGCCATGCCCGGGAAGTACAATAAGATCATCATTGAGGCCCAAAATTACATTGCGGAGAGATTTCTTCATAGCCGCGGAAGATCCGAGCAATAAATCAGTGCGGCCGATGGAATTTTCAAACAAGACATCACCTGATATCAGGTACTCGTTCTCCACGATAAAGACCGTTGAACCTGGCGTGTGACCCGGAGTATGCCTAACCTGCAGGTTGAATCCCGCTATTGATATTTCTAATCCATCGACCAGCTCACGAACTTCTCCGGGCTCAGAGAATGATGTAGCTCCCATCTCTTCAAGGATAGGAAGTGCCGGGCCACCAGGAGTCAAGATCCCCGCTGGATTTTCCAGAAATGGTCGATCCTTAGGATGAATATATGTCGCAAGGCCATATTTTTCGTCGAGAGGTTTTACCGAGAAAGTATGGTCAATATGACCGTGCGTTAGGATCGTTGCGATCGGCTTAAGGTTGTGCCTCTCTAGGCGCTCTGAAATCGCACCCACCATATTGGGAACAGCCATCCCTGGGTCCACGACAAAACATTCGGAATTTTTTCCGGGTGCAAAAATCCAGCAGTTGGTTCCAAAATACTGCGCTTGGAGCACCTCTAAAATCACCTGGATACTCACCTTTGCGCTCAAAACTGGGGTGGGCTTTCCCCCAGATAGGCTTTAAGGGTACCGTTAACCCTTATCCATACGGGGCAAGAACCGCCATTGGCGGTTCACGTCCAGAACACGATAACGGAAGATCGATTGCCACTTACAAGCCGGGCCATCGATTCACGCGCAACCAAAGGAGTAAGCAATGGATCAGAACGAGAACAATCTAAGTGCCGCATCGGCTTTGATTGGAGATCCGGCTAAATTTGGTCGTGTAGGTGATGATGGAATTGTTTACGTACTTACTCCAGAAGGTGAACGAGCTGTCGGCTCATATCCAGGAAAGACATCAGAAGAGGCGCTCGCCTATTTTGTGCGCAAATTTGAATCACTTGCCTCAGAAGTAGCTTTATTAGCGGCACGTATCAAAAGTGGGGCGATGGTCCCAGCTGATGCACGTTCGGCCGTCGCAAAGCTTAAGGATCAAATTTCCAATCTTAATGGTGTGGGTGATCTAGCAACTCTTGCCAAATCAGTTGAACAGATTCCGGAGCTAATTGAGCAACATAAAGCTGCCTACGAAGCTCGTAAAGCAATCGAAAACGCTGCAAAGGAAGCTAAGCGCGCGGAAGCAACCTTGATCAAGGAGAAACTAGTCGTAGAAGCAGAGTCATTGGCGCTCTCAGAAAGTTGGAAGAATACTGGCGATCGTCTCAAAACTTTGCTCGATGAGTGGAAAGTTGCGCCTCGCTTAGATAAAAAATCTGATGCCGACTTATGGAAGCGTTTTTCCAGTGCTAGAAACAAATTCGACAAACGTCGACGTACTCACTTTGCTCAGTTAGAAGTACAGAGTGCTGCAGTTGCCCAGACAAAGAGTCAGATCGTCGATGAAGCGAAGAAACTTGCAACTTCTAAAGAGTGGCTACCTACGGCTAATCGTTTTAAAGAGCTCATGGATGCCTGGAAAGCCGCAGGGCGCGGTAAGAAGAATGTTGACACCAAACTTTGGGAAGAATTTAAGACCGCTCAAGATGCGTTTTTTAGCGCCAAAAAAGCCGACCTCGAAAAGCGCCAAGGTACGATGGCCGCCAATCTGACTAAGCGTGAAGAATTGATTAAAGAGATAGAGGCGCTGATCCCCGTAAGCGATGTAAAAGCCGCTAAAAAGAAGTTCCATGATCTGCTGGAAAAATGGGATCGAATTGGCATGACAGAACGAAACAAGCGATCCGCTCTTGAACAACGTCTCGAAAAGGTACAGACCGAGATCGAATCACTTCATGAAGAGGTTGCCAGGCGCACAGATCCAACTGCTATCGCACACGCCAATAACGTTGTTCAGGGCTTGCTAGATGCGATTGAAGGGTACGAGAAACAAGCAGTTAAAGCAGAGGCCGCGGGTCAAACTGCGAAAGCCATGGTGGCTCGTGAGGCCGCCGCCGCTCGCCGCTCCTGGTTGACGGAAGCTCAAAAAGGTTTAGCTGACTTTAAATAAATCTTAATTGTTGGTGACACGATTAACGTCATAAACACCTTCAACGTTTCGCACCGCTGATAGGACCGAATCTAAATGCAGTGCATCCGCCATTTCGAAGGTAAATCGAGATATGGCCGTGCGGTCCTTAGAAGTGCTGACGGAGGCATTAAGTATATTCACGTGTTCTTCTGAAAGGGTTCGAGTTATATCCGAAAGTAAACCCGCCCGATCCAATGCCTCTACCTGAATGTTCACAAGGAATAGCGATTTGGCGCTGGAATTCCATTTCACTCCTACTATTCGATCACCTTGATTCTCCTGAAGATCATTAATGTTGATGCAATTTAGACGATGCACGCTGACACCACTTCCCCGAGTAACAAACCCGGTTATTTCATCGCCAGGAACTGGTGTGCAACACCTAGCTAACTTGACCAAGAGATCCCCCGCGCCATCAACATCAACACCAGAGGAGTTTCTTTTCGCCGGAGCGATCTTGTGTAGTAGATGGCCCAAATCATCATCTGTTGCACCTTCATCTTCACCGATCTGCGCTGCAAGTTTTTCAATTACTGATGCGGCAGAAATATGTCCGTTACCAACTGATGCATAGAGAGATTCGATATCAGGGAAATGCAATTCGTGAGCAAGTTCTAGGATCGCCTGCCCTGCGAGCAACTTTTGAAGCGGCAAACCTGCTTTACGCATCTGTCGAGCGATCGACTCTTGCCCCGCCTCAATCGCCTCTTCGCGCCGTTCCTTGGAGAACCACGCCTTAATTTTGGAGCGAGCCCGTGGCGACTTTACAAAATTTAGCCAATCATGACTTGGGGCTGCATTTGGATGCTTATTTGTGACGACATCGACTACATCGCCGTTGGCGAGGACGGACTCTAGCGGAACTAATTTTCCATTTACCTTCGCACCCACGCAACGATTCCCAACTTCAGTATGCACAGCATAAGCAAAGTCAACGGGGGTAGAACCAGCTGGAAGAGCAACCACGCTCCCCTTCGGCGTGAAGACGAATACTTCTGGAGTACGAAGGTCGTATCGCAAGGTGTCGAGAAAATCACCGACATCTTCACTCTCTTGCTGCCATTCGTGAAGTTGCTTAAGCCATATAACCCCGGGATCGTTGTCTGCTCCCTGTGGACCTTTAAGCTTGTACTTCCAATGTGCAGCGATACCAAATTCTGCTCGAGCATGCATGTCAGAAGTTCGAATCTGAATCTCGACCGCTTTTCCATTTGGACCGATAACCGTCGTATGTAACGATTGATATAAATTGAACTTAGGCATTGCAATGTAATCCTTGAATCGCCCCGGAATTGGACTCCATCTGGCGTGGATAGCGCCGAGAACTGCGTAACAATCTCGAACATCTTCGACAATTACTCGGATGCCTACTAGATCATAAATATCGTTGAAATCTCTACCCCGTACCACCATCTTCTGAAAGACGCTGTACAGGTGCTTCTGTCGCCCTTTAACCGAAGCCTTGATCTCTTCACTCGCCAGATCTTCCTCTATCTGTCTGGTCACTTCGTCCGTGAACTTAGCTCGAAGTGGAGAGCGCTCACTTACCAATCTCTCGATCTCTTCAAATTTCTTTGGCTCTAAGACCTTAAAAGATAAGTCTTCTAGCTCCCATTTGATTGCATTCATCCCTAGCCGGTGAGCAAGAGGCGCATAGATATCTAACGTTTCTCGTGCTTTACGGGTCGCGGATTCTGCCGACACAAATTGCCAGGTCCGTGCATTATGCAAGCGATCCGCGAGTTTGATTACAAGAACGCGGATGTCCTTCGACATGGCGACGACCATTTTGCGCAATGTTTCCGCTTCTGCGCTAGGGCCATAGGTCAACTTATCTAGCTTGGTCACACCATCAACCAACTGAACTACTTCAGAGCCAAAATCCTTCTTCAGCCCCTCAAGTGAGTAAGGAGTATCTTCCAGTGTGTCGTGAAGCAGGGCCGCGGTTATCGTTGCTTGATCCATACCTAAACTAGCTAAAATTTCTGCGACAGCTATTGGGTGAGTTATGTACGGTTCACCAGATTTACGAAATTGTCCTTCATGGGATCGGCAAGCTACTTCATAAGCACGTAGCAATTCAGATTCGTTATACCCCACCAAGTTCTCAGAGAGAACCTTGGCAAGCGGAGTTAGCAGAGCGTCCATCGCTTCCTCCTAACGACTATTTAGCGACGGCCTCTGCGCTTGGGTTGATTGCGTGGCCCACGATCACGATTCTCTTTTGAATGAGTAGAGGTAACGATCCCGGCGACTTCTGCATCACCCTTGATGACTACTTCAGAAGATAAACCTGCTGCCCCACGTTGGGCTACGCGCTTTGCGAGTGCCTTCATGGCCGGTTCGCGTTCACGTAACGTCGCCAGAATTGGGCTGGCAACGAAGATCGAAGAATATGTTCCGGTAGCTAGGCCAATGAAGAGGGCTAACGACAGATCTTTTAAAGTTCCTGCGCCTAACAAGCCAGCACCGACAAACAGAATCGAGGCCACTGGCAACAAGGCGATCAAAGAGGTGTTGAAGGAGCGAACCAATGTCTGATTGACGGCCAAGTTAGCTGCCTGAGAATATGTATATTTCCCAGTGCTTGTGATCGACCGAGTATTCTCTCGAACCTTGTCGAATACCACGACGGTGTCATACAACGAATAACCCAAAATAGTTAGGAATCCGATAACGGTCGCTGGGGTAACATCGAAACCAATTAACGCATAAATGCCAACAGTGATGAACACGTCGTGCATCACAGCAATAATTGCGGCCGTGGCCATCTTCGGTTCGAAGGCAAAAGCGAGATACAACATAACTATAAGCAGGAAAGCGATCAGAGCTTGTATCGCTTTATGAGTGATGTCTTTACCCCAAGAAGGACCAATACTCATCACGTTGATACTTGTTCCAGCTATTCCAAAATCTTTAATGATTGCGCTCTGAATCGCATCGTTTTGTTGATTGGTCAACGAACCAGTCGTTATCTGAATCTTGTTCGAACCGATCTTCTGGACGATCGTCTCTGAGACGATACCTGCATCGGTAACTGCCTTTTGTCCTTCAGCGATAGTTGCCCCAGTCTGCGTAAATGTAAACTGTGAACCACCCTTAAATTCGATTCCCAAATGTAAACCTTGGACACCCAGAGAAACTGCGCTGATAATAATCACTAGCCCAGATAAGGCGTACCAACGACGACGATTACCGATGATGTTGAAGGATTTTTCGCCACGATAGAGGCGACCACCCATTCCTGATAAACGTGACATTTAAGCAACGTCCTTTCCGCTAATAACACCCAAGCTAGATGCAGAGAAACCCGAAAGAGCATGTCCATTTGCATAGAAGCTAACTCGGGAGAGAAGACTGACCAGCGGCTTTGTGAAGAGGAAGACCACGACCAAGTCAACCAAGGTGGTTAAACCTAAGGTGAAAGCAAATCCACGAACATCTCCTACGGCAAAGAAATAAAGCAGAGCAGAAGCGATAAGTGAGACTGAGTCAGCAACCAAAATAGTTCGACGTGCTCGATTCCATCCAGTATCTACTGCCGTACGCAATGAACGACCGTCACGCACTTCGTCTCGCAATCTTTCAAAATAAACAATGAACGAGTCCGCGGTGATACCGATCGAAACAATCGCTCCTGCAATACCTGCTAGCGAGAGAGTGAAACCGATCCACTTTCCTAAAAGCAGGAATAGCAAATATGTAATCACTCCAGCAATACTTAATGAGCCTACGCTCACGACGCCAAGACCTCGGTAATAGAACACCGAGTACAGGACTACAAGGATGAGACCTAGTAAGCCTGCTAGAAGTCCAGCGCGCAACTGATCTGCGCCTAATGTTGGCGAAACTTGCTGTACATCTCCCCTATCAAAAGCCAGTGGAAGAGCGCCGTACTTGAGAACATTTGAGAGATCAGACGCTGATGCTTGGTTGAATCCACCCGTGATCTGAGCGCTTCCAGCCGTGATGGCTTCATTAATTCTTGGCGCTTCGATAACCAGGCCGTCCAAGACGATAGCTACTTCATTTTGTGGCGCGGCAAGCTTTGTGACACTTGATGTAAGGGCCCCAAATTGAGAAGTTCCGTTCCCATTAAAATTAAGCAGAACCATCCAACCATTGCCGTTTGTTTGGTCAAGAACCGCGCTAGCTTTTGCAACATCTGTACCAACTACTTGGGCCGGCGCCAAAACATATTTCGTAACACCATCTCTGCTGCAAGAAACTATAGAAGATTTCGGATCATCAATATTTCCGCCTTGACGGTTTATTGCCTTCGTGCAATCTAGGGCAGCAAATTGCGCATTGAGAGCGGGTGTTACGCCATTCGGGAATGTCGGAGCCGCGGCGGTAGGTTTAGATACAACTTTCTTACCATTCTTATCTGTAGTAGTAGTTGTTGTGGAAACTGTATTTGTCTGAGTGCTTGTTGCATTGCCCCCACCAGAGGCCAGTACTTGGCGGAATCTAAGCTCTGCTGTCTGCCCAACGAGATCAACAATGTGTTGGCCTGTATCTCCCGGAACAGAAATCACAATTTGCTGATTGTTACCAGTTCCCTGAGCCGTTACCTGACTTTCAGCAACACCAAGTGAGTTAACGCGCTGACGAATAATCGATACCGCTTGATTGATCGCTGCCGTAGATACTTTGCCACCGGCAGCAACACGTGGTTGCAAGGTCACACTTGTCCCACCTCGAAGATCCAGACCGAGCTTCACCTTGTCATTCTGAAAAAAAGCCAGAGCTCCAAAGGCGATGAGAACGACGGCGACAATGGCCAGGGTTCGACCAGGTCTAGACGAGGTCTTGAGTGATTTCGAAATATTGGCAGACATAAGAGGTAAGTCTAGGCATCAAGAGCAGGCATGTCGAAAATACCGAGATCTCCCTGAGGTGGAGTGAGTCCCAAATGAGCCCAACTAGCAGGCGTAGCGACCCTTCCTCTAGGTGTTCTGGCGATTAAGCCCCTGCGGACTAGAAATGGCTCACATAGCCCTTCGATTGTCTCTGATTCTTCGCCAAGAGACATGGCTAACGTAGAAATACCCACTGGACCACCGTTGAATCGTTTGATCAAAATTTCTAAAAGTGCTTTATCAAGTCGGTCCAGGCCAATGTGGTCCACTTCGTACATTTCTAGCGCTGCCTGCGCCGATGACAAGTTGATAGAACCGTTCCCATGAACTTGGGCGTAATCTCGAACTCTACGCAATAACCGATTTGCAACACGAGGTGTACCCCTCGATCGCGAACCAATCTCTGATACAGCTGAATCATCGATTGCTACTTTCAATAGATCGGCACTTCTGCGGACAATCGTTGCCAGGTCCACATCATCATAAAAATCTAACTGAGCAGTAAAACCGAATCGATCACGCAAGGGACTGGGTAACAAACCCGCTCGAGTAGTTGCCCCAACTAAAGTGAACTGCGGTAAGGAAAGTGGGATCGCCGTCGCTCCTGCGCCTTTACCCACAATCACATCGACTCGGAAATCTTCCATTGCCAAATACAACATCTCTTCGGCGGGTCTTGACATTCGATGAATTTCGTCCAGAAAAAGTATCTCTCCTTCGACAAGAGAGGAAAGAATTGACGCCAGATCACCGGCGTGCTGAATTGCTGGACCACTTGTGATCCGTAGCGGAGCATTCATTTCTGATGCAATGATCATCGCCAACGTTGTCTTACCCAGTCCCGGTGGACCTGAAAGAAGGATGTGATCAGCTGAATTCTTTCGAGTACGAGCCGCAGTCAAGAGGAGATCTATCTGTGAAGCGACACGTTGTTGACCAACAAACTCTTTGAGCGATTTTGGCCTTAGCGCTAATTCTTGTGCGCGTTCTACATCATCTGCATCCGGCCCAAGGATCGATTCAGTCATCGGCTAGGCCCAGTCGATAGGGCTGCGCGAAGTAATTCTGCGATAGGTATCTCCGATGCGCTACCAAATTGAGCTGCAACCATTTCGATACGCTCTTCACTCTGTCGAAGAGAGTAACCAAGGCCCACTAAAGCACTATTGAGTTGTTCTCTCCAAGCGCCCACAACTGGCGATTGCGCAGATACGAAAGCCCCCAACTTCTCTTTCAACTCTAGTACCAATCGTTGAGCACCTTTTTTTCCTAGTCCTGGAATCTTCTCGAGAATAGATGAATTTTCAGATTTAATGGCACTCACAAGCTCTGGCACATCGTAAACAGTGAGAGCGGATTGAGCCACCCTAGGCCCAATTCCTGTCACCGTCTGGAGAATTTCAAAGAGATCGCGAGCATCGGGTGTTTCAAACCCATACAGAGTGAGAGCATCTTCGCGCACGACAAGGACCGTATGCAGCGAGACCGACCTACCAACTGTTTGGTTCGCTGACAAGCGTGGGCTTACATGTACCAACATGCCAACTCCACCCACTTCGACAACCATGGTATTGATTCGTAAAAGTTTGACGATACCGCTTATCGACGCGATCACCTCGATGCAACTTTCTTCAATCTTGCCCGCTCTTTCACGAGTGCCACTTCTAACTTTGCATTCCCGACTCCACGCCAGTGATGACAAATAGCCAAAGCCAAGGCATCAGTACTATCAACAGGCTTAGGAATTGTTTCAAGTCTTAATAATTTTTGAACCATCAATGCCACCTGTTTTTTGTCAGCCCTGCCCGAACCCGTCACTGCCGCCTTCACTTCAGATGGAGTGTGCATCGCAACTGTAATCCCAGCACGCGCTGCTAGTAACAAGGCCACACCCGCGGCTTGGCCCGTAGCCATTGCCGTACGGACATTGAGTTGTGAAAAAACTCGTTCGACCGCAATGACATCAGGGCAAACCTTTGAGATCCACGAAGATATCTCTTCTTCCAATTGCAAAAGTCGAAATTCGAGCGCTGCATCAGGGGATGTTCGGATAACTCCAACATCCAACATCGTCAATATCCGCGATCCATTGCTTTCGACTACTCCAAGGCCACATCGGGTTAAACCCGGATCAATCCCTAGAACTATCATGAGGGCGAGCCTATTAGCCGAGAGAGGCCATTACCTCGTCTGACACATCAAAATTGCCGTAGACGTTCTGCACATCGTCCAATTCTTCAATTGCATCTATTAAGTTGAAGACCTTCGTAGCCGCTTCGGCATCAAGTTCTATCGAGAGCGACGGCAAAAACGAGGTATCGGCCGATTCGTAGTCCAGTCCTGCCGCCTGCAAAGAGGTACGTACAGCAATCAAATCACTCGGTTCTGAAACTATTTCGAATGAATCCCCTAAATCATTGACCTCTTCACAACCTGCTTCAAGAACTACTTCCAGGATGCGATCTTCCGTCACGCCATCAACTTTCTTAACTATGACGACCCCTTTACGGTTGAACAAATATGAGACCGAACCAGGATCTGCCATGGTTCCCCCATTACGTGTAACCGCAACTCTAACTTCGGAGGCTGCACGATTTCGGCTATCCGTCAAGCACTCGATCATCAGAGCTACTCCGCCAGCTGCATAACCTTCGTACATAATCGTCTGCCAATCCGCTCCACCAGATTCAAGACCGGCGCCACGCTTTACCGCACGATCGATGTTGTCAGCCGGCATCGAATTCTTCTTAGCTTTTGCGATGGCATCAAAAAGAGTTGGATTACCATCGATATCGGCACCACCATTACGAGCCGCAATTTCAATCGCCTTGATCAACTTCGCAAAATTCTTTGCCCGCCGTGAATCTATGACGGCTTTTTTATGCTTTGTCGTTGCCCACTTGGAATGGCCTGACATCTACTTCTCCAACCTAATTACTAGAAACGTCACGCCTTGTTACGCGACATGTACCTTGCAAATATTTTCAACAAAAAAGCGATGAACCCGATTATCTCCAGTGATCTCTGGATGGAACGAGGTAGCCAACAAGTTCCCTTGCCGAACCGCTACAGGATGGCATTCTCCATTAAATTCAACCGAAGCCAAAACTTCCACGCCAGGACCGACCGACTCAACCCAGGGTGCACGTATAAAGATCGCCCTTATCGGCGGGGCTGTAATCCCAGCCACGAGCAGATCTGACTCGAACGAATCAACCTGTCGTCCAAAGGCGTTTCGTCTCACGGTCATATCGAGACCGCCAAATGTTTCTTGCCCAGCTGCCGCATCTTCGATTCTGTCGGCTAAAAGAATCATTCCAGCACAAGAACCGTACGTGGGCATTCCGCCACGAATACGTTCAACAATCAGATCAGTTAAGCCGAAGGTTCTTGCTAATTTTGCAATCGTCGTAGATTCCCCGCCGGGTAGAATTAGGGCATCGATTTGCGAGATCTCATCGAAAGTTTTAACCGCGCTGGCCTCTACCCCGCATTCACTTAGCGCATAGAGATGCTCCCGAAAATCACCTTGAAGCGCCAGGACTCCGACTTTCATTGGCTGCCAACCACTAGTTGATAATTTCTGTTACCAGCCGCGTTCGGCCAAGCGATGAGGAACAGGAATATCGGCGACGTTGATCCCAACCATCGCATCGCCAAGGCCGCGCGAAACATCTGCTACCACTTTAGGGTCGGTGTAATACGTAACAGCCTTAACGCAGGCACTTGCGCGTGCCGCCGGGTTTCCAGATTTGAAAATACCAGACCCCACGAACACTCCATCGGCGCCAAGCTGCATCATCATCGCGGCATCCGCTGGTGTTGCAATACCACCAGCCGTGAAGAGCACGACGGGTAGTTTTCCAGTTGTTGCGACTTCTTTAACTAAATCGTATGGCGCGGAAAGCTCTTTGGCTGCAACGTAAAGTTCGTCTTCACGCATAGATGTTAAGCGACGAATTTCTGATGAGATCTTTCGCATGTGAGTAGTTGCGTTTGAGACGTCGCCAGTTCCAGCTTCACCTTTTGAACGGATCATGGCGGCGCCTTCATTTATACGACGGAGCGCTTCGCCCAAATTTGTAGCTCCGCAGACAAACGGAATGGTGAAATTCCACTTATCAATATGATTTTCGTAATCTGCGGGTGTCAACACCTCGGATTCATCGATGTAGTCGACTCCAAGACTTTGAAGAATCTGGGCTTCTACGAAATGTCCAATTCTTGCCTTCGCCATAACCGGGATTGACACTGCGGCTTGAATCTGTTCGATCATGTCTGGATCAGACATCCGAGCAACTCCACCTTGTGCACGAATGTCAGCCGGTACACGTTCAAGGGCCATTACAGCTACCGCGCCAGCATCTTCAGCGATCTTCGCTTGCTCAACGTTCACTACATCCATAATGACGCCGCCCTTAAGCATCTCTGCCATTCCGCGTTTAACGCGTGCGGTACCAGTTTGTTTAGAAGTGCTCTCACTCATCGTTGTTACCCCTTAAATATCTTGATTGTCTTGATTATCTTGATTACCGCCGTACCTACCCGAAGGTACTTATCCCGTGATGGGAAGAGCCTTAGTCTACTTTGAAGAAGAGGGTGTTGGCGTCACAGAATTTGGCCGAACGAAGACTGGCTGCTGATCTGTGAGAGCAATCCACACTTGGCCCCGATGGAAATAGGCCGGACTCCCGTCCTTCAAAGTCCATGTGGTGGGCGAGGAAGGCGTTGCGCGATTCCAGAAAATAGGAATTTCTTGACCATCGCGCAATAAATATCCGGTCCCCGACCCGATCGTGTTGCTAAAAGGCGTGTAATTTCCCAGGTGATCATGATAAATCGATTGCGTGATACTGACTTCCTGTATCAAAAATGTTGGAGAGCCAAGGCGTACTCCATCTGCGGCAATATCTGGTGCGCCATTATAAAACAGCTGCCAACTCTTCGCAGTTGCAGACCATTCCACTGAGTATTTAGCCGACGGCCATGCCATCGATGCACTGAGAATTCTCTCACCTCCCAAAGGAACGGCTCCGAATTTCCAACCAACAGATTGTGCGTTCGCAATATTTCGGTGTTCGATACTGATCGATTTATTGAGCAGAGCGGCGGGTGCAACAAACATGTTTGTGGGGGCAGAACGTGAGGCGTCTCGAGAATATATAGAAGCAGGCTCATGATCAGCGCCAATATCTTCCAGGTTGGCAGAATCTAAAACTGGCAGAAATAATGTTTGCGCCCCGCTAAAGGCGAGGGCCGCATGTCCGTAATTTGCCATTAAATCGATGTCGCTGATTCTGGCTGACCGGACCGGACCAATCTGTGCGGGTAACTTGTTCGTAAAGACCGCTGCCAAACGAGTAAGTCCACCCTCTACTTGTTCGATGTAGATAACATCAGCACTATCTAGTCCAACTTGGGGATGTGCTGGTTGAGTGTCGTCAATCTTTACAAAAAGTACCGGACCATTTATTCCTGGCATCCCTGTTAATACATTTGTCGGGACCACTGGAGTCACCGTCGATCCGACGTCAGACTTCCCACAAGCAGTAAGTATGCCCAAACTACACAAGAGGATAAAAACGAGAGCTGATCGGCTAGAGAAAAACTTCATAAAACTTCCTCTTCAAAAGAATACGTACGGGGTAGCTTTGCCTTTCCGGCTAAATGGAAGATCCTATAAAGTCGCTTTGAACGCAGATTCGCTACCGAATTAACTACTTCAAGATGAATCGACACTGCAATTTTGATCTTATCCGTCAAGACATGAAGTTCGTCCAAAAGTCCTACCGAAATCTGAATATCACCATTCTGAGCCGAATCTTTAAGAAACCGCAAAGATTCAGATAACGACCTCTCTGCGTCATTGCGTTCTAGAATTGATTCTTCTCTGCTCACGTAAGCAGATTCCTTCAATATCAACTCGGTCGCAAGATCAAGATCCGCTTGGTGCGAAATTTCTAGGGCTAGTGCTCCCCGACGTTGCAAAAGCGCATCTAAGTGCTCCCATGATGTTTCAACACGATGATGTAGACGATCAAGCCTTGAAGCAGAAAAAGATAAATACCAGGCACCCAGAAGTACCAGAAGTGTTATGAGAAAATAGATCACCGGTTTCGCTCCCTCTTCCAACTCGCATTATCTGCGCCTAGTCCCACCTTGCCGTGCCCAGCCATTGCCATCTCGTAGACATCGATTATCTGGGTAGAAACCGTCTTCCAATCGAACCGAATTGCCGCTGATAACCCGCTCTGAGCAATCTCTGACATATGGGCGGGTGAAGCAAGTAAGCGGATAATGGATGTGGACAACGAATGTACATCCTCGCTTTTGAATAACTCTCCATGTTCCCCATCATTTAAAAGCGCCTTAAAAGCGGGAATATCACTTGCAACCACTGCTGCTCCAGCCGCCATCGCCTCTGCAACAATAATTCCGAATGACTCTCCCCCGGTATTAGGTGCGACATAAATATTAAGTGATGAGAGAAAAGAGACTTTCTCCTCCTCTGTTATGCGTCCCAAAAATCGAATGTTTCTGGCGAACCGTGGATCCATCTTGGCCAGAATCTTCCCTGGATCTCCAGGTCCGGCAACCACCAGTTCCAGATCTGGATGTACTTTCAAAATTTTTGGTAGCGCATCAATTAATATCGGTAGTCCTTTACGAGCTTCTTCGAACCGGCCAAGAAAGCCGATAGTTGGATGTGTCAGGTTTTCTGTGACTTCAACGGTTCTAACACCAGAAAACCGTGCAAAATCTATGCCATTAGGTATTACTACCGCATCAGTGCCATATAGGTTTTTCATAGTCGCCTGTGCCATTTCGCTGACTGCGATTCGGGCTTTAAGTTTCTCAATCATCGGTTCGATAAGTGGTCCAGCTGCAGCTAACGCTCGTAATCGGGATGTCGAAGCATGGAAAGTACCAACCATCGGACCTTCGGCGGCGAAACAGGCTAAAAGTGAGAGCGAAGGAATACCAGGTTCGTGCATATGTAGTACATCAAAATCAGCTTGATCAATCCATTGCCGCACTCTCAAAGATGCCACTGGACCAAATAAAACACGAGCTACCGAACCATTGAATGGAATTGGTACAGGTCGCCCAGCGTTTACGAGCCAAGATTCATGAATGGCTTCATCATCTGAAACGGGGGCGATGACAGAAACCTCGTGTCCATCCCTTATTAAGTACTCGGCCAACTCCTTAATGTGCATTTGTACACCACCAGGTGTATCCCATCCATATGGGCAGACCATTCCGATCTTAAGTTTTCGGTCAATCATTATGAATCTCAAAATCGCCATCAACCCAGATTCTTTGCAACATGTGCCAATCCGTAATGGATTCCTTAAGGTGACGTTCTAATCGTGTAGCGGTCTCCTGAATCATCGCGGAGACCTTCTCAGATTGGGAGCCAGTGTCAGGAATATGAATTGGTCCTTCAAAATGAATCCGTAAGCCATATTCTGAATATGTAACATATGCGGTAATTAGCGGAGCACCAGTCTGCAATGAAAGAAGAGCAGGCCCCCCGGGCATTCTTGCCGGATAACCACACAGTTCAACAGCGATACCGTTCTGAGATAGGTCTCGGTCAGCGACAAGAGCAACCAGCCTGCCTTGACGTAGCCGCTGTGACAAAGTTGCGAGCGAACGCGCGCTTGCATCTAATACTTCCATCCCTAGCGACTCTCTATATTTTAAAAATTTGCGGAAAAGTTTCTCCGGTTGAAGATGCTCTGCAACCGTGACAATTGGAGCGCCAGTCTTGCAATAATAAGCGCCGGCATGATCCCAATTACCAGCGTGCGGTAGCGAAACGATGCAGCCTTTTCCTACCTTCATTGCATCTCTCAAATAGTGATCGTTCGTTACTTGCACAGTAGAAACTATCTTCTCATCACTCCATTTTGGCAATCTAAAGGTGTCGGTCCAGTAGCGAAGATATGAACGCATACCTTTTTTTACCGCTTCTTCTAATTGAAGTTCACTAAACTCCGGATGGACGCGTGCATAATTAAAGCGGAGTCTCTTTACACCTTTGCCATTTCGAACGGTTATTTGGTCTGCCGCCCACCCAGAGAGTGAGTATGCGACACGATTCGGCAAGATACCTATGAATTTCCATGAAAGAAAATACGCAATATAGGAAATCGACATAATCAATCGGCTTTCGTGGCGATATAAACAATTACCAATCTTTCACCAACTGTATAAATACTGGCGCTTGCTAGCAGCCAAGCGCCGGCCGCCAACATATATGGGACTCCAAGTGCCGTTAGCCATAACCCCATAAGAATGATTGCTAATCGCTCAGAACGTTCGGCTATGCCGCCATTACATGCGATTCCCATTCCTTCAGCCCGCGCCTTTATATAAGAAACTAAACCACTGGCTACCAACCCAACTAGCATCACAGGTACCAAACGGTCATGTGATTTCATCAGAAAAATTATCAGGGATCCTGCTAATGCGGCATCAGAAATCCGGTCCAGCGTGGAATCTAGTAACGCGCCCCACCGCGAACCTCCAGTTGGCGAAAGTCGCGCAAGAGTTCCATCCAGCAGGTCAAAGAGGATAAAAAACAAGGTGACGATGACGCCCCAAAAAAAATGGCCTCGACTGAAGAAAACGATTGAACTCACGGTTGCACCTAGTCCACCGACAGCGCTCAACGCATTTGCCGTTACTCCCATTTTGAGCAAAAAACGGCAGAGCGGAGTAATAGCCCGCGTGATCGGTGCCTTTATGGAAGCTTGTAACACGATTACATCGTAGGCTCGGGGACTGTGCCAGACCTAATCTCCGAAGTAAAAGTCGCCATCTTAGGCGCCAAATCCGGGCTCTTAGCCCAGCAAATGGGCGTCGTGCCCTTCGATCTAGATTTAGCCGATGTTGCCATATTTATAGTCAGCGCCAATCACGGAATAATTTCTGCCGACCTTGAAGAATGGCGCAGAGCTCGCGAACTTTACATTCCGTCGATTGTCGCAATCAGTGATCTAACCGCCAGCGAAATCGACTTCGAAGATATGTCAGCAATTGCCACCAAGATGTTAGATCCAGTCGTGACACCTTATTTGGTTTTACATTCCGATTCAGGATCACCTGTGGCACTTATAGATCTTGAAACTCTTAAAGTTCTAGATTATTCCAAATCACTTCTGGTGATCCGAGATGCTGATGCGGAGCACATCGACCTGGTCAATGAATTTCGATTAGAATATTTAGAGGCGGTCCAAGACGCAGGCGAAGATAGCTTTGCCGCTGGTCTTCTCTTCCCGGCTCTGCCATGGATAGAAGATCGACAGATCGGTGTCGAACAAATAAAGTCTTATCTAAATCAGATTCCAGTTATCCGCTAACGCTTCTCTAGTTACTTGCAATAACTGGGGTAAAACTTTTGTTTGACCAATGATCGGCATAAAATTTGCATCACCGCTCCAACGAGGGACTACGTGCTGATGTATATGCTCGGCGACTCCAGCACCTGAAACCGCGCCTTGATTCATGCCCAGATTGAAACCCTTGGCATTAGAAACTTTACGAAGTACCTTCATCGAGTGCGCGGTTAAGGCAAGAATCTCGTTACGTTCTTCATCAAGTAAATCTGTCAGATCGGCAACATGTCGATAAGCACAAATAAGAAGATGCCCCGCGTTATATGGGTAGAGGTTCATAACCACATAAGCAGTTATCCCACGAGCAACAATTAAACCCGCTTCGTCCTGCATGGATGGCACGGTGCAAAATGGGCATGGCACATCATTGGAAGGCAGCGGCCTATTCTCTCCAGATAGATAGGACATTCTGTGCGGGGCCCATAGTCGAGCCCAACTATCGGGCATTCCAGCTCCGCCGACTAGATTCTCGTTCATCGCCCTATATCTGAGTACGGGTAGAAACAGTTGCTAGAACCTCTGCGATCGCGTCAGCAACGCTCAAGCCATTCTTCTGTTCACCGTTGCGATAACGGAAGGAGACGGCACCGTTAGCTTGATCCTCTTCACCAGCGATCATCATGAACGGGATTTTCTCTAACTGCGCATTGCGCACCTTCTTCTGCATGCGATCATCCGAAGAATCAACATCGATTCGAATTCCAGCTTTACGCATCTGCGCGGCAACGCCCTGCAAGTAAGGAAGGAAGGTCTCGGCGACAGGGATTCCTCGGACCTGTACGGGAGCTAGCCAAGGCGGAAAAGCCCCCGCATAATGTTCTGTAAGTACGCCAAAGAAACGTTCAATGGAACCAAAGAGCGCTCGGTGAATCATCACCGGTTGTTGACGAGATCCATCATTTGATTGATATTCCAAGTTGAAGCGTTGTGGCAATTGAAAATCAACCTGAATCGTCGACATCTGCCAAGTGCGACCGATTGCATCTTTGGCCTGAACCGAAATCTTCGGACCATAGAAAGCTGCACCTTCTGGGTCCATAACTAATTCCAAATTCTGCTTCTGCGCTGCGCTACGCAGGGCCTCTGTCGCCTCATTCCATTCGCTATCACTACCAACCGATTTTGCAGGATTGCGCGTGGATAATTCTAGATAAAAATCCTCTAGGCCATAGTCGCGAAGTAAATTCAGTACAAATGTCAGTAGGGAATCCAACTCCCCCATCATCTGATCTTTTGTGCAATAAATGTGAGCATCGTCTTGTGTAAATCCACGCGCTCTAGTTAATCCATGGATCACACCAGACTTTTCATAACGATACACAGTTCCAAACTCAAAAAGTCGTAAAGGTAGCTCCCGATAAGAACGAGAGTTCGCCTTATAGATCAAATTATGGAATGGACAGTTCATGGGCTTCATGTAGTACTTCTGCCCTTGTCGTTTGATTGTGCCATCGGCATGTAGCTCTTCATCCATGACCATCGGCGGATACATACCTTCGGAATACCAATCAAGATGACCCGATGTTTCGAATAAAGTTGACTTAGTTAAATGCGGTGAATAAACAAATTGATAACCCTCTTCTTCGTGGCGACGACGCGAATAATCTTCCATCGCTCGACGCACGATTCCACCTTTAGGGTGGAAAACAGCTAATCCGCTCCCGACCTCTTCTGGGAAGGAGAAAAGATCAAGTTCGGCTCCCAATCGACGATGGTCGCGCTTCTCTGCCTCTTCAAGCAAATGTAAATAAGCATCAAGATCTTCCTGTGAGGGCCAAGCGGTCCCATAAATCCGTTGAAGCATTGGGTTCTTCTCTGAACCTCTCCAATACGCTCCTGATGATCTCATCAATTTAAAAGCGGGAATCAACTTCGTTGAAGGTAGGTGCGGTCCCCGGCAGAGATCTTTCCAAACCGGTTGACCATCTCGACCCAAATTGTCATAAATAGTTAGCTCGGTTCCACCAACTTCGACATTCGATTCATCATCGACACCTTTTATCCCAACAAGTTCACACTTATACGGCTCCTGCGAAAGTTCCGCGAGAGCCTGCGCTTCTGTCACAACTCGGCGACGAAACCGTTGTCCAGCCTTAACAATTTTTCGCATCACAGATTCAAGCTTTTCAAGATCTTCCGGCGTGAATGGCTTTTGCGGATCAAAGTCGTAGTAGAAGCCATCTGTGATCGGAGGTCCAATTCCAAGTTTTGTTTCTGGGAAAACTTCTTGCACAGCCTGCGCCAAAACGTGTGCGGCAGAATGGCGCAATACTTTTAGGCCCTCAGGACTGCCGATTTCGATCGGCTCGATGACATCTCCGTCGCGTAGTTCACTCCACAAATCCTTGATTTCACCGTTTATGCGGGCGACAACGACTAGAGGTTGGTCGGCAAAAAGATGTGTAGGCCGTTGATCCGAAGCAACGGTGCGATTTTCACCATTTACTACGATTGTTATGTCAGCCATGTCTCTAGCCTATCGAATCGAGTCGCATGATTTCCCAAATTTCAGTGGCCAACAGTTCTATGGCGGATCCAATTTCAAGAGCTTTCCCGTTAATGAACGAGACGGGACGAACAATCTTCATTGATGACATGGCAACCGCAGATTCGACCGATTTGAGCATATCGAATGTAACAATGCCTTCCTGGATTAAACCTTTTTCCACCGCGAGCCCGCGGACAATCCCTGGCAGCGCTCCCGATTCCAGTCTCGGCGTTATCCATTGACCATCGATAAGGAAGGAATAACTAGAGATAGCGCCTTCCCCAACCTCTCCATTGGAACCCACTAACAAGACCTCATCTACTCCATCGGATACCGCATCTTCTAACATTGCTAAATTTTTATCATAAGGGTATTGCTTGTGTAAACCTATGCCGGGCTTACCTTCAACATAACTGGTCCTTACCTTCAACGGTTGCGGATCATCAGCGTATTTCTGCCAGAAAATTTTCACGCTACTTCCGAACATAATTCGGAGTCGAAGAACCAGATGACCGGGCAATTCACCGATCAAAGCAAGAATTTCTTCTTCACCTGGAATATGTATACCTAAGGCAATGCCAGATGCCCGAGCCCGACTCATATGCCGAGCGAAAAACTGCAACTTTCCTTCGTCGACTCGAATCGTTTCGAAGATCCCCGAATCCAAAGCCCATCCATTATCGTCGGTTCCCCCGGCAATTCTAAGTAGATTCGCCGCTTTCAATGTCGTCTCTTCCCACTCCTGCGAGGCATCACTCCCCCACGTAATTCCTGCACCAACACCTAATCGAAGAGATTCACCGTCACTACTAAAAGTACGAATAGAGACATTCAAGAGAGCACTATCGCCTTGGACCCATCCAAATGCTCCACAATAATTTTCGCGAGACGAAGGCTCATACTTCTCAATGATCGATATCGCTGACAATTTCGGTGCACCACTGACAGATCCAGGCGGCATTGTTGCTCCCAAGATCTGGCTCCAAGAAACATCACTGCGCAATTGCGCTTCTACATCAGAGACCATCTGCCGAAGACCTGGATGAAGTTCGTTTCTAAAGAGTTCGCTCGTATTTACAGAACCAACCTTGGCTATCCGTCCAAGGTCATTTCGCATCAGATCAACGATCATGAGATTCTCGCTCTTATCTTTTTCACCAAAATCATCGCTCTCGTCAAGACTTTTTGTACCCTTCATCGGACTAGTGATAATTCGTTGCCCCTCACGACGGAGAAAAAGTTCTGGTGAAACCGAGGCGATCTCCAATTCATTTAGACGTAAAAACGCCGCATAAGGGGCCGGATTATGTTTCAGCAGATCCTGAAAAAGTGGAGCGAGTGATTCGCCAGATATTTCTGTGCTTAATATGCGACAAGCATTTACTTGATAAACCTCGCCGGCAGCGATTCGGTGACGTATCTCTTCCACATAATCCATGAACTCAGATCGACTAAGCGAACTTCTCCAAAGACCGGATAACTGTTTCCAAGGATCATGCTCTGGAAAAGGTTCGCCGTGGAGTACTTTTCCAAATTTCGCGCAGAGCGATCTTCCTTCAAAGCTAGTTGTGATTACCCAAAACGAACCGTCATCAATCCGTGAAATATCCTCCGATACCTCGATCAGTTCCGTAGCCAGCGCACCGCCCATCCAAAAGAAGGGCTCCGAGCGGTTCATGGGCTAACGGTAGGCGAGATTGCCTGCTTTGGTGGTTGTAGGGCTCGTACGATAGATTTAGCCCTTCACCGTGAGGTGAAAGTGCGGACGTAGCGCAGTTGGTAGCGCGGAACCTTGCCAAGGTTCAGGTCGCCGGTTCGAACCCGGTCGTCCGCTCTAGTAAGTAAAGTATTTCCGACTAGCACCGATGAACACTATGGTGCATCAGGAAAAATGGTCGGATGGCCGAGAGGCGAGGCTCAGGACTGCAAATCCTGCTACACGGGTTCAAATCCCGTTCCGACCTCCAGTACTGGTGTCGACCAGTGACTGGATTGGGATGACAAAGGTAGGCTCCCGTAATGCTAGAAAGTTCATCTCGTCCGTGGGGGCGATACCAAGTGCTTGAAGAGCAATCGACCCACAAAGTTAAATGCATTTGGGTTTCAGCCGGTCAACGGCTCTCTTATCAAAAACATCAAAAACGAGCAGAGCATTGGTTCATCGTTGCGGGTAGTGGTGAAGTAACAATTGATGGATCAATCCGTCTCGTTCAGGCTGGTGATTCTGTGGATATCGCAGTTAAGCAACTGCACCGCGTTCATAACACTGGTAAGGAAGATTTGATCTTTATCGAGGTACAGACTGGTACGTACTTTGGGGAAGACGATATTGAGCGTGTAGAAGACGACTTCGGCCGGGTGTAAGATTTGGCACCTTGCGACAAGTTGTAAGCAAGACCCGGACGATTGGCTCAGCGGTAGAGCACCACATTGACATTGTGGGGGTCACTGGTTCGATCCCAGTATCGTCCACCAGAACTACCTAGAACTACCTAGAACTACCTAGAACTACCTAGAACTACCTAGAACAATCTTGGTACAGACTAATTCGAGACGCGATTGAAGATTATTCGCCAGCCCACGAGCAAAAAAGTAAGTAATAGTGAGGCTACAATTACAAAGCTCAGCGCAATTCCCTGGCCAGAGATCACGCGCAGAATCATGCCGACTGCGACCACGAAAATAACCAGGTAAAAACCACAATTACGAGCAATGAAATTGCGATGCGTCAGCGTGAGGTAGGCCCAACCGAAGAGTAACCCAACGCCAAAAGGCCAGAACGTTGAGGCGATCCCTTTCAAAGTAATCCCGTGATCATGATTGTGTCGACCGATCACAACAAAGATCAGCACGATCAAGAAATCGAAAAGGGTTGCAATTTTTTTCACAATAATCTCTCCAATCTCCTTGAGAAAATTAGACTAAGAATTCTGAAAGTTGGATTTTCCCCATATTGCGAAGGATTCCCCAGTTCTTCTCCGCTTTATCTGGATCCGGGTTGCTCAGATAATCACGCATCTGCATCGGAGTTATCTGCCAGCTCACTCCCCATTTATCGGTGCACCAACCGCAACGGCCAGCCTCACCTTCGGCTGTGATGGCGGCCCAAAGGCGATCAGTCTCTTCTTGACCATCACATTGAACAGAGAGCGATATTGCAGAATTAAAAGCTGGCCCGCCCTCAATCGACATGCCAATGAATTCATGGCCAAAGATTGTGAAATCTGCAGTGAATAGGGGTGCTCCCTCTCCCATTCGGTTTTCTTCCCGCAAGACAACATCCTTGAATGTTGCCTTATAGAAATCGAGGGCTTCCTCAAGGTCCTTGTTGAACCAGAGAAATGTCTTTAACGAGTGCGAGGTATCCATCTCTAGAACTTAACTATTCGATTCGATGAAGGCAAGTGATTGCGCAAAAATTTCTGATGTGTCGTAGTCCAACGGCGAAAGGTGAAAACTATCACTCAGTTCTACTCGTCTTTTTTTTACTCGATCTGATTTCGGTCATGACGTTCTCGGTATTCGTAACAGGCAGAACATGGTCATCGGTTGAATGGAAGAGCAACAACGGTGCTTTGACGTTTTTTTTCAGAGCGGCTCGCGTAGCCTTCAATAATTTGTTGAGTTCAAGAACTCTCTTGGTAGGGAGAACGTCACTGTGGGCGTCACTGGTTCGACCCCAGTATCGTCCACCAGAAATTCTAAATATGGTGCATCAACTTTACATATAACTGGGTCACGCATCTTTGAGGAAGATTGGAATCTCAACATCAGGGCGTAAGTGACCTTCGTGCGCCCGAAGCGCTGCTTGGTGATAGAGCTCGATCCGTTCGATATTCGCTGCTTCTTGATATGGCCGTCCATCAACAAGTGGCCCAACCGTACCGCTCATCACCGCTATCACATCTTCACCAGAAATCGTTTTGTGAACTTCTAACGCATGCGCAAGTGACAAAACTTTGCTGCGATTCTCCACCAAAATCTCCTCGGCTTTAATGAGCAACCCCCCAAGATTATTTTCTATACGATCGCTCAACATGCCTTTCGCAAGTTTGCTCTCATCACCTTGTGGCTTGCCACCTCCTGGCGCTCCTACTTCAAGACGACGATTCGAAGCATGAGAACTGACCGTGGAGCCCATTCCCCAATGTCCCTCCATGAAGCTCGCAATTGTTGTAGCGCTCTCTAAATCACCCGAGACGCCAGAGGAATTATCGCCGCTGAAAAATAATCTTTCTCCCGCTAATGATGCGAGTGATACCAAAATGTCAGATTCGTATTCACTCCGCCAACGCGTAAACTGATCATCTGGCGGAATTGATGCGACCATCCCCAAATAGTTGGAACCTTTTTCTATCGTTGCTAAATCAATGGCCATATGGTGGCGAACCAAATGCGCCATCACTGCATGACAGGCTTCATGGACCGCGACCGCGTGTCTTTCGCGCTCGATATATTCAACGTCTTCAGCGGGCCCTAACTCTTTAAGCTGCTTAGCCTTAATTACATCCGCAAAGGTGATTGCTGTCCTGCCCTGTCGTATTGCCAAGATTAAAGATTCGTTGATCGTATCTTTGATGATCGCTCCAGTTGCATACGGAGTTATTACTGCCAACTTATCGATTTCCTCGTCCGAAAGGTTGTTGGAAACTTTTGCCAAATACCCCTGGTACGTACGCACGCGTCCAGCCTTGCTTGGATAACCCACGCGATACATTCGGTCAATACGACCAGGACGTAACAACGCCTCATCTAGTGCTTCCGGGAGGTTTGTAGCCATCACAACCAAGATACGGTACTTCGGTGGATTCTTAGGTCGCAAGCCTAAGGTGCGTCGAATAATACGATTGAAAAATCCGCGTGGTTTCTTCAAGCCAGAGAGTTCTGTGAGCAGCGCCTGCAACGTACCTTGGCCGCCACCGCCACCAGACATAGCAGTATTCGCAACAAAATCTTCCTGCTGACGTCCCATCGCTTGTCGAAGCATTGCTTGTCGAACCACTAACGAAGCAGAGCTAGGACTGAGAAAATTCGCGCCATTACACGAATGCGATAAGAATGGCGATTGTGTCGCATATGCGCCTTGCCCGCCACCAACCGAGGCTCCTCGATTACCTAGAGAGTCAGCCTCGTCGAAAAATACAACAACACCGCCATATCGCAAAGCAAGTTTGCGTAACTTTCTAAAGAGTGACTTAACTTTCAATACGCCAACTCCAAAAAACATCGCGTTAAAAGCGCCTGGATCAACAAAGACGAATGGCTTACCGGTTTCTCCTGCCATCGATTCCGCCATCAAGGTCTTACCCGTTCCAGGAGGACCCCACAATAAAATTCCACCGGGCACATAACCGCCGTGCTTCTCTATCTCCTCTGGTGACTCTAGAAATAATAAATTCTCGCGGATCCGATTGAGCACATGATCTTGACCCCAAACGTCACTAAAACGAGTACGGATGTCATCAGGAAAATAGGTATCAATTCCTCCCCTGCTTAAGAACCAGAACATGGCTCCAAACTGGATGATGACGAAAAAGATGCCGAAGGCTAACTGACCCAGTAGTGGTAAAGATGACCAGAGTGCCTTCGGGGCCATAAATAGAGCCGTTACAGGAGTTTCTTTGTAAATGGCTCCCAAAATCACCGCAAGGAGCGAGATCAATAAAAGATATTTAATTAACCGCGAAATCCTGAATCGGTTCCAGTCTCCAATACGGTGAATTTGCTTATCGACGAATGAAAAATATCGAACCCAAACCCCGTGGTACGGCGCCAATGTTTCAGCTAGCCCGAAGTGAATTTGCCGCAATCCCTCTATGCCGACCAACACCAGCAACCACCAACGTGACTGTACTTGGTTGGTGAATGCGTCATGAAAATTCAAAATCGGATCATTGGCCATCGATGCCCAAATCAAAACCAGATAGACAAGACCGAAGAGCAAGAAGAATTTTGTGCGATCAAATAATGATAGATGGACACGAGTCAACCGATCGCTATCACGCAATCGACTCTGTTGTTGTGTTGAATTAGCTGATTCTATGCTCATCTATTTGGGCCCTTATCTGTGAAGGAAGCAACAATTTTTTCGATGACTGGGAGATTCTTTGTATAACAATCCGTCGTACAGCGAATCACAAAGAGAATAAGGGATCGATGATCATTAGATAGCAAACCGATCTGGTTCACTGTTTGGCTGATTCCATAATTCGTGAAATTAAATACTGCGTGAACTCCACGTGCGCCTTTTTGAACCAACTCTTCATCAGTTTTTACACCAAACACTGGAATCGATGTAGCACTTCCATCTTCCCATCCTGAGAGCGGAACGATCAGATCTCGTAAATAGTTGTATGAGACTTGTTGAATTTCGGTAGCGCTCAGCGCTCGTACCCGCGCATAGACGATCGGCGAATTAGGCGCTTGGAAATTCAAAACTCGTGCCGCACTCACCTTCGCTTCACCACTGTAAGCAATCTGCCATTGCACTCGGGCAAGTCGATCAGCTGCTCCCGCTTGCGTCGATAAGGCCTCTTCAGCGGCAAGCTCCTTAGTTGTGATCAGATGCCAAGAATTGGGAACCGCAAAATAAACACCATCCTTGGTGTCGATTGCATAGTTCTGTGAAGGTTTTCCACAACTCGTCAATACAAGTGTGCTGATAGCGACAATCGCTACCAAGGCAGTTGATTGACGAAATTTCATTGCGAAATTCTGCCCTATTTCTCAACCATTGGTAAG
Source organism: uncultured Actinomycetes bacterium (assembly GCA_903838295.1). Taxonomy (GTDB): domain Bacteria; phylum Actinomycetota; class Actinomycetes; order Nanopelagicales; family Nanopelagicaceae; genus PALSA-747. The sequence goes on from CAILXX010000001.1 coordinate 98,724, forward strand.
TTGAAATCAGTCCGGTATGGACCCATGAGATCGGACTTTCTGGATCTCTTTTACTCTCTTTTACTCCCGTTTGCTCCCCCTTGAGCATTGAGTGCTGGCTCTGACCGTACTAATCAGTACTCCTTGCTGAGAGATTTACATTTAACCGTGAAGATCGAAGCGAAGAGCTCACTGCCCACCGTGATTCAGGGCGGTATGGGTATAGGAGTTTCCTCATCGAGAATGGCTCGAGCCGTCTCGCTAACTGGGCAATTGGGGGTTGTCTCAGGGACGGCGGTTGATGCCGTAATGACTCGCCGGTTGCAAGATGGCGACCCCAGCGGTGAAATTCGGAGAGTATTGAAGCAATTTCCGGATCAAAAATGTGTGACCGAAGTGCTCAGCCGCTATTTTATCGAAGGTGGAAAAGCAGAGCACGCTAGTTACCTTGATACACCGAAACCCAGCTTAACTCCATCACAGTTCGCTTCTCAGTTGGTAGTCCTGGCAAATTTTGTCGAAGTGGCACTTGCGAAAGAGGGAAATAGCGGCCTTATCGGAGTGAATTTTTTAGAGAAAATTCAACTGGCAACCCCAGCCTCGATCTTCGGTGCGATGATTGCCAATGTTGATTACATATTGATGGGTGCCGGAATACCTTCAGATATCCCACAACTAATTCGAGATCTTCTAGCCGAAGAGAAAATTCATTTCAAGATTAAAGTAGAAGGCGCCGATCACCCATCCTTATTGATCTTTGATCCGCACATTATCGACGGAGTTGACTACGAATCGTTGAAAAAACCGTTTTTTATCGCAATAGTTTCCTCTCACATTCTGGCCAATTATCTTGCGCGTGACGAAGAAACAAAACCGGATGGCTTTGTTATAGAAGGTCCTACCGCTGGCGGCCACAACGCTCCCCCACGTAGTAAAGAATCTGTGGGTTCAGATGGTCAAAGTGTTTTTGGAGAGAAAGATCAAGCGGATCTCTCCAAAGTTGCGGCATTGGGCTTACCGTTCTGGTTGGCGGGTGGTTATGGAACTCCGGAAAAAGTTAAGCAAGCGATCAGTCTGGGAGCTACGGGCGTGCAAGTAGGTTCGCTCTTTGCGCTGACTACCGAATCTGGAATTACCGAAAATCTAAGAAACGAGGTCCTGTCCAGAGTGCAATCTGGAACTTTAGAAGTCCGCACAGAACCCCATGCCTCTTCTACTGGCTTTCCCTTTAAGGTGATCGAAATTAATGGAACTGCTTCCGAGGATTCTGTATATCAAGGAAGAACACGTCAATGCGATTTGGGATACCTCCGTATTCCCTACAAACGACCCGATGATGGCATTGGTTATAGGTGCAGTGGTGAACCCACAAGAACTTTTGTGTTTAAGGGCGGAGATATCGACGCAACGAAAGACGTCCGTTGTCTATGTAATGCGCTCATGGCAAATATTGGCTTCGGGCAAGTACGTTGGGGTACATATTCTGAGCCTGCTCTTTTAACGCTAGGTTCTGACTTCTCCGGAATTGAGGAGCTACATGCCATCCACAATCATTTCTGGACGTCGAGTGAAGTTGTTGAATACTTATTGCGTTAGAAACCCAGATTGCCCAAGAGATCTAGATCTGCTACCGAGGATGTGAGAGAAGAAGTCCAAACGCCAACAAGATGATCCCACCAGCCGATAGTCCCGTCAGAAAACGACGTATTTTTGGCCGTGCTAAATACACTGACGCACGATCGACAGCCATAATCAAAAATGTGTACCAAGACATTGATACAAATGCCCAAATGAAGCCAAGGATGAAAATTCCAAGTCCCAGAGAATAGTTTTTCGGAACGAATGAGGGAATGAAGGCAACCGCAAATACTGCCGCCTTCACATTCGTGAGATTAGTGAAGAGGCCTAAGCGATAAGCGGCGAACCTTCGCACCTGGGCCGTCCCGTCAATGTCAAACTTTCCATATTCGTTGCGCAATTGAAAGAGCGTTTGGATCGCCAATCCCAGAAGAAAAGCAACGCCGATAGATTTGAGAATATTGAACGCTAAATGCGAATGAGCAAAGATCGCGGACAGTCCCACTGAAGAGAGTGAGGCCCAAATAATCAAACCAGTTGAATTTCCAAATACAGAGAAGAAGGCAGCACGTCGGCCTCCTACCAAAGATTGCCTAAGAACCATCGCGACACCTTGTCCTGGAACCATCGCTAGAATCAACGCGGTTAATGCAAAGGCGGGAAGTTCTTTTAGAAGCTGCACGTTGAATTCATTCTGAGATGATCATATGGAGTTCGTCACTGATCTCGTCACAATCTGGGACTAGCTGTATTGCTGTACATGCGCCAGAGAATTTGCAAAAACCAACGGCGCCTCATTATCTAGTGTTGCAACGTGATAGCTATTGGTTAGTTCAATTCGCTGCTTAGCGTCGCTTTCTATCTCCGCCATAATTATCTCAGTGTTGGACACCGGCAATACGTGATCATCAACGCTATGAAACAAAAGGGTTGGACAGGTGACTTTGCCAAGATTCTTGCGGGTTTCTTTCAACATTTTATTGAGCTGAATGACACCTTTGGTTGGCAAGACGTCATAACCCCATTCGGTGATATTTGGCTTCTTAATGTCATCCCCAACAGATGCTCTCCCTGGTTGAATCAAAGCGACTAATGGCGCAATTTTTATCAACGCTCCAGGTATGTGAATCATTGGATTAACCAGGCAAATTCCATCCAGAATATTATTTTCCGCAATATTCAAGGTGGTTCCACCGCCCATGGATAGACCAAAGACGAAAACTTTCTCGCAAATTTTCCGCATCCGATCAAGATCGACTTGTACTCGAGCCGGCCACTCTTGCCACTTCACGCGATTTAAATCCTGCCACTGCGTTGCGTGACCCGGCAGGCGTGGTACAGATACTGTGTAACCGCGCTCCTGAAAGTAGTCAGCCCATGGACGCATAGAGGCAGGCGATCCCGTAAAACCATGAACAAAGATGACTCCCACATTTTTATTAGTGGAGCCCTCGGCAAAGTAGTCCAAGAGCCAGCCAGTAGGTGCGTTTGTTGTAGCCATAAGAACAATGTAGGCCTCTATTGGCGCTCAGTCCAGATGGGCCCAGATGGGTTCAACCAATTGGTCAAGATTCCTATCCTATGTCGGCGGTTCTGCGTATCCTTAAGATCTATATGGACCCTATGAGCCCCGTTACACCTATTACACCTATTACCCATATTGCTTTGCAACAAACAACTTTTGTCGTGGTAGATCTTGAAACCACTGGTGGAAGTCCACACGCTGGCGCCGTCATCACTGAAATTGGAGCTGTAAAAATAAGAGGCGGAGAAGTAATTTCTGAGTTCAAATCTTTCGTCAATCCCCTGGCGCCGATCCCTATTTACATCACAGAATTGACTGGTATCGATGATGAGATGGTTCGATTAGCGCCGATCATTGATGAAGTCTTTCCTACCTTTCTAGAATTTTGTGGCCCCGCAACAGAAACTGTGCTTGTCGCACATAATGCACCATTCGATATTGGCTTTCTCAAGGCAGCGAGTAAAGAACTCGAGTACAACTGGCCGGATTTTAGGGTCGTAGACACCGTTCGACTAGCCCGAATGGTTCTTAGCCGAGATGAAGTTTTAGATTGCAAATTGGGAACTCTTGCAGCCTTCTTCAACACTCAGGTAACACCCACTCATCGCGCGTTGGACGATGCCCAGACCACGGTCGAAGTTTTGCATGCACTCTTCGAAAGACTTGGTGGCTACGGTATCTATAGTTTTGCAGAACTCGAGACCTTCCTGAAAAAAAGGATCAAGCGCGAACCTAGGCTTATCTGAATTTCTGCGTATATAAAGCCCAATTTTTTATCGACTCTAGCGCCGCACCAGAGTCGACTGCACGGGCTGCATCGGCATACCCGTTAGCAAACTGTTCTGTAATCGAACTTCTGAAATCTCCTCGAAATGCGGCAAGAGCAGCGGCAGCATTAAGCAAGACAGCATCTCGCGCAGGACTCTTCTCCCCTTCAAATATTCGAAGCGTCACGGCAGCATTAAATTCTGCATCCCCTCCCACTAAGGTTTCGATAGGAGAATAAGAGATTCCTATTTCTCGAGGATCAAAACTTTCGCTCTTTTTTTCACCGTCATGTATCTGCATCACCTTTGTGGTTGTAGTCAGCGTGATTTCATCTATTCCATCATCGCCACGGAATAAGAAACCTTGTGCTCCACGCGCCAACAAGACATCCGCCATGATCGGTATAACTCTTTCTTTTGATACTCCAATCGACACCGCCTTTGTACGTGCGGGATTGGCTAGTGGTCCTAAAATATTAAATACCGAAGCCTGGCCAAGTTCTTTGCGGGCAGGCGCGGCGAAGCGCATGGCCGGATGAAACTTCGGAGCGAAGCAAAAGCCGATTCCTAAAGCTGCTACGCATTGCGCAACTTGATCGCCGTTTAAATCAATATTTACGCCCAGAGCTTCCAGCAAGTCCGCTGCTCCAGATTTTGATGTTGCAGCTCTTGCTCCGTGCTTAACCACTCTGGCTCCGGCCGCATGGGCGATAATCGCCGCTGTCGTCGAAATATTGATGGTGTTTGCCCCGTCCCCACCAGTTCCGACTGGATCGACCGCCAATTCAGGGATCGATATAGGGGCACATTCCTTAAGCATTACTTCGACCAGTGCTTGGACTTCACTTGCGGTCTCACCTTTGGCCTGCACCCCCAGAAGGAACGATTTGATCGTCTCTTTGTCGGCCCTATCCCCCAAAATTTCTGACATAGCCCAACCAGCCTCCAGTGGGTCTAGATCCTGTCGATCAGCCAGATGGCCAATGATCTGATGCCACGAAATATCAGAAATATCCATCCTCTGAGTCTAATCGCGCGTGATTAGACTCACCCGATTTTGGCACTCGCCAAAAGGCTCTCAATGCGGAAAAACCGCCAAAATCGGGAATAATCCCACCGTGACCACACTTGAAGCGCCATCTAAAAATAACCGCCCGAACCTGGTCGCCGTCGGAACCATCGTCTGGCTCTCTTCTGAACTGATGTTCTTCGCGGCCCTCTTCGCGATGTACTTCACGACTCGCGCTGTACAAGGTCCAAAAATTTGGCTCGAATCTACCGGAATGCTTAATGTTAAATTTGCGGCAATCAACACAACCGTACTGGTTCTCTCATCAGTCACATGTCAATTCGGTGTCTTCGCTGCTGAAAGATTCCAAGGCCGTAGGACTGGTCCCCTATACAAATTTTCTAAGTGGGGAATGCGCGAATGGTTTGCTCTCACCTTCTTGATGGGCGCTTTCTTCATCGGTGGTCAAATTTATGAGTATGCCAATCTTGTACGCGATGGTCTCTCGTTGTCCTCTCGAGCATATGGTTCAGTTTTTTACATCACCACTGGATTTCATGGATTGCATGTAACAGGAGGTTTGCTCGCATTCCTTATCGTGCTGATTCGAGTTGCAAAAGCTCGTAAGTTCGGTCATTCGCAGGCAACAACTGCGATCGTGGTCTCGTACTACTGGCACTTCGTTGACATTGTTTGGATCGCCCTTTTCTCTACGATTTATCTCATCAAGTAGGAGCCACCGTGAAACGCCTTTCTGGTTTTCGTCGTAAACGCATAGCAGGTCCGATACTTATGGTCGCTGCTCTCTTCACAATTGGTACGGCATTTGGTGTAGCTTCAGCGCTCCCCAGTTCGCAACATGAGATGAGCAGCGGGACATCGACCTTGGTTTCAGAAGGTAAAGCAATCTTTTTGCGTGGCTGTTCGTCCTGTCACGGCCTAAATGCAGAAGGTGGAGGAATTGCCCCTTCTCTGATTGGTGTTGGAGCTGCAGCGGTTGATTTCCAAGTCGGAACAGGTCGTATGCCAATGGCGGATATGAGCCAGCAAGCCATGCAGAAGAAGCCCTTGTACAACCCAGATGAAACAGCTGCTTTAGCGTCTTACGTAGCGTCATTGGCGCCCGGACCATCTGCGGTGACAAATGAATCACTCAATTTTGAACGTGATGGCAATTCGGCAGAAGGTGGACAACTCTTCCGTACAAATTGCGCGATGTGTCACAACTTTGCAGGTCAAGGTGGCGCTCTCACCAACGGTAAATACGCACCTTCGCTTATGGGTGTTGAACCAAAATACATCTACGAAGCTATGGTCACTGGACCTCAATCAATGCCTAAATTTACCAATACGACGATCACGCCCCAAGAGAAGTTATCGATCATTAAGTGGTTGCAACAAGCAAACCACGAAGCAAATCAGGGTGGCGCATCGTTAGGTAGAACTGGTCCTGTTACCGAGGGTCTCCTCGTGTGGACGCTAGGAATCGGAATTCTTATCGGTATAGCCGTTTGGCTCGCAATGAAGGCGAAGTAAACATGAGTAATCAAATAGAACGCTTTGAAGATCCTGGTCTACCAGAACATATCCATCGTAATGCCGATGCTGATCCGCTAGCAGAAAAGCGAGCCGAAAAGCAGGTAGCAATTCTCTTCTTGCTATCCGCACTTGGAACGGTATTGACCATCGCGTCTTACATTTTCATGAAATCCGACCAGTACGTTTATTTCCCTGTCATGGGAAGCACTAATGTGCAACAACTCTTCATCGGCTTAGGTCTGACGCTTGCGACCCTCTGCATAGGTCTAGGCGCAATCCAATGGGCGAAAAAATTGATGCCCGATCAAGAAGTCATTGCAGAGCGACATGAATTCCGGTCGGAAGAAGTAGATCGTGAAGAACTAGTTGCAACCTTCCATGATCGTGCTGGTCAAGCAGGTATTGGTCGCCGCCCGCTCATTAAAAGAACGCTCGGACTGGCAGTTGGATTAGTGGGGCTTTCGCCATTGGTTTTACTACGCGACACAGGGCCCCTGCCTGGCAAATTTTTCGAAACGACAAACTGGGCCGCGGGAACCCGCCTTGTCCTAGACCCAGCAGGAACACCTATCAAGCCTGAAGATTTAGAAGTTGGAGCGGTTGCGCAAGTTTTACCCGAACTTCCAGCGGGCACTCCGCGCACCCTTGAAAACATTGGTAAAGATGCAGTTCTTTTAATCCGTCTGCGTCCAGAAGATTTCAACTTGGATCCCGAACGTCTTTCATGGACCTACCAGGGAATTATCGCATTCTCGAAAATCTGTACCCATATGGGGTGCGCTGTTGCGTTGTATGAGCAACAGACCCACCATCTCCTGTGTCCATGTCACCAATCGACATTCGATGTGACGCGCGCAGCCAAAGTTATCTTCGGACCAGCAGCCCGTCCTCTTCCGCAATTGGCGCTCATGGTAAATGCTGATGGATATCTGACTGCAAAGCAACCTTTCTCCGTCCCTGTTGGACCTAGCTTCTGGGAACGGAACTCCGCAAATGGATAACGCGTTAGGACGAGGTGACCACGAATGAAGAAGAGTCAAAAAATAGGTGGCAGCGTCGCAAATTATGTCGACGAACGAACTGGTGCCGCAAAGTGGGTTAAGAAGAACCTTAATAAGGTCTTCCCCGATCACTGGTCATTCATGCTTGGTGAAATCTGCCTCTATTCATTCATCATCTTGCTCCTCTCAGGTACCTTCTTAACTTTCTGGTTCGATCCATCACAACGTGATGTCGTTTATAACGGTGCTTATGCCCCACTATCGGGCGTCAGCATGTCCGCTGCATATGCTTCCACGCTTCACATCTCTTTTGATGTTCGCGGCGGTCTTTTAATGCGCCAAATACATCACTGGGCAGCGTTGATATTTATGGTGGCGATTGTGGTCCATTTGTTCCGCGTGTTTTTCACGGGAGCTTTTCGCAAGCCACGTGAGTTCAACTGGCTGATCGGTATTGGTTTATTGACATTTGGAATCGTAGAAGGCTTCTTGGGCTATTCACTTCCAGATGATTTGCTCTCTGGAACAGGAATCCGCATTGCGGAAGCCATCCTGCAAGCCATCCCAGTTGTAGGAAGTTATTTGGCCTTCTTCGCTTTTGGCGGACCTTTCCCAGGAACAGCTTTCATTCCACGTATCTACATGGTCCATATTTTGCTCTTGCCTGGCCTCTTCTTAGCACTTATCACAATCCACTTAATGTTGGTCTGGTATCAGAAGCACACCCAATATCCAGGACCGGGACGTACAGAGAAGAATGTTGTCGGCTATCCATTGATGCCTGTATACATGGCGAAAGCTGGCGGTTTCTTCTTTATCGTTTTTGGAGTGACGGCATTTTTAGGGGCTGTCGCTTCGATCAACCCCATTTGGCTCTACGGACCATATACTCCGGGCCAGATCTCTGCCGGTTCGCAACCAGATTGGTACATGGGTTGGCTCGACGGATTAGTCCGTATGTCTCCACCACTTGAAACGCATGCCTTTGGGCACACCATCTCTTGGAATATCCTCCTGCCAGGCCTTATCCTTCCCGGAATCCTCTTCACGGGAATGGCTCTCTACCCATTTATAGAATCATGGATCTCTGGAGATAAGCGCGAACATCATTTGCTCGACCGTCCGCGCAATGCGCCAAATCGTACTGCGCTAGGTGCAATGTCAATCGCATTCATGATCATCTCACTGGCTAATGGAGGAAACGACGTCATCGCGACGCACTTCCACTTAACTATTAACGGAATCATGTGGTTCACACGATTTGGATTGTTCATCGTTCCACCCATTGTCTTTCTCATAACTAAGCGAATCTGTCTCTCTCTCCAAAGAGCAGATCGTGACCTTGTGCTCCATGGCCGTGAAACCGGTCGCCTTGTCATGATGCCAAATGGAGAGATGATTGAAGTCCATGAACAGATCTCTGATGCAAAGAAGTGGACCTTGACTCAGCATCAATCTGCTGATGCTCTTCCTGCGCCACTTCCAGAATCTGCCAAATTAGGGATTAAGGGCAAGTTACGAGCTCGAATGAATCAAGCGAACGCTGTTCAGGTGCCGGCCGCCACAGTGACCGAGTTCAAAGAGCTTGGTGAAGGCCATCATTAATTAGTCCAATTAAAAAACCCCCGAACAATGAGTTCGGGGGTTTTTTATTCCAAAATGTCAACGATGATCTGCCACGCCAGGCTTCTCGTATTCAAGTGTGAAACCAATAATGCTGATAAAGAGTGAGCCCACAGCAATAACGGTGAGCCACCAACCAATGAGCAGACCTAATCCCATTGCGCATGCAGATAATGCGACGGGCAACGGCCACCAGGAATGGGGTGAGAAGAAACCAAGTTCTCCGGCTAGGTCCGATATTTCGCCATCTTCATTATCGGATGGCTGTTGACCCATACGCTTGTTGTTAAACCATAAGTAGAACCCCACGGTTGCGGCGAAACCGGTGCTTAGAGCGATCGCAGTGATACCGAGTGGATCCCCGCCTAATTTCCAATAGACAATATCTAGAAGACCATAGAAAAGCGCGAGTCCGATAAAGAGTCGATAGCCAGATTTCATTTAGTGGCCGCCCTCTTTCTCTGCCATGTGCGGATAATGAAGATCAAAGGCAGGACGCTCTGAACGAATCCGAGGTATTGATGTGAAGTTATGGCGTGGCGGCGGACATGACGTTGCCCATTCCAATGAGGCTCCGTAACCCCAAGGATCGTCTACGGCCACCTTCGGGGTGTTGCGACTGATCCAAACGTTGATCATGAATGGGATCATCGACAAGGCCAAAAGAAAGGAACCAACGGTTGAGATCATATTCATGGTCGTAAAGCCGTCAGTTGCTAGGTAATCGGCGTAACGACGAGGCATCCCCTTGATTCCAAGCCAATGTTGAATCAAAAAGGTAAGGTGAAAACCAAAGAATAGGGTCCAGAAATGAATCTTGCCTAAACGCTCGTTAAGCATATGGCCCGTCATCTTTGGCCACCAGAAATAAAAGCCGCCAAACATTGCGAATACAACTGTCCCAAAGAGCACATAATGGAAGTGAGCAACAACAAAATAAGAGGCAGATACGGCGAAATCCATTGGAGGGCTAGCCAAAATAATTCCGGTCAATCCGCCAAATAAGAATGTAACCAAAAATCCCATAATGAATAGCATTGGAGTTTCAAAAGTGACCGAACCGCGCCATATTGTGCCAATCCAGTTAAAGAACTTAACTCCTGTTGGAACGCCGATTAGGAAGGTCATGAAAGAGAAGAACGGTAGCAAGACTTGTCCGCTTGCATACATATGATGAGCCCATACCGAAACAGAGAGCGCGGCAATACCAATTGTGGCAGCGATCAAACCCTTGTATCCGAAGATTGGTTTGCGACTGAATACCGGCAGAATTTCGCTGGCAATTCCAAAGAACGGGAGCGCCAAAATATAAACTTCTGGGTGGCCAAAGAACCAGAATAAGTGTTGCCACAACATGGCTCCACCATTTGCAGAGTCAAAAATATGCGAACCGAATAACCGATCTGATTCGAGTCCCAGAAGAGCGGCTGCAAGTGGTGGGAATGCGAGCAATACCAAGATAGAGGTCAGGAGCACGTTCCAGCTGAAAATAGACATGCGGAACATTGTCATTCCAGGAGCGCGCATCGTGAAGATAGTGGTTACGAAATTAACGCCGCCCATGATCGTGCCGAGTCCAGATATAGCTAGACCAATCACCCAAAGATCTCCACCGATTCCTGGTGAGTACTGTGAGTTGGCAAGAGGGGCGTAAGCAGTCCATCCGAAGGATGCAGCGCCACCGGGGCTAAGGAAACCACCGAACGCCATGAGGCCACCAAAGAGGTAGAGCCAGTAAGACAGCATGTTGAGACGTGGAAACGCAACATCTGCAGCACCAATCTGCAACGGCATGATCACATTCGCAAAACCGACGAAAAGCGGAGTTGCAAACATCAAGAGCATGATGGTTCCGTGCATGGTAAAAATCTGGTTGTACTGCTCTGTGCTCAGGAATTGCAGTCCAGGTCGAGCGAGCTCGGAGCGAAGTAGGAGCGCTAAAATACCGGCAACAATAAACCAAGCAAATGATGTAATCAGATACAGGTAGCCAATAGTTTTATGATCAGTAGAGGTAATCCACTTTACGAATAGACGACCCTTGGATAAACCCTTCGGCTGGTTTACACCGTAACTAGATGATGAAACGGTAGATGGTTCAGCGAACGTCGTCATTTTTATGCCGCCTTCAGGGAGTTGATGTATGTAAGATAATCAGTTGGAGTAACCACTTTGACTTCAAAAAGCATCTCAGAGTGGCTTCGACCACAGAGAATATTGCAACGCCCCGGGTAGGTACCCAACTTTTCAGCAGCAAACTCTAAGTGATTTTGTACGTGAGGAAGAGCCTGTATCTGAATCATGAAATCAGGAATCCAAAATCCATGATCGACGTCGCTAGAAGTAATATTAAAGAGTACTTTTTCACCCAGCGGCAAAACAAGGGTTGGACGCTTGGCTGTAGTTCCCGTAACAGTGGGAGCACTTGGGGAATCCTTGTAGGTGAATTGCCAAGACCATTGCATAGCATTTACATCAATAGTATGAGGAGCAGTCGCAGGCGTATCTATCTTGGTAATACGAGATTCATCGCGCGCTGTATAGCCAAAAAGCACCGCCACGATGATGAATGGGATGATTGTGTAAGCAATTTCGACAGGTACGTTGTATTGGGTTTGCTTCGGGAAATCCTCATTCTTTTTGCGATGAAAAAAGACTGGCCACATGATCAGAATAAATGTGAATACACCGACTACTCCAGCAGCTATCCATGACCAATACCAAAGTGGCCCGGAAGTATCGTTTACGCTGGAAACTCCCTTTTCGAAACCAAGGCCTGAGATATTCTTATTTGAGCAGGATGTAAGTAATAGCGATCCGGCCAATACGGCCAAAAGGGCTGGAATTCGGCGTGTACGGCGCATCCACGAAGGATACCCGTCTCACTCGCGTACAGCCTCTCTTGCGGGTACCGTTCCAAGCGTGGGTTCAATCACAGGCAACTTCCAGAACGAGTCTCCCCTTCACCCTGCCGCGGCGGAGTTCTTAAACGATGCATTCGCACGGGGTTGGGCTGACCCATCAAAAATTCATCAAGATTCACGCAAAACTGCCCTCCTTCTCAACGAGGCCAAGGAGCTGATCTCAGGGCACCTTCGCATCCGTATGGACCAGCTGACTTTTCTCGCCGATCCCTCTTTGGGATACCACTTGGGAATTTCCGGAATGATTAATTCCGTAACAAAGCTATATTACGGCGCAACTGATAGATCAGAAGTCTTCGCTATAGCGAATTCCAACGATGCCCAAGTTCTCCCGTCCGACTTAAACGGATATATCAATTACCCATCTGCTCGAATCAACGATCTGCTGGCTTGGCAATCTATTAACGGTGAAACCGGAATTATCGCAAGGCCTCCCCTAGATTTTTCTGGAAAAGTATTTGCCGATTGCACAGTCGACCCCGGCCTCAATCCATTGCCCACTAATTGGAGTTCAGCTCTTTGGGATTCTAGATCCTGGCAAGGACCGGCTGGTCTAGGGGTTTTCGCCCTCGCCGATCCAAGCTCTTGGAGAAACCCGATGCCACATAATGACAACAGTATTTCCACCACTAGTTTCTCAGTGCCACTCGCTATCGCAAGCGCCGTTGCGCTGGACCATTTCTTGAAAGATTTCGAGCGTGATCAGATATCTCTGCAAGCACGCAACGCAAAAATAAGAAATTTCCTGCTTACAGAGATTGGTGATGTAGATATAGCAGGTTCGCTTCATCAAACAGTTCCCCACCTACTCTCCTTTTCGATTCTTTATACCGATGCGCAACTGCTGGTTAACGAACTTGACTCTTCCGGTTTTTCAGTCGATTCTGGATCGGCATGTAGTTCGGCAAATATGGAGCCGAGCCATGTCCTTGCGGCAATGGGTATTCTCACGCACGGCAACATTCGAATGACTTTAAGAGCAGAGCAAACTGAAGCAACCGTTGACAAATTCTTGCAAGAGTTAAAGTATTTAGTGGAAAGAGTTCGCGCCTAGATGGAACTTAACTGCCTTGGAATGCGTTGCCCGCTACCGATCATTCATCTAGCCAAAGCTATTAAAAATAGCCCAGAAATTCGACTCTTCAGTGATGACCCCGCAACCCTTGCAGATTTAAGCGCTTGGGCGCGAATGACCGGAAATTCTTATGAAAAAATTAACGCCACTGAATTTGTGGTGAGAAAATCCTAATATTTTAGAGTCCCATTCGCGGCTCAATATGAGCCGCTACTTCCGTTGCCGCCGATTCTCCGTAGGCCACTTGAAATCTTGACATGAATTCTTCGCGATCAAAGGTGTACTCCTGAGTTCCTTTGGTCTCTAAACAAAATGTTGCAATCAGACAACCAAGCTGCGCGCAACGTTCGTGATTTAATCCCCAGGAAAGACCCGCCATAAAACCTGATCTAAACGAGTCGCCAACACCGGTTGGATCGACCTTCGCTTTCTCTTCCGGTGCCCCCACTGTAATAGTTGGTTTCCCGTGTTCTTCAATGCGAGCACCCTTTGCCCCAAGAGTCACAACTCGGATTTTTACTTGATCGAAGAGTTCGGCATCTGACCAACCAGTTTTCTGTAACATCAATGCAAGTTCGTATTCGTTGAGAAATAAATAAGTAGCACCAGTTACCAGTTTCTTCACTGAGGGGCCATCCATACGAGCCAACTGCTGTGATGGGTCAGCTGCAACAGGGATTCCTAAGCGAATGGCTGACTCTGAGTGACGAATCATGGCCTCGGGATCATCAGGTCCAATTAAAAAGAGATCAATTGCGCCTTCAGCTGCCAGGACTTTTTCAATATCTATTTCGCGGGCTTCTGACATAGCGCCTGGGAAGAAGGATGCGATCTGGTTGAGCTCCTCATCTGTAGTAACGATGAAAGTAGCTGTGTACAACTCTTTAGAAATTTTTACATACTTTGTATTAACACCATGACGCATCAACCATTCGTCATAATCTGCCCAGTCTTTACCAACCGCCGCCACCAGTAGGGGGTTTAATCCCAGAGCACCCATCCCGAAGGCAATATTTGCAGCACAACCGCCGCGATGAATATCTAATTTATCGACAAGAAAGGAGAGCGAAACTTTGGAGAGCGAACCAGCAACTAGTGAGTCGGTAAATCGACCCGGAAAGGTCATCAAATGATCGCGACCAACAGAGCCTGCTACGGCTACTTTCATATTCGCGAACTAAATTAGTTGAATGAATCGCCGCATGCACAAGAACCTTGTGCATTCGGATTATCGATCGTGAAACCTTGCTTTTCAATAGTATCCACGAAATCAATAGAAGCCCCCATCAAATAAGGAGTGCTCATCTTGTCCGTAACAACTTTGACAGAACCAAATGTAGAGATCGTGTCGCCTTCTAATGCGCGATCATCGAAATACAACTGGTAACGAAGCCCCGAACAGCCGCCTGGTTGAACTGCAACACGCAGGCTCAAATCATCGCGTCCTTCTTGCTGAATCAACGAGCTGACCTTTGCGGCAGCGACATCAGTAAGAGCGATTCCAGTCGAACTTTGAATTGTTACTTCTTGGGCAGTTTCAGTACTCATGCTCTGAATAATACCCCTAAAATGCAACTATGGCCTTGGCAGACTTGCTACTACTCGGACGCGAAAGTGATCTGTCTAGTGAACGTGGGGTTTCCTGTGATGGCGCCCTCCCCGCCCCATCAGAGCCAGGCCTTGTCCAACGAGCAAAGGTGGCTCGGGCAGCCCTAGGAAGTTCAGTTATGGTCTTGGGTCACCATTACCAGCGTGATGAAGTTATTGAGTTCGCGGATATCACCGGTGACTCCTTCAAATTGGCTCAGGCTGCTGCCGAGAATCCAAGCGCCGAACATATTATTTTCTGCGGAGTTCACTTTATGGCTGAAAGCGCGGACATCCTCACCAGTGCTAAACAAAAAGTGATACTTCCGGATTTGGCTGCCGGTTGCTCAATGGCTGACATGGCTGCGGCGCACCAGGTTGACGCTGCATGGAACCATTTTGTGAAGATCGGAATATCGGCACAAACTATTCCTATTACGTATATGAACTCTAGCGCTGCAATAAAGAGTTTCACTGGTTTAAATGGTGGAGCAGTTTGCACCTCCTCAAACGCACAGCGGGCTATGACTTGGGCTTTTGAACGTGGCGAGAAAATATTTTTTCTTCCCGATCAACATTTGGGGCGAAATACTGCAGTTCAGTTTTTAGGGCTCAGGTTAGAAGATTGCGTCATCTGGAACCCTTGGAAGCCGCAGGGGGGCTTGTCCGATAAGGAACTAATCGACGCAAAAGTTATTTTGTGGCGTGGTCATTGTTCTGTTCATGGACGGTTTACTCGTCAAAATGTAGATGATGTCAGAGCGAGAATTCCAGGCGTTCAGGTATTGGTTCACCCCGAGTGCCAGAATCCCGTAGTGATGGCCGCTGATGTGGTCGGAAGTACAGAGACCATTATTAAGACAGTTAACTCCTCCCCACCTGGCTCAAAATGGGCTATCGGAACGGAATTAAACCTGGTCCAGCGACTCTCCCGCACGAACCCTGACAAAGAGATCGTATTTCTCGACAAAACCGTCTGCTACTGCTCAACTATGAATCGGATAGATCTCCCACACCTGGTCTGGGCTATGGAGAATCTCATCCAGGGGCGGGTTGTAAACCAAATTTCCGTAGAAGCAACCGTCGCCCACCATGCCCGAGTTGCATTGGAACGAATGCTGGCCCTACCGTAACGACATGAGCAAAGACGCACCCACTCCAAAACGTAAAGATAAAGAAGCCCTCAACAAGGTTAATGCGATCACATCGCCAGTGACCAAGGCATCCAAGGTTCGCGACAAGTCAGCGCTGAAAGCACAACGCCTCGCAGCTCGTGAAGCTTATATGCGAGGTGAAGAGAGCGCTCTGCCTGCAAGGGACAGGGGTCCTGCTCGTCGCTTTGTACGCGACTACATCGATTCTCGTCGCAACGTTGGAGAATACTTCTTGCCAGCTGTAGCAATCGTTTTAGTTTTAAGCGTCGTGCACAATAAATTTGTTTCACTAATTGCAATTCTCTTTATGTATGTGGCCATGCTCTACACAGTGATCTCAGGATTCTTTGTCACGCGCAAGATTCGCAAGGTCATGGAGGAACGTTTTCCTGGAGAGCCAACAAAAGGTTTGGGTATGTATGGATGGCTTCGCTCGACTCAGATGCGCAGAATGCGCGCACCTGCTCCGCGCGTTAAGCGCGGAGATTTAGTCTAACTTTTAGAACTTTTTATCTTCGCGACTTTAGGCGCGAGGGTTCGGGCTTTCATTCTTTGATGGATCTGTCTCGGGAAGTTTTCCAAGAGCCTTATCAATCGCGGACATCGTAGAAGCATCCAGTTTTACCCCTGAAGCCTTAACGTTATCTTTAACTTGTGACGGCTTCGTGGCTCCCATGATGACTGAAGATACATTCTTGTTGGATAGCGCCCAAGCAAGTGCCAACTGGCTCATAGTCAAACCGTTCTCTGCAGCAATTGGAGCAAGCTTTTGAACTGCTGACAAGATGTCATCCTGCATCCAGCGAGAGATGAAGTCAGAGCCAGATTTTTTATCCGTTGCTCGTGATCCTGCAGGCGGCTTCTTTCCGGGCAGGTATTTACCAGTAAGAATCCCTTGAGCTAAGGGAGACCAAACAATTTGACCAATTCCTTCTTTTTCAGAGAGCGGCACAACCTCTTTTTCAATAACCCGCCAGAGCATCGAATATTGCGGTTGACTCGAAACAAATCGAGTCCATCCGTTAGCCTTTTGAATTCCCAAAGCGCTCTGAATCTGGCTGGCATTCCACTCGGAGAAACCGATGTAATTTACCTTGCCCTGCCTTACCAAATCTTCAAAGGCCTGTAGTGACTCTTCTATTGGCGACTCAAAATCGAATCGGTGCATCTGATACAGATCAATATGATCGGTATTTAAACGCCTCAGAGATGCGTGAACCGACTCCATAATGTGCTTGCGAGAAAGACCACGATCGTTCTTACCCGTACCGGTTGGAAAATAAACTTTAGTGAAAAGTTCGTAACTTTCCCGCTTGACACCTTTCAGGGCCTTTCCGAGTACGACTTCGGCGCGGGTTCCGGCATAGACATCGGCCGTGTCAAAGGTGGTTATGCCTTCACCGAGCGCTGCTTTTACACATTTGATAGCAGCATCCTGTTCCACTTGGCTACCATGCGTGATCCAGTTGCCATATGAAATTTCTGAGACGTACATTCCTGATGAACCCAAGCGACGATATTCCATGGTTAAGAGGGTACTCTTTTTTAGCCGTGTCGCCACTACATCGCTGGCGCTAAGCAGGTAATAATGCTAAATTCCAGACACCTTCCAAGCGATTGGTTGGTGGTAATAGGTGGAGCGAAGCTGGTGAGAATCCAGCACTGTCCCGCAACTGTAATGATCTCAATCTTTGAGATCTGAGTCAGGTCGCCTCTCTTACTATCGAAGTATCCGACCTCGGAGGAAGGTCGGGCCTTTTGAAGCCCAATCTAATTTTGGCTCGGAAAGCCCCCCATTTCCTCCCTCAATCTTCGAGGGAGTTTTTTATGCGTATCAAGATAGTGGGATCTAGCGCTCTGGCGCTTCTCCTAGCCACAGCAGCGTTCTCAAACATTTCGGCGCAAGCCGCAATCAAGGCCCCACAAAAGATTATTTCATTGTCGCCAAGCGCGACTGAAATTCTTTTCGGTATTGGTGCCGGTCCACAAGTACTTGCAGTAGACGATAATTCTGATTACCCAACCAATGCTCCACACTCTTCGTTGAGCTCTTACTCCCCCAATGTTGAAGCGATTGCTGCAATGCACCCAGATCTGGTGGTGCTTCAAACTACCGCCAACAATGCATCCGCAGTTGAAGCAGGCCTAAAGAAGCTCAACATTAACGTTTACCTCGAATCAACCCCAACAACGATTGACCAAGCCTTCCCAGAGTACTTAGCTCTTGGAAGGTTAACGGGACATCCAAGCCGTGCATCGGCTTTGGTTGCAGCTATGAAGCAACAAATCATTGCGATTACCTCGCGTTCACAAAAAAATACCAACATTTCGATCTTCCACGAACTAGATCCAACGGCTTTCTACAGCGCCACCTCTAATTCCTTTATTGGCGAGGTTTACAAGGATTTTGGTTACACAAATATCGCAGATGCTGCGGATACAGCCGACAGCGGCGGCTATCCACAGCTAACCCCGGAATACATCGTGAAAGCCAACCCAAAAGTAATTTTTCTTGACGATGGCGCCACTATCTCCGATGTTGCATCTCGGCCTGGTTGGAGCAAAATATCTGCAGTTTCAAACAAGAACGTGGTGATTGTGCCGTTGGATATCGCAGATCGTTGGGGACCACGCTTGATAGATCTCTTTCGGTTTATCGCTAATTCAACAAGATCCTTCAAGTGAATGAACTAACAATGAAAGACACAAGTAGCGTTGTGATAGCGCGAATTTGGAATTGGCGAATAACCGCTATTTGTGGCTTACTTTTAGCAATTGTTGCAATCGCAGCCGTTAGTTTTGGACCGATACATATTGGTTTCGTCCAAGTATTTAAAACGCTCGTGGGTTTTCCCGACGGATTATCTAACCAAAGTCAAACCGTCATTATGCAACTGCGCCTACCTCGAGTCGTTCTTGGTGCTTTAGTTGGAGCCGCACTAGCAACAAGCGGAGCGGTCTATCAGACAGTTTTTCATAATCCGCTTGCCGACCCTTATCTCCTTGGCGCTGCCAGCGGCGCCGGACTCGGTGCAACAATCGCACTAACGAGTACTCACCATAACGTCGTCGCCTTGCTCCCACTCTTCGCATTCTTAGGTGGAATTTTGGCTGTGCTGACCTCGTTTTTTGTATCTGGAAAATTTTTCGCCGAACCCAATACCTTATTACTATCAGGAATCGCAGTCGGCTCCTTCGCAACGGCGATTCAAACTTACCTACAACAACGCCATACGGCACAATTACGTCCGGTTTATTCATGGATTTTGGGCGACTTAACCGCAGCTTCCTGGAACGTCGTAGCCTGGTCTTCCATTTATATTGCTATTGCGCTAATTATTCTCTTCACAGTAGCGAAACAGCTAGATGGATTAATGCTGACAGATGGCGAAGCCTTTTCGCTGGGTATAAATCCAAATCGACTCCGTATCTTGGCAGTGGGCGCAGCAACTCTTGCAACTGCTACCGCTGTTTCAGCTTCTGGACTTATTGGATTCGTGGGCATTGTCGTTCCACACTTGGTTCGAGGTGTGACTCGCAGGGTTACCAATAGATCACTGGTCAGTATCGCACTTGTTGGCGCAGCATTCTTGGTGCTGGCTGACCTTGGCGCACGAACCTTGCTCTCGCCAGCAGAACTTCCTATTGGAGTTATTACCGCCTTTGTTGGCGCGCCATTTTTTCTCTTTGTGTTACGTAATCGCAGAAAGGCAAATATTTCATGATGACTTCAGGGGCTATCTCCGTTACAGATTTAACGGTTCGCTATGGAGATAAAACTATTTTGGATGACATCAGCACAGAAATTCCGCACGGACAATGGACATGCCTAATTGGTCCCAATGGTGCTGGTAAAACAACTTTCCTCAATGTCTTGCTTGGAATAACTCCGTATTCTGGATCACTACAGGATCGCGGAATTGAAGTATTTAGAAATCACCGGAGGAACATCGCTTTCGTACCACAGTCACCCGCTATCCCCCAAGGCATGACCGTAAGCGAATACGTCACCTTAGGTCGTGCAAAACGAGATGGATGGGGAAAAGAGAGCCAGAAAAGCCGACAGATAATTCATGACATTCTGATTCAAACTTCCCTTTATGGAATGCAAAAGAGCTTTGTTTCCCAACTCTCTGGTGGAGAAATGCAACGTGCGTTGATCGCTCGGGCGCTAGCCCAAGAACCAGATCTAATCCTGCTTGATGAACCTACAAGTGCCCTTGACCTACATCACCAAATATCAGTTCTCAATAAGATTGAACTTCTCAAAGAGCGCGGAGTTACTATCATTTCGACAATGCATGACATCACTTTGGCAGCGATGTACGCAGAGAGAATTGTCGTCATGCAAAAAGGGAAAATCCTTCTATCTGGGAGAGCCGATCAAGTAATCCACTCCTCCGAACTACGTTCTGCCTTTGATAACCGCATCGATGTTTACACCCTAGATTCCGGGCGGCCGGTTATTGTGGCGAGCAAGGACGATATTCGCTAACGAACGTGCGTAGGGACGAATGGAACCCTTGCTACCTTTACGGCACTCGTGCGGCCTCTTACATCAATCGCCAGTTCTGATCCAATTTCTATATCTGGCCTAACAAGCGCCAATGCGATGCCATTTTTGAGAGTAGGTGAGAAAGTTCCGCTGGTGACAATCCCCACCACGTTTCCTCTTGTGTCCAGTACGTTCATTCCAGTTCGCGGAATTCCACGATCAAGTGATATTAGACCGCGCAAAATCCGCACAACGCCTTTCGACTTTTCGGTCGCTAGCGCTTCTCGTCCATGAAAATGTTCCTTGGCTAAGGCCACAGCCCAACCCGCGTTAGCTTGAAGTGGTGAGATATCTAGCGAAAGTTCGTGGCCGTGCAACGGATATCCCATTTCGGTGCGAAGAGTGTCTCGTGATCCGAGTCCGCATACCCGCCCACCTTCGGCAATCACCGCTTTGAGCAGCAAATGCCATAGTGGCAGGACCGAGTTCCACTTTGGAACCAGTTCATATCCAATCTCTCCCGTGTAACCAGTACGGCAAATAATCACCGTGCCTAAAGATTCGAAACCAGGGATTTGAATCTCCACAAATGCCATGTAATCAAGATCGAGATCGAGACCAATCCTAGCAAGCACTTCTGCGCTCTTGGGTCCTTGTAGAGCTAAGACCCCAAATTCGTGGTGGACGTTGCTAATTTTCAATCCCAAATCATTCGCGGCAACAAGCACATCGAAAACTGCTCCACAATTTGCGGCGTTTGGAATCAAGAAAAATTTATCTTCGTTGTATCGATAAACAATAAGATCATCGATGACCCCACCTGACTCATTGCACAACAAATTGTATTGAGCGCTTCCATGACCAGTGCGACCTAAATCATTTGTGAAAATTCTGTTGAGGAACATAGCGGAACCGATACCAGAAACTTCAATCTTTCCCAGGTGTGAGACATCGAATAGTCCAACCGACTCTCTCACTGCGGCATGCTCGGCCAGGACTCCGCCGGCGCTCAAACCCTCGATCTCCTTCGGATATTCGATGGGCATTTGCCACCCACCAAAATCCGCGAGTTTTGCACCAGCCGCCTTATGCCAATCAAAGAGAGGTGATTCCATGCCTTCTAACCTACTCCAACTTCACGCAATGGCTCCTGAAGTGAGAGGATGTATTCATGGCCACAGTCAAGACACATACAAAACCACTTAACGATATTTTGGTACTAGGCCTCTCGGCCGCAGATGGAAAGTTGTCGATTCATCCCAACGTCTCGAATATTCCATCCATCTCTAAAGATTCCAAGAAACTTCTTTCAATCCTTGCCGACCTTGGGGCTACAGGCGCGGCTGACGAGGTTATAAAGGTTGCATACTCTGCTCCTCGCTTGATCATATTCACGGGGCTTGGTAGTACCACTGCCTCGTTTTCACATGAGACGCTCCGTCGAGCAGCTGGAGCAGCGGCTCGCGAATTGGCCGGACACACCAATGTTGATTTTGCTCTTCCCAACAAGAACACTTCAGATTTAGAGGCTATAGCGGAAGGCATCCATTTAGGTGCATACAGTTTCACGGAATTTAGAGGATCTACAAAAGCCGATCAAAAATCACCCTTAAAGATCGCGACGATCATCACCAGCATTGGCACAACTTCGGCCGCCAAGAAGTCGTTGATTCGTGCTGATGTTGTGAGCAATTACGTTCTTATCGTGCGCGACCTCGTAAATACTCCACCATCGCATTTGAACCCAATCACATTCTCCGAACGTATGAAGAAACTTTCATCCGGTCTAGGAATCAAGGTAGAGATCCTGAATGAAACTCAATTAAGGGCAAAAGGCTACGGGGGTATATCAAGTGTTGGTCAAGGTTCGTCAAATCCGCCACGCTTATTCCATATCTCTTACAACCCCGCTCGTGCTAAAAAACGGTTTGCCTTTGTTGGCAAAGGAATTACATTTGATTCAGGCGGATACGCTTTAAAACCGGCAAGTGGGATGGAAGATATGAAGTCCGACATGAGCGGAGCCGCAGCAGTGATCGCAGCAACGTACGCAATTGCAACATTGAAACTACCAGTTGCTATAGATGCCTATGCATGTCTGGCTGAAAACATGATCAGTGGTCATGCAACCCGCCCAAGTGACATTATTACAATTTATGGTGGTAAGACCGTAGAAGTCTTGAACCCTGATGCAGAAGGTCGTCTAGTTTTGGCCGATGGACTTGTCCGCGCCGTGGAAGATGGCAGACGCAATGGTGGTCTCGATGGAATCGTTGATGTTGCGACACTCACCGGCGCACAAGTTGTCGCATTGGGTACACGTACCAGTGCTGTAATGACTAACAATCAAGAATTTAGCGCCCAATTCTTGGAAGCTACTGGAGTGTCAGGAGAAGCGTTCTGGCCGATGCCACTACCTGAAGAATTGCGTGAAGTACTTAACTCCCCAAGTGCTGATTTGGCCAACATCTCAATTCATGGGGCAACTGGCCGCTATGGCGGAATGTTGATTGCCGGTCATTTCCTCAAGGCATTCGTCCCCGATGAAATTCCGTGGCTGCACCTAGACATTGCCGGACCCGCTTTAGCCGATAAAGCCCATGGTTACAACCATGCGGGTGGAACAGGAGTTTCGGTCCGATCGTTGGTGACGCTCGCCGAGTTAGCGGTATCACATTGATCCGGATCGAATTCTAGAGCCTCATTTCGTGGCAGGATTAGCCTATTGCGTACTAGTAAGTCCAATTAAGTAAGAACAGAAGAAACAGAAGAAACAGAAGAAACAGAAGAAAAGGTGGCCTGTGAACGACTTTGATCTTGTGATCCTTGGTGGCGGCAGTGGCGGGTACGCGTGTGCACTAAGAGGCGCGCAACTCGGAATGTCAGTCGCTTTGATAGAGCAAGACAAGCTCGGTGGAACATGCCTGCATCGTGGATGCATTCCAACCAAGGCTCTCTTACACGCCGGTGAGATAGCTGACTCGACTCGTCATGCTTCAGAGTTCGGCGTTAAAGCAGAATTTCATTCTATGGACATGCTCGCCGTCAATGCGTATAAAGATGGCGTGGTTTCAAAGTTGCACAAAGGACTTCAAGGATTAGTGAAATCCCGCAATATCAACTACATCGAAGGTCACGGACGATTGGTGTCCAAAAACCAGGTGGAAGTCAACGGAAGCATCTACACAGGCAAGAATGTTGTTCTGGCTACAGGTTCGTATCCCAAGACACTTCCTGGATTAGAGATTGACGGCAAGCAGATTGTCACAAGCGAAGAAGCTATGGCCTTTGACTACGTACCAAAATCTGTCATCGTTTTAGGTGGCGGTGTTATCGGCTGTGAATTCGCCTCGGTCTGGAATTCGTTCGGCGCTGACGTGACCATCATTGAAGGTTTGCCACGCCTAGTAGCGCTTGAAGATGAATCTTCCAGCAAGCAATTAGAACGTGCCTTCCGTAAACGTGGAATCAAATTTGAGGTTGGCATCAAGTTCGCCTCTGCCATTAAGGGTTCAGATGGAGTAACAGTCACCCTTGAGAATGGTGCAACGCATACCGCCGACGTATTGCTAGTCGCTGTAGGACGTGGCCCCGTATCATCAAACATTGGTTACGAAGAACAAGGTCTGACCATGGATCGTGGATACCTGATAGTTGATAATAAGTGTCGGACAAATATCCCCGGAATCTGGGCGGTGGGAGATTTAATCCCTACGCTGCAATTGGCCCATGTCGGATTTGCTGAAGGAATCTTGGTAGCAGAAGAGATCGCAGGGTTGAACCCTCGCCCGATAAATTATGACGGCGTACCGCGGGTAACATATTCAGAACCAGAAGTAGCTTCAGTTGGTCTCACAACAGCACTTGCTAAAGAACGCGGATATGACGTCGTCGAAGTGAGTTATGACTTGGCTGGAAACGGAAAGGCTAACATTCTTAAAACAGCTGGATCTGTAAAACTTGTGGCACAGAAAAATGGACCTGTCCTAGGAATACATATGGTGGGTTCACGTGTAGGAGAATTACTAGCTGAAGCTCAATTAATCTACAACTGGGAAGCAACTGCAGATGATGTTGCACCTTTGATTCATGCTCACCCTACGTTGTCAGAAGCTATGGGTGAGGCACATCTAGCACTAGCCGGCAAACCACTTCACGCGCACGGGTAATAGGAGAAATAGACCATGACCTTTTCATTAACAATGCCGGCACTCGGCGAGAGTGTTACTGAAGGAACTGTCACTCGATGGCTCAAGTCAGAGGGCGACCATGTCAATGTCGACGAACCACTACTTGAAGTATCTACAGATAAGGTCGATACCGAGATTCCTTCGCCAGTCAGTGGCACTCTGACAAGAATTGTTGTTGCAGTAGATGCCACGGTTGCCGTTGGCGCAGAACTTGCCGTCATCGAAGATGGAGCCGTAGCGCCAGTCGCAACACCTGCTCCAGTTGCAGCACCAGTTGCACCTCCGATAGAAATACCTGCTCCGGTTGCTACCACTCCTCCACCACCGGTTCACGTGGCTCCTGCTGCTTCATCCACCGGCGTCGTAGTCACAATGCCCGCCCTTGGAGAGTCAGTCACGGAAGGCACTGTCACAAGATGGCTTAAAAATGTGGGAGATTCTATTTCCGTTGACGAACCCCTTCTTGAAGTATCAACAGATAAAGTCGATACAGAAATCCCTGCGCCTGCATCTGGCACCATCTTGTCAATAGACGTCCCCGTTGATGCAACAGTTGCGGTAGGTGCCCGTCTGGCTTTGATCGGTTCTGCCACAGCAGCACCAATTGCTGCCCCAGTAGCAGCTCCTCCAGCTCCACCAGCTCCACCAGCTCCTCCAGCTCCGGTAGCCGCACAAATTCCAAACACACAACTTGATGATTCCTATGTCACTCCTATCGTGCGTCAATATGCAAAAGAGCAAGGTGTCGATCTATCTCGAGTGAAGGGCACCGGCGTCGGTGGCCGAATCCGTAAAGAAGATGTACTTGCAGCCAAACCAGTGCCATCGGTAGTTCCAACCACTGCGCCTGCTCAAACTAACCTTGCCGCAAAGTCGAGCGGACCAGTTCCCGTCTCCCCACTACGTGGCACAACCGTCACGATGACGCGTCTTCGTAAAGTTATAGCTGCTCGAATGGTTGAATCTCTTCAAACTAGTGCACAGCTCACCACGGTAATCGAAGTAGACGTTACAAAGATTGCTCGCCTTCGGGAGAAAGCCAAGGCCTCCTTCATGGAACGCGAAGGAGTTAACTTAACCTTCCTTCCATTCTTTGGAATCGCGGTTTGCGAAGCACTTAAGCAACACCCAGTTCTTAACTCATCCGTTGAGGGCGATCAGATTACTTATCACGGTACAGAACACCTAGGAATCGCGGTCGACACCGAACGTGGCCTCTTGGTTCCAGTAATCCGTGACGCTGGTGATTTGAATATCGGTGGTCTCTCGCGTCGTATTGCCGATGTTGCGGCAAGAACACGTGACAATAAGATCTCGCCAGACGAACTTGGCGGCGGAACTTTCACCATCACAAATACTGGTAGCCGTGGTGCACTCTTTGATACTCCAATTATTAATCAGCCACAGGTAGCCATCTTGGGTATCGGAGCAATCGTTAAGCGCCCTATGGTGATGAAGGGAACCGACGGTGGCGAAACCATTGCGGTTCGATCCATGGTCTACCTTGCAATCTCTTACGATCATCGAATCGTTGACGGGGCAGATGCGGCTCGTTTCCTAAGTACTCTCAAGGATCGCCTTGAAGAAGGTAGTTTCGAGTCGGACTTAGGTCTCTAATTCATGAACGAGAAGAAACGAATTGCAATAACTGGTTCTTCGGGGTTAATTGGTAGCGCACTCGTTGGTCACTTGAAATCGCAGGGCCATACAGTGCAACGAGTGGTTCGACGACAAGCTGTTGCGCCCGATGAAATATCGTGGAATCCAAGCACATCCGAAATAGATCTCAGCGCTCTTGAAGGGGTCGATGCGGTAATTCACTTGGCAGGCGCCGGTGTTGGCGATCATCGATGGACTAAAAAATATAAGGCAACAATTCTAAATTCCAGACTACTCGGGACCACCACTATTGCTCAGGCATGCGCGACTGTTAAGCCATCAGTATTTATATCTGCAAGCGCTATGGGCTGGTACGGCGAGACAGGTAATCGCGCCGTAGATGAGAACGATCGGGCTGGCGATGATTTTCTTGCGGCTGTTTGCCGTGAGTGGGAAGCCGCAGCTGATCTAGCGGTCGGAGTGCGTACCGTGAAGACTCGTACTGGTCTTGTCCTGGATCCAACCGGTGGTGCACTTGGAAAAATGCTTCCACTCTTCCGTCTTGGGGTTGGCGGGAGAATGGGAAGTGGCAAACAGTGGTGGTCTTGGATAACCCTTCACGATGAGGTAAAAGCAATTACCCACCTACTTAGTTCACAATTAGAAGGAGCTGTAAATATCACTTCACCAAATCCAGTTACTAACGAAGAGTTCACGGCCGCACTCGCTCGAGCTTTGCACCGACCAGCTCTTCTTCCTGTACCCGGATTTGCTCTCAGGCTTGCCCTAGGCGGTTTTTCAAGCGAAATTTTAGGTTCTAAAAAGGTACTACCGAAAGCCCTAACGGATGACGGATTTCTCTTTGATTATCCGCACCTGACAACCGCGCTCAAAGAGCTAACCGCCTAATATTTCTAGCGGATAGAAATCCTTCGAGCTTCTTCCAAGATCTCTGCGACGGCTAACGCGACTTGGCCCGATACCGGCCACGGCCCAGTACCAGCGATCGCATCACCCACTTGTTTGTAAAAGATCGCGTAATTGCCTGGTTCGGCCGGGTAAGAAATTTCTTCCTCACCCATCTGCAGGTATGCAGGAGTAATAATTGCCGGATTCCACTCTCCCCCAGCTGGATACTTTCCTTCACGTAACAATGGTTCCTGTTGGTCTAATTCCTTAATAACAAGCGAGCCTTTACTTCCAGACAATCGAATTCTGGGACCACCAGCACCGATGATCGAACTCGCCGACAGATATGAATCGACGCCAGAATCATGCTTGAGATTCAAGACAATATCGTCGTCCGCTAATCCACGAATACTTCGAACGGATGCATATGTTAATTTCGCAGGACCAAACCAATTAAGAGCTAATGAAACTAAATGGGGACCTAAGTCCAACAAGTTTCCGCCACCATCGGCGGCCGAATTCTTCTCACGCCAACTCTGCGGGTTGGAGTCTGGTCGAAATTTTTCGAAACGAGAATCTAACCGGAAAATCTCTCCTAGCACTCCCTCTTTGATGACTTTCTTGACCGTCAATGCATCGCTATCAAAGAGCCGATTGAAATACGTGGTAACTGCCACTCCGGTCTCGGCCGAGACTTTAAGAATTTCTTCGGTTTCGGCAACGGTACGTCCCATTGGTTTATCGATCACAACGGGAACTCCGGCACGCATCCCCGCGATTGCATCGCTGGCATGAGCCACATTGGCGCTGGCAACGACCAAGAAATCCAGATTAAGTTCTAATAGTTCTGCAACCGAAGCGCATGCTCGAGCCTGCGGAAAATCTTCTAGAAGATCCATAGCTCTCTGCGGATTTCTTGTGAGCGCCCCCACAACCTCAAAGCCACATCCCTTGAGCATGGGTGCATGAAAATAGCGGCCCGCAAGGCCATAACCGGTAATACCAACCCTTAGTGTCATGTGCGCAAACCTACATTAGGCTACGGATATGACACTAGTTTCGGAGGTCACCGGTTTAGCTACCGCGGACATCTCCGTAGTTAATTGCGGGGTTATGGATTATCAGCGGGCATGGGACCTTCAAAAGTCTACGCTCGAATCCGTTGTCACCAGCCAGACTCCAAACACCTTGTTCTTTCTTGAGCATGCATCTGTTTATACGGCAGGACGCATGACCAAAATACACGAGCGTCCCATCGATGGCACCCAAGTTATCGATGTCGATCGTGGCGGGAAGATCACTTGGCATGGCTTAGGCCAGATTGTCGGTTATCCGATCATCAAATTGAAAAACCGAAATGATGTAGTTGGATTAGTCAGAGAAATTGAAAATGCATTAATCGACCTTTGTCAGAATTTCGGAATCAACGCAGAAAGATTTTGTGAACGCTCCGGTGTCTGGATACGTGACGAAAGGGGCGATAGAAAGATTGCAGCTATTGGGTTACGAGTAGCTAAAGGGGTCACGATGCACGGCTTTGCACTAAATGTAAATCCTGATTTGAGCGCATATTCAAGAATCATCCCCTGTGGAATTTCGGATGCAGGGGTTACGTCGATGACAGAAGAACTAGGAAGAGAGATTACGATTTCCCAAATAATGCCAGATCTGGAAGTAATGATTCTTCAAGCGCTATCGAAAGTCTGCGCATGAGTATTGCACCTGAGGGCAGACGCCTGCTTCGCATTGAAGCTCGCAACGCGGCAGTACCAATCGAACGTAAACCAGAGTGGATCAAGACACGGGCAATCATGGGACCCGAATACACCCAGCTGCGCTCCCTTGTCGTCAGTGAAGGATTGCACACCGTCTGCCAAGAAGCTGCTTGTCCAAATATTTTCGAGTGCTGGGAAGACCGTGAAGCAACTTTCTTAATCGGCGGCGAACGATGCACCCGACGTTGTGATTTCTGCAATATTGACACGGGTAAGCCGGATGCTCTGGATCGGGACGAGCCGCGTCGCGTCGCAGAATCCATTGTAAAAATGCAATTACGTTATGCAACTATCACTGGCGTAACTCGAGATGATCTAGAAGATGAAGGGGCTTGGCTCTATGCCGAGACAATTCGTGCGGTTCACCAACTAAACCCCGATACCGGTGTAGAGATTTTGACTCCAGATTTCAGTGGGAAACCAGATTTGCTCAACGAAGTATTCGAAACTCGGCCAGAAGTTTTTGCCCACAATCTAGAAACCGTTCCCAGAATATTCAAAGAGATCAGGCCGGCCTTTAGGTACGACCGATCCTTGGATGTCATTTCTCAAGCTCAAGCTTTTGGATTGGTGACAAAATCAAACTTGATACTTGGCATGGGTGAATCAAGAGAAGAAGTCACCCAAGCCCTAATGGATTTACGTTCGGCGGGTTGCGACCTGATTACTATCACTCAGTATCTACGCCCAACTCCCAAGCATCACCCTGTTATTCGCTGGGTTAAACCACAGGAATTCGTAGAACTTTCACACGAAGCCAACGAGATTGGATTCTTAGGAGTCATGAGCGGACCACTAGTCCGTTCTAGCTACCGTGCGGGACGTTTATATAAACAAGCCCAAGAGAAAAAGGCGTTACTTCGTGGCTGAACTTGTTTATCCACCAGTAATTATCGCGATCAAAACCTTCTGGAAATATTTGGGTCTTAAATTTGATTTCCAAGGTGGTGAAAATCTGCCTTCAAAAGGTGGTGCGATCATTTGCATGAATCACATTGGTTACTTGGATTTCGCATTGGTTGGTACCGCAGCGCTTCCTGCGAGTCGCTACATCCGCTTCATGGCAAAGAAAGAGATCTTCAACCACAAATTAGCTGGGCCCCTGATGCGCGGAATGCACCATATAAGCGTAGATCGAGAGAATGGTTCTGGCTCTTTCGTCGCCGCGCTGCGAGCTTTGCGGGCAGGAGAAATTATCGGAATTTTTCCGGAGGGAACGGTCTCTCGTAGTTTTGAAATAGAAGATCTGAAAACCGGAGCGGTTCGGTTGGCGATGGGCTCTGGCGTACCAATAATCCCCACGGCCGTTTGGGGTAGTCAAAGAATTCTCACCAAGAAACGCAAACCTGATTTCAAGCGGAACAAGTACCCAGTTCATGTGACTTTTGGAGAACCTTTTTACGTGACAAAAGGTAGCGATGCAGATGCCGCTGAGGCCGAACTCCGGAATCGGATGCTAAAACTTTTAGATTCTGTTCAATCCAAATATCCCGACTCGCATTTAGGTCAATGGTGGGCTCCTGCTAGATTAGGCGGAACCGCTATTACCTCCGAAGAGCTTCGTAACGAGCGCAGTAAGACCGAAGAAATAGACCGAGAACAGAAGGAGCAAGAAAATGGCTGAACCAGAGAAGCAAGGTCAGATGGCTGTCTTGAAAGATGCTTTTCGCATGGTTCGCAAAGAGAAGCCACTCTCCTTGGTGCTGTGTGGGTTTATCTTCATCATAGTAATCGTTGGAGGATATTTTGCTGGTGTAGGACTTCATCATCCGATCTACTTTGGCATCTTGGCTATCCCGCTAGGTCTCCTGGCTGCATTCTTTGCCTTTACACGCTTTGCAAATACGGCGGCATTCAGTTCGATTCAAGGACAAGTAGGAGCTGGTGCGAGTGTTTTGATGTCGATCCGAAAAGGTTTCACAACTACTCCGGCTGTTAGCGTTTCGCGTAATCAAGATATGGTTCATCGCACGGTCGGTCGCGCGGGAATTATTCTCGTCGGTGAAGGCACCTCGGCTGTTCGGCAATTAGTTATCGATGAAAAAAGAAAGATGGAGCGATTCGTTCCTGGAGTTCCCGTTCTTGAGCTATACGTCGGTGACTACGATGGCGCCGTAACTCTGCGCAAACTTCAAAAAGCGGTTAAGAAGTATCCTAAAAAACTAACCAAGGGACAGTTGCGAGAAGTTCGCAATCGCCTCAAGGGTGTCGGCGGAATGAATATGCCCGTACCTAAAGGACCAATGCCTAAGGGTGTAAAGCTTCCGAAAAGATAATTAATACCGGATCACTCTGCAATGTGTAACCCAATCGTGATATCCGCGCCCTTGCTTGTTCAATAGGGCAGGAAAAACTAAGCAGATCAATGCGGTCCGAAGAATTAGGCGACCAGGAGTCACGCGGCCGCCCGTATTACTATCGACGATCCGAAGACGCAGAATCCGTTGCCCGGCCGATGCGCCTTGCAGAGTGGTCAGGATTACAACATCCAAGAAGAAGACCCCAAGCGGCGTAAATTGCGCTCCACCGGCGGACCTAGGCGAGATAAATGCCGCGATTGCCAGGCACATGAACCAATCCATGGTGACCGCTAACAGGCGACGGCCAAAGGAGGCAGGCTGGGGCACGGCTTGATCTGACACGGCTGAAGGGTAACATTGCGCCATACGCGGCCCGTTGATGTGCCTCGGCTCCAATTGTCTACACGGTCTTTACGGCCAAAACGGGAGAAATATGTTTAAGAATTCAGCTGAGATTTTTGCATACATCAAGAAAGAAGATGTGAAGCTTGTCGATGTTCGCTTCATAGATCTTCCAGGAGTCCAACAACACTTCAACGTACCGGTTGAATCATTCGACGAAGCAGTATTCACTGATGGCCTGATGTTCGATGGATCATCTGTCCGTGGCTTCCAGGCAATTCATGAGTCAGATATGAAACTGCTTCCAATTCCAAGCAGCGCCTTTATCGATCCATTCCGCAAAGAGAAGACGTTAGTCATCCTCTTCTCTGTTCACAATCCGATTGACAACACTCCTTACAGTCGCGATCCTCGTGGCGTTGTAGCAAAGGCGGTTGAATACCTAAAGTCAACGGGTATCGCAGATACCGCATTCTTCGCGCCAGAAGCCGAGTTCTATATATTTGATGAAGTTAACTTCGCTACTTCACAAAATTCTTCTCATCACTTTATTGATTCAATTGAAGGCGCCTGGAATACGGGTAACGACATGGAAGCAGATGGTTCACCAAACCGTGGCTACAAGACACGCTACAAGGGTGGGTACTTCCCAGTTTCTCCAACTGATCAACTTGCTGATTTACGTGACGAGATGACCATGGAACTTGGTCGTGCTGGACTTCTTGTCGAACGTTCACATCACGAAGTAGGAACAGCGGGACAGATGGAGATCAACTATCGCTTCGATGACATCCTGAAGGCGGGCGATGATGTTATGAAGTTTAAGTACATCATCAAGAACGTTGCATGGAAGAACGGCAAGACCGCTACCTTCATGCCAAAACCACTATTTGGTGACAATGGATCGGGAATGCATGTCCACCAATCATTGTGGAAAGATGGAAAACCATTGTTCTTCCAGGACGGCACATACGGAGATTTGTCCGACATGGCACGCTGGTATATCGGCGGACTTTTGAAGCACGCTCCTGCGCTTCTTGCTTTCACTAATCCAACCGTCAACTCTTACCATCGCTTGGTTCCAGGTTATGAAGCTCCTGTAAACCTTGTTTACTCTGCTCGTAACCGTTCTGCTTGTATTCGTATCCCAATCACAGGGAAAAATCCAAAGGCTAAGCGGATTGAATTCCGTTGCCCTGATCCATCCTCAAACCCATACCTAGCCTTCGCAGCCATGCTTATGGCTGGTATCGATGGAATTCAGAACAAGATTGAGCCAATGTCTCCTGTCGATGTAGACCTTTACGAGTTGGAAGGCGATGCAGCAGCAGCAATTCCACAAGTTCCGGGTTCACTTCCAGAAGTGCTTGCGGCTCTAGAAGCTAATAGCGACTTCCTGACAAAGGGTGGCGTTTTCACACCTGACTTAATCGAAACATGGATTAACTACAAGCGATCTGCAGAAGTTGATTATGTTCGCTTGCGACCACATCCAGCCGAGTTCGAACTTTACTACGACATCTAAGCCGAACATCTGCGCTTAATCTGTCAAAAAGCCCCTGCAGCCTCTTGGTTGCGGGGGCTTTTAGCTTTGCACGCCGATTTGGCGACGAATCTCTTCCCCAATACCAATAATGGCGACCGTCTGATCATGTGTGTGCAAGGGGGATTCCAATAGACCCTGCGAAACATAAGAGGCTAAGTAATTCGCTTGGTAACACAATCCTTCGTGGCCAGCAATTCCAGTTGCGTCCTTCCAGCTAGGACCTTGTCCGTTGAATACCGCTTCACGAAGACCGAGTCCGGATGGCGTAAAGAATGGAGAATCAACCAGCAACACTCCTTCAGTTCCAGAAACAGAAGCACGAGTAGGGACGTGGCTATAACCAGTTGTAGTTATCACTGCACGTGCACCGCTCTCGTATTCAAAAACTGCCGATGCCATGGCTTCTGAATGTGGACTATGCAACTGACCGGTCGCGG
The DNA here is from genome assembly GCA_903838295.1 of uncultured Actinomycetes bacterium. Classification (GTDB taxonomy): domain Bacteria; phylum Actinomycetota; class Actinomycetes; order Nanopelagicales; family Nanopelagicaceae; genus PALSA-747. The sequence goes on from CAILXX010000001.1 coordinate 132,078, forward strand.
TTATCTTATTAGGCAAACCGAGTATCTGTTCGGTGAATGCGATCGGATAAATCCCCATATCTTGAACAATGCTGGCGCCTGGCAACCACAAACGCGCGACATCGCGAGCATCTTGTCCAAAATCTGCTTGTATTAATTCAATTCGACCAAGAGTGCCTCGATCCAACATCTTGCGAATCATGCTTGCTTGCGGCAAATACCTCGACCACATCGCCTCCATAGCAAAGACTCCAGCGCTTTTTGCTGCGTCATATAAAGTTTTGGCATCTGCGGCATTAATCGTGGTTGGTTTTTCAATCAATAGGTGTTTACCTGCGCCGATTGCTATTAAGGAATCCGCCAGATGAGTGCTCGGTAGCGTTGCTATGTATATAACGTCGACTTCTGGTTGCGCACAAAGATCCTCGTAGGAACTATATGTCTTTTCTACTCCATGTTTTCCGGCAAGGGCCTCGGCTTTGCCAGGTGTCTTGGAAGCAATCCCTACAACTTGCTGATTAGTATGCTTCTTAAGAGTGTTGATGAATACATCTGCGATATCACCAGCCCCAACAATTCCCCAACGAAGAGTTGGGACCGATGCAGGATCGAGATGATCCGCCTCTGGAAAATCGCTGCTGGAAAAACTCTTTACTAAATCTGAAAACATAGCCATACCGACAGCCTATTTCATTTAGTTACTGTTCGACAGAGCGACTTTGACTGGCATAATGAAGGCATGCATGAATTCAACGATGAGGTCGAATCCTTAGCCCATGAAATTCTTGCTTACAGTCTTGAGCGATTAAAGGCCGACCCTCCGTTAGACGGTCCCCTCTCCGCCGAAGAGTTGTACGCAAAAGTTGGGAACACCATCACCAAGGATGGCCTCGGTGGACACGAAGCCCTTAAAGTCTTCACCGATGTGCTGGCATTGGCTTGTATTTCCACCGACCATCCTCGCTACCTTTCCTTCATCCCATCGGCACCGAGCGAACACGCTAATCTCTTTGATCTTGTTGTTGGATCAACGGCTCTTTACGGCGGCTCATGGCTGGAAGGCGCTGGAGCCGTATTTGCAGAAAATCAAGCGCTTCGATGGATCAGTGACCTTGCTGGACTCCCCCAAGAATCCGGTGGGGTATTTGTGCAGGGTGGAACTATCGGAAATTTATCGGCGCTTGTTGCTGCGCGAGTTCTGGCTCGCGAAAGAGAACCGGACATTACTCGCTGGGTCGTAGCATTTTCTTCCGAAGCACATTCTTCTATAAAATCAGCAGCAGAGATTATGGATGTTCTAGTACTTGATGTCCCGGCCGAACCCGATGGCCACATGACAGGTCGTGCATTCGGAAAAGCAGTTGATGACTACCTATCCGCCAATCCCACCCATGGAATCTTTGCCGTTGTAGCTACTGCAGGAACAACCAATCTTGGAATCATCGATGACCTTGACTCTATCGGCCAAGAGGCTAAGAGTCGCGAAATCTGGTTCCATGTTGACGGTGCTTACGGCTTGGCAGCGTTATGTGCACCGAGTGTTCGACAACTTTTCAACGGTGTCCAGCGTGCAGATTCGCTGATAGTTGATCCGCACAAATGGTTGTTTGCACCATTTGATGCCTGCGCCTTGATCTATCGTGACCCTTCCATCGCTAAAAGAGCACACACCCAGCACGCTTCTTATTTGGAGACTCTTGAAGAAGGGTCGGATTGGAATCCATCGGACTACGCGATTCACCTGACTCGCAGGGCTCGCGGACTTCCTTTCTGGTTCTCTTTGGCGGCAAACGGAACTGACGAATATGCCACAGCAATGCAACAAACTCTAGATATAGCTAATTATGCAGCGCAATTGATTAGGGAAAATCCCAATTTGGAGTTAGTCGCCGAGCCTCTACTTTCGATAGTTGCTTTTACTCGAACTGGCTGGGAGAAGGCAGATTACGATCGATGGAGCGAGAAGTTGCTGGCTGATCAGATTGGCTTTGTTGTGCCATCTGCGCATCAAGGTCGGCCTATCTTGCGTTTTGCCATCGTCAACCCGTGGACTACAGAGAAAGACATAGCAGATATCTTGAAAACGCTTTAACGATCTAAAACATTCTTCTGTGCATCATATTTCTGACCTGTACGTTTATATGCGATGGCGCTAAGCGCTTCTAAAACTACTCGATTCGCAAGTATCGCCGTTATATCAGCATGATCAAATGCTGGAGCAACCTCAACAATATCCATTCCAACAACTGGCAACTCTAGACAGATTCGACGCACAGCTTCGAGCAATTCACGACTTGTCATTCCACCAGGTTCTGGAGTCCCTGTACCTGGGGCCATCCCCGGGTCAACGACATCGATATCTACAGAGAGGAAGACGCCATCACAATCATCTGTCAGGATCTTGAATGATTCATCTAGAACTGCATTAAGTCCACGATTGTGAATCTCAGTCATTTCGTAAGATCGCATCCCCTGATCGCGCATCCATTCAAAAGTAATGTCATCCGGCCAATACCCGCGCAGGCCAACTTGCAAGAATCGATCACCACGAACCGCGCCAGAATGTATCAACTGTCGCATTGGTGTCCCATGACCAACCAAGGCACCGTACTGTGACTCTGCAGTATCTGCATGCGCATCAAAGTGCACCATAGATATTCGGCCTTTGCCACGGTGATTAGCGATACCTGTAACATCCGCAGAGGCAATCGAATGATCACCACCCAGAACGACCACAAAGGCCCCGCTACGAGAAACCTTTTCAGTTGCTTCCTCTAAAACTTTTAATGAGGAAACCAAGTCATGTCCCGGCATCAATAAATCGCCTGCATCAAAGACCTTAAGCTCCTTGAGCGCATCAACGCGGAGCGCCAAGTGTGGACGTTCGGCATCATGAGGTAAATAATCTCCACCACGAATCGCCTGGGGGCCAAACTTTGCACCAGAGCGATGAGAGGTCCCAGAATCTATGGGAGCGCCAATAATCACAACATCAGCATCGGCATAAGAAGAAGGTACATCTAGGTCACACTGCGGAACCCCTAGAAATGTAAAAGAAGGTCCATACATATTTCCCAAGTTAGCCATGAATCAATCGTATCGCAGCCTAACGAATCAACCAGGAGTCCGATCTCCTTACGATGTAATCACTTCAATATTTAGACGGGTAAGATCACTCAGTGATTGCAACCCAGAGTGTCGAACTACGTGCTGGTGCGCGACTTCTTGTGAAAGATGTGACGGTCCGAATTAACCATGGAGATCGCATCGGTTTTGTTGGCCGAAATGGTGCTGGCAAAAGCACTCTTGCAAAAGTGTTGGCGGGCGAAGGACTTCCGGCTGGCGGCCAGGTAATAAGAACCGGAACCATCGGATATCTTCCTCAAGATCCCCGTACCGGAGACCAAGAAGAAACTGTTATCAATCGAATTCTTTCGGCACGTGGCTTAGATCTAATCGTTACCCGGATGCGTAAGGCCGAAGAAGCGATGGCGAATGCGAATCCCGACGAACTTGAAATTGCCATGGATCGCTATTCCCGCGTCGATCAGGAGTTCAATGTGGCTGGTGGATATGGGGCCTCTTCTGAAGCGGAAGCCATTGCTATGAACCTTGGATTACCAGAAAGAATATTTGAGGATTCCCTACTTGGGTTATCTGGTGGTCAACGCCGACGGGTAGAACTGGCTCGTCTGCTTTTCGGTGGATCAGAAACTTTAATCCTGGACGAACCTACTAACCACTTGGATGCCGAATCCATTAACTGGTTGCGTGAGTATTTAGGTAAGTACTCTGGTGGCCTGGTCATTATTTCCCACGATGTTAATTTGATTGAAACAGTGGTCAATAAGGTCTTTTACATCGATGGCAATCGAAACGTTATTGACGTATATAACATGGGCTGGAAAAAGTATCTACAACAACGTGAAGATGACGAACACCGTCGTAAAAAAGAGCGCGCAAACGCTGAGAAGAAAGCCGCGATTCTTGCTAAGCAGGGAGAAAAGATGCGTGCCAAAGCATCCAAGGCCACGGCAGCGCAGGGAATGTTACGTCGAGCAGATGCACTATTGGCCGGATTGGAAGATGTGCGAAAAGGTGACAAGGTTGCAAAACTTCGTTTTCCGACCCCAGCTCCTTGTGGCAAAACACCGCTTATGGCCCATGGATTGTCGAAGTCTTACGGATCACTAGAAATTTTCACTGACGTTGATCTAGCCATTGATCGAAGCTCTCGGGTAGTAATTCTCGGGCTCAACGGAGCAGGTAAAACAACTCTTCTTAAAATGCTTGCTGGTGTTACAGAATCTGACACGGGTGCCATCGAACCAGGACACGGTTTAAAAATTGGCTATTACGCCCAAGAGCACGAAATGCTTGATTTCGAGCGATCCGTATTAGAGAACATGATCTCCTCTGGCGAAAACATTGGTGAACCTCAAGCCCGGCAGGTACTGGGATCATTCTTGTTTAGCGGCGATGATGTGCAGAAGCCAGTGAAGGTTCTTAGTGGTGGTGAAAGAACTCGATTGGCTCTGGCAACATTGGTGGTCGGCGCAGCAAATTTGCTCTTGCTAGATGAGCCCACGAACAACTTAGATCCGGCTTCAAGAGATGAAATTCTGGCAGCACTGGGTGAATACCAAGGTGCCGTCGTCATGGTTACGCATGATATTGGCGCAGTTGCTGCACTGAAGCCTGAGCGGGTTTTGTTACTTCCAGATGGCGATGAAGACTTGTGGAATGACGAGTATTACGACCTCATCGCCCTCGAATAAACTCGAATAAACTCGAATAAATAAGCATAGATAAGAATGGATCTGGATTAAGCTCGAAGCGCCTTCGCAAGTTCTGCAAAATCTTCAACCAATAAATCAATTTCGCGTTGACCATGGGCCAAGCTAATCAACCATTGCTCATCCAATCCTGGAGGGGTAATAATCCCCCGATTGAGTGACCATAACCAAGAAAGTTCTGCGATTTTAAAATCTGTTGCTTTGTAATCACGATAATTACGGACGGGTTCTACCGACCAGGTTATGCAACCTTTGATTCCAAACCCCACAGTGTGCGCAGGTAGTTCGTACTCATTAATTATCTCACTGATGCGATCGAGCGCTTGAATATTAAATGCTTCAGCCCTAGCCATGGCTTCTTCAGTACAGACCATATCTGTAGCACGCACTCCAGCCATTGCTAGCGGATTCGCATTGAATGTCCCATAGTGCGCCATACGTCCATCTGAAATCACATCCATAATCTTTTTCACTCCACCAAATGCAGCAACAGGTATTCCTCCGCCGATTGATTTCGCTAGACAGATCAGATCTGGTTTGACGCCAATGCGTTTGGCAGCCCCGTGTGGGCCTGCGGTTAAGCCAGTCTTTACTTCGTCGAAAATAAAAACAATTCCGTATTTATTGCAAAGCTCTCGAACTCCTTGGAGATAGCCATCATCTGGCAGAACGATTGCAAGATTTTCCAAGATTGGTTCCACAATGAAGCAGGCAATGTTTTTAGCATCTGAAGAAAAAACTCGCTCCAGGGCTTCAAGATTGTTATAAGGAACTACATGAACAACTCCGGTTGCGCCTCCGCCAGGGATGACAGGAGTTGGAGAGTCCGCTGGCCCAGCGAATTTCAGGTCAGGCTTAGCAGAAACTGTAAGTGGATCATAACTTCCGTGGTATCCACCTTCGACTTTAACAATGGCCTCTTTGCCGGTAAATGCCTTAGCGGTACGCACCGCGTACATTGCGGCTTCGGTACCCGAATTCGCAAATCTCACCTGATCAATTTCAAAGCGCTTACAGATACGTTCTGCAGCATCGCGGGAGATTGGGCTAGGCGTTACAAATATTGTTCCAGTTGTTTTTAGCGCAAGTTCGGCCTCTTGGACAATTGTTGGATTCAAATGGCCAACCAACATGGCGCCAAAACCCATCGAGAGATCAAGGAGCTGGCGACCATCGACATCTGTCATCCATGCACCCTTAGCGCTGACGATAGAAATTGGATATGGGTCCCAATGTTGAAAACTAGATGGAACACCAAGTGGTGTCGATCCCAAAGCTAGGTCGTATTCGATGCGTGACGCAAAGGTCGATTCTGAGAAGCGTTCCCATTCTGCAGCTAGAAGCTGATCCACTCGCCCTCTATCGACCGGACGAGGATTGTTACTTAACTTTCTGTACGTTTCTGATTGCAATTTTGGTTGTAGTTGTGAAGTCATTTAAAGCGTTGTGTCGTCGAGGACTCTTGGCTGGTGCCAAGACACGATGACAGTCTCCCTTAGAGTTTTCGCGCTTTTGCAGAATAAAGTGATTTATTCCTTAAAGTGCTAACTACAAGTTATCAGAATTTCATGTGAAATACACCTCTAGCAGCCTTTTGAGCGCGCCATTTAGACCTTTTTCGAATATTATTCCACCCTTACGCATACATATTGAATAATTATATTTTTGAAGGGTTCACATGTCGAAAATTGAAAACACTGAATGGATTCCTGGCGATCAAGGTTTGGATCCGAATCGTTGGCGCGCGCTATTTGTTATTGCAATTGCATCCTTGATGATAGTTCTAGATGCCTCAATCATTAACCTGGCGTTACCAAGTGCTCAGAAAGCACTCCATATTTCGAATGCCAATAGACAGTGGGTAGTAACTGCATACTCACTCGCTTTCGGAAGCCTCCTACTCTTGGGTGGAAGAGTTGCAGATTACGTAGGAAGAAAAAAAATATTCATTATTGGTCTTTTAGGATTCGCGTTCGCTTCGCTCCTTGGTGGTTTCGCCGCTAATCAAGGTGAGTTGTTTGCCATGCGCGGACTTCAAGGATTGTTTGGCGCACTACTTGCACCATCTTCGTTGTCGTTGATAAATGTAACTTTCACCGTTCCAAAAGAGCGCGCGCGAGCTTTCGGAGTTTATGGTGGAATTTCTGGTGGCGGTGCGGCATTGGGATTGATTTTGGGTGGCTTCTTAACCGAATACGCAAACTGGCGCTGGTGCCTCTTTGTCAACGCTCCGATCTCATTACTAGCCGTCGCTTTGGCAGTGCCATTCCTTCACGAATCGAAAGCCAAAGGGGATAATAAATACGACATACCTGGCGCCGTCACCGTCACCCTTGGCTTGGTAAGTCTCGTCTATGGTTTCAGCCAGGCAGCCAACAATGGCTGGTTAAACATCCACACCTATCCGTACTTCATCGTGGCGGCGATATTGCTCTCTGCCTTCTTTATTATCGAAGCCAAGGTCAAGAGCCCATTGTTGCCTTTGAGAGTCCTAGCCGAGCGCAACCGTGCCGGTTCCTATATTGGGTCACTGCTGGTTGGTGTTGGCCTTTTCGCGATGTTCTTGTTCCTCAGTATCTACATGCAGGGGTTCTTGCACTACTCCCCTCTCAAATCTGGCTTTGCCTTCCTGCCGTTTACGGCCGGGATCATTGTTGGCGCTGGAGTCGCCTCACAATTACTGCCAAAGATCGGACCGCGACCTTTAATGGTCTTTGGAATGCTCCTGGCAACGGTCGGAATCTTGCTCTTCTCCCGCCTAACCCCAACTTCTGGGTATACCTCTCACCTCCTTGCTCCGATGCTGATCATGAGCTTTGGTTGTGCCCTGTACTTCATTCCCAATTCGAGCACGGGGTTGCATGATGCCGGTGAACACGATGCCGGAGTTGCAAGCGCAACCCTAAATACCGCGCAACAAATTGGCGGTTCGCTGGGGGCAGCACTTCTCAACACGATCGCTATCTCCTCCGCGGCCGCATACGTTAAAGGTCACACCAACATGGGCGGCTCACTTCAGGTATTTGCCCAAGTCCACGGATTCACCACCACCTTCAAGTGGGGCGCCGCCTTCCTGTTTAGCTGCGCCATCGTTTCAGCGTTGATGGTCAATGTCGGTAAAGACTCACTCGTCGAACATGATCTTGGCGGTGCTGCTTAATCTCAGCAGGAAATTCCCTCCTTATTGCGTTAGATTGGTACTTGCAAATCATTCGCAATAAGGAGAATCATGAACGCACCGGTCAAGGGGCAGAGCACAAAACGCCCTAGAAACCCGTTTGCATCACTCTCTCGAGATGAATCTCGACGACTAGGTGCGATGTTTGCAGTGATTTTCTTTCTCCTCTTTGGCGGCCTGATTCTTATGGGCATTGCCACTTCCAGCCATTACCGCCTTGCTGATGGAACTCTCTTCGGCTGGGGTACCGGATTTTTAGCGCTAACTCTTGGAATGCGTCACGCATTCGATGCCGACCATATTTCCGCTATCGACAATACAACCCGAAAATTGATGGCGGAGGGTCAACGGCCAATGGGGGTTGGTTTTTTCTTTTCACTCGGCCACTCATCGGTTGTAACCGCACTAGCAATCATTCTGAATTTTGGAATCAAATCACTGGGTGGACAAGTCAAAGATCCACATTCCGCACTTCATCACTACACCGGCCTTATAGGTACTTCCATTAGCGGTGCATTCTTGGTCTTGATTGCGCTGCTCAACTTGGTCGTACTTATCTCTGTCGTCAGAGTATTTAAAGCAATGCGAAAGGGTTTGTACGACGAAGCAGAGTTGGAGAAACATCTAGATTCACGCGGATTCATGATGCGCTTTTTTGGTCCAATCGCACGCCGAATTGATGCCAGTTGGAAAATGTATCCACTAGGCATCCTCTTTGGCCTGGGCTTTGATACGGCTACAGAAGTCGCGCTTCTTGTTCTTGCCGGATCTTCAGTCGTCGCGGGATTGCCTTGGTGGGCGATTCTCTCTTTGCCGATGCTTTTTGCAGGTGGAATGAGTCTTTTAGACACAATCGATGGATCGTTTATGAATTTCGCATATGGTTGGGCATTCTCCAAGCCGGTACGTAAGGTGTACTACAACATAGTTATAACCGGACTATCAGTAGTGGTTGCATTATTTATTGGCGGCCTTGAAGTAGCTCAAGTCTTGGCCCAACAACTCAATTTAAATGGTGGGTTCTGGAACTACGCACTAGCTTTTAATATTAATAAGGCAGGGTTCATCATAGTTCTTATATTTGTGGCGGTATGGGCCTCGGCTCTATTGATTTGGCGTTTTGGCCGGATCGAAAATCGCTGGCATGATCATGCTCACAAAGCCCAAATGTTGCGCGGGGATATTCAAAATCACGCAGCTGCCGGTATAGAACTGGGCCCGATTACTGATGGGTTCACCATCGATTAGTAATCGGGCCAGAAGTTCAATTTCTTCTATATATTAATACTGCTATTAACGCTCCAACTTTCCGGCGATGAACTCTTCTGTGCGCAGATGTGCAAGCTCATCGGTATATTGAGTTGGTGGTGACTTCATAAAATAACTTGAAGGTGATAGCAATGGGCCACCAATCTTGCGATCAAGGGCAATCTTTGCGCATCGAAGCGCATCGATGATTACACCAGCCGAGTTTGGTGAATCCCATACTTCTAATTTGTATTCCAGATTTAGTGGCACATCACCGAAGGCACGACCTTCAAGACGCACATAGGCCCACTTGCGATCATCAAGCCATGGAATGTAATCAGATGGTCCGATATGGACGTTCTTGGCTCCCATGTCGTGATCAAGCTGAGATGTAACCGATTGAGTCTTGGAAATCTTCTTGGACTCTAGGCGATCTCTTTCCAACATATTCTTAAAGTCCATGTTTCCACCAACGTTAAGTTGGTAGGTGCGATCTAAATGCACGCCACGATCCTGGAACAACTTAGCCATGATGCGGTGAGTGATTGTTGCGCCGACTTGAGACTTAATGTCATCGCCAACAATTGGGATTCCTGCCTTTGTAAACTTTTCAGCCCACTCAGGATCTGATGCGATAAAGACTGGTAGAGCGTTTACAAAGGCTACGCCAGCGTCAATTGCACATTGTGCGTAGTACTTTGCAGCCGCTTCAGAGCCAACTGGCAAATAACAGATCAAGACATCGACTTTGCGCTCTTTAAGTGTTGCGACAATATCAACAGGAGTTGCATCTGATTCAACGATTGTTTCTCTGTAATATTTTCCTAAGCCATCGTAGGTGTGACCGCGTTGCACAATAAGGCCAGTCTTTGCGACGTTAGCGAACTTGATTGTGTTGTTCTCACTCGCCCACATTGCATCTGCAAGGTCGAGCCCAACCTTCTTCGCATCGACGTCGAATGCAGCAACGAAATTGACGTCGCTCACATGGTAACCACCAAGAACCGCATGCATGAGCCCAGGTATCTCTACATCTGGCGCAGCATCCTTGTAATAGGTCACTCCTTGGATAAGCGAATTTGCGCAGTTACCTACGCCGATAATCGCTACACGGATCTCTTTACTGTTGGTCACATTATCGTTGCTCACGTTGACTTCCTTTCGGTATTGATCATTTCTTGCAGCCAAGCGATTTCTCGTTCTGCTGATTCCAATGAGTGACGACGCCACTCAACTAAATATTTATCTAATCCTTCTGGAGACTTCTCGAGTTCGGAGCGCAGAATTAGCGCCTTTTCTGCTAGCTTGCGATGGCGACCCTCGAGAATTTGTACACGATTTCCTTGTGGTGTTGGCCCAAAGAAGGCGAAGCGAACTTCAAAACTTTCATCTTCCCAACTATCAGGCCCGCTTGTTGCAGATATCGTTTCAAAGCGTTTGCGTCCCTTTGCAGAGATCGCATAGACAATTCGAGAGCGACGGCTAATACCCGGATCTTCTGAAATGCTCTCCTCAATCAAACCCGCATCTAGCATTCGATGAAGTTGCGGATAGAGGACGGAGAAGGAGAGAGCCCGGAAGGGTCCATAAATAGCGATCATCCGCTTGCGGAGTTCGTACCCATGGAGCGGTCCCTGGCTGAGCAGCCCAAGGAGGGCGAACTCTAGGGATTCACTACGCGAGCGCATATCTTCCGCCAATCAGGTTCAGTACCAGTCGATCTATCGAATCGATATAACATGGCAGAACCTATCGAAACGACATATGCCTGTCCACCCGGACACGCCGACGCCCTGCGCCCCAAAACCCCTTAGGCTCTGGAGATGATTGTCGTGCCAAGCAGGCTTTGGGAGTACCTAATAGCTGCCTACCTGATTATCTTGGCTCCAGGCCCCAGCGTCCTCTTTACGATCGCCAGGGCCATCTCCTGGGGTCGCTCTACCGCCATTGCCACAGTCCTAGGCAATGCATTGGGAATGTTCACGATCTCAATCTTCGTGGCCTTAGGACTGGGCCCAATCCTCCAGAGGTCACACGCCGTCTACATAGGGGTTCAATGGCTTGGAGCCTTGTACCTGGTCTATCTTGGAATTCAAGCGATCCGGCACAGTGAAGATGACGCGGATTCCATGACAGACCTATCGGCTGGAAAACCATCAATTCGTAAAACGATCCGCGAAGGCTATCTAGTGGGGGTCTTGAATCCCAAGAGCATGGTTTTCTTCGCGGCCATTTTGCCACAATTCACCGACCGTCCCAAGGGGCATATGGCAGAGCAACTTCTGCTTCTAGGAGCAATCTTCTGTGTCATGTGTTTCTTCTCAGATGGGCTGTGGGGAATCATCGCCGGAACTATTCGCATCTGGCTTTCATCAGATTCACGCCGGCTTGTTCGCTTACGTCGGATAGGTGGCTACGTGATGATTGGTCTGGGTTTAGTGACCTTTGTGAATTCAATTCTCCAGCGAAAATAGCTGTGTGGCGAGTCCCTTAAATGTCAGTCATTAGGGGCAGACTTCGGTCAACAAAATAAATGCGGAGATCTGACTCCGCTCTAGAGGAGCAGCACACCATGGGTGAACCACGCGCCGCAATTAGTCCAAGTCACTTGACCTATGCATGGGGAGATTGTCATCGCTGCCTATGGTTGCAATACAACCACCAAGTGGCAGCGCCAATGCAGATGCCGTTAATCGGAGATCTGGCCGATATGCAAGAGAAGTATTTTATCGGCGCTAAAACCTCGGATATGCATCCAGATTTGCCGGAAGGAAAAGTCCATTCCCACGGTGGATGGGTTGCCTCAAAGAACATTATCGTTGATGGAGTCGATTCAGGACTCTTTATTCGTGGAAAATACGACTTGCTACTCGAATTTACGGATGGAACTTTTGGAATCGTTGATTGCAAACTTCAGAAAAATGACTACGACAAAAGCAATTTTTACGCTCCACAATTGGAATCGTATGCCTTCTCGTTGGAGAACCCACAAAAAGATCAACCGAAGAAGATATCTCTAGTTGGACTCTATACATGGTCGCTAGATCGAGCATCCGGAAATTTGGCCGCCGGATTTGGCTATCGGGTGAATAGCGCTTGGTATCCAGCAGAGCGCAATCCCAATGCATTGCAAGAGCGACTCTCGGATCTCGTTCGCATGATTAGAGGTGAGTGCCCGCCAGCAAAAGATAGCTGCGGGATCTGCAATTACATTCTTGCCCGTCGTGACGTTTTAGGAAATGGTTAATCTAACTCTGGCTTCTTCTTCTCTTTTGATTTTAATTCTGCCGCTAAAGCACTCTTCGCATCAGATGCATACATATCTACGTACACCTGTCCAGATATCTTCTGAATCGCTTCCATAATTTGATCTGTCACTCTTCGCAGATGGGCGAAGTCGCTGGAATCTCCTGAAAAATAGAGCGGTTCTCCAAAAATCATCTCGACTCGGCGAACTTTGGGAACTACCTGACCGGTCGGCTGAATTTCTGCGGTGTTGAACATTGCTACCGGCACGACCGGTGCTCCTGATTCGATCGCCATCCGAGCGATTCCGGTGCGGCCCTTATAAAGGCGACCATCAGGAGAACGTGTTCCTTCAGGGTATATGCCAATGCACTGATCTTCTTCTAAAAGTTTTAGGCCGGTGCTTATAGCCGCTTCACTTCGGCGACCACCAGATCGATCCACTGGAACCTGGCCCAGTGCTTGAAATGTCAATTTCTTGATGAAGCCTTTAAGGCCTGGAGAGGTGAAGTACTCACTCTTAGCCATAAAGGTAACTTTTCTGGGTACTACCAGGGGCATGAATATCGAATCGCTAAATGAAAGATGGTTCGATGCCACGATTACTGGTCCCATATTTGGGACATTTCTTAAGCCGGTCACTTTGGGGCGGAAAAGCACCATGAGGATTGGGGTCAGAAATGACTTCAGAAATGTATATGCCATACCCCGCCCCCTTTTCCAACTCATCCAACTTTTTGCAGAAGTTGAGGAGACTAATTTAGGGGTTAATGGCCACTCTGTGACACCATCTGAGCGTGACGGAGATATCAAACTCAGAAAGTCTCTTCCTCCAAGGCGGAAAGACTGGAGTTCTGATTCTCCATGGGTTCACAGGATCACCAGCATCGGTTCGCCCATGGGCCCTTGGAATCCATGAATCTGGTTACACCGTCTCTGCCCCACGAATAGCTGGACACGGAACCCGCTGGGAAGATCTCAATTATACAAGCTGGCGCGAAATGTATGCATCTGCTGAAAGCGCATTTTTAACTCTGAAAGAGAGCTGTGATCGTGTATTCGTAGCAGGATTTTCTGTTGGTGGCGCCCTTGCGCTACGTCTATCTCAAATACGTGGCAGTGAAATTGAAGGACTAATCCTGTTGAACCCTTCAATATTTGATGACCGAAAATTCTTCCGTGCCCTGCCGGTGCTAAAACACATACTTCCTTCGATACCTGGCGGCAAGAGTGATATCGCACAACCAAATCCAATTAGGCATGGTTATGATCGAATTCCGTTAAAGGCTCTGGACTCAGTGCGCAAATTGTGGGCACAAGTTGAAGAAGATCTATATCTTGTTGATCTGCCGCTATTGATCGGCTACTCAATTAATGATCACGTCGTAGCTCCAGCCTGTAGCCAAACCATTATTGATAATGTCTTCTCACCGAGCATTCGTGAAATTATTTTTGAAAAGTCCTTTCACAATGTCTCACTCGATTATGAAGTCGACGATCTTATTGCTGAAAGTACAGAGTTTTTGGAAGATGTGCTGGCTGGTACCTTTGAAAGTACCAATGAAGATGATGAAACTCAATTGATAAATGCCGAATTCGAATCGATTATTTCGGGGCTATCACTCGATGAATCTACCCCAAATACTTTCTTGGACGAACTGGACGCAGTTGATGATGAACACTTCGTGCAACCAAATCCTCCAATGCCGCACGTAGATCAACTTGCCCGGTGGGCAATTATTGGGTTGCTCGGAGGGCCGGCTTATTTGCTGCTTGAGTTCTTCACAGGGTTTAGCTTTTTCGGTACAGGTCCGTGGATTGGAATTCTAGGTTTTATCGGTGGCGTGGTCGCCTCTATCATGAAATTTGCGCGCAACGATGATGATTACGACGATGGTGCTATTCTCTAAAATAAAGCAAAAGCTCAGAGAAAACTACCGACGAGCCAGATCTGCAGCGCCGACTAAGCCAGCATCATTACCGAGTTGAGCCATAAAGAACTTTGGAGATGGGTGTTTTCCCTGAAATGGCATGTATTTTTCGAAGGAAGCTTTTAGGGGTCTCATTAACAAATCCCCGGCATCAACTACTCCCCCACCAATAACAACGCACGCTGGATCAATAATTAGGCAGAGCGAAGCGATTCCCACTCCCAACCATTCTGAAGTTGTATTAAATACCTCGATCGCCAAAGCATCGCCTTCTCGTGCGGCAGAAGTGATGTGACTTCCCTTTATGCCTTGAGAAGTTCCGTTACCCAACTCCAAAATCTTCTTACCGCTTTCGGGATTTAATGCAATGGCATCGACGGCATATCTCACCAACGCGCTTCCAGATGCATATTGCTCAAAACAACCTTTTGCTCCGCATCCGCATTGAATTCCATCCGGGACCACACGCATGTGCCCAAACTCGGAGGCCACGCCAAATGCGCCGCGAAAAAGTTCACCCCCAGCAATAAAACCGCCACCGATTCCGGTACCCACAGTAATAATCATGATGTCGTCTTCGCCGCGTCCTGCTCCGTACTTGGCTTCGCCCCATGCCGCCGCATTTGCGTCATTCTCAATAACCACCGGAAGTTTGATCTCCCGACCGATCTCCTCTTTTAGATTTACGCCATTCCACCCAGCAATATTCGGGGTAGCCAACATAGTTTCCCGATCAGATGAGACAAAGCCTGCGGCAGAGACACCGACATATCTGGCGGGAAATTGCACAAGTAGTTCTTGGATCACCCCGACAATCGTCCGAGTTAGCGCTACTCCGCCCGACTTTGGAGTCTCTTCACGGTGAGTTGTGAGGATATTTCCCTCTGAGTCGACCACGCCGCCCAGCACCTTTGTGCCACCAATATCTACGCCGATGCTCAAATTTTCCACTGACGAAGATTACCGTCTCAGAAGCTAGGAAAATTCCCTATTGGCACACTAGCGTTCTCGCATGATCGAAATCCATATCCCGGCGATGATCGAACCCCCAACGTCAGGCAACATCACCGACATCATCACTCAAAGAGCTTTGAGCGAGCCCCACCACGTGCTGCTCTCAAGGCCTGTCGGGACGGGTTGGCAGACCGTAACTGCGTCAGAACTAGATCAAGAGGTACGCAGCGTTGCTAAAGGTTTAATAGGCCATGGCGTAAAAAAGGGTGACCGCGTCGCCATAATGGCAAAAACGCGTTATGAGTGGACCATTCTAGATTTTGCAATCATTTATGTTGGTGGAGTAACTGTTCCTATTTATGAAACATCAAGCGCAGAACAAATTAAATGGATTCTTGAGGATTCTGGGGCGGTGCTGGTAATCGTTGAATCTCCAACCATGGCAGAAATAACTCGAGAAGTGCTCCCTGATACATGTAAAGAAATTTTAGTTATAACAGAAGATGCTGTTCCGGTTCTGGTTTCAGTAGGACGAGATATAACCGATTCAACCCTTGATCAACGTATGCAGAATTTGGGCCCAGATGATTTGATGACTCTTATTTACACTTCTGGAACTACTGGAAATCCTAAGGGCGTTACCTTCACTCATTCTAATTTTATCTCCGAATGTACGAACGTGGTCCAATATGCGCAAACAGAATTTTTACGACCAGGTGGCTCAACCTTATTGTTTCTCCCAATCGCGCATGTATTCGGACGTATGATTCAATTTGGTGCGATCTATGCTGGTCTGCACCTAGCGCACTGTGGAGATATCAATCGATTGCCTCAAGATCTTGGAACTTTCAAACCAACGCTAGTTCTTGCTGTGCCAAGAATTTTCGAAAAAGTTTACAACGGTGCCGAGAATAGAGCGATTGAAGCTGGCAAGGGAAAAATCTTCAAGAAGGCGGTAGAGGTTGCTGTTGCGTACTCGCAGGCCCTAGATGAACGCTCTATCCCCGTGAAGGTACGTGTGCTTCAACTCCTCTTTGATCGCCTTTTATATTCCAAGATACGCAACGGTTTAGGCGGACGAGTGGTTGGTGCAATTTCTGGTGGCGCGCCCTTAAGCCCACGTCTGGGCCATTTCTTCAGAGGCGCAGGTATAAATATCCTTGAAGGTTACGGCTTAACTGAGACCACCGCTGCTTCGACGTTAAATGTCCGTTACGCTCAAAAAATCGGAAGTGTAGGACGACCAATTCCAGGTACTACTATAAAAATTGCCGAAGATGGAGAGATCCTTATCAAAGGAGCAATCATCATGCAACGGTATTGGCAAAATCAATCGGCAACAGCTGAAGCCATGACATCTGATGGATTTTTTAGGTCTGGGGACCTTGGTTCCATTGACGAAGATGGATTCTTGTTTATTGTTGGACGCAAAAAGGAACTTATCGTTACATCGGGCGGAAAGAATGTAGCGCCAGAAGTATTAGAGGATCGACTTCGTTCTCATCCACTAGTAAGCCAATGCATGGTAGTTGGAGATAACAAGCCATATATTGCAGCAGTCATCACTTTGGACCCCGATGCGCTTCGAAGCTGGGCAATCACAAATAAGAAGGGCGATGCCTCAGTCGCAGCTCTCACTACTGACTCAACACTGTTAGATGTCATCCAAACTGCTGTTGATGATGCGAACAAGGCCGTCAGTCGGGCAGAGTCAATAAGGAAATTCACCATCCTCCCGGTGGATTTCACTGTTGCCGGTGGACAATTAACAGCAAAACTTTCGGTTAAGCGCCACGTGGTTAACCAGCAGTTCGCAAAAGAGATCGCCGACTTGTTTGCTTGATATCGATGACGAGAGGGCTCGCATAGCCCGCGAACTTCACGACGGAGTCGCGCAAGACTTAATTGCCATGGGGTATCTCATCGACAATGCAATTGGCCGTTCTGGAACGAGCAAGGAATCACGTTCTGAGCTACGATCGATTCGGTCAGAAATCACCCGGATCAACGAAAATCTTCGAGAAGAGATCTTCTCTCTTCGCTCTAAGCGGCCTCTAAATATGACTGATAGCTTGAAAATGGCCCTAGAGAATCTCTTTCCTAACGCCGACATTAAAGGATCCTTGCCCGCAACACAGGCTGGGATAGAACTCATTAAAGTGATAAAAGAGTTGAGTTTTAATGCTTTTCGCCATGGGTCTGCCACCAACATCTCCATCACTATAAGTGAATCAGAAATTTTGTTCAGTGATGATGGGATCGGAAGGTTCGACGAGGAGATCGATAGATTTGGATTGAAGGGAATTCGTGAACGCCTCCATAAAATCCGGGCCACCATCGAGTTTGACTCCCCTACCAAGACGGCAAAAATCTCGTTAGACCCACAATGCTGATTTTTCTGGTTGATGATCACGAACTGATTCGAGAAGGACTCTCTCAAGCTTTGCGCAGCGCTGGCCACAATATAGTTGGACAAGCAGCTTCCCTTGCAGATGCCAAAGTGCAGCTCACCTTCGCTCAACCAGAATTGATTATCGTCGATGTCCAATTACCTGATGGGTCTGGATTAGATCTCGTGCATCCGGCTATGAAATTCATTGTGCTAACGATTGGGGACGATCCATTATCGCTCTCCGAAGCCCACAAACGTGGAGCTTCTGCATACGTTCTTAAAGGTGAGCCGATTTCACACCTACTCAATATCGTGGACCAGGTGGGTGATTCGACCTACCATTTTGCCGCCCCAGCGATGCCGAATAATCGCTTCGATCTCACGCAGCGAGAATTAGATGTGCTTCACATCTTGCAAACTGGCTGGAGCTCCAAGGAGATGGCTGCACATTTATTTTTATCTGAAGCAACCGTTAAAACTCATCTTTCTTCGATTTACAGAAAACTGGGTGCATCAAATCGAACTCAAGCGGTAGTAATTGCACTCTCCAATCACTTAATTGCCGAATAGTACTTCCCTGAATCTGGCGCCCCAGAAATTCCAACTCCAGTTTTCTGTGGTCCACACGCGACCGGCGGCGCCCATTTCTTGCATACGAGATGGATGATCTAGTAAATGGTTGATTGCATCTGCGATTGCACTGACATTCCTCCCATCGATCGTGACTCCGGTCTTACCTTCGAGCACCGCATCAGGAGCACCACCAGAGGCACCTGCGATTACCGGAATTCCACTTGCGCTGGCTTCTAGATAAACGATTCCGAGGCCTTCGACTTCAAGCCCCGCGAATCGAGAACGCGATGGCATCACAAACAAATCTGCCAACCGAAAATATGACGGTAGCTCGGCATAGTGGATTCGACCGACAAAACGCACATAATCAGTAACTTTGTATTGCCTGACAAGCTGATCCAATTTTTTACGGCGTGGACCAACTCCAACAAAAATAAGTACGACATCGGGGTGGATCGCAATTACCGCTGGTAACGCTCTAACGAGTTGATCTTGCCCTTTGCGATGCACCAGCCGTCCAACCGAGACGATTACCTGCTTATTGTTAAGGTGTAATTCGCAAACCAAGCTCTCTGATTTCTCACCTGGTGAAAAATGTTCTACCGATATTCCAGGAGCGATCTGCACCAGCTGACAGTTTTTTGATACCGAAGGAGTAATTGCTTTGCGGGTAAATTCTCCAAGGTATGTCAGGACATCCATTGATCGAGTACTCTGCTTGAGAATCCAGGAAAATGGTCGGACCTTTGCCCACCAAACTTCGTGTCCATGGGTCAGGGAGACTATGCGCTTTGCGCCATTGCGCTTTAAATAACCAGACATCCATCCAAGTGGCATTGCTGCGCCGAACCAAATGATTTCGGAGCCATTTTCTTTCATAACTCGAAGTACGGAGCGATTTACCCTGGGGGTTGGGAGTAAAACTTTGCCTCTGTCTCTAACTACGACAACTCCATAATCCTGATTCAATTTCTTATCGAAAGCTTCACTTCCCTCTTGAGCGGATGTGTAAATAACGCAATCGGAACCATCGAGTTGACTCAAAAGTCCGAGGATAAAAGTTTCGATCCCGCCAGCCCGAGGACCTAAGTCATTGGTCACTAATAAAACGCGCCGCGCGGACATGCCGCAAGGTTATAGAGGTTAAGCGTGAAAGCGAAGCGGAGGAACTATCCCAGATTCGGCGAGCGTGTTTATCGCTCGAATGGCCTTAGGTGTAATCACCTCTCGTGCGGTGGCTGAAATAATGACAGAAACCACGCAATCATCACATGCCAGATTGCGCATAGTGCAGGTATCACAATTAATTATCATGATTATGAGGGTACGGGCGGCCACTGACATTTAAGGTTGACCCATGGGCATGGTGACTGCGAACATCGCGATCGGGGCAGATGGCTCAACCACGATTAAAGCCAGTTCCAGCGGGCTCTCATTTCTGGCCGACCGTACAAGATTTCATGCTCTGCGATCAGAATCCGATGTGATCATCATCGGTGGGAACACAGCGAGAAACGAACCCTATGGTTCGACCCCAATCCCCCTGATAGTTCTGAGTAAATCTCCGTTATCCCCACCAGTATCCGATAATCCATTAGCCGAGCATTGGCACATGAACATTCTTGAAGCGCTCACGAGGGCAAGAACTCAGTATTCAAGAATCCTCCTCGAAGGCGGTCCGGCTCTGCTTACCCCCGCATTGGCGGCTGGCCAGATCGATCGCCTTTACCTGACCATCTCGGATGCATCCGGTGGTGAGAACAGAGTGGATTACATTCCTTTGGTGGCTGGATATACAGAAATCGAAAGAACTGTTAACCCTGGTGGCACATTTCTCACCTATGACCTCGCGCCTTCCCATCAATAAGTAGGGCACAAATTAGGCTTCGTTTATGGCCCGCGAAAAGACTTTTGACGAGATCGTCACAGAACTTCGGGCGATAAAGACTCGGGCAGAAATTCTGATCGAAGAAGTCCCAGCTCCACAAAAATTGGCACCTTTTGCTTTCGCCATGACGGCAGATGTAGTCGCCGATCCAGGAGATCCAGAAAATAGTGAAGATATTGCAACCGCTAGATTCGTCCTGTTACATGACCCGCAGGGACAAGATGGCTGGAGTGGAAAATTTAGGTGTGTCACTTTCGTTCGAGCCGCGGTTGACCACGAAATGGCATCGGACCCCATGGTGGCAAATGTTGGCTGGTCTTGGCTTTTGGAATCGCTAGCGAAATTTGGATGCAGTTATCAACAACCCAGCGGAACAGTTACCCGAGTTGCGAGTGCATCATTTGGGGCATTGGACAAACGCGAAGATGACTCAGAGCTAGAAGTCAGAGCTTCCTGGACACCGTTAGATGGCAACGACATAACTCACCATGTAATGGCTTGGCTCGAACTTATAGAGCAATGTTCCGGGTTAGAGCCAATCCCTGATGGCGTTACACAGCTTTCGCGTTCAACGCTTGCGCAGTAATTGAATCATGCCCGAACCCTTACTTACACCCCGTGCTGGCCTTCCAGAATTAATTGTTACTAACTCTGCTTTCGAAGCGGCTCTTACTGAATTGCAAAACGGGACCGGGCCGATCGCAGTTGATGCCGAGAGAGCTTCGGGCTACAAATACAGTCAACGGGCGTATTTAATTCAAATCTTTAGACGTGGTGGCGGTTTACATTTGATCGATCCAATTGCGGTCGATTCGCCAGAACTCTGGCAACGGATGGATTCGCTCTTTAAAGAGTGCGAATGGATTATTCATGCAAGCACACAAGATTTGCCCTGTCTACGTGAGCTTGGGATTTATCCTGAGCACCTCTTTGATACCGAGCTCGGTGGGCGAATTGCGGGATGTGAAAGAGTTGGCTTGGGACCGCTGAGCGAATCTTTACTGGAACTCCAGCTGGCAAAAGAACACAGTGCCGTCGATTGGTCCATCCGCCCATTAAAGCAAGAATGGTTGACCTATGCTGCGCTAGATGTCGATGTACTCATCGATCTTAGAGATGCTGTCGAATCGCTTCTTCGAGAGAAGAAGAAACTTCATTGGGCGCAGGCAGATTTTGCACAGATATTAAAGAATCCACCTAATCCTCCTCGCATCGATCCTTGGCGGAAGACATCAGGTATTCACAAGATAAAGGACCGTATGACTCTTGCAATCGTGCGATCGCTTTGGACGGCGCGCGATGAATTTGCTCGTAGTGTAGATATCGCTGCGGGGCGAATCTTTAATGATGAAGCGCTCATGGAGATCGCCGTAAAACGCCCAACCAAGATCGAAGATTTTTTGAAGATAGTACACAGGCGTTCTCGGGCGACGAATCCGCCAACAACAGAATGGTTTGCTTTATTGCAAAGTACATTGGAATTGCCGCTGGAAGAACTTCCCGCCTTACGGGTTCCATCCGTCGGCCTGCCTCCCGTAAAACTTTGGAAAGAGAGAAATCCACTTGGCCATGCTCGTCTCTCACATGCTCGTGCAGCTGTTTTAACGTTAGCCCACGAACTAGAATTACCCGCGGAGAATTTGGTTTCTCCCGAAGTAATACGCCAATTGGTTTGGCGAACCCCTCCAACCGAAGGATTATCGGAGTACATCAAGACCACTATGGCAGCCCATGGGGCACGTCCTTGGCAGATCTCTGAGCTCCTTCCCCACCTTCTGCAGCCCCTCCTGGAGACTGAGCCGCTTGTGATTGTGGTCGAAGAAAGTCCAGACGCCACCGAAGAGTGAGGGGAATTACGCAACATATAAGTTGCGTAATTGGCTCCATAAACCTAGGCTCGGTTCATGCTCAGCACCTTCCTCATATCGCTCCGAGAGGGGCTTGAGGCAGCCTTAATTATTGGAATTCTGGTCGCCTACTTGGTCCGCTCTGCGCGAACCAATGCACTCAAATATCTATGGGCTGGCGTGGCTACGGCTGGAATCTTGGCGCTTCTCTTCGGCGGTCTGCTCACTTATACATCCCTGAACTTGTCGGTGCGCGGAGAGCAACTTTTTGCTGGGACTACCTCTTTGGCTGCTGTTGTGTTGGTTACCGCCATGGTGTTCTGGATGAAGCGAAGTGCCCGAAGCATTGCTGGTCAGCTTCATGGAAAAGTAGATACCGCTTTAACCATGGGAAATTTTGCCTTAGCTGCGGTGGCATTTTTATCCGTTGGTCGGGAAGGGCTAGAAACTTCGCTCTTCTTATACGCAGATTTCAAGACAGTTAATCACGATACCGCTCCACTAGCTGGACTGTTGTTGGGATTGGCATCCGCGGTAATTCTTGGAGTACTCCTTTACAAACGGAGTATCAAGATTAATCTAAGTAAGTTTTTTAGAGTCACGGGGTTGGCTCTGCTTGTGGTCGCAGCCGGCGTCTTGATACATGGTATCGGCGAACTTCAGAATAGAGGAAGTATCCCCGGATCGCACTCTTTCGCCTGGAACTTTAGCGCTGGCTCGGGCATATTGATTACGGTGCTGGATGGCACATTTGGAATTGCAAACGCGATGACCGTGCTGCAATTATCTATCTATATTTTATATCTAGCTCTTACTCTGACCTGGTTTTTGAAGGCTCTACCTCTTTCAGCTCCAACTCCTTTAGAGTCAAAGACCACGTCACAAGCGAACGCGTAACGTTCTGAACTGTAATACCCAGATCAGCTAAAACTTGATCCCTCTTTGAATGTTCAATAAATTCAAGTGGCACGCCGATAGAATGAATTGGAATACTTAACTCTTCTTCGCGAAGTAACTCTGAAATCGTGCTGGCAATGCCACCATGCTTTATGCCATCTTCGATAACCACAATACTTTTATACCTGCGAGCCATAGTTACTAGCGAACGTGGCAGAGGCTTTACCCAACGTGGATCGATAACAGTTACTCCAACGCCTTCGCGATAGGCCTGCGAAGCAGCTTCGACCGCTATCCCAGCCATCGCGCCAACGCTGACCAAGAGAATGTCTGCGCTTTCCCCGCGATACAGAACGTCTATTCCATCGCGTCGCTCAAATGCCGGTATATCTTCGTTTACCTTTCCCTTAGGAAAGCGCAAAAGTGTTGGGGCATCATTTACAGCCACTGCTTCTCGTAGCGTCTCTTTAACTCGAGCCCCATCACGTGGTGCAGCAACTCGAAGCGTTGGAACTATGCCGGTGAGAGCCAAATCCCAGATTCCGTTGTGCGAAGGTCCGTCATCCCCGGTTACGCCAGCGCGGTCTAGCACAAAGGTCACGCCAGCTTTATGAAGCGCTACATCCAATAAAAGTTGATCGAAGGCACGATTGAGGAAGGTGGAATAAATCGCAACAACAGGATGCAACCCAGTGAAAGCCATTCCTGCTGCAGATGTAGTCGCATGCTGTTCGGCGATACCAACATCAAAAGTTCTATCAGGGTAGGCAGCGTGGAATTGATCTAGTCCAGTAGGCCCAAGCATGGCGGCCGTGAGGGCAACTACGTCGCTTCGCTCTCTGCCAATTTCGACTAATTCACGAGCAAAGATATCTGTCCACGTTGTGGAAGCCTTATTGATTGGCAGTCCAGTCTCTGGGTCAACTACGCCAACTGAATGAAACTTCTCAGCCGTATCATTTATCGCAGGAGAATACCCACGGCCTTTTTCGGTAATGACATGGACTAGAACCGGGACTCCAAAATTCTTTGCCTGTTTAAAAGCGCTCTCAAGGGCTTCGATATTGTGACCATCTACCGGTCCAAAATATTTTAAGCCAAGGTCCTGAAACATGCCTTGTGGAACAATGATGTCTTTAATACCCTTTTTGACTCCATGCAAGGTTTCATAGATAGGTTGACCTACAACTGGTGTGCGATCTAGGACAGATTTTCCCCAGTCTAAGAATTTTTCGTAGCCACTTGTTGTCCTCAAGGTTGATAAGTAAGTCGCAACCCCGCCAATCGTCGGTGAGTACGAACGTTCATTATCATTAACAATAATTACCAGGGGTAGTTCGGGACTTGCAGCAATATTATTCAAGGCTTCCCAAGACATTCCACCGGTGAGGGAGCCATCGCCTACAACACAAACAACCGTTCTATCTTTGATCCCCTGAACATAAAAACCACGCGCAACGCCATCTGCCCAAGAGAGAGCTCCTGAAGCATGAGAATTTTCAATAACGTCATGTTCGGATTCTCCTCGATTGGGATAACCTGCCAAACCTCCGCGCTGGCGTAACATGTCGAATCCCGCTTGCCGCCCTGTTAAAAGTTTGTGGACATATGTTTGATGCCCTGTATCAAATAAAAGGACGTCCTTAGGAGACTGGAAGGCGCGGTGCAATGCGATTGTTAGCTCAACGACGCCAAGATTTGGACCTAAGTGACCACCAGTTTTTGAAACTTTGTCGATTAAAAAAGTTCGAATTTCTGCTGCCAGTTGATTGAGCTCGGTCGGATTTAAATCTGCAAGGTCGGATGGCTCATGGATCTTGGGAAGAAAAACCGGTTCAGACATATCCCAATTCTAGAGCCCAAGGCAGGGTGAGGCGACGCAGAAAAGTTGCATTTTTATGAGTTGAGCAGTGAGCGCAGCACATACTGCATGATACCGCCATGACGATAGTAATCAGCCTCGCCAGGCGTATCGATGCGTAGTTTGGCATCGAAGGTGACTTCCCCTGCTTTGACTTTGAGGAGCTTGGGAATTCCACCATCGTTTAACTCTTCTATACCCGTGATATCGAAGGTCTCTGAGCCACTAAGCCCAAGGCTCTTTGCGCTCTGACCTTCGAGATATTGAAGTGGCAATACACCCATTCCTATTAAATTTGAACGGTGAATCCTTTCAAATGATTCGGCAATCACTGCCCTGACTCCTAGAAGAGCCGTTCCCTTTGCGGCCCAATCTCGAGATGATCCAGATCCATATTCTTTTCCAGCCAAGATGACCAAGGGAATACCGGCGGCTTGATATAGAACCGATGCATCATAAATTGTCATCTGCTCGCCATTGTTCAAGAAATTGCGAGTAAAACCACCCTCTACTCCATCAAGCAATAAATTCTTCAAACGAATATTTGCAAAAGTGCCACGAATCATTACTTCGTGATTCCCGCGACGAGACCCATACGAGTTGAAATCCACACGTTCGATGCCGTTCGCCGCTAGATATTTACCTGCCGGAGAATCAACTTTTATATTGCCGGCTGGAGAAATATGGTCCGTGGTTACTGAATCCCCCAAGATTGCAAGGACTCGACCGCCAGAAATATTTGTTACCGGCTTTGGTTCCCGTGGCATTCCATCAAAATAGGGAGGCTTGCGCACATATGTTGAATCAGACTCCCATTCAAAAGTCTTTCCCGAAGGCGTCTCTAAAGATTTCCAGCGATGGTCGCCATCGAATACCGTTGCATAATCCTTCTTAAACATATCTGAAGAGATACTTGAGGAAACAACTTCGTCAATCTCTTTTGCAGATGGCCAAATATCCCGCAGGTACACCGAATTGCCGGTGGCATCTAATCCAATAGGATCGTTGTCAAAATCATGGTCCATGGTTCCGGCCAGTGCATACGCAACCACCAAGGGCGGAGAGGCGAGGTAATTCATCTTGATGTCAGGACTAATTCGACCTTCAAAGTTGCGGTTTCCCGAGAGTACGGCGGTGACTGCAAGATCGTTCTCATTGATTGCCTGGCTAATCTCTACCGGCAGCGGTCCAGAATTGCCGATACAAGTAACACACCCATAACCTACGAGATTGAATCCAAGCTTCTCCATATATGGCGTTAGGCCAGCTTTGTCATAATAGTCAGTAACAACTTTAGATCCCGGTGCAAGTGTGGTTTTAACCCATGGTTTGCTTCGCAAGCCTTTTTCTACCGCCTTCTTGGCCAATAACGCGGCACCAATCATCACAGAGGGGTTGGAAGTATTAGTACATGATGTGATCGAAGCGATGGCGACATATCCATTACCGATTGATGTGGCCACGCCATTGACCGAGACATCAATTGATTCACGAGATGTTTTCTCGCCCATATACGTCGGAATAATTTCGTTAAAGGCCTGCTTTGAATTCGAGAGTGAAATACGATCTTGTGGACGCTTGGGCCCAGAGATTGATGGGACTACTTCTGCCAAATCCAACTCCACGTATTCAGAGAAGCGAGGTTCAATTGAAGGGTCATGCCATAATCCATTTCGCTTGGCATATTTTTCAACTAATTCGATCTGTTCAGATTCGCGTCCCGTGAGTTCTAGGTAGCGAAGTGTCTCTTCGTCGATAGGAAAAATCGCACAGGTCGAACCATACTCTGGTGACATGTTCCCGATCGCTGTCCGATTGGCCATCGGTAGCGCCGCAACACCAGGTCCATAAAATTCAACAAATTTGCCCACCACACCGTGCTTACGTAATCGTTCTGTAATTGTTAGCACTAGATCCGTCGCTGTGGTGCCAACCGGAAGTTCACCTTTAAGTTTGAAACCCACTACACGTGGAATCAGCATGGAGACCGGTTGCCCCAAGAGCGCTGCTTCCGCTTCGATTCCGCCTACACCCCAGCCAAGGACACCAAGACCATTAACCATTGTTGTATGTGAATCGGTTCCGACGACCGTGTCTGGATAAGCACGTAGAACCCCAGCGACCGTGCGAGTCATGACCACCCGAGCTAAGAATTCAATATTTACTTGGTGAACAATTCCAGTTCCAGGAGGCACAACCTTGAATTCATCAAACGCGCTCTGCCCCCAACGTAAGAAGCGATACCGCTCTTTGTTACGTTGATATTCAATATCTGTATTCTCTTCAAAAGATGTAACTGTCCCGAAGAGATCAGCAATTACCGAGTGATCGATGACCAATTCTGCTGGAGCAAGTGGGTTTACTTTTGCTGGGTCTCCACCAAGATCCGCGATCGCCTCCCGCATCGTTGCTAAATCTACGACGCAAGGAACTCCTGTGAAGTCCTGCATAATTACGCGAGCTGGCGTGAATTGAATTTCGGTATCAGGCTCTACCGATGGATCCCACTGTGCCAGGGAAGTTATCTGTGACGCAGTGATGTTTGCCCCATCTTCTGTTCGCAGAAGGTTCTCAAGCAAAATCTTTAGACTAAAAGGAAGAGTCTTGGCTCCTTCTAGCCCCGTGATATCAAAGATTTCGTAGGTCTTGCCTGCGGCATCAATTGTGCTCTTTGCGTTAAAGGTGTTTTTGCTCATCGTAGCCAAATCCTATCTCAGGAAATAACGAGGATTTTGGCACTTGCACCTAGGCAGGAATGAAACGTGCCACACATTCAACGTGTTGGGTCTGAGGGAAAAGGTCGTACCCGACGATTTGATCCAACTTGTACCCATTCGCCAGCAACAACTTTGCATCCCGTGCCATCGAAGCAGGGTCACACGAGACATAGACAATTGCCCGAGGATGCATGCGAGACATCACGATCACTACTTCCTCGCCGGCTCCCGTTCGAGGAGGGTCGAGCAGGATTAGATCAGGATCGGCAATTTTTGGAAGTTGTGCCTCAACCCTTCCCTCATGAATTTCTACATTTCCAAAGCCTTTAAAGATCCGCTGGGCATCAGAAATAGCCCTTCGGTCGGATTCAATCAGATGCACCTTCCCTTTATCTCCAACTGCCTTAGCAAGCGGGGCGCTAAAGAGTCCGGCTCCGCCATACAGGTCGCACACAACTTCACCGGTTTCAATCTGCAGTTGGTTCAGCACTTCATCGATCAATGTACTTGGCGCTGATTTGTGTGCCTGCCAAAAACTTTGTGGAGAGACCTGATAAGTGAAATCCCCGATCTTCTCTACTAATTGCGTAGGGCCAGAAATACTTCTTCCAGCACGCGAAACGCTGACCTGTCCACTACTGGTGCTAGCGACTTCGATTCGATCATCGCCATTCCACTTACGAGCAGCCAGAGTCACAATATTCATTTGCTGATCAGCAATTAAACAGTCAGAAACTTCCACTACCTCGTTGGTGCGATTGGTATATAGACCTATTCGCCCCATCTCCCCAATTGCAAAATCCATCCGAGTACGCCAATGCAAACCATCGTCTGGCTTCACAGCTTTGACTTCACAAGAAATCGTGAGTCCGCCAAGCCTTTGGAATTGTTCCACAATGACTTCGGACTTCAAGGTGCGTTGATATCCAAGGTCGATATGTTGGAAATCGCAACCACCGCAACCACCAGGGTGTGAATACTGACATGGCGCTTCGACTCGGTATGGAGATTTTTTGAGGATTTCAATCGCATCACCACGAGCCATCTTCGAATTAACCGAAGTAATTTCCACCACTGCGCTCTCGCCAGGAATTGCATATCGAACGAAGATCACTTGGCCGGCATAGCGCGCAACGCAATGGCCACCATGTGCGATAGCGCCGATCTCCACAGTCACGGTCTGCCCGACCTGCAATCTTTCTGAGTTTTCTGAGTTTTCTGAGTTTTCTGAGTTTTCTGAGTTTTCTGAGGTGATCTCTAACGTTTCTATCGGCTTATCATCCATGGTCACACCTTAAGGGTGTAAGTTCTCCTCCGTGCATGTAGTCATCATGGGATGTGGTCGCGTCGGAGCAGGTCTTGCAAAGGAACTCGAGACAGCTGGTCATACGGTCTCAGTTATTGACCAAAATCGAGAGGCTTTCCGCCGCCTAGGGCCTGACTTTAAAGGTCGGACAATTACTGGCGTTGGCTTTGACCGAGACATTTTGCTAGAAGCCGGAATCGACAATGCTGGTGCCTTTGCCGCGGTCTCTAACGGTGATAACTCAAATATTCTTGCCGCCAGAGTCGCTCGTGAGTCTTACAACGTCACAAATGTGGTCGCCCGTATTTATGATCCAGAACGTGCCGAAATTTATCAGCGCCTGGGAATCCCTACCGTTGCAACTGTTCTCTGGACCACTGACCAAATGATCCGCCGGCTTACCCCAGAGGGTTCTCGCTCTGAATGGAGAGACGCGAGTGGGACGATTCAGTTATGTGAAATCTCATTACATAAAGCGTGGTTTGGGAAGCCAGTACTTTTGATCGAAGAAGCAACAAATGCTCGGGTTGCATTTATTACACGACTCGGTGAAGGTCTGATTCCTAATTCCCATACAGTTTTGCAGGAAGGCGATCTTGTTCACGTCTCCCTTCTTGAGTCAGAGCGAGTTATGATCGATGAGATCCTTACCCGTGAACCAGAAGTGAACTAGGCGGAGATTATGAAAATTGCTATCGCGGGTGCCGGAAATGTTGGTCGTGCTATTGCCCGCGAACTTATCGAAAATGGTCACCTCGTTCTTTTGATGGACCGCGATCCTGCAGCCCTCAAGATGGATAGCGTTCCTCAAGCCGAATGGTTGCTCGCAGATGCTTGCGAGATCGCTTCACTAGACAATGCAAAACTGTCAGGTTGTCAGGTGCTCGTGGCCGCAACTGGAGATGACAAAGTGAATTTAGTCTGCTCCTTGCTGGCCAAGACCGAGTATGGCGTTCCCCGCGTAGTGGCCCGCATCAACCACCCAAAAAATGAGTGGCTTTTCGATAGCGCATGGGGCGTTGATGTTGCTGTCTCTACTCCAAGAATCATCTCAGCATTAGTAGAAGAAGCAGTCACCGTTGGCGACGTAGTACGTCTCTTCTCGCTCAAGCGCGGTGGCGCAAATCTTGTAGAAATTACTCTTCCGGATGGGGCATCCGCGGCCGGAAAGACCGTGGCCGAAGTTCAATTTCCTGAAGAAACTTCATTGGCCTCTATCGTCCGCGACGGGCACGTCATCACACCAAATCCGCAAGACTTGCTTATGGCAGGAGACGAGCTAATTTTCGTCGCTACCAATGCCTCCGAAGTTGAATTGAAAAACTGCCTCTTAGGCTGATTCCTCTATTTTTACTGTTGGGACTTTTCGTATTATCAACCACGTCCCCCACGCAACAGCGAAGAAGAGTGGGTAACCCATAACTAATCGTGCGCTCCCAAGCCAATTAAGATGATTGGTTTTATATAATGGGTACTGCACAATCAATCGCGATCCAAACAATGCAACCCATAGCCAACCGGCGCGACGGTAGGCGGCCTTACGGGCAGGGTTTGTCCGCCAGGCAAGGTTTTCTCCCAAGATCGGACCCAAAAGCAAGCCAATAATCGGCCAGCCCGCGATATTCCCGACTGCATAAACGCATGCATAAATAACATTGATGATAAGACCAGGCAGATAAAAATCAGCAGCTTTCCCAGTATGACGAGCCAATAGCGCACAAAAGAGAACACCGACTACTCCAGAAATTGCGTGC
Organism: uncultured Actinomycetes bacterium; assembly: GCA_903838295.1. GTDB lineage: Bacteria > Actinomycetota > Actinomycetes > Nanopelagicales > Nanopelagicaceae > PALSA-747. Next base: position 162,645 of record CAILXX010000001.1, read on the forward strand.
TGCAAAGTTTCTCTCTTGAATAAGCGGACAATAGCAAAGATCAGAGACAGTGCTACAGCCGCAACTGCCGCACGACTAATGTTGTGCCAAATATTGAATGTGATTAAGAAGATTATTGATGGTAATCCGCTGTCTATCAATCCACGAGTACCGCCAATTGCTGAGAGAACTTTCGCCTTATCTTCTTGATGGCCTTCGTAACTCATGATTGAACGCCCGTCGACCCGAAGCCGCCTGTTGCCCTTTCTGAGCCTGGCAACTCATCTACTTCAACAAAGTCAGCTGCTTCAACTCGCTGAATCACGAGCTGGGCGATCCGGTCCCCCTTAACAAATGAGATCGCTTCTCTCAAGTCGTGGTTAATTAAAATAATTTGGAGTTCCCCCCGAAATCCCGCATCGATAGTCCCCGGAGTATTAACCATAGAAACTCCGTGCTTAATAGCCAGACCCGATCGAGGATGAACAAATGCAGCGAATCCGAAGGGTAAGGCGATCGACAATCCTGTTGGCACTAATACTCGTTCGCCAGGTTGCAGTGTTACATCTACCCTCGTAGTAATATCAGCGCCGGCGTCACCAGCCTTCCCATATTTTGGGAGTGGCACATCCGGATAAAGTCGTTTCACCAATACTTGAACCATGGAGGGATCGTAACGGTACGGTACGGGGATGAGCCAAAATTTTAAGGAGAAAATCGCGTGGCCATTCTGGTTGTGGCTATTTCTTCTCTTCTTGGCCGCTTCGCTAGCCCTTGCTTTCTGGGCAGCCCTGGGAAATCTCTGGGCCGCTCTTTCGATGATCGTGCAACTACTTGGTTTACTCCTTCTCTCCCGCAAATCACTGCTAGAAGTATCGGTAGAAGGTGACTGGCTCCACGTCGGTCGCGCAAAGATCGACCGCAAATTTATAGTCCAGACAACGGAATTAGATTCCGTGGCGATGCGTGCCTTGCGAGGGCCACGTGCGGACCCTGCTAGCTACGTACAGATCAGATTTTGGATTCCTGCAGGAATTAAAATTGAGATTAGTGATCCAGAAGATTCAACACCCTACTGGCTTGTGAGCAGCAAAAAAGCGCAACTGCTAGCAGCTGCGCTCTCGTAAAACTCTATTTACTTCGCCTTTACTTCATCCATGCTTCTCTATATTTAGTCGCAATCTTTACAAACAGATTTTGCGCCTTCACCGCGAGCCAATTGTGAGCTGTGGTGAACCAAGAAGCAGCGTGAACAGGTAAATTCATCAGTCTGCTTTGGTACTACCCGCACAGTTAATTCTTCGCCCGACAAATCAGCGCCAGGAAGTTCGAGATTCTCCGCAGCATCTTCTTCATCGATATCAACTTGTCCTGATTGCGCATCCGCTCTCCGAGCTTTTAGCTCTTCAAGGGATTCCTCATGAAGTTCTTCATCAGTTTTTCTGGGTGTGTCGTAATCAGTTGCCATGCTGCACCTCCTTCACATCACTGGTCGTATCAAAGATCGATCTCGGGAGAAATTATTCAACCCAACGTGGCGGATACTGTCCTATAACCCCCCACTATGCCTAATCAACGCTCGGCGTGTCGGGATTATTCCCTCTTGGTGGTGTCAACTAGAGAAGGCGCACTGGCTCCTGGCCACGGGCGATCAAGCGATCGAAATAAGTCTCACGTTTATCGACGAAGAGGGCTACCTCTTCTGTGCTTTTCTTGAGAAAGGCCGAAAGTTCTTCGCGAGCAGCAGCTCCGTCGCCAGTTAAGGTTTCTAAATCAAAGATTCCCCATGCGCGAAGCACTGGCATCACAACATCCTCAAGATGCAATTTCAAGTCATAGATGCCGGCCAGTGCAATCTGTACTGACTTACGTCCCCAACCAGGCATACCAGCACCAGGCATCTGAAAATTAATGAGCACGTTGGTGATGGCCCGCATGGCTGCATTCGGTTCTAACTTGATTGCCTCGGCAAGTAAGTTACGATAAAAAAGCATATGTAGATTTTCATCCAAGGCGACTCTCGCAAGCATGCCTTCGCAAATTGCATCATTTGATATGCGCCCGGTGTTTCGATGAGAGATACGTGTAGCTAACTCTTGAAAAGTTACGTAGGCAACAGTGTGCAACATGTCATTGGGGTACGGAGTCTCGTATCCAACTTGCATGTGAGCCATTCGCAGATCTTCTAACTCATCAGGATTTACGCCTCGCGTAGCCATAAGGTAATCGCGCAAGACAATTGAGTGACGAGCTTCTTCTGCCGTCCAGCGATTAATCCACGTATTCCAGGCGCCATCGCGGCCCATCGATAGAGCAATTTCGGTGTGGTACGACGGCAAATTATCTTCTGTTAACAAATTGAGCACCAACGAGTCCTGAGCGAGTGGTGTCAGTTTGGAATCTTTAGCTTCCCATGCGTCGCCGTTAAGTGGGCCAGCGAAAGTACGTCCTTCCGACCACGGGACATATTCGTGCGGATACCAATCCTTGGTGGTGCTGATGTGACGTTCTAACTCAATCGCCACTGCTGGCTCTAAATCGCGGATGAGGCGACTTTGAACTGAAGGATTGCTTTCGGCCATGAGGCAAAGGTAGTGCCTTAGTGCGGGTTACTCGCCAGTCCGCTCTCCCAAAATACGAGTACGTTCCTGTGCTTGTTCCAAACGCCACCTCTTAATGAGGGCGTGGTTGCCAGATAATAAGACTTCCGGCACTTCAAGGCCACGCCAGTTCGCTGGCTTGGTGTAGTTGGGATATTCAACAATATCTTCATCCATTGAATGTGACTCTTCGACCAGCGAATCGGGGTTGCCAAGCACTCCGGGGATCAGGCGAATCACCGCTTCCAAGATTGTCAAAGTAGCGACTTCTCCACCATTTAAAACATAGTCACCAATAGAGAGTTCTCGAACTCTGACACCAGGTATTAGTCGGTAATAGTCCGTAATCCGTTGATCAATACCTTCGTAACGTCCACAGGCAAAAATCATGTGATGACTCTGCGAAAGTTCTTCTGCAATTTTCTGGCTGAATTTCTCGCCGGCGGGAGTCAAGATAATCAAATCATGGGTCGGAGAATCAACTTCACCCAATACCTGATCAATTGCACTTCCCCACGGTTCCGGCGACATCACCATGCCAGCGCCACCACCATAAGGTGTGTCATCTACGCTTTTATGGACCCCAGTGGCTTGATCACGAAGATCATGTACTTTTATATCTACTAGACCATTTTCTATTGCTTTGCCGATCAGCGACAACTGCAAAGGCGCAAAGTACTCTGGGAAAATTGATATTGCATCACACCGTAATTTATTCATCTGCGGACTCGGTCAAGTGGAGCAAGCCAGGAGGCGGGGAGACGATTATGCGTCCTGATTCGATATCTACTTCTGGAACAAACTCTGCAACAAATGGAATAAGAATTTCTCCCGTTGGAGTTTTCACTGCTAGGAGATCCTGGCCGGGAAGATTTAAGACATCGGAGAGCTCCCCGATCAATTCTCCGGTTTCGTTGATCACGGAAAGTCCAATCAATTGCTGAACATGAAACTCATCTTCAAACTGTGCCTCGTTAGCCATATCGATATCTGCAACGAGCAAGGTATCTCGCAGCTTTTCAATAGAGGTACGGTCGTGGGCTTCTCGGAATTTCAAGAGCAAAATTCCATTGTGATAGCGCAAAGATTCGATAGTTAGGGGGCCACGCTCAGCTGGATCGGTCACCAACTGACTCCCGACGATGAAACGATCGTCGGGAAGGTCGGTACGAATTTCTATTGTTGCTTCACCCAGTACGCCGTGCGCTCGACCAATTCGGCCGACCACCAACAACACTGTTAACGGACCTCGTCAGCCTCGATGAGATCTACACGGACGGAACGTCCTGCGATTGCACTGATCACTGTGCGAAGAGCGCGAGCAGTGCGACCATTGCGGCCAATAACCTTGCCAATATCTTCGGGATGCACGCGCACTTCTAATGTTGTTCCACGACGATGGGTTTTTTCAGTGATAACTACCTCTTCAGGGTTATCGACAATTCCCTTAACAAGATGCTCGAGCGCCTCGTCAATCATGGTTATTCAGCACTCGCTTCGTCATTAACAATCGCTTGCGCTTCTGCAACCACTTCTTCCGCAACTGCCTCTACGACCGCTTCGACTACAGCTTCCGTAACAATCTCTGCGACAGCTTCGACTACAGCTTCCGTAACAATCTCTGCGACTGCTTCTGCAGCAGGAGCGCTCTTAGCAGCTAGCTTTTCCGCAGCCTTCTTCTTAAGAGTCGTAGCACCATCAGCAGGCTCATTCATTGCCTCTTTTACGGCTGCTTCGTAAGCAAGACGCTTATCTGCCTTCACGGGAACGCTCTTTAATGTTCCCTCTGTGCCCGGTAGACCTTTGTGCTTCTGCCAGTCTCCGGTGATCTTCAAGAGAGCTGCAACAGCATCAGTTGGCTGCGCACCAACACTTAGCCAGTAAGCAGCACGAGCGCCATCAATCTGAATAAATGAAGGTTCTGAATTTGGGTTGTAGCGACCGATCTCTTCAATTGCACGGCTGTTACGAGCGGTGCGAGCATCGGATACAACAACACGGTAATGCGGGGTGCGAATCTTTCCGAGACGCATCAATTTAATTTTTACGGCCACGAGTGTGGTTACTCCTTGAATGATTCGGTTCGATCATCAGGCTGTCAGTGGGAGCGACAGGTGAATCTCAATCCATAATGGATGGGTCTGGCAAAGGGGTAGAGGGCCCTTATGCAGGAGGCCAATCCTGCCATCTCTGCGAGCCAGCGCCAAATTGGGATTTATCCCTCTTCGACCGCCCGCTTAGCTGGGTTTCCAGAGCGCGATTTCTTCTTGGCCGGTTGCTGCTTATTGAATTTTGGCATCGCCGGCATTCCTGGAACCGGCGGCATTCCTGCTGGCATACCCCCACCATTACGCATCTGGCGCATCATCTTCTGCGCAGCAGTAAACCGATCGACCAAATTATTTACTTCAGAGACTGCCCGACCACTCCCCTTGGCGATTCGCGACCGCCGCGTACCATTTAAAATTTTTACATCTTCGCGCTCAGCTGGCGTCATTGATTGAATAATGGCTTCGGTCTTAATTAATTCACCATCATCCAAACTTTCTAACTGCTTCTTCATCGCTCCACTATTCATCCCAGGCAACATCCCAAGCATCTTGCTCATAGAACCCATCTTCTTAATAGCCTGCAACTGGCCTAGAAAATCGAGCAATGTAAAATCGTCACCTCGGGCAAATTTTTCTTCAAACCGCTTCGTTAAGTCCGGATCCATTGCAGCTTTGGCTTGCTCCGCCAGAGTCTGAACATCTCCAAGTCCAAGGATACGAGAGGCCATGCGATCTGGGTAGAAGAGATCAAAATCAGTTGGATTTTCCCCGGTTGCTGCGAACATGATTGGTCGGTTTGTGCGCGTGAGAATCGAAAGTGCCGCACCACCGCGAGCATCTCCATCAAGTTTTGTCAGTACAACTGCATCAAATCCAAGACCGCTCAAGAAGGCTTCTGCGGTACGAACCGCATCTTGTCCAACCATGGCGTCAACAACTAAAAGAATTTCATCGGGCTTCACTGCATCTCTTATTCGTGCAGCTTGTTCCATTAGCTCATAATCGACACCTAATCGACCCGCTGTATCGACGATGACAAAGTTATGCAGCTTCTCTTCTGCAAATTTTTTACCCGCTTTAGCAACCGCTACTGGATCCCCGACACCATTGCCAGGTTCTGGAGCAAAAACTGGAACACCGACTGACGCACCAACTTGCTGTAGCTGTGTTACAGCATTTGGACGCTGCAGGTCTGAGGCGATAAGGATCGGAGTATTTCCTTGATTCTTTAAATAGAGAGCTAACTTTCCGGCAAGCGAAGTTTTACCAGCACCTTGCAATCCAGCCAACATAATTACTGTAGGCGGATTCTTTGCCATGCGAATACGCCTAGCTTGCCCACCTAGGATTCGAACCAATTCCTTGTTCACAATGTCGAATATGCCTTGTGATGGGTTGACGCTCTTATTCACTTGTTCGAGTTCTGCTAAGGAAATCTCCTTAATCGAATCCGCAAAAGTGTCAGCCACCTGTAGGGCAACATCTGATTCGATTAGGGCGCTCCGAATTTCAGCGACAATTTCCTCAATATCCGAAGGCTTTAAACGACCGCGAGAGCGCAGCGAAGAGAACGCTGAAGCAAATTTAGAGGTCAGGGAATCGAACACGGGGTAAGGGTACTAGTCCTCTGCGCTAAGAATTATCTGCAGCTCTGTCGCAAGTTCCGATGCCTTATCCTCACCGAGCGGTGCCCCGGTCGAGTCTGTGACGTACAGGGTGTCAAAAGCCTCCGCTCCTAGCGTGGAAACAATGGCTCCTTTGATATCCACTCCAAATCCAGATATCGCGGTTGTCACTGTATAAAGAAGTGCTGGACGGTCGTGCATCCGCACCTCAATGATTGTGGCATCAGTAACAATTTGTGTAATTGCCGTGACAACCGGCGGAGGTACCAAAATTCCCGGTCGTCTTCTATAGGAACGAATTCGCTCATTTATCCGAATCTGCAGATCTTCAGTCCCGACGAGTGCGCTCTCAATGAGATTAATCAAACCAGAAGTTGATGGAATCGCCGCATTAATATCTACATTGACGATCCAATTCATTACCGCTGTTACTCCCACTGTCCTGGTTTTAGCTGAACGAACATCCATTCGCGTTACAGTAAATACAGCGGTAATCGCAGCCAGTAAGCCAGTTCGATCTGGGGCGATAATTTCGATCTCGAGGGTATCACCGCGATCAACGACATCCACCGACAATTCACCCGTTGCAGCTTTCTCCAACTGCTGAGGTGATAACTCTGGCTGAGGTGCAGGGGCGATGCCTTGCATCGCCAATAAAGTCTTCTTAACTAGATTCTCGACTAGACCCGCTTTCCAATCACTCCATGCAGTTCGACCAGTCGCCTCGCCATCAGCAATGCTAAGTGCGTGAAGCAACTCCAATAATTGGGCGTTACCTACCAAGTTGCGAACATATTCGATTGTTTGTGGATCATCAATATCCCGTCGAGTTGCAACAGTTGGCAAAAGTAGATGATGTAAAACCATCTTGGAAAGAAGCGATGCATCCTCTTCACTAAATCCAATGCGAAGGGCAAGGGGATAAATCAGTTCTGCACCATATTCTGAATGGTCTTTATGCTCATAACCCTTACCAATATCGTGAAATAGCGCGCCGACCAGAAGCAGGTCGGGCCTGTGAACTTCACGAGTAAGCGCGGCTGCACGAACAGCGGTTTCGAGCATATGTCGATCAACAGTGTGGTGATGTAGCACATTTCGTTGCGGCAAGAACCGGACATGCTCCCACTCTGGAATCCATTTTTCTATGAGATTTTCCTGATCTAACGATTCAAACACATCCACCATTGCAGCGCCTGCACCAATAAAAGCAACTAAATCTTCGCGAGATTGTCGCGGCCATGGCGTCGTCAGCGACTGAAAATCTGCCGCAATTTTAACAACTGTTTCCAGCGATAATCGCACACCCCTTTGAGCAGCGAAGGAAGCTGCACGCAAACCTAGGCCCCCATCTTCAGAGATGGCATAACCACCAATAACACCTATTTCATTTCTATATCGCTCTAGCCCTTTAGCAATTGGCACTCTGCGGCTTCGCCGAAACCTAGATTCGCGCGTTTGCTCGTCAATACGATGCCACGTCAACTGCATCACATAGTCGACCGCACGAGCCGCTTTAGATAATTGCAGCATTAAAATATCAGCATTTTCAATCGACATACTGACGGCGACGGCATCCTGCTCGGTCAAGAGCAATTGATCTCTTGTCCGTCTCGTCACTCCATGTAAAGCATCGCGAGTAGAAGCAATCAGCGCTTCAGATTCTGCTAACCGATCTAACGCAACCGGAACAAATTCACTAATGGCAATCGCTCGCAATGCTGTTATGTCCCGAAGTCCACCCCTAGATTCCTTGAGATCCGGTTCTAACAGAAAAGCCATCTCCCCAAAAATATTTGTGCGATCTTCGATGGCAGCCTTCAGCATCACAAGATAATCCTCAATATGCTTGCGCCATTGCTTTACCGCATCCCCACCAACAGCATCACTCAAATCTTGCCTACCTGCTAGGTGGCGGATATCTAGAAGACCTAACGCAACTTTTATATCTCCCCGCGCTACTTGCTTGGTCTCTTTGCGGGTTCTTACAGAGTAATCAATCTGTTTACCTTCGCTCCAGAGTGGATTGAGCATCGCCTTGACGAAGATCGAAAGTTTCTCTTCGCTTAGCCCAGTATGAATGAAAATGATATCGAGATCTGACCCAGGTGAAAGTTCACCACGTCCAAAACCACCGACCGCAGCAAGAGCAATCTCTTCCTCAGAGGTATTTGAAACGCGCAGAGCGCCACGAAAGAGTTCTGCAAGTAATTCATCGCTTGCATTGGATCTTTCGCGGCGCTCTCTCGTACCCATAAGGGTTAGCCTAACTATTTAACTTATTAAATAGCGTCTACCCCACGCTCGCCTGTACGAACTCGGACAATATGGTCTACCGGAACTGACCAAACCTTTCCGTCTCCAATCGCTCCAGTTGAAGCTGCCTTGACGATCACGTCAATAACCTTGTCGGCATCGGCAGAGTCAACGACGACTTCTAACCGGATTTTAGGAATTAGATCGATGGTGTACTCCGCGCCACGATATACCTCTGTATGTCCACGAGTACGTCCAAAGCCCATAGCTTCCGAGACTGTCATGCCGGTGATACCAAAGGCATTGAGTGCATTCTTGACATCATCCAACTTAAATGGCTTGATGATTGCAGTAATGAGTTTCATGTTTGCCCCTTTGGTTACTTAGTTGAAGTGAAGTTAGAGAGAAAGCGGGAACCATCGCTAAACGATGCGGTCTCGTATGCAGTTTCTGCATGCTGAGAAAGATCGAGGCCAGCGACTTCGTCCTCTTCAGAGATGCGCAACCCAACTGTCTTCTCAATAGCGAGAGCCAGGATGTAAGTCACGATGAAGGAATAGGCGACAACTGCTCCAACTGCAATAAGTTGATGACCCATAAGAGTCCATCCACCTTTGTAGAACAAGCCGTTTGCGCCATTGACCATAGCGGTACCGAAGAGTCCGATTAGCAGAGCTCCCAAGATACCTCCGACGAGGTGAACACCTACGACATCAAGAGCATCATCAAACTTGAAGATATTCTTGAGCGCCGTTGCCAAACAGCAAACTATGCCGGCAGCAAAGCCGATCACAATTGACCCCATGGGACTAACGAATCCGCAGGCAGGTGTGATTGCGACTAGTCCCGCTACGGCTCCAGATGCAGCTCCAAGGGTGGTGGAGTGACCATCACGAAGTTTCTCAGTCAAGATCCAACCAATAAGTGCTGCGCCAGTTGCGGTATTGGTGTTTACGAAGGCATAAGCAGACAAGGTGTTGGCTGATAGCGCTGACCCGGCGTTAAATCCAAACCAACCAAACCACAACAACCCTGCTCCAAGGAGAACATAAGGAACATTGTGAGGACGCATACGTTCCTTCGGCCATCCTCTACGTTTTCCAACTACAAGAATTACGGCTAGGGCTGCTGCGCCCGCATTTGCATGCACAACTGTTCCGCCCGCAAAATCTTCAGCCCCCTTCTTCGCCAACCAGCCAACTGGTGAGAAAACCCAGTGAGCGACTGGCGCGTAAACGAGAATCAACCAGAGTGAAGAGAATGCAACCCAACTTCCGAACTTGAGTCGATCTGCAGTTCCACCGGTAATCAGAGCTGGAGTAATAATTGCGAACATCAATTGGAAGGCAACGAAGACCATAGGCGGAATCGACAACGATAAGCCAGTTGGTTGCATCCAAATATGGTTCAGACCAAAATTCTGAAGGTTTCCGATGAAACCGTTAGTACCTTGAAACGCTAGTGAATAAACACCAGTAATCCAGAGAATTGAAACCATACCCATGGTGACAAAGTTCTGAGCCAACATTCCAAGAACATTCTTGCCTCGAACCATGCCACCATAAAAGAAGGCGAGTCCGGGAGTCATAAGAAGTACGAGTGCAGATGATGCCAAAATCCAAGCAGTATCTGCATGGTTGGTTGCATCGGTGGTTGTAGCGGCGGCAGACACCATAGTGCCCATTAGTAAATGCATAGATTTCTCCGTTTTATTTTAAAAAGGTGAGGAGATCTCAACATTGAGAGGCTCGAAGAAAGTGGACCGACACTGGCACGCACTTTTAACTCTTACGAACGGCAGAAATTTAACACGAGATTTCGTTGTTGGCTACTCCAACAGGCTAGAAATATAGATCGAAGCCTCGAAGGTGGAAAAATCTTCGGCCCGCTCCCCCGTCCCCACAAATTTGATCGGGAGCCTAGTCTCGCGCTCTATCGCCAGCGCAATGCCACCTTTGGCAGATCCATCCATCTTGGTCAGGACCAGGCCCGTGACTCCTACCGCCTCGAGAAAACTCCTTGCCTGCACAATCCCGTTTTGGCCTGTTGTCGCATCTACAACCAACAGAACTTCATCGATTGGAGAGCTCTTCTCGAGGACTCTTCGAATCTTAGAGAGTTCGTCCATCAGATTGGACTTGGTGTGTAAGCGTCCAGCCGTATCAATAATTAAATAATCAACCTTCTCACGAATCGCCAATGTCGCCGCATCAAAGACAACCGATGCCGGATCTCCTTGAAATTTACCCGCTACTACCTCAACGCCAATTTTTTCACCCCAGGTCTGCAGCTGTTCAATAGCTGCAGCTCGAAAAGTATCTGCAGCCGCGACGACGACCGAGTTACCGGATTGTTTAATCAAACTCATTAATTTTGCAACGGAGGTTGTTTTACCAGTGCCATTTACCCCAACCACCATGACTGTAGTGGGACGTCCCTGTGCTCGCGCGAGTGAGCGGTCAACACTAGTTAATGCCGATTCCAATGCATGCGTTAGCGCAACCTCACAATCTTCTACCTTTTCACGACGAGCGATCTCAATCAATTCATCGCAAAGGGTGGCGCCGAGATCAGCCTCAATCAAAGTTGTTCGTAGCTCATCCCAATCTGCATCCGATGTCGAACCGCCACGGAGTTTTGCAAGAATCTTTGAGAATAAAGCCATAATGTAGCTCTCTTACGAGACGGATTCAGATTCGCGCAAACGTTGCGAAATGACTTCCGATACTCCGTCGCCGCGCATCGTCACACCATAAAGCGCATCTGCTATCTCCATTGTGCGCTTCTGGTGAGTAATAATGATTAATTGAGATTTTTCACGTAGCTCTTCGAAAACCCCCAAGAGTCGACTCAAATTGGTGTCATCAAGGGCGGCCTCAACTTCGTCCATGACATAGAACGGACTTGGACGTGCTTTGAATATCGCCACAAGCATGGCAACAGCCACCAACGAACGTTCTCCGCCAGAGAGCAAGGAGAGCCGCTTAATGCGCTTACCTGGTGGCCGCGCTTCGACATCCACGCCAGTTGTCATCATGTTGCTCGGATCGGTCAATATTAACTTTCCGTCACCACCCGGGAACAATCGAGCAAATATTTGTTCGAACTCGCGAGCAGTATCAAAATAAGCATCACTAAAGATCTGAACTACTTTGTCATCAACTTCTTTTATGATGTCCAACAGATCCTTCTTGGTCTTCTTAAGATCTTCCAACTGTTCGGCAAGATAAAGAAGGCGTTCTTCAAGAGCCGAGTATTCTTCGAGAGCCAACGGGTTGATTTTACCCAACATTGCTAAGCCACGTTCTGCCTGAATCAATCGCTTCTCTTGCTGATCGCGGCGATAAGGAATCAAATCACCTGGAACAAAGGTTCCATTCTCATCTTCAACAAAGGTCGGTACATCATTATCTGGACCGTATTCGGTTAACAGCGTATTAACATCCACGCCTAGCTCTTCAATAGCGCGATTTTCAAGTTGTTCAATCCGCAAACGTTGTTCGGCGCGAACAATTTCATCGCGGTGAACACTCGAAGTGAGCTGGTCTAGTTCTGCAGAGAGCTCACGAATTTTCCCGCGGACTGCAAGTGTTTCGCCTTCGCGTTCGGTGCGGCGACTCTCAAGACGTTCACGTTCGGTCAGCGCCTTAGAAATCGTCACTTCAATTTGAATCAGTGTTTCGTAGGCAAGATCGGCTATTTGTTGCGCACTCTTCGCAGCAACGGCGCGTTGTTCTAACCGGCCCACAGCCTTGACGGCGTTCTCGCGCTCTGCTTGTGCAGCAATTTCTAGCGCGCGGGCACGATCTGCAACAGCGGTAATTCGCTCTTCCATAGTTCGAAGTTCCAGTCGAGCTTCTACTTCCGTAGAGCGAGCCGCAGAAACTTTAGACCGCAAATCTTCTAAATGAGTTAAATCTGGCTCTACTGGAACTTGATGAGATTGGAACTGGGAAGCGGCTGCATCCAAATCTCTCTCATCAGAACTTCGTTGGGCAGTGGCAGCATCCAGGGAGGTGTTCAATCGATCAAGCTCTGCTTGTGCGCTCTTAACATTCTGACCTGCCACCGCCATCTGTTCTGCCAGACCAGAAATCTTCGCATCCGATTCATTCAGGCCAGCAAGTGCCACATCGTGTGCCCTCTGAGCGGCTTGGGCATTTGCTTGCGCCTGAGAAAGTTCGAACTTCAATGAATCACATGTAGCAACTATCGCATTGAGTTCTAGTCGCGTACGTTCGATGAGCGCGGAAATTTCAATTGCGCTATTTGATCCTACTGAACCCCCACGGACACGATTTCGACTGATCAAGTCCCCGTCTTGAGTAACCGCAATCAATTGTGGATATTGTGCGATAGCTCTTTGCGCCTCTTCAACATCCCGCACGGCAATAACGCCACCGAGCAAGGCTTCGATCATAGATTCAAGTCCGTCGGTTTTTATCAAAGATGATAAAGAATCAAATCCCTGAGGAATCGATTGATGTGTACCGAATTCTCCATCAACCACCAATAACTCGGACTGGCCCGCGGATTCTGATTTGAGCATAGCAACCGCTTTTACCGCCGAGTGTAAATCAGCAACAACTATCGAATCCGCTAATGAACCTAACGCAGCAGCCACTGCAGATTCCCAACCTGATGTAACGCTTATTAGTGAAGATAATCGGCCACGAGAACTTGCGCCACCACGACCAGAGAGAATGGCTTCTCCGCCATCGCGGTGCGTGAGGGATTCTTCAAGCGCAGTCAATCGCGCATTTAGTCCGGCACGGTCACGAGTTGCGCCCTGTTCTTTCTCGAGTAATTCTGCGCGTTTGGAATTCGCTTCGTTCAATTGCGCCAGCGCTTTTTCGTAACCTGCGTCTAGTTCTGGCTCAAAGCGATCAACTCCTGCGATTTCGGATTCAAGGGATGCAAATTCGGTCCGAAAGCTCTGGAGGCGAGCCAACGCTTCATCTCGGGCAGCGGTCAATCTCGATATTTCCCCGTTGGTCGCATCAATTCGAGCACGTAGGCCATTGATATGGCCCTCTTGCCGTGCCGTCCCTTCGCGAGCATCCGCAATTGCCCGCAATGCCGCAGAGACTTGATTCTCTTCAAGTGCGAGAGCGGCTTCTGCATTTCGCAACTGCTGAGTGATCTCTTCTAGTGTTGCTCGAGCTCTCACGCCTTGACTTTTAAGTGCTAATTCCTCATTTCGCAAGACGCCTGCTTCGGCATCCATGCTCTCTGGATCTCGCCCGCTCGCACGTGCCTCATCGCGTTCCTCCGATAAGAATCGCGCGCGCTCTGAAGAGAGCGACTGAATTCCACGAAACTTTTCTCGTTGAGCAGTCAGGCGATAAAAGTTCTCTTGTGCATGTACTAGAAGTGGATTTTCAACAAGTGAAATTGCTTCAATCTCTTCTTCACGACTTCTAGCTTCCGTAAGCGCAGCTTCAACTTGATCCCGGCGAGCACGCAAAGTCGTTTCATCAGCAATTTCTGCTGCGAACGATGATTTGAGTTGGATTAAATCATCAGCAAGAAGCCGTAACCGTGAATCGCGAACATCAGATTGAATAGTCGATGCCTTACGAGCGACTTCTGCTTGTTTGCCCAACGGCTTTAATTGACGCCGCAGCTCGACCGTAAGGTCTTGAATACGTGCAAGGTTTGCTTGCATCGAATCAAGTTTGCGAAGAGCTTTCTCTTTGCGCTTACGATGCTTCAGAACTCCAGCGGCTTCTTCGATAAATGCGCGACGCTCTTCTGGGTTTGCCAAAAGAATCGCATCAAGCTGACCTTGACCTACAATCACATGCATTTCTCGACCAATACCGCTATCGCTCAACAATTCTTGAATATCGAGTAACCGTGTCGTCTCACCATTAAGTTGATATTCGCTAGTTCCGTTGCGGAACAAAATACGAGTAATAGTCACTTCTGAAAATTCAATGGGTAGGACATTGTCCGAATTGTCGATGGTGACGGAAACTTCCGCACGGCCCAGTGGGGCACGACCAGTAGTACCTGCGAAAATAACATCTTCCATCTTGCCGCCGCGAAGAGATTTTGCCCCTTGTTCACCCATCACCCATGACAAGGCATCGACTACATTGGATTTACCGGATCCATTTGGACCCACCACGCAGGTGATGCCACGCTCAAATAGCAGGGTCGTTGAAGAGGCGAAGGACTTGAATCCCTTGAGATTTACACTCTTCAAATACACGGGGAAAACCTATCTCTAACGGAGGCCGCATCCGCCCATTTCAGCAATCCGCCACCTTCAACCAGTGCTTGAGACATTTAAGGCTTCCATCCCGTTGTTAAAGGGGAATTAAGATTTTCGCTCCTGCAGAATTTCTAGCGCAATCTTTGCGGCAATTTGTTCGGCTTCACGCTTACTCTTGCCTGAGCCAATATCGAAACGCTCACCAGAGAGAATTGCGACTGCAGTGAAAGATTTATCATGATCAGGCCCGGACTCAGAAATTTCATATGCAGGTGGGGTGAGCCCCAGTGCTGATGCCAACTCCTGAAGAGCGGTTTTTCCATCGATTCCAGCGCCTTGAGCATTCGCGCTCTCGATCATGGGTCCAAACCATTGCATCACCTTTTGGTGGGTGAGGGTTAAACCTTTTTCTAGATAGATCGCGCCAACAAGTGCTTCAAAAGAATCGGCAAGAATGGAATTTTTCTCGCGACCACCAGAACTTTCTTCGCCTTTTCCAATGCGCACAAATTCGCCTAGGTGTAACTCTCTGGCAATTTGCGCTAGCGCCTTGGTATTAACTACGCCAGACCGCAACGGAGATAGGCGACTTTCATCTAGTTCAGGAAATTTTTCATAGAGAACTTCGGTGATGATTAAACCTATGACACTATCCCCAAGAAATTCCAGGCGTTCGTTGGTTGGTAAACCACCAGATTCATACGCATATGAACGATGAGTCAGGGCAAGTTCAAGCAAATCGGCAGATACCGAAATGCCTAAGCGATCGGTAAGGCCAGCGAACAGATCAGACCTCGATAACCTGACGGCGGTTATATGTTCCGCACGTAGGACATGCCGTGTGCTGAAGCTTTGGTTGTTGGCATTGTGAACAGAGTGAAGTTGCGGCAGGAGTTGTCTTCCAAGAACTACGACGTGAACGTGTGCGCGAACGCGACATCTTTCGCTTTGGGACTGGCATAGTTTTTTACTCCTTGTTGACGATCTTATTGACACTCTTGCTCTGTACGGGACTATTAGAGGACCGTAGGAGGAAAAGTATCCCCCATAGAGCCAAAATAGTAAAAACGAGGGTTATCAAGAGTTTGGACCTTGCCAGCCATCCAATTGCGCCCAGCGGATATCCCCAACCAGGTGTTCATGGCCATCAGGTAGGTCAATCCATTTGAGGCCACAGCCGGGGCACAATCCTTCGCAATCTTCTTTGCACAACGGGTTAATTGGGAGGTTCAAGATAAGAGCATCTCGAATCGGGCCATCTAAATCGATGAAATCTCCCTCCATCGCGAGGAGTTCATCCTCATCCTCAACGACTATTTCTTTGCCTTTTGGTTTTTGGCGATAATCAACTTCATAGTAAAAAAGCTCCTGGAACTCCTCTTGCACAAAGAAAGTGAGAGGTTCTAGACAGCGCGTGCACTCTCCTACAGCTTCACCGGAAACCGTGGCCGTAGCTAAAACTCCTTGAGCGACTGCTTCTAAACGTAGATCCACATCAATCGGAGCATCCCCTGGAATTGCCAGAAGGTCAACCCCTATCGAACCATGATCTTCAAAGGTGAGTTCGTACTCCCGCATCTCCCCGGCTCGCCTAGGCAATTCATGGCAATTAAAGAGAAAGGGTGATTTTTCTGCAGCAGTACTCATCATATTGATTTACTCAGATAGCTCGGAAAGTACTTGGTTGCCATCTGCACCTTGAAGTTTTTCGCGCCCACGGTTTACAACATCCAAGGTCTTATTTAAAACTACTTCTAGTGTGGCCAGTCGTGAATCAATATATGTCTCGATCTCTTCTCTCTGCGCTCGAGCGTCATCTTCGACTTCTCTCAATATTCGCTTTGCTTCAGCTCGTGCGGCGGTAACAATTTCGGTCTGTTCAACCATCCGTGAAACTTCTTCGCGCGCATGGCCAATGAGCGAATCAGCACTACTGCGTGCCTCTTCCAAGATTTGCTCTCTAGTATTGATTATTTCTTGAGCGGCCGAGAGATCTTTGGGAAATGAACTCCGCACGGCATCAAGCACTTCTAGCAATTCACCTCGATGAACAACGCAGCTGGCCGATAGAGGAACACCTCGCGCCTCTTCCACCATTAAGATTGCACTTTCTACGCGCTCGACTACTTCCATTATTTACCTCCGTTGACGAGCGCTAAACGTGCTCGCAATCTCTCTACAAGTGGTTCTGGGATGTAATTAGAAACGTCTCCGCCATAGTTTGCGATCTCTTTAACCAAAGACGAGGAGAGGAAAGAATGTGCAGGTGCGGTTGACATAAAGAGCGTCTCGACCCCCTTTAACTGAAGATTAATCTGAGACATTTGAAGTTCGTAGTCAAAATCTGTGACAGCGCGAAGCCCCTTGATGATGATCGAAATCTTGTTTCTCTCGCAATAATCAACCAGCAACCCAGACCACGAATCAACTCTGACATTGGGAAACTTGGCAGTCACTTCGGCAATCATCGAAATTCTCTCTTCGACGGTGAATAGAGTGGTTTTAGTATTATTCACCAGCACTGCAATAACTACCTCATCGAACATTCCACTGGCTCGCGCGATGATATCTAGGTGTCCAAAAGTAATGGGATCGAACGATCCTGGGCATACAACTCGTTTCACGGTAAAACGCTAGCAGAGTAGTTGCCGTAGAAGATACTCCCTTGCCCATATGAGCGTACTTTCAACTCTTCCATGGTGGGTGGCCAAGCAAAGGGCAATTTCTTGGTCTTTCGTTCAATAGCAATTACTCCCCTTGGTTGTAAGAGTTTTCGCTCCACAATAATTTTTAGTAGCTCTTCGATATCCGAATTACCAAGTTCGTAAGGTGGGTCCATGAAAATAATGTCATAGGCTCCCTGCATGCCAGCATGATCCGACTCTAGAAAGCGAGCTGCCTTACTGTGGAAAACTCGAAATTTTCCAGATGGCTTCTTGATTAACTCAAAATTCTCAATCGCTAATTGTGAAATATCAGATTCAGATTCAACGGCGTGCACAAGTTTTGCACCTCGTGAAAGCGCTTCCACACCGACTGCTCCGCTACCAGCAAAGAGATCAAGAAAGTAAAGATCTTGGAGCGAAGAAAATTCTGACTCCAAGGATGAGAACAGACCTTCGCGGGCGCGATCTGATGTTGGGCGGGTCCGTATATCTGTGGGCGAGATCAGGGTCTTCCCCTTCGCAGAGCCTGCGATGATCCGCATAATTTACCCCTTATCCATGTAAGTACTTGCTTCTTCCTGTCGAAGAGCCTGCACCGCTCTGGCCAATTCTGGCATCTTTTCAAGGTGTGGATCCAACGAAATTATTCCGATCGCGACTGTGCGCGCTTTTTCGATCAGCGGTTCATCACGCAATACTTTTAACAATCTGAGGTGCGAACGAACTCCCGATTGCGCTTTGCCCAACACGTCGCCTTCGCTACGTTGGTCTAGATCAATTCTCGAAAGTTCAAAGCCATCTAGCGTTCCAGCAACTGCGTTGAGCCTTTCCATTGCAAGTGAGTCCTCGGCGACTGCAGAGACCAAAAGGCATAATCCAGGGACGTTTCCTCTGCCAACTCGACCACGTAATTGATGCAACTGTGAAACACCAAATCGATCTCCATCCATAATCACCATCATGGAGGCATTCGGGACATCTACACCAACTTCGATAACTGTCGTCGCGACCAAGACATCTATTTCGCCTTGGGCAAAGGCAGACATAGTTGCCTCTTTAAGTTCGATGCTCTGGCGACCATGCAATGGTGCAATTTTCAATCCTTTTAGTGGACCAGTAGCCAAGCGTGGTGCCAACTCTTCTACTGAGGTCATGGGCACCTTGGTCTCTGCATCCGCTGCTGCATCTAACAGTTTGGCTATTTCGCGATCCTGATCCGTCATTCCTTCAGGCTCAGATTCCCCTTCTGTAATACGCGGAGCCACAATGTAGGCCTGATGCCCCTTTGCAACTTCCTCTTTGATTCGCTGCCAGGCACGGTCTAAAAAGTGCGGCTTCTCCAGAACCGGAACGACATGTGTTGAAATGGGAATTCTGCCCGAAGGAAGTTGGCGGAGCGTAGAAATTTCCAGGTCCCCAAAGATTGTCATTGCGACGGTTCGTGGAATCGGGGTTGCCGTCATCACTAATACATGCGGTGGTACCTTCGCCTTGCTTCGCAGAGCATCACGTTGTTCCACACCAAAACGATGTTGCTCATCAACAACGACCAATCCCAAATCTTTAAACTCCACCCCCGTGCTTAATAAGGCATGTGTGCCAATGACGATGCCAGCATCACCGGAAGCAATTTTTGCAAGCGCTTCACGTTTTGCACTAGCTGACATAGAACCAGTTAATAAAACAACCTGAGTACCATCAGTTGAACCATCCAAGGTCCCGGCTTCTGCCAATGGTCCTAAAAGTTTTACAATAGTTTTGTAATGCTGTTGGGCTAAGACTTCAGTTGGAGCCAGCAATACAGACTGACCTCCAGAATCCACCACCGTCAACATCGCCCGCAACGCAACTACTGTCTTTCCAGAGCCAACTTCGCCCTGCAGTAAACGGTGCATGGGATAAGACGCTTGCATGTCTAGTTCGATCTCTTTACTTACTTCACGCTGTCCATCGGTCAGCGTGAATGGCAATAGCGATTCCAACTTTGACACCAAGCCATCTGGAAGAATTCTGCGAGAGATGGCGCTATGAGTTCGATATTCGGCTCGACGTTGCGCTAATAGCAATTGCAAAAGTAGCGCCTCATCAAATGTAAGTCGCTCTCGAGCGAGCGCAGCGGCATCCAGGGAGGTTGGTTGATGAATTTCTCGGATAGCACGTGTGTAATCCGGATATCCAAGATCTTTAAGCAACTCTTTCGTCATGTGCTCTGGAAGCTCTTCAAGCCCATCAAGAACTATCTCAACGCATTGCGCCACTTTCCACGAAGGTAACTTTGAAGCGGATGGGTAAACCGGCAAAAACTTCCCAGCAAAGCCGGCGACGGCTTCATCAACATCGTTGCCATCAGGGATTAATTGGTAATCGGGGTGTGAGAGTTGGCGCTTTCCGTTGAAGGATCCGATCTTGCCCGCAAACATTCCGGTCCGGCCAACCCGTAACTCTTTTTCGCGCCACGGCTGATTAAAAAAAGTTAACCACAACTTTGCAGAGCCGTCGGTGACCACAACTTCCAAGATCGTCCGCCCCGATGCGCGGCGTAGATTAACGGCAGATATCTCGGCCAATACAGTCGCTTCTTCTCCCTCAGGTAGTTCTGCTAGTTCTGCGATGTCAGAGAGTTCTCCTCTGACTACATAGCGCCGGGGGTAATGTCGGAGCAGGTCTCCAACGCTCTCCATACCGAAGGCTTTCCCCAGAGCGTTAGCCGTGCGGTCCCCAAGCTCCTTCTTCAGCGGGGTCTCTAGCGTGGACATGTGAGCATTCTGCCAACAGGAGGGCCCTGGATTAGCGTTTTAAGCCTGTGGGGCGGTAATCTTCCCCACTCGAACACTTATAGGTCGTATCTGAATTTCTCAGTACCCGTGAATCAAAGGAGTCATCGTGGCATCAAACTGCGATATCTGTGGCAAAGGCCCCAGCTTTGGCAATAATGTCTCGCACTCCATGCGTAAGACCCGCCGCCGCTGGAATCCAAATATCCAACGCGTGCGCACTCTGGTAGCTGGTGCAACCAAGCGTCAGAACGTCTGCTCCTCCTGCCTTAAGGCTGGAAAAGTCACCCGCTAACTAGGGATTTTTTCACCGGCTTCTTCGCGCTCTTATCTATAGGTCTTATATGCCTCCTCTGATATACGCGCATCGCGGTGCCTCTTTTGATTTTCCCGAAATGTCCATGGCGGCTTATCAAGCAGCTGTTGACCAAGGAGCCGATGGCTTTGAATGTGATCTGCGCTTAACCAAAGATGGGGTCATGGTCTGCTGGCATGACGCCGACATGGCTCGAATCGCGAATTCAAAGAAGGTAATTTCGCAAAGTACGTACTCTGAAATAAACGCTATCTATCCAATAGTCACCTTAGAAGAACTCCTTACTTTGGCGCTTAAACACAAAAAGAATCTCGCTCTGGAAACCAAACACCCAGTACCCAAGGGTGGCTTAATAGAGAATCAGTTGCTTGCACATTTGGATTCACATAAATCAGAGATTGCAGCACAAGAGATACACATTGCGATCATGTCATTCTCGTGGCGAGCAGTATGGCGAATCCGGCGTCAGGGATGGGATTCGGTTTATCTTACGGGGCACTCATTTCTCGCAAGGTTTAGCCCGGGCAACGCTCTTGGTCCTTGGATTAAAATCCTCGATGGAATTCGGCCAAAAAAGAATCAAAAGATTTTTGTTTGGACCGTCAATGAGCCAGAAGAGGCGCTCTTATGTCTTCGCAGAAATGTAGATGTCATCATTACCGATAAACCAGCTCTCATTCGATCTACTCTGGAAAGTGCGTAAAACCCCTATGGACTGCCGGAGAACCATTAATACGCACTCCCTTACCTAAGACCACTCGACCGATCTCAATTGCCTGTCTAGGGAAAGGTAGGTGCGGAGAGATTGTTGCTAGAAAAATATGATCTTCTCCCCCGTCAAAATCGATCTCTTCTTCGGTCGTAATTTCTATCCCTAAGCCAGAGGCACGAGAAATATGCCAGAGTTCTGAAATCAAACTATCGCTGATATCGCACATTGCTGATACGCCGGCTAACGCGAAATCCTGCGCGGCAGCATAGTTAACCGTTGGG
This sequence comes from uncultured Actinomycetes bacterium, assembly GCA_903838295.1. Lineage (GTDB taxonomy): Bacteria > Actinomycetota > Actinomycetes > Nanopelagicales > Nanopelagicaceae > PALSA-747. Next base: position 184,125 of record CAILXX010000001.1, read on the forward strand.
CGGCGATGCTCGCTCGTTCGTTCGTCCTTAATCCCTGCCTTCAATAGGCTCAGCCCCAAGGCCGATTTACCAGGCAGATCCGAAATAATTACTAGATCCCCAACCTTTGCGCCGCTGCGAAGAATCGGATCCTTGATTGAGCCATAAGCGGCTATCGATAATGTCATAACAGTGGAAACCGTAAGGTCGCCACCGATGACAACGGCGCCAACTTTCTTTGCCTCATCCATAATCCCCTGTGCTAATTCTGTTATCTCTTCGACCGAAAAATTATTCGGCAGCGCGGCGGCTACCAACAGGTATTGGGGCTTGCCTCCCATCGCAAAAATATCTGCCAAGTTGGCTGCCGTGACTTTTGCTCCAATTTCAAATAGCGATGACCATTGTCTGTTGAAATGGACACCTTCAACCGCCATATCGGTCGTCATCGCGACTTTCCCTTTGGGTTGAGCAACCACGGCTGCGTCATCCCCAATTCCTACGAGGATTTGCTCATCGCCAGTGCTGTCGAAGACCGCTTTTAGAGCTGCGATCAGTTCGAATTCGCTCGCCATCTCAAATTCCGTTCCCTTGTGCTCGTCTAACGGTTATCGAAATTTATCCAACTGGGAGTAGCCTAGGCCTCTCAGGCAGGCTCATATGCGAACCACCTGAATGATTAAAAGTTTATTTAAAATATTGATTAAAAAGGGAGTCGACATGTCAGTCCAGGTTTATATCTTGATCCAAACCGATGTTGGCAAGGCTTCTGCTGTTGCTAAGGCTGTATCTGCCATTGCTGGCGTTAATCTTGCCGAAGGAGTAACTGGCCCGTACGACGTCATCATGCGCGCCGAAGCTCCCAGCATGGAAGAGCTTGGTCGAGCAATTCTTTCGAAGGTCCAAGCGGTTCCCGGTATCACTCGGACTCTCACCTGCCCCGTCACAACTTATAATTAAAATATGGCGGTTGGTCAACGTAAGATTCTTGCAATCCAAAATGATAAAACAGATCCGCCTCACTTAGTCGGCCTCTGGTTGGAAGAACTCGGATTCACTGTCGAAGTTATTCATGCCTATGCAGGTTCTCCAGTCCCGAACAGAGTTCCTCCAAGTATTCTTGCTGTGATTCCATTGGGCGGACACATGAATGCCAACGACGATGCGAACTATCCATGGTTACCGATCGAACGGGCCCTTCTCAAGGATGCCATTGATCGCGACATTCCTATATTCGCTATCTGTCTTGGGACCCAACTGTTGGCAGTTGCTGGTGGTGGACGTGTTGAAAAGGCGGATACCGGAGAAGTTGGAGTTTATAAAGTGAAATCCAACAAAATCAAAGATTCAATCTTTAATTTTGATGGTGAATTGCCCGTTGCGCAATGGCATGAAGATATTGTGACGGAGTTACCAGCTGGCGCTACAAGGCTTGCCTCAAGTGAACTATGCGACAATCAGATTTACCGTATTGGCACTAATAGTTATGGGGTTCAGTTCCATCCAGAGATAGATCTATCCATAGTAAAAACCTGGGAAAGAGATGCCGATGACGCTTTCCTAGATTCAGGCAAGGCCACGATTGAGCCAGAATTTGCAAAGATGGAATCAGAACTTGCGCGAGTATGGAAACCCTTTGTGCAGCATTGGGGACGATTAGTTTTAGAGCAATAAAAAAGGGCCCAATTTTCTGGACCCTTTTTTATTATTTGCTAATTTTTATCATTGCATACTTAGATGTTCTTAATTGGTCCTTTGAACCACTTCTTCACTGATAAATGCCACCAGATCCATAAGAAGACCAGAGCGCCACCAGTAACCAGAGGTGCATAGTTAACCGCGGTCCAGTTGAAGCCCTTGGCTCCCGGAACTCCGATTGGAGAAGTTGGCATGATGAAGTAAATCGAAATTGCAATAATTTCGATTACTGCCACGGTGCACATCCATTTGTACTTAGAACCAAGAGTCCATTCACCAGGTGTGAATTTATCTCCAGCACGCAAGCGCAAGAAGATCGGGATCAAGAAGGCCAGATAGAGTGAAATCACGCAGACTGCGACCACTGCATAGAACGCGGTAGGTACTCCAGCAGATGACTTCCATAGAGCGGGAAGTGTCATGACAACACCAGCAATCGCAGATGCAATGATCGCATTCGCAGGCACGCCGTTCTTGTTGACCTTCTTCCATTTGTCGTGTCCTGGCACAGCGCCGTCACGAGAGAACGCATACATCATGCGCGAACACGATGTTAAGCAAGCAGTAACACAGAAAAGTTGGCCAAGTGTCGTAATGATGATGACGAACTTGAATAGCGCTCCCCCGCCTAATGCATTATAAATAATTTCGATAACCGATCCGATACCGAATGGATTAACTTTCGGATCAATTGAGTTCACCATTTCTGGCTTATTTGCTGCGTACAAGAATGCGAGTAGCAAAATATAACCGCCAATGCCTGAGTACAGGATTGACTTCCAGATACCACGAGCAGAAGCTAAGTGCGCCCCTTGGGTTTCCTCTGATAAGTGTGCGGATGCGTCGAATCCAGTAATCGTATATTGCGTCAATAAGAATCCCAACGGCAATACGTACAACCAGTAGCTGTGGTTAGAGAAACCAGAGTTGTTTATCCTGGTCGTAAACATCCAATTAAGTGAAGCATGGTGAGCTGGAGCAAAGATCAGAATTCCAACAATCGCTGCCGACCCAAAGACGTGCCACCAGACTGAAACATTGTTAATCATGGCGATCACATGGTGGCCATACAAGTTAATCAATGTAACCAAAACCATAATAATCAGGAAGAGAGCGAATTGCTGCTTGATGAAGTCCCCACCCATAAATCCAGCGGAATAACTCTTAAAGAAGGTGCCCAAGATAATATTTAGGTAAGCCGTTGCGCCATATCCGACCGATGCTGTTACTGAAACTAGCCCGATCAAGTTGAGCCAGCCCGTGTAATACCCGGCCTTGGCTCCGCCAAGCTTTGAAGCCCACCAATAAATTCCACCTGATGTAGGGAACGCTGAGGCGAGTTCTGACATGCAAAGACCGATGATCAAGATAAGGCCGGCAATGATTGGCCAGCCAAGGGATATGGCTACTGGCCCGCCGTTATTCCAGGCTTGAGCAAAGGTGGTGAAGCATCCGGAGAGGATAGAAATGATTGAGAAGGAAATTGCAAAGTTGGAGAAGCCTGACCAGGTACGTTTTAGCTCTTGTTTGTAGCCAAGTGCCGCTAGTCGGCTTTCGTCATCGGTTTGCGAAGTAGACATGTACGTTCTTCCGCCCTTCTAGAAGTTAGGGAAAGTGTGCCTTGAGTCTCATCAATTTGGAAGCACAAAAGTAACTATTTTCTAAAAATTTGCCTTGAATTGATTTCAGATGGTCCCCATTGTGGGTTATTGAGCGCACGGGTAGCCTCGTAGAATGTATCCGGAGCTTTTTAGATACTGGAGGATTGAATGACACTTTCACTGGAGCAACTCAAGGCTGACGTTGCCAGCGGCAAGATCGACACTGTTGTGGTGGGAGCTACGGATATGCAGGGCCGCCTTCAAGGCAAACGAATTCACGCCCCCTTTTTTATCCAAGACACAATCAAAAATGGCACCGAAGGGTGCAACTACCTTCTAGCCGTCGATATCGACATGAACACGGTGCAAGGCTATGACGTCTCTTCGTGGGAGACCGGATACGCCGACATGGGTATGTCCCCTGACTTTGATACTTTGCGATACCTTCCATGGCACGAAGGTACAGCGATGGTTATCGCAGATTTCGTCGACCACCACAAAGATGGGATTTCTGTTTCGCCTCGAACAATCTTAAAAAATCAACTCGCTCGACTTGATAAAGCCGGAATGATGGCTCTATCTGGCACAGAACTCGAATTTATTGTTTTCCAAGATACCTTCGAGGAGGCATGGGCCAAAGGCTACAAAGATCTGACTCCTGCAAATCAATACAACGTCGACTACTCACTGTTGGGCACTGGTCGCGTGGAAAAATTATTGCGCGCTATCCGCCTTAATATGGATGGGGCTGGGTTGATCATCGAATCTGCTAAAGGCGAATGTAACTTTGGCCAACACGAGATCGCGATTCGTTATGAAGAAGCTTTAAAGACCTGCGACAACCACTCGATCTACAAGATGGGTGCAAAAGAGATTGCCGCTCAGCAGGGATGTTCTCTGACTTTCATGGCAAAGTTCAATGAACGGGAAGGAAGTTCCTGCCACATCCACCTCTCCTTCCGTGACAAAAAAGATGGTGCAGTTCTGGCCGGAGATGCCGGTGACGGCATGTCTAAACTTGGTCGCCACTATTTGGCCGGAATCCAAGCCCACATGCGCGAGCTAACACTTCTGTTTGCACCAAATATTAATTCTTATAAGAGATACCAGGCCGGAACATTTGCACCAACTGCTCTTAAGTGGGGTCGCGATAACCGAACATGTGCCTTGCGACTCGTTGGAGAAGGTCTCTCGCTCCGCATAGAAAATCGAGTGCCAGGTGGGGATGCCAATCCATACTTGGCTGTAGCAGGAATGGTCGCTGCCGGTCTAGATGGCATCGAATCAGAATTACCATTAGAACCCGCATTTACCGGCAACGCTTATGCGCTAGAAACTGCCCGAGTTCCAACAACTCTGCATGAAGCACGTGACCTTTGGGCAAATAGTGCCTGGGTTGCAAAGACTTTTGGTGAAGATGTTCAAAAGCATTACGCCCACATGGCAGATACAGAGATTGATTCATTTGGTCGCGCAGTCACCGACTGGGAGCGATTCCGTAGCTTCGAGCGTATGTAAGGAATAGTTTAATCATGAGCACATATACCGTAATTAACCCTGCCACTGCGGCGCCCGTCAAAGAGATCGCAATGGCAGACCTGGCGATGACCGATGCCACAATCGCTAAAGCACAGAAGGCCTTCGAAAGTTGGCGCTTGGTATCACCTGGTGATCGTGCCCGCTTACTTCGTAATTTTGCGAGAGTGGTGGACGAACATATCGAAGAACTAGCACAACTAGAAGTTCAGAACTCTGGACACACAATCGGTAATGCCAGGTGGGAGGCGGGCAACGTTCGCGATGTACTTAACTACTACAGCGCCGCCCCTGAAAGATTATTTGGGCGACAGATCCCAGTCCCAAATGGAATCGACATAACATTTAAGGAACCACTCGGGGTGATCGGCGTTATTGTCCCTTGGAACTTTCCTATGCCAATTGCTGGTTGGGGTTTTGCTCCAGCAATAGCAGCCGGCAATACCGTGGTTCTCAAACCAGCAGAGCTAACTCCTATGACAGCTATCCGACTCGGAGAGCTGGCGACTGAAGCGGGTATCCCTGATGGAGTCTTCAACGTCATCCCCGGCAAGGGAAGTATCGTTGGCGAACGTTTTGTGACACACCCAACCGTTCGCAAGGTAGTTTTCACTGGCTCCACCACTGTCGGTAAAGGCATCATGCGTGGGTGTGCTGACCAAGTAAAACGCCTAACCCTAGAACTTGGTGGCAAGAGCGCAAATATCATCTTTGCTGATGCAGATATCGAAAAAGCCGCAGCAGGTGCTCCGGGGTCTGTATTCGACAATGCCGGTCAAGATTGCTGCGCACGATCACGCATTCTTGTGCAACGTTCTGTCCTTGATTCATTCATGGAAAAATTTGAAGTCGCCGTCAAAAAGTTTCGCGTGGAATCCCCGGACCTGGACACCTCAGAGATGGGTCCGCTTATTTCTGCTGGTCAATTCGATCGCGTAATGGAATATCTTCCAGATAGCGCCAATGTGGCTTTTACCGGCACCAAACCTTCGGGACCTGGTTACTGGATGGCCCCAACCGTACTCCTGGCTACCTCTACAGCAGATCGTGCTTATCGTGAAGAGATCTTCGGTCCAGTTGTATCGGTCTTGCCATTCGAGGATGAAGCAGATGCGATTCGCCTTGCAAATGATTCTGAATATGGACTATCTGGATCAATCTGGTCGAGAGATATCGGACGAGCTGTAAGAGTTTCACGTGGCGTTGAAGCTGGCAACATTTCCGTGAATTCTCATTCATCGGTGCGGTACTGGACACCATTTGGTGGCTATAAGCAGTCTGGTCTGGGTCGTGAATTGGGCCCTGATGCTTTGGATGCATTTACCGAAACGAAGAATGTTTTCTTCGATACCAATAGTTAATTCCAGGGTATAGTTAAATCCAGGGTAGAGGAATCATTGCATGTGTCGCTTGATGGGTTTTGTCTCCACAGAAGAACGAACTCTGGCTGAAGTAGCGGGAAGTGGTTTTACAGAATTTGCTGCGCTATCCGCCAGACATGGCGATGGTTGGGGAATAGCTACCTGTAACTCCGATGAGCACCCTGCACTAATAGTCGAACCGACTAGAGCCAAAGAGAGCGAAGCCTTTGAACTTGCAACCCACAAGCTGAAATCCGATGGAGCGCTATTACATTTGCGCTGGGCAACGGGTGGATTGGCGATCAACGAGGGCAATACCCACCCTTTTACCTATAATGATTTTTCATTCATTCACAACGGTGCGATTATTCCTCCGGATGCGCTCGAACCGATTATCGACCCAAAATTTTTAAATCACCGGCGCGGGCAGACAGATAGCGAAAGCTATTTTTACCTGATCCTGACCGAGGTCGAGAAATTTGGCGTGTCAGCAGGAATCCGATCCGCAGTCGAGATCATTCGTAAAAATTTCACGTATTCAAGCATTAACGGAATGTTTTTAACCCCCACAGAATTCTTCGTCATCAACGAGCACAACGACGAACGGATTCCGAAAGGCGAATTACCTGGATATTACGATCTTTTCTACAAAGCAGATAGCACCGAATTTTTGGTGGCATCATCTGGATGGAATCAAATTGGTTGGACCGAACTAGTCAATCACCGAATCTTGAAAGTAGAACGTGCTTCGCTGAATATAGAAATCACTGATATCAACGCGTAACGTGCCCCGAACGAGTTAGTGCTGCATTAATCAGAGCAGTGATGACTTCTGGATAAGCTGTCCCCGCTCGAGCCCATAACTTTGGGAACATGGAAGTTTTTGTAAATCCTGGCATCGTGTTAATTTCATTGATAATGATCTCGCCATCGCTGCTGTAGAAAAAGTCGACCCGAGCCAATCCTTCACAGCCCAAAGCTTTGAATGCAAGAACTGCGGCGTCTTGAATATTTTGCTCTAAACCGATCGGTAAATCTGTCGGAAATACTACTTCTGTTGCATCATCTAAATACTTAGCTTCAAAATCATAAAACTCATGCTTACCTAATATCTTTATCTCTCCTATCGGAGAAGGTCTTGCAGTACCTGCAAATTCCAAAACCCCGCATTCAATTTCTCGTCCAACGATTGCTTCTTCCACCAAAACCTTCGTGTCGAATTCAAAGGCATGTTGGATCGCCCGATGGAGTTCTGGTTCGGATTTCACTTTTGTTGTACCGCGACTTGATCCACTTCTGGCAGGTTTTACGAAGAGTGGATACCGTAAATTTTCAATTTGTGATGCCGTCCACTCCCTAGCCTGCAGAACAACGCCTGGTGCAACTTTTAATCCATGAGCTTGAAAAATCGGCTTTGCAAATGATTTATCCATTGCAACTGCGCTTGCTAGGACACCGGAACCTACATATCGAATCCCGGCCATTTCGCACAAGCCTTGCACAGTGCCATCTTCTCCATAAGGTCCATGGAGTAAAGGAAATACAACATCGATATTTAACGCGACGCCCTTGATCGAAAACCCATGGATGTCTGCGGTAATGGCTGGCAACGTTTCGTCAATCTCAGGCATCTTTCCGGCGATGATTTCTAACTTGGTTGCCTGATCCACGAGTACCCATTTACCAGTGCGTGTAATGCCCACGACGATCGGTTCAAATCTCTCACGATCAATGGCACTCAACACTCCCCCAGCAGAGATGCAAGAGATCTCGTGTTCGGATGATTGCCCACCACAAAGCAATGCGACTTTAATTTTGCTCATCACAACTCCGCTAATGTGCTGACGGCCATTAAACGTGCCATTGCTTGCTCTGGGGTGATTGTTCCCATAACTGCGTCGGCCATGACTTCAATAATAGGTACTTCTATGCCTACCTGGTGTGCCAACTCGCGAATTGCACTTGCAGAAGCAACCCCTTCGACAGTCGATGCAACTTCCGCTCTGGCACCGGCCATAGAACCTGTCCGACCGTATGCCTCGCCAAACTGTCGATTCCTAGATAATGAAGATCCACAGCTGGCCACGATGTCGCCCATCCCTGCAAGCCCTAGGAAAGTCAATGGATTCGCTCCATAGCTCTGACCAAACCGAGCTACTTCCGAGAGTCCTCGAGTTATAACCATCGCCTGTGTATTTTCGCCTAATCCCATTCCTATGGTCATCCCCACCGCTAAAGCCACAACACTCTTGGCGGCCCCCGCTAATTCGCAGCCCACCAAATCTTCTGATGGATATATCCGAAAATATGAGGTCGTAAATAAATCAACTATCAAATTTTGGATCCCTCGGCTCGAAGACGCCCCGACTGCGCCCGCTGGTTGTCGTAAAGAAAGCTCGGCGGCGAGATTTGGACCGGTAATTAATCCAATGAGCGATTTCTCGACTCCGAGTTCTTCCATAACGACTTCGGTCATGCGTGATGCGGTTCCAGCCTCAATTCCTTTGAGCGTAGAAATCACCGGAAGAGTCAACGGAAAAATGTTTTTCCAGGCTCGTAGATTCTCTCTTAGTGATTGGGCGGGGATAGCAAGAACTATTGACTCACCAAATACACATGCACGTTCAATATCCGTTGTTGCTTCGAGTGAACTTGGGAGGGCAATACCCTTCAAAAATCTACTATTAGTATGGCTCGAATTAATTTCTGCAACTACATCCTGATTGCGTCCCCAGATCAATGGTTCGTGCCCTGCATCGCAGAGTACTTGCGCCAAAGTCGTGCCCCATGCTCCGGAACCTAATACGGTTACGCGTGACATTACTTTGCTCGCTTCTTCTTAAAGTTACCTGTCCGAGGTAGCCCCGAACTCCGTGGATCAAAAATTGTCCCAGGCGCTGATTCTCCTCTAATTCCCTCTAACAACGAAGTTATTGCAGCCATTGCGTAAGCGCTAGCCGCCAGCATCGCTTCAAGATCGTCCTCCTTGCCATACCACGGCGAAAAATCCAAGGCTTTACCGGCAACAACTACAACTTTGGTGCGAGGAAAGAATTTTGGCCATTTACCATAGGGTTCCAGGATTTCCTGTGCTCCCCACTGCGCGCAGGGAATGACTGGAACTTTGCTTGTCACTGCTAGACGTGCCAAGCCGGTCTTAGCTGCCATGGGCCAGATCAACGGATCACGAGTCAGCGTCCCCTCGGGATATATTCCAATGCAGTGCCCTGATTTTAGAAAAGATATCGCATGTGCAAGCGCCTCCGTACTGGCACCTTGTACTTCGCGTTCGACCGGCACTTGTTCGCCATGGCGCAATATCCATCCCAATATCGGAACCTTAAATAGGGACGCTTTTCCCAGAAATCGAACTGCGCGGCCGTTGCCATATAAGAAATGCGCAAAAACCAATGGATCCACATAAGAGATGTGATTGCAGATTGCAATCATCGGCCCCGACTGCGGAATATTCTTAACTCCTCGCCAGTCATGTTTAGAGATTAGATTTAGTAATGGGATTACTACTGCCGATCCAATTTTCCAAGTGATATTGGTGCCAAGTGGTTTTCCACGAGGTGGCGCATAAACCGGCACTGAAGATTCCACACTCTGAGTTTAGTGAAATAAAAAAGCGGGGACCGTCATGGCCCCCGCTTTTTCAATGTGAATTAACGACGCTTTGCTGCAGCCTTCTTAGCTGTCTTCTTTGCTGGAGCTTTTTTAGCAACCTTCTTGACTGCCTTCTTGACTGCCTTCTTAGGTGCTGCCTTCTTGACTGCCTTCTTAGGTGCTGCCTTCTTAGGTGCTGCCTTAGCAGGAACAACCTTTACAGGTGGCTTAGGAGCTGGATCTTGCTTACGTGCTCCTGAAATAATCTCCTTAAGAGCCTTTGCAGGGAGGAAGCGAACCTTCTTGCTTGCCTTAATCTGAATGGTTTCGCCCGTGAATGGATTACGGCCCTTACGTGCAGGACGGTCAACCTTCTTGAACTTACCGAAATCATTGATCATTACATCGTCGCCCTTTGAAATGTTGCGAACGATTGCGTCGAAAACGACATCCACAGCGCGAGCTGCTTCTTTCTTACTGTCTCCAAATTGTGGAGCCAAGTATGCGATGAACTGGGCCTTGTTCATTTGATCCCCTTAAATTCATGTTTTATTAGGCTTTTGCCTACAAAAAGAAATCTACGCCGATGAGTAGCAAACGATGAGTATTAAATTCGGTGTGTCGCACTCAAAATATTCACTTTTTGCGCGTGAAAAACTCTAAATCTATCATCGAGAGTTTTTCTCACTATTGCGATCAAAGAAATTAAGCGCGAATTGGCAGTGTTTTAGGCTTAAATGAAGGCGCTTTGCCCTCAAAAGCAGTTACCTCATCGATCTTTTTAAGAGTCAGGCCAATGTCGTCCAGACCCTCCATCAAGCGCCAGCGTGTGTAATCATCGATTTCAAATGCATAAGTCGCGCTTGCAACTCTTACATTCTTGGCCTCTAGGTCCACTGTTATAGCGACCGCTGGATCTACCTCTACTGCATCCCAGATCATCTCCACTTGGTCTTGTGGCAATACAACTGTTAGAAGACCTGCCTTCTGCGAATTCCCACGGAAGATGTCGGCAAATCGGCTAGAGATAACCACTTTAAAGCCATAATTCTGAAGGGCCCACACCGCGTGTTCTCGGGAAGATCCTGTGCCGAAATCGACCCCGGCAATCAACACCGTTGCATCTTTGTATTGCGGCTTGTTGAGAACAAACTCTGGATCATTACGCCACGCAGCAAATAATCCATCTTCGAAACCACTCTTTGTGACTCGCTTGAGATAAACAGCCGGGATGATCTGATCGGTATCCACATTTGATCGGCGAAGTGGCAATCCACTGCCCGTATGCGAAATAAATTTATCCATTGTCCGCTCCCTTACAAATCTGCCGGTGATGAAAGTGTTCCGCGTATTGCAGTTGCGGCAGCGACTAGTGGGCTGACCAGATGAGTTCGACCACCTTTACCTTGCCGTCCTTCAAAGTTTCGGTTCGACGTTGAAGCAGATCGTTCTCCAACCGCAAGTTGATCTGGATTCATACCGAGACACATCGAGCAGCCGGCATTTCGCCATTCGGCTCCAGCATCCAAAAATACTTTGTCTAGCCCTTCGGTCTCTGCCTGAAGGCGAACGCGCGCTGACCCAGGAACCACCAACATCCGAACTGAATTCGAAATCTTCTTTCCCTTGAGAATTGAAGCTGCAGCTCGCAAATCTTCAATTCGCCCGTTGGTGCAAGAGCCTAGGAAAATTGTGTCGACTTTAATTGATTTTAATGGGGCTCCGGCTTCAAGACCCATGTAGGTAAGGGCTCGTTCTGCTGCGCCTCGCTCTTCTGGATCTGAGTAATCGGAAGGAACCGGGACGCTTGCATTTAGTGGTGCACCTTGTGCCGGATTCGTACCCCATGTAACGAAAGGTGCGAGTTCTTCGGCTTTCAGGAAGATCTCGGTATCAAATTTTGCATCGTCATCTGTCCGAAGTGTCTTCCAATATGCAAGGGCAGCATCCCAATCAGCACCAATTGGTGCATGAGGCTTATTCTTAACATATTCAAATGTGGTTTCATCCGGAGCAATAATTCCTGCACGCGCACCAGCTTCGATCGACATGTTGCAAATCGTCATGCGACCTTCCATTGAAAGTGCACGAATTGCTGAACCGCGATATTCAAGGACATAGCCCTGTCCGCCGCCTGTTCCAATTTTTGCAATAATCGCCAAGATAACATCTTTTGCAGTAACACCAACAGGAAGAACACCATCCACGTTGATCGCCATTGTCTTAGGACGAATCAACGGCAATGTTTGAGTAGCAAGCACATGTTCGACTTCCGACGTACCAATACCAAAAGCAAGTGCACCAAAGGCACCATGGGTGGATGTGTGCGAATCGCCACAAACAATTGTCATACCAGGTTGTGTTAAACCTAACTGAGGTCCTACAACGTGCACAATTCCCTGTTCGGCGTCACCAAGTGAGTGAATGCGAACGCCGAACTCTTTACAGTTGGCGCGCAGGGTATCGACTTGTAGGCGTGAAACTGGGTCAGCGATTGGTTGATCAATATTTTGAGTTGGTGTGTTGTGATCTTCGGTTGCGATTGTTAAGTCCGTGCGCCGAACTTTGCGACCTGCAAGACGCAATCCATCAAAGGCCTGTGCAGAAGTTACTTCATGAATAAGGTGCAAGTCGATGTAGACGAGATCGGGTTCACCAGTTGCGCTATGAACTATGTGATCGGCCCAGATCTTCTCGGCTAAGGTCTTACCCATAAAATTCTCCTTAAAGACACGTATCTCACCAGACTTGCATCTCATAGTCTGAGATGGCATTATCAGAGTGTGGACACTAAGAATAGCGGAGTCGGAGTATTAGACAAATCCGTGCGCATCCTTGCCTGCCTAGAGGCTGGTCCCCACTCACTTTCTGAACTTGTATCTGCCACTGGTATTGCTCGCCCTACGGCACACAGGTTGGCTGTCGCATTGGAATTCCACCGTTTAGTAACCCGTGATTTGGTGGGTCGCTTTGTACTGGGTGCTCGGGCTGCAGAACTAGCTTCTGCAGCAGGTGAAGATCGTCTCCTATCGGTGGCATCTCCTGCCCTGTCGGCTCTGCGCGACGCGAGCGGAGAAAGTGCGCAACTTTATCGTCGCCAAGGCGACCAACGAATATGTGTAGCCACCGCCGAACGACTCTCTGGATTACGAGATTCTGTACCTGTTGGCACGGTTCTAACCATGCAGGCTGGATCTGCCGCACAGGTGCTCCTCGCCTGGGAAGAGCCCGACAAATTGCACCGAGGATTAGCAAACGCAAAATTTACCGCAGCCTCTCTATCTGCTGTGCGTCGTCGCGGGTGGGCACAATCGGTAGGAGAAAGAGAAGCTGGCGTAGCCTCAGTTTCGGCGCCGGTTCGAGGCCCAAATAACAAAGTTATCGCAGCCGTCAGCATCAGTGGCCCAATGGAACGCCTTGGTCGTCAACCTGGTCGAGCGCACGCGGCTCAAGTTATGGCAACGGCCGCTCGGTTAAGTGAATATCTGATCCAGAGTAAATGAAGGTACGTTCCGTACTGGTTGCAAGCTTGCTCTTTCCGCTACTTATTTTAATTACACCCCTGAGTAGAGCGGAGAGTCTTGCTGACCTGACTCCACAGGGTCCCGGAAATCACATTTTGGGGCTTGATATAAGTCGATATCAGCACAGCAAGAGTAAGCCGATTAATTTTGCTGCGATGTACGAATCTGGCGTACGGTTTTTATGGATCAACGGCGGAAACACTTTAGCCGCACCAGATGAATTGGCCTTTAAATATTACAGATCTGACCGAATCGGTGCACAACAGAATAATATTTTTACCGGTTTTTACTACTACGTTCATCTACCCAATACCGTGAAGAAATCTGTCATAGTTGCCAATGCTCGAAATCAAGCAAATAAAGTGCTGGCTCGCATCAATTCACAAGGTGGGCTAAATCAGCTGGATCTGCCTGTAGCTATTGATCTCGAACGGACTTGTACCCAAGAAGGAAAACACCATTTTTGCACTCACCATATGTCAAAGAAAAATATTTCCATATGGTTGCAAACATGGCTCAAGACGGTTGAGGGTGGAACAGGACGAGCACCAATTATCTATTCGTATTTATCATTTCTTGGCGCGAGCATCGGTAATTTTCCTGGACTGGCCGACTATCCTGCTTGGGTTGCAACGGCGCGCATAAATCCTAAGACATCGCAACCAACACTCCCCCACGGAAAATGCAGTTCTAATGTGTGGACTACTGCAGGCTGTCACCTTCACTGGACCTTTTGGCAATATTCATCTGGCGGTATTGGTGCGAGGTATGGACTTCAATCAGGCCCCGTTGACATGGATATCTTCAATGGCGATTCCGCTCAATTTTTATCACTCACCACATATCCACAGACTCCAACGGCCCCAGAAGGCCCAATACCGGCCGCAACTCCAGTTCCAACGAGTTAGCCCATTTGAGCCCTCAAGTTACGACACGGTAACCTTAGAAAATGAAGCACAGCGTGCGTGTACGTCAAATATTAGGAAGGACTCTAATACTTGTCGCCATCACCGCTCTGGCCGGCGCACAGATGCCCGCGGCAAGAGCTGCTCAATCGATTGCTGCTGTACAAGCGCAGGTCATTTCTTTACAAATTCAAGCGTCTGCAATTGCTGAAGCTGCTCAGCAGTCCCAGGTCGACCTAATCAATTTAACTCGCTCGTTAAATTCCGTCCAGCAACAAGATGGCGTGCAAACTGCAAGCCTCAACGCACTTAAGAAATCGATCGGATCCATCGCTGCCGAGCAATATAAAAATGGATTCATGGGTCAAGGGATGACCTTGATGTTCTCCTCTAACCCCACTCAATATCTCAATAGCGCACAGTCGTTAAGCGTTGTCGAAACGCAGAATGCGATAAAGATGCGAAAATTTGCGGCCGCCGATATTCGACTGAAGAGCACTGCTATCACGTTGAATCAGAAGGTGGCCTTAGTGGCGGCAGCAAAAGCAAAATATGTTGCTCAAGAGATCGCTGCACAAACAAAATTGAAAGAGACTCAAAAAATTCTTTCTAATTTAACAGCTGCCGAACGCGCCAGACTCGCCGCGCTCCAAGCCTCTTCAGATAGCGCCTATCAAAAGAAATCCTTGGCTTTGGCTAAAAATGGAGTTGCAGTCACCGGCGCAGAAGGCATTGCGCTTAAGTACGCACTCCGACAAATGGGTTCTCGATATATGTTTGGTGCTGCAGGCATGGTCTTCTGGGATTGTTCTGGACTCACAATGCGGGCACTTGCGGCAGCCGGAATTTCTGTGCCTCATTCTGCTTCGGCACAATCTCAATACGGAAAATATGTTCCCTTAAACAAGGTTAAGCCTGGGGACCTTGTCTTTTTCGGCCGTCCAATTTCCCACGTCGGAATTTATTTTGGAAGTGGAAAGATGATTGATGCCCCACATTCTGGTGCTCGAGTTCGTATCGAAGATTTTGGCTCTTGGTTTGGTGGCGAGAAGTTTGTGGCGGTACGCCGTTTCTAATTGGATATTCCATGTTGAATATTTCATGGGTTTTGCGCGGAAGTGGTAGCCCCGAAGGGATTCGAACCCTCGTAGCTGACTTGAGAAGCCAGAGTCCTAGGCCACTAGACGACGGGGCCGCGCTTTTTCATCTCGAACTATGTACTTGTGCGGTTGCTTGCACAACCGTTACTACGTTACTGCGCTGGGGTACCAGGACTCGAACCTAGACTCGCTGAACCAGAATCAGAAGGGCTGCCAATTACCCCATACCCCAAGGCCTTGCGGGCCAGAGGATAAGGATACCGTGTTCAGAGGGCTGCTTTAATCCGTTCGAGCGAACGCTCTCTACCCAGTAATTCCATTGATTCGAAGAGCGGTGGAGAGATATGACTTCCTGTCACTGCTATCCGAACCGCACCAAAAGCTATGCGGGGCTTGAGCCCCAGCCCTTCAATAAGTGCGACCCTTAAAACACTTTCGATCGATTCGTGTGACCAATCAGAGACTCCACTCAAAGCATCCAAGGCTGACTGCAAAACCTTTTTACTCTGCTCATCTTGAATCTTCGTTTGTGAATCTGGCTCAACCGAAAAATTAGTAACAAAGAGGAATTTAAGCATTAAAGGAATTTCGGAGAGCGTCGCAATGCGCTCTTGAATGATCGGTAAAGCACGCTTCACTAAATCGGCTTCGGCAACGGTACCCGTTATTACCTCGGCGCGCTGCAGGAAGGGCAGAGCCCGGCTATAAAATTCATCAAGTGTCAGGGAACGAATCTTGTCACCGTTAATAGCCTCTAGTTTTTTCATATCAAATCGTGCCGGACTTGAATGAACTCTCTCCACGGTGAAAAGTTCAGTCAATTCCTTCATTGAGACATCTTCGCGATCCTCACCAGGAGACCAGCCAAGCAGGGCCAAGTAATTACAGATTGCTTCTGGTAAATATCCAGCATCTCGGTACCAAGCTATGGAGACTTCGCCGTTGCGCTTTGAAAGTTTTGTATTGTCCTGACCCATCACGAATGGTAAGTGAGCAAAGAGCGGATACTCATCGGGTGTAACACCCATGGCTTGATACACCCTGATTTGGCGTGGAGTGGACGAGAGTAAATCTTCGCCGCGCAACACGTGAGTGACCTTCATCATCACATCATCAACCGCCACAGCCAAGGTATATAACGGCGAACCATCGGCACGAACCAAGACAAAATCAGGCACGAAGTCGTGCTCAAAACTCACATCTCCACGAATCAAGTCGGTAAATGTGGTCGATCCTTCAGGCATCCGCATCCGAACTACCGGTTTGCGGCCTTCTGCTTCATAAACGGCAATAGCTTCTGCCGATAAATTGCGACATTTACCGTCATAGCCTGGAGCGACATTTGCAGAGCGTTGAGCTTCTCGAACCGCTTCTAGTTCGGCTGCGGAGCAATAGCAATGGTATGCATCTCCTTGAGCTAAAAACTTCGTAGCCCACTCTGCATAAATTTCTAACCTTTGCGATTGTAAATAAGGACCATAGGGGCCACCAACTTCTGGACCTTCATCCCACTGCAAACCTAGCCAGCGCAACGTGTCTATTGCCGCCGCAATATATTCATCCGTAACCCGTTCGCGATCGGTATCTTCGATACGAAAGATAAATTTTCCGCCGGTATGTCGCGCATAAGCCCAATCGAACAAAGCAGTCCGGATATTTCCCACATGAAGATCACCCGTCGGAGAAGGTGCAAAACGAACCCGAACTTCTCGCTGAGAACTATTTGGCACGAGCGCTCACTCGGTTCTTTAAAGTTCCTATACCTTCTATGGTGATAGCGCATTCGGCGCCAGCAGCCATCGGGCCAATTCCTGCTGGCGTGCCAGTCAAAATGACATCACCAGGTAGAAGTGTCATGACCTGCGTAACAAATGAGATTATTTCTGGGATCTTAAATATCATAGATGAGATGGGTTCATTCTGTTTCGTTTCACCATCAACAGTTGTTGATAAATTCTGAGCACCAGGAATAAAATCGGTTTCGATCCAAGGACCAATTGGGCAAAAAGTATCAAACCCCTTGGCGCGGGTCCATTGACCATCTTTTTTCTGCACATCACGGGCTGTTACATCATTAGCGATGGTGTATCCAAAAATAACATCAGCATATTTTTCTGCCGGAACATCTTTGCAAATTCTTCCAATTACTATGGCAAGCTCTCCTTCAAAGTCCACTCGCTCTGACATCCGAGGCCACTGAATGATGTCGTTGGGACCAATTACAGAAGTATTTGGTTTAAGAAAAATAACTGGTTCTTCGGGGACTTCCGAGTTCATTTCTGCGGCATGATCCGCGTAATTTTTGCCAATACAGACAACCTTGCTCCGCGGAAGTACGGGAGCCAATACCTTCACATCTTTTAGCGGCACCACCGTCTCGGTTGGGATATATCCCGAATAAAGAGGATCGCCCTTAAGCACGAGAAGCTCATCTTTATCGTTGAGCACTCCAAAATGAGGATCTGTGCCTATGCCGACTGATTCATTCGGCGTAAATCGAACAATACGCATCCGTGAAGTCTATCTTGTTATTCGACTGCGCCTTCATCAACCGTTGGGGCGAACCTTGTTGCAAGAACTGTTGCAATTCTATGACGCCGCCCAACGGGACGCTCAGCCACCAAATGCCATCCAGCCAGGGTTATCTCACTACCTGGAATTGGAACACGTCCCAATTCTTTTGCCAATAAGCCGCCAACGCTATCGACGTCTTCGCGCATTTCTGGATCGAGCGTGATCTTAAAAGCATCCTCAAAATCATCAATATTCAATCGAGCTAATACGCGTGCTTTATCCTCACTTAGCCATTCCACTTCTTCGGCTTCATCGTCGTATTCATCAGCTATCTCACCAACGATCTCTTCCAAAATATCTTCAATAGTGATCAGCCCTGCAGTCCCACCGTACTCATCAATTACTACCGCCATATGAATTTGGTCGCGTTGCATCTCCTTCAGCAAATCTGCTGCGGTCTTGTTCTCTGGAACAAATGTTGCCGGGCGCAAGTGTTCTCGGACGGTCTCACTATGCTCTGATTCGTGATGTTCGTGAACCCGACGAGCTAAATCTTTAACGTATGCGATACCCAGGACATCATCGAGATTCTCCGAAATAACCGGGATGCGCGTATATCCCGAACGAAGTGCAAGTGAAAGTGCTTGCCGAAGCGTTCTACTCCCTTCGATCCACACGATATCTGTCCGCGGAACCATTAGCTCGCGAACTAATGTTTCACCTAAATCCAGAACTGACTGCATCATCTCTCGTTGTGATTCAGCGATAATCCGTCGTTCACTTGCCTGATCGACCAACTTACGAAGATCAGACTCGTCGGAGAAAATTGTCGGCAAAACAATCCCATATTTCTTCAATCGTCTCAGTAGCTTGTCAAGCATTAAGAGGCCTGCCACTCATGCAAAATTGCTTCCTGAAGATCAAACATGATTCGTTCTTCCTGAGCTTCGGCATGGTCATAACCCAAGCAGTGCAAGACGCCATGAACTGTAAGCAGATGAAGTTCGGCCGCTAGAGTGAGCTTGGCCTGCTTCTCTGCAAATTGTGGGCACAAAACTATATCGCCGACGATTCCAGGATCCGGGCTATGCGGTCTCATTTCATCCATCGGAAAAGAGAGCACGTCAGTAGGACCTTTCAACTCCATCCACTCTTCGTGCAATTCTGACATTCGGTCTTCATCGACAATAGATATAGCTAGATCACAATCAGGATGGAGTCCCATTTTTCTCATCGTGAATTGTGCGACGCTAATGATTTCTTCTTCATCAACAACATAACCAGACTCATTAGAGAGTTCTATATTCATGATTGAGAGCGCAGTGGCCTAAATGCCGTTGGTCGTTCTGCATCCCAACGTCCATAAGCACTAACTATGTCTCCTACGAGTCGGTTTCTCACGACATCTTCTGCGGTTAATTGCATGAAGCAAATATCATCTACTCCATCCAAAATTTCACCGACAATTCGTAGGCCAGACTGAGTCCCACTTGGTAAATCAACTTGAGTGACGTCACCAGTGATCACCATTTTTGAACCAAAACCTAATCGAGTCAGAAACATCTTCATCTGTTCTGCTGAGGTATTTTGCGCTTCATCCAAGATAATAAATGAGTCATTGAGTGTTCGTCCGCGCATATAAGCCAATGGCGCAATTTCGATGATGCCTGACTGCATCAATCGTGGAATCGATTCTTGATCAATCATGTCATGTAAGGCATCAAATAATGGTCGTAGATAAGGATCAATCTTCTCCTGCAGAGTCCCCGGTAAGAAACCTAATCGCTCCCCTGCTTCTACGGCGGGGCGAGTCAAAATAATTCGATTAACTTCTTTAGCCTGAAGTGATTGAATCGCCTTTGCCATAGCAAGGTATGTTTTTCCGGTACCAGCTGGTCCTACTCCAAAGGTAATCGTGTTCTCGTCTATAGCCTCTACATAACGCTTCTGATTAGCGGTCTTAGGACGAATTGTCTTGCCACGGTTACTCAAAATATTTAAAGATAAAACTTCTGCAGGGTGATCTACCGGCACATGCTTCACCATGCTAATTGCGTGATGAATGGAATCAGTATTTAGCGATTGACCAGCACGGATCAAGACGAGGAGTTCTTTAATCAGGAGTTCGCATTGAGATGCTTGCTCAGGGTCACCCTTAACAAAGATTTCATTTCCCCGAAAGGTAATTCTTAGATCTGGAAAGGTGCTTTCGAACAAACTCAAATAAGCGTCATGTGGTCCAGTCAGCGCAACCATCGGTATGGCGGCCGGGACGGTAATTAAAGGAATCTCCATTAAGCCCAAATCTTACGGTTAACCGGGTGGCCAGGCGAATGCTCGCCCGCCCAAGAGATGAAGATGCGCGTGAAAGACGCTCTGACCAGCGCTTGCGCCGGTGTTGAATGTCATCCGATAGCCATCCAAACCCCGCTCTGCCGCAATTTTCTTGGCAACCGTAAAGAGCTCTGCAAAAGTCGTTGAGTCGGCACTGGCAGCTTCGGCGGCATTTTCGTAATGTGCCTTTGGAATTATTAGGACATGAGTTGGAGCTTGTGGCTCTAAATCATTGAAAGCGACCACAGTCGGGGACTCATAGAGTAATTCTGCCGAGATCTGGCCGGAGGCAATCTTGCAAAATATGCACATGATGAGAGCCTATTCCTACCAGCGACCAAGTAGCGCTGAAATCGCTGAAAGTGCCGCAAACCCAGCATGAGCCGATCGAAAAACTTGTTCGCCTAATAAAACAATTTTCCCACCCGACGCACCCAGAGTTGCAAGCTCCGCAGCAGTCAAACCACCTTCGGGGCCAACAACAAGCACAATTGGCCCAACTCCAATATCTTTTACCGCTTGCGAAATCTTGAGTGTTGCAGCCTCATGCAAGATAAAGAGATTAGATGGGGACCCATAACGTTGAGCGATCTGTGATGTTGAGATCGGCGGCTCAATCTGTGGCAAGGTAAAACGTCGTGACTGCTTTGCTGCAGCCATAGAAGTACTCCGCCATTTTTCGGATAAGTCATCCTGCCACTTTGCGATACTCCGTTCGGACTGCCATGGAATTATGCGACTAACTCCAGCAACCGTTAAAAGTTCTATGGCCTCTTTAGCACGCTCAGATTTCATGAGCGCTTGCACGACAATCAGTTCCACTCCGGCTTCTGATGCCGGACCTCGTTCCAGAACTTTAACCGTAAAAGTAGATTTCCCAGTTGATTCCACCGCGCCACGTGCCCATGCGCCAGTTCCGTCAGCAAGTAATAGCTCTTCACCGATCTGGATTCTCACAACTTTTACAGCATGGTGAGCCTCATCGCCAACAACCGTTATGGACTCTAAATCACCCAGTGAAGGGAGAAAGAACAGGCTCTGCATCTAATTATCTGTTGAAAGCATCACGAAAACGCGAGAAGAAGCCAGAATCCTGATCGCTCTTTCCACGGTTATGGATAATTACGTGATCGCGCTTTTCGCCGCGCAAATCCGCAAATTTATGGAGTAGCTCTTGCTCGTCTTTACTCATCTTTTGTGGCGTTGCCACTTCTACATGCACGATCAAATCTCCACGGCCACCGCTACGCAATCTAGACATACCTAGTCCTTTTAAGATCACAGTATCTGCTGATTGAAAACCCGCCTTGATCTCAACTTTTTGGGCTCCGTCTAAAGAATCAATAGTGATCGTTGTTCCAAGAGCTGCCGAGATCATTGGAATCGAAACAGAGACATGGAGATTGTTGCCTTCTCGAATCAGGAATTCATGAGGTCTTTCAACAATTTCTACATACAAATCTCCAGCGGGACCGCCACCTGGCCCAACTTCTCCCTGACCACTCAGCTGTATCCGATTGCCTGTTTCTACGCCAGCAGGGATTTTTACATTTATAGTTCTTCTAGATCGAACGCGACCATCTCCGGCGCACTCACCACATGGATTCGCTATAACAGAGCCATACCCACCGCAATTATTACAAGGTCGGCTGGTCATAACATTTCCAATAAACGAACGCGTTACTTGCTGGATTTCGCCGCGACCTTTACAGATTCCACATGTTTGCGGCTTTGAGCTATCAGCACATCCACTACCGTTACATTTTTCGCATCGCACTGCGGTTTCTACATTCAACTCTTGATCGCAACCAAAACAGGCTTCTGACAAATCAACCTCGACGCTTATCAAAGCATCTTGGCCAGCCCGAGCACGTGGTCGTGGACCACGACTTCCGCCACCGCCACCAAAGAATGCATCCATGATGTCACCAAAACCAAAATTCTGCGATCCTCCAAATTGCGAGAATGGATCCCCACCCAGATCATATTTTTGACGCTTTGCGGGGTCACTTAACACTTCGTATGCGGCGGTAATCTCTTTAAATTTATCCTTAACGTGCGGATCGGGATTTACATCCGGGTGAAATTCACGCGCTAATTTGCGATAAGACTTTTTGATCTCATCTGAAGAGGCATCCCGATTCACGCCTAGAGTTTCGTACAGGTCAGCCATTGGCCGGGTCTCCTAAAAACTCTCCGATGTAACGTGCAACCGCATTCACCGTAGCGATAGTGCCTGCATAATTCATGCGGGTCGGTCCTATAACGCCTAGAGCACCAGTTGTATGGCCATCTACGCCATAACCAACGCTAACCAAAGATGTTGTCTTGAGGCTTGATTCTGTTTGCTCCTCACCAATGAGCACGCGAACTTGAGTATTAGCGTTGGCCAAGAGACGCAACAGAACAACTTGCTCTTCCAAAGCTTCCAGAACTGGAAAAATAGTTCCCGCTAGTTCATGTGAACTGCCTTTGGCCAAATTAGCGGTTCCGGCCAACACAACTTTGTTCTCATCTGGATATTGAAATACTGCGACCTGCTGAGTCAGTTGGGCCAAAATTTTTGCGGTACGAATAAAAAGTTCATCTCGGTTGTTAGAACTTGCTAAGAAAGTTTCGATCGCCCGACGTTCGGCTGTAGAAAGTGGTTTTACCGCTGCCAATTTATCAACAAAAACTCTGTAACCGGTATGGGTTGGTATACGCCCAGCGCTCGTGTGCGGCTGTGTAATCAAGCCAGCATCTTCAAGTAGCGCCATATCGTTTCGAATTGTGGCTGGTGATACCCCCAGAGAGTGTCTCTCTGCAATCGCTTTAGAGCCGACAGGCTCTTGCGTTGCGACATATTCGTCCACAATCGCACGTAGGATCTCTAATTGGCGTTCTTGCATGATTTCCTAAATCTACTACAACAAGATTTCGCGGACGATTCGATCTGCAATAAGGCGCCCGCTTCGAGTCAAAACGGCTCTTTTTTCAGACCAGGACTGCTCGATCAGGTGACCCTGGCTCTTAAAGCCTTCTAGCGCATCGATCTGGACAGGAGTTAAGGAATCAAATGCCAGTCCATCCGCCAACCGGATCTTAAGCATAATTTCTTCACTGGCCTTCTGCGAATCCGTCAGGAACTCTTCTTCATGCTTGGGGTCTCCACCGTTAGCCATTTTCTGAGCATATGCAGTTGGATGCTTTACATTCCAAAACCGCCTGCCATCGATATGCGAATGCGCGCCGGGACCAGCTCCCCACCAATTATCCCCGTTCCAGTACGCCAGGTTATGGCGCGATTCTGATCCAGGCTTAGACCAGTTACTCAGTTCGTACCACCGAAAACCCGCCGCCTCAAATTTTTCATCCGCTAGTAAATACTTATCAGCCGTCTCGTCATCGTCTGGCATAACGATATCTCCGCGTTTAACCTGTGCTCCAAGTTTGGTACCGGACTCAACGATCAGCGCATAAGCAGAAATATGCGTGATTGGTAACGAGAGCGCTGTATCTATACTCCGTTGCCAATCGGAGATGGATTCACCAGGAGTTCCATAAATTAAATCAACGCTAATCTCGTCAAACCCAGCTTCCCTAGCCCACTGGGTAGCTTTTAGAACATTCTCTGGATTGTGTGTCCGGTCCAAGGTATCTAGGACATGCGGTGTGGCCGATTGCATCCCAAAAGAGATTCGATTTATTCCAGCGGTTCGTAATGCCGCTAGCTTCTCTTGCGTGACTGTATCTGGGTTGGCTTCGGTCGTAACCTCTGCATTAGGCAGCAGATCAAATTTCTCGCCGATTGCACTAACCACACGTCCAAGGTCGACCGGCTCCATCAGTGTTGGAGTACCTCCACCAAAGAAAATAGTTGGAACTTTCTCGGCCGTGCTTATTTGCCGGGCAAAATTAATCTCTTGCAGTAGTAAATCTATGTAGGAACGAGATACATCCCTGAAATTGAGGTCAATGGATAGTTCCCCCGGGGTATACGTATTGAAATCACAGTAGCCACAACGGCGAACACAATATGGAATATGTACGTAGAACGCCAGGCTACTCATTCACGCTCTTTAGCTTTTGCCTTCGCCTTATCGATGTCGGCGTCAGTTGTTAAGGCAGCAACGAAGGCCTCTTGTGGGACCTCAACCCGGCCCACCATCTTCATCCGCTTCTTACCTTCCTTCTGCTTCTCCAGAAGTTTGCGCTTACGCGATATATCGCCACCGTAACACTTTGCTAATACATCCTTACGGATTGCTCGAATACTTTCGCGGGCGATGATTCGACCACCAATTGCCGCCTGGATCGGAATTTCGAATTGCTGTCTAGGGATCAGTTCGCGCAATTTACCGGTCATCATCGTGCCGTATGCATATGCCTTATCTTTATGAACAATGGCGCTGAAAGCATCGACCTTCTCCCCTTGGAGCAAGATATCTACCTTTACAAGGTCGCCTTCTGCTTCTCCGATTGGTTCATAATCCAAAGATGCATAACCACGAGTACGACTCTTCAACTGATCAAAGAAGTCAAAAACAATCTCTGCCAATGGCAATGTATAACGGATTTCTACTCGATCTTCCGAAAGGTAATCCATCCCCATGAGAATTCCACGACGTTCCTGGCACAACTCCATGATGGTTCCGATGAATTCTGATGGCGCCAATACAGTCGCGCGAACAATTGGCTCTTCAACTTTTTCAATCTTGCCATCTGGATATTCTGAAGGATTTGTGACCGTTAACAGTTTTCCATCTCCTGTAGTCACTGAATAAACCACGTTTGGCGCGGTAGAGATAAGGGAGAGGTTTGATTCACGTTCCAGTCGTTCACGAACAATTTCCATATGTAAAAGCCCCAAGAAGCCACACCGAAATCCGAATCCAAGTGCTGCAGAACTCTCTGGTTCGTAAACTAAAGCGGCATCATTGAGTTGCAACTTATCAAGCGCTTCGCGGAGCAATGGGAAGTCCGCGCCATCTAGCGGGAAGAGTCCGGAGAAAACCATCGGGCGAGGATCTTTATAGCCACTTAATGCAACTTTAGTAGGGTTGTTGTACGTAGTAATAGTGTCACCAACACGAGATTGACGAACATCTTTTACGCCGGTAATAACATAACCAACTTCCCCGACGCCAAGTCCTTTAGAAACCATGGGTTCGGGTGAAATAACGCCAACTTCCAGCATCTCATGACGTACACCAGTTGAGAACATCTGAATCTGATCACGTGTAGAAAGGTGTCCATCCTTTACGCGCACATATGTAACAACGCCACGATAGGTGTCGTAGACCGAGTCAAAAATAAGGGCGCGGGTGGGGGCAAGTGGATCTCCGACTGGCGCAGGGATCTGTTTAACAATCTGATCCAAAAGCTCGGTTACTCCCGCCCCGGTCTTACCTGATACACGTAAGCAATCTTCGGGTTGGCAGCCGATTAATTTCGCAAGTTCTTCCGCAAATTTTTCTGGTTGAGCTGCTGGTAGATCAATCTTGTTCAAAACTGGAATGATCGTAAGATTGTTCTCCATGGCTAGATAGAGATTGGCAAGGGTCTGCGCTTCGATTCCTTGAGCACAGTCAACAAGTAGTACGGCACCTTCACAAGCGGCGAGCGAGCGCGAAACTTCGTAGGTGAAATCGACGTGCCCTGGTGTGTCGATCATATTCAAGATGTATTCCTGACCATCGATACCGCTGCGCCATGGCAGACGAACCGCTTGGGATTTGATGGTGATTCCGCGTTCACGTTCAATATCCATCCGATCAAGATATTGAGCCCGCATATTACGAAGTTCGACGACTTCGGTGATGCCTAACATACGATCGGCTAACGTAGATTTGCCGTGATCGATATGCGCAATGATGCAGAAGTTACGAATCTGCTCGGGTTTAGTCTGCGAGGGTTGTGGCGCTTTAGTAAGTGGTATCGCTGGCATGGCTTAGCGCCGAGTGCGAAAAGTTAGCGAGCTGAAGTCTTGTTGGCAGCCTTCGCCATTGCAGACTTCTTATTTGCTGCTGCGTTAGCGTGAAGAACACCCTTTGAAACAGCAATGTCGAGTGCCTTAGAAGCACTACGAAGTTCTTCGGCGCTCTTCGCGGCATCTCCACTAGCGGCAGCATCCTTGAAACGGCGGATTGCAGTCTTGAGCGATGAGCGAACAGATTTGTTACGAATCTGAGCCTTCTCATTGGTCTTGATGCGCTTGATCTGAGACTTGATGTTTGCCACTTATATGACTGCTTTCTTCTGAATTCTACGGTCCGAGCTAGCCACGGTGGTGACGAGCAGAGGTGAAGGGTAACAGTCCGCGACCGTTAGGCTCAAACTGGGTTTTTACTCCGAGAAATGGCAATTACGGTCCGTTCGAGCGCATAAATCGGATCTGCCGCAGCGCCCTTGATATCCGCATCCGCCTGAGCCAGAGCGACAACTGCCCCTGCCAGAGTCGATGGCGTCCATCCGCTCAATTGTCTACGGGCCTTATCTATCTGCCACGGAGGCAATCCAAGTGAAGAGGCGAGATCAAATGATTTAGCCCCTCTGCTGGCCCCAGATACCTTGGCCAAAGTCCGCAAAGAGCCGGCAAGCGCAGTAATGATCAGTACTGGATCGACACCAGTTTCTAGCGCTTGTCGCAAGGTAATTAAAGCTAAATCTGTTTTGCCATCTAATACTGCGTCAGCCACGTCATATCCGGTGGTTTCGATTCGACCTTGCTGGAATTTCTCAACATCTTCGATCGTGATCGCTTTCCCAGCAATAACATCCGCAGCCAATTGTGAACATGTACCAGAAAGTTCTCGCATATCCGAACCCAGTGCATCAACAATCGCTTGCACTGCATCGGCCGAAATCTTTCTTCCCAAGCGCGAGAATTCCGACTTAACAAAATCAGTCTTATCGCTCTCTTTTTTTATTACATCAGCTTCAACAATCGTGGGTTTGGCCTTTTTAATTTTATCGAGTAGCGCTTTCCCTTTGACTCCGCCTTTATGCCACAGAACTAGATGAACGCCATCATCTGGGTTTTCTAAGTATTCCGAGATTTCTTCTGCCAAATCTGAAGCAAGATCCTGGATCTCTTTGATGACGACTACTCGCGCATCCCCGAAAAGTGATGGTGCTAGCGCATCAGTTATTCCGCCAAGTTCTAAGGTTTCTGAATGCAAAGAGGTGACTGTTGCTCCATTGCCCTCACTAATAGCGGCTGCAATTGCACGATCGGCAAGTAACTCTTCACCGCCTTGAATTAATGTGAGCCCCACGAGCGCCATCTTATGGCGATCCACCCACACATAGTGACAAGCAATCCAATTCCTGCCCCCAAAAACCCCTTACTAAGGTGTATCACTGGAACTTTGGCACACGTGTGCGCTACCCAAACTATTTCTGCAGCGAATGGCTTCTGGGTCAGGGCCACCAGGTACGCGACCCCTGGCCAGACTGGACTCAGCAGGGCCGCCACAAAACCCACAATCGTGATTGGCCCCACCGCAGGCTCGACAAGCAGATTACTTGGCAGCGACATAAAACTAAATTGACCAGAAATCGCGATTGCCAGTGGCGTGCACAACACATTTGCAGAGATGGGGATCGCAAGCAGTTGTGCCAGTTTTTCACGATGGAGATACCCAAAGATCCAGCGAGCAATAGGCTGCGATAACAGCAAAATTCCTGCTGTCGCAGCAATCGATAGCGCAAAGCCCGGATCGATCGCTTCAAATGGATCGATCAAGATCAATACCGCGATCGCTAACCCCAGTGCAGGAACCGCCGAACTTTTAACTCCGCGTGCCTTTGCGATCATGAGTACGCTCACCATCACGGTTGCTCTCAGGACCGATGGTGATGGCCTCACCAGAAATATGAAAGCGATTAATACCAGCGCACTGATCAATAGTCGTATTCGAAATGACTTCACAAACCACTGCAGAAACCAGAACATGAATGCGGCAAGAATCGCGAAATTCTCACCACTTACCGCGGTTAAGTGGGTAAGGCCCGCAGACAACATATTATTTACGAAGTCATGACTTTCTAACGAGGTATCCCCGAGCACTAACCCCGGAATCAAAGCACCACTTTCTCCCCCAACACTTCTGGCAACTTGCCTAAAATCTGAACGTATCTGGCCTGTCGATCGGCCAACTGCGCCCGCGCCATGAATAACGGTGATGACGCCTCGTTGCGCAAATAGAGCGGCAACTCGTTTTTCAGATGTTGAGTACAAAATCCCACGGGCTGAAATAACTGTTCCTGGTAAAAAAGAAATTCTGGAAGCCGTGGTCAATCGAAATGGCAGATGCGCTTTGTATACCTTTCCACCAACTTCAATGGAGATCGCGGATACCAGTGCCGTAGTAGATGCAGGTTTTAGATAACCAATCATCTGCTTTGGTTGCCCTAGTTTTGGATCTGTTCGTACCGAAGCGACTAAAAGCAGACTTATTTTCTTATCTAGGTACGGGGCGATAAAACTATGCGAGAGCGCTCTCTCCCTGATAGCCATGAGACCACCACCAGTAATGACTGAAGCAATGAGCAGGACCGAGACCGCCCGATGCCAACCAATCAGCCAGACACCTAATGGCACAACCATGATTAACCAGATGCGATCAACTAACCCAACACTTGCCGCACCCAGCCAGATCGATAAGCCAACGATCAGAAGATGAAGATCGGATCTCCCTTTTACACGCGGATGAAACTCTTCAGATTCGCGAATTTGCTCTTACCCATTCCACTCACCTTGCTCAAATCTTGGATCGTCGTAAATGCCCCATGTGCTTTTCTGTAGGCAAAGATGCGACCAGCCATGACGGCACCAACACCGGGCAATTCTTCGTATTGCGCAACGGTTGCGGTGTTGATGTTGATCGTTCCCGATGTAATTTTTCCTTTGCTCCCACCTGATTTCTTCGACTTTGAAGAGCTGGTAGATGACATCACGGGTGCCCCCACAATTATCTGCTGTCCATCAGTCAAGACTTCTGCCAGATTAATATCTGTCAGGGCAACACCTTTGAGTTGATTACCA
The DNA here is from genome assembly GCA_903838295.1 of uncultured Actinomycetes bacterium. Lineage (GTDB taxonomy): Bacteria > Actinomycetota > Actinomycetes > Nanopelagicales > Nanopelagicaceae > PALSA-747. The sequence goes on from CAILXX010000001.1 coordinate 213,317, forward strand.
GCCGCCTTAATCGCATCTGCTGCTCGCGAACCTTGGGGTAACGTGTAGACGCCGGGATGCGCCACTTTGCCGGCAACATCCACCACAATTGTTGCGGCAATTGTTGGCGGCGGAGTAAATGGAATTACAACTGATGGCTTTGGCGTTGGAGCGGCATTGCCTTGCGAGAGTGAGAAGAAGATAGCGCCTACAGCAATTGCTGTGGCAAGAGCAAAATAAATAGCACGTTTTTGAATATCACTGAAATTAGGGAACATGAATGGAATATAAAGAGTTGCATGTTCTATTGCCGAGACAATTCTAACGGGTGTGTATTAAATAACGATGTTGACAAGTTTTGGGGCCCGGACGATCAATTTCTTGATCTCTGCTCCACCAAGTTCTGCCTTGATCGCCTCATTTGCCAATCCCAATTTCTCTAAATCTGCATCAGATATATTTGGAGAAACTTCGATGCGATCCTTAATTTTTCCGTTAATCTGCAATACCGCAGTTACCGAATCCGCTTCGAGTAAGGCGCTATCTATTGCGGGCCAACCCGCTAACGCAATCGCAGGTTTATGTCCCAAGCGTTCCCACATATCTTCGGCCGTGTATGGAGCTACCAAAGATAAAGAAATCGCTATTGCTTCCGCCGCTTCGCGTACAGCGGGATCGGCTCCCCCACACCCAGAATCAATTGCCTTACGCGTGGCATTCACTAATTCCATAATGCGGGCTACGGCCACATTGAACCTAAAGGATTCAACAGCAAAAGAGATATCAAAGAGACTTTTCGCGGTTATTTTGCGAAGCGCCAGATCGCCGGTAGAGAAATCGACACCAGGATTACTGGTCACATCACCTGATACACGCCAAGCTCTATTTAAGAATTTAAAGGAACCGCTTGGAGATACATCCGCCCAATCAATGTCATCTTCAGGTGGGCCCGCAAATACCAATGACAACCGGATTGCATCCACACCGTGTGTATTTAATTCATCAGATAACCGAACTAAATTTCCACGGGACTTTGACATAGCAGAGCCGTCCATTTGGACCATTCCTTGATTGAGAAGGCGTGTAAAGGGTTCTTCAAAATCTAGATAACCCAGGTCATGTAACACCTTGGTGAAAAATCGTGAATACAAAAGATGCAATATTGCGTGCGTGACTCCACCAACATATTGATCAACGGGCAACCATGACTTAACTTCGTCTTGATCAAAGGCGCGGTCATCAAATTGCACACTTGTGTAACGAAGGAAGTACCAACTTGAATCGAAGAATGTATCCATCGTGTCGGCATCGCGCTTTGCATCCGCGCCACATTGTGGGCACTTTACATTTACCCAGGCATCTGCTGCTCCCAGGGGAGAAGATCCCTTTGGCTTGAGATCCATTCCAGTGGCATCTGGAAGTTGAACCGGGAGCTGCGCTTCTGGGACCGCAACTTCTCCACATTTTTCACAATGAATAATCGGGATCGGGGTTCCCCAGAATCTTTGACGAGAGATTAACCAATCGCGTAACCGATAATTCTTCGCACCTTTACCCAACCCTTTGGCAGATAACTCCTCAATAATCTTGTTAATCGCCTTCTCTTTGCTGAGCCCGTTGAGTGAACCAGAATTAACAATGATTCCATCACCTATGGTGGCAATTCCGCTAATGCTTGGATCATCTTCGCCAGTTTCTACCACTGTGCGAACATTCAAATGCATTGCTCGTGCAAAGTCCAAGTCACGCTGATCATGCGCAGGTACAGCCATAATTGCACCGGTACCATAATCAGCCAAGACATAATCTGAGGCCCAGATAGGCAATTTTTCACCGTTAACGGGGTTTATAGCGTAACGCTCCAGAAACACACCACTCTTGGGACGATCAGTAGCCAATCGATCAATGTCACTTGCCGCCTTAGTTTTCTCCAAATATTCGGTGAAGTTTCCTTGAATGCTTGAACCAGCCGCAAGTTCTGCAGCAAGTGCACTATCAACTGCAACAACTATAAATGTGGCGCCGTGCAAGGTATCTGGGCGGGTTGTGTAAACGGTTAGCGGCTCTGCTCGACCTTCAATTTCGAAGGTGACTTCTGCGCCAGTGGATCGACCGATCCAGTTGCGCTGCATCATTAAAACTTTTTCCGGCCACTTACCTTCAAGATCCGCCATGTCATCTAGCAGTCGATCTGCATAGTCAGTGATCTTGAGATACCACTGATTTAATTTCTTCTTGGTCACTGCGGTATCGCATCGCTCGCATAACCCGGCAACAACCTGCTCGTTAGCTAAAACAGTCTGACAGCTCGGACACCAGTTGACGGCAGAATCTTTACGATAGGCAAGGCCCTTTTTATAGAGTTCGAGGAAGAGCCATTGATTCCATTTGTAATATTCAGGATCAGATGTGTGAAGAGTTCGATCCCAATCAAAAGAACATGCATATCGTCGCATCGAAGATTTTTGCATCTCAATATTTTCATAGGTCCAGGCCTTGGGATCAGTGCCTCGTTTGATTGCAGCATTCTCTGCCGGCAATCCAAAAGAATCCCAGCCGATTGGATGCATGACATTGAAGCCCTTTTGAACCCAGTAACGGGCAATAACATCTCCGAGCGCATACGCCTCTGCGTGTCCCATATGAAGATCACCCGATGGATAGGGAAACATATCCAAGACATATTTCTTCGGTCTGACATCGCTGGAACGGCCAGATTTAAATGGTTCTATCTGATCCCAAATTGGAAGCCACTTCTCTTGGATCGCTTCAAAATCATAGGCCTCATGCATGAGCAGAATTCTCCCATGTAACTCCAGTGAGTTCTTCCGATACCTGCCACAAATCTGAAGCGAGTTCTTGATCGTAAGCCAGGGCCTTTCCGTGAGTAAATTTAGGTGAGCCCTTCATACCAAACGCGCTATCAGGTCCAATAAATCCAGTGTGGTTAATTCCAGGCAGAGTCGCTGCACAAAGAAGTGGCAAAGCGCCATTGGCGGCGCTCTGAGCCAATGCACCACTAACCAGATCCATAGCGATCGCGACTGGTTGCGATTTCCTGGAATGAGAGAAGAGATTTGTACGGGCCCAACCAGGATGGGCCACCATCGGAATGAAGCCATCGCCACGCGTAATGCGTCGACGCTCTAGTTCGTGGACAAATAAAAGATTGGCTAACTTAGAATCCCCGTACGCGATCCACGGGGAATAACTTCCGATTCCTAAACACCGGTTTTTAATCTCTAATCGAGTCTGATCCCCAAAATTTCCTAGGTATGAGGCAAGGCTGCTTGTGAGTACCAAGCGCTGACCAATATATTTTTGGATGAGTCCTGCAAAAGCGAAATGTCCAAGGTGATTTGTTCCTAACTGCATTTCAAATCCATCTTTGGTTTTCCCATACGGAACAGCCATTATCCCCGCATTCAGAAAAACTACGTCATAAATAGATGTAACAAGTTTTGCGGCAGCGTGCACAGAAGAAAGATCTGCCAGGTCTAGTGCGATGCAATCTTGTGCCCCACTAAACTTCATCGCCGAAATTGCTTTGGACTCAGAGCGAGCAGTGATAGTGACATGGGCGCCACGACTCACCAATGCCTTCGCGCTCTCAAGACCTAAACCGCTCGTCCCGCCTGTGATCAAATATCTTTTCCCAGTTTGATCAGGAATGTCCGCTACAGACCAGCCAGATGCCAATGAGGGCTGAGATTCATTATCAGTATTCATAAGTGGAGCTGAGGGGATTTGAACCCCTGACCCCTTGCATGCCATGCAAGTGCGCTACCAGCTGCGCCACAGCCCCAATTTTCCCGATTATCGGTGAGACACCGAGATGCTTATCTTAATTCAACAATAGACAAAGGCAAACGCGGACAATCGTTCCAGAGTCGATCAAGCATGTAATAGCCGCGAAGCTCCTGAGTCTGAATATGTACTACGAGATCAGAATAATCGAGCAAAATCCATGCGCCCTTGCCCTCTTTTCGGATTGGTTTTTCGCCGATCTCTGCTAACTTCCTAAAAACTTCATCAGCAATACCGTCAGCCTGACGCTCATTTGCTGCAGTAGCCAAGAGAAAGACTTCAGAGAGAACCATCTGTTCGGTCATATCAATTGCCACAATATCGACGCCTAGCTTTTCATTAATTGCTTCTGCTGCTAACTGTGCTAAAGCTGTTACTTTTTCACTTGCTGCCATAGAGACCACGCTCCTTGATATAAGTTAAAACCGAATCTGACACGAGCTGTGATACATCTCCACCAGATTCAATGACCTCGCGAATTTTCGTTGCCGAAATATCAAGGGCATCTATCTCTACTTCAGGAAATTCTGACTTATCTTCTCCCGGTCTGCGAACAACCAAGATCTCTACCTCTTTGCGTAATGAGTCGGCGCGATGCCAATTTTTAAAACCTGCCGCCGCGTCGCTACCCAGAATCAGCGTGAAGGAATCCTTAGGGAAAAAAGGCTTTAGTTGTGAAATCGTGTCGATGGTATAGGTCGGACCTTGCCGTCTCACTTCTAGATCTGTAAGCACCACTTTTTCTTGCAATGCATCAGGTAAATCATCGAGCGCCAATGTGCACATCTCGACTCGATCAAATCCTGTTGCTTCGGGTTTCACTTCGCGCAGATATGGATCCCCCGCCGGGACAACCATGATTGAATCAAAACGGCTAGCCAAAGATTCGATGATGTGAAGATGACCTCGATGGATGGGGTCAAAACTCCCACCCAGAATGCCTACTTTTGCGATCTGCTTAGTCCCGATCTAAACGGAGAACTAGAAACAAGAGCACTCCAAGGATGACGAAGGCGGTAACTCCAAAAAAGACCGGTGAGGCAGGTAACGGGCGAACGATTGCGTGAGATTCCCGGGCAAGTATGTGCTTGAGCATGGCGTTACTTTAACGCATCCGGGCCGTGGCCCAGTAACAGTGCGAATTGTGCCTCGTTTAGGATTCTTACTCCTAATTCTTCAGCTTTAGCAGCCTTAGAACCGGGCGAATCCCCCACGACGACAAAGTCGGTTTTCTTAGAGACACTTGATGCACTCTTGCCACCATGCAATGTGATCGCTTCATCAACTCCATCGCGTGTAAACCCCTCAAGAGAACCCGTTACTACAAGAGTGAGGCCAGCTAGCGTTTGCGGATTGGTATTTACGAAAGTTTCCTCCATGGAAACACCTGCGTTCTGCCATTTACGAATAATCGCTTTATGCCAATCTACGTCGAACCACTCCTTGACAGATTCGGCAATTATTTGACCCAGACCATCGATCTGCGAAAGTTCTTCGATCCGCGCTTCTGAAATCTTCGCCACCGATCCCAAATTCTTTGCAAGGCTTTGGGCCGCAGTGGGTCCAACATGCCTTATCGAAAGCGCAACCAATACGCGCCACAACGGACGGGATTTTGCACCTTCTAGTGCGGATAGGAATTTCTCCGCGTTTGCGCCAAGAGTTCCATCTTTCTTGGTGAAGAATTCTGACTGCATTAAATCATTTGCCTTTAGGTCGAAGAGATCGCCTTCGTCAGTTATCAATCCACTCTCTAAGAGGGCCGTCGCTGCTTCGTACCCAAGCACATCTATATCCAAAGCTGCTCGTGAACCGATATAAAAAATTCGCTCTCGGAGTTGGGCCGGGCAAGATCTTGTATTCGGACAGCGGATATCTACATCACCTTGGGAAATAGCTCTCAAGACCGTTCCGCAATCCGGGCAATGTGTCGGCATCACAAAAGCGCGTTCTGTGCCCATCCTTTTTTCAACGACAGCTCCCAAAACTTCTGGGATTACATCGCCTGCTTTACGAATCACGACGGTATCGCCAATCAAGATTCCCTTGCGCAGCACTTCTTCTTGATTGTGCAAGGTTGCATTTGTGACAGTTGATCCAGCGACTACTACAGGTTCCATAAATGCAAAAGGGGTCACTCGCCCGGTCCTGCCCACACTTACTTTGATATCCAGCAACTTGGTTGTGACTTCTACTGGTGGATATTTGAAGGCAATTGCCCATTTAGGCGCCCGGGAGGTGTATCCAAGTTGTTCTTGAACAGCGATCTCATTGACTTTGATTACAGCGCCATCAATTTCATGTTCAACTTCGTTGCGATGCTTTTCGTAGTAATTAACAAACTCTTGGACTTCGGCGCGAGACTCAACCACTTTATAGCGAGGGCTAGTTGGAAGTCCCCACTCCTTAAGGAGTTCGTAGGCATTTGCCTGTGTAGAAAATGTATGCCCTTCGATCGCACCTATGCCGTGGACAACCATCGACAATGGTCGACTTGCAGTTACTCGTGGATCTTTCTGGCGTAGTGATCCAGCCGCAGCATTACGTGGGTTGGCAAAAGCTGCTTTGCCAGACTCTTGAACCTCTTCATTGAATTCATTAAATGCAGCAATTGGGAAAAATACTTCTCCCCGAACTTCTAACACGGATGGAACCTTGGCTCCGTGAAGTTCGTGTGGGATTGCGCTGATCGTTTTAATATTGAGGGTGACATCTTCCCCGGTCACACCATTCCCGCGTGTGAGTGCCTGGACCAATTTTCCATCGCGATACAACAGGTTGATTGCCAATCCATCTACTTTTACTTCACACAGCCAAGAATTCTTTACTTGGGCCTTATTAATCCGATCAAACCAGATATCAAGTTCTTCGATCCCAAAGACATTATCTAGACTCATCATCTTCGTGATGTGGTCTCGGGCTTGAAAACCGGTGGCAAAACCGCCGCCAATAATTTGCGTTGGCGACTCCGCAGATCGGTATTGCGGATATTTATTTTCTAGGGTCTCAAGCGCCCTTAATTTCTGATCGAATTGCGCATCGCTAATAATTGGTTTATCCAGAACGTAATAGCGAAATTGATGATCACGAAGCTCCTCAGCAAGCTCCTGAATCTGCGCCGCTATCTTTTCTGACATATCCGCAAACTACTCAGTCGCGCTGACGGTGGCCGATCCAACTACCCGGTCGCCATCATAAATTACTAATCCCTGGCCAGTAGCCAAGCCCAATAGAGGTTCATCCAGCTTTGCAGTTATTGAAGAATCAGTCGCGATATACATGCATGGCAGCGCAGCGCCGTGTGCTCGAATCTGGGCAAAACCACGATGCTCGGTATTTTTAACAGGTGCGTGGCCACACCAGATGGGATCCTCGCCGGTAATCGTGCTAATCGCTAAAGCTTCTTTACTGCCGACCACCACGGTATTTGATTTCGGTTCGATCTTTAAAACATAGCGCGGTGTTCCACCTTCTGTCGGAACGCTCAAACCAAGACCGCGACGTTGACCAATCGTGTATGTATACGCACCTTGGTGCTCTCCTACTTTATTTCCTGCTTCGTCCACAATTGGGCCAACTTCGCTACCCAAGCGATCTCGCAACCATCCCGCATTATTTCCTGATGGAATAAAGCAGATATCGTGGCTATCGGGTTTATTTGCTACATAAAGTCCACGAGCCTTCGCTTCTATCCGAACATCCTCTTTGTGCGTATCCCCTAGTGGAAACATCGCTCCAGCAATTTGCTTGGAATTCAATACTGCTAAAACGTATGACTGATCCTTCAGAGGATCTACCGCGCGATGCATCGTGCGCCCAATTGCCGATTCGTTCAACTGAGCGTAGTGACCTGTTGCGACCGCGTCGTATCCCAACGCACTGGCGCGGTCCAAAACCGCTGCAAATTTAATCTTCTCATTACATCGTAAGCACGGATTAGGGGTGCGGCCATTGGAATATTCCTCGATGAAATTCTCTACAACTCCGTCGTGGAACTCTTCTGCCATATCCCAGATATAGAACGGAATTCCGATCACATCTGCAGCCCGGCGAGCATCATGGGAATCTTCGATGGTGCAGCAACCGCGGGCACCAGAGCGATACTTTTGAGGATTATTAGATAGTGCTAAGTGCACGCCAATGACCTCGTGCCCGGCTTCAACAGCACGCGCGGCAGCAACCGCCGAATCTACTCCGCCACTCATCGCTGCAATAACTTTCATTTGGTTGCCCCCAGATACGCAGATCTAACTTTCGCAACCACGTCTGCTATAACTTCACCGACGCTATTAATTTCTTCTTCCGAAGTGGTGATTCCAAGGGAGAATCGGAGTGACCCCCGTACATCTTTTTCGCTCATGCCCAGAGCCAGTAGGACGTGACTAGGGCGTTGAACGCCGGCGCTGCACGCAGATCCGGTTGAAGTAGAAATCCCAGCGTTGTCCAACATCAGTAGGAGTGAATCACTTTCTGTACCCGGAAAAGTCATGTTGAGAATTCCTGGCAACATTTCTAGATTACTGCCGTTGATCCGAGCATCCGGGACAGCATCGATAATTTTCTTTGCTAACAGGGATCTCATGCCAGAAATTCTCGAATAATTGAGTTCTCGATTAGCAACCGCGCGCTGCGCCGCCACGGCAAAAGCGACAATCGATGGTGCATTGATTGTGCCACTACGAATATCCCGCTCTTGTCCGCCACCATGTAGGACTGGCGTGATATCTACGCCTCGCTTCAATACCAACGCTGCTACACCTAAGGGACCACCAATTTTGTGTGCGCTGATCGTTGCAGAGGTAACTCCTAGTGCGGCGAAATTGATTGGAACCTTGCCAAAACTTTGTACAGCATCGGTATGCACCGGGATATCTCCAGCTAATTTAACGACTTCAGCCACCGGTTGAACTGTGCCAATTTCGTTATTCGAATGCATCACGCAAATCAACGCGATGTAATCTCTTTCGGTTTTAATTATTTCAGCGAGCGCATCTAGTTCGATAATTCCGTGTGCCGCAACCGGAATATAAATGACCGTTGCGCCTTCGTGTTCTTCGAGCCATTCAATGGGTTCGAGAATGGCGTGATGCTCAAATGCCGCGACAACAATCACATTACGTTGCAGATCCTCTTCAACGGCTTTCCAGTAAAAACCCTTGATTGCCAGATTATTTGCCTCGGTTCCAGACCCCGTGAAAATTACTTCGCTGGCATCTGAACCTATGCATGTGGCAATACTCTCTCTGGCCTCTTCAACCTTTTTGCGGACCGCTCGCCCCGTGGCGTGAAGGCTAGAAGCATTTCCGTATTGAGAGATCTGCTCTGACAGGGCGGCTATGGCCTCTGGGATCATTGGCGTTGTAGCCGCATGGTCCAAGTAGATGTTCATGGTCTAAGTCTAGGTAACGAGCGTGGCGTGAGTTCACCTGACCTTCATCAACACATAACCTCAACCACTACTTTAGGCTTCTTTTCCGAGCGACCCTAAGGTCATGAGAATAGCGATCGTGACAGAGAGCTTCTTGCCCCAGGTCAATGGGGTTACTAATTCTGTCCTTCGAATCCTTGAGTTCCTAGAAACCCGGGGCCATCAAGCTCTGGTGATCGCCCCGGAGTCGACTGGCGGACCATCGGAATACCACGGGCACCGGATCAAGCGTGTGCCGGCTCTTCCCTTGCATGCCGTCTTGCCTATCGGGATGCCCGTGGGAGTTCCCAACAAGAAACTCGAATACATCATTGATGGATTCCATCCAGATGTGATGCACCTTGCGTCTCCATTTGCGCTCGGAGCCTATGCCTCACGAATCTCGAAAAGATTGGGGCTTCCATCGCTCTCGGTCTATCAAACAGACCTTGCGGGTTTTGCTAGTCATTATGGTTTTAATCTTGCGCATAATTCACTTCGTAAGATCGTTGGCAAGATTCATTCCAATACTTCACGCACCCTTGCGCCATCTACTGCCGCCTGCAAGGACTTACGTGATCTGGGTGTTACTAATGTTCATTTATGGCGGCGTGGCGTAAACGCTACATTGTTTGATCCATCAAAGCGCGATCTCTACCTGAGAAATTCTTGGGGCGCTCCAAAGAAAATGATCGTAGGGTATGTAGGGCGCCTTGCAAACGAGAAGCGTGTATCCGACCTTGCAGTGCTTGATCGGGATCCAAGAATTCAGCTAGTTATTGTTGGCGAAGGTCCGGCAAGAGAAAAATTACAACGCGAACTTCCGGATGCAATATTTACCGGCTTTAAATCTGGTGAAGATTTAGCAGCTGCTTATGCAAGTTTCGATCTATTTGTACATCCTGGGCCTAACGAGACATTTTGCCAGACGGTTCAGGAATCTTTGGCATCTGGCACTCCATGCATCGTACCTACTACGGGCGGCCCCGCCGATTTAGTTACTACAGAAGCCACTGGTTACATATTGCATACCGAACGACCTGACTCATTGAAGTCTGCAGTCGATCATTTCATAAACCGAGCCGATCGGGAAGAAATGCGAGTCATGGCCAGGAATTCTGTCGCAACTCGCTCTTGGCAATCAATCAATGAGCAATTACTTGAGCATTACACGTGCATTATCTCTGAACTAGCTAAAAAACCGGAAAATCCCCACAATCAATATCTTGAAAATGAAGGAGCAGTCGCTTGAAAATTGTCCACGTCGCAAATTTCTACGGTCCTAATTCTGGTGGCATCAAAACGACCCTGCACGAACTTGGCAAGGGGTACCAACGCTACGGACACGAATTCATTTACATTGTTCCTGGTACGCAATTTCTCCGGGAACAAACACCGTACGGGTTAAAGATTTCTCTACCTAGCCATATCTTGCCTGGCAGTGGTTCTTACCGAATCATCAAATCCCGCAAGGCCCTCAAGAATCTACTGGAGAATCTAAAGCCAGATCGGCTAGAGATTTCTGATCGATTTACCCTGACTTTTTTAGGCAAATTTGCTCGTGCGCGAAATATTCCCGTTGTTGTCTTTAGCCATGAGACCTTGCGTGGCCTCGCACATCGATTTTTACCTCGTTGGACTCCCAGAAATTCGATGGTTAACTGGCACAACAAAAGATTGGCGAGCAAGTTTGATCATGTGATCGCCACCACCGAATTCGCTGCTAAAGAATTTCGAGACATAGGTACACAAAATCTTGTCAAAATTCCATTAGGCGTTGACTTAGAAAATTTTGCACCTGCAAATCGCTCCTTGCGGTTGCGCCGGGACTTACTCAAGGGATCTCAAGTCTTGCTGGTGCATTGCGGCCGACTCTCTCCAGAAAAAGAACCGCAGCGTTCGATTGAAACGCTGATCGAGCTTCGCCATCGCGGAATCGATGCAAGACTTGTAATAATTGGCAATGGACCCTTATGGAAAAAATTGCGCCAAAAGGCGAAGGGACTTCCCGTTGATACCTTGGGGTACATCGCAGATCGCAAGAAGGTTGCGGCAATATTGTCTAGCGCGGATGTCTCTCTTGCACCAGGGCCGTTAGAAACTTTTTGCTTATCTGCATTGGAATCTATTTCAAGCGGAACCCCAGTAGTAGCTTCTGCGAGCAGCGCGGTTGGAGAGTTCTTGAGACTTGATCGGAAAAATCCAGCTGGGGCTGTTGCTTATGACACAGGTAGACATTTTGCTAAAGCAGTAATGAGTCTGCTTGACCGACCTAAATTGCGTCAAACTTCTCGCGAAGCGGCGGAATCCCTTCCCTGGGATAAGACGATTCATCTCATGATGTTGCTCCATGGCATTGAAGGAATTGGCAATAAGGCACCGTCGGCAGTAACCAAGCGGAGACTTAAAGTTGCCTAGCATTGCTATAACTTTCACTGTTATTGGGGATTCGGCTGCTTTCGGCACCGGTGATTTTGACGCCGAAGGAAACCCACGAGGTTGGGCGCATTATTTATCCCAAGCTTTTGAGGCACCTTGTCACTATTTTAATTTCTCGCGACCAGGCGCCAAATCCGCAGATGTAAAGGAAATACAGTTACCACGTGCAATCGAAACTAATCCAGATATCTGCGCCGTAATTGTTGGTGGTAACGATATGTTGCGCAATGGTTTTGATCCACTGGCACTCTACGAAAACATAAAGAACACGACGCTAGAACTTATGTCCCGTGGAACCGAAATTATTATGATCGAGTTACATGACCCTGGCCAGATTCTTCGTGTACCTCGATTACTCAAACGTGTGATAAGAAGACGAGTAAATGCAGTCAATAATGTTTACTATAAAATTGCCGACGAGTTGGATATTGTCTTAATTCATACCCGAAAGATCCCGGATGTTCATAGTCTTCGAAACTGGCATATCGACCGCATGCATCCTGGACCTTACGGCCATCAAATTTTGGCTCGTGAAATGGCAAATGAATTGCAGTTACGAGGCTGGGAACTAGATCTACCCGAAATTACTCATAATGACATCGAAAGCAAAGCAGAGAAAATAATCTGGCTGATTCGACGAGGTGCGCCTTGGTTCTTAAAGCGCTCAGTAGATCTCCTGCCGGTAGCCCTCATTCTGATGGCCTTGGAGTCGATTCGTGTCGTAATTGAAATATTCGCAAGCCTAATTCGAGGGGGTACTCGGTAGTAACCGATCTGCGCGCATAAACTTTTTAAATGCTCGCAGTCCTCGCGCCCGGTCAAGGCGCTCAAACCCCCGGATTTTTAAGCCCGTGGGTAGAGGATGCCATCTCACTCTCTCTTATCCAGACCTGGTCTGAGCAGATTGATCTGGATCTGTTGCGCCTTGGTACTACTGCAGATGCGCAGGAGATCCGAGAAACTTCTAATGCCCAGCCGTTACTAGTCGCTGCTGGCCTCCTCTCTTATATGCAGCTCTTTGCCGGTCACGATCTATCAGTCGACTATTTTGCTGGCCATTCCGTCGGTGAGATCACCGCAGCTTCTTTGGCCCAAACTTTTGATGGCGATGCTGCAATGAGCCTTGTCAGCGTGCGTGCTCGCGCAATGTCTCTTGCGGCAACTGGTAGTAACTCGGGTATGTCAGCTGTTCTTGGTGGCGAGCGCGACCTCGTTGTTGCTGCACTTACCTCACTTGGGTTGACTCCTGCAAACGAGAATGGTGGCGGGCAGATTGTGGCCGCTGGATCATTAGATGCATTGGCTACATTGGCAGAAAACCCACCTGCAGGATCCAGAGTCCGTCCCTTGCAAGTTTCAGGCGCTTTTCATACCAGCGTGATGCTGCCCGCAGTAACCAAGCTGGCTGATGCTGCTCGCGAGATTGCGGTTAATAATCCGGATGTCCCGGTGCTTTCTAATCGAGATGGTGAAATCATTACCAATGGCGACGAGCTCGTTGCTCGAATCGTCGGCCAAGTTGCTGGCCCAGTCCGTTGGGATCTATGTATGGATACGCTCGCTAAGAACGGTGTCACTGGTGTTATCGAAGTTGCGCCTGGCGGGACTCTGACCGGTTTAATCAAGCGTGCCCAACCATTGATCGAACTCTTTGCAATTAAGTCCCCGGATGATCTAATCGATGCGCGCGAGTTCGCCCGCATCCATGGGGGCAAGTAATGGCGATCATCAATAACATTCCTGCCCGAGATTCCCGAATTCTTTCTGTTGGCGCCCATCGCCCAGCACGCGTTGTCCCTAATTCAGAACTTATAGATCGCATTGACTCATCTGATGAATGGATTCGTCAACGCACGGGAATTGAAACCCGCCACTGGGCGGGCCCTGAAGAAACAGTTGTTGATATGGCTGTAGCGGCATCCAAAATTGCTATCAAGCGAGCTGGCTTAGTTCCGCAAGATATAGACACAGTCATCTTTGCGACTATTACCTATCCATACCAAACGCCAAGTGCATCTACCGAAGTCGCTGCGCGTTTAGAAATAAAGAATGCAGCAGCCTTCGATATCGGAGCAGCGTGTGCTGGATTTTCTTACAGCGTTGGACTTGCAAGCGACATGGTCCGCTCTGGATCTGCAACAAATGTATTGGTTATTGGAGGCGAGAAGATCTCTGACTTCCTTGACTTAGACGATCGTGGAACCTCTTTTATCTTCGGTGATGGAGCTGGCGCTGTGGTTGTTGGACCATCAGATCACGTCGCAATAGGACCTACCGTCATGGGCTCAGATGTCCAAAACCGTGAAGCGATCGCCATGCTTCCATCGTGGATTGATTTTAAGCCTGGCGTTAATTCAGCAGAAACAATGTGGCCAGTCCTTCATCAAGAAGGTCAAAAAGTTTTTCGATGGGCTGTGTACGAGATTGCAAAGGTCGGTAAGGAGATCATTGCAAAATCTGGGCTTACCCCAATGGACATTGATGCCTTCATCCCTCATCAAGCAAATGAGCGAATCATCGAATCTTTAACTAAATCTATGGAATTGCCAGATTCTGTGATCGTGGCCAGAGATATCCGCACAACCGGAAATACTTCGGCAGCATCAATACCGCTCGCAATGGATGCACTGCTAGCCGAACACCCAGAATTACATGGCAAGAATGCACTACTCATAGGATTCGGGGCTGGACTGGTTTACGCCGGTCAAGTCGTCGAGTTGCCACCTGTACCAAAAAACTAGGAAAGAGAGAATAAGACATGGCACTAACTCAAGAAGCAGTACTAGCAGGAATCAAGGAAATCGTTGTTGAAGTTGCAGGCATTGACGCATCTAAGGTCGAAATGTCCAAAAGCTTCAGTGATGACCTAGAAGTTGACTCACTCAGCATGGTTGAAGTTGTCGTAGCCGCAGAAGAGAAGTTCAACGTAAAGATTCCTGATGAGGAAGTAACGAAGATGGCAACAGTCGGCGACGCCGTTAATTTCATCGTTTCAGCTTCTAAGTAAGATCATGTCCAGCAGGCCCCGCGTTGTAGTTACAGGTCTTGGCGCAACAACTCCGCTCGGCGGAGATGTGCCATCGACGTGGGCTGCATTACTTGCCGGCAAAAGTGGAGTCCGCACATTAGATGAACCGTGGACCGAAGCTTCAACCGTAAAGTTTGCTGCGCGGGTAGCAGTCGAACCAAGTGAAGTCATGGAGCGCGTTGAAATGCGGCGCCTTGATCGATCCGAACAATTTGCATTGATTGCCGCGCGTGAAGCATGGAAAGACGCTGGCTCCCCTGAGATCCAGAAGGAACGCCTCGGAGTCGTCGTCGCTTCTGGAATCGGTGGCGTTATTACGATGTTGGATCAATACGACATCTTGCGCGAAAAAGGGCCTCGTTCTGTCAGCCCACATACAGTTCCAATGTTGATGCCTAATGGTCCTGCTGCAAACGTTGGATTGGAATTGCAAGCCAAAGCCGGAGTTCATACTCCGGTTAGTGCCTGCGCATCTGGCGCAGAAGCAATCGGATATGCGATGGAGATGATCCGTACAGGTCGAGCCGATGTAGTTGTTACGGGCGGAGTAGAAGCTGCGATTCATCCGCTTCCTATTGCAGGTTTTGCATCCATGAAAGCGCTATCGACTCGCAACGATGCGCCAGAAAAAGCATCACGCCCATATGACCTTGACCGTGATGGTTTTGTCTTGGGTGAGGGTGGTGGAGTAATAGTTCTAGAAACTTTAGAGAATGCGCTCAAGCGTGGTGCAAAGATTTATGCAGAGATTGTTGGACAGGGCCTCACATCCGATGGCTATCACATCGCGGCGCCAGATCCAGATGGTGCGGGAGTTAGTCGTGCGGTTAAATTTGCATTAGAAGATAGTGGGGTTAAATTGTCAGAGGTTGTGCACCTCAACGCTCATGCGACATCCACACCCGCGGGCGACATTGCCGAAGCGAATGCACTTGCAGCAGCCCTAGGCGCTGATATCGATCATGTTGCTGTATCTGCCACTAAATCTATGACTGGCCATCTACTTGGTGGAGCGGGAGCTATCGAAACTATTTTCTGTGTACTTGCCCTTCATCATCGTATGGCGCCACCAACTATTAACATTGACAATCTGGATCCGCAGGTAAAGATCGATGTGGTTCGTGATAAGCCGCGGCCATTGCCCGCTGGTCCGATCGTTGCCCTGAATGACTCTTTTGGCTTCGGTGGCCACAACGTTGTGCTTGTTTTCCGCTCGTACGAGGCTTAAATAAGTGCTTTCAGGGGGTTTCAACCCTCAAGTTTTCGGTTACACTTGTGAACAGTCGGACGCTTGGCAGTACCCGTTTCATGGATTCGGTATCGCTGTAAAAGAGGAAGACCGATACTGAGGAAATCTTCAGTGTCACTCACATACCGAAGGAAATATCTACATGGCAACAGGCACAGTTAAGTGGTTCAACTCTGAAAAGGGTTTTGGTTTCATTGCAGTTGATGGTGGCGGACAAGATGTATTCGTTCACTACTCAGCAATCCAAGGCAATGGTTACAAGTCTCTAGAAGAGGGTCAAGCCGTTACTTTTGAAGTAGTACAGGGTCCAAAGGGTCCTCAGGCTGATGCAGTTAACCCTGCATAAATAAAACCACTAGCAGTCAAAACGCCCCGCTCCTTGAGCGGGGCGTTTTTTAATGTCAATTCCAATTAACTCCTAATATCCCGTATGTACCGGAACTTCTCCCACCTTTTTTTCTAGCGCTGCAACCGAAGAGGTTGGCGATAAATTCTTCCCAACTTTCCAGGCATCTAAAAACTTCCATGGATAAAGTTCGCCACGCCTAACCCACCAGATTCCTGCAGGTGTGGGCCAAGAAATTCCAAAATGTAAATGTGGTGCGGTGCCTCTTGCATCACCGCTATCCCCCGTGCGACCAATAACTTCGCCAGATGCAACCCTAAGGCCAGGGACTACTTTGGCAGAGATATAAGAAAGATGTGATCCGTAATACCTAACGCCATCATCGCCCACGATCGAAACAGAAAGTCCGCCCCGATCCGCGCCAAGGTCAGTCTTCCAGGTAAATCTATCTATCCGATTCACCTCATCTATCACGCCAGATACTGGCGATACAAAGAGGCAACCGACTTTCGTCAAGATATCGGTAGCTGGATAATCATGATGATATCTGCCATACGAATAACTGCACCCTTGGACCGGAAATTTATATGTGGATGCTGCATGCACGACTTGGGTGCTCGCCGTCAACATAAGGCAGATAAAAATATAGAGCGCCCTCTTGGTCACTTGCATGCTCAAACGATACGCATTTGTCCGGAGTAATATTAGATTTTTAGGGAAATTCTGGTTACTTGTGGATATATTCGAATAGGATTTCTTATGCCCATCCGAATGAACCAGGTGTTCTCGGAATCAGAATTACAGACACTGGTCGCGGCATTTAACACAGTTATCCCTGAGGATGAAGATCCTGGCGCTTGGGAAGGAGGGGTTTGCTCCTTACTGGAGGAGCACATCAACGATTTCATGAAGTGGTCCGTCGACCCTCTAAAGCGAGCAGTCTCTACTCTTGACGCCACTTCATCCCAGAAGTTTGGGAAGAGCTTCCTAGCCCTTAACCCCACGGAGCGAGAAGTTCTCTTTGGCGAAGCGCTTGAACTCGAAGTTCCAGAAATTTCGCCCACATCAATGGCGCAGATTTCTCTGGCGCCAATCAATACCATCGTCAGAGTCGCTTACGAAGGTTTTTACGGCGGCACCAGCGAACCTGCAGGATGGAAAGTGGCCGGATTCAAACTATTAAATGGCGATGTGCAATTAGTCGAACCTGCGCCCATCCCAAGCACACCGACCGACCAGCTATTAAATAGTTATTATGCCGTTATCGTTGGATCCGGCGCAGGCGGTGGCGTCGTGGCGGCAGAGCTGGCAAAAGCGGGAAAGAAAGTTTTGTTAGTTGAGCAATCCAGACCACATCACCCATCGGAGCTTCGTGGGAATCTTTTGCAAGGTAAGCGCGAGCAGATGTACAACGTCACTGCAAATCTTGGTGCTGGCCACCCGCGCGTCCTTGAGAATGACGATGGAAGCACGCAAATCCTCAATGCGCAGGATAGCGCCGCAGATTATGCAGCTACCGCAGTCACACTTGGTGGAGGTACCCGGTTATGGCAAGGAATGTCATGGCGCTTCTTTCCAGAAGATTTCACCATGGCAACTACTTACGGAATTCCAGAGAACAGCACTCTGGCAGATTGGCCATTCACGTATGAAGAACTAGCACCATATTACGATCGGATTGAATGGGAACTGGGAGTTGCCGGCGATTCGCAAAGCGCCGTTGCAAAAGCACACCCGGGTAGAAAACCATTTCCGATGCCCGCCTTTCCTGATGATAAATCCCGAATAATTCTGAAAGGTGCGATCGAAAAATTAGGTGGCCAAGTCTCCCCGGTCCCACTGGCCTTAAATTCGGTTCCGAGGGACGGTCGACCCGCTTGCGTAATGTGTAACCAATGCGTCGGGCACTCGTGTCCGGTTAATGCCAAGAACGGTACTCACAACACATTTATCCCACGAGCACTGGCGACGGGCAACTGCGATCTCATCCAATCAGCTCAAGTTACTTCGATTGAGCACGATGCTAACGGCCAGGCAACAGGAATCCATATCTACCTCAGTGATAGTGACGAGCCGCGCAGAATTTTTATTCGAGCTGAGAAGATTGTTGTAACAGCGGGCGCTATCGAGACCCCTCGACTGCTTTTGGCTTCGGGTATCGGCAACTCGTGGGTAGGTCGCAACCATCAGACCCATGGTGTCGTATCGTCGATTCCAACCAAAAATGCCCCTCAGCAAGATATGACCGGGCCCGGACATTCTGTAGCGAGCATCGACTATGTCCATCGAAATGGTGAGGCCTATGGCGGCGGCGTCATATTTGATATGCCTTTGCATAATCCACTTATTTTGGCTGAACGAAATCGTACCGTTGCCCAATTTGGGCATCGCCACAAACAACTCATGCGAACTGGCAACAAATCAATTGGTTTAGTCTCCATGGTGCAAGAGATTCCTGATGCAAGAAGTCGAATCACACTAGATCCGGTAGTAAAAGATGTTGCAGGGATGCCTGCTGCGAGAATTTATGCAGTCGCAAATCCGGCAACAGCAATCGCCACGCAATACATCGCTGATGCTTGTGAGAAATGGTTAGAAGCAGCAGGTGGTGAAAAAATTCTGTCAACCGTGATGTCTGGTGGTAGTCGAGGCCACGAACATTCTGCAGGAACCTGCAGATTTGGGCGCACTCCAGAGGAAGGTGCGGTTGACCCTAATGGACTTGTTTTTGGAACTCAGAACGTTTATGTAGCAGATGCTTCTGTCCATGTCACAAATGGCGGATTTAATCCAGCGCTAACCGTCATGGCCAATGCTTTGCGCATTGCCGAAAAGATTTTACAAGCGCATTAACTCAGATTTACGCAATATTAAGGAATATATGGCTGTTTGCTCGGGGTCAATGACTCTTATAAAGTACCCACTTGTAAGAGGCAATAGCTCAGTTGGTTAGAGCCCCGAACTCATAATTCGGTCGTCGTAGGTTCGAGTCCTACTTGCCTCACTCAAAAATTTAGGGATAGGCTTCAAAACATGAAGGTATCACGGCTTTCCACCACCCCAATTAAGGGGCTCAAGCTTCACCATCCTCAATCTGTCCACATAACCGATCGTGGAGTAGTCGGTGATCGTGAATTCTTTCTCACGGACGAGTCTGGCGATATGTTTTCTCCTGCAAAGACCGGCGAACTTTCAGGATTCTCGGCCGTATACGAGGAACCTCAGTCAACACTCACGATTTTTGAAAATGGAGTCGTCATTGCACAAGCTGATGTGAAATTAGGCGAGCCAACTTGCGGCAAATTTTTCTCAACTTGGGATATTCCCGGTCACTTCATACTAGGACCGTGGGAAGAGATCTTTTCGGAACGACTTGGACGTCCGGTAAAAATGATTAAAGCTGGCCCAGAACGTTCGGGGACAGACGTTGGTCGTCTCACTTTAGTCAGCGATGCTTCATTTGCAGCACTGCAATCCTCGGCCAAACTATCTGAATTAGATGGCAGACGTTTCCGAATGAATATCGAAGTAGAGGGCGCCGATGCCCATGATGAAGACACATGGCTAAATCGCGAATTTACAATTGGCACGGCTGTCATCAAAGCCGGTGGGCCAGTTCAAAGGTGTGTAGCCACTACTCGTAATCCAGAAACTGGAATCGTTGACCTTAAGACACTTAAATTGATCGGTGATTATCGCGGCCGCCAAGAATCAGAATTTGGCCTTGGTTTCAATTTTGGTATCTATGCCTATTGCATCAAGCCTGGCGTCATAAGTGTGGGCGATAAAATCACCTCATAACTCAGTTTCATTTGATAGCCTGCAATGGTGACCCAAAGCAATTTTCAAAGAGTTTCTCCCAGATACAAATGGATCGCTCTTACGAATACGACTCTTGGCATCTTCATGGCGACGATCAATTCATCGATCATTCTTATCTCACTCCCCGCTATTTTCCGTGGTATCGGTATCAACCCACTCTCCCCTGGAAATGTCGGTTATCTTCTCTGGTTATTGCAGGGCTATATGTTGGTGACTGCGGTACTCGTTATTAGTTTGGGACGCATCGGCGATATCTTCGGGCGAGTTCGAATTTATAATCTTGGGTTCTTGGTCTTCTCAGTAGCATCCATAATTTTGGCGTTAGACCCCTATCAGGGTGGCAAGGGTGCATTGTGGCTTGTGATATTCCGACTTGTTCAAGGAGTTGGTGGCGCAATGTTATTCGCGAATTCTTCCGCCATCATTGCCGATGCCTTCCCCGTAGCTCAGCGAGGTCTTGCGATCGGCATCAATCAAGTAGCAGCAATCGGAGGATCTTTCATTGGCCTCATCGCTGGCGGATTATTATCAATCGGAGATTGGCGACTAGTTTTTTGGGTCTCTGTCCCATTTGGTTTCTTTGGCACCGTCTGGGGCTACATCAGCCTCAAAGATAACGGCAAACGTGCACATGCGACCATTGATTGGTGGGGGAACCTTACCTTTGCAATCGGTCTTACCGCTTTACTCATCGGAATGGTCTTTGGCATTCAGCCGTACGGTACGTCCTCGATGGGTTGGATGGCTCCCAAAGTTCTCTTCTCGTTTGCCCTTGCCATTATTTTCTTAGCACTCTTTTTTTACATAGAGCTTCACACTCAGCATCCGATGTTTAATCTCCACTTATTCAAGATTCGAGCCTTCGCAATGGGTAGTTATGCCGGGTTTTTGGCAGCAACAGCGCGTGGTGGATTGCAATTCATGTTGATAATTTGGCTTCAAGGAATCTGGTTGCCAATTCATGGATATGCATACACATCCACCCCATTATGGGCTGGTATTTACTTACTACCACTCACTGTTGGTTTCTTAGTCGCAGGGCCAATTTCTGGCTGGATCTCTGACAAACATGGTGCACGACTGCTTTCGACATCGGGATTGCTTATCTTCGGTGGTAGTTTTATTGGCCTCTTAATCGTTCCCACTAATTTTCATTATCTCTGGTTTGCCATTCTGGTATTACTCAACGGAATCGGTGGTGGAATGTTCTCTGCCCCAAATGCCACTGCGGTGATGAATAGCGTGCCTGCCGAAAATCGTGGTGCCGCCGCAGGGATTCAATCCGCCTTCATGAACTCTGGCATGGTCTTATCAATTGGTCTCTTCTTCTCTTTGATGATCATCGGCCTCAGCAATTCGCTTCCAACCTCTTTATTCAATGGATTAACTGCCAATGGCGTTTCGGCCGCGCAGGCTCATGGAATTGCCAATTTACCGGTCGTGGGAAGCCTCTTCGCATCATTTCTTGGATACAACCCCTTGCAAAGCCTATTGGGATCGCAATCTGCAGCGCATGTTTCTGATTCGCAATGGCGGACTCTCACAGGAAAACACTTCTTCCCAAATCTGATTTCGCAGCCATTCCACCATGGTCTTGTGATCGTCTTCTCAATGGCACTCGTCATGGCTTTGGTTGGCGCAGTATTTAGTGCGCTTCGTGGAGAGCGTTATCTTCACGATCTGCACGCCAAATAATTATATTTCGCTAGTCTTGCCACATGGCGACCCTGACGATTGATGCCCTAAAAACTCGATGGAACGAGGTCCTGGACCAACTGCTAGCACAGGACAGGATCGTCTGGCTGGCCTTCTTCGACGCCCGTCTGGTCTCACTCAATCAGAATATTTTGACGATCAATTTTTCAGATTCACAAAAATTTGGTGGCGACCATGATTTTTCTATTACTCGCAACCCTCGTCACATCGGAATGCTTCAAGAAGTAATAGAAAGAATCTTCGGTGAAAAGCTCGTAATCCAGGAAAAATGAAAAAAATTTTTGCAGTCCTGGCACTTTCATTGAGTCTTACTGCCAATAGCGCCTCTGCTACCACTTTCTCGAAGATCGATGCATTGGGTCCAGGAGATAAAATCGCAGGAATGGATATCAGTGTTTATCAACATCCCGGAGGGGCCCCCATTGATTTTAATAAGATGTATGACGCAGGTATTAGATTTATAATTATCAAGGGTGGCGACTCCATTGATAAATACGATGCGCAGTCACTCAGATACATGACCGTTGATCGAAAGGCTGCCCAGGCAGCGCATATGTACACCTCATTTTATTATTACGCCCGCTTACCCAATGCGACAGATTCCACGACCATTATCGCTGATGCCAAAGCCCAAGCACAGAAGGTGATTTGGCGGATTGCTTCCTTGGGTGGCTATAACCGACGAGACCTTCCAGTTGCTCTTGATCTTGAAAATAATTGCACCGCCATTAATACCAATGGGGCTTGCTTTAGGTCAGCCAGCCCGGCAAATGCTTCCTTGTGGGCTCAAACTTGGCTAGATACCCTTGCTGCCACAACTGGCAAGAAACCTTTTATGTACAGCTATCCACAATTTCTAGAGAGTGCGATGTCGCGTTCGAGTGCGTTACGACAATACCCGCTGTGGCTAGCCAGATATTCTTTAGATCCTGCTTTGACGACTTCACAGCCAAATGCAAAGGGTGTCGGTTGTTATGCAGATTCCTGGTCCAATGCAGATTGCACGACCCAGTGGCAGATCTGGCAGTACACATCGTGTGGAATCGCAGGTAAATATGGCGTACCTGGCAGCCGCGTGGATCTCAATGTTTTCTACGGAAACAACAATCAATTCCTAAAATTGGTTCATGGGCAATGGCAACCCGATCCCACAGATATGCTGCCGCTTAATGAAGCAACGACTATGAACATTATGAGTCAGACTTCAAAGACTACAAATGATCCGGTCGTGATCAAGGTGAATGTATATCGCCCAGATATCTCTCCGGTTGTAACAGGGACCATAAATTTCACTTCTGCTTCTAGTGTGGTTTCCAGTGGGACCCAGGCTCTCACTCGGGACTCATCTGGCTCATGGACACTTAAAATTACTGGTCTAGCCGCTGGTGACTATGTCGGGACAATCAACTACGTCGATCAAAGTGGAACCGAAGCGCCATCGCAATACCCCATCATCTTTACGGTCCTGCAGGGTGCTACTCCGACTCCTTCTCCCTCGAAAAGTATCAGCCCAAAACCAAAACCTGCACCCGTTGATAGCTGTGCCGGACAGATCCGCAACTGAGTACTCTTAACCCATGCCAAAAGTTCTGTTCTATGCCGCCGCTCGCGCAGCTGCTGGTGTCACGCAAGCAGAAATAAGTGCGCAGACCTTAGGAGAGTTAGTCACAAATCTTGGCAAGAGCCTCCCCGCGCTGGGCAAGGTCTTACCTGGATGCTCTTATTTGCTTAACGGAACGGCTTGTAAAGATAGTTCGACATTACTTTCTGATAGCGATCAGATTGATGTGCTCCCCCGATTTGCTGGAGGCTAATAAACTATCCGCCGATAGCGGACATCGGACGCAATGGCTGAATAAAGTTTGGTTCGTTGATGCCATGTCCAGGCAACTTGGCCATAACTGTTTCGTGGAAAGCTGCAGTGATCGCTTCATATTTCTGATCGTGAGAGATATCAGGATTACGTAGAATTGACCGTAAATCGGTCTCTGACATTGAGAACAAGCAGTTACGGATCTGTCCATCAGATGTCAACCGCACTCGATCACATGCTCCACAGAACGGCCGGGTCACGCTGCCGATAATTCCAACAATTTCCGGTCCGCCGTTAATATAAAACTCTTCGGCAGGCGAGGAGCCTCGATTATCAACCGGACTCAATGTGAACTCTTGCTGCAAGTCTGCATAAATCTCATCAGCAGTAATCAAGTCCGTACGACTCCAGATTCCACCTGCATCTAGCGGCATCTGCTCAATAAATCGCAAATTTAAACCTTCCGAGAGCGCCCACTTAAGTAGCGCCGCCGATTCATCATCATTAATGCCGCGGAGCAAAACTGAATTAATTTTTAGCGGCTTAAGACCGGCCGCTCTGGCCGCAGCAATTCCTGCGAATACATCGTCGATCCGGTCGCGGAAAGTCATCTCTTTAAAACGTTCTCTGCTAAGCGTATCCAAGCTGATATTGATCCGCTCAAGTCCGGCATCTACCAAAGGTTTGGCAAGTTTTGCCAGGGCAAGTCCGTTGGTTGTCATCGACAACTTAGGAGCATTCTTGATCCCATTAATGCGAGCCACGATTTCGACAATATCGGGGCGAAGCAACGGTTCGCCACCAGTCAGACGAATCTCCTCTATCCCCTGCGAGACAGCAGCCTCGATAACAGTAATTAACTCATCAGTCGTCAAAAGGCTTTCGTTAGGTAACCAAGCCGCAAAATCGTGGGGCATGCAATAGGTGCAGCGAAGAGAACAGCGATCTGTCAATGAAACGCGCAAGTCACGATGGACACGACCGTACGTATCTACTAGTTGCGTCATGCGTTGTTTACCCATTCATCCGTGCCATCTGCAAACACTTGGTGCTTCCAGATAGGGAGTTCGGCCTTGACCACTTCAACAATCTCTTGGCTAGCGGCAAAGGCTGGCCCTCGATGTTTCGCAGACACTACCACTACAAATGCGCTCTCGCCGATTGGGATCAATCCGTAGCGGTGCGCTACGGCCACTCCCAAGACTTCGTGCTTTGCGGCCAATCGAGTAACAATCTCTTCGATCACTGCTGGAGCGGAAGGATGGATTTCATAGGTTAATGAGAGCACCTTCCTCTCGCCATCATTATCTCTGACATCCCCAGAAAAACTAGCGATGGCGCCAGCTGCAGGATTCGTTACCAAAGCGGTCAGCCGAGATACCGAAATCGGCTGGTCAGTTACTTGGGCTGTGATCATGGCCCTCAACCTGGTCATGTATGTGGCTTGCCAATTGCCCGATAACAATCAACCCATCTTTAACTCCACCTGGCGATCCAGGAAGATTGATTATCAACGTCTTTCCATTCAGACCAACCAAGCCACGCGATAAATCAGATGTTACAACTTTTAAACGACCATAGGCTCGAAGCGCTTCAGCAAAACCCGGAATTACTTTCTTGATCAACGGCGCTGTTGCTTCTGGAGTCACGTCCATCGGGGAAACACCAGTACCACCTGTTGTAACTATCAGATCTACACCAGAAGAAATTCCTTGTGAAATTGCATGAGAGATCTGTTCAATATCATCTGGCAATATCGTTGATGGCCCAACTTCGTAACCCAATTTTGCTAAACCTTCAACCAAAAGTGCTCCCGAACTATCTTCGTAAACTCCGGTCGCAGCACGATTGCTGGCAGTAATGACAACAGCGCGCTTCATTGACGCTGCCAAAGACCGTTTCGGCCACCATCTTTTTCATCCACTCTTACATCGATGATTGTGGCTGCGGGATCAAGCGCCTTGACCATATCGATGATAGTGAGTGAAGCAATAGAAACAGCGGTTAGGGCTTCCATTTCGACGCCAGTCCGATCCGCTGTCTTAACTTTTGCAACTATTCGAACGCCGTCAGCAACAACCTCGAGGTCAACTGATACGTTCGACAAGGCAATGGGATGACACAATGGAATCAACTCTGGCGTCTTTTTCGCCCCCATGATGCCAGCAATTCTTGCTGTAGCAAGAACATCTCCTTTAGGAGCAGTCCCATTAGCAATCAGGGCCAAAACTTCTTTACTCAAGATAACTTTGCCAGAAGCCGTTGCGGTGCGAACCGTTGTTGCGCGATCCGAAACATCCACCATGTGGGCTTCGCCCTTGTCATTGATATGCGTCAATCCGTCGCTCATTGGGCAATCTTATGCGATTAAGACTTAAATGACTCCCGCAGTGGTCTGCGTAGGAAGAAGATGACGCTCACCGCAATGAGAACCATTAACAGGCTTAAGGCGTAGGCCGTCTGCGGGCTGATATCTAGCTCTTGGTATATCTGCATGGTCCAAGTCTGCGTTGTGCCAGGTAGTGACCCCGCAAACATCATGGTCGCACCAAACTCTCCAAGAATTCTCGCCCAAGCTAAGACCAACCCGGTGACGATTCCGCTTTGCGATTGCGGAATGGCGATCAGGCGGAAGAGTTGTCCGTCAGATGCTCGGTCAATTACCGCGGCATCTTCAATATCTTTTGGCAGTTGTCTAAAGTTTGATTCGGTTACCAACACTAAAAAAGGTAGGCCCACAAATACTCCAGCAAAAATCACCGCATAAACCGTAAATGGCATCTGCCAATTAAAGGCTTTGTAAATTGGCTGCCCCAATAACCCTTTGCGGTCCAGTAATCCCAGTAAGGCTAAGCCCGCGACGGTAGGTGGCAGAGCAATTGGTGCTAGAACAATTGGTCTCACGATATTGCTAATCCGGTTAGAGCTGCGAGTCAGCCACCAAGCAAGTGGAACACCGAGAACCAAACAAATTATTGCAGCCAACACAGAAGTCCACAGCGAAAGTTTTACGGCAGTGAGCGAACCATCGCCCTTAATACTCACAAAAAATGTTGACCAAGGAACCTTTACAATCAAAGCAATAATCGGCAGACCAATGACGGCAATTGCCATCCATGAAAGAACGCGACTTATGGGGTCAGTACCGCGCCGTCTCATTGTGAAATCATAAACCCACTGGCCGCCAAGAACTTCTTCGCATTGTGCCCATTTAGGTAGTCATAGACCGTCTTGGCCCAGTGGTTCTTCGCGGTTGCGCTCGAATGGGATATCCCCAATTGGTACTGAGTCGATGCTGCCACCGGATCACTGAAAGAGATTGCCTTCAATTTTGTCGAATTGGCAATGACATCTGTCTTATAAACGATAGCGGCATCGACAGAACCTGCCAACAATTTTGCTAGTGCATTTGCATCAGAGCTTTCAAGTGAGACTGGATTAGTTACTACTGTTCCTTGCGCCTTCAACGCAGCGTCAGCGGCGATTCCACAAGGCACGGTATGACCACACTGCAACCATTTAGTTGAACCATTCAAGCCCACCACGGTGGAGATACTCGACGACTTGGATAACGCAACAACTACTTGATTTGAAACATAGTTAAAAGGAGCTGGGATCTGCGCAGAGACAGATGTCATCGCTAAAACATCTGCTGACGCGAAGATATCTGCAGGTGCACCAGAATTAATCTGGGTTGCCAAGGTGGTTGATGAACCAAAAGAAAATTTGATAGTGACACCTGGATGGGCTGCTTGAAACGCAGCGCCGAGGGCCGTGTACGCCTTGGTAAGGCTTGATGCCGCAAACACGGTCACGGTCTTGGACCCACCATCGGCAAAGGTGATTGCTGGGGTCGTTATGAGGCCGATTCCAAGGAAAGCCGAGGCGAATACTCGAAAACGTCCGGTCTGCTTTCCCATATACATAGAGTGCCAGAAATTAGCACCGCTGGTATGCTTTAGATCAGACTTTTACGCGGAAGGCGATTCATGACTATTGAAAGTGATCAGGCCAAGCAAGTGCTCCGCTCTGTCTGGGAATCCCAGGGGGATCCGGTCGCAGAACTTGACGAAGAGTGCAATCCAAACCGAGTCTGCAGAAACATGAAGGAAGTAACCTTTGATGGTTTCGCACCAGAAGGTTCGGACCTTAAGAGCGCCTGGCGCCAAAAGCTAGAGCGCGAAGGCAAGCTCAGCACATCTGGTGGATCGATCCGCGATTTAGTTCTTGGAACCACCCAAAACAATTAATCAAAGGTAAGGGTTGGTAATTTTCTTTGAGCAATAACTCTGACTTCACTTCGCTTACCGTCGAAAAACTTAGCGCCGATCTGCGCGGCCACGGTTATATCTCTGATCGTGGATTAACCACCTCTTTACTCATTGCCATGAAATTAGGCCGCCCAATCTTGCTAGAAGGTGAGGTAGGCGTGGGCAAGACCGAACTCGCCAAGACCGTAGCCCAGATGTATGGCCGCACTTTGATCCGATTGCAGTGTTATGAAGGTATCGATACAAATCAAGCTTTATACGAATGGGATTATGCCCGACAGATGCTTCAGATCCGGACCATGAGCGGGGATCAACTAACAGAAACATCAGTTGATGACTTATTTGGCCCTAAATTCTTGATCGAGCGTCCGCTTCTACAGGCGATTCGTGCTGGTGATCAATGCGTTCTACTTATCGATGAAGTGGATCGAGCCGATGACGAATTCGAAGCATTCCTACTCGAACTCCTCTCTGATTTTCAGATCACAATTCCAGAAATTGGAACAGTCAAAGCAGCATCAAGGCCAATCGTTATTTTGACCTCAAATCGCACCAGAGAACTCCACGACGCTTTGAAGCGCCGCTGCTTGTACAACTGGATTGGATTCCCTGACGCGGCCCAAGAGATAGAAATTGTTCAATCACGGGTTCCTGGAATTGGCGAAAAACTTGCCGCAAAGGTTGTTGGGGCTGTCAATAAATTGCGTGCCATGGACTTAGAGAAATCCCCCGGGGTTGCAGAGACAATCGACTGGGTTCAATCACTAGATGCAATTGGTGCAAGTGATCTAAGTGAAGATAACGCCGCACAAACATTAGGCGCAGTCATCAAAGGTCGTGACGATTTAGATTACGTCAATAACAATATTACGGAGATTGTCTCCGGTGTCTGATGGCTTCGACGAACTCTTTGTCGAATTTAGCCAAGAATTACGTAGCGTCGGTCTGGTTATCGGCTCTGATGATGTAATCTCATTTTGTCAGGCTGCCGCCGAATTAGATCCGACCGATGTCATGGACATTTACTGGAGTGGGCGAACCACTCTGATCCGTCGGCGCGATAATATCCCAACATATAATGCAAAGTTCCAGGAATTCTTTCTTGATATAAGTGAAACAGAAACCGATCAACGCAAGGTCAAAATTAAAGCTTCTGTCAGTACTACCGCAACACTAGAAGTCCCCAACGTCGAAGAAGGCCAACCGGGCGACAGCGAAGAAGAATCCAAAATGGGTTTTATGGCGGCCACAAATGACTTGTGGCGCAGCAAAGCATTTGCAGAATGTACACCGCAAGAGCTTGCATCGCTCCGTAAAATGATTTCTACCCTTCGACTCTCTCCCCCAATTCGTAAGACTCGCAGATTGCAATCTGTCTCAAAGGGCACGCGATTAGATATGCGCAAAATGGTCCGAGAAACAATGCGGGCGCATGGCGAACCCCGAGAACTTTTCTACAACAAACGGAAAGAAAAACTACGCACCATTATTTTTATTCTCGATGTCTCTGGTTCAATGGCTGATTACTCACGTAATCTCTTGCAAATGGCTTATTCTGCGCGGCGAGCCAATGCCAAGGTAGAAGTTTTCTGCTTTGGAACCCGACTTACTCGAATCACCAAATTACTGAGCAAGCGCAGCCCTGATGAGGCAATGGAGCAAGCTGGCGCTTCGGTATTGGATTGGGATGGGGGAACACGAATAGGCGACTCGGTAAGGACTTTTATTAAGGATTGGGGTCGGACGCGGGTCGGACGCGGGTCGATCGTGATCATTTGTTCTGACGGGTTAGATAGAGGAGATCCCGCTGTCCTGGCAAAGGCGATGGAAGAGCTGGCTCGGATCGCTTACCGAGTCCTATGGATGAACCCACACAAAGGAGATGCTCTACAGTTCGTACCCAACACGATGGGAATGATGATCGCGGATCCATTCATTGACGAGGTTGTATCAGGACATAATTTGAAGAGTCTGGAAGAATTCAGTCGGAAGCTCACGGCAATTCGTTAGGAGTAATCATGAAATTCAGTGTCTCGTTATATGCAGAAGGTGATCGCGAAATCGAGCTCGCCGAAGTCGTGGAATTTGCGGATGCAGTCGCGATGTATAGCGGCATAGCAACAGGCGCCGGAACAATGACATACGGAGCCCAACTCGTGATCGAGGCACCTAACTCTGATATCGCCGTCGATAAGGCGATTGAGATCTTTGCCAATGCGGCTGTCATCGCGAAGATGCCAGATTGGCCGGTCTCCAAGGCAGAGACAATGACTGAGGATCAGGATTGGGAAGACGCCTTCGAATGATCCGTTTAGGTTCCCTTGCAGGTTATCCATTTGAAGGCCCTCGCGCATTAGCTGGCTGGACGCCAGTCAAAGTTGCGGCCGTTTATACGATCATGTCATTAAACGATGCAGTAAATAAACCACAAGAATTTTCCACTATTTATGTCGGTCACAGTGCGGACCTGACGACCGAAGGATTCCCTTTTAAGCATCCTCGCTCCCCTGCATGGGTTGCACGCGCCGGAAACAAGTTCAATTTATATATCTGCTGGTACGAAATTCCTGGTGGATCCGAACGTCATCGCGAACAAATTGCACGCGAGCTAATGGCGGTCTATCAACCAAGCTGTAATGTCGAACAATACGATCAAGCGTGGAAAGACGAATGGATCGGTGAATACTCAAATGCATTCACCGATCCATTGACAACTACTCGCGATCCGAATAATCGCACATAGTTTTAAACTACTTTCCGATAAAGCCGACTCCGTCTAATTGACGTGAGCGACGGGTACCCATCGCCGGGAAATTTGGCGGACGATCGTCAGGATTTTCCGTAGGCTTATATGTAGCACCGGTAACAATGGCCTCTGCAAATGTATAGAGAAGAGGCAACGCGCCAGCAACTATGCCGCCAGTTGTATTAATACGCTCAAGTCCTGGTTCGATGATGTCGGCATCTTTTTTGATCTCCCAGACCAAATCAGCAGCTTCTTCAAGCTTGCCGGCAACTGTCTTGAGTTGGCGACCAACGATAAAGAGATAGATGGCAAGACCAGCGATCAGAGCCACGACGTCGATAACGCTGAATATTTGTAGACCCTTCATGAGCGCACCTTATCTAGTACACGGCCCAAGAACAGGTGATGTTCTAGACCTTCGGCAAGAACAGCATCGACCCCACCAGCTGTGATATCAATAAGAGCAGTATCGGCCGTGTTTGCTTTCGCAGCCGTCAAGGTTGCCTTTATTTTGGTGACACGAATATCAATGGTTCGAACCAGCACCACTAGGATCGTAAGTAGCGCTGCAACTGCAACGACTACAACTGCTCCAAGGATATCTGCGACGAGCCAGAGTGTATGAACTTGTGATGACATCTTCTTCAGCCTCCCAGTCTCTTACGGCCACGCGTTAAGCCCGCGATAACCGCTAACGCATATTCGATAGTTTTATTGAGTCCTTTGAGGCCAGAAGTTGTAACGACCGCCTCTTCAAGACCTGCATTAATTCGCTTTGCTTGGCCACCAATTTTGTGAGCCAAGAGGAGGATTGGAACCACGAGTGCTACAACTACAAGCACGACCACAGTCGCGATGATGTAACCCACGAGCCATCCGCTATGTCCAGTAAAGTTCATTTCATATCCCCCTTAGATCGATTCCGCGAAGTCGCGAACCGGCTTGAGGCTGGCATTGACCGAATCGACAACTGGTTTTACCGTTGAAGTCTTCGCCACAATAACTTGAACTCCACCGTCAAGGGCATCGAGTGCTTTAACTACTGCACGCAGGTGCAAGATGACTCGAATCAATCCGAGTGCTGCAGCGGCGATGATCAGCGTAGCTAAGTACAAAGTATAAACTGCTTCTGTTGGCATTTATGGTTCCCCTTATCCAAGCAACTTAGAAACTGGTCCGGCGTAACGGACAGCACCGTTAGCAACTTCGGCTATCACATTGTCGGTCTTAGCCAACAATTCTGGAGTTGTGTTGAGTTCGCCGATCAGTGCGACTCCTCCGGCAAGTGCATCGTCAGCCGCGCCACGAATTCGCTCTAGTGGTCCAAGGACCAGATTGAGCAATGTAACGAGAACTGGAACGATAACAATAAGTAGAACTAAGTTACCGATTCCCCAAAGGCTCATGATTTTTCCTCTCTATCTCTCAGGCTATCGACGTGCAACGGGTTGATAAGGCAACATGAAGCGAGACCAGATACGGAAAGCTGCTCGCTGAACAACGGTTATTCCGATAGAAATTCCGCTGGCCGCCTTCGGTCCACCTACTGAATTTGGATCTAGACCCATTGAAATCGCCTTCATGCGACTCTTCATGCTGCCGGCAGTTTGATTTACCAAGACTGCGGTTACGTCGGCTACCAATCCGCGACCGAACTGTGCTGCAGCACCAGAAATAACGAGATCTAACGAGATATTGACTCGAGTACCTGTCGCAATCGGGACAAGTGCGGCGGTGAGCATCGCTTGCGCTTCACCACGACCTTTGCGGTCGGCACCTGATGCGTCGATATGAATAATTTTCTTAGCATTGTCTCGGCTAGTGACCTTTGCAGCACCTGCAAATTCGAGCTTAACTGGACCAGCAGAGATGATCACATTGCCTTCGTAATGGTCTTCGCCAACCTTGTTGGTCAGGTCTGCGCCAGGTATACAGGCAGCAACTTGTGGGACGTCGTCGAAGAATTTCCAGACTGCGTCTATCGGTTGATCAACATCGATCGCTTGCGAGATTAGCATTTTGCCTCCTGATTGATAAACGAGGTTGGATCTTTTTCAAATGATGCACGACATCCTGGAGCACAGAAGTAATACGTCGTACCTTCAAAAACAAATGGTCGATTCGACTTATCAGCTGCGACAGTCATGCCGCAAACGAGATCAATCGCTTCTTCCACTTGAAGAGTCTGAACTGCTGGAACAGATGCGGAGAAAACGCCGGCCGCACGGAGCTGGACAAGTTCTGCCAAAATCGAAACTGCCATCTCTCGATGAGTCGTGTGTCCTAAATCCAAGCCAGCGGGCACTTTGATCTGATCAATCTGACTCTGAGTGAAACGGCGATCTTTAAGGTAAGAAAGGACTGCCTGGCCACGTTTATGTGAGGCAACCACACCAAGGTAAGCAGGGTTGTAGGGCAGCGCGATTTCTGCGGCTTCTTCATCTCCATGTCCTTGAGTTGCAATGACTACAACACTCGAAACATTTATCGAGGAACCGTCAAAATCATTAAGGTCGAGTAGCTCTACGCGCCAATCCAAGGCCTCTGCCAAGTGGCTCAAAGTAATTGCCATTGGCGAACGCCCAACAACAGTGAGTCGTGGAGCGGAATGCATGGGTTCGACATAGATCTGAAGTGCACCTTCACTTTGACAGGCCATAGGAATGCTCATCACTCCATCAGGAACATGCATCCCTTGAAAATCACTCTCTTGCCCCAGCCAAATAAGTTGCGCTTTACCGGACTCCATAACCTTCTTCGCTTCGCGAATGAGTACAGGTTCGGCACATGCACCACCTATCCAGCCAAACAAGGTTCCATCGGCGGTAATAATCGCACGTGACCCACTCTGGCCAGATGAAGGACCTTGGCGCCAGACGACAGTAGCCATCACAAAGGATTCACCCTTTTGTGTCAGCTCTACTGCGCGTTCCATGACGCCTATACCTTCAACAGCCCGATTCATGGTCTCTATTATTCGCCGTTCCGTACTGGAGGCATCCCATAAACATCTTTACCTGTTGTGAGTGCTTCATAGACACGGTTTGGCATTAGCGGCATATCAACGTTGCGAACACCTTTCTCTTTCAGGGCGTTCATAACAGCGTTAACGAATGCTGCGGGACCACCTACGGTCGCACACTCACCAATTCCCTTTGCACCAATTGGATGGTGTGGGCAAGGAGTTACAACTTCGTAAAGCTCGAATCCTGGAGTCTCCCAAGCTGTTGGCAGCAAGAAGTCCATGTAGTTGGCACCGATGCAGTTACCATCTTCATCGTAGGTTTGATACTGCATATTAGCCATTGCATACGCTTCTGTAAGTCCACCCATGATCTGTCCTTCGACGATCATTGGATTAATACGAACACCACAGTCATCCACTGCAACGAATTGCAATACATCCCAGACGCCGGTCTCTGGATCGATTTCGACCTTTGCGATGTAGCATGCAAACGGCCATGTCAGATTTGGTGGATCGTAGTACGCATTGTTTTCCAGACCTGGCTCCATGCCATCTGGCATATTGCTGTAAGCAGCCATCGCACACTCTTGGATGGTTACGCCACGGTCCTTGTTACTGCGGACATAGAATCTACCTAGCTCCCACTCGATATCTTCTTCAGATACTTCAAGTAGGTGTGCCGCGATCTTGCGAGCCTTCGCTCGAATTTTGCGAGCAACCATTGCAACAGCCGCGCCAGCTACTGGCGTGCTTCGAGATGCGTAAGTACCCATTCCGAATGGCGCAGTATCTGTATCGCCCTCTTCAACCAAAATATCTTCTGCAGGTATACCGAGCTCGTGAGCAACAATCTGTGCCCATGTGGTCTCGTGTCCCTGACCCTGAGTCTTTGCACCGGTGCGCAAAATTGCTTTGCCAGTCATATGAACTCGAAGTTCTGCAGAATCAAACATCTTGATTCCTAGAATGTCATATTCTCGGCTGTTACCAGCACCTAACGGTTCGGTCATTGTCGAAATTCCGATACCCAAAAGGCGTCCACGCTTCGCAGCTTCTGCCTTCTCTGCTTCGAAATTCTTATATCCGATTGCTTCTAGTCCAATATCGAGACATTTTCCGTATTGGCCAGAGTCGGTTAAGAAACCGAATGGTGTGCGGTGTGGGAAATCGTCATCTTTCACGAAGTTGATGCGACGGAATTCCGCCTGATCCATTCCTAGATCATCAGCCGCAGCCTGCACCATACGCTCTTGGAAGAACATAGCTTCTGTTACGCGGAAGGAACAGCGGTATGCAACTCCACCTGGCGCTTTATTTGTGTAATAACCAGTCGAGAACATATATGCAGTTGGAATGTCATAGCACGCAAAGGCAGAGTGCATCAGACCAATTTTGAACTTACTTGGCTGGGCATCTGCAAAGAAGGCACCATGATCAGAGACTGTGTTCATACGAACGCCAAGAATCTTTCCATCTTTACGGAGCGCCAATTCGCCCTTGAGGTAAACATCGCGACCAAAGCCGGTCGAGATCAAGTTACCAGTCTTATCTTCGATCCACTTGACTGGCTTCTCGGTCAAAATAGAAGCAAGAATCGAGATTACATATCCAGGGTAAACAGGTACTTTGTTACCAAAGCCGCCGCCAATATCTGGTGAAACGATACGGATGTTCTGCTCTGGCAGTTCTGCCACAAGAGCAACAGCTGCGCGCACAATATGTGGTGCTTGCGAAGTCATGTACACAGTCAGCTTGCCGGTAGCGCGATCGTAATCAGCCAACGAACCACAGCACTCAATTGGTGATGGGTGCGTGCGTGGATAATGAAGTTCGATCTTGGAGACCACATCAGCATCATCAAATGCCTTATCTGTCCGAGACTTATCTCCAATTTCCCAGTCAAATACCTTGTTGCCGACTTGGCCTTCCTTGTCATCACGAATCTGCACTGCATCTGGCGCAGCAGCCTGCACTGGATTAACAATCACAGGCAGAATTTCGTAATCAACAACGATCGCAGCACAAGCATCCTTGGCAATATATGGATCATCTGCAATAACGGCACAGACTTCTTGTCCCTGGAAGCGGACTTTATCCGTTGCCAAAACAGCAGCCGTGTCATAAGAAAGCGTTGGCATCCATGCCAGGTTACGAGCAGCCATCATCTCGCCGGTCAAGACCAAGCGAACTCCTGGCATATCCCATGCCTTGCTTGTATCAATCGACTTAATGCGAGCATGCGCTACTGGGCTACGCAGGATCTCCATATGCAACATACCTGGAAGCACGATGTCATCCACATAGTTACCTTTTCCGCGAATAAAGCGGTTATCTTCAACACGACGGCGACTTGCGCCCATTCCGCCGATCTTGATTTCGTCTAATGACATATCAGTCCCCCGCCTAGTTAGATTCCGCGCGCATTTTTTCAGCAGCCCAAAGAACTGCCTTCACAATATTTTGATATCCGGTACAACGACATAAGTTGCCCGATAGTGCCCATCGAACTTCATCTTCGGTTGGGTTCAGATTTTTTTCGAGAAGTGCGGTAGCTGCCAACATCATTCCCGGTGTGCAGAAACCACATTGCAATCCATGCTTCTCTTTGAAGCCTTCTTGAATTGGATGAAGTTCGCTAGCAGAAGCTAAGCCTTCGACCGTCTTTACGCTATGTCCATCAGCTTGCACTGCAAGCATCGTGCAACTCTTGATTGGACGACCGTCAAACAAGACAGTGCATGCACCGCAGTTGGTGGTATCACAACCCTTGTGAGTGCCGGTCAACTTCAATCCTTGACGCAGTAGGTCAGCTAGAAGTAAGCGAGGCTCGATATCGGCCGTACGTGGCTCTCCATTTACAGTGATCGTGACGCGACGAATCGGAATGTCGCTGGAAGGAGGGGTTGCTATTTCTTCAAAGAGGCTCGACATATCAGGCTACTTTCTGTGCGGAGTTTGCTGTCAGGATACGTTTTACAAAAGTTCGAACAATCTGGCGCTTGTAGTCAGATGAGCCACGATGGTCGGTACGAGGCTCAGACTTCGCAGCCACCAACTCCGCAACCTTGTTGATATTTGCTTCAGTGAGAGTCTGACCGACAAGGAAGGATGCTTCTTCGTTGGCATCGATAGTTTTTCCACCAACACCAGCCAGTGCGATACCCGCACGAAGAACTTTTGTACCATCCATATCCAATGAAACTGCAACTGATGCAGTTGCAAAATCGCCTACACGACGCTCAAGCTTGAGGTAACCACCAATTGCTTTTCCTTTAGGAGCGGGAATGACGGCTTCAATAGCGAGTTCGTTGTAATTAAGCGCTGTCGCATATGGACCAAGTACGAAATCTTTCATATCAATCGTCCGCTTGCCTTTTGGACCTTGAACTACAAGATGGCCACCAAGTGCGATCATCGTTGCAGCCCAGTCGCCTTGTGGATCTGCGTGACAGATTGAGCCAACAAATGTTCCACGAGCACGAACAATCGGATCAGCAACGAGCGGCGCTGCTGCTGCAATTGTTGGTTGGCGCTTTGCAATTTCTGCAGAGAACTCAAGATCTTCATGACGCGTCAAAGCTCCGATTCGCAAAGTCCCATCTGCATCAAAGGTAATGTAATTAAGTCCAGGGATGTTGTTGATGTCCACCAATTGATCAGGAAATGCAAAACGAAGTTTGAGCATTGGAACCAAACTTTGGCCACCTGCTAAAACTTTTGAATCGCCTTTGCCTGCATCAAGCAGTGCAATCGCTTCCGCAATCGATTTAGGTGCTTCGTATTTAAAACGTGATGGATACATTTTTCCCCTACTTCTTCTTATTATCTTTTACGGCAACGGGTAACGAATCAGCATCTGGATCAGGACGCGGTTCTTGATGTGCGGGCCATGGTCCTTGAACAGGTTGACTTGCGACTTTCATAAATTCAGTTATTTGTGGCCAAGCCCAGATCGTCGGACTCTTCCCTGTCTTTGGTGAATTCTCGATCAATGCAAAGAAACGCGGATTTCCGCGTTCGTGACCCGTGGATTCAATCGCCATGACTTATCCCTCTTCTAAATAGGTGGATTCCGATGAGTAATGGCGCTTAAAGTAACACCCGTCCCGCGCTCCAGCAATAGATCAACCCTCTCAATTGAGCGCGTCTCACCTAGGAATTGAAGGTTTTTAGCTCTGCCGGGGTGTCGACATCCTTTCCATTTGCGAGACCATCTAAAGAGATGTAATGAACATCTGGCCGTCCCCTCAAATAATTGCGAGCGCCAACATCCCCTCCGGCGCCTTCTATAATTGGTTGCCAGTGCGCCCGTCCAAATTTCACGGGATGTCCTTGCTTTCCTTCAAAGGTAGCAACTACTAAATCGTGAGGCTCTTCACCAATTCTCTTGATCGCAACCGCCGTCAGGCCAGGCAGGTCCACAAGAGAAACAATAACTTCAGTTATCTCTGGAATACCAACCAACTGTGAAAGTCCAAGTCGCAGCGAACTTCCCATTCCTTCTTCCCAATCATGATTTATCAAGAGCTCAGCATGGGGAACTTCCCCAATCCAAGCTCCAAGGACCACATAAATTTCTGGGTATCCCGCATCCCTAAAAAGATTTACAGCGCGATCAACCAGCCGTTGGCCTTCAATTTCGATTGCAGCCTTTGGTGCTCCCATGCGGGACCCGGATCCTGCCGCCAGGATCAAAACTGCGACCATTGATACACTCTATGTCATGCGCGAAATCATCGAAGAGGTTTTGCCGAGTTTTAACTCTGGTTCTCCTTTTGCCCTAGCAACGGTCACCCGGACCTGGAGTTCTGCCCCAAGACCCGTAGGGGCTTCCATGGCTGTTTTACAAAATGGCGAAGTAATTGGCAGCGTCTCTGGGGGTTGCGTGGAAGGAGCGATCCACGAAGCTTCGCTCGAAGTCCTAAAAACCGGAGTTCCCCAATCTGTCACCTACGGAGTGAGTGATGACAACGCATTTGCTGTGGGCCTAACCTGTGGTGGAACCATCGAGCTTTACATCCAACTTATTGACGCAAAAACATTCCCGAATTTTGCAGGCGTCGCAAGAACGATCAAAGAAGAGAGGCCGATCGGTGTTGTCACAATAATCGCAGGCCCAGGTCTTCTTGGCGCTCGCATAGTCATTACAAAGGATGGTGCTGAGGGCACGCTGGGAAACGAGGGGTTAGATCACGCTGTAATCGAAGATGCACGAGGATTACTAGACCAAGGTAAGACTAAGACAATAAAAATCGGTTCCAATGGCGAGCGTCGTATGGATGACCTTTCGCTCTTTGTTGAATCTTTTGCACCAGCTCCCAAAATGATTGTATTTGGGGCAATCGATTTTGCCGCGGCTGTCGCCAAAATAGGCAAGTTCATGGGTTATCACGTGACTGTCTGTGATGCTCGGGCAATCTTTGCAACCAAGCGACGTTTCCCAGATGCCGATGAAGTAATAGTCGAATGGCCTCATCGTTTCTTACCGACAGTCGAAGTAGATGAACGTACTGTCATATGCGTCCTGACCCACGATCCAAAGTTTGATGTTCCAGTTTTAGAAATTGCGTTGCGCACCAAGGCCGGCTACATCGGGGCGATGGGAAGTAGGCGGACTCACGAGGATCGCACCCAGCGTCTTAAAGATATTGGGATGAGCGAGGCCGAAATCGCACGCCTTCGCTCCCCAATTGGATTAGACCTAGGTGCCAGGACTCCAGAAGAAACTGCTGTATCCATCGCTGCCGAAATTATTTCTGACATAGTCGGTGGAACGAATCAGTCTTTATCAAAAGGCACGAGTCCCATCCACAAGAATTCGTTAGCGAGTGAAGACGAGCCCGCCCCAGTTCTGCATTAATCTGCATTAATCTGCATTAA
>CAILXX010000002.1 GCA_903838295.1 uncultured Actinomycetes bacterium
AATCTAGAAGAGATCAATAGGGAGAAACTCATGGAACGCACAAACTGGACTCAAGAGGATGACCGCGTTGTGGCCATTGCACGTGCGTTGGCGATGGATAGCGTTCAAAAAGTAGGGAATGGACACCCTGGAACAGCCATGGCATTGGCACCAGTCGCGTACACGTTATTTCAACGCTTCCTTAAGCACAACCCCAATGATTCACAATGGCTAGGGCGCGATCGCTTCGTACTTTCTTGCGGACACTCTTCGCTGACTCTCTACATTCAATTATTTCTCTCAGGATATGGACTTAGCCTGGATGATCTCAAGGCATTTAGAACTCATAACTCTATGACCCCGGGTCACCCGGAGTACGGACACACCAACGGCGTAGAAACTACAACGGGACCCCTTGGCGCAGGTGTATCTAATGCCGTCGGGATGGCAATGGCCGCTCGATACGAAAAAGGCCTTTTTGATCCCGATGGTGTAACGAAACTTTTCGATCATAATATCTGGGTTATTTGTTCCGATGGCGACTTGGAAGAAGGAGTGAGCGGAGAAGCTTCCTCACTTGCCGGAACCCAAGCGCTGGGCAATTTAAAAATGATCTACGACGACAACCGAATTTCGATCGAAGGTGATACGCACGTAGCGTTTACTGAGGATGTCGCAGCGCGCTATCTTGCTTATGGTTGGAATGTGATTGAAGTAAAAGCTCTTGCCGACGGGAATATCGACCGCGACTCTCTTGAGAAAGCCATGACTGAAGCAGAGCGCTACACAGATGCACCAACGTTAATTCGCATGCACAGCACGATCGCTTGGCCCGCGCCAACTGCAGGCGGTACCGCTGAATCACATGGATCTGCTTTAGGAGCAGACGAGATTGCAACAACAAAGGTTTTGCTTGGCCTTGATCCAGAGAGAAGTTTTGATGTTCCGGCAGATTTGCTTGAGCATGCCAGAAAAGTTGTAGATCGTGGTCAAAAGGCGCATGCCGAATGGAACGTAGAATTTACTTCTTGGGCTGCTGCGTATCCAGAGAGAGCGGCGCTACTCGAACGCCTTCGTACGCGTGCTCTTCCGACAGGTTGGGAGAAGGCGCTTCCTGTCTTCCCTCCCGGTAAAGAGGTTGCCACTCGATCTGCATCCGGAAAAGTTATAAATGCAATTGCATCCGTTCTCCCAGAATTTTGGGGAGGATCTGCTGATTTAGCTGGCAGCAACAACACGACGATTGAAGGAAGCAAGTCGTTCTTACCGACTTCTACGCAGATGGCCAATGCTGATCCATATGGCCGATTGATTCACTTTGGAATCCGCGAGCATGCGATGGGCGGCATACTAAATGGCATATCACTACATGGTCTGACCAAGCCTTTCGGCGGAACTTTCCTTGTTTTCAGTGACTATATGCGCGGATCCGTAAGACTTGCAGCGCTAATGAATCTCCCGGTCACATTTGTCTGGACTCATGACTCAATCGGATTGGGTGAAGATGGTCCAACTCATCAGCCTATTGAGCATGTAGCTTCACTTCGTTTGATTCCTAACCTTGCCGTCATTAGACCAGCCGATGCCAACGAAACTGCAATTGCATGGCGTGAAATTATCACCCGTGCTAAACCCGCTGGGCTGGCCCTTTCTCGACAGAACCTTCCGGTAATTGACCGAACTACTTTCGCTAGCGCAGAAGGAACTGCGAAAGGGGCTTATGTGGTGAGTGATTCGCTCGGAACACCCGATGTGATTCTGATTGCAACTGGCTCCGAAGTTTCCATAGCACTAACCGCTCAATCACTTCTTAATAATGAAGGCGTAAAGGCTCGAGTCGTCAGTGCACCTTGTCTAGAATGGTTTGAAGAAGCGGACGAGAACTACAAGCAGTCGGTGCTTCCATCAAATATTAAGGCCCGCGTGAGCATTGAGGCTGGAGTCACTGGCGGCTGGCGTGAATATATTGGTGATGCTGGTGTCGCTATTGGAATCAATCACTTTGGAGCTTCCGCTTCCGCTGGCACTCTTTTCAAGGAATTTGGATTTACTCCCGAAGCCATAGCGTCGGCCGCCAAAACTTCGATTGCTAAGTCGGCTAGGTGATGTCTCTTAACTTAGAACTACTAAGCCAGTCGGGGGTCTCTATCTGGCTCGATGACCTTTCTCGAGACCGACTTGAGAATGGCTCTCTTGCTGATTTGATTGCAGAATCCAACGTCGTCGGAGTCACCACAAATCCCAGTATCTTCTCTTCATCGATCGCCGGATCCGTACTCTATAAAGACGACATCCTGGCTTTGAAAAAAGCGGGAATGTCGGTTGCCGACATCGTTACAGAATTAACTACGTCGGATGTGAAAGCTGCATGCGATCTCTTCGTACCCACTTTTAGCAAAACTTTGCAGATCGATGGTCGAGTAAGTATCGAAGTTGATCCATTTCTGGCACATAAGACCATAGAA
Organism: uncultured Actinomycetes bacterium; assembly: GCA_903838295.1. Classification (GTDB taxonomy): domain Bacteria; phylum Actinomycetota; class Actinomycetes; order Nanopelagicales; family Nanopelagicaceae; genus PALSA-747. Next base: position 2,445 of record CAILXX010000002.1, read on the forward strand.
ACTATCGCCCAAGGAAAATTGCTCTGGAAGATTGTTGATCGTGCAAATCTGCTCATTAAAGTGCCGGCAACTGTCCAGGGCCTTCCTGCAATTTCAGAACTCACCGCAGCGGGGATCAGCGTTAACGTCACCCTGATTTTCTCGGTCGAGCGCTATAAAAAAGTCATGGATGCCTACATGTCGGGCCTGGAAGAACGTCTTGCAGCTTCTCAACCGATTGATGAGATTCATTCTGTCGCCTCATTCTTTGTATCAAGGATTGACACAGAAATTGATAAACGTTTGGATGCAATAGGACTTGGTTCGCCCCTGCGCGGTCAATCCGCAATAGCAAATGCTCATCTGGCTTACGAAGCTTTTCTCAACGTCATCAATTCTGATAGATGGAAGAAACTAAAAGAAGCTGGTGCTAATTTACAGCGCCCGTTGTGGGCATCTACCGGGGTAAAGGACAAGGCGTATGACTCAACTCGTTATGTCATCGAACTTGTCGCTGCACACTGTGTGAACACAATGCCAGAAGGAACCTTAAACGAAGTCCGATCACGCGGGGAAGTTCGGGGAGATACCATCACCTCAAAGATCAGTGCCGCTCATGAGCATTTCGCCAGCTTGCCTGCTGCCGGAATTGATTTCGCAGATGTCGCCAGACATCTCGAAGAAGACGGTGTGAAGAAATTCGCAGATGCATGGCAAGAACTCCTCGATAACGTCAGGGCGGTTTCATAAATGATCAATGTCAAAATTGCTTCAGTTGCTTCAGTTGCGACAGTCAGCACCCGGGCATCTCTCAATGCCATCACAAGTCGACTCGCCTCCAAAGAGAACACATTGTGGGGCAATGATGCACAGGCAGAAGCTGCGGTCAGGTTGAATTGGGTTGACTTGCCAACGACTTCGCGCGAATTACTTCCCCAACTCGATGCACTATCCGCGTGGGCACGAAGTAAACAGATTTCTACAATAGTTTTGGCTGGAATGGGCGGCTCTTCCCTTGCACCAGAAGTGATTGCGAAGACCTACAAAAAGAAATTAACCGTTCTTGATACAACAGATCCAGATCAAATCGCTGCTGCCATTCCTTTGGATTTGCCACACAGCCTCGTTGTTGTCGGTTCAAAATCGGGCTCAACGATTGAAACAGCATCTCATAAGGCGTTCTTCACAAAACTATATATCGATGCCGGCTTAAACCCAGCTGAACATTTTGTCATTGTCACTGATCCAGGTTCTCCCTTAGATACATCTTCAAGGGCCGATGGTCTGAAAGTTATCAATGCTGACCCCAAAGTAGGAGGCCGGTACAGTGCTTTAACAGCATTTGGATTAGTACCTGCCGCCCTCATTGGGGTGGATGTATCTGTTCTACTCGATGACGCGGCTGCGGCTGCGGCAACTTTCACAAAGCAAGATTCAGTGCCGGTTCTCATAGCGGCATCTCTATTTGACGCAGCAGAACAGAATCTTGCATTCTTCGATTCGGATTCGGAGCTTCCCGGAATTTCTGACTGGATCGAACAACTGATTGCAGAATCAACCGGCAAGAATCAGACCGGGCGACTTCCGATAGCGATTGAATCCGCCGTGGCACCGATCGGTGGTCCAGGACTTCGCATTGGTTTTTCTGACGAATCCAAAGCTGACCTGATCGTGCTGGGGACATTAGGTGAACATTTCATCACATGGGAATGGGTGACTGCGCTACTCGCCTATCTGCTTAAAGTAGATCCTTTCAACCAGCCAAATGTGACCGAAGCGAAAGAGCGTACTGGAGCGCTGCTTTCGAGCTGGACTGATGGAAAAGTGCCTACATATACGGCTGCCTACGAAGATGAAGACCTTACGATCTATAGCAGTTCTTCTGCAACAACTATTTCTGGGCAATTGGAATCGCTATTAAGTCACGATAATCATTACTTCGCGATCATGGCATATCTATCCAGGGGCATCGATGACTCTGTCGCAGAGCTGCGTGAAATTCTTGCGAGTAAGAGCTCAAAGGGAACTACTTTTGGTTGGGGCCCTCGCTTCTTGCATTCCACTGGTCAATTCCATAAAGGTGGACAACCCAACGGAGCCTTCATGCAGATTACTGGTGAAAATATCGAAGATTTATCGATACCTGGCCAAAACTTCACATTTCATACCTTACTCATGGCTCAAGCCCTTGGAGATGGTGAAGCATTGGCCGATCGGAATTTTCCAGTCATAAGGATTCACTTAAAAAATCGTGAGCCGGGAATTGCAAAAATTATTGGAGCTCTTAAAAGCCTTTAATCCTCGCCCCGTAATTTAGATAAAGCATCCGCAAGAATCTTTGATGCTTCGGCTTCGCTGCGACGCTCTTTAACGTATGCCAAGTGAGTCTTATATGGCTCATTTTTATGAGGTAGCGGTGGCTTGTCTTTGTCGAGGCCAGCTGGATAGCCACAACGAGGACAGTCCCACTCGTTTGGAATCGTCACTGTGCCATCTTCAGCAAAAGAAGGACGTGTCTCGTGGCCATTTGCACACCAGTAGGAGACCCGGAAGCGAGCAATCGCATCACCACGTTCAGCCTCGCCCATTGGTCCTGCGCCAACACGACTACCGCGGATAGCACTTCCGGCCATTATTTACTCCTCAAATCAGTCGATAAAACTTTGAAAACGAATTAATACATTCAAAAATTTACTTAAGGTAGAGACCTAACGCCACTACGCCAGAGAACCAGAGACCACCAACAACAATGGTGATTCGATCCAAGTTCTTCTCAACCACAGAAGATCCGCCATAGTTAGACGATATTCCGCCACCGAAGAGGTCCGAGAGACCGCTTCCCTTGCCCTTGTGAAGCAAAACCAACAGAATCATCAAGATGCTTGTGATCGCTAGAAGGATCGATAATGCTAAAACCACGATAGAACTCCTTTTATTTCCAAGGCGTAAGGATAGCGTGCCGCCACCTCTAAAAAACGTAAAATTGGGTGATTAGGCCGTTGCGACGCGGTAGAACTTCGCAATTCGAGCAAATTCTTCGGGATCTAGGCTTGCCCCGCCTACAAGAACGCCATCAACATCGGACTCCTTCATGATCTCCACGATATTCGCAGATTTAACAGAACCGCCATAAAGGATGCGAGCGGCTTCGGCGATCTCTTCACTTCCAATAGAAATGAGCGCCTGGCGAATGGCTTGGCAGACTTCTTGCGCGTCGGCAGGGGTCGCTGTCTTTCCTGTACCGATAGCCCAAACAGGTTCGTATGCAAATACAATCTTTTTTAGATCTGGCTTATGAAATCCTTTTAATGAATTCTTCAACTGATCAACTACGTGTTCAACATGTTTTCCAGATTCACGGATGGACAGGTCTTCTCCAATACAGAGCACTGGAATCATCTCGTTGGCCAGTACCGCTTTAATTTTCGCGGCTACTACTTCGTCACCTTCGTGATGAATCGTGCGTCGTTCTGAATGGCCTACTAGTACATAGGTGCATCCAAGTTTGCCGAGCATGGTTCCCGAGATATCTCCGGTGAATGCGCCAGATGCGTTTGGAGATACATCTTGTGCTCCATATGTCAGGCGAAGTCGATCACCATCAATTAATGTTTGGATTGAGCGAATGTCAGTAAATGGCGGAAAAATCGCAACGTCTACTGCGTCGTAATCCTTCTCCTCTAGAGAATAAGAAAGCTTCTGAGCAACTGCGATAGCTTCAAGGTGATTCAAATTCATCTTCCAGTTTCCAGCAATCAAGGGTTTACGCATTTTCTAGAACCTCTATTCCAGGTAGTTGCTTGCCTTCAAGATATTCCAGCGATGCGCCACCACCGGTTGAGATATAACCGAACTGATCATCCTTGAAACCTAGGGCTCGTACTGCAGCGGCAGAGTCTCCGCCACCCACAACAGAAATACCGGAAACTTTCGTCAGGCTTTCTGCGACCACCTTCGTTCCGTTAGCAAAGTTTGGGAATTCAAAAACCCCCATAGGGCCGTTCCAAAAGACAGTGTGGCACTTTTCAATTGCAGCACCAAAAGCGGCAGCTGTGACTGGGCCGATATCTAATCCTAATTGATCGGCAGGAATAGCATCTGCATCAACGAGGGTCGGCGTAGCATCCGCAGAGAATAAAGGAGCTACAACTATGTCGGTTGGGAGCAGGAGCTCAACACCAAGTATTTTGGCTTCCTTAATCAGCTCTTTAACATCCTCAACCAGATCTAGCTCTACGAGCGACTTCCCAATTTCGTGACCCTGCGCAGCGAGAAAGGTAAAAAGCATCCCCCCGCCAATTGCTAGGACATCAACCTTGCTCAGTAAATTTTTTATGACGCCAATCTTGTCCGAAACCTTGGCGCCACCAAGTACAACGCCATAAGGACGATCGACATTATCTGTCAGCTTCTTCAAAACTTCGATCTCTGCAGCAACCAGGAAGCCTGCAGCATGAGGAATTTGCTTAGCGATGTCATATACCGATGCATGTTTACGATGTACGGCGCCAAAACCATCACTAACAAAGAGGTCCATCCCATTAGCTAATTGCTTAGCAAATGCGGTGCGCTCATCATGATCCTTCGAAGTTTCGGCGGCCTCATAACGAATATTTTCTAGCAACAATATTTGCCTAGGCAGTAGAGAGCTTTTTCGCGCATCTACTTCTGCGCCAACTATCTCAGAGGAAAATTGGACGGGCATCTCAAGGAGATCGCCCAGTCGATGAGCAACAGGTGCAAGAGTTAGATCAGGATTTCGTTCACCTTTTGGACGACCCAAGTGGGCCATAATTACCACGCTAGCTCCGCTTTCAAGGAGATATTTAATCGTAGGAATAGATGCTCGGATGCGACCGTCATCTCGGATGACTCCCTCTTTGATAGGGACGTTAAGGTCGCACCGAAGCAGAACGCGCTTGCCTGCTACATCAAGTGATTGAAGTGCAGTAAAGCTCATTAGAGAGATTTACCAACGAATCCAACTAGGTCTACAAGACGGTTCGAATATCCCCATTCATTGTCATACCATCCAAGGACCTTTACGGTCGAACCGATCGCCTTCGTGAGCTGAGCGTCAAAGATGCAAGAGCTTGGATCTGTAACGATATCGGCAGAGACGATTGGATCTTCGGTGTACTGAAGAATTCCTTTGAGAGGGCCTTCGGCAGCCTTCTTCATCGCTGCATTTACTTCGGCTGCGGTTACTTCGCGAGCTAGTTCTACAGAGAGATCAGTTGCTGAACCAGTAGGGACTGGTACGCGCAGTGCATATCCATCAAGTTTTCCTTTGAGACTTGGGATAACCAGGCTTATTGCCTTAGCGGCGCCGGTAGATGTAGGAATAATCGAGATTGCACCAGCACGTGCACGGCGAAGATCCTTATGTGGCTGATCCTGCAACGATTGATCATTTGTGTATGCATGCACAGTGGTCATTAAACCGCGAAGAATTCCAAACTCTTCATCCAAAACTTTAGCCATTGGAGCAAGGCAGTTGGTGGTGCATGACGCGTTAGAAATAATGTGGTGATTTGCTGGCTCGTACTTTTCGTGGTTTACGCCCATGACCACGGTGATATCTTCGTCCGTTGCCGGAGCCGAAATGATGACCTTCTTCGCACCTGCAGTTATGTGCTTCTTGGCATCTGCAGCCTTGGTGAAAAAGCCAGTAGATTCGATGACGATATCTGCATTAACAGATCCCCATGGAAGATTAGCTGGATCGCGTTCAGCAAAAACCTTGATGGTCTTACCGTTAACAGTGATCGAATCATCTGTATAAGTAACTGGAAGGCCGAGTCGACCCAAGATTGAGTCATATTTCAAGAGGTGCGCAAGAGTTGCATTATCCGTCAAATCGTTGATTCCAACGATTTCAAAATCTGCGCCTGATGCTAAAGCGGCGCGGAAAAAGTTACGTCCAATCCGACCAAATCCATTAATTCCTACACGAACCACGATAAGCCCACCTTCTTGAAAATATGATAGTCAAAAGAGAAAACTGTTGATAATCCACAAGGTCACCACGTTGTGACGCCCAAATCCTATCAGTTAGCTATTCACCTAATAAATCGGGGCTTAAGCCTGCCTCTGTATCCGGAATTCCTAGATCGTGGGCCCGTTTGTCGGCCATGGCAAGGAGGCGACGAATTCGACCAGCGATAGCATCTTTAGTCATAGCTGGCACGGCAAGTGAGCCAAGTTCTTCAAGACTTGCTTGACCATGATTAATACGCAATTCGCCAGCTTCTTTTAAATGATCCGGAATTTCTGGTCCCAAAATTTCAAGTGCCCGAGCGACGCGCGCGGATGCAGCAACTGCTGCTCGGGCGGAACGTCTCAAATTAGCATCATCAAAATTTGCAAGTCGATTAGCTGTCGCGCGAACTTCCCGTCGCATGCGGCGTTCTTCCCAAGCAAGAACGCTTTCATGCGCTCCAAGTCGAGTGAGTAATGCACCGATTGCATCGCCGTCACGAATAACAACACGATCAACACTTCTGACCTCGCGTGCCTTTGCAGTGATTCCAAGGCGCCTTGCGGCTCCAACTAAAGCAAGCGCCGCCTCTGGACCAGGACAGGTTATTTCCAGTGCTGAAGATCTACCTGGCTCTGTTAAGGAACCATGTGCCAAAAATGCACCACGCCACGCTGCTTCTGCATCACAAATTCCGGCTGAAACTACTTGTGGCGGTAATCCGCGGATCGGTCGTGCATTTGCATCGACAAGTCCAGACTGACGTGCAAGTGCATCACCTTCGGCAACTACACGCACAACATAGCGACTGCCCTTGCGCAAGCCGCTGGGTGAGAGAACCGAAAGTTCGCTCTCATGACCATAAATTTCAGAGATATCTTTTCGCAAACGTCGAGCGGTCTGAGCAGTATCAAGTTCAACTTCAATAACAATCTTCCCCGCCGCGATATGCAATCCCCCGGCAAATCGTAAAAGCGCAGATACCTCCGCTTTTCGACAACAGGGTTTTGAAATGTTGAGACGACTCAACTCGTCCTTTACCGCTGATGTCATAGCCACGCGGCTATCTAAGCAGGGATCGCCCAATAATGTGCGAGAAAGTGGAACGTAATTTTTCTACATCATGATGATAGCTACCAGGTGTTTGCGTCAGAGGCGCAACGATTAGTTCCCCACCCAAACCCTCAACCATTACTTTAAGCCTCAAATTCAGATCAGTTGCAGAGGAATCTGCGATCGCGTAGTCAATCTTAAATTCTGGTAGGTGGCGAAGAATGAATTCCAGATGATCTGCCCCTGAATACCCCGCAAATTCATCGGCCGAATCTGGCTCTGAAAGGTTAAATACCATTATCCGTTTGGCAGCCGAACGCATAAGCGCCTCCGCCTGCTCCTTAAGTAAAAGGTGCGGCATGACACTAGAAAACCAGGAGCCAGGCCCAAGAGTTATCCACTCTGCTTCAGCAATCGCCGAAAGTGCTTCTGGAGTTGCGCGCGGTTCGCCAGGAATCAATCGCAAGGATTCAACTCTCCCTTTAGCTGTCGCAACTTGAACCTGACCCCGCACGATCTGTCGGCCAAACGAGGTATGAAACGTTCCCTCTATATCCAGTGGTTGTAACGACATCGGTAGAACAGTCCCGATAATCCGCAACAATTCTCCGACTCGCTTAATTCCCTGTACCGGATCTCCATCTTTCTCCCACAGCGCCATCAGCAATAAATTTCCCAGAGAGTGACCACTTAACTGACCGTCGCCCTCAAACCGGTGCTGCATAACTTCTGCCCAACTACGTCCCCATTCATCATCACTACACAACGCAGCCAGGGCCATCCGTAAATCACCAGGAGGCAGTGATCCAAATTCCTCGCGCAAGCGGCCACTCGATCCACCGTTATCAGCGACAGTAACTATCGCGGTTATGTCTTCAGTAATTCCGCGCATCGCTTTGAGCGTGACGGCGAGACCATGGCCACCGCCAAGGCACACTACAGAATTCTCCCGCATCTAAAATTAGACCTCGCGACCAAGATCGCGATGAATTGCGGTAGCTTGAATTTGCTTTTGGGCCACACTGCCGCTGGCATTTAATCGTCGACTCAACTCTTCTGCAATAGCAACGCTTCTATGTTTTCCACCCGTACAGCCAATTGCTAGAGTTAAATATTTACGTCCCTCTTGAAAAAATCCAGTCGCCATCGTTTCAAATAGGGATTGATATTTAGCGAGAAAATCTTGAACATTTTCGGTCTCTAGCACTTTTTTGGAAACTGCCATATCTAAACCCGTCAGCGGGCGGAGTTCAGGAATCCAATGTGGATTAGCAATGAAGCGACAATCCATGACTAAATCAGCATCGACTGGAATTCCATACTTGTAACCGAACGAAAGAACGTTCACTCGAAGGTCTGCCGAAGAATCACTTTCGAAAAGTTCTTCTATTTTCTGTTCTAGCTGGTGAATATTAAGGGCCGAAGAATCAATTAAGACATCAGCCATCGATCGAACTTCACGTAACCGGTCACGCTCTTTCGCAATTCCGTCAACAATTCGATCATTGCCTTGAAGTGGGTGTGGCCTTCTCGTGGATTCAAATCTGCGAACCAGGGCCTCATCGGAGGCATCCACAAATAAAACTTGACGTGAAACGCCGATCTCCGCTACTTCACTGAGCGCACTGCTTAAGTCCCCGAAGAATTCTCGACCTCGTACATCGATTACAACCGCAATCTTTGGAGTCGTGGCGCCTACCAACTCGCAAAGACTAGCGAGTAAGGCAGGGGGTAAATTATCAACGACGTACCAACCTAGGTCTTCCATGGTGTGCGCAACTGTTGATCTACCCGCACCGCTCATGCCTGTGATGACTATGACTTCCCCGTTCATAGTTGAAGTCTATCCTTCGATCTCCCCGGTTCCTAGGTTGATCGAATTTTGATCAGGCAAAGATTGATGGACCAAGAGCGCAATCTTCTCTCCTATGCCTGGCACTGCAGCTATGTCACTCAAGGATGCTTTCCGAATCGCACCGACCGAACCAAATCTATCCAGGAGTGCTTTACGGCGAACTTCGCCAAGTAGCGGGACTTCATCAAGAAGTGACTCCAACATAACCGCTGATCTCTTAGATCTGTGGAAATTAATCGCAAATCTATGCGCTTCATCGCGGACTCGTTGCAATAGGTAAAGACCTTCGCTATGTCGGGGAAGAATAATTGGGTCCTTATTGTTGGGCATCCAGACTTCTTCAAGTCTCTTAGCGAGTCCTACAAGAGGGATCTGCTCAAGCCCCAACTCCTGAAGTGCTCTATAGGCCGCACTCACTTGTGGCGCTCCACCATCAACAACAATCAACTGAGGTGGGTAAGCAAATTTAGGTCGCGCTCCCCCTAACATTTTGATCTCCTGCGTATCAATATCTCGCTCAGCCAAATATCTTTTCATTCGCCTAGCCACCACATGGTGCATTGCCCGGGTGTCATCAAATTCAGAATCGTCATCTATTGCAAAACGTCGATAATCAGATTTCTTTGGTTGACCATCTTCGAATACCACCATTGAAGCGACCATATGTTTTCCTTGAATGTTAGAAATATCAAAACATTCGATGCGCAATGGAAGTTCGGGCAAGTTGAGTTCTTCATGAATTTCTTCTAGGGCCTTACCTGTCACTGCAGAATCATTGGATCTTTTGCTTAGGTACTGGATAAGTGCCTGCTGAGCATTGCGTTGAACGGTTCGCATCATCTCGAACTTCTCGCCACGCAGTGGAATGGTGATATGAACCTTCTGTGGGGCTACAGAAGATAGCCACTCCTCCAACGCAAGGAGATCTGAAGATTCGCGGTCCACTAAGACCTCGTTGGGGATTTTATTATCTGTGTAGATCTTCGCTAAGGCAGCTGAGATCACATCCTCATCCTCGAGAACATCAGCTAGATCGATAATCCACGCCCTCGAGGCGATAATCCGTCCTGCTCTAATTGAAAATAATGACGCTGCTGCATGCGTGACTTCTTCGTGAATTCCGATGAGATCTGCCGAAAAATTGTTATTGAGTGATGTCTCCGTAAATTCAGTGGTCTTACTCAAGGCTTCAAGCTGATCGCGTAATTTGGCAGCCAGTTCAAATTCTTCGTTGGCTGATGCTCGTTCCATATCCTGTTGAACAGATTCAGCAATATCTGTCGGATTGCGGTCCAAATAAGAGACTAGGTTTTTGGCAAGTACGTTGTGTTCTTCCTGGGAAATCGCGTCAACGCAAGGTGCTGAACATTTTCCGATATCTCCCAAAAGACATTGACGCTTGGTCGCAACAGCCCGATTAAAATTTGACTGGCTACATGCCCTCACCGGAAATATTTTTTGTAGAACCTCGACAGTTCCTCGTAACGCCCAGGTATTGGTAAAAGGGCCAAAATATCGATTCCCCTTCACGTGCTTCTGTCGAGAAACAAAGAGACGTGGATACTTTTCTGACAGGGAGACGGCTAGGTATGGATAGGTCTTATCATCTTTAAATTGAACATTAAATTGTGGATTTTCGGATTTGATCCAGGTAAATTCGAGAGCAAGGGCTTCTATTTCGCTGCCAACAATCGTCCAATCAACTCGAACTGCCGTATGGACCATACGATTAGTCTTTGTGGCCAAGTTGGAACCAAAGTAAGAATTCAGGCGATTCTTTAAGTTCTTCGCCTTTCCGACATAAATTACCCTGTCGTTCTTGTCATAAAAACGATAGACGCCAGGGTCGGTTGGAATATTGCTAGGTCGATATTCCGCTGGATTGGACACCTTACTTAAGTACTTCCGCCAAGAATGTTCCGGTGTAACTAGCTGAATTCTTCGCTACTGACTCTGGTGTTCCTTCAGCTATAACTGTTCCGCCACCGGCGCCACCTTCGGGCCCCAAGTCGATAACCCAGTCTGCTGATTTGATGACATCCAGATTGTGCTCAATTACAACTACGGTATTACCGCTTTCTACCAAGCGATTGAGAACTATCAGCAATTTACGGACATCCTCAAAATGTAACCCGGTTGTAGGTTCATCCAATACATAAATGGTTCTGCCAGTTGAACGGCGTTGCAATTCGGTAGAAAGCTTTACACGCTGAGCTTCTCCACCAGAGAGCGTAGGCGCAGATTGACCCAATCTGACATAACCCAGACCGACTTCGTTTAGTGTTTTTAGATAACGCGCAATCGCAGGGACAGATTCGAAGAAGAGGAATGCTTCTTCAATTGGCATATCTAGAACTTCTGAGATTGTTTTACCCTTGTAGTGGACTTCAAGCGTCTCGCGGTTATAACGAGCCCCATGACAGACTTCGCACGGCACATAGACATCCGGTAAGAAATTCATCTCAATCGTTATAGTTCCATCGCCAGCACAATTTTCGCACCGTCCACCTTTAACATTGAACGAAAAACGGCCCTGTTGGTAGCCCCGGATCTTCGCTTCGGCCGTCTCTGCGAAGAGCGCACGTATCTTGTCGAATACACCGGTATATGTGGCTGGGTTAGAACGAGGAGTCCTGCCAATTGGCGATTGATCAACGTGAACAACCTTGTCGAGCAGATTAATTCCCGTGATTGTTCTGTGTCGACCGGGAACGATTCGTGCGCCATTGAGTTTATTCGCGAGCACTGAATACAAAACGTCATTAACTAGAGTTGATTTGCCCGATCCACTAACTCCCGTAACAGCCACGAAGAGCCCAAGTGGGAATGAGACATCGATGCCCTTGAGATTATTCTCTTTTGCATCTTTTACGAGCAATGCACGTTTTGGATCGATCATCCGACGCTGTTCCGGGATCGCGATCTGACGACGACCAGACAAATAGTCACCTGTGATGGAATCTTCAGCTGTAATTAAGGCTTGGTAATCACCGGATGAAACTACTTTGCCACCATGTTCGCCAGCCCCTGGACCAATATCTACAATCCAATCGGCGATCCTAATTGTGTCTTCATCATGCTCGACAACGATTAAGGTATTACCTAAATCACGCAGGCGCGTTAAAGTATCTATCAGTCTTCGATTATCGCGCTGATGAAGCCCGATACTTGGTTCATCAAGTACATATAGGACCCCGGTTAAACCAGAACCAATCTGTGTAGCTAGACGAATTCGCTGTGCTTCTCCCCCAGAAAGGGTGGCCGCAGGACGCTCCAGTGATAAATAATCCAGTCCGACATCTAGTAGAAATCCAAGTCGAGCATGCACTTCCTTGAGCACACGATCGGCAATCTTCTTTTCTCGCGCATTTAGAGAGATCTTCTTTAAGAACTTTGCACAATCCGCAATGGAAAGTTCACAAATTTCCCAAATATTCTTTCCACCCAGTGTTACTGCTAATACTTCCGGCTTAAGTCGTGCACCTTTGCAGACCGGACATGGCGTTTCTCGCATATAAGCCTCGTACTTATCGCGACTGAAATCAGAATCGGTTTCAGAATGTTTGCGCTCGATGAATCCAATGACTCCTTCAAAACCCGTAGAATAATTGCGCACACGACCATAACGATTCTTATATTTCACATGAACTTCGTAGTCAGAGCCATGTAGAACAGCCTGGCGCGCCTTTTCGGAGAGCTTGCTCCATGGCTTATCCATCGAGAAATTCAGTTCTTCCGACAATCCCTGCAACAATCTTGAGAAATACTCTGCCGAATGTCCGCCTGCCCAAGGCGCCACCGCTCCCTCATTCAGGGAGAGCGAATCATCGGGCACAACCAACTCTTCATCAACTTCTAATCGGGTGCCGATCCCAGAACATTCAGGACAGGCACCAAATGGTGAATTGAAGGAGAACGACCGAGGTTCCATCTCTTCAAAAGAGAGACCACATTCATGACAAGCCATGTGCTCGCTAAATACACGCTCCTTATCTGCATCGCCAACCTTGAGATCAACAAAATCCAGAACTACAACGCCACTAGCCAATTTGAGCGCTGTCTCAATCGAATCAGTGATCCGAGACTTTGACTCTTTCTTGACGGTTAAACGATCAACAACGACTTCGATCGTGTGCTTCTCTTGCTTCTTTAACTTTGGAACTTCGTTGAGTGAATAAACAGTCCCATCCACACGAGCTCGCGAGAAACCCTGAACCGTAAAGTCGTTAAATAGATCGACAAATTCGCCCTTACGTTCCCGTATCACTGGCGCCAAGACCTGAAACTTCATACCTTCTTCTAATGCAAGAATTTGGTCCACAATATTCTGCGGCGATTGGCGAGCGATTGCCTTTCCGCAATTTGGGCAGTGCGGCTTACCGGCACGCGCAAAGAGCAGACGTAAATAGTCATAGACTTCTGTAATCGTCCCTACAGTTGATCGGGGATTTCGGTTCGTCGATTTTTGATCAATCGATACTGCAGGCGAAAGTCCTTCTATGAAATCGACATCTGGCTTATCCATCTGGCCAAGAAACTGGCGTGCATAAGCGGATAAAGATTCGACATAGCGGCGCTGGCCCTCTGCGAAGATGGTGTCAAAAGCCAGAGATGATTTACCCGAGCCAGACAAGCCAGTAAAAACGATAAGCGCATTTCTGGGTAGATCTAGGGATACATCCTTCAGATTGTGTTCACGGGCACCTCTAATAATTAATCGATCGGTGCTCATGTTCCAGCTTCCTCCATGCCTCGTAGCTCTCGCTTCAAATCTCGTAGTTCATCGCGCAGGCGTGCAGCCAATTCAAACTGCAGTTCTGCAGCAGCCGCCTTCATCTGCTCCGTGAGGGATTCTATGAGAGCCAACAACTCTTGTCGCGGTATAGAAACCCCGAGCCTCTTGCGTAGCCCGATAGGTGGCATCTGATTCGACTTATTCTTATTTCCCTTATTTGAACTTGCCAAATTCTCACTATCTTCAACCTCTTTGGTTATGAGATCAGTGATATCTGCGATCTTCTTCCGTAGCGGGGTTGGATCGATGCCATGCTCTAAATTATAGGCAACCTGTTTTGTACGCCTACGGTTGGTCTCATCAATGGCCTTCGCCATAGCCTTCGTAATATTGTCGGCATACATATGAACTTCGCCAGATACATTTCGTGCAGCTCGGCCAATTGTCTGAATAAGTGAAGTAGCAGACCGTAAGAAGCCCTCCTTGTCCGCATCTAGAATCGCAACCAAGGACACTTCTGGTAAATCCAAGCCTTCACGGAGCAAATTAATTCCAATGAGTACGTCATATTCTCCCGAGCGAAGTTCTCGCAAGAGTTCTACTCTTCGCAGGGTATCCACTTCTGAATGTAGATAGCGAACCCTTACGCCCAGTCCCAAGAGATAATCGGTGAGGTCTTCTGACATCTTTTTGGTAAGAGTTGTGACCAATACCCGTTCGTTGCGTTCTGCACGAATTTGAATTTCTGAGAGTAGGTCATCAATCTGGCCTTTGATTGGCTTCAAAATGATTGCTGGATCTATTAGGCCAGTCGGGCGAATCACTTGCTCGACAACGTCATTGCCAACCTTTTCGAGTTCGTACTTACCTGGAGTTGCCGACAAATAAACCGTCTGGCCCTTACGTCCAAGAAATTCATCGAAGCGCAGCGGGCGATTATCCAATGCACTCGGTAAACGGAACCCATGTTCGACCAAGGTGCGCTTACGAGAAGCATCTCCTTCGTGCATGGCACCGATCTGCGGAACTGTTACATGTGACTCATCTATGACGACGAGAAAATCTTCTGGGAAGTAATCTAGGAGGCAATTGGGAGGAGAGCCAGCCTCACGTCCGTCAATGTGGCGTGAATAGTTCTCGATACCAGAACAAAATCCAAGCTGCTGCATCATCTCTATATCGAACGTAGTCCGCATCCGTAACCGCTGTGCTTCTAGCAATTTGCCGGCACGTTCAAATTTATCGACCGCGACTTCCATCTCGCTCTGGATCTGACCAATCGCACGCTTCATGGTTTCATCCCCCGCCGAATAATGTGAGGCCGGGAATATGTACATCTCTTGCTCATCACGAACAATCTCACCTGTAAGAGGGTGCAGGGTCATTACCTTCTCTATTTCATCACCAAACATTTCGATACGTATGGCAAGCTCTTCATACATGGGAATTATCTCGATCGTATCCCCGCGGACTCGAAAAGTGCCTCGTTCAAATGCCATATCGTTCCGCTTGTACTGCACATCAACAAAGCGTCGCAATAACTCGTTTCGCGGAATCGAATCCCCTACTCGCAGGCGAATCATACGATCCACATATTCCTGAGGTGTACCTAAACCGTAGATGCAAGAAACAGTGGCCACCACAATTACATCTCTGCGGGTTAGCAGCGAATTAGTCGCCGAATGCCGGAGACGTTCGACTTCGTCATTTACCGAGGAATCTTTCTCGATGAAGGTATCCGATTGCGGTACATATGCTTCTGGCTGATAGTAGTCGTAGTAGGAAACAAAATATTCGACAGCATTGTTTGGCATAAGTTCGCGGAATTCATTTGCGAGTTGCGCTGCTAAGGTTTTATTAGGGGCTAAGACAAGAGTTGGTCGTTGCAGCTTCTCGATCAGCCAAGCAGTTGTTGCTGATTTACCCGTGCCCGTAGCTCCCAGAAGTACTACATCCTGCTCTCCTGCTTCGATCCGCCGAGTCAATTCAGCAATTGCAGTCGGTTGATCACCCGACGGTACATAATCACTAATCACTCTGAAGGGTTGGACCTTGCGTTGCAAATCCGTGATGGCGCGCATTAGATCCCCATCCGTGCCGGATATAACCGCTCTTCGTAAAGATTCTCTACCTGCCGCAGCAGCTGATCAGTTGAACCTTCATTAGTGATCACAAAGTCCGCGATAGCCATGCGATCTGCATCAGTTGACTGCGCCGCAAATCTTTCGGTGATTTGATATTCCTTCATTCCTCGATCAAGCAATCGACTTCTTCGGATCTCCTCGCAAGCGTTTACCGTCACGACGAGGTCGAAATGGTAATCGTGCTTGCTCTGGGCCAATAATGGAATCTGGGCTATTAGGATTTGATCATGCTCCAATTCGGCCACAAGCATGTGGAAAGCTTCCTGAATCCTTGGGTGTGTGATCGCCTCTAAATCAGCGCGAGCGGATGCATCCTTGAATACAACAGATGCTAACTTGCCTCGATCAATTTCTCCGTTGCTGAGAATATCGTCTCCAAAACGCTGCACGATTTCATCAAAGCCTTCACTCCCACGTTCGACAACATCACGCGCAATCTGATCAAAATCTATGACTCGTGCTCCAAGGTCGGCAAAGTAGTCGCCGGCAAGGGATTTACCGGAACCTATTCCTCCGGTGAGGGCAACAACTAACACGTCATAAGCCTACCCACCGCATCAATGGGTGCGCGATCACGCATGGAAAAGGCCCCGACCGAAGTCAGGGCCTTTAACGTTATTGGGGGGTAGCTTATTCGGCAGGAGTCTCTTCCTCTGGAGTTGCAGCTGCATCAGCAGCCTTGGCTTCAGCCTTCTGCTTCTTGTGAGCTAGGAAACGTGTTTGAGCTTCAGCATACTGACGCTCCCACTCTTCTCGTTGGGTTTCAAAACCAGGACGCCATTCTTGGCTATCTGCATCGAAACCTTCAGGATAAATGAAGTTGCCTTCAGCATCATATCGAGCGGGCATTCCGTATTGAGAAGGATCAAATGCTTCAATCTCAACTTCATGACCTTCGTTTGCTTGCTTGAGTGACAATGAAATACGGCGACGCTCAAGATCAATATCGATGATCTTGACGAATAATTCGTCTCCCACTTGTACAACCTGCTCTGGGATCTCAACATGGCGTTCTGCCAACTCAGAGATGTGAACCAAACCTTCAATACCTTCGAATACGCGGATAAATGCGCCGAAAGGTACCAACTTGGTGACTTCACCAGGAACAACTTGATTGATGGTGTGTGTGCGGGCAAATGCCTGCCATGGATCCTCTTGAGTTGCCTTAAGAGATAACGAGACACGCTCGCGCTCGAAATCTACTTCTAGAACTTCTACAGTGACTTCATCGCCGACTTCTACAACTTCACTTGGGTGATCGATATGCTTCCAAGAAAGTTCCGAGACGTGAACAAGTCCATCGACTCCACCAAGGTCTACAAATGCACCGAAGTTTACGATAGAGGAAACGACTCCGGTACGAACCTGTCCCTTAAGAAGTTGATTCAGGAATGTGGTCCGAGATTCGGATTGAGTCTGCTCTAAATATGCACGACGCGAGAGAACAACGTTGTTACGGTTCTTATCGAGTTCGATAATACGACATTCAACTTCCTTACCAATGTAAGGAGTCAGATCGCGGACGCGACGCATTTCAACAAGTGATGCTGGCAAGAATCCACGGAGACCGATATCTACGATCAAGCCACCCTTAACCACTTCAATAACCATTCCAGTGACAACTTCGTCACGCTCTTTCTTGCCTTCGATCTCGCCCCAGGCGCGTTCGTATTGTGCGCGCTTCTTGGAAAGGATCAAGCGACCTTCTTTATCTTCTTTTTGAAGAACGAGTGCTTCAACACGATCGCCAAGCTTGACGATCTCTGACGGATCGATGTCGTGACGAATGGAAAGTTCTCGGGAAGGAATTACGCCTTCTGTCTTATAACCAATATCTAGGAGAACCTCTTCGCGGTCTACCTGGACAACAATTCCAGAGACCAAATCTCCATCATTGAAATTCTTAATTGTGCCTTCGATTGCGGCAAGGAAGTCTTCTGCTGAACCAATATCGTTAACTGCGTGAATGGTGCTCAATTTGCTCCGTAGGGATAGAAAATAGAAGTTGGGTAGTTCTCGCACGGGTGTGCGAATAGCCAAGATTACTTAACCTGAGTTTGAGGGTCAAACTCAGGTTATGGGCGGGACCAGTAGACTGGCATGTGTGCGCGCATACTTAGAGATTCTTAGAAATCCGCGGGCGCTCGCAATGATTTTGGCTGCTTTCCCCGCTCGACTTGCCTACGGGATGGTCGGTTTGGACATTTATTTCAAGGTTCACAATGACACCCATTCGATCGCAATCGCTGGCTTGGCCGCTGGCGCAAATGGCCTGGTTGGTTCGCTGAGTACTGGGTTGCGTGCAGCCGTAATCGATCGCCTTGGCTTAAAAATTCCACTGCGCGTCTTTGTGCCTGGATATGCAATCGCATTAACCACATTGGATTTATGTCACGGGGCAACGCTGCTCATTGTCTTTGCCGCGGTACTTGGAGTGACGGCGCCGCCAATAAATTTATCAGTTCGCCCGATGTGGCGTACCGCCGTGCCGCCTGAGCAATATCGGACCGCCATCGCTATTGACACCGCGTCCATGAATCTTGGTGTCGTCCTTGGTCCAGCACTTGCTACTACTCTTGCCTTATCTGGTCATCCATCATCTGGATTAGTAGTCACGGCATTTCTTATTCTTCTGGGTGGTATTTCGTTATCAACCCTTAAATTCAGCAAACAATGGCGGCCTGAACAAAAGGAGAAGGGCGCACAATCTCTCTTCAAGAATCCTGGCTTCCGCCTGCTGATTGTCGAAGGAGTGCTCATAGGTTTTGGTACTGGTGCCTATCAAATTGCAATTCCATCTATTAGCTCCTTGCACAGCCAACCACGATTTGCTGGATTCGCTTTTGGAATATCTGCGGCAATGTCGATTATAGGTAGCCTCTTTGCGGGCTTGCTCGGACGAGCAAAGGCTCCGATTCGCGTATTTCGTGTGATCTATTTCTTCTGGTTCTTAACCACGATTCCTATGGCTTTTTTCAATCCGGGAATTGCGCTCTTACTTGTCCTTTCCTTATTTGGGTTGGTAGGTGGAGCAGAACAAGTGTTTTATCTGGAGCAGCTAGAAGTTATTAGACCGCAAGGAAGCGCTGCTGCTGCTATTGGCTGGCTCTGGACGACCGAAGGTTCCTTCGGCGCCGTTGGACAATCTACCGGAGGATTTATTGCGCAACATTTTTCTCCCCATTATTGCTTTGCAATCACCACGATTATGTTTGGAATCGGTTTTATATTAATTAATGTCGGTCAGCGCTGGTTAAAACCCCGAGAAAGTCTTCTAGAAAGTTAATGTGCGGCGAGATCCCAACTCTTGCCAATTCCAATATTCACATCGAGTGGCAGAGATAATTTGACAGCTCCTTGCATCGCATCTTTTACTAGTTGAGTTAATGGCTCTTGCTCCCCCGGTGCAATTTCGAAGATTAGTTCATCATGAACCTGTAACAACAATCGAGATGATAGCCCCGAGTTTAAAATAGATTGAGCTGCGCGAAGCATCGCAATTTTAATGATATCTGCGGCCGAACCCTGGATAGGAGCATTTAGAGCCATGCGTTCTGCCACTTCACGGCGCTGACGGTTGTCACTAGAAAGGTCTGGCAGATATCGACGTCGTCCCAAAATAGTTTCGGTATAACCCTTAGATCGTGCCTCTTCCACAACATTTTTGAGATAGTCCTGTATCCCTCCGAACCGTTCGAAATACTTGTTCATCAAAGCCTGTGCTTCCCCCGGAGAGAGATTGAGCTGCTGCGCTAAACCATAAGACGATAATCCATAGGCCAATCCATAAGACATAGCCTTAATCTGACGACGCATTTCTGGAGTTACATCTGCCACCTTTACGCCAAAAACGTATGAGCCCACAGTGCTATGCAGATCTTCGCCAGTCTTAAAGGCCTCAATCAGGCCGGCATCGTGAGAGAGATGGGCCATGATTCGCATCTCGATTTGGCTGTAATCCGCCGTCAAAAGATTTTCGTACGGCTTCGCGGCGATGAAACAGTCGCGGATCCGTCGACCTTCCTCGGTACGCACTGGGATGTTCTGCAAGTTGGGATCTGTGGACGACAATCGACCAGTCGCGGTCGTTGTCTGTTGAAAAGTCGTGCGTATCCGTCCATCTATATCGATCGCGCTCAATAAGCCATCAACCGTTGTGAGCAATTTACTCGTCTCACGAATTCTAAGTAGATGTGCCAGAATCGGATGTCCAGTCTTGGCCGATAACATATCAAGACTTTCCGCATCGGTCGTATAGCCCGTCTTTATCTTCTTTGTCTTGGGTAATTTCAGCTCTTCAAAGAGCACCACTTGCAATTGTTTAGGAGAACCCACATTGAATTCATGGCCCGCAACTTGATGGGCACCAGCAGTCTCACGAGCAACTTCTTCCTGAAAGAAAGTACGTAGTGCATTCAATTTCTCACGATCTATGGCGATTCCGACGTGTTCCATCTTCGATAATTCGAACATGCTGGGCATCTCTAAATCAACGAGCAATTTACTTAATTCTCGCTCCTTAATCTGGCCCTGCAGAACTTCTACAAGCTCAAATATGATTCCTGAGAGGACCGGATTAAAACGGGCAAACAAATCATCAGATGTTGCTGGAACGCTCACTTCAAGAAATCTCTCCGCTAAGTCAGTGAGATCCAAATTTCTGGCACCGGGATTTATCAAATATGCAGCTAGTTCTGTATCAAAAATTATTCCATTAATCTCTTGAAATTCTAAGAGTGATTTAGCGCCATGAACATATTTTGGTAGTGACGCATCAAGCAACCAATCCCCCGGAGCGCCGGTCACTGTAAAGCAGTCAGTAGCAGATAGGGCTATAGAAAATCCACCTTCAGAAAGCGGGGAGTCAGAATAAATCGCCACCGGATCTTTTCGGCCCGCAAGCATTTTTGATAAATCAGCGGTCGAGATCTCTTTTGCGGATACATCGCGTGTGGTTTTCTCTATTGGCGTTTCGGTCCCACCTAAAGCGTGTACCCGAGGCTTAAGTGCTCGAATCTCAAGCGCATCCAACAAGGTATCTATCGCAGGCAGATCTGGTCCACTCCACATTAAATCGCTAATAGAGATATCAATATCTAAATCATGTCGGAGCGCGGTGAGGTGGCTATTTAATAAAACGCCCTCAAGGTTGGCCCGTAAGGATTCTCCTGCCTTTCCCGGAACCTCCGTTGCTCGCGCTATCAGGTCGGATAGCGTTCCAAAATCTTGTATCCATTTAGTTGCGGTCTTCTCCCCAACTCCTGGAATTGACGGCAAGTTGTCACTTGGATCCCCGCGCAGCGCAGCAAAATCTGGATACTGTTTTGGAGTCAATCCATATTTTTCTTCCACTGCCGCTGGTGTCATCCGACTCATATCTGTTACGCCGCGCTTTGGATACAAGACCGTTATATCAGGGGTAACAAGTTGAAAAGCATCTCTATCGCCGGTACAGATGAGGACTTCGAAACCTTCGGTTGCCGCTCGACTGGAAAGTGTGGCCAATATATCGTCGGCTTCAAAACCCTCGATAGCAAAATGACAAATATTTAGCGCTGCAACCAATTCAAAAAGGTAGGACATCTGGGAACGAAATTCATCAGGGGTCGCTGCCCGTGTCCCTTTATACTCAGGAAATAGTTCTGTTCTAAAAGTTTTGCGAGATACATCGAAGGCTACGGCGATATGAGTGGGTTTCTCGCTGGCAATGAGATTGGTCAACATCGACCCAAAACCATAAATGGCGTTGGTCGCCTGACCTTTACTGCTCTGAAAATTCTCAACTGGCAAGGCGTAATACGCACGATAAGCCATCGAATGACCATCGATTAGTAACAGACGTTTCATTGAGCCGATTCTAGGGTGCCGCGGCCTACATAACCCCAACGCACGCTAAAATTCCATCATGACCGATTACATGAAATTGCTAGAAGAGCGTGGCCTCGGTGCACTAGACCACAAGATGGGTATCGAAATTCTCGAGGCTTCTCCGGAGCGTATTGTCGGAACAATGCCAGTTGAGGGAAATACCCAAGCCTTTGGGCGATTGCATGGCGGAGCAAACTGCGTGCTAGCAGAACTTCTGGGTTCGCTGGGCGCCTGGATGCATGCAGGTGGTCGTGAAACCGTTGGCGTAGATATCAACGTTACTCACCACAAAGCTGCTATCGGTGGAAAAATTACTGGTGTAGCGACTCCAGTATCCCTCGGGCGCACCCTTGCCACCTATGAAATCGCGATTACCAACGAATTAGGCCAACGGTCGTGCAGTGCCCGTATCACCAGTCTGATTCTTACAAAGCAACCGTAAAAACTTCTCTTATCCAGGGTTATTTGCGCCAGTGCCAAGATACGCGGCACGTACAGCAGGATCATTGAGCAGGTCCGAAGCTTTAGCTTCCTTAACCACTTTTCCAGTTTCAAGAACATAGGCGCGATGTGCACGCTGTAGTGCTTGCTGAGCATTTTGTTCGACCAACAAAATTGTTGTTCCTGATTTATTAATTTCTGTGATGATATTGAAAATATTTTGAATCATCATGGGAGCAAGGCCCATGGAAGGTTCGTCAAGAAGCAAAACTTTCGGACGTGCCATCAGCCCACGACCAATAGCTAGCATCTGTTGCTCTCCACCCGAGAGTGTTCCACCAGCTTGGCTGGTACGTTCTTTTAGTCGTGGAAAAAGAGTGTAGACGCGCTCTATATCTTCTGCCATTTCTGAAGCACGATTCTTACGGAAGTATTTTCCGATCTCTAAATTTTCCAAGACAGTCATTCCTGGGAAAATTCCTCGACCTTCTGGTACCTGAGAAATTCCTATTTCCACTCTTTCGTGTGCCGAAAGATTGGAGATATCTTGACCATCGAAGATGATGGAACCTTCAGAAATCTTACGCAGTCCAGAAATAGTCTTCAGGGTCGTGGTCTTGCCAGCGCCATTGGCGCCGATCAGAGTCACGATTTCACCTTCGTTGACTACAACGCTAATTCCTTTTATGGCTTCGATCTTGCCATAAAAAACGCGCATATTATTAATTTCAAGACGCATCAGTAGGAACTCCTAGATAGGCTTCTATGACCTTTGGATCATTCTGAACTTTCGATGGAATGTCGTCCGCTATCTTCTCTCCAAAATCTAGAACGGTCACACGGTCTGAAATATCCATTATCAGGGACATATCATGTTCGATGAGCAACACTGTATATCCCTTATCTCGGATTTTGCGAATAGTGGCCGCCAAAGCGACTTTTTCAGCTGGGTTAAATCCAGCAGCAGGCTCGTCAAGCAGCAAAAGCTCTGGATTCGTACCAAGAGCTCGAGCAATTTCTAACCGGCGTTGATCCCCGTAAGGTAAGTTTTTTGCTAGATGATCAGCATGGTGGCCAATTCCAATAAACTCTAAAATTTCAAGTGACGCGGCTCGATCAGCTCGCTCTTCTCTTCTAGATCGCGGAAATCCAAATAAGGCAGCGACCAGGCCTGATTTTTTATGAACATCTGAAGCCGTCATGACATTTTCAAGAGCGGTCATGTCTCCAAATAGACGAACATTCTGAAAGGTTCGCGCGATTCCACTCGCTGTAATCTTGTTACGCTTTTTGCCAACAATACTTTCACCTTTAAAGATGATCTCACCTTCAGTGACTCTATATACCCCTGTAACCACATTGAAGACTGTCGTCTTGCCAGCTCCGTTTGGCCCTATGAGGGCTGCAATTTCACCTTTGTTGACGTGAAAGTTCACCTTATTGAGAGCCGATACGCCACCAAAACGCATCGTTACATTTTGCAGATCGAGAATACGTTCAGTGCTCAATTTTTTGCCTCTTTACTCTCAGATTTTTTAGAGGCCTTCATCGCAGCTCGGGTGGCCTTTAGCGCAGCACGTTCCTCTTCAGATAGATGTTCTCGTTTCTTTCGAGGTAACAATCCTTCTGGACGAACATTCATCATCAGGACCAAAGCAAGTCCAAAGACTAGTTCGCGAGCGTTCGAGATGAAACGAATTCGCTCTGGTAAGTAGGACAAGATTGAGGCGCCAAGAACTACTCCCCAGATATTTCCCATCCCTCCAAAGACCACACACGAAAGAATGAGAACAGAAACGTTGTAATTAAAACTCTGAGGGGCAACAAACATTTGTTGAGAAGCGAAGATCACGCCAGCGGCGCCACCGACCGCAGCACCTATGCTAAATGACCAAATCTTGTACCGAAGCGTTGGTACGCCCATCAAGACGGCTACATCTTCATCTTGGCGAATCGCTTCCCATGCACGTCCAGGACGACGAATACTAAGACGACGTACCATCCAAATGACTACACAGATCATTACGACAACCAACCAGAAAAAATGATCCGGATGTTCGATATCAAAGGCCTGACCTAAAAATGTTGGTGGTTGAGGAATTCCTGCGATTCCATTTGGACCACCGATCGAGGGAGTATTGATAATAAATATACGAACAATCTCACCAAAACCTAAAGTGACGATAGCAAGATAATCACCACGGAGACGGAGAGCTGGAAGTCCCAAAATTACGCCGGCAATCATGGCGGCGCCCATCCCAAATGGCATGATTTCCCAGATATTTAAATGAGTATGCGTACCTAAAACGGCTGCCGTATACGCGCCAATCGCAAAGAAGGCTACATATCCCAGATCGAGTAGTCCACTCTTACCAACAACAATGTTCAGACCCAAGGCCATTAAAATGTACATTCCTACCGGATAGACCAAAACAGCCTGATATGAACTGATTGGTGTATTTAAAAAGTTAGTGAGGGAATATCTACCGGCGTATGGAAGGAGCATCGCAGCCAAAATAGCAAGAATTGCAAAAGCTACACGCTTGGGACGATTCCATCCCTCCCATAATTCCGCACCTGCATCACGTAAATTGATCATAATGTTCCCCTATACCCGCGTCTGCTGAACGGCTTCACCAAAAAGTCCATTTGGTCTAAGAAGTAACACGAGAACTAAAACTACAAAGACCGTAATCTCTTTCCATTGTGAGCCTAAAAGTACTGAGAAGAATTCTTCTGCGAGCCCTAGGGCTAATCCGCCGTAGAAAGCGCCGCGAAGATTGCCAATTCCACCTAATACTGCGGCGGTAAATGCTGCGATACCAATATTAAATCCGACGTTAAATACCGTTTGCTCATAAACCGTCATATACATAAAGGCTGCGGCCCCTGTAACTAAACCACCGATCAAGAAGGTAAGAGAGATTACGCGATTAAGGTTTATACCCATCAAACGTGAATTTTCCTCCGACATGGAGACGGCTCGAATCGCCTTACCTAAACGGGTCTTGGTAACAAATCGATCCACTGCAAAAAATAATATAAAACCAAAGACAATTGTCAACATCTGGTCAATACGCAACCCAACGCCATGAATTTTAAAGACATAAAATTTACTTAAGACTCGCGGGCTTGCGACGGGGATAGAGTGGGTAAGGATACGTACGCCTTCAGAGAGAACGATTGAAGTTCCGATCGCTGATATTAAGGAACCCAAGCGGTTAGCACCTTTGGTTCGAAGTCTGCGATAAGCAATTAATTCAACCAGTACAGCAACAACTGCAGAGGTCACCATCGAAGCCAATAAGCAGCAGAGTAGAACCAGGAGCAACTTCATGCCGTGCGAAGGATGTGAATCAATATTGAATTTGAAGACGGTAGTGGAGACGATGCTGGTCGCAAATGTACCTAGCATAAAAATTTCGGAGTTTGCGAAATTGATTAGTCGCAACACACCGTAAACCATTGTGTACCCAACAGATACCAGAACATAGATGAAGCCCAAAGCTAATCCGTTAATTAGCAAAGGGAAGAACTGTGATCCAACAACTGCGAAGTTCATGGTTTCCTTACGTTTGAGATCGACAGGACTTCAAAAAGAGATTTAAACCGAAAATTCCTAAAACCAACCTTTAGCAGAATTCGGGTGCAACTCCTAAGAGCCGCACCCGAACCTAACTGCCCTAACTCTTATGTGGTGCAACAAAACCTAACCTAAATTTCCAATTTCCTGGAAAGGTGGCTAAAGGTTATGCGTTACCTACCGGGATAATGTCATTATCCTTAACGATATATGCACCAACTGGAGCACCTTGTGCGATATCACCATAACGAGTGAAGTTGAACTTCGCTCCTGTGACATCTGTAAAGGTTTCAGTTGCAACACAGCTTTGGATGGACGAACGTGTTGTATGTCCTTCCTTAATGCATTGTAGGAATACATTTGTAGCGTTGTATGCCTGTGTGACATAAGCATGCGAAGCTGGGCTTGCAAGCTTTGTAGCCTTGGTAAAGTCAGCCAAAACTGAAGCCGGAGCTGCTAGTTCGAATGGAACGCTCTGCGAAGTAATCAATGTGCCTTGAGCACTTTCCTTGCCCGCAGATGTGATGTATCCAAGATCATCGGTTCCATCGCCTGATGCATAAGCTCCCTTATAGCCAGCAAGGTCAAGAGCCTTCTTGAGCTTACCCGCATCGCTGTAGTAACCGAAGTAAATAACTACGTTTGCATGTGATGCGACAACCTTTGAAGCAGTAGCTGAGTAATCAGTTGCTGGTGCGATAACTGTGTCAGAACCAACGATCGATACGCCAGCCTTCTTCAGTGAAGGAGTTGAAAGCGCCTTGAGTCCGGCACCATATGTTGAAGCATCATCGATTAAATAATCCTTAGGTGATGTGATTCCCTTGTTTGCATAACGTGCAAGAGCTGGGCCTTGGAAGGCATCTGTTGCTGCAACACGGTGGAAGAATGGGAATCCATTTACTGAAGACTTTGGATCTGTCAGGGTTGCGTTTGTTGCTGATGGAGAGATGACAGTCAAACGACCAGCCTTAAATGCTGGGAATGCTGCCTTTGTTGCTCCAGAGCAACATGAACCAACAACGCCAATAACAGCTTTATTTTGCGCAAGACCAAGAGCAACTCCTGGTGATTGTGAGGAATCTGCTTGGTCATCTGCTGTTAGCAAATTAACCTTAACTGTTGGGTTGGTTAGGTTGTACTCGTAAAGAGCAGTCTGTGTACCAAGGAGTTCATCTTGGCCAAGACCTGCTTCAGAACCAGTAAGAGGAGATTCGAATGCGAGTGTGACGGATTTCGGTGCAGCCTGCGCTGATGTTGCAACAACTGAGCCAAATGAAATGGCCACAGCAGCAACGACACCGAGGGTGCGCTTTGTTGTGAGGTTCATAGATGCCTTTCGTAAGTTGCACGTGAAAAAAGGGTCACGCGACATCCCGGAGGGGATTTTGGTGAACTCTACAGGCGATAGCAGCCTGACTCAATATTCTGCATGGATTCTGCATGGCCATCCGACTAATTTGAGCTAATTTATTACGCTCAAAACTCGCTGTTTATCCAATTGTTATAGAAGCCTAAGCCCAGGGCGAGGCCTGCTTAGTTCAGCTTAGGCCTGCTTATGCCTGCTTAGTCCAGCGGAACCGCATCCGGGGAGATGACGGCCAGGGCCACATCTTTCATAGAAATCCGGCGGTCCATCGCCGTCCTCTGAATCCAGCTAAAGGATTCGGGTTCGGAGAGATTAAGAGTCTTCATCAGAATGCCTTTAGCGCGATCGATGACTTTGCGAGTCTCTAGCCGCTCTTGCAGATCGGCAACTTCTCCTTGCAGGGCCTTCTGCTCTCTATGTCTGCTGACTGCAATTTCGATGGCAGGCACAAGATCCGAAATGCTAAATGGCTTGACCACGTATGCCATAGCTCCCGCATCCCGTGCTCGCTCAACGAGTTCGCGTTGACTAAATGCCGTCAGCATCAAGACAGGTGCAATTTCGATAATGCGCTCTGCTGCCGAAATACCATCAAGTTCGGGCATCTTTACATCCAAAATCGCAATGTCGGGAAGGTGCTTCTGTGCAAACTCAATTGCTTCTAGCCCAGTAGTCGCCTCGGCAACTACTTCATAACCAGCATCCGTCAACATTTCTACAAGATCAAGACGAATGATCGCTTCATCTTCTGCCACAAGAATACGCAAAGGCGTCGCTGGGACTGGGGTCGTATTAGTCATGTGCCTCGAGTCGGATTTGAACCGACACTGTGCGGATTTTGAGTCCGCCCTCTCTACCGTTGGAGTACCGAGGCTGGGGAAGCAAGTATATCCGCTTACTTCCGATAGGCGGCAGCCACCCCATCAATTGCATTTCCGACTACGTGAACTCTCAACGCATTCGTTGATCCTGGAATTCCTGGCGGAGACCCAGCCACGATAACAACAGATTCTCCTTTAGCTACTCGTTGAGAGTCGATCAGAACGCTATCGACGAGTTTCACCATCTCATCAGTTGCACCAACCGTTGGAGTAATCATGGATTCAATCCCCCACGACAGTGCCAGCTGGTTATAGACAGCTACTTCTGGCGTCAAAGCCAAGATGGGGATCGCTGAGCGAAGTCGAGACATGCGTCGTGCTGAATCACCACTCTGGGTGAAGGCCACCAAATATTTTGCCCCAAGAATCTGCCCAACTTCAACGGCCGCCTTGGTAATGGTCCCACCCTTGGTCGTCGGGCGATGTGCAAGAGGGGCAATTTGCGCAAGCATCACTTCTTCTGTTCGAGCAATAATTCGAGCCATGGTGGAAACAGCTTCAATCGCAAAGGCGCCAACAGATGTCTCACCAGAGAGCATCAGTGCATCCGCGCCATCTAGAACAGCGTTGGCACAGTCTGTGGCTTCAGCTCGTGTTGGCGAGGAGTTTGTGATCATGGAATCGAGCATCTGAGTTGCGACAATTACAGGTTTTGCTGATGCCCTTGAGAGCGCGATACAGCGTTTTTGGACTAGCGGCACATCTTCGATCGGCATTTCTACGCCCAGATCTCCGCGTGCAACCATGATCCCATCAAAAGCGGCAACGATCTCTTCTAAGTTTTCGACAGCCTGTGGCTTTTCGATCTTTGCGATTACGGGACGACGAATACCAACTTCATCCATGATGCGATGAACGTCATCAATGTCTTTAGCGCTGCGAACAAAGGAGAGTGCAATGAAATCAGCACCGGCACGTAAGCCCCAGCGAAGGTCGTCAATATCTTTCTCTGAGAGGGCCGGTACTGATACGGCCACTCCAGGAAGATTGATACCTTTATTATTGCTCACAAATCCGGGTTGGATAACCTTCGTAACTACGTCGCTTCCCTTTACTTCGACAACTTCTAAAGTCACTTTGCCATCATCAATAAGGATGCGATCACCAGGCTTGCAATCCCCTGCTAAACCTTTGTAGGTCGTACCGCACTTTTCTCTCGTTCCTTCGACGTCATCTGTAGTTATTGTGAAAATATCGCCCCGCGCAAGCTCGTACGGTCCATCTTTAAAGCGTGCCAGACGAATCTTAGGTCCTTGGAGATCTACGAGGATCGCGACTGGACGCCCAGCCTTGTTCGCTGCAGAGCGGACTAAGTCGAGGCGATTCTGATGTTCGTCATACCCGCCATGAGAAAGATTGAGGCGAGCC
The DNA here is from genome assembly GCA_903838295.1 of uncultured Actinomycetes bacterium. Taxonomy (GTDB): domain Bacteria; phylum Actinomycetota; class Actinomycetes; order Nanopelagicales; family Nanopelagicaceae; genus PALSA-747. The sequence goes on from CAILXX010000002.1 coordinate 31,701, forward strand.
ATGTTCATTCCCGCGGCAATGAGCTCCTCAACTTTTTCAGGAGTTTCAACAGCCGGACCCATCGTGCATACAATTTTCGCTCTTCGCATGTGCTCAGCCTAGGCCATTTCTATTCTCGGGCTGCACCATCTTATGCAGCGTCAATTATGTACAGAGACTAATCCGTTCTAAACAGTTCTAAACAGTTAGGGAGCGAGAAGTTGGTTCGATAGGCGCAGGAAGTTGTGTCTCCCCCATCAAATATTCATCTACCGCCGAAGCCGCGCTACGTCCTTCGGCGATGGCCCAGACGATCAAAGACTGCCCACGACCAGCATCTCCGCAAACAAAGATTCCTTCTTCCGTCGTAGCAAACGCATCGTCACGCTTAATATTTCCACGATCATCCAGCTGGACTTCAAGTTGCGAAATCATCTCTGACTTTTCAGGTCCAAGAAATCCCATGGCCAAGAAGACTAAATCAGCAGGTATCTCATGTTCGGAACCTTCAACTTTTTCAAACTTGCCATTAATAAATTTAGTTTCGACTAATTTGAGTGCACGCAGATTTCCATCCGCATCTCCAAGAAATTCCTCTGTTGATACTGCGTACAAGCGTTCTCCGGCTTCTTCATGAGCACTACTAACACGATAAATCATCGGATAGGTAGGCCATGGTTGGCTTGAAGGACGTTCTTGCGTTGGGCGAGGCATAATTTCTAATTGCGTAACGCTTGCAGCGCCTTGACGAATCGCGGTTCCTAAACAGTCAGCACCGGTGTCACCGCCACCAAGAATCACGACGTGCTTTCCGTTTGCGTTGATCGGTGCTTCTATGGTCAATTCACCTAGTGCTTGTTTATTACCCCATGGCAAATATTCCATTGCTTGATGAATACCTTTGAAGTCACGCCCAGGTACCGATAAATCGCGCCAGTTGGTGGCGCCGATAGCCAGGACAACGGCGTCATACTTAGTTCGAAGTTCTTGTCCCGTGATGTCTACTCCAACATTTACGCCTACACGAAATCTTGTTCCTTCTGCTTCCATCTGCGCAATACGACGATCCACAATCGATTTTTCCATTTTGAATTCCGGAATTCCATAGCGGAGTAATCCGCCAATTCTCTCAGCACGCTCGTATACAGCGACAGTATGACCCGCGCGAGTAAGTTGTTGTGCGGCTGCTAGACCGGCCGGACCAGAACCAATAACGGCAATTGTTTTGCCCGTAAGACGATCTGGGGGTAATGGAAGAACAAGATTGTTGTTAAACGCTTCTTCGATCGTTCTAAGTTCTACTTGTTTGATGGTGACCGCTTCGGTATTAATGGCAACTACGCAAGCAGTTTCGCACGGTGCCGGACAGAGCCGTCCCGTAAATTCAGGAAAATTGTTGGTTGCGTGAAGGCGATTGATTGCTTCGGATCGTTCTCCACGCCAGATCAAATCGTTCCATTCTGGGATCAGATTGCCCAGCGGGCATCCCTGATGACAGAAGGGTATTCCGCAATCCATGCACCTACCCGCCTGCTTCTGAAGATCACCAAATGGTTGCTCTTCATATACCTCTTTCCAGTCACGGATACGAACATCAACTGCGCGACGCTTGGGAGTTTCGCGTTGCGTTGTTAAGAACCCTCTTGGATCAGCCACGAGTTGCCTCCATTACTGCGTCATCGACATTAAGGCCTTCGCGTTCAGCTTTCTCCATTGCGGAGAGCACACGTGCATAGTCACGAGGCATCACCAGTGAAATCCGGGTACTTTGTGTTGTCCAGTCTTGAATCAGTTCGTGGGCTACTACGGAACCAGTCTCGGCATAATACTTAGAGATTAAATCTTGAGCTTGCTTCGACCGTTCAGGTGTGAGGCCCAAAACATCGACCATATCTGGGTTCACTCGGCGCGGATCTAGATCTAAAACATACGCGACTCCGCCGGACATGCCAGCTGCAAAGTTGCGGCCCGTTACTCCCAGAATTATTGCGATGCCTCCAGTCATGTATTCACAACCATGATCACCAATACCTTCGACGATCGCAGTAGCGCCGGAATTTCGAACACAGAATCGCTCGCCTACAACGCCTCGAATAAAGATTTCACCGCTAGTCGATCCATATCCAATAACATTTCCAGCGATTACGTTTGCCTCTGATTTGAATGTCGCTTTCTCATCCGGACGTACAATCACCCGTCCACCAGAAAGACCTTTACCAACATAATCGTTTGTATCGCCGTACAAGCGAAGAGTTAGGCCTTTGGGAATGAAAGCGCCAAAAGATTGGCCAGCAGATCCGTGGAATGAGATATCAATCGTGTTAGCAGGCAGGCCTGCGCCCCCGTAGCGCCTTGTTATCTCCGCACCTAACATGGTGCCCACCGTACGGTTGACGTTACGTACCGGTGATTCCAACCGAACTGATTCGCCAGTTTCCAGAGCCACTTTAGATAGCTCTATCAACTTATTATCAAGCGCTGCCGCCAAACCATGATCTTGAGTCTCTGCATTTTTTCGAGTCCCGGCGAATATAGGCGCCTTAAGCAACGGTGCCAAATCAAGCCCACTGGCTTTCCAGTGGTCGATCGCATCGCGCGTATCCAAAAGTTCTACCTGGCCAATTGCTTCTTCTAAATTACGGAAGCCAATAAGTGCCAACCATTCACGAACTTCTTCAGCAATATATTCAAAGAAAGTCTCTACAAATTCTGGCTTTCCAGAGAAACGTTTCCGCAACTCAGGATTCTGCGTCGCGACACCTACTGGACAGGTATCTAAGTGGCAGACACGCATCATGACACATCCCGAAACTACAAGCGGTGCCGTTGCAAAACCAAACTCTTCCGCACCAAGCAGGGCAGCTATCACGACGTCACGCCCGGTTTTCATCTGACCATCCACTTGCACGACAATTCGATCACGAAGTCCGTTGAGCATTAATGTCTGTTGAGTTTCAGCCAAACCTAATTCCCACGGCGCTCCGGCATGTTTGAGCGAAGTCAATGGTGAAGCACCAGTTCCGCCATCATGTCCAGAGATCAAAACTACATCTGCATGCGCTTTTGAAACACCTGCGGCAACAGTTCCAACCCCAACTTCTGCAACAAGTTTGACGTGAATCCGCGCATTCTTATTAGCATTTTTAAGATCGTGAATTAACTGTGCTAAATCTTCGATCGAATAAATATCGTGGTGAGGCGGTGGCGAAATTAATCCAACACCAGGTGTCGAATAGCGCACTTGCGCAATCCATGGGTAGACCTTGTTGCCAGGCAATTGACCACCTTCGCCCGGCTTTGCACCTTGTGCCATCTTGATCTGAATGTCATCGGCATTTACCAAGTACTCACTTGTAACACCAAATCGACCAGAGGCCACTTGCTTAATTGCCGATCGCTTGGAATCACCATTTGATTCTAAGATATTGCGAGCGGGGTCTTCCCCTCCTTCGCCAGTATTGGATTTACCACCCAAGCGATTCATAGCAATTGCCAAAGTTTCGTGAGCTTCACTAGAAATTGATCCATAAGACATGGCGCCTGTTGCGAAACGCTTGATAATAGATGAAGCGGGTTCAACTTCTTCGATAGGAACCGATGGACGAGCGCCTTGGCGGAAAGTGAATAGACCACGCAAGGTCATCAGATTTTTGGCTTGATTATCAACCAAAGTCGTATATTGCTTGAATATGTCGTAGCGCTTTGCTCTGGTCGCATGTTGAAGCTTAAAGACAGTTTCTGGATTGAATAGGTGGGGTTCACCTTCTCTGCGCCATTGATATTCGCCACCAATCGGCAACTTCTTTGTTCCTGGGACTTCCCCCATTGGAGGATAGGCAACATAGTGGCGTTTGATTGTCTCTGCAGCCAAGGTATCCAAGGAGACGCCGCCGAGTCGTGAGGTAAGCCCGGTGAAATATTCATCAACGACTTCTTTAGATAATCCAATTGCTTCAAAAACTTGGGCGCCGTGATAGGAGGCAATAGTAGAAATTCCCATCTTCGACATTACTTTGAGAACTCCTTTACCCAATGACTTAATCAGATTTGCGACGGCCTTTTCAGGAGTTATGCCGGTGATAACGCCTTGGCGTACCAAGTCTTCGGCGCTCTCCATGGCTAAATATGGATTGACCGCAGATGCACCAAATCCAATAAGGAGTGCAACGTGATGCACTTCTCGGACTTCACCACTTTCAACAATCAAACTCACCTGAGTGCGCGTCTTTTCGCGAATCAGATGGTGGTGGATAGCCGATGTTAGAAGCAGAGAAGGAATTGGCGCCTCTTCGCTATCTCCATCTCTATCTGACAAAACAATAATGCGTGATCCATCTTTGATTGCGGTTGACACTTCTGCCCGAATCTCTTCGATCCGATCCCGCAGGGCTTCTCCCCCACCCAATACTGGGAAGAGTCCACGAATCACATGGCTATCAAAATCTGGATGTTCACCATCTGCATTGACATGAATAATCTTTGCAAGTTCATCATTGTCGATGACCGGAAAGTCCAATGAAATTTGGCGGCAAGAATCGGCGTTAGGAGCCAGCAAGTTTCCTTCGGCTCCAATAGTCTGACCAAGGCTGGTAACAAGTTCTTCACGAATCGCATCAAGTGGTGGATTTGTGACCTGAGCGAATAATTGAGCAAAATAATCAAAGAGTGATCGAGGTAGTTGTGAAAGTGCCGCAATCGGCGTATCGGTGCCCATGGATCCAAGTGGTTCGGCGCCACTCTTTGCCATAGGAGCGATGATGATGCGCAACTCTTCTTCGGTGTACCCAAAGGCGCGTTGACGACGCAATACAGAGGAATGCGGATAAATAATGTGTTCGCGTGAAGGAAGATTCGCTAGCTCAACGATGCCTTCTGCAAGCCACTTGCCATACGGTTGACCCTTAGCAAGATTGTCCTTAACCTCATCGTCTTCAATGATGCGACCTTCTGCAATATCCACCAAGAACATACGTCCAGGTTGTAAACGACCTTTACGCACAATTTTTTCTGGTGCGAATTCGAGCACACCAACTTCAGAGGCCAGAACGACTAAACCATCGTCGGTGACCCAGTAGCGAGATGGACGCAATCCGTTGCGGTCCAAAACAGCACCAACTTGGTTGCCATCTGTAAATGTCACGCAGGCGGGGCCATCCCATGGCTCCATTAATGACGAATGGAAAGCGTAGAAATCACGACGCTCTTGCGACATCGTTGCATGATTCTCCCAAGCTTCAGGGATCATCATCAAGATCGAATGTGGCAATGAGCGCCCAGTGAGGTAGAGAAGTTCTAGTACCTCATCAAATGATGCAGAATCACTCCCTGAATTATCAATAATAGGAAATAGTCGAGAGATGTCGCCAGGAATCAAAGGACTAGCAAGAAGAGCCTCACGAGCTCGCATCCAATTTCGGTTGCCACGAACCGTATTAATTTCGCCATTGTGAGCGATGAAGCGATACGGGTGTGCCAATGGCCAGGAAGGAAAAGTATTTGTCGAGAAGCGTGAGTGCACAAGTGCAAGCGGTGATTTCACGAGTTCGTTGGAAAGGTCTGGAAAGAACTCCTCCAATTGACCGGTGGTCAGCATGCCCTTGTATACAATTGTCCGTGAAGATAATGATGGGAAATAAATAGGAAGCGCACGTTCCACTCGCTTGCGGAAACAGAAAGCAAGTCGATCTACTTCTAAATCTTTTTCACCGTTCTTGCCAGCAACAAAGAGTTGTACAAAGCGAGGCATTACCGACAATGCGGTCTTGCCGAGCGAAGTGTCGTTGATAGGCAATTCGCGCCAACCAAGGATCGAGATGTTCTCTTCTTCAGCAAAGTTGATGATTGCAGGCATATCGTCAAATTGTGGATCGATGAAAGCAATGCCAGTCGCGTAACTTCCTGCTCCAGGCAACGGGAAATCTACGACACTGCGATAAAACTCGTCTGGGATTCGAATTAAAATTCCGGCACCATCGCCGCTATCGGGTTCTGCGCCAGAAGCACCGCGGTGTTCGAGATTGCGCAGGGCAGTGAGCGCTTGCGCTACAACTGCGTGGGTGGGTTCTTTTTTAAGTGTTGCGATCATCGCCACGCCGCAGGCATCATGCTCGTCGGCAGGGTTATACAAGCCCTGTGCATGTGGCACGCTAGAAAATAAAGTCACGATCGCTCCTAAAGAACGGTCGGGACAACGGTGGCCCAACGAATACAACCCGGCCTAGGCCTGGCAGTGGAAAAGCGTACCAACCAATGCACGAATATTGATACCGAGATTTCTGACTTTACCGCCGCGCCTCAGGCTAAATGTGGGCCAAACTACCGATACCAGCCGTAATTGCCATACCAAGTCCACCACCAATAAGGACCCGCAGGATGGTTTTGATTAAAGGTGATCCGGCCAAACGCGAACCAATAACACCCGTAGCGATGAGCCCCAGGCATGCAAAAACTATGATCAAGGCAACTTTCTGGCTAGATGTCCCAACGAGCGCACCTAGTAAGGGAATCGCGGCGCCCAAGGCAAAACTAAAAGCCGAGGCAGCGGCGGCTTGGAATGGCTGCGCCTTATGGATTTCGTGATGTCCAAGTTCGTCACGAAGGTGTGCTTCTAGCGCATTCTTCTCCGTGAAAGTCTTTGCAACTTGCTCTGCTAAGTCTCGAGGCAGACCACGCTCAATATAAATCTGAGTTAATTCTTCTAGTTCACCCTCTGGATCGACCTGTAGGTGCTCTCTCTCCATTTCGCGATCCGAGGCTTCTATATCTGCTTGCGACTGTACCGAAATATATTCACCAACTGCCATCGACATCGAACCAGCAGCAATCCCAGCTAACCCTGCTACTCGTAAAAAATCCATTTTGCCAGCAGCAGCGATCCCAATAAGGAGAGAGGCATTAGAAACCAAACCATCGTTCGCGCCAAGAACAGCTGCGCGTAACCACCCAGATTTGCTTCCCCGGTGGTGTTCATTTCTCTGATAAACCGCTTCTAGTGACATGGGAAGATTCTAGCCATTCAATCAGAGTTCGCCACATAGGAGCGCTGCCGGCGCCAAATGAACATTAGGGAAATTGATCCGCAAATCCCAGCCACCCAGACATTAAGCCGAACCCCAAAAATATTATGGGCGGCATCAATTCGCAGCGCTTCAATCCAGATACGTCCAAGGCAATACAGTGTGATGTATGCCAGGAAGGTACTCCCAGGTTTCAGACTCATAAAGATTGGAACATAGATCAACACCAGCGCTGCAAGTAGGCACCACAATGACTCGTAAAGAAAAGTTGGTTGAAAGGTCGCGAACATTTCATAACCAAAAGGTCTATCTTTTACTGGAATCCGCAGTGCCCAGGGCAAGGAAGATGGTCGGCCAAAGAGTTCCCCGTTAAACCAGTTACCCCATCGCCCAATTGCCTGTGCAACCAAAATGCCTGGAGCAAGTGCATCGACCGCAGATGCAAATCCAAGAGAACGGGGTTTAATTTTAAAATAAATAAAAGCAACTAAGGTTCCCAGCGCTACAGCTCCCCAGATCCCCATACCTCCCTCCCAAATTTTGAAAGCTCCGAAGAAATTACCGTGGCTACCAAAATACAGTTCTGGGGTTGTGATCACATGATAAAACCGACCGCCAATAATTCCAGCAGGAATCACATATATTGCCAAGTCGAGCAATTCATTACTTAGACCCCCGGCAGCCTTATATCGATTTATGCCGATAATAAGAGCACAAATTATGCCAAAGAGAATGCACAGGGCGTAGAAATGTATTGTGATCGGCCCCAACGCCATAGACGATATCGATGGAGTTGGGATAAACCGGTCAAACAAAATTTACTTAACGCCAGCTGCGGTGAATAGAGCGCTGAATGCAGTTTGGTCGAGATATGCCGAAGGTGGGATCACCTTCCCATTAATTAGAACTGTCGGAGTGGAATTAATGTTCTTCGAAGAAGCATCAGCTTCGATATTTGATGTCCACTTCACGTAATTCCCGTTGTTAACACAAGCATCAAATTTTGTTGACTTAATTCCGACAGTATGGCCTAAAAGAATTAACTTTTGATTATTCCACGTTCCAGAGTTTTCCGCAGTCCCTTGATTCTCGTAAAGCGCGGTGTGATATTCCAAGAATTTACCCTGATCAGCCGCACATGCCGAAGCAGCCGCAGTGGCAATTGATTCGGGACCGATGAAGGACATGGGATGAAATACCGCATGAATCTTTCCAGATGTAACGAGCCGATTAATGTAGGCGCTATTGACTGCCTCGAAGTTGCGACAGTTAGGACATTGAAAATCTTCGTAAAAATCTACTTTGACTGTGGCCTTCGGATTAAATGAGATTCCATAACCGTCTGCGGAAGAAACGGAGGAAGGCATAGTTGCATGAGTATTTACACGGTTCTTGGCAAGCGCCGAACCCGCACCAACTAAAACCACCAGCAAGATCATTCCGATAACCAAATTACGGGTACCGGTATCTTTTCCGTTCTTCTTCTTTTCTGCCACGATATCTCCTCAATATGTATTTTGATGGTATTTAGATTCTATTTAGATCGCCTTAATATTCTTCTGACGCTTTATCTAGGCCAAACTTACCGTGCGGGAAACGATATAAATACCCGGCAACAATGGTTAGTCCAAAATCTCTCAGAATTTCTGTGAGGTAGACCGCAGGGTGCACTTTGCCATCAGCTGAAATGCCGCCATTGCCAAAGCATCCACAGTTGATCGCCAATTTGCGTGCCCACGCCTGTCCAATAGCAACAATGAATATAAACATCAGCACTCCCCCGGCGATAGCGGCTCTTTTCACCCAGATGCCGATCACCAAAAATAACCCCACGCCAATTTCTATCCACGGAAGCGCATAACCTAAAGAATTTGCCAGCCCCGTTGGTAAAATTTCATAGACACGAACTGAACCAGCAGCTGCCGATGGATTTTTCGCTTTTAGATATCCAGCTGCGAGCAGAACACCTCCCAAAATTAAGCGCCCAATTAATGTGAGCCACGGCAATATCGTCAGCTTTGAAGAATTTTTCACGGACGACCCAAAGCTTCTCGTAGATTTGTCGCCAACTCTTTAACTTTTGCAATGCCTTCAGATTCAGTAGCGCTTTCTTGGAGCAATCGGATAAATGCAGAGCCAACAATTACGCCGTCCGCATATTGAGCCACTTCATGCGCCTGAGCTGGAGTCGATACCCCCAGGCCAACAGCAACTGGCAGCTCCGTTGATGTTCGAATTCGTGTGACGAGTGACTGAGCACTGCTAGAGACTGCCGTGCGAGTACCGGTGACTCCCATAAGTGATGCGGCATAGACAAAGCCAGATGCTTTATCAACAACTTTCCGTAGCCGCTCATCACTCGTACTAGGGGCGATAACATAAATTCTGTTTGTGTTGTGTTCTGCCGAAGATTCGAGCCAGGACGTAGATTCTTCAATAGTTAAGTCTGGAGTAATCACTCCGCTACCGCCGTTTGACTTTAGAGTTTTCAGGAAATTATCCACGCCAAATCGCTCTATTGGATTCCAATATGTCATTATAACTGTTGGAACTAAATCAGAGATCGCCGCAACCGTTTCAAATACTTCCTTTGCTCCGGTTCCTTGGCGTAACGAAGTTTCTGCCGCCTCCTGGATAACCGGACCATCCATCACGGGATCGCTGTAAGGAAATCCAATTTCAACGGCATCTACTCCGCCTTCGATCATTGCTTTGAGCGCATCGATACATTGCCTTTGGGAGGGGAAACCAGCAGGCAAATAGGCAATCAGTGCAGCTCGGTTTTCACTTTTAGTCCGTATGAAAAGTTCTTCCAAGGCTGTTGACATTAAAGCGGAATTCCAAAGTACTCAGCAGCTGTCTGCACATCTTTGTCGCCACGTCCAGAAAGGTTTATCAAGAGAACGGCATCTGGGCCAAGTTCCTTGCCTATATGAATTGCACCTGCTAACGCATGTGCAGTTTCTATCGCCGGAATAATGCCTTCGGTTTTGCACATGAGTTCGAATGCCTGCATAGCCTGATCATCGGTAATGGCTCGATACTCCGCGCGACCAATATCGTGGAGATATGCATGTTCTGGGCCAACACCTGGGTAATCCAAGCCCGCAGAAATGGAATGAGACTCAACAGTCTGACCATTCTCATCTTGCAAAACATACGAACGGGTGCCGTGCAAGACGCCCGGGGAGCCACCTGTAATAGTCGCGGCGTGTAATCCACTTGCAACGCCACATCCGCCTGCTTCGAGTCCGATTAAGCGAACATCTTTGTCATCAATAAACGGATGGAAGATTCCGATCGCATTGGAACCGCCACCCACGCAAGCCAACACGGCATCCGGTAGTCGTCCTACTAGTTCTAGCGTTTGAGCCCTTGCTTCAATTCCAATGATTCGATGAAAATCTCTCACCATGGTAGGAAATGGGTGGGGGCCAGCAACAGTTCCCAACAAATAATGTGTAGTTTCAACGTTGGTGACCCAGTCGCGCATCGCTTCATTGATTGCGTCTTTGAGGGTTCTGCTTCCTTGGGTAACAGGAACGACTTGCGCGCCTAACAATTTCATGCGAGCAACATTGAGTGATTGACGTTTAGTGTCTTCTTCGCCCATATAGACGACACATTCAAGTCCCATCAAAGCAGCAGCAGTAGCCGAAGCAACTCCATGTTGACCAGCGCCGGTCTCAGCGATGATACGCTTTTTTCCCATACGTTTAGTAAGTAGCGCTTGTCCTAAAACATTATTGATCTTGTGGCTTCCAGTATGATTCAAATCTTCGCGCTTTAACAAAATTCTTGCGCCGCCGGCATGTTCGGCAAATCGCTTAGCTTCAGTCAAAATACTTGGACGACCTGTGTACGTGCGATGCAACTCAGCAAGTTCTACTTGGAAGAGTGGATCGTTGGAAGCAACTTCGTGGGCGAGTGCTAATTCATCCAGAGCGCCGATGAGCGCCTCGGGAACAAATCGACCTCCATAAGGACCGAAGTGTCCAATAATTTCCGATTCGATAGGAGTGGCCACGGTCCTACGCTACCAGTCGACTATCGGCCAAGCAGATCGAGAATGGCTGCCGCGGGGTCGCCTGCACGAACCAAGGTTTCCCCGACCAGAATCGCCTTCGCGCCAGCCGCTTGCGCAGCGGCAACTTGTGATCTTTTAGAAATGCCTGACTCTGCAATCTTGATCACTTCATCTGGGATCAATGGCAGTAATTTCGTGAACGCATCATCGTTAATCTCTAAAGTCTTCAGATTTCTTGAATTCACTCCGATAATCCGAGCCTGTATCGCCAGTGCACGTTCGAGTTCTGATTCATCATGAACTTCTACTAAAACTTTCATCCCTAACTCGTTAGCCAAGCTTTGATAATCTTTCAATTGTGAGTCGCTCAATGCGGCAACAATTAAGAGCATTAAATCAGCGCCAAGCACTCGCGTCTCAATAACCTGAAATTCAGTGACGACAAAATCTTTACGCAACACTGGAATTGAGACTCTGGATCTGACCGCTACTAAGTCGGCATTACTACCACCAAATCGACGAGCTTCGGTAAGAACGCTGATCACGGCAGCGCCTGCAGATTCGTATTTGGAAGCCAAATCTGCCGGATTGGCAATTGATGCCAACACTCCCTTGCTTGGGGAAGATCTCTTAACTTCGGCAATGATCTGGGTACCCGGTTGACTTAGGGCTGCATATGCATCACGAACAACTGGTGCTGAATCAATTCTTTTGTACAACTCTGTTAGCGGTATCTCGCGAGCCTTAACATCTTCCAATACACCTTCAACTATGGAATCTAATACAGTGCTCATACCGTTGGATCCTGCCCCTCATTCAAAATATTCCAAGGAGTTTGGGCTTTTGGCTCATAACGCCGCGAAAGACCACGGCGGGTCAACCGGACCGATAAAAATAAAAAAATAACGAGTAAAAGTAAAAGAATAACTAACTTTATAAAGATCATTTAAATATCCCGAAGTTCGTTCGCCGAAGCGATCGCGTTTAACACTGCAGCAGCCTTATTTTGACACTCATCATCTTCTAACTCTGGAATCGAATCCGCAACAATTCCCGCGCCGGCCTGAACATAAGCGATGCCATCTTTAATAACCGTTGTTCGAATCGCAATGCATGTATCGATATTGCCTCTAAAATCTAAGTAACCGATCGTGCCACCATAAATTCCTCGACGGACTGGTTCATTCTCTTCGATAATCTGCATCGCACGTGGCTTGGGGGCGCCAGAAAGTGTCCCTGCTGGGAAAACGGCTAACAAGGCATCAACCGATGTTGCGGCTGGACTTAGCTTTCCCGTAACGGTCGAAACAATATGCATGACATGGGAATATCTCTCAATCTGCATAAATTCAATAACTTCCACGGAACCAGGCTTGCATACTCGTCCTAAATCATTTCGGCCCAGGTCAACCAACATTAGGTGTTCGGCGCGCTCTTTGGGATCTTCTAGCAACTCTTCAGCATGTCTCTTATCGATCTCTGGATCGCTAGATCGTGGACGAGTGCCCGCAATCGGGTGAATCATTACATCTTCGCCATGAATCTTTACCAACGCTTCTGGACTTGAGCCAACAATATCTAGGCCATTATTAAACCTAAAGAGATACATATACGGGCTCGGATTAGAAGATCGCAAAGCTCGATAGATATCAAAGGCGTCGGCCTTTGCTTCCATCGAAAATCTTTGTGAAAGCACTACCTGAAATGCCTCACCAGATCGGATTTCTTCTTTTATGATTTCAATCTTGGCCCGGAATTCCTCAGAAGTCGTGTTTCGATCGTATTTTGGTGGCACTTTTTTGAATACCTGTGAAAGCTTAGGAGCAATAGGTTTCTGGAGTTCTACCTCAAGGGCATCAAGTCGACTGGATGCATCCGCATAAGCTTCATCAATTCGCTCTGAACTTCCATCCCAATTAATCGCATTGGCGATCAATATGAGCGAACCATCAAAATGGTCGAATACCGCCAAATCAGAGGTCAACATAAATGTAATTTCTGGTAAGTCGATATCTTCCATGGCGAGTGACGGAATTTTTTCAAGGCGACGAACGATTTCATAACCAGCATAACCCACCAAGCCACCCGTAAGCGGGGGCAACCCCGGAACCTCTGGAGTTCGCAAATGTGTTGCTGCGATTCGCAGCGCTTCGAGTGGATCAATTCCAACAGGAGCTCCAGAAGGTGTAGCTCCAATCCAAGCGGCCTTCCCATCAACTTCTGTAAGAGTTGATGCGCTGTGAATTCCGATAAAAGAATATCGAGACCACGCTCCGCCATGTTCTGCAGATTCAAGCAAGAAAGTTCCTGGGCGGATTCCAGCCAATTTTTGGTAAATAGAGAGAGGAGTTTCGGTATCCGCTAGATATCTGCGAGACACCGGAATCACATTGTGATTTTCTGCAAATTTTCTGAAATCTGTTAAAGACATCTCATTTTTAGACTCACTCATGGTTAATCTGCAACCGTTCTGTGAAAGCAGGATCTCTCACCCGTATGACAGGCCGCTCCAACCTGATCAACTTTTAACAAGAGTGCATCACCGTCGCAGTCATAAGATATTTCTATTAACTTTTGAGTATGGCCAGAACTTTCACCTTTGGTCCACAGGGCATTTCTGCTACGGCTCCAATAAGTAACTTCTTTAGTTTCGACAGTCTTCTTGAAGGCCTCTTCATTCATCCAGGCAACCATGAGAACTTCGTTGCTCTCCACATCCTGTGCAATAGCCGCTACCAAAGTCCCGGCTGCAAAGTGGACTGCTACTTCGGCTGGAATCTGCATTGGCTTATTCTGCCGTAAGCAGGACTATTGGCGGACCGAATATCCTCTTTGAGCCAGATGCGCCTTGACCTCTTGAATTGAAAAAGTGCCGAAGTGGAAGACGCTTGCAGCCAAAAGTGCATCAGCTCCTGCCTCTAGCGCACGAGCAAAATCTTCAACTTTGCCAGCCCCGCCACTTGCGATGAGCGGCACCTGTGTAATGGAGCGAACTCTGCTAATCATCTCTGTGTCAAAGCCTGCCCGAGTTCCATCGGCATCCATCGAATTGAGCAGAATCTCACCAACACCTCGCGAAGTCGCATCAGCAATCCAGGCAAATGCATCCAAACCCGTACCAGTCCGTCCGCCATGAGTTGTTACCTCAAAACCCGATTCGGTTTTTGACCGCCTGGCATCTACGGACAATACGAGGACCTGATCGCCGAAGCGATCCGAAATTTCGTTTATCAGCTGCGGGCGATTAATCGCCGCGGTATTTACACCGACTTTATCGGCACCTGCACGCAACAATTGATCAACATCTGAAGCCGCGCGGATCCCGCCACCAACGGTCAATGGAATGAAGACTTGCTCGGCAGTTCTAGAAACAATATCAAGAGTCGTGGAACGATCTTCAACTGATGCGGAAATATCAAGAAAAGTCAGCTCATCAGCGCCGGCTTCACCATAAAATTTTGCAAGTTCGACTGGATCCCCAGCATCCACTAGATCTTTAAAATTCACGCCCTTTACAACACGACCGCCGGCAACATCCAGACAAGGAATTATTCTCTTGGCCAATGTCATTCTGAAGTTACCTGTAGCGCTTGGGCAAGTGAAAAGGCGCCGGCGTAAAGTGCCTTACCTACAATTGCTCCTTCGACTCCAATCGATGTCAAATCACGCAGTACACGCAAATCTTGAAGACTAGAAACTCCTCCACTTGCAACAACGGGTTGCTTTGTAAAAGCACAGACTTCTTTGAGTAACTCGACATTTGGACCCGCAAGGGTGCCATCTTTAGCAACATCGGTGACAATGTATCTCGAACACCCATCTCGATCTAATCTCTCGATCGTTTCAAAGAGGTTTCCACCTTCCTTGGTCCAACCTCGAGCCGCAAGAGTATGGCCACGTACATCTAGGCCAACTGCAATTCGATCACCAAATTCTGAAATCACTTTAGAAGTCCACTCCGGATTCTCAAGAGCTGCGGTACCAAGATTTACTCTGGTACACCCCGTCGCTAACGCCCGTCGTAGGGAAGCATCATCGCGAATGCCGCCAGAGAGTTCGACCTTAAGATTTACGCTCTTAATTACCTGTTCGAGTAGCTCGGCATTGCTACCTATTCCGAATGCTGCGTCAAGATCCACCAGATGAATCCACTCTGCTCCCGCTTCAACAAATTCTGCGGCGACTTCTAATGGGAGTCCGTACTGACTAGTTGCACTTAATTCCCCTTGCACTAGTCGGACAGCACGACCATCTTTAACATCAATCGCGGGTAGTAGTTGTAGTTTCTTCATGGTGAAGGGGCGCCTAAAGGCTAGAAACCCAATTAGAGATAAGCCGAGCGCCAGCATCGCCACTTTTTTCGGGATGGAATTGAACTGCACTTGTGGAACCACGTTCGATTGAGGCCATGAACTTCTCTCCGTATTCGCTCCATCCACTCAGCGCGCCATCCACATGTGACTTCGCTGCAAAGGAATGCACAAAGTAGAAGGATTGATCTTCGACACCCTTAAAGAGCAACGAATCTTTAGGAGAAGAAATCGTATTCCAGCCAATATGAGGAAGTATCTTGGCGCTGATTTGGCTAATTTCTCCATCAAAAATTCCTAGACCCAATTGCCCACCTTTTTCTGTACCAGAAGAGAAAAGTATTTGCATACCCACGCATATTCCTAAAATCGGTTTTTCAGATGCAACACGGCTCTTGATAATCGTGTCTCCACTAGCTGCAATTAGCTGTTTCATGCAGGCACCGTATGCGCCGACTCCAGGGACCACTAACCCATCACTTGATGCACAAATCTCTGGATCTGACGTAATAATTGTTTCATGACCACTTAAGGAAAAAGCTCGTTCTGCAGAACGAAGATTTCCAGATCCGTAATCAAGAATCGCTATCAAAGAGATCCCTTAGTAGAAGGGATTCCCATTACGCGTTCGTCGATGGTTACTGCTTCACGAAGCGCCCGAGCAACTGCCTTGAACTGCGCCTCAAATACATGGTGTGCATTTCTTCCTTCGAGAACCCTAATATGCAGAGCGATTCGCGCTTCGGCAACGATAGATTCCCAAATGTGACGGCCAAGTGTTGTATCAAAGGTTCCGATCAACTCAACAATTTCTGGTTGACGGTGCACCAAATACGGACGACCAGATAGGTCTACTGCGGCCTGAACTAATACCTCATCGAGTGGAACCATGGCATCACCGAAGCGACGGATTCCCGCCTTATCGCCAAGGGCCTCACGCAGCGCCTGACCGAAAGCGAGCGAGGTATCTTCAACCGTATGGTGAGAATCAACTTCTACATCGCCAGTGGTTTTTACTGTCAGATCAAAGCCTGCATGTCTACCCAGCTGAGAAAGCATATGTTCAAAGAACGGAACTCCGGTTTGTATGTCGATCAATCCCGAACCGTCAAGGTTTAACTGAACAAATACAGTTGACTCTTTGGTCTCGCGCTTCACCGTAGCAACACGTGAAATACTCATCAGGCCTCTTCTCTCCTAGGGGTGGAATTATTCCGCAATTTCGCGGAGCGCCGCGATGAATTGATCATTTTCGGCCGGTGTTCCAATGGTCACACGTAAATAACCGCGAAGTCCGATATCCCTGATCAATATGCCGCGATCAAGAAAGGCCTGCCATACCGCGCTGGGTTCACCTTTAAAGCCAGAGAATAGGAGAAAGTTGGCGGCGCTTGGAACCGATGTGAAGCCGACTTCCTTAAGTGCAGACTCAACGCGTGCCCGCTCAGAAACCAGAACTCGAATCTCTGATTGCATCGCAGGTGTGAAGTCCAGTGCGGTCTGCGCCGCGGCTTGCGTGAGCGAACTCAAGTGATAGGGCAATCGAGTCACCAGGGCAGCTGCAACCATTGCTGGCTTTGCAACAAAGTAACCCGTTCTAGCTCCTGCGAAGGCGAATGCCTTACTCATGGTTCGGACAATGACTACATGAGGAAAATCCGCTAACAACGTGACCGCAGATGGTTCGTCCGAAAATTCTGCATAGGCTTCATCGACTATCAAAAGCGCACCAACAGAGCCTGCGGCTTCGGCTAACTCTTTCAGGGCAGCAATCGGTGTCGAACTCCCAGATGGATTATTAGGGGTTGCTATAAAAACAAGATGCGGAGACTTTTCACGGATCAATTTTTTCGCAGAAGTAACATCAATCGCAAAATCTTGATCACGGGTCCCTGCGAACCATGGAGTCTTGGTGATCTGCGCAATCAAAGGATGGACCGAATACGAAGGCGTGAAACCTATTGCAAGATGGTCAGGCCCACCGCACGCTAAGAAAATAGTTTGTAGAATTTCATTCGAGCCATTAGCTGCCCAGATATTCTCGCTATCAAGTTCTACGCCAGTTGTCGCTGAAATGTACTCCGCTAACTTCGTTCGAAGTTTGAGCGCGTCACGATCTGGATATCGATTGAGGCCCGCAATCACTTCTCTAAGTCTGGTTGCCATCTCATCTATGACTTCTTGTGGAAGTGAGAAAGGATTCTCATTTGTGTTAAGCGCAACAACGCCTTCAATTTGTGGTGCACCATAAGGGGAGATGTTACGAAGATCTGCGCGAAGAGGGAGCCAATAAGGCCATTGTGATTGAACCATTATTTGCGCTCCTCGAATCGTGCGGTTATGGCTTCCCCATGGGCGGGCAAGTCTTCAGCGTTCGCCAAGGTAATGACGGTTGCCGCGATATCCGTAAAGGCGGATTCGTTGTACTCAATAAAATTGATGCCACGCAAGAAACTCTGAACGGAGAGTCCACTGGAATGACATGCACAACCCCCAGTAGGCAATACGTGATTTGATCCTGCTGAATAATCCCCCAGCGACACAGGAGCATATCTTCCAAGAAATACTGCGCCAGCATTACGAATTTTTGAAGAAACTTCTGAAAGATTGGCTACATGGAGTTCCAGATGTTCTGCCGCATAACCATTAATCACATCAATACCTTGAGAAATTGAGTCAACCAAAACGATCGCTGACTGCGGACCAGCAAATGCCTTTTGAATCCGTTCTGAATGCTTGGTTGCCGCGACCCTGGCCTGAAGTTCTAGACAAACAGCAGCAGCCAAATCTTGCGATGTCGTGACCAGCACGGCGGAGGCATGAACGTCATGTTCGGCTTGGCTAATTAAATCTGCTGCAACATCTATGGCGATGGCTGTGTCATCTGCCAAGATTGCAATCTCTGTAGGTCCTGCCTCCGAATCAATCGAAATCAAACCACGTAATGCCCGCTTGGCAGCTGCAACATAAATATTTCCGGGTCCTGTGACCAGGTCAGTAGAATCGCAAAGGCCATCTACTCCGTATGCAAACATTGCAATGGCTTGCGCACCACCAACCGCATAAACTTCTGTGATCCCAAGTAATGCACATGTTGCCAAGATTGTTGGATGTGGTAATCCGCCAAAATCTTTTTGGGGCGGAGAGGCCACTGCAATACTAGAAACTTTTGCTATTTGTGCAGGCACTACATTCATCATGACCGAACTTGGATACACCGCGTTTCCGCCTGGCACATACAATCCAACTCGATCAACCGGGATCCATTTCTGAGTAACTGTGCCACCTGCAACTACTTCAGTAGTGTGCTCTACTCTTACTTGTTCGCCATGAACTTTGCGGACTCTTTCAATCGATACTTCAAGAGCCATGCGAATATCAGGATCTAAATTTTCAAGGGCTTTCGTAATCTCTGAAATCGGAACTCTGATCTCCTTAGGTGAGATGCCATCAAATTCTTGGGCCAGCGCCTTGAGGGTTGATTCGTCACCATTCTTCACCCGGAGCAAAATTGGCGCTACGATTTGCATCGCCGTATCAATATCCACCAGTGCGCGTGGAATGGCTCGCTTTAACTGCTGGCGAGTCATAGTTTTGCCGCGCAGATCGATTTGGGCAATCGTTATAGCGGGGTTCATGCCCATATTCTAAAGCGTTCGACCCAACGCCGATGACCGATAAATCTTCTTAGAAAACCAGACAATCCGGTCCTAGGACTGATTTTAAGTCGGCGCTTAAACTTGGTGAGGCGGTGACGCGTAGTTCGTCGTCAATCTTCATGACCAACCCCTTGCTTCCATCATCTAGCTTCAAGTGCACCTCTCTCGAACCTGGATGGGATCGCAGAATCTCCTTCATCCGATCCACCAATGGAGCGGTCACACGCGCCGAATCTATGGAGATGATAAGTGGTCCCGTTGGTCCCCCACTGATATCAGGCATCGTCATTTCCAAAGCGGTGATACGAGGTGCTTCTTCTCGCTTGTCAATCCTGCCTCGTATGACAACAACTCGATCTTCAATCAAATTCATGGCATGTGTTTGATACGAATTTGCAAAGAAGAGAACATCCACTGCTCCCTCTAAGTCTTCGATAGAGACAATAGCCCAAGAATTTCCCTGCTTGGAAACCTTACGTTGTACCTGGGTGATAAGTCCACCAATATTAACGATCTGATCATGACCCACAGAATCTTCGGCGAGTTGCGACAATGGCATATCAACTGCCGATCGAAGGACGTGCTCAACCCCCAATAATGGATGATCAGAAACATAAAGTCCCAACATTTCGCGTTCATAGCTCAGTAAAAGTGTTTTATCCCATTCTTCGGTCGGGATATCTAGCTCGACACCAGAAACCGATGTTGACGCTTCCTCGTTCATGCTTCCGAAGAGATCAAATTGTCCAATCGATTCGGCTCGCTTCGTCTCGCTAATCGAGTCAATTGCTTCAAGATAAACCATCATTAATCCGCGTCGGGATGAACCCAGGGAATCAAATGCGCCTGCCTTAATCAGCGATTCGATCGTCTTCTTGTTGCACACTTGCTGGTCTACCTTCGCCAAGAAGTCACCAAAAGATCCGTAGCGCCCTTTACTTAGACGATTGACCACAATGGAACCAACCACGTTTTCACCGACGTTACGGATAGCAGTCAATCCAAAGCGAATATCTTTACCAAGTGGTGTGTAATCAGATGCCGATTCGTTGACATCTGGAGGCAAGACTTTGATCCCCATGCGACGGCACTCATTTAGGTATAGGGCACTTTTATCTTTATCGTCCCTGACAGATGTGAGTAAGGCCGCCATATATTCAGTTGGATAGTTAGCCTTCAAATACCCCGTCCAATATGAAACCAATCCATACCCCGCTGAGTGAGCGCGGTTGAATGCGTAATCAGAGAAGGGGATCAATGTGTCCCAAAGTTTTTTAATTGCAGATGTACCAAAACCACTGGTGACCATTCCGGCTTCAAAGTTTACGTACTCTTTATCTAGAATCTCTTTATTCTTCTTACCCATCGCCTTGCGCAAGAGATCCGCACGACCTAGCGAGAAACCTGCAACTTTTTGAGCAATCGCCATAACCTGTTCTTGATACACGATCAAGCCATAGGTATCTCCAAGAATTTCAGAAAGAGGTTCAGATAACTCTTCATGAATTGGTTCAACCGGTTTACGTTTGTTCTTTCGATCTGCATAATCTGTGTGCGCATTCACGCCCATCGGTCCGGGACGATACAAAGCAATGACTGCAGAGATATCTTCAAACGAGTCAGGCGCCATCTGCCTCAGAAGTGCTCTCATCGGACCACCATCAAGCTGGAAGACACCTAATGTTTCGCCTTTGCCAAGCAAATCGAAGGTCTTCTTATCATCTAGGGTGAGTGTAGATAAATCTAAATCGATTCCTTGATTCTCCTTGATGTTAATCAAGCAATCATCTAGGACTGAAAGATTACGAAGACCTAAGAAATCCATCTTCAAAAGCCCAATTGCTTCACAGGCGCCCATATCAAACTGAGTGATAATTGCTCCGTCAGATTCTCTGCGATGAATCGGGATTACTTCTAGCAATGGCTCTTTACTTAAGATAACCCCCGCCGCGTGTACGCCCCATTGACGTTTCAAACCCTCTAGGCCCATAGCAGTATCCACAATCCGCTTTGCATCTATATCGGTCTCGTAAAGTGTTCGAACTTCGCCAGCTTCACCATATCGATCATTTTTTGGATCGAAGATTCCAGATAGCGTGATGTCCTTACCCATAATTGTTGGCGGTAACGCTTTCGTGATCTTGTCACCTATCGCATAGGGATACCCAAGGACTCTCGTGGCATCTTTGAGAGCCTGCTTAGACTTAATATTGCTGTATGTGATGATCTGGGCGACACGATCCTCGCCATATTTATTAGTTGCATACGCAATCATTTCGGATCTGCGGCGCTCGTCGAAGTCCAGATCAATATCTGGCATCGAAATACGTTCTGGGTTTAGAAATCGCTCAAATAAAAGTCCGTGCTTAATCGGGTCCAATGCAGTGATACCTAGTGCATAAGAAACGAGAGAGCCTGCCGCTGATCCACGACCGGGTCCTACACGAATTCCAACTTCACGAGCATGGGCACATAAATCTGCAACTACCAAGAAATATCCTGGAAATCCCATCTTGATCATGGTGGTTAATTCGTAATCAAGTCGCTCCTGATAATCGCTAGAAACAGCGCCATTCATACGATCTACGAGGCCTTGATTTGCCAACTTCGTAAGCCAAGAATCTTCAGTCTCCCCCGCCGGGACACCAAACTGGGGCAAGAGATTATCCCCTTCACGCATTGTTACATTGCAACGCTCCGCTATAAGCAAGGTGTTATCGCAGGCATCTGGTAAATCTTTAAATAATTCGCGCATCTGCTGCGCGCTCTTTAAATAGAATTCATTATTCTCAAATTTAAAGCGTTTTGGATCGGCAATTGTGGAACCCGATTGCACGCATAGCAGGGCCTCGTGAGCACCGGCATCTTCATATTTTGTGTAGTGAAGATCGTTTGTAGCCAACAATGGGAGCCCTAAATCATCTCCCAGTTTCAGAAGATCCTTTTTAACTCGATTTTCAACATCGATGCCATGATCCATAATTTCTAAGAAGAAATTCTGCGGCCCAAAGATATCTCGCAAATCACTCGCTGCCTTGACAGCCTCTTTATAAGCACCCATTCGAAGTCGAGTTTGAATTTCACCACCAGGACAACCAGTTGTTGCAATAATCCCCTGCGAATATTTTGCAAGAAGTTCACGGTCCATTCTGGGTTTGTAATAGAAACCTTCGAGGGAGGCGAGTGAGGAGAGCTTGAATAAATTAGAGAGCCCCGTGTTATCTTCTGCTAACAAGGTCATGTGGGTATATGCGCCACCGCCCGACACATCATCTTCTCCACCTTCGGCCCATTTGACTCGCTTCTTATCAAAGCGACTCTCTGGCGCTACATAGGCTTCAATACCAATGATGGGCTTTACCCCAACTTTTTTCGCCTGCTTATTGAATTCATAGGCGCCGAATACATTTCCATGATCTGTAATCGCAATCGCAGGCATCTCTTGCCGTGCAACTTCTTTGACCAGCTCTTCTACCCGCGCGGCGCCATCGAGCATCGAATACTCGGTGTGCACATGCAGGTGAGCGAAGTTGGAATTATTAGGCACGATTAGGGAGATTACTACTGCAATTAATTCTGGTGGGTATTTCGCTCAAGCACGGCAAGTGAGCGTGTCAGATCCTCGGGATATTCCGAAAGAAAGGCCAGGTGCTCCCCCGTAATTGGGTGAGTCAGTTTCAGCTCACGAGCGTGTAACCACGGTCGATGAATGTTTAAACGATCTGCAATTGTGTGATCGGCTCCGTATGTGAGGTCGCCGACCAAGGGATGGTGCAGCGCCGAAAAATGTACACGGATTTGATGGGTTCGACCCGTCTCGAGTTCGATCTCAAGAAGTGAGACCGCCGGAAAGAGTTCTAATGATGTGTAATGGGTAATACTCGGCTTCCCGTCAGCAACTACCGCAAAACGATAATCCTCTCGTGGGTGGCGATCGATCGGGGCATCAATAGTTCCCTCTGACGGGTCCATGTGTCCCTGCACCATCGCGTGGTAAACCTTTGTAACAGTTCGCTCTCGAAATTGATCCTTAAGATGTGAGTAAGCGTTTTCATCTTTTGCAATAATCATTAATCCCGAAGTACCAACATCTAGCCGATGCACAATTCCTTGGCGTTCGGCAGCACCACTTGTCGATACATTGAAACCTGCGGCAATTACAGCTCCAATAACTGTTGGGCCTTGCCATCCAGGACTTGGATGTGCAGCCACGCCAACTGGTTTATCGATGACAATTATGTAATCATCGTTATAGACAACCTTAAGTCCATCTACTGGAGTCGGAGTCAGCGACGGTGCGCTTTTCGCCGCCGGCATCAAAATCTCAAGGACGTCAGATGTAGAAACTTTATCTGATTTGGTCACTGGCTTACCGTTACGAGAAATCTCCTCGTTATCAATTAACGCCACAACTGCCGATCTAGATAGTCCTAACATTCTTGCAAGGGCTGCATCTACTCGATCTTGATCTAAACCTTCGGGAATGGAGATAACCTTTAATTCGCGATTCGGAACTACTCCGTCACTGCTCATCTCGCGACCTCGGTTTCACATTCTTCAGCAATAGCAGAGCAATAGCGGCTGCTGAGATAACAATAGACGTATCTGCCAGATTAAATACTGGCCAATGAGGGAGGCGAATCCAGTCGACCACAGATCCCCGAAAGAAATACGGAGCCCTAAAAACTCTATCGCTCAGGTTTCCAAGTATGCCTCCCAAGAGGAGTCCCAAGGCTAAACCCCACATCCGCGAGGTAATCGAACGGGCGAATATGTAGATTCCGACTATCGCGCATATCGAAAGCACTGAAAGGAAGATGGTCGCAGAAGTTGCCAAGCTAAACGCTGCACCCGAGTTGAAGGTCAGTTGAAATTCAAGTGCATGACCGAAAATCTGCTTCGGCGTCGAGGAGAGAAGACGCTTCGCCATGGACTTAGTAGTCCAATCGAACAGGTATGAGGCGAGCGCAACAATGACTAAAAGGCGAACCGCAGAATTAATATGAGGTGCTGATTTACTCAGCGTCGTTCCTCTTTCTGCTTACAGGTCATGCAGAGCGTTGCTCGTGGAAAGACTTGAAGTCGTGCCTTACCAATTGCATTTCCACATTCTTCGCATCGACCATATGTCTTGCTGTCAATACGTTCGATAGCACGCTCGGTTTGAAGCACCATGTCACGGGCGTTGTACACCAATGACATTTCATGTTCACGTTCGAAGGTCTTGGTACCTGCATCGGCTTGGTCATCACCCGCTCCAACACCTGCGGCAGAGATTAAATCTTCCATCTCTCCTTCGGCATCTACAAGCTCTACCCTCAAACGTACTAATTCTTTACCGAGTTCGGTCTTCATGACCTTTAGCTCTGCAGGTGTCCACGGATTTTCATTCTCGGCGACGATCAATGGCACCGGTGCACCTTTAATCGGCTTGAGCGGAGCAACTTTCTTTCCACTCTTGATTGGACGAGGTGGTGGCGGCATAACCAGGCGTCGTTCCTCGATGACGACTTCTGGCCCGGTACTTACTTCATGGGGCGTCACTGTGATTGTGGTCGAGTCACCTTTAGTGGTGCTTTGAAGCTTTGCGGGAAATGGTTTCCCTGGAGCCTTCTTGGCAAGAGTTGGCTTAACAATATTGGGCGATCTGACGGTGGTGCTTTTAGCTGGCGACACCTTCTTGGCAGGGGCCTTCTTTGCAACTACTTTTTTCGCAGGCACTTTTTTTGCTACTTTCTTTGCAATCGGTGCCTTTTTGGCAATCTTTTTCACGGCTTTGACAGGGGCTTTTTTGGCCGCTGCTTTTTTGACGACCGCTTTTTTAGCGGGCGCCTGCTTTGCTTTGGAAGCCTTTTTCTTAAAGAGTGCCATAGGCTCCGTAGGCTAGGCGAAGCGAGCCTTTTTACCAACTTCGCCGCGCTAGACTCACCCCCCTAATCAGTTGTATATAAGTTCGAATGACCGAGCAGGTTCCAATATTTTGGAATTTTCTTGAATCGTCTTGAATTGTCTAGAATCATAAAAGGGAGGGCACAAGCGTGAGCGATGCAGCTTCCAGCCCATTCTCAAGCCTCTCCCCACAAATCGACCTGCCCGCAACCGAACACGAGATCCTCAAGTTCTGGGAGAGTTCGAATATTTTCGCCAAGACTATCTCCGCTCGGGAAGGCGCACCTCGCTGGACTTTTTACGAGGGCCCACCTACGGCCAATGGTTCACCAGGCACTCATCACATAGAAGCGCGCGTATTCAAAGATCTCTTTCCTCGCTATCAGACGATGAAGGGGCACCAAGTAATTCGTAAAGCTGGATGGGACTGCCACGGACTACCTGTAGAGATTGCCGTGGAGAAGGAGCTTGGTTTCTCCGGTAAAGGTGATATCGAAAAATATGGCATCGCTGCATTCAATGAAAAGTGTCGTGAATCGGTACAGCGTCACGTGGACGAGTTCACATCCATGACTCGCCGAATGGGATTCTGGGTTGATTTTGATGAAGCGTATTGGACGATGTCACCAGAATATGTCGAAAGTGTCTGGTGGTCCCTTCAGCAGATTTGGAAGAAAGGTCTTTTAGTACAAGACCATCGAGTAGCTCCCTATTGCCCAAGATGTGGCACAGGTCTTTCTGACCACGAACTTGCACAAGGTTATGAAACCGTAACCGATCCTTCCGTCTATGTGCGATTCCCTGCTACATCAGGTGTCATCGCCGACCTAGGTGCTTCATTCCTTGTCTGGACGACTACGCCGTGGACATTGGTATCAAACACAGCGATAGCAGTGAACCCTAAAGTTGAGTACCAAGTCTGCGAAATTACCAAAGACGACACCGTCGAGCGCCTAGTAATTGCGACAAATCTTGCTCAAGTTCTTGGGGATGATCGCAAGGTCATCGCGACATTCCAGGGATCGGAGTTGGAAAGAATTACCTATAAGCGTCCACTTGATCTTATTGAAATTCCTGACTCTCATTTCATCGTTTTAGCCGACTATGTCACCATCGAAGACGGAACCGGCCTGGTGCATCAATCTCCTGCATTCGGAGCGGATGACCTTCTTGTCTGTCGAAAATATGGACTGCCGGTAATTAATCCAATGGCACCTGATGGCACTTTCCTTCCAGAGGTACCTTTAGTCGGCGGAATCTTCTTTAAAGAGGCAGATAAGACCCTGGTCAAAGAGCTTAAATCTCGTGGAGTGTTATTCCGCCAACAGCAATTCGAGCATTCCTACCCGCATTGCTGGCGCTGCCACACACCATTGATGTATTACGCACAACCATCTTGGTATATCCGGACGACCGCTATTAAAGATCAGCTCTTAGCTCAAAACGCTAAGACTGATTGGCATCCAGAGACGATCAAAACTGGACGGTTTGGCGATTGGCTGGAGAACAATATTGACTGGGCCGTTTCTCGCAACCGTTATTGGGGAACACCTTTACCCTTATGGCGCTGCCCCGACAATCATCTTTATTGTGTTGGATCTCTGGCAGAACTTTCGCAACTTTCCGGAAGAGAGCTATCACAGACAGATCCACATCGACCTTTTGTTGATGACATCACGATCCCATGTCCCGAATGCTCACTAACAATGAATCGGGTTAGTGAGGTTATAGATTGCTGGTACGACTCGGGAGCAATGCCTTTTGCACAATGGGGTTATCCTCACAAAGAAGGATCTACCGAAGCCTTTCAAGCGGCATACCCTGCTGACTTCATCTGCGAGGCGATCGATCAAACTCGAGGTTGGTTTTATACGTTAATGACGATCGGCACATTGGTGTTCGATGAAAGTTCGTATAAGACGGTTCTCTGCCTTGGACACATTTTGGATAAAGATGGTCGCAAGATGAGTAAACACCTCGGAAACGTCCTTCAACCAATCCCTCTCATGGATCAGCACGGCGCTGATGCGGTCCGCTGGTACATGCTTGCTGCTGGGTCACCTTGGAGTGCAAGGCGCGTTGGCCATGATGCTCTTTCAGATGTAGTTCGCAAAACTCTATTAACCTACTGGAATACCGTCTCTTTCTTCACTTTATATGCCAATGCTGCAAACTTTTCACTTCCTGCCAATCAAAAACCATCAGATGTGACCATGGATAAATGGATTATCTCTGAGCTCAACCAATTGATTAGCGAAGTGGACGATGCATATTCGGAATTTGATTCGCAAGAAGTTGGAGCTCGGCTTGCAACATTTATCGATGATTTATCAAACTGGTATGTGCGTCGTTCTCGCAGACGTTTTTGGGATGGTGAATTATCGGCCCTAGAAACTTTGTATACCTGCCTTAAAGTGCTCACGCAGTTAATGTCGCCAATGGTTCCTTTCATTACCGAACACGTTTGGCAGACTCTGGTAAGGGCAGGAGAACCTTCTGCTCCAGAATCAGTGCACTTATCCTCGTTCCCAATACATGATCCATCTTTAATCAATACTCCCCTTTCTCAATCAGTTGCACTGTCGCGACGACTTGTCGAACTTGGTCGGGCGGCTCGTGCTGAATCAAAGATCAAGATTCGCCAACCTCTAGCAAGAGCGCTCGTAGCTGCTAACGGTTGGGAGGCTATGGACTCCGAAATTCGTGATCACATTAAGGACGAGCTCAACGTTTTGAATCTGGACATCTTGGCAAATGAGAGTGACGACCTGGTGAGCGTCTCCATAAAGGCAAACTTCAGAACTATTGGCGCAAGATATGGTGCAAACGTCCAATCCATTGCTACTTCTATTGCTGCCTCCGATGCCACCTCTCTGGTTCAGGCACTTCGAAAATCAGGAAGCTATCCACTCGCATATGAAGGCGGGATTGCAGACCTAACGGTTGAAGATCTAGTTATCACCGAGACTCCAAAAGAAGGATGGTCGGTCGCAAGCCACTCCGGAGAGAGCGTTGCCCTGGACTTGACTCTAACTGCAGAACTTCTTCAAGCTGGTTTGATGCGTGAAATAATCCGTACCATCCAAGAAGATCGTAAGAATTCTGGCTTTGATATTAGTGATCGCATCCATGTGAGTTGGAACGGTGGCAGCGAAATTGCAGCAGCTCTCACCAAATACCAAGAGGATATTGCAGCCGAAGTTCTAGCTACCTCATTCGAGCAAGACACAGGTTTACCAATTGAGGGAAACGAAATTGGATTAGGCATAGCACTTAAAAAGAGTTAATTTCTAGCCAATTCGATGAGCAAATGAAATCAATATTTGCGTCACAAAGAAGATTAAAATGAATGAGATGTCAATCGCTACTGGCCCCACACGCAGTGGCGGAATGAATCTACGAACGAATTTCATTACGGGATCAGTAACCCCATAGACGGTTTCCGCAACCGCCAAGATAATCCCTTTGGGACGCCATGAAGGTGAAAAGATTCGTACGTAATCCAGGATTACTCTTGCAAATAACGAAATCAGAAACAACTGTAAAACTAACGCAATAACTCCACCAATATTCATGAATTCAATTCAACCTTTGGGAAAAAGTTGAAGTCAGCTCTGATTGAAAAAGCTAGCTTCAGCGGCCGCGCTCTTATTTTCATTACTGACGCGCACATTTGGAGGAGTCAATAAGAATACTTTAGAAGTAACGCGTTCGATGCTGCCGTGATGACCAAAGACTAAACCTGAAGCAAAATCAACTAGGCGCTTTCGCTCTGATTCATCCATGTCGGTTAGATTCATGAGAACTGGTTGGCCCTCGCGATATCTTTCGCCAACTGTTCGCGCTTCGTTATAAAAACGTGGGTGTATCGTAAAAATCTGATCAAGAATTGGAAGCACATCCTGCGAAGCGGCAACCGCGGTAGGCACGGTCCGCACAGGTGCAGCAGCTTTGGCTAATGGCGTGAATGATGGGCGATCAACCTTAGTAACTGCGCGCACATTACGACGTGGTTCTTCAACAACTTCTATCTCTGCAAAATCTTCCTCTTCGTCCATGAGTCCGAGGTAGTTAAACGCTTTTTTGAATACATTACCCATACCTAAAGTTTACGTGAGTGGGGCGCGTGAACCCAGGATTGAACTGCCAATTCGCACATGTGTCGCTCCGGCAGAAATAGCCGATTCGAAGTCGTGGCTCATGCCGATAGATAATGAATTGAGTGATGGAAAATCTCCGAGATTCACATCCCGCAGCTCCCGTACTTGCCTAAATGCTCTCAGCGGATCCATCCCCAATGGGGCTACTGCCATGAGACCGATCGGTGCAATCCTGGTCATATCCGTTAGCGACACGAGAAAATCCTTAAGACCCGCAGGTGCGATTCCACCACGGTCCACTCTCCCTGGCTCAAGATTCACTTGCACAAAAAATGACTTTTCTGCATCCACTAGTCGTGATGAGAACTTGGATGCATGATCTATCGAGTCCAAAGAATGGATCACAGCGGCCCAATGACAGATCGAGGTGATCTTGCGGCTCTGAATCTGTCCCTGAAAATGCCATCTCACGTCATTTGGCATCGCTTCAAATTTTGAAGTTGCTTCTTCATCCCTATTTTCCCCAAAATCCCGAACACCAAGCTCATAAAGGATCTGACAATCAGAAATCGGGAAGGTCTTGGTTACGGCGATCAAGGTAATGTCTGATCGATTTCTCCCATTAGCCAGACATGTTCGGGTGATGCGTTCTTCCACTTCGGCTAAGTTCGCGGCGATCTGCGCCGGACGATTTGTATCGCTCATAACGAGATAACCCCCGCTTGCCGGGCCATTTCTCCACCTCGTCGAAAAGAGAAATGATTCCCTGATTCACGCGTGCATACCCGCACATGGCTAACGCTGACTCCAATAGATTCCAATTGCGAGGAAACCCCTGATCTCAAATCTAATGCGTGGCGTTGTGGCGTTGTGGCGCTAGCCGGAATTTGGGCGATGATTTCTGAATACATTTCTTCAGAGACTTCATAGCAATCTGCGCAAATACTTGGTCCCACTACTGCCACAATATCTCGACACCCTAACGCCATCATCTTCTGCACCGTCTTAATCACAATCTGGTTACTCATGCCAATTCGCCCAGCATGTACAGCCGCCACCGCTGTTGAAGAACTCAAGAGGACTGGCAAACAGTCTGCAACCATTACCGCCAAACCAACACCTTTGGTCATGGTGATCAATGCATCGGCTTCATACTCCCCGATGCCATCGTCAGTTTTAATTATCACATCGCTATGTGATTGGTTCATAAAGACCAGATTCTCCAGCGATAAAAAATCCCTTAGGGATTCTCTGTTCTCACTGTTCTTCAGATCGCCACCGTGTCTTGAGGTGAAGAGTGTCCGAGACATTTATTTCATAAAGTCAGGGATGTCTATCTCGTCTTCTGTTACTAGCTCTTCAAAAGTAATTCTCCTACGTGCGGGAGCAACTACAGGAATTGCAACGGTGTCTTCCATCGAGTCAAGATGCTGTGCAACCGAAATCGGATCGTTGGCAGCTATTGGATCTGCTTCGCCCGTCAAGGCGGCGCTATCAATAATTGGCATAGAAATCCGCTTTGGCGCTCCGCCATCAAATCCGGCCGCTATTACAGTGATTCTCACTTCATCACCTAGGGCATCATCGATAACTGTTCCAAAAATAATATTAGCTTCGGGATGGGCGGATTTCGCCACAAGCTCTGCCGCTTCGCTAAGTTCAAATAACCCAAGGTCAGAGCCGCCGGCAATCGAAAGCAGTACGCCACGAGCACCATCAATGGAAGCTTCCAAAAGCGGACTAGCGATAGCAAGTTCTGCTGCTCGGGTTGCTCTCGCTTCACCACGTGCTGAACCAATACCCATCAACGCAGACCCGGCACCCGACATGACGCTCTTAACATCCGCGAAGTCCAAATTGATAAGCCCAGGAGTTGTTATTAAGTCTGTTATGCCTTGAACACCTGATAGTAGAACTTGATCAGCGCTTCGGAAAGCTTCAACCGCAGTAATAGAACGATCAGAGATTGCTAGAAGTCGATCATTTGGAATGACTATCAAAGTATCTACTTCAGCACGAAGTAGATCAATTCCCTCTTCTGCTTGCAAAGTGCGATGCTTCGCTTCAAAAGAGAAGGGCTTTGTCACAACACCAACCGTTAAAGCGCCAAGATCTTTAGCAATTTTGGCAATGATAGGAGCACCACCCGTGCCCGTACCGCCACCTTCGCCTGCGGTAACAAAAACCATATCTGCACCGCGCAATACTTCTTCGATCTCTTCCATGTGATCAAGCGCTGCTTGACGACCAACCTCTGGAGATGCACCTGCACCTAACCCGCGAGTTGACTTGCGTCCAATATCTAATTTCACATCCGCATCACTCATAATCAGCTGTTGCGCATCTGTATTAATAGCAATGAACTCAACACCTTTAAGTCCAGCTTCGATCATTCGATTGACAGCGTTAACTCCGCCACCACCTATGCCAACAACTTTTATAACGGCCAAATAATTCTGCGGTGTTGCCACGGTTAACCTCTCCTTGGACTCTAAATCTCTACTTGAGACTTAAAGCGCGCTCTGAATCTGATGCGTAAAAGTAGGACTCTTAGATACATGTATCAACAACCGACACGAAATTTGAAAAATCAATATCTCAATGGCAGATAGAGGGATATCTACTTGACGATCGGAGAGAGCGGATTAGTTACATCAATAACAGTTATATTCTTATTTTCCTTCAATGCCAATAAAGCTTGTATTACTTGGACTTTGAGAGGTTCTTCGGTTCTGGTACCCCAGGCAATCAACAATTTGGAATGGCCACTAATCGATGCTGCCATTGAAATATTGCCATGAGCATCGATCTCAAGGGAGCTCATGTGCGCCACCAGATCCGCTGGGGCCGCTGAAAGGAACTGCGCAATAGCGCTTCTCAATGTTCCCGTAGAGCCGGTAAAAGTAACTACAGGTAGCGCGGGCATTGGATGTGGCGTCACAAATGTGTAACCACTCCGGTCAAAATATTTAGTGGATCCATCAAGATCGACATATTGCGCTACCGGAACTCGCGAAGTCACATCAATCCTTAAATCTCTAGCTAGCCATCGCCGATTTACTATGACGTTAGCTACCCAAGTCTGATGCAAAATTTCGCGCCGAATTCTTTCGCTGCTTACTCTAGCCATCGGAAGGCCAACTCGCGCAAGTGAGGGTTCGACAATGCTTGTGATAATCACTTCATTACCACCGGCGCTTATTTCGATCGATCGAATCGAAAGTAATCGGGACCATCCAAGTAAAAATGCAAAAAGAGAGATCAAAACAATTGCCAACAGGATAGCTGGTGCATTTTTAACTTTAGGCCTATGCATATTTTTCTTCAAGCGCTTGCACAATCACTGGAGCAAGCGAACTAACATCACCTGCGCCAAGTGTAAGGATTAGATCACCTGCGACGGCCAGCGCAACGACTTCATCCACTACCTTCAACATCGAAGGTTCGATCGTAATATTTTCTACATCTGCTTGTCTTGTAATAAGAGCTGAAGTGACACCAGGAATAGGAGCTTCGGATGCTGGATATATCTCTAAGACAAAGGTCCGATCAGCGAGCTTGAGCGCATCGGCAAAGTCTGATGCAAAGGCCTGGGTTCGTGAAAAGCGATGTGGCTGAAAAATCACTATTACCCTCCCCGACGGCACATAATTATTGGCGGCGGCTAGGGTTGCTCGAATTTCTGTCGGATGATGACCATAATCATCAATGACTTCTACTCCGCCAGCACCCCCTTTGTGTTCGAATCTACGGCGCGAACCCGAATATTTCCGTAAACCGAGAATGAGATCATCAATTTTTGCATCCAACAAAACCCCTGTAGCAAGTGCCGCAACCGCATTCAAAATGTTATGTCCGCCAGGAATCGACATGGATAGTTCGGGGAGAACCTTGCCCGTATGAGTTATGCGGGCGAGAGAGGATTTAGGTTCGAGTAACACCCTCGAAATAACGTAATCTGCCTCATTCAATCCGTAGGTCACTATCTGAATATCAGTTCGGGTTATTCGTCGCAGAAGTTCTCTTACTCCAGGGTCATCACCGCATGCGACTAGAAATCCACCAGTTTGAATCGTAGAAA
Source organism: uncultured Actinomycetes bacterium (assembly GCA_903838295.1). GTDB lineage: Bacteria > Actinomycetota > Actinomycetes > Nanopelagicales > Nanopelagicaceae > PALSA-747. The sequence goes on from CAILXX010000002.1 coordinate 64,762, forward strand.
CGAAATCCTCAAAAGATTCGAAGACCGATTCAATTGTGGGGAAATGATCGACGTGATCTAATTCAATATTGGTAATAATTGCCCCATACGGCTTGTAGGCAGTGAATGACCCATCGGATTCATCAGCTTCTGCAATAAAAACATCGCCACTTCCAAGATGAGCATTGAGTCCGGAACTATTTATCAACCCACCAATCGAGAAAGATGGATCCAATCCAGCCTCCTGTAGTGCAACCGTCAACATAGATGTAGTTGTTGTCTTGCCATGCGTCCCTGCGACCGCAACAGATTTCTTACCCTTCATTAATTCGGAAAGTGCCCTGGCTCTACTCCAAATTGGAATTGATCTTTCCAAAGCAGCCAGAATCTCTGGATTTGTACCGGCAATTGCGCCAGAAGAGATGACCAAGTCCGCCCCAAGAACATTTTCGGTGCTATGCCCTATAAATACCTTAGCGCCTAGCGCATCTAGGGAATCTATAACCGTAGAACGCTTGACATCGCTTCCACTTACCGCCAAACCTTGAGCAAGCATTATGCGAGCAATTCCGCTCATACCTGAACCGCCAATTCCCACAAAGTGAATTCGCTTGTTCCGTAAATCTCCTAAGGCATCCATCTGCTAATTCTGCCCTGCACGCCGAAGAAACTTCGCTATAACTAATCCAATGCGATATGTGGCGTCCATAGGAAACTCGACAGATTCACCAGATTCTTGCCGCGATATCGCCCGCTTCATTAATGAGTCAAGACGCGAAACTAAATTCTCCGCAGTAAAGGCGGAATTTTCAATGATTTCACCACCACCTTGGCTCGAAACCGATTGAGCATTAAATAACTGCTCACCATTGCCTATCGCCAAAGGTACATAGAGGCTATAGATCCCCAACACCCCCGTCTCGATCGTAGTTACTGCGCCACTTCGAGAGATAACAAAATCTGCTGCTGCATATGCAGAAGCCATGTCATCGATATAGGAGAAGGGTGCATACCCTTTTTGTGCGTCCGGAAGATCATTGGTCTGGCCCACTGCATGAATCACTTGAATTCCCTGCGGCAAAATTGATCTCAAGGCCTCCGAGATAACGCTGTTGAATTTAACGGAACCCATTGAGCCACCAAAAACCAAAATCGTTCGCTTATCTGGATCTAAACCGAATTCTTTTCTGGCAATAGTGCGCGACTCTTTGCGTTGTTGAATAGATTGCTTAGCCAAGCTGACGATAGAGGGTCGAAGCGGAATCCCTACAACGTCATACGATCCATTCACAAATGTGGTTAGTAGTGTGCCACCGAAAAAACCAGCTAATTTATTTGCCATGCCCATTTTTGCATTAGCTTCATGTCCGACCATCGGGACCTTACTTATTTTTGCAGCCAGATAAGCAGATGCAGAGACATAGCCACCGAACCCAACAACCAGATCCGATCCCTTTACAATTCGAGCTGCCTGCATCAATGACTGCGCAAATCTAAATTTCCATGTAAATAGTTCCTTATTAAAATGGCGAGGGAAGGCCGCCTTCTTGATCAATGCCAATTCAAAACCTGCTTGAGGTACCAACCTATTTTCAATTCCTTCTTTTGTGCCAATAAATGTCACTTGTACTTCCGGATAATGCTCCCGCAACCAATCACCGATAACGAGGGCTGGCTCAATATGACCAGCAGTCCCAGCACCTGCTATGACGACTCGCTGTGTTCTCATTTTTCTTGCGAGGATTTCTTACGACTACGAAGCGATGCACGCACTTGAGGGTCACCTCGCGCAACATTTAGCACAAAGCCAACTCCCAAGAAATTAGCAATTAAGGAAGATCCGCCATAGCTAATAAATGGCAACGTTACTCCGACCACGGGGAGGACTCCGATATCCGAACCGACATTCACAATAACTTGCATCAATATCCAAGTTGCGACACCAGCACATGCATAGCGTGAAAGTAAATCCTTGGTCTGCATCGATGTGCGATAAATACCATAGATCAGAGCTGCGTAAAGCAACAATACGATGAGAGTGCCAAGTAACCCGAGCTCTTCTCCAATAACCGAGAAGATGAAATCTGTATGTGCTTCAGAGAGATTGCCCCACTTTTGCCGACTTGCTCCAAGACCCACTCCAAATAATCCGCCACTTGCAAGTCCCATGACCGAATGCGCGGGTTGCCATCCAGCTAGCTTATAAACACCAGGAGCAAATGGATTTATGACTGCAGCAAATCGATGAAGTCGATACGGAGCAATTGCGACCAATAGACCTATGCCTGCGACGCCAAAGATTCCAAGTCCCATGAAATGGCGAAGGGGCAGACCACTAACAAAAAGCATGGCTGCTACTACACCCAAAATAATAATCGTGGTTCCCAAGTCTCCGCCCTTAAGAATCAAACCGACTACCAAAAGGGTTCCTGGGAGCAAGAAAGCTATGTGGCGGGTGGCGGAGCGTTGGACAACGTTCTCGTCGTATTTTCTTAACTGACCAGCACACCATAAAATCAGCCCTAATTTTGCAAATTCACTTGGCTGCATCGTAAATCCGGCAAAATGAATCCAGTTGGTATTTCCGTTCACGGTTAATTTGATACCCGGAACCAAAGGCAGGCATAGGGCAAAGAAGCTCATCGCTAGCGAATAACGAGTGATCCAATCCCAGACTTGGGGCTTCCAATTGGCGGCTAAAAAAACTGCGAAAAGCGAAATCCCGAAGAACATCAATTGCTTAAGAAAAATTGAATACGTGGAGCCAGATTGCTGCAAGGAATACACGCTAGAGGCTGAAAGCACCATGACAATTCCCAGAGCTGACAGAAAAGTTAAGGCGCCAATAATCAAGTAGTAAGGGGAATCAACGCGGTGCAAGTAATTGGAGTATTGCTGACGTCTGCTCGTTGGACGTGTGGTCACTTTCCCACCACCTCCCTCACCATATTTGCGAAAGTCTCTCCGCGATCTGCATAGTCACGAAACTGATCCATAGAAGCACAAGCTGGTGCCAGTAATACAGTATCCCCGCTAGATGATAACTCTTGGGCCTTCAACACCACATCTCGCATCAAGTTTTGGGAATTCCCATCGAAAGGCATAATGATATACGGGATGTGAGGTGCGTATTTAGATAACGCTGTGGCAATGACTGAAGCATCCTGACCGATCAGGATTGCGGATTTAATTCGACCCGCACATCGCTTCACTAAGTTATCCATTGCGGCACCTTTGGCTAGCCCGCCAGCTATCCAGATAGCTGATAACTGAGACATCAATGCAGCGCTTGCTGCATGCGGGTTAGTGGCCTTGGAATCGTTAATCCAGGTAACACCATCCTGCTCGAGAACGCTCTCTAATCGATGATGGTCCAATGTAAAATTTTTAAGTCCATGTCGGACATCATCGTGGGTAAGCCCCACCGCAAGGGCTAACCCCGCAGCGGCCATGGCATTAGAAACATTGTGAGGAACCGTCGGCTTAATATCCGAGAGTTCCGCAAAATCCACAGCTTGTGATGGATCTCCAGTGAAAGCTCTATCAATCAACAGATTATCGACTAATCCGATTTCACCTGCTTGGGGTGTGTCAAGAGAATAAAAAGCTTTTGAACCACGCCATGAACTACTTCTCACCATCGTTTCAGGATCTTGAGCATTAATGATGGCTTGGTCAGAGAAATCAAGTATTCGCAGCTTTGCGAAGGCATATCTATCGAAGGAGCCATGCCAATCAATGTGGTCGGGCGCAATATTTAATATTGCACATGCAACGAATCGAGGAAGGTTGCTCCACTCTAATTGAAATGAAGAGAGTTCGATCGCCAAAATGTCATAATGATTGCCAGAGCCCAAAACCGAAATCACCGGCTCGCCCACGTTGCCACAAGCAACACCAGAAACCGAACTTGCCTCCAAAATTGATTGCACCATTTGGATAGTCGTTGTCTTGCCGTTCGTGCCTGTGAGTCCAATCCACTTTTGATCTGGTGCGATCTCTTCTTTCACACGCCAGGAAAAATCAATCTCGCCGATTAATTCTTTAGAAGATTTCTGTAGAGCAAGAACAATCGGATGGTCCAATTTCCAACCTGGAGAAATTATTGCAAGATCATAATTAGCGCTAACTTCGCGTAACGCACCTGGCGCTTTATCATCATATACATCCGCTTTGATATTTCTATTATCCAGAAATTGAAGAATAGCCTTGCCTGTGACTCCTGCCCCAACCACCGCAATCTTCTGCGAATCAAGTGATTGCAAATATGACATTTTAAGAAGTCACCCATTGGGCATAAAACAATCCCAAACCTGCCGCTACGCTAAATCCTGCGATAATCCAGAAGCGAACAACAATCGTAACTTCCGACCATCCCTTTAATTCAAAATGATGATGAAGCGGTGCCATTCTAAAAACCCGTTTGCCACCCGATATTTTAAAATATGTCGTCTGAATTATCACTGACATCGTGATTATTACGAAAAGACCACCTAGCGCAATCAACAACATCTCAATTCGCAACATAATGGCAAGCCCTGCCAACGCTCCACCTAGTGCTAATGAGCCAACATCACCCATAAAAATTTGTGCTGGCGAAGTGTTCCACCATAAGAATCCAGCGCACGAGCCAGCAAACGCTGCTGCAAGTACTGCCAGATCCAATGGATCACGAACTTGATAACACTTTGTCAGCGGAAAGGTTCCCTCAGAAAGCCCGCAACTTTGTCGGAACTCCCAAACCCCAATCAAAACGAAGGCAAGCAAAGTCATGATCGAAGTACCACTCGCTAAGCCATCCAGACCATCTGTGAGATTGACGCCATTACTTGTGCCTAAGACCAGAATGAGAACCCAAATTATTACAAAAACTGTGCCCAGCGCCAGCGATGTATCGCGTACCGTTGATAAATGGAATGAGATTGGCGTCAGCTTGAAGGAATCTTTAAAGTGCAATCCGGCAAAGGCAAATCCAGCAGCAATTGCGGCTTGCGCCAATAATTTCTCCCTGGCTCGCAAACCTAAAGAGCGTTGCTTAACAATTTTTAACCAATCGTCAAGGAATCCGACTCCGCCGAGTCCAAGGACTAGCCCAATTATCAATAGCGCAGAAATGCTTACTCGCACTCCGTCAATAAGGTGCGAAGCGAAATACCCAGTAATCGCTGCGAAAATTAGAACAACTCCACCCATAGTCGGGGTGCCGCGTTTCACGTGGTGTGTGGTTGGTCCATCTTCACGAATATTTTGGCCATATTGTCGCCGGGCTAGGAATCGGATAAAAGCAGGCGTGAGAAACAAACTTAATATCGTCGCCACTGAACCTGCTACGAGAATCTCTTTCACTCTTGGACCACCTGCCATTGTGCAATAATTTTTTCCGAAAGTTCATCTAGATGCTCTGCGCGTGATGCCTTCACGAGCACTACGTCACCAGGTTGCACATGAGGCAACATCCCCAATGCCTCCTCTTGAGTCAGAAAATAGTGAGTCAACATTTCATCCCCCGCCTGGATATCAAGTGCAAGACCATTGAGATAGAGGTCGCTCCCAATTGAGACCAAGTGATCAACTCCTAGTTCAGAGGCGAGTCTGCCAATTTTTAGATGTTCTTCTTGTTCTGACTCGCCGAGTTCGTGCATTTTCCCGATGAATGCCCATGATGAACCACCACGTTCTTGAGTTAAAAGTGCCAAAGTCCTTAAAGCTGCCTGCATACTCTCCGGATTTGCATTGTAGGAATCGTTGATGAGTAGTAGTTCATCAATATCATGCAATTCCATGCGCCACTTGCTTGCTATTTCTGCTGTAGAAAGTGCAGCTGCCACTGAATCCATGGACAGACCAACCTCTAGCGCGACGGCTGCAGCTGCCAAAGCATTTGCCACCTGATGTAGTCCAAGGAGTCGAAGTGCAACTGGAGCCCTACCAGAAGATGAAACCAAGTCAAAGTGTGCCCGGCCTTCTCTAAATTCAAGATCTGCGGCTCGAACATCACATTCATTTTTCTCACCAAATAGAATTCGCTTACATCTCTTTCCATCTGCCATATGTGGTGTAAATGAATCATAATCTCCCAGGATTGCGGTACCAATTGGTGTCAATGCATCAATCAGTTCGCCCTTTGCCTTCGCAATCTCCTCGCGGCTTCCAAACTCCCCTACGTGAGCACTACCCACGACCAAGACCACCCCTATTTGGGGACGCGCGATTTCACAGAGAGAAGCGATATCCCCCCTATGCCTTGCGCCCATTTCAACAACGCAAAACTTAGTTTTCTCCGTACATTTAAGTATTGTGAGTGGCACGCCAAGCTCGTTATTAAATGAACCTTCCGGTACGACAGTTTCTCCACTTACTGCAAGTAGATGACTTAATAAATCTTTAGTGGTTGTCTTGCCATGAGAGCCAGTTATTCCGATAAAGGTGCAGTGCTGCATACGATTTCTAACTTCGGTAGCAAGCAGTCCAAGCGCAACCATCGCATCAGCAACAACTATAGATGGGTAAGTAGTTTCGGAAGTTGTGAGTGCAAAACTAGCTCCTTGATTTATTGCTTGTTGAACATATTGATTTCCATCAACTCTCTCACCTGGTAGTGCAATAAAAAAGGTACCCGTCTCTGCTTTGCGGGAATCCAGCACAGCATGTTCGGTAATAATTTTCGCTGGATCGATCCCTATTATTCGGCCACTCACGATTGTGGCGATTTCTGAAATTGTAAGTGGAATCATGAGAGTCCCTCAATGGCCCGCGCTAATTCAATGCGATCATCAAAGGGTTGTTTAATACCATTTATTTCTTGCCCACGTTCGTGACCCTTGCCAAGAACGATAATGCAGTCGCCATCGTCGGCTTCCGCCACAGCTATAGCAATGGCTCCACGACGTTCTACTTCCACTATTTCATTTTTGCCAGTACCAGAGCCCACCATCTCATTAAGAATTACTAATGGGTCTTCACTGCGTGGGTTATCTGAAGTAAAGATTGCGAAATCGGCACCTTCGCGCAGAGCCTGGCCCATCAAAGGCCTCTTGGCTTTATCCCTGTCCCCGCCACATCCCAAGACTGCAATTAAGCGCCCATGGGTCATCTGACGAGCCGTTGCCAAGGCGCGTGTCACAGCATCCGGAGTATGTGCAAAATCCACTAACGCAATGAATTTTTGACCAATCGAAACGGGTTCGAGTCGGCCCTGCGGGGCTGACAATGAATGCATGTTGGCCGAAATCACAAGGGGGTCTACGCCGGTGTTAACGGCTAACGCGATTGCAAGCAGTCCGTTATCTAAGTTATGCAACCCCAATAACGGGAACCGACCCTCGATCAGGATTCCGCCAGTACCGCGAATTACCACTTGATATCCAGCACCATTATCTAATTGATAGTAAGTGTCATAATGCCATTGTGCACTCTTATCATCGCGTGAGAGTGATTGGGTATCCACTTGCGCCTCATCAAAGAGACGACGTCCGTGGACACTGTCGATATTCACAACCGCTTTCTCGGTAAATTCTGGCAAGAATAACTTCGATTTAGCCAAGAAGTAGTTTTCCATGGTTCCGTGAAAATCTAGATGATCCTGTGTCAGCTGTGTAAATCCGGCCACAGAGAACTTTGAACCATTCATCCGATGCTGCACTAATGCGTGGCTGCTAACTTCCATTACTAAGTTGCGCACATGGCGTTCCCTCATTGTCGCCGCCACAGACTGCAAATCAGCGGCTTCCGGAGTCGTGAACGTGCTTTCAAATTCCTCACCATCGATTGCAATTCCAATCGTGCCGATAAATCCGGTAGTTCGGTTGTTCATTCGCCATAGTTGTTCCAGTAAGGCCGACGTTGTGGTCTTGCCGTTTGTCCCAGTGATACCCACTGCATCTAACGAGAGAAATGGACCCTGATAGAACCACGAGGCAACATCCCCTGCGATCAAACGTGGATCATCAACCATTATGCAAGGAATGCGATCGCCAACAATCAACAGGCCCTGCTTGTCGGTCAGAACAGCTACAGCTCCCTTGGCGATAACGTCATCTACATATTTGGAACCGTGCATTGTGCCGCCAGGTAAAGCTAGGAACAAATCTCCAGATTCGACCTTACGTGAATCGTGTGTGAGTCCAGTAAAAGAAATATCCGGTGTGAATTCTTCAACACCAAGAAATTTTGTTAAATCTTTAAGGGTTTTTTGAAAATTCCCAATAGGGCGCAACTGGCTCATGGTTTAGCAATCATCAGAGCGGCTTGTGTCAACGGATAAGGAATAGTTTTTGTTGGGGTGGGAGGAATCTGCTTTGATTGCAATACAAAACTCATGACCTTCTTAAAAACCGGTGCAGCTATTAACCCGCCAAAGTGTTGACCGCGTGGATTTTGGATAACTACGCTGACAACATATTTTGGTGCATCCGCTGGGGCCATCCCAATAAAGGATGCAACATACCCACGGTAGCAGCCACATTTTGGATCAGAACGCATAGCAGTACCGGTCTTACCGGCGACTTGGTACCCAGGGATCTGTGCAGCAGGCGCTGTTCCTGCCTCGGAAACGACCCCTTGAAGCATCTTGCGAATCTTTTGAGCTGTTTGTGCGCTTATTGCACGTGTGCTGGTCGATGACGCTGATGGAGTGTAATTTCCATTGCTATCTACTACACCCGCGACAACGTTAGGGGTCACGCGGACGCCATCATTGGCGATTGTTGCAAAGACATCTGTCGCCTGCATTGCAGTTACAGAATAACCCTGTCCAAATGACATTGTCGGAGCTGAAGAATTGGACCAGGTGTCGACTGGATGCAGAATTCCTTGAGATTCGCCTGGAAGATTTGAACCTGTGCTCTGGCCAATCCCAAATTTTTGAAGGTAGGAGAAGAAAGTGTTGTGTGACATTGTGGCACCGATTTGAATCGCACCGATATTGCTTGAGACCGCTAGCACTCCAGCCGTGGTTAGGTGTTCGGTTGCATGATTGATGTCATCATGAAAAATACGTCCCCCTGCTTTCAGGGTATTAGGGATGGTGTAAACCGTTGTCGGAGTAGTTGTACCTTCTTCAATTGCAGCAGATACGGTGATGACTTTTCCAGTTGAACCTGGCTCGTAAACATCTTGGACTGCTGGATTACGAATCTCATCCGACGTTATCTTGTTGCGGTGTGCAGGATCAAAAGTTGGTGCACTGGCTTGAGCCAATATTGCACCAGTCTTAGGATCCATCACAATCACGGTGCCTGAAGCCGCATTACTGCTCTTTACGGCTGCAGAAATGGCATCTTGCGCTACCCATTGAATGTCACGATCAATTGTTAAACGTACGCTTGTTCCGGGTTTGGCAGAAGTAAGGAGTTGTTGTGATCCAGGAATAATCGTGCCATCACCATTTGCGTAGTCATATTCTCCGTTTGCTCCCGCAAGAATGGAATTCATGCTTGCTTCAATTCCAGCGGCACCAGCATTCATGGAATTAGTTAAACCCACCAACGATGCGGCCAAAGTCCCAGTGGGGTAATTGCGCGTATATGTTCGCTCTGAAAAGAATCCCACAATTCGCTTTGCCAGTCCCGCCGATGTTGCCAAAACTTGGTGGTTGTAAGTACTGATCGCGCTCTGCAAATTATCCCAAACAATAGGCGCTGCGGCATTTTCTACGATTCGGTAGCGTTTAGTACCAGTCAGAATATCCTGTAATTTCTGCACCGGCATTCCCAGCGCGGCCGCTGTTACTTGTGCTGTGGTAGCTGGATCAGAAATCATCGTCTGATCTACGACAATGTTTTCCGCTGCTTCGCTCCGAGCAAGCACAACGCCATTAATGTCGGTAACAGCTCCCCTGGGCGCCAATAGAACAGATCTGGTAATCATTTCGTTATTGGCGCGCTTGGTATATCCACCAGACTGGACCGCCTGAACGTCGATTAATCGAACCCCAAAGAGCATAAAGACTATGACGAAGGCAATTACTAACGTGCGAACCCTGCCCGCAAAGCCTTGAGAAGTCATCATGGTTTTTTGGGCCCACTCAAGGTCAAAAAGTTGATACTCCCCTGGGGCGCCATCCCTAACTTAATTGCATTCCGCGCAAGTTGATCAGGTGATGAATAGTGTGAGACTTGATTGAGCAAAGCATCACGCTGATCGTTGACAGAGGCTAAATGTAATTTCAGATTTTCCATCGTAAACGCTCCGGAAGTCAGAGCCGTATTTATTCCAAGCAGAACGAGCAACCCTATTCCAAATATTAGTGCAATGATTCCCATGAAGGCACGATTACTAACTGCATCTGAATTCTCAACATCGAAATCAGGTACCAGATTAAGAACCGACCGAGCACTTTTAACTAATCCACGTGGTTTAACTACTTCAACCGGAGTGGGTGCAGAAATCGCAAAATCTGGAATCGCCATTATGCGGCCAACCTCTCGACGGCGCGCAAACGCATGGACGCAGCTCTAGGATTAACTACGATTTCCTCATCAGAAGCGGCCTCGCTCCCACGCATCACTAAGGAATACTTTGCAGCGCTATTTGGAAGATCCATCGGTAAGCCTCTGGGAGTCTTAGACTCTGTAATAACCGCAAGTGCACTCTTAACTATCTTGTCCTCTAAAGATTGGTAAGCCATTACAACCAGGCGGCCCTTTATATCGAGTGCTTCCAGCGCGGCTGGGATTGCGATCTCGAGCAACGCGAGTTCTTGATTTACTTCGATACGTAGCGCCTGAAAAGTTCTTTTTGCGGGATTTCCGCCGGTTCGACGAGCAGGAGCCGGTATCGATGTTTTTACGATTTCTGCCAAATCCTTTGTGCTATTTAAAGAACCATCGAGGCGAGCCGCGATAATGTTGTCAACAATCCTGGGAGCAAATTTCTCTTCGCCATATTTTCGAAGGATTTTTATCAGTGAATTGCGATCATATGTATCCAGAACTTCTTGAGCTGTGATTCCGCTACTTTGATCCATTCGCATATCAAGTGGCGCATCATATGAGTAAGCAAAACCTCTTTCGCCATCATCCAACTGCATAGAGGAGACACCCAGGTCAAAGAGAATTCCTGCAACCGCAGTGACATTATTTTCGTTCAAAATCTCTGCAATCTGATCATACGTAGTATGTGCAATTATTAAACGATCACCAAATGGAGCAATATTCTCGCGTGCTATTGCAATTGCTGATTCATCTCGATCGATCCCAATTACTTTCAGTAATGGGAACTTGGCGAGCAATGCACGTGTGTGTCCGCCAAGTCCCAAAGTTGCATCGATGACAATGGTTTCTTTTTCATTAGCAAGTGAATACTCAATGGCAGGGGTAAGTAAATCGATACAACGCTCTAATGCGACCGGTACATGTACTTTGCTCAATTGCTTCCCCTTCCCTATTCCTTGATGTTTTAATTCCTTGAAGTTTTAATGCGTATTAATTTATTTACTTCTTTGTTCTGCACTTAGGTCACCGCCGACCGACGGATCTTGGGGGGAACGGCGCCGGGGAAGAGGCGTCGTTGTCATGAAGTCGGCGATGGCCTAAATACAGATCAGGCACATTTCATAGTTAGAAGAGTCCTGGCAACACCTCCGTTGAAACATCTGCAAAACCCTTTTCGCGATCCGCCAAATAGGTATTCCATGAAGTTGCATCCCAAATTTCTAGACGCGTGTTAGCACCAATGACTACGCATTCTTTTTCTAAAGCTGCGTATATACGTAAACCGGTAGGGATCGTGACTCTGCCTTGCTTATCGGGAACTTCGTCGTGAGCACCTGCGAACATGACGCGCATATAGTCGCGAGCCGCTTTCTCGGTGACCGGTGCTTGGCGGAGGCGTTCAGTAATAGTTGTGAATTCAGAGATCGGGAAGACGTACAGGCAACGTTCTTGACCTTTAGTTATGACCAAGCCCTGGGCTAATTCATCTCTAAACCGTGCAGGCAAGATCAGGCGACCCTTTTCATCGAGCTTTGGCTCGTGGGTCCCAAGAAACATTTAATTTCCCCCTATTACGCCTATCAGACGCTTTATTCCCCCGAATAATGCGTTATCCACCACTTTACTCCCTTTTTCTCCATTTTCAACCACCAAGACCCACTTTCCTTCCCGCTCCTCCCCCTTAATCCACGGGCACATTCGAGCGCTCTGCTCTGTTAAAGGACCTAGGCTTGGCACCTCATGGAAGACTTTTCACAGAACCCGGTCCTGATCCAGGCCAAGGGTCTCTCCAAGCGCTACGGGGAATTCGTGGCGGTAGCTGGTATCGATTTTGAAGTCAAAAAAGGCGAATCATTCGGATTTCTGGGGCCCAACGGCGCTGGCAAGTCGACGACTATGCGGATAATTGCTGCGACCCTGAATCGTTCGAGTGGTGAGATCACGATTTTGGGTAAAGATCCCGAGAAGTATGGACCTGAAATTAAGGCCCACCTAGGTGTCGTGCCGCAGACAGATAATCTTGATAACAACCTGACGGTCGAAGAGAACTTGTTTGTGTACGGTCGATATTTTGGACTCTCAAAAAAGTTTATTAACGGCAAGATAGAGGAGTTGCTGGACTTCGCACAATTAGTAGAAAAACGTTCGGTGAAAGTAGAAACTCTGAGTGGCGGAATGAAACGTCGCCTCACGATCGCACGTGCACTTGTAAGCGAACCAGAAATTTTGATGTTGGACGAACCGACAACTGGGCTGGATCCGCAAGCTCGTCACATCTTGTGGGATCGTCTCTTTCGCCTTAAAGAACAAGGCGTCACACTTTTGATCACTACTCACTATATGGATGAAGCAGAGCAACTATGCGATCGCTTGATGGTGATGGATAAAGGTTTGATCATGGCCGAAGACTCCCCTGCCGGGTTGATAAAGAAATATTCAACCCGAGAAGTCTTGGAAGTTCGATTCGGTTCTGACCGAAATGCAACAATCGCACCCGAACTTCAAAAATTGGTAGAGAGAATTGAAGTTCTTCCAGATCGAATATTGATGTATGCCGATGATGGCGAAGCAATCCTTCATCTTCTCAAGGAGAAAGGGATGCATCCCATAACTTCTTTAGTCCGTAGAAGCTCACTGGAAGATGTTTTCCTAAGGCTCACGGGCAGAACTTTGATTGATTGATGTCGAATAATTTGCGCCAAGGTTCACTTCATATTGTGAATGTTTCTCGCATTCGTAAAAGAGGTGCTCTGTCGATCAGCGAAGGTCGAATTCGGGTAATGATCAAGTGGTTTTGGAGCAACCTTGCATCAGCTGCTTTGAGCCCTACGCTCTATTTACTTTCGATCGGCATAGGAGTCGGCAAACTCATCAACACACATTCTGGTGGGGTCGATGGGGTCAAATACCTAACGTTTTTAGCGCCAGCTCTTCTTGCTACAGCTGCAATTCAAAATGCAATGGATGAAGCCGTATTCCCTACTTTGGACGGGTTCAAGTGGAGCAAAAGCTTCTTTGCCATGAACGCAACCCCGATATCTTCGTCACAAATTGCAGACGGAATTTTGATCGCAGCCCTCGTCCGTACTTTCTTCTCGGTAACTATTTACGGCTGTGCTATTTATTTCTTCGGCGGTTTTAGCTCATTACGTGGTTGGTTAGCGATCCCCACTGCACTCTTTGCCGCAGCCGCATTTGGCGCCTTCATCTTGGGCATAGCGGCAGCCACAAAGAACGATGATTCCTTCTTTATGATTCTGGGGCGTTTTGTAATGATGCCGCTCTTCTTATTCTCTGGAACTTTTTACCAGCTTGCCACTATGCCGATCTATCTACGTTGGATCGGGTGGATTTCTCCCTTGTGGCATGCAACCGAACTAAGCCGCTACTTCACATATGGGCACAGATTAAGTGGAGTCATGGTTCTTGTTCACGCTGGATTCTTGATAGCAATGTTTATTTTTGGTTTACATAATGCCCGCAAGCAATTTACGAAACGGTTGAGCAAGTGATGCACGATAGCGCGGTCGAAATTGCAGAAGCCAGGCGGGAAAAATTAGGCGCAAGGATCTATGCGGGCAGACCGCAAGTACTCCTTGAACGAAGCCTTCTCGCATTTAAGAATTCTGTCTGGATTGCAGTGGTTTCAGGCTTTTTTGAGCCAGTGCTCTACTTGCTCTCCTTTGGATATGGTTTAGGGCATTTGATTGGCAAAATTCCACTACAAAACGGAATGATAGTCAGCTATGCCATGTATATCGCTCCTGGGTTACTGGCGACCAGCGCGATGAATGGCGCAATTTACGATTCCACATGGAATGTATTCTTTAAACTCAAGAGTGATCGAATTTATCAAGGAATGTTGCAAACTTCCCTCGGACCACTTGACGTAGCTCTTGGAGAAATTTCGACAGCTCTTCTACGTGGGTTTGCTTATGCGATTGGGTTTATGTGCGTGGTTGTACCAATGGGTTTAATCCGAAGTTGGTGGAGTCTTTTAGCGGTCCCAGCCGCAGTACTGATTGCATTTGGCTTTGCATCCATTGGCATGGGAATTACATCGTGCTTCCACTCTTATCAACAGATGGATTTTATAAATATTGCCATGCTGCCGATGTTCCTATTTTCAGGGACTTTCTATCCATTAACCGTTTATCCAGGGTATCTTCAGGGGATCATCAAATCACTGCCCCTGTGGCAAGCAATTTCATTGGTACGCGATCTAACCTTAGGAATGATCGGACCTGGCGTTATCTTGCATGTGGCCTATTTTGTGGTGATGATCTGCTTTGGTCTGGTAATAACGACGAAACGACTTACTAAACTTTTCTTACGTTAGCTTTCGTTATTCCTTCGGTCCCAACGATGTTCCAAACGGTCACTCCACTTGGCTTTTTTATTTTTAGGAACACCCTGCTTTCCACCACGTCCAAATCTCACATTTGTAATGATCAAGAACGCTCCGGTCAGGGCGACCACAAATCCAAATAACCCGACAGCTATCAATTTCGAGACTAGGCCACCGAAGAGGATCGCCATTCCGAGTAATAATCCGACAATTCCAATTAGGACGCGGCTACCCTGACGAGTTCTCGCGTTGCCAGTTAGAGTCGAAACTAAACGTGGATCCTCTTGTGCGAAGGCAGCTTCCATCTCCGCAAGAAGTTGACGTTCGTGTTCAGAAAGGGCCATAGGGAAAGAATAGGGCAGGCGTGGTCAAACTCGCTATCCGAGCATAAGGAGCTGGGGTCGAATGGGTCACTCCTGATCTTCTGCTGAGAGAAGTCGCGCAGGACGGACACTTCCATCGCCAAAGCGGGCGGTTGCTCGATCCATCGCCTTGGTCGCTTGCCGCCAACCTTTCTCCCGTTCTCCCAGCTCCAATTGGACTGGGGCGCCCGCGGAATCCGATAAACCTTCTAACGAAATTCCGATAAGGCGAATCCGAGCACGATCTAATTTCAGAGCTAAAAATAACTTTTTTGCAATCTCATAGGTGTCTTGTAACCCATCAATTGCTAATGGCAAGGTTTTTGAACGAGATATAGTTTTAAAATCTGCAAAGCGGACTTTGATAGAAATTGTCTGTGCCGACATTTGGCGTGCGCGCAAACGAGCAGTCGCCTTCTCGGTAAGTCGCAAGAGTTCGCGCAAAATCTCTTCGGTATCCTCTAGATCTGATGCAAAAGTTTCGGCAGCGCTAATACTTTTATCTGGTTCATCGGGGGTAACCGCCCGATAATCACGCCCCCAGGCAAGTTCGTGAAGATGGGCACCGCTCGCTTCGCCAAGAGCTCTAATCAAAGTATGGCGAGGTGTGCGGGCGATGTCTCCCACAGTGCGTAGCCCCATCCGTAACAACTCTTCATTTGTCTTTGGACCGACTCCCCAAACCGCTCCGACGGGAAGAGGGTGCAGAAAATCTAAAACTTTCTCGTCTTTTACATGAAGTAACCCATTAGGTTTGCAATTGCCTGATGCAAGTTTTGCAATAAATTTTGTAGTCGCGATTCCAACCGAACAGGTAATACCAGCTTGCTCTTCAACTTGAGCACGAATCTTTATAGCAATCTCAAGACCAGAGCCCAACAATTTTTGCGACCCAGTGACATCTAGAAATGCCTCATCGAGTGAGATCGGTTCTACGAGCGGTGTGAAGCTAGCAAAGATCTCCATAATTTCACTCGAGATTTCGCTATAGCGTTGATGATCAGGTGGCACAAATGTGGCGTGAGGTGCCATTCGCTGAGCCCTGCCTACGGGCATCGCTGCTCTGATACCAAATTTGCGTGCTTCGTAATTTGCAGAGAGAACAACGCTTCGCGGACCAGTTCCAACAACAACCGCCTTACCGCGCAGAGTGGGGTCATCTTTCTCTGCTACAGATGCATAAAAAGCATCCATATCAACATGAAGAATCGTGGTGCTCTCGAAACTATCCATGCTCATAAACTCTCAGGTTACGCCACTTCTCGTAAGACTCCGCGAGTTCCCACGCATCCGTGGCCCGCAAAGAGAGTCCACGCGGGCCAGTGCGTCTTATCTCGCCACGAACCAAGAAGAGTGATGAGTTAAAGAGCAAGGTCCCACGGCTCTGCTGAATATCTTCGAAGAATGTGATGTCATTACATCCGTAACCATCATCGAGAGTAAGAAAGATTACTCGTTTGCCAGAACGAATAGGCGGCATCTGTAGCGCAACCTTCACCCCAGCAACAAGAACAGAAGTTCCGGTTCGTTGGCGAATGAGCTCTGAAGACCTAATAGCACCAACGTGATTAAGAAATTCTCCATAAAAATCCAGCATGTGACGAGAGATATCCATTCCAGTCAAATCTATCTCGTGGCGCACCCGTTCTGCCAAAGTAAGATCTGGGAGCCCACTTGAAGTAAGTGGTGGTGGGGTTAGGCCTAAAAGCATTTGATTGCTACTTGTCGTTCGTTTTGAGTTACTTCTCAACGTATAGAGATCTTGCAGATGCAATAGTAAATCTCGGTGATTGAGCGCACCTTCACCTAGTGAATGAAGATTATCAAAAGCTCCTACCAAAATAAGTGCTTCGCATATTGGCCTACTGGCACCAGAGCGTGCTACAAAATCTGCCAGATCGATATATGGCCGTGCGCTAATAATCTGCTCGATCTCAGATTCATTTATTCCTTGAATATCGCTTAAACCGATTCTAATCGCAAATCCACGAGCATCTGGCAAGATCAGAGGTTCGCCAGTGCTGATGAGATTCGGAGCCGTATATGGAATCCGTGCATCTGAATCTGTCCGTTCAGCTCGGTAGTTGCGTTCTGATTTATTGATATCGATGGGGGCAATCTCTATTCCCCATTGTCTAGCATCATCAAGAATCAAACGTTTGGGATACATACCTGGATCATGTGTAAGTAAACCCGCGATAAAAGGTGCAGTGTGATGCGCCTTCAACCAAGCAGATTGGTATGTTGGTAAAGCAAAGGCTGCTGCATGAGCCTTGCAAAAACCAAATGATGCAAAGGAGCGCAATATCTCCCAGACTTCGTCGATAACGTCCCTGTCATATCCCAGCGCTATCGCAGCTGGATAAAACCAATCACGGACTTCTACTTGACCATCAGGTGCACCCATCTGGCGCCGTCTCTCATCGCCTTCGGCAAGAGTTATGCCACCCATGATAGAAATTATGCGAATAACTTGTTCATGGAAGACGACAACACCTTCGGTCTCGCGCAAAACTTCATGTAAATCAGGATGAATAAGAGCGCGCGATTTAAAACCCTGCCTACCGTTAAGAAAAGGCGTAATCATGTCGCTCTTCACCGGTCCAGGACGAAAGAGTGAGATATCAATAATCAAATCGGTAAATGTTTGGGGAGCAAATTTGCCAATAAGTTCACGTTGCCCCGGACTCTCAATTTGAAAAACACCCAGAGTCCTTGTTGATTTGATCAGGTCAAAGGTAGCTGAATCATTGAGTGGTATTGCATCAATATCAACCTCGGTTCCATCTAATCTCTTAATCTCTTCAAGAGCATAAGAGATTGCTGACTGCATTCGTACACCCAAGATATCAAGTTTTAGGAGACCAATCGCTTCAACATCATCTTTGTCGAATTGAAGCATGGGATAACCGCTGGCATTAATTTCTAGAGGTGCATAGTTAAGAAGGTGGGAGTCGGAGAGAACAACTGCACATGGATGCATTGATAGATGTCGAGGAAGTCCATCAAGACGTGCCGCTAGATTAATTGCCATTTTAAGGATCGGGGTATCCAATTTAAGGCTTTTAAGTTCCGGTAAATTTTCTAGTGCACCCGCGATATTACGTGCCCTAATATGTGGCATAGACTTTGCGATGAGATCAATCTCCATAGGGGCGATACCTAGCGCCGCGCCAACATCTCTAATTGCATGGCGCGCTCGATACGTTTCGACCATGGCTACAGTGGCACTCCCTGAATCATCTCCAGGCTTGTACTGTTTCTCTTTAAATCCATATCTTGCAAAGAGCGCATCATAAATTTCTAGCCGTCGATCAGATTCCACATCTATATCGATATCGGGAAGTTCTGCACGCAAGACAGAGCAGAAGCGCTCCATCAACAACCCTTGTGCTATTGGTTCGACTCCCGAAATTCCTAAGAGATAACAGATAAGCGAACCCGCGCCACTTCCCCGTGCTGCCACCCGAATTCCCTTTGCGCGAGCCATATCAGCAACATCAGCGACGGTGAGAAAATATGGTTCAAAACCAAGGGTTGTTACGGTAGCAAGCTCTTCTTCTAATCGTTTTGCGGCAATAACGGAGAGTTCGCCAGTGTATTTACTGAGCCCGGCAGAGCTACGTCGACGTAGCTCTGATAAATCAGCTACGCGCGGTAAATGAATGCCACCTAGTCCAATATCCGTACGAGCAGATAACAGAAGTTTTTGAGCAAGATCTTCTGTATCTGCAAGTAAACGATTGCCGTTTCGCTCTCCTGCCGAACGCGCAATTTCATCCGCAACCCATGCCATCTCTGCTGGGGATTTGAGATAAGCCTCGCTATTGCTGCGTTCGACATGCTTGTGATGCAATGGGACTAATTTACGTGCCGCATCTAAAACATCGGCGACTGGACCATCTCTGCGATCTCGCATGCGTACAGCATTAGTAAGTACTGCAGAAATATTATGGTCACGGGCAAAGCCCAACATCTTTGAAGCATATATAGTCGAAAGTGGACCAATTCCAGAGCGTAAGTGTGACGTGCTTTCAATAACTTGGTCAGCAAAGAAGGGTGCTGTGGCGGAAAATATTGAGAACGCCTCTTTGTACCGTCGAGCATTAATGGCCGCACCTAGTTGAGAGTAAGCGCCATGCATCAGAATCAGATGTGATGAATACTGCGAAGATGCGCGAAGCGTCTCAAAGGTAAGCAATTTTTCTTCACTAAAATTTATGCTGGTGATGAGACGGTAGAGCGCATCGAGGGATCCTGGCTGTGCAAAAATCGTGACCCGATACTTGCGCTGCAAAAATGGCACATCGACACCAAGGATCGGCGCGATGCCATTACTCTCGCAACTTTGAGCAAAGCGAATTGCGCCAGCCATTCCATCTCGATCGGTAAGGGCGAGCGCAGTTGCACCATTTTCTGCAGCACGCTCTACAAGGTGTTGTGGCAGAGCAGTGCCATATTTAAATGAGTAGCCACTGGCTAGATGCAGATGCGTGAAAGAAATTTTTGTGTTGCTCATCGTGAGGTAGGGCGAATCTGCCATCTCCCGGTTATCTCATCGAGTTCAATTTCAAAGGTAGTGAGAGCCCCTTCGGGCGCCGCCTCTACTCGCCAGATTGCTTTGCCCCCATCGTCAAAGATCAGATCTTCTAGCGGCTCTTTTTTGAGGCGACCATCATCAATTCGATTCCACCACCCACCTGATTCGCGCCATCTTGAGACAACTGCATGGACATGAAAACGTCGCCCCTTATAGATGAACTCCAATGGCTCCCCTTCTGGCGCGAGCACGCGGGCACCAGGTACTGGGGTGGGAGCTGGGTCGAGGTTTGATTCGAACATATGTTCGAAAGATAGTGGGGAGTACCGACAGGGGCAAGTAGGGCAAGATTCAAGCATGGATGCCCTTCTAGCCGTGATCAGTGGAGCCTTTATCGGCTCCGTTTTGGGCTTCGTCGGCGCTGGCGGGGCGATGGTCTCTGTCCCCATCCTGCTCTACCTCTTCCACTTCACCCCGACACAGGCGACAACCGCCGCCTTGGCCGTGGTCTTGCTGGCAGCTCTCTCTGGGGCAATTCCAAAAATGCGTACCCACGAAGTCCTCTACCGAGAAGCATTCTCAATATGGGGAATCGGCTTGATAACCAACATCGGCGGGGCAACTCTTTCGAAACATTTTCCAAATTCTGTGATCACCGGTGGATTCGCAATCATTTTAATCGGCGCTGGAATCGCGACAATGCGCGGCCCCATCAAAACTGCACCAGAAAAAAGGATGTCACTTGGTGTTTTAATACTTACCGCACTAACAGTTGGCGCGATGACCGGAATATTCGGAGTTGGTGGTGGATTCTTAGCAATTCCGGTTCTAGTCCTCTTTTACAATACGCCTCAAAACAAAGCTGCTGGCACATCGCTACTTATTATCTCGATCAATAGCATGACTTCCTTCTTGGGCCACCATGCCGTCTGGCACGAAGTCCACTGGCATATACCAGTAATCATTGGCGCGATAGCAGTCGTTGTCTCAATCTTTGCCTCACATCACAGTAAGCGCGCACCAACAGCCCTCCTGCGAAAACTTTTCTCCATCCTGCTTTTTGCGATCGCAGCATTCACAATCGCCAAGACCTGGTTTATTCACGGATAGAATTAATGTCATGACGCTCTCCTATGAATCTTCAGGCACAGGCGAGCCATTGGTTTTACTACATGGCATGGGTTCGGCCAGCACTATCTGGAAACAGATCATGCCCCAACTCACAGAACGTTTTCGAGTGATTGCATTGGACCTTCCAGGGCATGGGAAGAGTTCTTATGATCCCAAGCAGAATATGGATCCTCATTCGTTAGCAGTACTTATCAAAGATGAGTTAGCCAAACTTGGAATAGAAAAAGCACATTTTGTAGGGAATTCGCTCGGAGGTTGGATTGCGATGGATTTCGCTGCAACCTACCCAGAGCAGACTTTAAGCGTCGTCGGATTGGCTCCAGCTGGCTTGTGGCTAGTTCCAACTATGCAACGTACTGCTCTCGGCGCAAAGTCGCGACTCATAGCCAGATTTGTATATCCGTTTGCGGATCAATTACTAAAAGAAGACTGGGCGCGCAAATTCGCCTTTGGGTTAGTAAGTCCAGAATGGAGAACACTTCCTCGCGAAACTTTAGTTGATGCGGTAGTTGCATACGGTTCATCAAGTGGCTATTTCCCTGCCTGGGATGGCATGCTAAAGCGTCGCTTTGATAAACCAATCAGCAAGATGGTTCCAGTTACAATCATCTTTGGTGATAGCGACAACACCCTTCCGGCCCAAACTTCTCAAGAACGTACCTTGGCGCCCGAGCATGCGCGATGGGTGTTCCTCACTCGATCTGGTCACGCTCCAATGTGGGATCGACCGACAGAGGTAATTTCAGAAATATTTCTGACGACTGATAACGTTTCATGATAACTGTTATTTATATATGGGAGATTCATACCCATCAACTTCTTAAAGCGATCTGGCGGATGGCAATGGATCGCAGGTCGCTCAAAAGAGATTCTTCGGTTGCCTTCTTTAAACTTCTTGGAACTGGAAGCGGTGATACCTTTACGCCCGGTGATGCAAATCCACGTGTTTGGGCGCTACTCGTAACTTTGGATCCCAAGAATGCAAATAATCAAAATAAATTAAAAGAGCTCGATTCGAGCAAAGTTGTTACCGCTTGGCGCAAGTTCGCACATAACGAAGTTCGTCTAATAGCTTCGCCAATATCCTCACACGGCCATTGGTCAAAGCAACAACCTTTTTTAGTAACTAAACAAGAGTGGGATGGAAAAATTTTGGCGATTACACGAGCTCGAATTGCTTGGCGTCAAAACCTAAAATTCTGGCGCGCAGTTCCACCAGTCATCGAAAGTCTAAGAAAGAGCCCAGGGCTAGAACTTGCTATTGGGATTGGCGAAGCGCCTGTCGGTTTGCAAGGAACGTTATCCATCTGGCGGGATTCTGAATCCCTGCGCGAATTTGCCTATAAAAGCGCTGCTCATACCGCCGTTATCAAGCGTACAGAGCTAGCTCAATGGTATTCCGAAGAGTTATTTGCCCGCTTTGCGCTCCTGGAGATTCGTGGCTTACTGACCCAGCCTTAGTACGGCAGAATTACCACATGTCCATTCGCCAATATCGTCCGCGCGGTCGAGAGCATAATGGTGCGTCACGGAATCAGACTATCGTTTTAATGTCAGCCACCTTTCTAGCAATCGGTTTACAGATTTTTTATCCGCTGGTGCATGGCGATGTACTTCGTGTCCTTACAATTGCAACGGTCTACAGCGCCGCCTTCGTAGCAGTGTTCCATTCATTTCTTTCGTTTGGGTTACGATTTGCTTCCACTTTTCTCGCCGTCACTTTAATTTACGCACTAACTGTTGAAGCAATAGGTGTAAAAAGTGGATGGCCATTTGGCACATATTTCTATGACAGCTCCCTTGGGTATCAGATTTACGGAGTACCACTCTTGGTTCCGTTTGCTTGGGTAATGCTCAGCTATCCAATTTTTGTCGCGGCACGTCGTACCGCACAGAAGTGGGTTTTTCTTTACGGAGGCCTTGGACTGATGGCTTGGGATCTCTTTTTGGATCCTCAGATGGTTAATGCCGGTAGATGGCACTGGAAAGTCGTGGGTCCGCACCTTCCGTTTGCACCGAATATTCCACTATCTAATTCGGCTGGATGGCTCTTTGCGGGAATGGGGCTCATGTCGCTATTGAATGTGACCCTGCCCAAAGGACATCGCAAAGATGGAACGACATCGCTAATACCAAATGTATTCCTCTTCTGGTCGCTCTTCGCTGGGATTGTGGGAAATGCGTTCTTCTTTCATCGTCCCGGGACCGCTTGCTTCGGAGGGCTAATTTTTGCAATGGTGTTGTCCCCATATTTCTTCCAATTGCGCTTCGGTCGACCCGACGCATTCTGATTATTACTGATTATTACTGATTATTATGCGTTACATCGCGGCGCTAGCAGCTCTTCCGCTCCTCATTGTCATCCTAAATTCACTAACGATGCGAACAATCAAGGCTTCGACGGCAAAAACAATAACCGAACTTGTCTCGATCTTAATTCCGATGCGCAACGAAGAAAGAAATGCCTCAAAAGTTATTGAGGCAGTAGGCGCTCAAGTAGGACTTCAAAAATCCGAATTCTTAGTTCTCAACGACCACTCACAGGATTTAACACAGTCGATTCTGCAAAATTATAACTCCGTGAATTCTCTCACCGGTCAAGACCTTCCCGATGGGTGGCTAGGAAAAAATTACGCCTGCCACCAATTGGTCGCACATAGTAAAGGCGAGTATCTGGTCTTTCTCGATGCGGATGTTCGAATTGCCCCTAGAGCTATCTCTGCTTCAATTACATCAATGAAATATTGGGGTTGGGATTTTGTTTCGCCCTATCCCAGGCAGATTGCATTCACCTTCATCGAACGATTGATCCAACCACTTTTACAATGGTCGTGGCTTTCCTCTGTGTTTCTTCGTTTAGCTGAAAAATTGCGTTTTAAATCTATGGTCATAGCTAATGGCCAATTCTTTGTTGTTAAGCGTTCGGCCTATATTGCTTCTGGCGGGCACAAAGCTATAAAGTCAGAAATACTTGATGACTTAGAGCTAGCTCGGTTGCTGGTTTTATCTGGTTTTAAGGGTGGCGTCGCTGACGGAAGTAGCGTTGCCGAATGTCGCATGTATAACAATGGGAAAGAGTTATTTGGCGGGTATTCAAAATCGTTGTGGCGGGCTTTCGGTGGAATCCCCGGAACCATTTTTGCTCTTACCTTCTTATTCCTAACCGGAACCTTGCCCTTCGTTATTGCACTCACTGGAAATCGATGGGCATGGGTTGGATATACCTTCATAGTTATATCCAGATTGATCGCCGCACTTAAAACTCGATCTACAATCAGCACCGCTTTCTTGCACCCGTTGTCCATTCTTTTATTTATATTTCTTAACCTAAACTCCTGGACCAAGAAAGCCCGCGGCACACTTACCTGGCGCGATCGGAGCGTTGCTTAGATGGCAAAGATAATTGTCATAGGAGCAGGCGTAGGCGGAATGAGCGCAGCCGCACGATTGGCTAAACAAGGTCATTCGGTCGAAATATTTGAAGCCAGCAACCGAACAGGTGGTAAATGCCGAACTGAATGGATTGGTGATTATGCATTTGATACCGGACCATCGCTATTAACAATCCCAGCTGTTTATAAGGATCTCTTCATAAAGACCGGTCCGCGTTTTGAAAAAGTATTAACTATCAAGCCAGTCGATCCTGCCTTCAGCTATCACTTTGCAGATGGTAAATCGGTGGATTTTATAAATGTAGATCTCTCAAAAACATGTCTGGCTATTGATGCTGCGCTAGGTGTTGAAGCCGGCAACGCTTGGCACGCAATAATGCAGCGCGCAGAAGTAATGTGGGATATCTCTAGAGTCCCCTTTGTGCAGTCAGAATTATCCTCGATCTGGAAACTGGCACGGCATAAAGGTTTTATAAAAAATATTAAACACATCGCTCCACATAAATCATTGCGTAAATTAACAAGCAATTATACAAAGGACCCTTACATTCAGAAGATCGTGGATCGCTACGCAACTTACACGGGTTCTGACCCCAGACTGGCTCCAGCGGCGCTCCTGACAATCGCTTTTGTCGAATCATCTTTTGGAGCTTGGCATATTTCAGGCGGTATCGGAAAACTCAGTGAAGCACTTGAAGACCGGTGTCGATCATTAGGCGTTCAGATTCACCTCAACTCCGCGGTCACTGAAATAACCACCAACAATAATTCCGTCACCGGGATAAGGCTCAAAGATGGGGAGGCCGCTGCGGCAGATATCGTTGTGGCCAACGCAGATGCAGAAGTTATTTATAACCAATTGCTAAAGCCAGATGTCAGCGGGGCCAAGAAAGAGCGCAAGAAATTGAAGCAATCACAAAAATCTCTGGCCGGCTTCTCTTTATTGCTGGGCCTTGATAACAGCAAGGTTTCGGGAGAAATACCAGTTATGAATCACCACAACGTTTACTTCCCCTCAGATTACGATTTTGAATTCGATCAAATCTTTACGGAACAAGTCCCAGTTTCAGATCCAACAATTTATATTTGTTCTCCGAATGACCCAGCGATGATTAAACGCACCGATACTGAAAGTTGGTTCGTGCTCGTAAATGCTCCTCGTCATGATCCAGACGGTGGATGGGATTGGAGTAAAGGTGGAGAGGACTATGCGAAGAAAATTATTGCCAAGTTAGACGCCCTAGGACTTCGAGTCTCGGAACGACTAGACGTGATGGAGATTCGAACACCGCTTGATTTACAAAATTCTGTTAATGCGCCAGGAGGTTCCATCTATGGAACTTCGAGCAATGGCGCTAAATCTGCATTCTTACGGGCGAAGAATCGTTCTGATGTAAAGGGACTTTACTGCGTAGGAGGTTCGGCGCACCCTGGTGGTGGTCTTCCCTTAGTTGGGATCAGCGCTGAACTAGTTGCCGATGCTATCGGCTTCACGGAGTCTGCGGAACCCGCTGCGCGACACCATCACTAAGGAAATAACTTGAAAAAATAACCAGATCCAAGCGGTTTGCGTCACCAGATTAATTTTCAAAAGATCCACAACCATTGCGATACCCAGAAAAGATGCGCGTACTGGACGTTCCGAAATTGTGACTATATCAATCCTAAAATCTCCTAATCCAGCAATTCTTGCACGTACATATTCCTGACTGAAAGCGGCAACCCAAGCAACTCCAATAATCCAGATTGGTGCTCCCAGTAAATAGAATGCTACGAGCCAAAAGAATTCGCCAATGCGATCAGCAACAGAATCCAACATCGCGCCTCGAGCTGAATCCTTTGATGTGATTATTGCCAAAGTGCCATCAATCCCGTCACAGATTAAAGAGAAGACTAAAAACACTATCCCCCAAAAACTGTGATGTGTAATACAAATACAAGCAGAAGCTAGAACTCCGCAGAGAGTGAGGAAATTGGGAGTTACTTTTGCCGCCGCCAGCGGGCGACAAAGAAAGTACGAAATAGTTAGCCATCCTTTTACGAGTCCGGTTACGGCGACTCCGCCGTGTAGCGAACTCCATCGGTCAAAGAATTCATCCTTCATAGCCAATCAGGGTACCGTTACCATGTGGATTTAAACGATATTCGAGGGCTCACTGACGCCATAAATGGAGAGCTTCGGCTCTTCTTCGAACGCGAATCTGCCTATCTCTCCGACATTGGTAGCGAATTGGAGCCAGTCGCAGATTCGATTGGTCATTTCTTGCTCGACAGCGGCAAACGACTGCGTCCATTATTTGCAGCTATCGGGTATCTGGGCGTCGGTGGTGGCATTACCCCTCAAGCAATCAAGGCGCTATCGTCTTTAGAACTTGTACACGTATGTGCGCTAATGCACGACGATGTAATGGACGCATCTGACACAAGACGTGGGGCTCCTTCGATACATAAGCAATTTGAGGAACTCCACAGAACCAATAATCTCCATGGTAGTTCTGCGCAGTTTGGTGTGGCCTCCGCAATTCTGCTAGGCGATCTTGCGCTTATCTGGTCGGCAAAAATGCTGCATGAATCTGGCCTTGCATCGGATCAAATACTTCAGTCGTTACCAATTTATGATGAGATGCGCGTCGAACTGATGGCTGGCCAATACCTTGACGTATATGAACAGGCCCTTGCCAGCGAAAGTCTCGAGCGGTCTCTCAAAGTTGCTCGCTATAAATCAGGTAAGTACAGCATCGAACGTCCGCTCCATTTTGGGGCAACACTTGCCCCAAAGTATTCACAAGAACAACTAAATGTCTATTCTCGATATGGCCTACCTTTAGGGGAAGCTTTCCAATTGCGTGATGATGTCATCGGAGTCTTTGGAGATCCAGCAATAACTGGCAAGCCAGCGGGAGATGACCTGCGCGAGGGTAAACGAACTGTCCTCATTGCTATCACCTCCTCTGAAGTTAATTCTTCCCAGAGAAACGAATTCGCTAAATATTTTGGCCAGAACGACTTAGATCTGCGCGGTGTCGAAAAGCTGCGCCAAATCATCGTCGACACGGGGGCTTTAAAGAGAGTAGAAACGTTGATAGAAGAGATGACTTCCAACGCGCGGAATGCGCTTAATAATGATGGAATTGCCCCACAGGCAAAAACCCTGCTCGAGGAGATGATCACGGCTGCTACAAAGCGCAGCTCGTAATTTAAAAGGAGAATTCGTGCGGCAAGTTACGGGTAAGACAGACCATGTAGTAATTGTTGGCGCTGGCCTAGGTGGGTTAAGCGCTGCTCTGCGCTTGGCAGGGGCCGGAAGAAAAGTGACTGTCATCGAGAGAGAATCCGTCCCGGGTGGCCGCAATGGGTTATTGGAAAAAGATGGCTACTCATTCGATACTGGACCATCTGTTTTAACAATGCCCGAGCTTATTTCTGATGCTCTGGCCTGTGTTGGCGAAGATATTAAAGATTGGCTAGACCTAATCCCTGTTGACCCGCTCTATCGAGCCTTTTATCACGATGGTTCTCATTTAGATGTTCACGCCGATACTAAGCGGATGCAGGACGAAATTGCAAAAACTATTGGTGGCGCAGAAGCGATTGGTTACGGCAAGTATGTAGATTTTGTGACCAAACTTTATAAATATGAAATGAAAGATTTCATCGACCGAAATATCGATTCTCCCCTCAATCTCTTAACTCCAAATTTGGCAAAATTGGTCGCGCTCGGTGGATTCAAACGTCTTGCGCCAAAGGTAAATCAATTCCTGAAAGATCCTCGAACCCAGAAAGTTTATTCTTTCCAGGCGATGTATGCGGGAGTAAGCCCACAGCAGGCGTTGGCAATATATGCAGTTATTGCTTATATGGATTCGGTTAATGGCGTCTTCTTCCCTAAGGGTGGAATGCATGCCGTACCTCGTGCACTAGCTGGAGCCGCAGCCAAACACGGTGTGACATTTATGTATGACACGACAGTCTCATCAATCGAACATTCCGCAAAGCGTGCGCGTGCAGTCATTACCGAATCAGGTGAACGGATCGAATGCGACGTCGTAATCTTGAATCCAGATCTACCTGTTGCCTATCGAGATTTACTCGGTAAGGTTCCTGCAAAGGTAAAGCGATTGAAGTACTCCCCTTCCTGCGTGACTTTGTTGGTCGGAACGCAGAAGAAATATGGTCATCTTGCTCATCACAACATTCATTTCGGAGAGTCTTGGGATGGTGTCTTTGATGAATTAATAAATAAAAAGGTTCTCATGACCGACCCAAGTCTCTTGGTTACAGTTCCAACTCATGATGATCCAGATTTGGCGCCAAAAGATAAGTCCTCCTATTACATCCTCTTCCCGACTCCCAATCTAGATGCTGACATCGACTGGAAAACACAGGCACCGAAGTATCGAGATCAGATGCTACGCACCATGGAAGCTCGTGGATATGAAGGATTCGCAGATTCAATAGAAATCGAACAGATGACGACGCCCCTAGATTGGGAACGACAAGGGATGGAACGAGGAGCGCCTTTTGCAAGTGCACATACCTTCTTTCAGACTGGCCCATTTCGACCATCAAATATGGCTGAAGGTTTTGAGAATGTGGTCTTTGCAGGTTCTGGAACCCAACCTGGAGTTGGTGTACCCATGGTCTTAATTTCTGGTCGGTTAGCAGCAGAACGTATCGTTGGGTCACTTTCTTAATATGGATGAGTTGAGCGCCGCTGGAATAACAGATCCAGAGCTCCGCGCTTCCTATGCAGAGTGCAAAAGACTCAACTCACTTCATGGCAAGACCTATTACCTAGCAACACTTCTTCTACCAAAAGAGAAACGGCCATTTGTTCACGCTCTCTATGGTTTTGCTAGATATGCCGACGAAATCGTGGATGATTTAGCCTCGACTCTTTCGATTGAAGAGAAAGCTGAAGCCTTAAAGAGTTGGGGCGATGGAGTTCTCAATGATTTACGCCAAGGAAAAAGTAAAGACCACATTGGTCGCGCGCTAGTCGATACGGTCAATCGATTCAATATTCCGATCGAGCATTTTGAATCTTTCTTGCATTCGATGACGATGGATTTAACCGTCACGGAGTACCAGACATACGAGGACTTACTGGAATATGTATATGGGAGCGCGGCAGTTATAGGTCTGCAAATGGTTCCGATTCTTGGCGCTTCAGATATCAAGGCCTACGATGCAGCTCAGAAGCTTGGCATCGCATTTCAGTTAGCCAACTTTATTCGTGACGTTGACGAGGATTTAGACCGTGGGCGGGTGTACCTTCCCATCCTTGAACTTAAGGAACACGGAGTTACCTGGGAAATGTTAAATGCACGCACTGTAACTCCAGAAATTAAATCTGCGCTGCAATTCCAAATTTCTCGGGTTCGATCGCTTCAGCGAGAAGCTTCGGCTGGGATTTTGCTGCTGGATGCTTCCAGCAGGCCTTGTATTAATGCCGCTTCAGAGTTGTATTGCGGCATCGTCGATGAGGTGGAAAGAATTGATTATCAAATCTTCACACATCGTGCTCAAACTTCCACTGCTAGACGACTTAAAGTCGCAATTCCAGCCTACCTACAAGCTGTGCGCGCCAGATAAGCTAGATGAGTTAGGTGAGTTAGAGTACGACTAACGGGAGCCGCTATATGGCTGAGAGGACCTGATCGCCAGGTCGACCGTAAGACCAGTTCGGTAATGCGAATTGGAAAGGGGTCCATCAATGCATTCTTTTTCACACTCAATCATGACCGTCATGTTTACTGCTTGGGGTTACCAACTAACCTACCTAGAGTTCTTTGCCTTCATAACTTCGGTAGTGGGAGTCGCCTATGGCATCTTTGGACCGCGAATAACCTGGCCGTGGTGGAATATAAGCAGTTTGCTCTATGCGGGATTATTTTTTGAGCAAAAATATTATGCAAGCGCGCTTTTACAATTTGTATTTGTCGCTGGCGGTATCTGGGGATGGTTTGGCTGGGGTCCAAAGGGTGCCAAGCCCGCTAAGTTAACTTTAAAACTTAATCTTTATTGGATTGTAGGATATGCAGTTGCTTGGTTCGCGTTATACCCAGGTTTGGTTCATATCGGTGCTGCGGCTTCTTTGACCGATGCATTCGGATTTGTCGGTAGTTGCATTGCGCAAATATTAATGTGCCTAGAAAGATACGAAGCCTGGCCACTCTGGTTCATCGTTGATGCGGTCTACACCTACCAGTTTTGGCATGGAAAGAGTTATCTCACCTCCATTCTATATTTCATCTTTGTTCTGTTGGCGATCGGCGGCTGGAAACGCTGGCTTCGAATCGCTAATGCGCAAAATGATCGTAACAATTGATGGAACAGCGGGTGCTGGGAAAACCACGCTCGCCGAATATATGTGCGAACAATATAAAGATCAGATGAGTGTTGCCGTCGTGCATATGGATGATCTTTATGATGGTTGGGATGACGCCTTAGGTCTCAAACTCACATTAAAACTTGAAGGTATTGTCAGCGCGCACAAATCAGGAGAAGAATTTCGTACGACAGCATTTGATTGGAGACGCAACGAACCAGGTTCAGAATTAGTGATCCCACCCGTGGATTTACTAATACTTGAAGGAGTCGGTGCCGGGCAGAGCGCCATTCGCGATGCGGTAGAGACCAAAATATGGATAGACCTAGAGCCGATTGTTGGACTGCGACGGGTCTTGGCGCGTGACGGGCATAACATCGAAGAGCAGATGCTTGCCTTCTTAGAACTCGAGCGAATTCATTTTTTAGAAGAAGGCACGCGCGATGCCGCTGAATTTCACCTGAATGGACTCAACTAACCTCTAAGATTTCATCGTGTCAGACCTCACCGGAGAAGTAATTGATGGGCGTTACCAGCTCCTTGAGTTGATTGCATCGGGTGGAATGGCCTCCATCTATAAGGCAACAGACCTTCGATTAGACCGTCACGTTGCCGTGAAGATCATGCACCCACATCTGGCTAATGACGAAGACTTTGTTAATCGATTTATTCGTGAGGCTAAGGCTACGGCGGCTCTATCTCATCCCAACGTAGTTTCAATTCAGGATCAAGGATGGAACGAAGGTGGCGCTCCAGCGGTCTTTATCGTAATGGAATACATCGACGGTTTTACATTGCGTGATTTGCTTGTCGACCACGGTCCACTCTCTATAGATGACTTTCTTCGTTACATGGTTCCAGTGACCAGCGCACTAGCTGAAGCGCATCGACTTGGAATCAATCATCGGGATCTCAAACCAGAGAATATCTTGATCTCCAAAGATGGTCGGATCAAAATCGCGGACTTTGGATTGGCCCAGGGGGGCGTCGTAGGAAACACAATGACCGCTGAATCAAGCATAGTTTTGGGAAGCGTCTCTTACCTTTCTCCAGAACAAGTACAACGAGGAATCTCTGATGCCAGGAGTGATATCTACTCTCTTGGCGTAGTTTTTTTTGAATTGCTTACCGGTGAGAAGCCATACGAAGGCGAATCTCCAATTCAAATTGCTTACAAGCACGTGAATGAACGCATTGGGGCGCCATCATCAAGACGTTCTGGAATTCCTGAAGCCCTAGATAAAATCGTCATGAAGGCTACCTCACCAAATCCAGATGAGCGTCAGAAGAATGGGGCAGAACTCCTAGAAGATCTTCGACAACTCCAGGTGACAATCGATCCTAAACGCAAACAAATGAGTTTGGAATTAGATCTTCCATTACCTCCATCTACGCGGAAGAAAAAGCGTGCACATGCAGAGGTTCGGATAGGCAACACAATTGTTGAGAGAATTAAGTCATCCACCGAACCAATACGTCCAGATTTCACTAAAGCGCAGCCGAAAGAAGAAGCCATGAGTAAAACAGACCAAATTCGACGCAAGACCTCGCGTCGTGTCCGTCGCAATCGAATCCTCGCATTTCTTTTGATCACCCTGCTAGCAGTTGGCGGTTGGTACAAATTATCTGGACCAGGAGCTGGGATATCGATTCCTTCTGTTGCTGGCATGAGCAAAAAAGATGCAACATCCACTCTGTCAGCATTGGGAATTAAAGCCACAGTCGGTTCTCAAAATTATGATCCTTCAATTCCTGCTGGCGAAGTCATCTCCTCAGATCCCGGCGGTGGCGGACATGTAAAGAAGGGCGGAACTGTTTCTCTGACAATTTCGCAGGGGCAGCAACCGGTTCCAACACCGACTCCAACACCGACTCCAACTCCAACTGCAACTGCAACTGCAACACCAACTCCTTCGCCGATCTCAATCGCCTCTTATATAAACAAGAGTGGCGATCAAGCACAGAGTGAATTAACTGCTGTGGGGCTTACCGTTAAACAAACCTTTGGATTTAGCGACACCGTCGCCGCAGGTAATGTTATGTCGCAAAATCCCGATGGCTCTGCTCCTGTAGATGCTGGAAGCACGATTAATATCGTGATTTCTCAAGGGTCCTCACTGGTTTACATTCCAAATATTTATTCTTTGTCGAGAAGTGCGGCCAGCACTGCCCTGGAAAACCTTCAACTCAAAGTTGTCATTCGCAAGATTGGTAATGGGAAGCACGTCACAAATGTCTCCCCAAAGGTTGGGACTCAGGTTAAACGTGGATCCACGGTAGTGATAACGCTCGGGTAGGCTCACCCAATGAGCTCACTTAGTCCAAGGATCGGTGCCCACACTCCTACTTCAGGTGGGATGGCCAAACGTTCAATCGAATATGCATTGACTACTGAAGCAGAGGCGATTCAAGTCTTTGCATCCAATCCACGAGGCTGGGCGATGCCCGAGGCCAATCTCGAAGCTGATACCGCCTTCAGGGACCGTGCCGAGGAACTAGACATTCACACTTATGTGCATGCGCCTTTCTTAATAAATTTAGGTTCACCAACAATAGGAACCTACGAAAACTCACTTGCCTCCACTGCTTATTCGCTCAAGAGAGCGAAAGAAATTGGCGCATTGGGAACTGTAATTCATACCGGGTCCGCAGTTGATGAAAAGCATATTCCAACTGCCTGGAAACAAATTCATGAAGGCATGATGCCTGTACTCAATAATCTACAAGAGAATGATCCTTGGCTACTACTAGAGCCCACGGCTGGTCAAGGACAATCTTTAGTTAAAAAATTAGATGACCTCACTAAATATTTTGAGGCTATGGAATGGCATCCTAAGGTTGGCGTATGCCTCGATACATGCCATGTTTTTGCGGCAGGTCATGACATCTCTAAAAAGGGTGGAATGACAGAAACTTTAGATCTCCTGGTTTCACTTGTCGGAATCGATCGAATCAAATTAATCCACACTAATGACTCGATGGATGTCTGTGGAGCACTCAAAGATAGACATCAAAATCTGGGTGACGGTGAAATAGGACTTAAGGCATTTGAAGAATTGATTGCGCATCCTGCTGTCGCCAATGCGCCGCTTATCCTAGAAACTCCAGGCCAAGAAAGCGAACATGGTGCAGAGATAAAAATCCTGAAAAAAATGCGTGCGCAGCGTAAATGAGTCAGCAGAAAAGTAGATTTCTTCCGACATTTCTACTTCTATTCGTAGCTGTTATCTGGGGTAGCACATTTGCCATCATGAAGAACTCGCTAAACCGAATTAATGTTGATTCTTTTCTTGCCTGGAGATTCATCCTTGCCGCACTTTTAATGGCAATCGTTCGACCAAAATCCATACGGCACATAACTCCAAATTTTTTGATGAAAGGTGTGGTTCTAGGACTTTTATTGGGTGGAGGTTATATCTTTCAGACCTTCGGACTCACTCTGACCACAGTGGCAAAGACTGGATTTGTTACTGGACTTTACGCAATCTTTGTGCCACTAATTGCTGCCGGATTTTTCAAAGAAGTGGTGACTAAATTGCAGTGGCTTGCGGTTACACTCGCGGTCATCGGCATGGCCATTCTTTCACTTAAAGGTTTGAGCATTGGCTTAGGCGAATTTCTTGTTTTGGTTTGTGCGCTGCTTTTTGCTTGCCACATAATCGGACTGAGCTACTGGAGTCCCGGTCGTGACGCTTATGCGCTTACGATGATTCAAATGGCCACAGTTGGCGTGCTTTCATTGATTTCAACTGCCCGCACCGGATTCCAAACTCCGCATGACCATGGTGTCTGGATAGCGATCATCTACTGCGCCATTTTTGCTAGTGCCTTCGCATTCATCATTCAAACCTGGGCGCAATCATTCATGTCTGCGACTGGGGTTGGCATAGTTTTAACTATGGAATATATCTTTGCAGCAATTTTTGGAATCCTGCTTGTACACGAGCGGCTGACCTGGCGAACCGTTGTAGGCGGACTGTGTGTAATGACGGGGCTCTATGTGGTGATGCTGGTGAATAGTCGTGAGAAGATAGAGTCATGATCGATCTACGCTCTGATACCGTCACCCGGCCGAGCCAAGAAATGCGCGCCGTTATGGCATCGGCGCCCGTCGGAGATGACGTCTACGGAGAAGATCCAACAATCAATGCTTTGGAAGAGCGTATTGCAAGCATGTTCGGCGTTGAGGCAGCGCTATTTACGCCGACCGGTTCACTTGCCAATCAATTAGCCATTAGACAGCTGGTTAAACCGGGCGAGGAATTAATCACCGAAACCTTCTCTCATATTGTGCGGGCAGAACTAGGTGCAGGCGCAGTATTTAGTGGGATCTCAACTCGAACCTGGTTCTCTCCTCGTGGCTTATTACGCGCACAAGACCCGTTGGCAATTTCTTATCCAGATGCCGGTCCATACCAAGTTTCAACTACAGCGATTGCCATCGAAAATACTCATAATTTTGGCGGAGGTACCGTTCAGCCACTTGCAGAGATTCAAAAGCTACGCGAAGCAACTTCAAAGGTTGGAATCGCAATGCATTTGGATGGGGCACGTCTGTGGAATGCTCACGTCGCAACCGGGATCTCGCTCAAAGACTACGCAAAGAACTTTGACACAATTTCTATCTGCCTCTCTAAAGGGCTAGGTGCTCCTGCCGGATCGCTCATGCTTTCTACTAAGGATCGAGTTGCATCAGCGCGAGTCTGGCGAAAAAGATACGGCTCTGGAATGCGACAGATTGGTATCTTAGGCGCGGCCGGAAATTTTGCTCTGGACCACAACATTGACCGCCTTTCAGATGACCATAACCATGCACACTCATTGGCGCTCGCCGCGCATAGTGTTTCCCCAATATTTGTTAACCCAGATCATGTTGATACCAATATTGTTGCTATCGATTTAACTGGGGTTAAGTTAAGTGCAGCAGAATTGAGCGCGCAGCTTAAAGAGGCAGGAATTCTAGCTAGTGCAATGGGTGTCAATGTATTGCGCTTAGTAACACATCTGGATATCAGCACAGAAGATATTTCAAAAGTTAATGAAGTGCTCTCTGAATTGCTACAGCGCGCCCTCGTGACGCAATAATTCTTCTTTAAAACTTAAACCGTAGGCATAATTGCCAAGTGCTCCACCAGACTTCACGACTCTGTGGCAAGGAATTATTGGAGCAATCAAATTACGTGCACACGCACTTCCTGCTGCCCGAACGGCTGCCGGCGATCCAGCGCGCGCCGCTAAATCTGCATAACTCATGGTCTTACCTGCTGGGATTTTCCTCATAACTTTCCAGACCACCTGAGAAAATTCTGCACCGGGTTGGCGAACCTGAATCCCATTAAAAGCTGTCAAATCTCCATCAAAATAATCACTAATCAGATCAGAAATAATAGGGAGAGTTTTGACTGCTGTGAATCCACGTTCGTAATCGGTGGAATCTAATCGCGCGGTGAGGTCTCCTAGCGGACCGAATCCAGCTGCAAGCAAGATGTGCTCGTGGGCAACCAATGTAAGGGTGCCGATCGGCGTCTTCATGATGCTGGTTAGTAGCACGGGAAAACCCTATGCCTTTTACCAGTTTTTGGTAATAAGCGTTTTGCCGGTCGCTTATCTGTCCCTAAGCATCTCGGCCACCAAAAAGGCAAGCTCAAGTGATTGCGTGTGATTCAAGCGAGGATCGCAGGCGGTTTCATAACGGCTAGCAAGATCTGCTTCAGAAATCTGCTCCCCTCCACCAACACACTCGGTGACATCATCGCCAGTCAGTTCGATATGGATACCACCAGGATGAGTCCCCAATTTCTTGTGAACTTCAAAGAATCCTCTGACCTCATCCATGACATCGTCAAAGCGACGCGTCTTGTAGCCACTAGGAGCTTCATACGTGTTTCCGTGCATGGGGTCACAGACCCAAAGAATGTGTGCACCGGATTTTGCAACAGTTTCTACAATTTCTGGCAACTTCTCACGGATCAGACCTGCGCCCATTCGAGTGATAAATGTAAGTCGACCTGGTTCGTTCGTTGGATTGAGTTTCGCAATGATTGCTAACGCATCTGCACCAGTTGTCTTTGGTCCAAGCTTGACGCCAATAGGGTTTTGAACTTTTGCAGCAAAATCCATATGGGCACCATCTAATTGACGCGTGCGTTCACCAATCCAGACAAAGTGTCCTGAAACATCGTAAGCAAGTCCAGTTCGAGAATCGATTCGAGTTAAAGCTTTCTCATATTCCAAAATCAGAGCTTCGTGGCTTGCGTAAAAATCAACTTTCTTGAAACTCTCGGGATCTACTCCTGCCGAGCTCATAAAGTTTAAAGCGCGCCCAATTTCTCCCGCCATCTGTTCATAGCGCTGTCCAAATCGAGGGTCATTTGTGAATCCCTTGTTCCACTCGTGGACTTGACGGAGATCGGCAAATCCACCTTGAGTGAAGGCACGTACTAAGTTAAGGGTTGAAGCAGATGTGTTATAGACCTGAACTAAACGCTGTGGATCTGGATTACGGGATTCGGGGGTGAACTCAATATCATTTACTGCATCTCCGCGATAAGCGGGAAGGGTGACATCCCCACGAGTTTCAGTTCCACTACTACGAGGCTTCGCAAACTGACCCGCCATGCGTCCAACCTTAATTACCGGCATAGACGATGCATACTGCAGCACTGCCGCCATCTGCAAAATTGTCTTGATGCGATTACGTATCGAGTCTGCCGTTGCTGATGCAAAAGTTTCTGCACAATCCCCGCCCTGTAACCAAAAGGCACGACCTGCTTGGGCTTCTGCAACTTTTGCCTTGAGGTTGTCACATTCACCAGCAAAGACAAGTGGTGGCAACTTCTTAAGCGCAGTAACAGCTTTTGCAATGGGCTCCCCGGTTGGTCCACCTGGCCACTCAGGCTGCTGCGCAGCGATTAGACCTGGGGTAAAGAGCGTCTGAAGATTCGTCATAAGAGTAGCCTAGGGAATTTAGCAGTCACGAGGACGACTAATTTATCCGAAGAAGACCTGCGCTTCTGCATATAGTGATGGGTCAACCAGCTTTAGCTCACCCGTCGCAGATTCCAACGGCACGGTCTCAATCTTTGTACCGTGGAGCGCAACCATCTTGCCCCAATCACCATTATGAGCAGCAGTGATAGCGGCCAAACCAAAACGTGTTGAAAGAACTCGATCAAATGCCGTTGGCGTGCCACCCCGTTGAATGTGACCGAGTACAACCGTACGTGTCTCTTTTCCGGTCTTTGCCTCGATCTCTTGCGCCAACCAATCACCAATACCCGAAAGCTTCACATGGCCAAATGCATCAAGTGTTTGATCTTTAATCTTCATATCGCCATCTTGTGGGATCGCTCCTTCTGCAATAACAATGATCGGAGCGAAACCGTCAGCGAAACGAGAATTAACCCAAGCTGCAACTTTATCGGTTGAAAATTTAACTTCTGGAATAAGAACACAGGCCGCTCCCCCGGCGATGCCAGCGTGAAGCGCGATCCAGCCAGCATGACGTCCCATAACTTCGACAACCAAGGCACGATGATGTGACTCTGCAGTTGTGTGAAGACGATCGATGGCTTCCATGGCGATATTTACAGAGGTATCAAATCCAAATGTGTAATCAGTATTATTGAGATCGTTATCGATTGTCTTTGGAACACCGATTACTTTCACACCCAAAGCATCGAGCTTTGTAGCAACTCCAAGCGTGTCTTCCCCACCAATCGCAATAAGTGCGTCGATCCCGAGCTTCTTAAGGTTCTCTTGGATTTTCTCAACTCCGCCGTCGATTTTAAAAGGATTGGTACGTGAAGAACCGAGAATGGTTCCTCCCTTAGGCAGTATTCCGCGCGTTGCAGGTAAATCTAGAGTCATCGTGAGACCTTCTAGTGGGCCCTTCCATCCATCGCGAAAACCGACGAACTCGTAGCCGTATTCCTTGATTCCCTTGCGGACAACTGCGCGAATAACCCCATTTAATCCTGGGCAATCTCCACCACCGGTTAGCACTCCAAAACGCATTTTAAGCTCCAGATCAAATCTCAAAAAAGGTAATTGCATTGGTCAACATTGACTGGCGCAGTCTACCCTTGCCCCATGGCCCTTGTTGCAGGCGTGGACTCCTCTACCCAATCCGTAAAGATTGTGATTCGAGATGCCCACACTGGCGCCTTGGTCCGAGAGGCCCGAGCCGCACATCCGGACGGCACAGAAGTCGACCCGCAATATTGGTGGAAAGCCCTCAACGAGGCGATCTCGAGTGCTGGCGGCTTAGACGATGTCGAAGCGATCTCTGTGGGCGGCCAACAACATGGTTTGGTTCTTATGGATAGCAAGGGAGAAGTGATTCGTCCCGCACTTTTATGGAATGACACTCGTTCTGCTCAATCTGCCGCAGACCTCAACCGCGAAATCGGCGGCGACCAAGGGATGGCTGATCGAACCGGTTCGGTTTTGGTTGCCTCTTTTACAGCAAGCAAAGTTAGATGGGTGGCGGAGAACGAAGGCGAGAACGCGGAAAAAATAGCCGCTATCTCACTCCCCCATGATTGGTTATCATGGAAATTACAAGGTGCTAATAATTTTCAAGAGTTGTTTACTGATCGAAGTGATGCTTCCGGCACCGGCTATTTCAACTCAGTCACAAATACCTATGACCGAGAACTATTGGCGCTTGCACTAAAGAGTGATCGCGAAATCCATCTACCAAAAATAGTTTCTAGCAATCTATTCGGGGGAGAAACTCCGCATGGAGTCAAAATTGCTGCGGGTGCTGGCGACAATGCGGGTGCTGCACTCGGATTACAAGCACAACCAGGTGATGTCGTAGTTTCACTCGGTACCAGTGGAACCGCTTTCTCCGTTTCTCGCACACCAACACATGACGGATCTGGTTTCGTAGCAGGATTTGCCGATGCCTCTGGACTTTATCTTCCATTGGTTTGCACTTTGAACGCTGCCCGGATTTTGGATGCTGCTTCGCGCATCCTTGGAGTTGATTTTGATCGACTTTCACAATTAGCACTTAGCGCCCCTGCTGGTTCCGGGGGACTTACTCTCCTTCCATATTTTGAGGGTGAGCGGACTCCTAATCGTCCCGAAGCAACTGGGGTCTTCTCTGGTATGAATCTTGCAAATTCACATCCAGAAAATATTGCCCGCGCGATGATTGAAGGAATGCTTGCTGGTTTAGTTGATGCCGTTGACGCACTGGTCCGACAGGGGGTAGCCGTAAATCGCATCCTTTTAATCGGTGGGGCTGCAAAAAATCCTGCAGTGTCAGCGATCGCTTCATCATTATTTGGCAGAGAAGTACTGCTTCCACCGACTGGTGAATACGTTGCCAACGGTGCGGCTCGACAGGCGGCATGGGCGCTTCTAGGTGAAGCTCCTACGTGGGATCTTGGAAATATCCAGCAAATCAATAGCGAACCAACACCACATGTGATGGATGCGTATCGAACGCTTCGTGATCAAACTGTAAATTGGTAAATGCGTGAAACGAAGTAGCTGGATACTTTTTGGCGCTACAGGTTTTCTCTGGGGAATTCCTTATCTTCTGATTAAAGTGGCGGTTGCCCCCGGCGAATTTACGCCAGCGTTCGTAGTATTTAGTCGTGTCGCAATAGGTGCGTTAATTTTAATTCCATATGCAATTCATACCGGAAAACTTAAAGGCGCATTACCTCACCTTAAATGGATATTCGCATATGCGATTCTTGAAATGGTAATACCTTGGTGGTTTATTTCTAATAGCGAAAAGAAAGTTACTTCTGGGCTTGCTGGTTTACTCATTGCGACCGTGGCATTTTGGACCACTCTTGTAGCCGCGGCACTGGGAGACAGAACAGTTTGGCGTTTAAAGCGAGTTATCGGACTTGTGATTGGGTTTCTCGGCTTGGTTCTTGTAGTTGGTTTAGAAAGTTTGCGCGGAAATCAATCTATATTTGCGCTTTTAGAACTTCTCATCGCATCCTTCGGTTATGCCTTGGCTCCAACTTTGGTGAATCGCAAGATTCCACAAGTGGATGGGGCTGCCATCAACGGTCTTGCAACATTAATGACGGCTATCATTTATCTACCTTTTGCAATCACGCAATTTCCTAAACATCTTCCATCTGGCCATGCTATTGAATCCTTAATCTCTTTAGGTATATTCCCTACTGCGATCTGTTTTGTACTCTTTTTCAAGCTTCTCTCCGATGTTGGGCCTGCCCGTGCATCCCTTGTCGTTTACATGAATACGGCGATTGCTGTTGTTTTAGGCGTTCTCATACTCCACGAAAAATTAACGATTGGAATTATTTCGGGTCTTCCACTTGTCTTGGTTGGATCATATTTTGCAACACGTAAAGAAGTTACTCCGTAAATCCAAGTCTGGCCAAGGCTTTTGGATCACGCTGCCATTCCTTAGAAACTTTTACATGCAGACCCAAATAACTCTTTCCATCCAAGAATGTCTCGATCGAGGCACGAGCACGCATCCCAATATCTTTTAGTCGGCTCCCCTGAGGGCCGATGATGATTGATTTTTGACTGTCGCGCTCGACGTGAATGGTTGCGTGGATATCATAAAAATTCTTCCCCTCACGTTTGCTCATCTCATCAATCGTGACCATCACGGAATGTGGCAGTTCTTCATATAAATCTTGGATCGCTGCTTCGCGAATTAGTTCGGTGATATGTAATTCTGCGGCCTGATCGGTATCTATATCTTCAGGGTATAAGGACGGCGAAACAGGGAGCGCTTTTACCAGTAGTTCCAGCAATAAATCGGTTTGTTCTAAGTTTTTGGCAGAAATCGGAACGATCTCGTCAACGGTGATTCCGGTCTTTGCTACAAAATTCGAGATTTCCACCAATTTTTCAACAAGGCCATCATTTTTGGTGGTATCGACCTTGGTTACTGCAACATACAAATGGCGAATATGTCCTAACTGCTTGACGATGTATTCATCTCCTGCACCAATTGCTTCGTCCGCGGGTAAGCAGAGAAGCGCAGCATCCACTGACTCTAAATTCTCTTGAACCATCGCATTGAGGCGACTTCCTAGCAAAGTTTTTGGTTTATGAATTCCAGGAGTATCTACCAATATCATCTGAAAATCTGCTCGAGAAATAATTCCGCGGATTGGATTACGCGTAGTATTCGGATGACTAGAGGTGATGACAATCTTCTTACCAACAAGGGCGTTAACGAGCGTAGACTTACCTACGTTTGGGCGGCCAATAACGGCTACAAACCCGGCGCGATGCTCGTTAGTCATAACCGTAGTCTCCCACTATTGGCTGAGCGGTCCTACCAATTCCATAAAATCAGAGATGGATGTAACTAGCTCTGCGGTCCGATCGGCTATCAATCGATGACATCCATCGCTCGTAGGTGAAGTAATTTGCCCAGGTATAGCCATAACTGGTCGAAAAATCTCTGCCGCATCTCTTGCTGTCCGTAGTGAACCACTTCGGAAAGCGGCTTCTACAACAACGGTTGCTCGCGAAATCCCTGCAATTAAACGATTTCTCGTCAAGAATCTTGCTGGAATTGCATGAACGTTTGGTAGCACTTCAGAGACCAATAGACCAGATTCTACGATCTCTCGGAAGAGTCGATCATTGCCACTTGGGAAGATCGAATTAACTCCTCCCCCAAGTATTGCAATCGTGATTCCTTCGGCAACTATCGCGCCTCTGTGCGCAGCGCTATCTATCCCAAAAGCGCCACCGCTAACAACAGACCATTCGCGATCAACCGCACCAGCCGCAAAATCACCAGCGACTCTGATTCCATAGTTAGTGGGATTTCTTGTACCAACAATTGACATCGAATTTGCGATTTCCTGTAGGGCTTCGCGACGTCCGCGTCCTATCAAGGCTATCGGCGGCGCCTTTAGATCATCTAGCCGAATTGGCCAATCCGCGTCTCTCCTGGTGATCAAAAAGGCATCTGATTTTCCTATTTGTTCGGTCAGCGATTTGAGATCTAACGCGTGAAGTGCGGGTTGCAATCGCGCACCACTTTTCTTGTGTTGTGCATAGGCGCCGCTCTCAATCTGCTGTAAAAATTGCTCTGCACCTAAATCACGATATTGGTTACTCCAATATTCTGATCCACCTTCAAATAGAGCTAGTAGCTGCAAATGAATAGCATCCCAATCGGAAATCACAAGAATTCGGCCCCTTCACGAAGGTGGTAGGCCATCTCTACATCTTCATAATTTGGCACAGTTCGACCGAATCGATCCGCGATTGACCATGATAGGCGGAGAACTTTATGAAATCCACGAGCGCTTAATCGCTCCTTTTCGAGTTCGTTGTGCAGAAATATCATTCCGTCTTTGCCTGCCCTGTACTTGTGGCGAAGTTGGCTAGCAGGAATTCTAGAATTAAGAGTCCATGACATTCCATGAAACCTTTCTGCGGCCATAGCTCTCGCCGTAATGACGCGCTCCCGAACAACAGCACTACTTTCGCCAAGATCGGACTGCATCATTTCTGTCCGAGTCGGCGCCTCTACATAAGTACGAATATCAATTCGATCTAATAGCGGGCCAGAGAGTTTTTGAAGATAGCGGCGGATTTGAGCCGCAGAACATGTACAACTTCGCCCTCGTCCACTGTATTTTCCACATGGACAGGGGTTAGCGGCCAGAACTAAAAGGAAATTGGCCGGAAAGGAGATCGTTCCCGAAGCCCTAGAAATTGTTACTGATCCAGATTCAAGCGGTTGACGTAGGGCATCTAGGACGCCGGAATTGCATTCCGGGGCTTCATCGATGAAGAGAACACCTTCATTTGCAAGGGAACATGCACCAGGGCGAATGACATGTGCGCCGCCGCCGATCATGGCGGTTGACGTTGTGGTGTGATGAGGAGCTATAAATGGTGGCAAAGTTGAAAGTACACCGCGTTCATCTAAAGCACCTGCAATCGAATGTATCGCCCCAACTGCTAAAACATTGGCCTGGGACAAGGGGGGTAACAGAGTTGGAATTCTCTCTGCGAGCATCGTCTTGCCAGTACCTGGTGGTCCGATAAAGAGAAGGTGGTGTGATCCGATGGCAGCAATTTCTAAAGCAAAGCGTGCCCGTCCTTGGCCGACCACATCGCTGAGATCTAGTTGGCTGTAAGTACTCTGCGGAGTCACAGAATAAATCTGTTCGGGAATTTCACCGGTCTCCAAGAACGAAATCACTTCGGTTAAAGTTTTAATACCAACAACTTCGATTTCTTTCACCGCCCTTGCCTCAGCAAGATTTGCATCGGGTACAACTGCGCCATCAATTCCTAGATGAGAAGCAGCCAGAAGTGCTGGCAACACTCCTCGTATTGGCTTGACCCCACCATCCAGTGCTAATTCACCCATAAGGACGGTTCGACTCATATCGCCCTGCGCAATCAATCCCTGGGCAATAAGCAGTGCGACCGCTATTGGTAGATCAAATCCGGATCCACTCTTAGGTAACCAGGCAGGGGAAAGTGAAACAGTTACTCGTTTATTGGGCCAAGGTGCTCCGGAATTCAATAACGCAGAACGAACACGTTCTCGAGATTCTGATAGCGCAGCATCTGGGAGACCAAGCAATGTATAGCCGGGTAGGCCATCAGAAATATCTACTTCGATATCAATCAGATGTCCTGTCAAACCGACAAGTGCAATACTTTTGATGCGGGCTAAAGTCATTACAAGACACCACGGCGATAATCAATCTGTGGCTCCAAATTACCATTCAAGATAACAGCTGCACAATCAATCCGATATTCACTCCCCCATTTGTCGTGGAGAGAGATCCACGCCAAGGCCAATCGTTGTAACCGAAATGCCTTATGTCTATCTATCGCTTCAAGTGGATGTCCAAACTTCCCAGTTGTCCGGGTCTTTACTTCGACAAATAGTATGACACCGCTCTCCCGGGCAACTAGATCTATCTCGCCATCTTTGATCCGCCAGTTACGTTCGATGATAAACGCACCTTGGCTGGCAAGGTACGCCGCAACATACGCTTCGCCCGTGGCGCCAATTTCTTGAAGTTTTTTCATAGTGAAGTGACTCTATGGAGTTGTGAGTTTTCAGATTCTAAAAATGCCTCACCTTGTGGATCTATTGAAACTGTGGATTATCTCGTTGAGTGTTCTTGGCGAATCGAGCACCCAATAAAATTACTCAATACGTACTGCTTACTTTTTAATGATTACAACTGGACATT
The DNA here is from genome assembly GCA_903838295.1 of uncultured Actinomycetes bacterium. Lineage (GTDB taxonomy): Bacteria > Actinomycetota > Actinomycetes > Nanopelagicales > Nanopelagicaceae > PALSA-747. The sequence goes on from CAILXX010000002.1 coordinate 109,476, forward strand.
CGGCATTGGCGATACAATGAGCACTTACCGAACCAATCAAAGTTTCTACTATTGGACTGTGTCCCCTATTGCCTAGAACTAATAAATCTGCGCCCTTGCTCTTCTCGATCAACACCAATGCTGGATAACCCTCTTCAGTGGACGCAAGCACGCCGGTTGGATGGGGATCTCCAAAGACCTCCTTCATCTCTTTATCAAGTTGATACTGAGCAATCCTGGCTGGCTTTACTTTCATTTCTTCAACATCCATCCCATATCCAATGGAAGCCAACTCCAAACTTGGGAATCCAATCTGCCAGGCCCAAACAACTTCCAACTGCGCCCCTTGCTTCTTAGAAAATTCCCAGGCCCAATGCAGAGCAGCACTAGAATTCGCGGATCCGTCAATACCAACAACGACTCTCTTAAAGTCAGTACCAGAATTTTTATACGTCATTTTCAGCTCCTTTTTTCAATACTCTATCTGTACGCCTACATAGAAGTCTTGTCAAAGAAGTTCAGTCAGCCGATTAATTATTAAGCGTAGGAATAATTTAATTGTTCATTTAAAGAGTGCTAGCGCCTAAAGCAATAATATTTGCGAATGATTTCCGATGGATTTCACAAATTCCTAATCTGCTCAAGGCCTGTGTGTGGGCTGCTGTTATGTAACCCTTATGTTTTGCGAAGCCATAACCAGGATACTTTGCATCATTTTCAATCATGATTCGATCTCTATAGACCTTTGCCAAGATCGATGCTGCGCTAATTGACTGCGCGACCTGATCGCCTTTCCATACCGCTAAATTTGGAATTGCCAATCCCTCGATTGCGTATCCATCTGTCAATATATATTCGGGAGTTACCGCCAAAGAATTGATAGCCCTTCTCATGCCTTCGATATTCGATTTATGTAATCCGATTTGATCGATTTCGTTGGGTGAAATTTCGATAATTGACCAGGCAACCGCTTCTAACTTGATTACATCAAAGAGCTGTTCTCGAACTTTTTCTGTGAGCGCCTTAGAGTCAGCAACTCTGGAGAGTAATTGCGAATCTGCATTGTTAAGTGCAACAGCCGCAATCACTAACGGGCCCGCACAAGGGCCTCTCCCAGCTTCATCAACGCCAGCAATGATGGATATGCCGCTATCTCGCAATGAACTTTCGATCCCGATCATCAGGAGTGCTTTGTGACCGGAATCCTTGAAAGGTCATGTGCTACAGAGAGGAAAGACAAATGATTTAGGGGCCAGACAATTGCTTCAGCTCGACCAACAACATCGCCAAGTGGAACCATGCCTTTATGAACATCATCGGTGTGGAAACGCGAATCAGCGCTTGCGCCTCGATGATCGCCCATGACCCAAATAAAACCTGTTGGAACCGTTACATCAAACTTTGAGTCGCTAGGTGCGTTGCCGGGATAGAGATAACTTTCATTTATTGATGTTCCGTTTATCTGCAAGTGGCCCTTTGCGTCGCAACAGAGAACATGATCGCCACCAACACCAATAACTCGTTTTACTAAATATTGGGTAGCTGGATCAGGCAAAATACCTACATCAACCATTGCCGTCTTGAGATCACGAGTCAGAATTTTGCCGGTAGGTTCAGGTGCTGCCCCTAACCAATTATCTGGATCCTTAAAAACAACGACTTCACCACGACGAATATCGCTAAAAATTGCTGAAAATTTATTGACTGCAATGCGGTCACCGATTGATAGCGTGTTCTGCATCGAACCTGAAGGCACAAAAAAGAAATGCACAAAGAAGGTTTTGATTATGATAGAGACGACCAGCGCCGAAATAACAATTATCGGAACTTCGCGAAGCAGCGATCCCTTCTTAGGAAGGCGCATACAGGAAGTGCTTAGGCTTGTTCGGTCTCAGCAGCGGCTTCTGGAGCAGTCTCTTCGACTGCTACTTCTGCAACCACTTCTTCAACCACAGCTTCAACAACAACTGGAGTTTCGACTACTGCCGGAGCTATTTGTACTTCTTCGATCTCGACAATATCTTCAACGATATCTTCAACGATGAACTCGTTATTAGCGCCACGACGTTCTTTGATCTTTGAAGCCTTACCGCGAAGATCGCGGAGGTAATAAAGCTTCGCGCGACGGACATCACCGCGACGGACCATTTCAAACTTTTCGATAACTGGAGTGTGTACAGGGAATGTACGTTCTACTCCGACACCATAAGAGAGTTTGCGGATTGTGAAGGTTTCGCGGACTCCGGCACCTTGGCGGCGGATAACTACACCTTGGAAAACCTGAATACGGCTCTTGGAGCCTTCGATAACACGAACGTGGACTTTGATCTCGTCGCCGGAGCGGAAATTGATAATGCCCTTGCGGAGCGAGGCGGCATCAACCGCATCTAAGACGTTCATGGGTAATCCTTTGTTCATTGAGTTAAATGCTCATTAAGCAGCTATTTCCGAAGTACGTATCTTGCCACAATTTGGCGAGGCTAGCCAATTTCGCGAATTAGGGCCGAATGTAGGGCTGGACCAGCCGCAATGACCATCTCCACGCCCGCCGGACCACCATTGCGACCCGTAACAAGGGCTCCCGCCTCACGGGCTATCAATCCTCCGGCAGCGAGGTCCCATTCCTTCAGACTGGCCTCAAAATAGCCATCGACCATACCGCTGGCTACGTGGCATAAATCCACCGCAGCGGCGCCGAATCGACGAACATCTCTGACTTTTGGGATTAACTCCGCAATCTTGGCGGCTTGCTCACTGCGTTGTTCGGAGTCGTAAGAAAATCCAGTTGAAATCAGCGCATCCATCAATTGAGGTGTATCGCTACATTGGATTTTTCTACCGTTCAAAAATGCACCGCCATCACGAACCGCGTGCCAGAGTGAATTAATCGTAGGCGCATACACAACTCCAATTAGTACTCCTTCCGAATCCTTCGCAGCGATGCTTATGTTCCACCCTGGTAGCCCATAAAAATAGTTGACTGTTCCATCTATCGGATCAATAACCCAGGTGATTCCAGATTTACTCTCTCGCTCTGCGCCCTCTTCGCCAATAATCCCGTCATCGGGGCGCGCCTGCAAAAGTGCATTAACAATGAGTTCTTCACTTGCATGATCCATATGTGTTGCAAAATCTCGTGCAGAACTCTTCTGATTGATATCGAACCCATCCGGGCGATTACTCAATAATTCACCAGCCTTTTGTGCAATACCTTCGGCAAGTACAAGTAACTCTTGACTAAGAAGAGAATTTCTGGAAGAAGTCATGGCTAGAATCTATGTATGTTTACGCCGTATCGCAAACTCCTTGCCACCCCGGGTGCGTTGCGATTTTCTATAGCTGGCAGCTTGGCGCGGCTACCCATTTCTATGACGGGCTTATCCATCACCTTCGTTATTGTCCACATAAAGCACTCCTATACCTTGGCGGGAACCGTTGCTGCAGGTGCGGCACTAATCGCCACAATGTTTAGCCCAATCTGGTCAAGATACGCCGACCGCCTTGGCCAGCGTAAAGTCTTACGTTTCACCATTCCTTTTTACATCATCTTTGACCTGATCTTCTTACTGACAATCAGCAAACATGCTCCGACGTACATCTGGATGTCATCCATATTTATTGCAGAAATCTTCCTCCCCAACATCGGAGGTCTAGTCCGTCGCAGATGGCTATGGAGCTTGGGCGAAGACAGGGTCCTGATAAATACGGCGTATTCCTACGAAGCCTTCATCGATGAACTCATTTTTATGATTGGACCGCTTCTGGCAAGTACAGCAGCAACTTTTATTGCTCCAGCGGCTGGAATGATCCTGGCTTTCACCTTCATGGCGATCGGAACAACGTTATTCATCTCTCAGCGAGCAACAGAACCAGCTCCGTTTGTTCAACCCAAGGATGTAAAGCGCACACATGTTTTAGGTAACCCAATCGTCAGGGCGGTCTTCTTTCCATTTATATTTCTTGGAGCTTTCTTCGGGTCCGTCACGCTGGTGATTGTTGCCTACGCCCAGGAACATCACGACACAGCATGGACCGGATTGTTGCTAGCCATCTGGGCGGCGGGTAGTGGAATTGCAGCAATCATTAACGGGATTATTAAATGGAAGATCAGCGACGCAAGCCGGTTCCGACTGAATTTGATTGGGATCGTTGTCGTGACAATTCCTCTACCCTTTATTCATTCCCTATGGATGCTAGGAATTGCGCTGTTCATATCTGGGTTTGGTGTCGCACCACTCATTGTCGCCGGGTATAACGTTGCTGAGAAATCGGCAGCTCCTGAAAAGGTCACCGAAACCTTGGCATGGGTCATTGCAGGTCTTACCTTGGGAAGTGTGTTGCCCGGAACTTTGACGGGCCACATCATTGATCACAGTGGCGCAACACGAGCCTTCTTGATCCCGTTTGCGACGCTAGTTTTAGCAAATATCACCACCCTGCCTTTCTTGCGGACGTGGCGCAGAATTGCTGAACATTAATTTTTTGCTACATGGCCCCGCTAACTCCCCTCAATTAGCCTCGTTCTGTGGCACTCTTTCCCCGTGAGTGATCTACGCCTGATTGGCCGTTCCGAAGATGGAACCGAGCTCGAACTGCAAACCCAAGATGGGGTCTCCTTTACCCTTCGAATAAGCGACCATCTGCGTTCTCTTGTGAACCAACCACGACTTGTAGCGGTAGAAAATATTGATGAGCGATCGACTGTGACAGTAAAAGATGTTCAATCACGATTGCGCGGCGGAGAGACTATTGATTCGATTGCTCGGAGCACCGATTGGTCACTGGATAAGATTGAAAAATTCTCTGGGCCCATACTTCAAGAGCGCGCATACATAATCGGGTTGGCCCTTGAAGCCCAGCTCCGAAAAGAGAAACATTCTCCGACTTTAGTCACCGCGGTTATCTCGCAACTTGCTCCACGTGGCGTTGATATGTCATTGGTTGATTGGAACACATGGCGCGAGGCAGATGGCTCATGGAATATTTTGTTGAGCTATCCGATTAAGGAAGATTCAACCAGCGAAGCCAACTGGAGCTTTGATGTAAACAACCGATCCTTGTCTGCGCTCGACGATGGCGCGGCTTGGATTTCTGGCGAGGACCAAGGTGCTCGCCAAACTTCACCATCACATGGCATTGTCGCAAATACTCCAGCACCTCGTTTGGTCTCGGTCAAAGAGAGTGAAGTTGTAGAAACTATTCGCATCTCTTCACTTGATGCGATTATTGATAGTGGGCCAAGCATTGAAGAGCCGGTTCCAGAAGATGCAAAACGGGATGGTGTCACAAGGCGACTAAAGATCCCATCATGGGATGACATTATGTTTGGTGGACCTAAAGAGATATTTGGTGGTCCCAAAGAGATATTTGGTGGACCTAAAGAGCCTTCAGAAGAGGAATAGCCACTTCGTTTTCGGTCACCCCACCATGGTGCCCCACCATTGCAGATTCTTGGGCTATGCGGCTTGGATCAATCAGAATTACATCAGTCGAAGGAATCGCGATGACATCCCCCATACGTTCATAACTATCTTCACTTATCACCGGTCCAAATAAACCCTCGTGGATTGCCTCTTCTTTTGTGTAAATAAGCGCACGATTCTGCAAATATTCACGCCAAGTGATCGCGGTTTCGTTAATGCAACCTTGCTGGACGTAGATGTGACGCGCCCTGGGCTCCCCGCCAACAAGGGTGACGTTTTCCATCAACGGATTATCTTCTCCGAGAATTATTTTTTCACCAGCATTGACCATCCCATGATCTGCGGTAATAAAAAATTGAGTGTTTCGGGGAAGTTCCGAGATCAAGAGTGTGATTAACCCTGCGATCGATTCAAGAGCAACTAACCATTTTTCGCTACCTACGCCATCGTTGTGACCGGCGTGGTCGAGAGAATTTATGTATAGGTAAGCAAATGAATTGGGCTCTGCAAGCGCCACCTTTGCCTGCGCAACCATATCTGGAATTCGATTTGCTCCTAAATATTTAGCTCCACGTAAAGATGCCTGAGTAAATGCGCTCTCTTCGTAGCGCTTCTCTGCAATATTCGCAACGGAAATTCCATGCGCAACGGCCCGCTCAAAGAGAGTTGGTATCTTCTGCCAAAAAAGCGGATCAACTCTGTCATCCCATTTGAGCGCATTAAGTAATCGACCAGGAGTCCCAGAATGCGGAACCCTTACGGTGTATCCCAACATTCCATGAACTCCGGGTAATTCACCGGTACCCAGTGATGTCAGATTAGTAACTGTTGTAGAAGGAAAATGCGAAGTGAGAGCGGCGACGGAGACGATCTCCTTAAAGATCGGAAATTCGGCACGGTACTGAGACAGGGCCTCTAAACCCATTCCATCGACTAAAAGTAGGCAGGTTCTTTTTGATTCGGGTAGCGAGAGTGGATTGGTGCCCCCTGGCAATCCCAACGATGCAAAGATCGATTGCGACAGATCTGACAGTCCAAAGCCCACATCCCCATCCTGCCGTAATTTGCGTGGCAAGATACGCGTCATGGCACGTACCCCTAAAGCCGTTCTCCCGAAAGCTGGCGAGAACCCAGGCAAGATCGTTGATATTGATGTCTCGCAGGAGATGTCGGAGTCATTCCTCGAATATGCCTACTCCGTTATTTATTCTCGAGCACTCCCAGATGCTCGAGATGGATTAAAGCCAGTTCAGCGCCGTATCTTGCACATGATGTTCGAAATGGGTCTTCGCCCAGATAAGGGTCACGTTAAATGCGCCCGAGTCGTCGGTGAGGTGATGGGTAAATTGCACCCCCACGGAGATGGTGCAATTTATGATGCCGCCGTCCGTCTGGCCCAACCATTCACGACCCGACTCCCCCTCATTGATGGTCACGGAAATTTTGGATCCTTAGATGCTGGCCCCGCTGCCATGCGTTACACAGAGGCCCGTTTGGCCGCAGCTGCCATGGCTATGGTTGACGAAGCGGATGAAAATACCGTTGATTTCGGCGGCAATTATGATGGACAACTATTGGAACCATTGGTTCTCCCAGCGGCATTCCCGAATCTGCTCGTAAATGGAGCGACCGGTATCGCTGTTGGCATGGCGACAAATATGCCGCCACATAATCTTGGCGAAGTAGTGGCGGCCACAAAGTATTTGATTGACAACCCAAAGGCGACACTGAAGCAATTAATGAAATTAGTTCCTGCGCCAGATTTCCCCACTGGTGGAGAGATCGTTGGACTTGAAGGAGTCGCAGATGCGTACTCAAATGGTCGAGGCTCTTTTAAAGTTCGTGCGACGGCAGTCATAGAAAAAGTTACCAGCCGTAAACAAGGAATTATCATCACAGAATTCCCATTCAACATTGGTCCAGAAAAAGTTGTTGAAAAGATTGCCGACCTTGTCAAAAGTAAGAAAATCCTTGGTATCTCAGACATTGTGGATCTTTCCGACGGGCAACAGGGAACTAAAGTGGTTATCGAGATCAAGAATGGATACGAGCCAGAAGAAATTCTCGAGAAGTTGTACAAGTTGACACCTATGGAAGATCAATTTTCCGTTAACGCGGTAGCGCTCGTAAATGGCAAGCCGCTTACTTTAGGACTTAAAGAATTACTCCAGGTCTTCATCGAACATCGAATCGAGGTGGTCCGACGCCGCTCCGAATTTCGTAAGGCCAAGGCCGAAGGTCGCCTAACCCTTGTCGATGGACTGCTAAAAGCGATCGTCGATATAGATAAAGTTATAAAGATCATTCGAGCTTCTGATGACGCCGCTGTCGCAAAAGCAGCGTTAATTAAGGGTTTTAAGCTGTCAGACGAGCAAGCCAACTATATCTTGGATATGCCTCTGCGTCGTCTCACGAAGATGAGCAAGTTAGAACTTGAAACAGAGCAGAAGGAATTGAGCACAATAATCGCTCACTTAAAAAAGCTTCTATCTAGTGAAGAGAATATTAAGGCCCAAGTTTCAGAAGAATTAACGCAAGTGTCTAAAAACTTTGCAACTCCCCGTCGCACCAGGATTGGTGCTGCTTAAGCGTCGATCCGATCTCGATCAATCTCTGCATTCGAAATAAATTCTTTGCGGGGAGCAACTTCGTTTCCCATAAGTAATTCAAAGATCTCTTCTGCCGCCTTCGCATCCTTCATGGTTACGCGACGTAAAGTGCGCTTCTCCGGGTCCATGGTGGTTTCGCGCAATTGATCCGCATCCATTTCGCCGAGGCCTTTGTAGCGCTGAACCGGTTCTTTCCAACGCTTGCCAGCAGCAGTTAAATCAGCAAGAATTTTCTTCATCTCATCATCACTGTATGTGTAGTGCAATTCTCCGCGCTTGCCACCGACGACATCAATACGATGAAGAGGCGGAATTGCCGCAAAGACTCGGCCATCTTCAATCAGCGGGCGCATATAACGATAAACCAAGGTTAAGAGAAGGCAGCGAATATGCGCTCCATCAACGTCCGCATCGGACATCAGGATTACTCGGCCATAACGAGCATCATTCAAAGTAAAGGATGCGCCAGAGCCGGCACCAATAACCTGAATAATTGAAGCACACTCATTGTTCTCTAACATCTGTGAGAGCGAAGCCTTTTGAACATTCAAGATTTTTCCGCGGATCGGAAGGATCGCCTGGAACTCAGAGTTACGCGCAGCTTTAGTGGTGCCAAGCGCCGAGTCTCCCTCTACGATGAAGAGTTCGGTGCGAGCTGTGTCATCGGAGCGGCAGTCCGATAATTTGGTGGGCAGAGAGCTGCTCTCTAATGCATTCTTGCGGCGCTGAAGATCCTTGTGCGCCCGAGCCGAAATGCGCGTGCGCGATGCGGCAGCCACTTTCTCCAGAATCGAACGACCGGTGGCTTTATCTATCCGCTTACTAGAATTGAAAAAATTCTTGAGTTCCTCTCCAACAACTGCGGCAACGATCTTGGTCGCGGCAGCAGTTCCCAAAACTTCCTTTGTCTGACCCTCAAATTGCGGTTCGGACATACGAACCGTGACTACCGCTGTGAGGCCCTCAAGTACATCATCCTTGATGACATCAACTTCGTTGTTCTTAAGCGTCTTAGAGGCCCGTAGAGCATCGTTGAAGGCCTTAGTGATTGCCCGTTCAAAGCCTGCAGTGTGTGTTCCGCCCTTGGGGGTCGAAATAATATTAACGAAAGAGGCCATATTGCTATCGAAACCGTTGCCCCACTGCATCGCGATATCCACGCCCATGGTCCGACTAACTTCTGTCGGCATCATGTGTCCCTTGTCATCCAAGACAGGAACTGTTTCTAAATAATCACCGTTGCCTGAAATTCGAATTACTTCACCAACGGGCTCATCGGGGCGCAAGAACGAACAGAACTCTGAAATTCCACCTTTGTGCAGGAAGGTCTCAGAAGTTTTGGAACGTGCTCGGTTGTCGTTAACAATTAATTCGAGTCCGGGTACCAAAAATGAAGTTTGACGAGCCCTTGCATAAATATCTTCAATGGCAAGTTCGGCTTCCTTGAGGAAAATCTGCTTATCGGCCCACCACTTAACACGAGTTCCAGTGACCTTGGCTGCGACTTTACCGATGATCCGTAAGCCAGATTTTTCTTCGAAGGGAGCTTTCGGGCCATCACCATCAAATATTCCTGCATTTCCGCGCTGGAATGACATCCAATAAATTTTTCCATCGCGGTCAACTTCTACATCCAATCGAGATGAGAGTGCATTTACTACAGATGCACCTACGCCATGAAGCCCACCCGAAGCTGCATACGAACCGCCACCAAATTTTCCACCGGCGTGCAATTTAGTCATGACTACTTCTACGCCCGTAAGACCAGTCTTTGGCTCTTTATCAACCGGAATTCCGCGACCATTGTCATGTACTTCTACTGAACCATCGGCTTCCAAATTAATTTCGATTTTGTTGCAATGCCCTGCAAGTGCTTCATCTACAGAGTTGTCGATGATTTCCCAGAGACAATGCATGAGACCACGTGAGTCAGTTGTGCCGATATACATTCCTGGGCGCTTACGAACGGCATCAAGACCTTCGAGAACGGCAAGGTCTTTGGCTGTGTAGCCATTAGCTGTCGTCGCGGTTTTATCATCGGTTGCCATGAGGCGCAAGGTTATCGGTGAGATCGACACGAATTGCCCTTTTGGGACCCTAGTCAGCGAGAAATTTCTGTGAAATTCAAGAAAAATCACTTTCAAGGCGCGGGGAATAAAAGAGACATGGTTTACTGTTCCACTAGGAAGAAGAAATAAGGCCAAACCACAGAACTAAAAAAGGAGCAGACGATGACCGAACAAATGATCCTCGAACCTACCCCTCTCAATGCGATCGATCGCTGTGATCGTTGCGGTGCTCAGGCCTATGTCCGCGCCACTTTACTTAATGGTGGGGAATTACTTTTCTGCGGCCACCATGCAAAGGAATATTCTGAAGGTTTGAAATCTGTCGTTGCGACGATTCAGGATGAGACCTCGAAGCTGGTAGAAACTCCTACATCTTCGCTCTGAGCGCCTAAAAATAACTGAAGAGACGCTAAGCAACCGGGAATATTACGGTCTCTAAAACGAGGTTCACTGCTTCACTCCAATTCTCATTATTCATGTGATTTGGAGTGATGTCGTCGATGATTTTTCCGACGGTGCAGGACTGAATCATTACGGCTACGGTACGTGGTTCTAACTCTGAATTTCCCCAACCTTTCGCAACGATTTCGCGGTACAAATTTGCAATAGAAGTGGTAAGCCTCTCTTGCTCTAGCCCAAGTGCGTCCGCCATCCGTGGGTTGTGAATAGCGCGTGAAATCACAGTAATTCTATGCATTCGAAGGGCCCGCATTTCATCGGTTTCTTTTAGCGTGGCTATTTCGCGGAACTTGGTAATCATCTCTTCACGAGTTCCACTTGTGGTCGCAATTGTCTGCAATGTTTCAATAGTTCTATCGACAAAAGTGCCGAACCTACGAATCTTTGCGACTTCTATTAACTCTGGAAAATCAGCAAAATGATGGTAGAGCGACCCCCGAGAAATTCCCGCGAAGGCGAGTACTTCTTCACTGGTGATCTGATCAGCTTCCTTGCTCTGCAAAAGAGTCATCACTGTTTCGATAAGAAATTCTTTAGTCGGGTGGACCATCTGCGTAGACATACTGACCATCATGCCCTAGAAATGACCAGTCAGCGAATTTTAAGTGGAGATTCTCTTAATCGAGATAGTCACGCAAAACTTGCGAACGACTTGGATGACGTAACTTGGACATGGTTTTTGATTCAATCTGGCGAATGCGCTCACGGGTTACACCGTAAACCTTGCCAATTTCGTCCAAAGTTTTTGGCTGGCCATCTGTAAGTCCAAATCGCATAGCCACTACCCCGGCTTCGCGCTCAGACAAAGTATCGAGCACCGAATGCAATTGCTCTTGGAGCAAGGTGAAAGAGACGGCATCAGCAGGGACGATCGCCTCAGAATCTTCGATCAAATCTCCGAATTCAGAATCGCCTTCTTCGCCGAGTGGCGTGTGCAAGGAGATCGGCTCTCGACCATATTTCTGAACTTCGACAACCTTTTCAGGTGTCATATCCAGCTCTTTGGCCAATTCTTCTGGGGTAGGTTCGCGACCAAGATCCTGAAGCATCTGCCTCTGAACACGAGCAAGTTTGTTAATGACTTCGACCATGTGAACCGGAATACGGATCGTACGAGCCTGGTCAGCCATCGCGCGAGTGATAGCCTGGCGAATCCACCAGGTCGCATACGTCGAAAACTTGTATCCCTTTGTGTAGTCAAACTTTTCTACAGCACGGATCAGGCCAAGGTTTCCTTCTTGAATGAGATCCAAGAAGAGCATTCCACGTCCGGTATAACGTTTTGCCAAAGACACTACTAAGCGAAGGTTCGCCTCCAGCAAGTGATTCTTAGCTCTACGCCCCTGAAGCACTAGCTGTTCATATTCGCGCTTTAATTTCTTATCAATTTTCTTATCGTGAGCGAGCTTCTCTTCTGCGAAAAGGCCTGCCTCGACTTGTAGTGATAGCTCAACTTCCATTTCGGCATTAAGAAGCGGAACACGGCCAATCAACTTGAGGTAATCCTTGACCGGATCGGCAGTTGCACCGGCAGTAAGGACTGTCTGCGCTGGTGCATCGTCTTCTTCTGAATCTTTGATCGTGAACGCGTTCTCTTCGTTCTGGGATTCTTCCGCTACGTTAACAACGCGGATTTCTGCCTTCTCATCTTCTTCGGCAACAATCTCTTTAACTTCTTCTACAAGTGTTTCTAAATCTTCTAATTCAATTTCTTCAAGTTCGACTTCTTCGCCATCAATCTTTGTGATAACGGTCTTACCTGGCTTGGCAGGATTCTTCTCGACTACCTCTGCAACCCGTCGTGCTTCCAACTCTGCCTTAGTAGGAAATAGTTTTCTGCCCGCCGCCTTCTTCTCTGCCGCAGCTTTCGCATCCGCATCCTTTTTCAAACGAAGTGCTTCAAGTTCGGCCTTCGTTGGAAAACGATGTGGGCCTGTCGAAGCTTTATTCGCGGCTGCTTTTTTAGCAGGAGCTTTTTTAGCAGCAACTTTCTTCGCAGTTGTTTTGGTCGCAGTAACTTTTTTTACAGCGCTCTTCTTAGGTGCAGCGCTACTTGCCTTTACTGCCTTGTCGCCTTTTTTGGGCGCACGAATTACAGCCACGGAACATCCTTTGGTTTGCCTGGCCCAACTTTGCCGACCAGTCGAATCGTTACCCATATTATAATTTGTCCACAGCCTACTTTGCACATCCGAACTCGATTTTGACCATGGCGCGTCAAAGATTCTGATCTTTATCGGATCTTTATAGGGGTTTTACCGTGTTATCGGGTTTGCAGCGCCTCACGGAGCAATTCACCCATAGTTTCGACCTCGATGAGGAAGCCATCATGGCCAAATGGAGAGTTTATTGTCGATAGCGGCCTTGCCGTCGGAGTTAGCTCCACAATCTCCTCCTGAAGTCTGACGGGGAAAAGTCGATCGGTATCAATCGAAACGACCGAGACCGGCACGGTGACCCCGGCCAACGCGGCAGCGACACCTCCACGACCCCGTCCCACATCATGGCCGTTCATAGCTTCGGTCAACACGATATATGTATTTGCGTCAAAGCGCTTCGCAAGCTTGTTGGCCTGGTGGTCTAGGTAGGACTCAACTGCATATCGACCTGTGTCATCACCCTGTAATTCGCGACCGAATCGAACATCCATTTCAGATTCTGTTCGATACGTCAGGTGGGCAATCCGACGTGCGATTCCCATACCTTCTGTAGGGCCAACTTCTTGCTCGTAGTAATCCCCGCTATTGAAATATGGATCTGTCTTGATCGCCCGAATCTGAATAGAGGCAGCCCCGATCTGATCTCCGGTTGCAACCGCGGAAGACCCAATAGTGCAAATTGCTTTAACTCGCTCTGGATAATCGATCGCCCACTCCAAAGAGCGCATGCCGCCCAATGATGGGCCGACTGAAAGTAAATAACTCTTTATTCCAAGGAGATTCGTCAGTTGCAACTCTGCTGCAACCATGTCCCGGATCGTAACTGTTGGAAACCTCGAACCCCAACGTTTTCCATCTGGGGCCAAGGACGATGGACCAGTACTTCCTTGGCAACCGCCAATAACATTTGGACAAATAATAAAATATTTATTCGAGTCTAAAGGCAAGCCTGGGCCAACAATTGAAGGCCACCAGCCAGGGATATCGGACCAGCCAGTTAAAGCATGATTAACAAGAATCGCATTGTCACGATTGTCGTTGAGAGCGCCCCATGTTTGATAAGCAATAGTTATATCGGGAAGGACCTCGCCGGATTCCAAGGCAAGGTCCCCGATATTTATGAATTGGCGATCTCCGGGATCGTGGTTTTCTAACCAAGCTCCCGTAACAGGACTATCGCCATCATTCATAGACTTTTACTTCGCCGCAGCAAAGCCTCCTTCAAGGTCAGCTTTAATGTCGATGATGTTCTCAAGTCCCACAGAGAGTCGAACCAAACCAGGTGTGACTCCAGCGCTGTTTTGCTCGTCTGGGCTCAATTGCGAGTGAGTTGTTGACGCGGGATGAATGACCAAGGAACGCACGTCACCGATATTTGCAACGTGTGAATGTAGCTTGAGACCTTCTACAAACTTCTTGCCAGCTTCGATTCCGCCCTTAATTTCGAAGGAGAGGACTGCTCCAGAACCACTCGGAGCATACTTCTTGGCCAATGCATTCCACGGCGATGAAGCCAGGCTTGCATAATTAACTTTTTCGACCTGTGGGTGCGCCTCCAAAAATGCAGCAACAGCCTGAGCATTTTGCACGTGACGCTCAATACGCAATGAAAGAGTTTCCAGGCCGATCGCCAATAGCCATGCGTTGAACGGACTAACAGCTGCGCCTGTATCACGAAGCAAGGTCAGGCGAATTTTGAAGATGTAGGAGAGATTGGCTCCAAAAGCAGAACCCACACCGAGAGCCTGCGCATAAACCAAGCCGTGATACGAAGGATCTGGCTCGTTAAAACCAGGGAACTTAGTTTTGAACTGGGCGTAATCGAACTTACCCGAATCAACAATCGCACCAACAACAGAATTTCCGTGACCAGACAAGAACTTTGTTGCCGAATGGACTACTACGTCGGCGCCGTGTTCGATTGGGCGGATCAAGAATGGTGTCGCAACGGTGTTATCGATAATCAGTGGAACGCCATTCTCATGGGCGATCTTGGAAACAGTCTCGATATCGAGAATATCGTTTTTTGGATTAGAAATAGATTCGCCAAAAAATGCTTTGGTATTTGGGCGTACCGCCTTGCGCCATGACTCAGGATCATCTGGATTCTCTACGAAAGTTACTTCGATACCAAATTTCGGCAATGTGTAATGGAACAAGTTATAAGTTCCGCCGTAAAGACTTGGTGAAGAAACAATGTGATCGCCAGCTTCAGCAACGTTTAAGACGGCGTATGTGGTTGCAGCTGAACCAGAGGCTAGAAGAAGCGCTGCTACTCCACCTTCTAGTGCAGCGATGCGCTGTTCGACAGCATCTTGTGTTGGGTTCATCAACCGGGTGTAAATATTTCCAAGCTCTGCAAGGCCAAATAGATCAGCCGCATGCTTTGTATCGCGGAAGACATAAGCGGTTGTCTGAAATAGTGGCAAGGCGCGAGCACCTGTAGTTGGATCCGGTACTTGACCAGCGTGAATCTGACGTGTTTCGAAAGCTGCATTTTCGGATGAAAATGACATGACATACCTCCCAGAAAATAAGGGGGCATAAATGGATTGGGGAAATATCCCCTGATCATTTTTACCCACGCTTGCCGATTACCCTTTGTAATCGACCTGGTCTTCACCCGGAGCACCCCACCGTGGTGGAGGGTTGCCGTCCAGTAAGCCGGGGCTAAAACCTGGAACTCGTGACCTAGGTAAATACTAAAGAACTAGCGGGGCAATTGCAAAATCATGGCTGCTTATTCCGAGGCGACCGCCGCAGCAAAATCTGCCATTGAGTTAAAAGTCCATTCAATATCCAGCGAGCCGCCCGGGTCAGGGGTTGCGCCCCATCCTGGGACGTCGTGCCGACGATTAATCCATAAGCTGGCAATTCCCCGGCGCTTGGCCGGAACATGGTCGTGGAACAAACTTTGGGCCACATGAAGTAGTTGCTCTTTCTGTATCCCTAGGCGCTGGATTTCTGCTTCTAGATATTCAAAATTTCGGTCGGCGGGCTTGTATGACCCAATATCTTCAGCGGTCAGAATAGATGTGAATTGCACGTCAAGCCTCTTATTTGAACCTGCAAATGATTGGCGATCGACGTTTGAGAGAATGATCAATTGAAATTTTCTCGCAAGATAAGTCAGGGCTTCATGGCTGTCAGGGAATGCGGGCCAATCGGGTACCGATGCTCCAAAAGATCTGGCTTGCGCATCGCTCACCGATGCTCCCAATTCAATCCCTAATTGTCGCAAACTCTTGGCCAAGATCGATGGATATTTCTCGGCTGGAAATTCTGCCTCCGCAGTTGCTTCATGTTTTGAATAAGCGGTCAATAGCTCCTCCGCCGACAGCGGTAATCCATTGCTTGCTGCCCATGGAAGTAAAAATTGTGCAATCCCGGTTTCCCAATCAATAAGGGTCCCGTAACAATCAAAGCTCAGAGCTTTAAAATCTTTCAAATCTTTGCGATTCATTTTTGAGTGACTTCTCGCCACCCAGATGTAATTGGAAGTCGACGATCTTTTCCAAAAGCACGCCGACTTATTTTTGTGCCAGGAGGATATTGACGTCGCTTGTATTCGGCCTTGTCCACCATCTGAATCACGCGAGTTGCAAGTACTTCGTCAAAACCTGCTTGCAGCAATCCCTGCATGCCACCGTCGTTTTCGATGTAAATCGTAAGAATGCGATCCAGAAGTTCGTACTCTGGCAATGAATCACTGTCTTTCTGATCTGGCCGTAGTTCTGCGCTGGGCTCTTTGGTAATCGAATTTTCGGGAATTGGCGGTATTTCTCCGCGTTCGGCGGCAGCCTTATTTCGCCACCGTGCGATCGCCCAGACTTCAGACTTAAGCAAATCTTTTATGGGTGCAAATCCGCCGACAGCATCTCCATACATCGTCGAATATCCCACGGCTAATTCAGATTTATTGCCAGTGGCCAGTACTAAGTGGCCATCCTGATTTGATAAGCCCATCAGCGTAGTGCCGCGCACGCGGGCCTGGACGTTCTCTTCGGCTATTCCAGTCAGCCCAACGTTATTCAGAAAGGAATCGACCATCGGTTGGATTTCTAGAACTCGGTAATTGAGTCCAATTCGCTTGGCAGAGTCAGCGGCGTCGCTCAATGAATGTTCTGATGAATATCTGCTTGGCATTGCCACACCAAATACTTGTTTAGCACCGATCGCATCTGCTGCGAGCGCCGCAGTTACTGCAGAATCGATACCCCCTGACAACCCCAAGACCACAGAAGGAAAACCATTCTTCTTAACATAATCACGCAAGCCGACCACAAGTGCCTGCCAGATTTCGGCTTCCGGACCGAGGCGTTCGGCGGCACCATGAATATTCTTGAGATATCCACCGATCCGTTCTTCGCTAATAACATAATCAGGATTACTTGTGGCGCATTTTGCATCTACATCGATGACCATCAGTCCATCCGCAAACTGCGGCCCCCGGGCAATCAGATCTCCGGTTGCAGAAACCGCGATGCTGTCGCCGTCAAAGACCAGGTCATCTTGCCCGCCGGTCATGTTCACATAAAGAAGTGGGGCATTAATTTCTCTTGCCCTGCGCCTCACCAGCGCCGCTCGAAGATCATCTTTATTGCGTTCGAACGGGCTGCCATTTGGTACGACAACAAGTCCTGGAGATCGGGCAGCTAATTCCGAGACGGGTCCGTGTTCTCGCCAAATATCCTCGCAGATTGCAAAGCCCACATCTACCCCATGGATCCGAACAATTAAAGATTCGGAGCCGGGAACAAAATTGCGATATTCATCAAATACACCGTAATTAGGTAAGTGGTGCTTGATATATCTTGCAACTACCTGGCCGCGATAAATAATTGCGATGGCATTCTGAGGGCGTTGATTCTCGCTCTCCTCAAGGTAACCAACGACGCTTACTAATTCTCCGTAGTCATATAATTTTTGCGACAATTGTTGCAAAGCTGCCTTAGAGGCCGACCTAAAGGTTGGACGCAAGGCCAAATCCTCAACGGGATATCCTGTCAATATCATTTCGGGCAGAACCAAGATGTGGGCTCCTGCGCTGGCAGCCTTACCCGCGTATTCCAAAATCAATTCGGAATTGCCGGGGAAATCCCCGACCTTGGGATTTATTTGAGCAAGAGCAACCCGCAATTGTCCGATTGGTTGATTGCTCACACCCCCACTCTATCTGCTCACTATTTCGCGTAAGGCACAGGCGGAGTAGACTTTGGGCAGCCGCGGACCATTTCTGGCCGCGAGCCTTAAGGGGAAAAATGTCTAACGCACGTGCCCACCGCACCTCGATATCTGATCTTGCCGCAAAGAAAAAAAGTGGCGAAAAATGGTCAATGATCACCTGCTACGAAGAGATGACTGCAAGAATCTTTGACGAGACTGGGATCCCCGTGCTCCTCGTCGGAGATAGTGCTGGCAATAATTTTCTGGGCGAAGAGAACACCATCCCCGTGACCCTTGATGAAATGATCATGCTTTCTCGCGCAGTTGTCCGTGGTTCGAGCAAGGCCCTAGTTGTCGCCGATCTTCCGTTTGGGTCTTATGATAAATCTCCGAAACTAGCTCTAGAAACTGGTATTCGCTTCTTCAAAGAGGCGAAGGTTCAAGCTGTGAAACTCGAGGGTGGCAAAAAAGTAGTACCTCAGATAAAGAAATTAATTGCCGCTGGTATCCCTGTCATGGGTCACCTTGGCCTCACGCCTCAATCTGTACATGCATTAGGTGGATTTAAAGTGCAGGGACGTGGAACTGATGCGGCGCGGATCATGAAGGATGCCAAAGCTTTAGAGGAGGCCGGCGTCTTTGCATTGGTCGTGGAACTCATCCCAACCGAACTCGCGAAGGCCATTTCCCAAGAACTTTCGATCCCGGTAATCGGGATTGGGGCAGGCAATCAATGTGATGCCCAAGTGATCGTATGGACCGATTTAATGGGGCTCACTCCTCATCCCCCAAAATTTGCCAGGGCATACCGCAACCTGCGCCAGGAGATCTCCCTTGGCCTCAAAGAGTGGATGTCTGATGTCGAATCAGGACTCTTCCCATCAGAGGCAGAGACCTTTCACTAGGCTTGCTCAGTGCCCAAGATTTCTATTGATTTTTCGCCACTGAAGAAAAATCGCGATCTTCGCTACCTATTCATCTCAGGCCTCATCACACAATTTGGATCCGCACTTACCATGGTGGCTTTGCCGTTCCAGATCAAGATTCTGACTAATTCCTACATCGACGTAGGACTCATGGGCGCCATCGAAATCGCACCGCTGATTATTTTTGCTTTATACGGTGGGGTTCTTGCAGACACTGTTGATCGTAAGAAAATGGTCTGGGGATGTGAGGCTGTTGCCCTATTTTGTTCAGCGACTTTGTTTGGTAACGCAATGTTGCATCAACCCCATCTCCTACTGCTTTATATCGTCGCCGCTGGGTTTGCAGCCGTCCAAGGACTTCAGGGACCAAGCTTCGCTGCAATTATCCCAAGACTGGTTTCGCACGAGGACCTACCAGCATCGACTTCACTTTTATCGTTGCGATGGCAAGTTAGTTCGATAATCGGACCTGCTGTTGCGGGAGTAATCATTGCGACTGCTGGCGTCAAGGTGGCATTCCTTATCGATGGCATCACCTATATTTTTTCGGTCCTTCTGATGCTTCGAATCAGTCCGGTGCCGCCATCTCCCGATGCAACCCCGGGGTCAATTAGAGCTATGTTCGACGGCATTCACTACGCGGCTTCCCGTAAAGATTTAGTCGGGACGTACATCATTGATCTCACCGCTATGTTCTTTGCGATGCCTAATGCGCTCTTTCCATTTTGGGCCGACCAGATACATGCGCGATGGGCCTTGGGCTTTTTTTATCTGGCCGGAATGGCTGGTTCGATTCTCGTAACAGCCACCAGTGGCTGGATGAAACATTTCACACGTCACGGGAGAGCTATCGCGCTGGCGGCTTTCGGGTGGGGAATTTTTATCTCCTTGGCTGGTTGTACGAACTCCCTGTGGCTCATCTTGCTATTTTTAGGGATCGCAGGGGCATCAGATCAGGTAAGTGCAATGTGTCGAGCTAATTTATGGAATCAGACCATCGATGACGAATATCGAGGTCGCTTAGCGGGGTTGGAGTTACTTTCTTACTCCGTTGGGCCACTTGCGGGACAGTTACGCGCCGGTACTACTGCTGCAATGACTACTTTGCGCACATCAGTGATCTCCGGAGGGCTCTTATGTATCGGATTTGTAGGTTTTGCCGTTGCAAAACTCCCCGATTTTCGGAATTTTGATTTAAAAACCAACCCATATGCAATCGCCCAGAGAAATAAATCAGAGAGAAATACTTAAGAAAATTCAAAACAGCACAAAAAAATAAAAAAATAATGTTGCGACACGCACTCACTTTTTTATCGAAAATAGTGGCATCTTTGAGTAATTGCTGTCACGATTCTCCTTGAACAGGTTCGGTGACGGATCGAACCATTCTGATAGGAGATGTACATGGCTGCAGCTAAGAAAACTGCTCCAAAGCGTCGCAAGAAGGCAGCTGCTAAGGCAGCTCCAGCTCCAAAGCGTC
>CAILXX010000003.1 GCA_903838295.1 uncultured Actinomycetes bacterium
CCCCACCTGAACGAGTTGGAAGCTGTGCGATGGCAGAAGATATTTGATTGAGATAATTATTTAAATTAATAACAGTTGTTGCTGTGTATGGTTGAAAAGCGAAAGGAGTGATCTGCGGAGCGGCTCCTAGATTTGTCGACCTGCTTGGTGTGGTTGTTGTCGTAGGGCTTTGAGATGTAGTGGCTGGGGCTGGTGTTGTAGGAGTTGGGGCAGCGCTCGTTTCTGCTGGTGCAGGAGTTGCAGAGGTTGCAGGTGTTTGGGCTGTGGATGGCGTCGCCGTTGGCACAGATATACCACCAGAAGTACCACCGCCCATGCCACCTAAATTTAAACTGTGATGAGGTGGTGAATAGGCCAAGACCGCACCAAGTCCGCCAGCCGTATCTACGACGATTAGGGTCGATTTGACTGCGCTCATTTTCTCCTCAATCTCTCGTAAAGCATCTTAGTTGGCATGGAACTCGAATATTTCTGCGTGGAAACGACCCTTAGGAATGCCGCATGCTATCGCTGCTTCTCGTACGGCTTCAACTAACGGCGTTGGGCCACAGACGTAGACGTCGCTATAACGGAAAGCGGGCACGTATTTCATTATGTCCTTGGCTGTCATCGGATGCTTCTTGCGAGATCCCACCAAGTAGTGCACTTGGGCCCCAAGTTTCTTGGCAAGAATATCCAGATCATTATTGAGACCAATTTGGTCTTCGGATGAGACTCTCACCAATACGTCAATATCAACCGAGTCGTCAAAATCATCCATTAAGGCTAACAATGGGGCAATTCCTACTCCCCCACCAACTAGCACGACGTGACCTAATCCTCGAGTAACTTTCCCTGCGGTAAAGATTCCAAAAGGTCCTTCGAAAAATACTCTGGTTCCCGGCTTCAGGTCCATAACCGAACCAGATCCATCGCCTAAGTTTTTAACCGTAATCTTTAATTCGGTATTTGTGGGCGCTGCTGACAGAGAGTATGGATGTGCAACCCAGGTATGTCCAGGAGTTAAAAAACGCTAACTAAAGAACTGACCACCTTGTGCCTTCATCCGATCAAGATCTTTTCCGCGCATAATAATCGAAACCATATTTGCACCTTCATCCACAACTTTATAGATCCGTACGTCGTGACGAATAAATCTGTAGAAAGGGATAATAAAACGCCAATACAGAATAATCGCAGCAACAAGTATGTACAGACCTTCCCAGAACCACTTATTTAACGGGTGGGCAAGGAACATGGGCCCGGTTCGAATTTGATGCATAAAGCTAAGCGCGATAGCCAAGTAGGTATAGAGATGAACCGTCCACCATGTTTCGTAGGACATCTTGACACGTACTTTTTTATAGGAAGTTATACCTGCAACAACGAAAAATATGAAGCCAACCGTAGCCGCCAACATCCAGTCGTATGTCCAGGTGAATTTCCATAATTCTTGCCCGATCCGTGAACCATCGCCGCCTGCATAGCCAATCGAAACTAGTAATACATGAATACCAATTAAGAAAAGTGAATATGGACCTAATTTGCGATGCCAAAGAATTAAGCGATCGTGCCCCACGGCTCTTTCGATCCACGCGATTCGAGAGACCATTACCAAGCCAACCAAGGCAAAGTAAGTACCAACGAGTGCGCAGATTCTAGAAATAGAGAGAATAGTCGGATACGGCCATAGCCAATCGTGGTGGGTAGTAGTCTTAAAGAAAATGCCTAAAGTCAGTCCTAGGCCAATGCCAAGAACCAGACTCGCTGACCTAGAAGTATTTTCCGCTCGACTCACGGGACAAGGACTCTCGCGCTTGTGGATAGGTGAGAATCTAACATGCACAGATTCTACAGGAGGAATCTGCAGATGGGGCTGAAGATTTTAGATAGAACCATCCCCATCCTTTAAAACCTATGTAAACCTATGTAAACCTATGTAAACCTATTTAAACCTATGTAAAGAATGAATCAGGTTGAATAAAATGGAATCATGAACCTAAAGTGGGCGGCTCCGGTTGGATTGTTAATGTGCCTCAGCACTTCAACCAGTTTTGCGTCAGAGCCAACTACTGGTGCCCAGTTGCGCCAGGACGCCATTACTTTTAATCAAAACTACTCAAAAAATAGCGTTGGGCCTGTATATGACATGTGGGATGCGGCGAGTCAAAAGCTAATTTCTCGCGCTGAATATATTTATCGCCATCAACTTTGCGCTACAAATCCAGGACCCGCCATCATCGGAGAAATCACACCCGTAGCAAATAAATTTTGGCAAGTACATTATGTAATCGATCAGGCAAAATTAGTAGATTACTGGCGATACCAAAATGGACATTGGAGATTTGACTTGTTTAAGAGCAACCCAGAAGCGGTTGCTCTTTACAAATTAAATCGCAAACAATATGAAAAAGCCGTGGGCTGCCGGCCTTAATTAAGGTTTGCTAGTTCCCGTTAACTGTTGAGGATGCAGAATTCTCATTTTCGCTGATAGTCGTCTTCTGGATTTGAATCAAGAATTCCACATTGGACTTTGTGCCCTTCATCTTGTCGAGCAGCAATTCCAGGGCCTGCTGTGATTCAAGCGCATGAAGCACGCGACGCAGACGCCAGACAATATTGAGTTCTTCCTTGCCCATAAGGATTTCTTCCTTACGAGTACCAGAAGCATCGATATCCACGGCAGGGAAGATTCGCTTATCAGCGAATCGACGATCAAGCTTAAGCTCCATGTTTCCGGTGCCCTTGAACTCTTCGAAAATAACTTCGTCCATCTTGGAGCCAGTTTCGACAAGCGCTGTCGCAAGAATGGTAAGTGATCCACCGTTCTCAATATTACGAGCCGCACCAAAAAACTTCTTTGGTGGATACAACGCGGCTGAATCCACGCCACCGGACAAGATACGTCCTGAAGCTGGCGCAGAGATGTTGTACGCACGACCCAATCGGGTAATCGAATCTAAAAGAACTACAACGTCGTGACCCATTTCAACTAGACGCTTTGCGCGTTCGATCGCAAGTTCGGCAACGCTGGTGTGATCATCCGCTGGGCGGTCAAAAGTCGAAGCAATGACTTCGCCCTTAACGCTGCGCTGCATGTCAGTCACTTCTTCAGGACGCTCATCAACCAGAACCACCATTAGGTGTACTTCTGGATTGTTGGTGGTGATCGCGTTCGCAATCGCTTGCAAAACCATCGTCTTACCAGCCTTAGGTGGCGAGACGATCAATCCGCGCTGCCCCTTACCAATAGGTGAGACCAAGTCGATTACACGAGTAGTTAAAATGTTTGGTTCGGTTTCAAGGCGTAGTCGCTCTTGTGGGTACAACGGGACTAGCTTCGCAAAATCCACGCGATCGCGCGCAGCCTCTGGTTCTAGACCATTTACCGTATCAAGGCGGACCAAAGCGTTAAACTTCTCTTTACGTTCCCCTTCGCGTGCTTGACGAACCTGACCAGTAATTACATCACCTTTACGCAATCCGTTTCGACGAATCTGTTGTAATGAAACATAAACATCGTTTGGTCCGGCCAAATATCCCTGAGTGCGGATAAAGGCATAAGAATCCAAGATATCTAGCAATCCACCAACTGGTACCAAGACATCATCTTCGGAGAGTTGAATTTCGCGCTCTTGGCGTTCGCCGCGTTCGCCGCGATCACGGAAACGGCTTCCACCGCGGTCATTACGATCACCGCGATCATTTCGACGACCATGACGATCACGTCCACCGCTATTGCGCTCACCACCACCATTGCGATCATTAAAATCGCGTCGTTGTGATTCAGAGCTTTCGCTCCCCGCATTTGACTCTTGTTCTGGTGCATCTGAATTTTCTGGGTCATCGCCATCATCTTCAGAATCATCATCTGATGCTCGATTGGAATTCTTGGCGGGCTTATTGTTGTTCTTCTTGTTGCGAGCTTCTTGTCGTTCTGCACGACGAGCTTCGCGTTCGGCCTTTGCGGCATCGCGATTAGCTGCCTGTAGATCCGCGATTGATTGGACTAAATCGGCCTTGCTCATTTTCGCAGCACCGTCGATACCGAGTGAACCTGCGACTTTCTTTAACTCTGGAAGTAGCATCCCAGAGAGTTCGCCGGCAGCCTTAGCTGGGCGCGTAATTGTTGTTTCGCTCATTAGTGTTATTGAGTTCCGTTTTCTATTATTTTTATCTGTTGGCCTATATCAAGCACAACGAGAATTAATGGGTTTTATTGCGATTTTTAAGAGATTCGCTTATCGGTAAAACTTCCGCCATCTTGCGCGGTCTGCCGATAACCGAAAACTATCACAGGATAAGCATGGGAACCAATCCAAATGGCAACTTTACGCTCGAAGTTCGGCTATTCCACGCCTAAACGAGAGATCTCGACGGCGCGGGCTTCAAAAGCTGCTCCCCCGGCCTTCATGATTTCTGAGGCTTCATTTTCTCCGTAGGTATGGAGAACCAGGACTGATGGACCTGCTCCAGAGATAGTTGCTGCCACACCAGCGGCCCGCAATTTTTCGACCAAAGAGATCGACTTTGGAAATGCCTCTGCACGATATGACTGGTGCAAGAAATCTTCGGTAGCGGTCAATAATAAATCAGGGTGTGTTGATAGCGCTATCGAAAGAAGCGCAGTATGTGATGAGTTCAAAACTGCATCTTTGTGTGGAATCGACTCTGGTAAAAGTTTGCGTGCTTTAGATGTAGAAAGGTGCGCTTGCGGAATAAAGAGGATTGCTCTGATATCGGCATTCACGGGAATCGAAACACTACGCCC
Source organism: uncultured Actinomycetes bacterium (assembly GCA_903838295.1). GTDB lineage: Bacteria > Actinomycetota > Actinomycetes > Nanopelagicales > Nanopelagicaceae > PALSA-747. The sequence goes on from CAILXX010000003.1 coordinate 4,751, forward strand.
GGTCTGTACTCCATAGATGTTCTCAGTCCATGCAATCGTCGCACCACCATGAATCGCGGCGGCAACGTTGTCAGGATGTCCTTCTAGTTCGGTTGCAATTGCCATCATCTCTTCGGTGGACATGAACTGTTCGCCACCCAAAACTAATTCGCGAGCAAGCGCCAATCCACCAACGATTGCAGATGCAGAAGAACCCAGGCCACGGCCATGAGGTGTCACATTAAGAGCGCGTAATGCGATACCACGGGGCTTTTGGCCCATAAATTCAAATCCACGTAACATCGATTTAATAACTAAATTATTCTTATCTTTCTTAACTTCATCTGCACCTTCACCGCTAACATCCACATCAAAAACTGCATCATCTAATATCTGTGCTGCATAGCGATCTCGAATGCCGAGGGCTAACCCAAATGTGTCAAAGCCAGAACCTAAATTTGCACTTGTTGCAGGTACGCTTACCTGTGCAAGCGTTGCTTTGAAGGTGAGGCGATTGGTAGACACTATATTTTGCCTCCGTTACTTAAGGCCCATTGCGGCTGCTGCTCTAGCAAGATCAACAGGTATTACCGTTGGCGCAGCGGCGCCATCCAATATCCACTGAACATCCTTTAAGCCATTGCCAGTAACGGTGATAACAATCTTTTTACCTTGAGGAAGTAATCCTTGCGACTTCTTCTTCATTAACCCTGCGATCCCAGCGGCGCTCGAAGGTTCGACAAATATGCCCTCTTTTGCCGCTACCAATCGATAAGCACTTAAAATTTCTTCATCTGTAACGGAGTCAATTAACCCGCCAGAAGTATCTCTTGCTTCAATAGCTTGTTCCCATGAAGCTGGGTTACCGATCCGGATCGCCGTTGCAATCGTTTCTGGATTAGTAACGATCTCGCCACGAACAATCGGTGCAGAACCAGCGGCCTGGAATCCCCACATCTTTGGCAACTTAGTGGAAACATGATCTTTGTAGTACTCGTTATATCCTTTCCAGTACGCCGTAATATTTCCGGCATTACCAACTGGCAAGACGTGATAATCCGGTGCATCACCAAGCATGTCAACGATTTCGAATGCGGCAGTCTTCTGACCTTCGATCCGGTAAGGATTAACAGAATTAACCAGCGCAACTGGATAGTTGGCGGCCAGGTCACGAGCCAAAGTTAAACAATCATCGAAATTTCCATCTACTTGCAGAAGATTTGCACCGTGGGCAATTGCTTGAGCCAACTTGCCCATAGCAATCTTTCCCTGAGGAACAAGAACAACCGGTGTCATTCCGGCTTTAGTTGCATACGCTGCTGCGCTGGCAGAAGTATTGCCTGTTGACGCGCAGATAACCGCCTTCGCTCCATCTTCTGCCGCCTTAGAAATCGCCATTGTCATTCCGCGATCCTTGAACGATCCGGTTGGATTAGCACCTTCTACTTTAAGCCAGACATCGTTACCTAACATGTCGGAGAGCACTGCTGCAGAAACTAGCGGCGTACCACCTTCGCACAATGAGATGACTGGAGTCTTCTTAGAAACCGGAAGGCGATCACGATATTCATCAATAACCCCGCGCCATTGATGTGCGCCACCAGATTTCTTTCCAAAAATACTCATGACATCAATCCTTCGACTCGAATCATGCTGACCACTTGCTTGACTACATCGAGTTGCTGCAAATCTTTTAAGGTGTTGGCTAGCGCTGATTCGGTAGCAACGTGGGTTAGCACAACGAGTTCGGCATCGGCTCCGCGACCTTCTTGTCGCACCGTCAAAATCGAAACATTATTTTTAGCAACCGTGCTGGCCACCGATGCAAGCACGCCCGGAACATCTGCAACATCCATGCGAATCAAATAACGAGTACGGCTAACTCCAATTGGGGCGATATCAAGGTCTGCGTAATCAGTTTCTGTGGGCCCAAGACTGCCTTCGTTTCGATTACGAGCAACTGCGACTAGATCACCAAGAATTGCTGAAGCAGTTGGGGTTCCACCTGCGCCGCGACCGTAGAACATCAAATCCCCGGCTGATTCGCACTTAACGAAAACTGCATTAAAAGATTCACGGACAGATGCCAACGGGTGCGTGAGCGGAATCATGGTTGGATGAACCCGCACAGAGATCGTCTCTTCTTTACTCCCATGCAATTCATTGGCCTCGGCAATCGCCAGAAGCTTGATAACAAATCCCATTGCCTTTGCAACACTTACATCATCTGCTGTGATCCCTCGAATACCTTCGCGATAAACATCGGCATCGGTTACTTGCGTGTGGAAGGCCAGGCCAGCCAAAATTGCTGCCTTCGCCGCGGCGTCGAAACCATCAACGTCTGCCGTTGGATCAGATTCTGCATACCCGAGTGATTGGGCTTCTGCCAATGCACCATCGAATGAGGCGCCGGTTTCATGCATCTTGGTCAAAATATAATTTGTAGTTCCGTTGATAATTCCCATAACGCGCTGTACCCGGTCACCGACAAGACTTTCGGCCAATGGTCGCAAGATTGGAATCGCTCCAGCAACAGCTGCCTCGTAATAAAAATCGACGTCAGCAAGATCTGATGCATGAAAAAGTTCTGCGCCATGTTTTGCAAGAAGCGCCTTGTTGGCAGTCACCACAGCTTTACCGTTTGACATTGCCTTAAGAATCAAAGTGCGAGCAGGTTCGACACCACCTATGACTTCGATGATCAGGTCAATACTTGGATCACTTACTACCGAGTCAGCATCATTGGTAAGCAAAGAAGAATCGATTCCAGGTCGCGGCACATTAAGATCGCGAACGGCAATCTTGGTGATAACAAGTCCCACACCAGAGCGCGCTGCCAAATCTTGTTGGTTGGCAACCATGAGTCGGGCAACTTCTGCGCCTACATTTCCGGCACCGAGCAAGCCCACGCGTAGTACGCGATCGTTGCTCATTGGTTCACTTCCTAATTCTACATTTGGTCTCTTGCGGGACTATTAAGGGATAAGTATCTCAAAAACTAGAGCTCGAGCGCCAATAAATCGGTTTCTGTCTCGCGGCGCACGATTAAGCGCGCTTTTCCATCCTTTACGGCTATAACTGCGGGCCTTGTGAGGTGGTTGTAGTTGCTCGCCATGCTGCGTCCATACGCCCCCGTTGCTGGTATTGCGAGCAAATCCCCTGGAACTAAATCTTGCGCAAGTTGGATCTCCCTAATAATTATGTCTCCGCTTTCGCAATGTTTGCCTACAACTCGACAATTGATCTGCGTAGCAGTTGACGATCTATTGGCGATGATTGCCAAATATTCTGCGCCGTAAAGCGCGGGCCGGATGTTGTCACTCATACCGCCATCCACCGCCACATATCGACGAGTTGCACCATTATCTAGGGCAACGTCTTTCGTGGTGCCGACCGTATATAAGGTTGTTGTAGTTGGCCCCACAATCGCCCGACCGGGTTCAATCGAAATCTTTGGTACCGCAATCTTGGCCGCAGCACATTCTCGCTTCACAACTGCAGCAAGTTCTGACATCACGACCGTGGGATCAAGAGTAATTTCTCCTGGGATATATGCGATGCCATAGCCGCCGCCAAGATCTAGTTCTGGCAATTCTGAACCAAATGCATCTCTGTATTTGGCTAATACTGCAATCACTTTTACTGCAGCTGCCGCAAAACCTTCGCTTGCGAAAATCTGCGATCCAATATGTGAATGTAGGCCAGCAAGATTAAGTGACGAGGATTTTCTGATCTCTTGGATCGCCGTCCATGCCGCTCCGCTGGCAATAGAGAACCCAAATTTCACATCTTCATGGGCGGTTGAAATAAATTCATGGGTATGTGCTTCGACGCCTGGCGTCACTCGGATATAAACCTTTTGGACTTTGCCCAGCTCTGCAGCAATGCGTGATACTCGCTCTATCTCGTGGAAAGAGTCCACGACGATTGTCCCAATGCCTACTTCGATCGCAGTACGAATCTCCTTTTCAGATTTATTATTTCCGTGTAATTCGACACGATCCATTGGGAAACCAGCGGCAATGGCGACCGCCATTTCTCCGCCGGTACATACGTCAAGTCCGATACCAGTTTCAGAAACCCAACGAGCAATTTCCTTGCATACAAAAGATTTGGCCGCGTAGTAAACCATGCCGTCGGATACTCCAAAAGCGCTATTCAAGGCATTGTTCCAACCTTTTGCCCGGGCCTTAAAGTCTGATTCATCGACCACAAACAATGGCGTGCCATAGTCAGCAGCAAGCTGGGTTGCGAGGACTCCCGCAATATCTAATTCACCCGACTTGATGGAAGAGTGTGTTGAAAAAATAGCAGCATCAAATGAGGTCATGGCTACATCTTTTCTGGGGCGGATACACCCAGCAAGGTTAACGAATTGGCTATCACCTGTGCGGTTGCATTACATAAAGTCGCACGGGCGCTATGCAAAGGTCCCGCTGGTTCGTCACCCAACGGAAGAACGCGACAATCTGCGTAAAAACGATGGTAAATACCGGCCAATTCTTCCGCATATCGGGCAATGCGATGCGGTTCGCGTAGCTGTGCAGCTCCAGAAACGACGCGTTGGAATTCTGCCAACGCGCCAATTAATTCGCGTTCACGTTCGTGAACCAATAGTTCAGGGTTGACATGATCCAATCCAAATGCGATTCCAAGATCAGAGGCATTGCGCAATACCGCACAGATCCGGGCATGGGCATACTGGACGTAATACACCGGATTCTCGTTGGTGCGACTTCGTAATAAATCAACGTCCATGATCATAGGAGTATCAACTGGATAACGAATTAAAGTATACCTAGCTGCGTCTACACCAACTTTTTCGACCAACTCTTCCAAGGTAATTATTGTTCCAGCACGTTTGCTCAATTTTAGCTCTTCACCATTTTCAATGATCTTGACCATCTGGCCAATTAATACGTCGATGTTGTAGGACGGATCATCACCTGCACAAGCAGCAATTGCTTTTAGGCGTTGAACATAACCATGGTGGTCTGCACCGAGCATATAAATACAGATATCAAATCCGCGTTCGCGCTTACTGATGTAGTAGGCAGAATCAGAGGCAAAGTATGCAAAAGCGCCATCAGATTTGATCATTACTCGGTCTTTGTCATCGCCAAAATCAGTTGTGCGAAGCCATAGGGCTCCGGCATCTTCAAAGACATGTCCCTGTGATTTAAGGCGATTTAAACAATGGCTGAAAAAGTCATTTTCATACAATGATTTTTCAGAGAACCAAATATCAAAGTGCGTACGGAAAGTTTCAAGTACCCGCTGCTGGTCGGCTAGTTGTAGCGCATAACCTGCATCCCGAAATTTTGATATTGCTAATGATTCGTCCACCGATAAATAATCTGGATGTGCAGCCTTTATCTCGGCGGCTATATCATTGATGTATTCACCGTGATAGCCATCTTCTGGGACCGGCACACCCATGGCAGATGCACGAAGTGATGCACCAAATAATTCCATCTGATTCCCGCGGTCATTGATATAGAACTCGCGAGTTACTTTTGCGCCAGCGGCCGAAAGAACCCGACCCAGCGCGTCCCCAACCGCAGCCCATCGGGTGTGCCCCAAATGCAGAGGTCCAGTTGGGTTTGCGCTGATGAATTCCAGATTCACTTTGACGCCATCTAATGCAGAACCATGACCAAATCTTTCGCCTTGTTTCAAGATCGTCGTGATGATGGCGCCTTGGCTTGCCCGTGCAAGGGTGATATTAAGAAATCCAGCTCCAGCGATATCTACGCCTGCGAGAGATCCTTCTAGCTCATGATCTGCTAATAAATATGTACGAATTTTTTCTGCGATAGTGCGTGGTGGCAACTCTGCCGCTTTGGCGAGCGCCAACGCGATAGAGGTGGCGTAGTCGCCGTGATCTCGATTTTTAGGGCGATCGAGAATTATCTCGGATGGTAAGGCCAGGCCGCTGGGAAGGTCCCCCGCTGTTACTGCGGCAGCGAGCGCACGAAGGATTCCCAGGCCCAGAACATCTTGGATCGAATCGCTGCTCATAATAAGTGAAGCCTATCGGGCCCACTGATTAAGTCGTGGCACCTCTGGATTTTTCATGAATGAGCAATTTCGCATACAGATCTTCTGTGGTCAGACGCACATCCAAGTGCGAATACACGCGCATCGGAACCCCGGCGGGGTTATCTTCATAACTGCCGTCATCTTTAAGCCGAGGCTTTGGCAGGTCATAATAACTGCTGGAGGATGGATCTGCTTCGAAGGTCGACTGTAGAGCGGTCAGCAAGACCAACGCGGAATCACCCAACATGTATGTCTCGCCAAATTTGAATCCCAATCGATTTGTCGCCACAGCTACCGAACTCAGCTTTTGATAGAGGTAACTTCCCAGCAATCCTGCTTGATTCATGCGCAGCTCGAGTTCGGCCTGGCTCGTATTTAATTGCCGATAAGCATTGCGCGGAATCTGCCAAAGTCGAAGATCAGAATCATTAAAAATAACCTGCCCGGCAATAACATCCTCATGAAGGTTATATTCATATTGCGAAGCACCGGGTGGTGGTTGGGAATGACCCTGATGTTCTGGTCCGCCTATCCACACCACGGTTAGCTTTGATGCAATTTCTGGGTTAATCAACCACGCGCTCGCGATCGACGTCAGGCTTCCTCCGCATACGACAAAGAGAGGTAGTGACGAATCGCTATTCATTGATTCCTCGATAATAAATCGTGCTGCTTCGGAATCGGCAGGGGTCTTTCGATCTACAAGTGGCCCACGAGCCCCACTCAATACTTTTGGTACTACTTTTGGAACGGACGCCAATGGTTGTAAATCTTTTTTACCCATCTCCTGAAGATTCATGATCTCCTGAAGATTCATGATCTCTAGAAGATTGCGAACTTCCTTGACAGCTTCTTCAACAGAATCGTCAAAACGATTCCAAGAATCACCAGCCCTCAGGTGACTCGCCAGGATGGCACGAGTATCCACGGTAGGCGACAGAAGGTGATGCGCTAATTGTACAAGTCCATCTGGATCCCCCGAGTAATCATTGTCAGAGATCAAACGCATCTTTGGTTCGATGGGGAAATCTCCCCAATGCCTAACCGCCATTGGTCGGTCTGCCATTTTTATCCATTCTGTTGATATGCATCTGTTGAAATGAATCTGTTGATATGAATCTGTTGATATGAAGAATTCACTGCAGAAATGCTGTGAACCCAATCTTAGAACTTTACCAAATTGTTATATTAGACCTCATTTTTGAGCGTGCAGCACAGAAGCTCGGATTTGGCATGTCACCCGCCAACGATAAAGTTCGGATACTCGCTCTCGTATTTAGGTCAAAAAGATTGACCTCGTGTGCGAGACCTTTCGAAAGGTTCATACATGATCAAGAAGACTGCAAAGGTTGCTGCAATTGCTCTTGCTGTTGCAACAGCTCTTTCACTTACAGGTACATCAGCTGCTACCGCTGCAACAAGCAAGCGCGCATGCGTAATTCTTCCAGATGCAGATAGCGGAACTCGTTGGGAGTCAGGCGATCGTCCTGCTCTAAACAAGATCCTTACTGCTGCTGGTTTCATCACAGATATTCAGAATGCTCAAAAGGACAGCGCTCGTTATGCAACAATCGGTGATGCTCAGCTCTCAAAGGGTTGCGGCGTAATGATTCTTGTTGACCACACAGGTGAAGCTGTTTCAGTAGCTGCTAAGGCAAAGGCTCAAGGCGTTCCAGTTATCGCTTATGACCGTCCATTCGCTGGAGCTAACTACTACGTTTCATTCGACAACACTGTTGTTGGTGCACTACAAGGCCAGACAATTATCGATGGCCTAAAGGCTGCTGGTAAGAATCCAAAGACCGCTAGCGTTGTATTCGGTTCTGGAGATCCAACCGATGGAAACGCAGCGATGTTCCTTAATGGAGCTCTTAAGGTCCTTAAGGCTGCTGGCGTAAAGGCTGCATTCACAATGAAGGGCACATGGGATGGCCCAACTGCTGGAACAGAGTTCGAGCAGGCATTCACAGCTCTCAAGGGCAAGATCGATGCAGTGTTGTCACCAAATGACAACAATGCTGCAGCAATCATCACAATCCTTGATAAGAACAAGCAGACTGCAGTTATTTCAGGCCAGGATGCATCTGTAGCTGGTCTACAGAACGTTCTACTTGGAAAGCAATTCGCAACTGTTTACAAGCCATTCAAGGTCGAAGCAACAGCTGCTGCTGGTCTTGCAATCAAGCTTCTTAAGGGTATCCACCCTGCAGTACCAAAGCGTTTGGCTGACGGAACACCATTCTTGGCTTCAAAGCCAATCTTGGTAACCGCTGCAACAGTCGAGCAGGTAGTTACAGCTGGCGATGTCAAGGCATCTGATGTCTGTACTGCTGCTGTCGCTGCTGCTTGCACAGCTAACGGCGTTAAGTAACCTCTATCTATTGAGTTTTCTCAATAAATAGGAGTTAAATGAAGAGGGCCTAGCGTTCGCGCTAGGCCCTCTTTTCAAAATGAACGGCCCCTTCCAGATAGTGGTGTATCTTTCGACTCAAATAATTTTCTATAAAGCGAAAAGAGATCAACTGTGACAAATCCCGTGCCAATCATTGAACTCCGGGGCATCACCAAGAGTTTTGGTCCCGTAGACGTTCTCAAGGGGATCAACTTCAAAGTTTATGCTGGCCAAGTAACAGCGTTGGTCGGTGATAACGGGGCAGGTAAGTCAACCCTCATCAAGGGCCTCGCAGGAGTCCAGCCATACGATGGCGGAACGGTCCATTTTGCAGGTGAACAAATTGAAATTAATTCTCCAACACAAGCAAGTAGCCACGGCATCGAAGTCGTGTATCAAGATTTGGCACTTTGCGAGAACCTCGACATTGTGCAAAACATGTTTCTTGGGAAAGAGGTCATGAAGGGCGGAACCCTTAATGAGCCAGAGATGGAATTACAAGCGACAAAAGCTTTGAAGAGTCTCTCGGTTAAAACTGTTAAAGCGGTTCGTCAAAAAGTATCATCACTGTCCGGCGGACAGCGCCAGACCGTGGCAATTGCGCGTTCGGTCCTCCGTGAATCCAAGGTCGTAATTTTGGATGAACCGACAGCGGCTCTTGGCGTTGCACAGACCGAACAAGTCCTCAACCTTGTGCGCAATTTGGCGAATCAAGGCGTAGCGGTAATCATGATCAGCCACAACATAAGTGATGTCTTTGAAGTCGCAGACCAAATTTCCGTTCTTTACCTTGGTGGTTTGGTAGCTAATCTGACAACTAAAGATTCGACCTACGACGAAGTTATTTCATATATAACTGGTACGAAGACTCAAGAAGGGGTCAAATAATTATGTCTGAAAAAGTGACCTCACTTGCAAGTGGTAATGAAGGCAATCTCCGTGACCACGCTTTTGGATACCTTGCACGCGTCAAAGGCGGCGACATGGGATCGATGCCCGCCATTCTCGGCGTCATAATCTTGGCTGGAGTCTTCGAATTCCTGAGCCCTTTCTTCATAACAAAATTGAACTTTGCAAACCTCTTCGTTCAATCTGCAGAGCTGACCATGCTTTCTTCGGCACTTGTATTCGTCATTTTAATTGCCGAAATTGACTTATCTGCTGGCGTAACCGGCGGCGTAGCACTTGCAGTATTTATCGATCTGATCAAGGCAGAAAAGTGGCCCTGGATTCCAGCACTTATCGCTGGCTTTGTTGCAGGAATTTTGATTGGAGTCGTTATTGGATTCCTGGTAGCAAAGATCGGTGTCCCATCCTTCGTTGTCAGCCTTGCTTTTTTCTTAGGCTTTCAGGGCATGCAACTTGTTTTGCTCGGCGACGGAGGTGTCTACCGTATCGAAGTTCCTGCGGTCATCGCCATCATGAACAGCAACCTACCTTTGTGGGGTGGCTGGCTTCTTCTACTCGTCTGCATCACCTGTTCGCTCTCTTTTTCAATTTGGGATAGAGGACGTCGTGCTCGCACTGGCTTGGATAACAAACCATTATCAATCGTTGTTATTCGACTTGGCATTTTGTCGATGCTCGGAACTGCCGCCGTCTATTACATGAACTTGAACCGCAGCATGGGTCAGGTACCCATTAAAGGTGTCCCGATTGTTACGCCAATAACCATCGTGATTCTTGCAATTGGTACTTTTGTTCTCGACCGTACTCGCTTTGGACGTCACCTGTATGCAGTTGGTGGTAATCCGGAAGCAGCTCGTCGTGCTGGTATCAAGGTCGTTGGAATTCGAATATCTGCATTTATCATCTGTTCGTTCCTTGCGGTTGTTTCAGGTGTATTTCACGCGAGCCGCATCGGTAGCGTCGACGGCACCGCCGGACATACCATCGTTCTTTCTGGTGTAGCCGCAGCTGTTGTCGGTGGCGTCAGCCTCTTCGGTGGTCGCGGCCGCCTTGCACACGCTGCTATCGGCGCACTTGTGATCTCAATGATCGATAACGGACTTGGTTTGCTGCAGATGCCTGCTGGTATCAGCTATCTCGTTCAGGGTGGCGTTCTACTTATGGCGGCAACAATCGATGCACTATCCAGACGCCGCAATGGCTCTGTTTCGCGCACCTAAGTTATGAAATGAAATTTACCGATGGGTTTTGGCTGCTACGCAGTGGAATCACTATGCAGCATGCCACACAGGTTCAATCATTTGAAATAACCGGCGCACCGGGACACGAGAAAGTTCGTGCAATAGTGGCACCAAAAGTTGTAACTCACCGTGGGGCGACGCTCAATACCGCAACCTTGCTGATTGATCTTGATTCACCACGTGAAGACATTATCCGTGTGAAAGCAACTCACCATACTGGTGGAGTTGAAGCCCTCAAATTTGCAATTAACGAATCGAATCCCCAAGTACACATTGAGCAATCTGCAAATCATGTTAGCCTCAAAACCGGCAAATTTACGGCTCGACTAGGTCTTGGTGAGAGCTGGAACCTTGAATTTATAGCTAACAACGAAGTGATAACCAAACAAGGTCCAAAGAGCATATCGATCGTTACTGATGCCCAGAAGAAGCATTACATCGTTGCGCAAGTAAACCTTGGCGTTGGCGAAAATGTCTATGGATTAGGCGAACGCTTCACATCCTTCATCAAAAATGGCCAGAGTGTTGATATTTGGAACGAAGATGGTGGTACCAGTAGCGAACAGGCTTACAAGAACATTCCGTTCTACCTGACAAATAATGGTTATGGCGTATTCATCAATCACACAGGCCGAGTCTCTATGGAAGTTGCAAGTGAAGCGGTAGAACGTGTTCAGTTCAGCGCCGAAACTCAAGATTTAGAGTACTTAGTGATCTATGGCCCAACGCCAAAAGAGATTATCGATAAGTACACCGCACTCACGGGCCGTGCCCCAGTGCTTCCTGAATGGTCCTTTGGTCTCTGGCTCAGCACATCTTTTGTTACCGATTACAACGAAAAAACAGTCGGTGAATTCATCGATGGTATGGCTAGTCGCGATATCCCGCTATCAGTATTTCACTTTGACTGCTTCTGGATGCGAGAGTTTCAGTGGTGCGATTTCGAATGGGATCCACGTACCTTCCCTGATCCAGCGGGAATGCTCAAACGCCTCAAAGATAAAGGGGTTCGGATCAGCTTATGGATTAATCCTTACATCGCTCAGTCCGGAAAGATTTTTGACGAAGCGAAAGCGAATGGTTACTTGCTTCGCAGAGCGGACGGATCTGTCTGGCAATGGGATTTATGGCAGCCAGGTAATTCGTTCGTGGATTTCACAAATCCAGCTGCTCGGGAATGGTTTAAATCAAAGCTTCGTCCACTTCTTACAATGGGCGTGGACTGTTTCAAGACTGATTTTGGTGAGCGCATACCGACCGATGTCGTTTACTTCAATGGTGCACATCCAGAGCAGATGCATAATTTGTATTCCTTGTTATACAACCAGACGGTGTGGGAAGTCTTACAAGAGGTAAAGGGCGCAGATGCGGTGGTCTTCGCACGGAGCGCGACCGCCGGTGGACAAGCCATGCCGGTTCATTGGGGTGGCGACAACACAGCAACATTTGAATCCATGGCCGAAAGTCTTCGTGGTGGTTTAAGTCTTGCCCTAAGCGGCTTTGGATACTGGAGTCATGACATTGGCGGCTTTGAAGGAAATCCAGATCCGGATGTCTTTAAGCGTTGGGTTGCATTTGGATTGCTGAGTTCGCATTCACGTCTTCATGGAAACGAGAGCGTCCGCGTTCCATGGAATTACGATGAAGAAGCGTCCGCGATCACTCGTAAATTCGCACACCTGAAGCAAGAATTAATGCCTTACATCATGAAGGTAGCAGGTGAAGTAAATCTATTGGGAACACCAATGATGCGCCCAATGTTGATGGAATTCCCCGAAGATAAGACCACGTGGTTCTTAGACCAGCAATATATGTTTGGGCCAGACTTACTTGTTGCTCCAATTTTTCATAAGAGTGGCAAAGTTGATTTCTACCTTCCAGAAGGTAATTGGACTAATTACTTTACGAAGGAAGTGGTCATTGGTGGAAAGTGGCGGAGTGAAACACACGGATACGAGACGCTCCCTCTTTATATAAGAGAGAACGCCTCCTTACTTTAATCTCTTCTAGAACTCTAACTAGAGTTCTAGTTAGAGTTCTAGCTAGAGTTCTAGTTAGGCTTTAATACCCATCAGATGCTCGAGTGCAAGCTGATCTAGCTTTTCGTACCCATAACCACGTGCTCCAGCAAGTTCGACATCGAAGGAACTGTTAGCCAAGTCCTTCCAGGTTTCACCCTTTGCAAGTGTTGGTACTTCTAATTGATCGATGCGTGACTCTTTCATTGCCTCAATAACACGAGGATCTTTACGGAAAGCGAGCGCACGTTCCTTGAGGGCCAAATAGGTTCGCATATTTGCCGTTGCAGATTCCCATACTCCAGCATCATCTTCGGTACGAGCTGGCTTGTAATCAAAATGCTTTGGACCTTGGTAGTTATAACGCTCGAGTAGATCAACTAGGAAGAATGCTGACTTAAGATCTCCGTGCCCAAAAACAAGATCCTGGTCAAACTTTGGACCATGTTGACCATTGAGATCGATATGGAACAGCTTTCCTTGCCAAAGCGCTTGGGCAATACCGTGAACAAAATTAAGACCTGCCATTTGTTCGTGCCCAACTTCTGGATTGAGGCCAACCATCTCGGGATGATCAAGTGTGTAGATAAATGAGAGCGCGTGTCCAATTGTTGGTAAGAAGATATCACCACGAGGTTCGTTTGGCTTTGGCTCAATGGCAAAACGGATCTTGTAATTCTTGTCGATCACATATTGGCTAAGGAGGTTAAAACCTTCTCGGTAACGCTCGAGCGCCACATATGCATCTTTAGCGCCATCTGATTCTGCGCCTTCTCGTCCACCCCAACATACATAAATCTCTGCTCCAAGTTCGGCAGCTAAATCTATGTTGCGCATCGCCTTGGTAAGCGCAAAGCGACGTATATCGCGGTCGTTCGATGTTAGCGCACCATCTTTAAATACTGGATGGGTAAATAAATTTGTGGTTGCCATAGGAACTTTCATGCCAGTCTCTTCTAAAGCCTTCTTGAAGCGATGAATATGGCCATCGCGTGTTGCGTCATCGCTACCGAATGGGATTAAGTCATCGTCATGGAAAGTCACGCCATAGGCACCGCGTGCTGCTAGTTCGTTGACTGAACGCACTGGATCCAAAGGTCCGCGTGTGGCATCACCGAATGGATCCCTGGCCTGCCAGCCAATAGTCCATAGGCCGAAAGTGAACTTATCTGCTGGTGTTGGATTGAGCGACATGGCATCTCCTCATTTTTGATTAAGTTGTTGGTTATATTGTTGGTTATATTGAATACTACTGCGGTTCTAACGTTATGAAACTGTGACGTCGGTCAATAGCTTGCGCTGTGGGCCAACTTCACGAGTAGGGCCAGTTATCTGGATATTTTTAGAATCCTTGATATCTGTTGACGAGGCGCCTAAGTGCACCTGAATTACGCCTGCATCAATTATTCGTTTAACCTCGCGGCCGTGATAAGCCAGGCGATCTGTATGCACGTAGAAATCTAACTTCTTTGAAGCCCCAGGAAGAAGGTCAACCCTTGCAAAGCCAAGAAGCTGGATGACTGGACGAGCAACTTCGGCGACCGGATCGCTGAAATAGAGTTGCACCACCTCTGAACCAGCGACTTTGCCTACGTTTTTGACGGTAGCGCTGGCAACGAACTCTCCATTAGTAGAAATACTCTGCGATGAGAGCGCAAGGGAGGAATATTCAAATTGTGTGTAGCTCAATCCATGGCCGAAAGTAAAAAGTGGAATCGAATCGACCGGGCTGATTCCCAATCCAGGTTGGCCGTATTTTGGATGGAGATACGTTGAAGGTTGTCCGGTCGGCGTTGATGGAATTTCTACAGGCAATCGACCCGATGGATTTATGGCACCACTAATTACTTCGGCAATAGCAGTACCCCCCTCTTCACCCGGCATGAATGCTTGAATAATGGCGGCTGCACGCCCTTGAACATTCTCTAACGCGTAAGGACGTCCAGAGACTGAAACAACGATGACCGGAGTCTTGGAATCCAAGCAACGCGAAAGAAGTTCTGCTTGAGAACCGGGTAGCGCCATATCCGACACATCGTTTCCTTCACCTGAAGTTCCACGACCGAACAAACCTGCCCGATCTCCCACTACGACAATCGCTAAATCAGCGCCATCAACCGCAGCACGCGCCTTCTCGATTCCTGATGGATCTACCTCTTTGACTGGTACGCCAGAGATTGCAGTGACTTGCGAACCCGTGAATTTCTTGGCTATTGATTCGTAGATTGATGGGACTTCAATACCAAGCCCTGACCCAGGCGTCATGGCCATTACGTGATTTGCAAATGAGTAACAACCCAAAAATGCGGCGCCATCATCACCACAAGGCCCAACAATTACAATCTTTTCATATTGCTGCACGAGAGGTAAGAAATTATCCTTATTTGAGAGCAAGATAACGCCTTCACGTGCGGCATCTAATGCAACTTGGCGATTAGCGGGAGTATCAAGATCTACGGTTTCAAGATCAGCCGTAATATGTTTGGTAGGAGTCCAATCAGGATCTAAGAGTCCAAGTTCCAACTTCTGATTTAAAACGCGCACCAAAGCGCGATCGACATATTCTTCAGACAACTTACCGCTTCTGATTAGCTCAATTAGCCCATCTCCGTAGCATCGAGTTGCTGGGAGTTCTGTATCTATACCGGCGATGAGTGCTAACGCGCCAGCTTCTCCTGCTGTTCCCGCAACGTTATGCATTATTTCTAAGAAACTTATCGCCCAGTAATCGGAAACTACCGTTCCAGTGAACTTCATTTGGTTGCGCAAAATTTCTGTAAATATCTTGGGGTCGGCTCCAGCAGGTAATCCATCTACATCTGTATACGAGTTCATTACCGAACGCGCTTTACCCTCTGTTACTGCCATTTCAAATGGAGGTAACATGAAGTCGTACAACTCTCGCCAGCCCATCGAAACGGGACCATGGTTGCGAGCAGCTTTAGATGCAGAATGTCCAAAGAAATGTTTCAGTGTTGACACTATGCCTTGTGATTCCAGACCCTTGACATAGGCAGTCGCGCAGATTCCAGCAAGGTAAGGATCTTCACCAAAGGTCTCCTCGACCCTTCCCCATCGATAATCGCGCACAACATCGAGAACTGGCGAAAGTCCTTGATGTACCCCCACCGATTTCATATCACGTCCAATTACTCGAGTGACCTTCTCAATGATTGCTGGATCAAATGTTGCAGCCAACCCAAGCGGCGTTGGAAAAGAGGTTGCGCCCATCGTGGTGAACCCGGTCAAGCACTCTTCGTGCACCACTGCGGGTATTCCTAAACGAGTTTCGCTAGTAAGTCTGGTCTGGGCATTTACGACTTTCTTAATGCCATCTTTCACAGTCGTTGGCAAAGTTCCAAAAACACGAGTGAGCTGACCAAGTCCGTTCTTAGTGACGACGCTCCATTCCTGGGGCTGAGCGACCTCCGCAAAGATAGGAACGTTATCTACGGGGCTGTCTTCGGTTCCACCATCATCTTTTGGCAAGTTAAATTCGGACCAGATACTTCCGAGCTGGCCCACCTTCTCTTCCAGCGTCATCTCTGCCATCAGAGCAGCCACGCGCGCTTCTGGAGACTTTGAAAGGTCATGCCAAGCGGCATCTTTTACCTGCTTGGATTCTGAAGTACTCATGTCTGGGTGCCTTTCGGTCGTAAGCACATCCCAATCGGAATGCTCATTTTCAGAACGCGCTCTCGCAAAACTACGCTCAGGATTGAAATGTTATCAATTCTTTACCAATAATCAATAGAGCGCTCTATTGATTTCTCACGAACCTCTCAATAACATGATGGATTCGCTAGTTGGGCAGGTGACCGTCACCTGGCAGTCCAAAGGACCTCAAGCGGCGGAGATCAGAAGAAACGGAGTTTTAATTGATGAAACTGAGGAATCGGAAAATCATTTTAAAGCGTCTAGCGCCAATGGCGGCACTTGCTCTTGCTGTCACGGGTATGGCCGCACTACCTGCTCATGCTGAAAGCACAATAACCCTTTGGCACATTCAGAGCACTGGGACCGGCCCTAAGCTCATCCAAGATGCTGTGGACCGCTTTATGGCGGACAACCCTGGAGTCAAGGTCGTCGTTTCCCCAATTGCTAATGATGCATACAAAGATAAAATCAAAGTAGCTCTTGGTGCAAACAGTGCACCATGCATCTTCCCTTCATGGGGTGGTGGGCCTCTCGCGACTTATGTAAAGGCAGGTCAAGTAATTGATCTAAATTCATATGTCGCCGCCAACAGTTACAAGGCACGATTCCTTCCAGCGTCTTGGTCAAACGTAACTTTCAATGACAAGATTTATGGAATCCCAGTAGAAAATAGCTCTGTTGCTGTTATTTGGTACAGCAAGTCTCTTTTCAAGAAGTACAACTTGTCGACACCAACAACATGGACTCAATTGTTAAAGGTTGTCGCCGTCTTGAAGAGTAAGGGCGTCGCTCCCTTCACAATGGGCGGAAAAGCAAAGTGGCCAGAAATTATGTGGTACGACTATCTTGTTGACCGTGTAGGTGGTTCGGCTGCATTTAACGCAGCTGCACTTCGTACTGGTGGAAAGTTTACAGATCCAACATTTGTCCGTGCCGGCCAACTCTTGCAAAACCTTGTAAAGATGGGCGCTTTCATCAATGGGTACAATGGAATTGACTATGACACCGCCGGAATGCGTGCTCCTCTCTATGCAGGAAAGGCTGCAATGGAGCTCATGGGAACATGGGAGTATTCATCATTCCTCTCAGACAAGATGGCTTCGGACTTTGGGTTCTTCCCATTCCCTACTGTTCCAGGTGGCGTTGGTGACCCTACTGACGTACTAGGAACTGTCGGAGATAACTATTACAGCATATCTTCATCGTGTGCAGACAAGGCAAATGCTTTCAAGGTAATCCAATACTTGATTGATGACACCTCAGTTAAAGCACGTATCACCGACGGTCGAATTCCTCCAGTTGCGGGCGTTAAATTGACCGACCCAAATAACGTCAACATCTATAACCTTCTCTCGAAGGCAAATGGAGTGCAATTATGGTGGGATCAATACCTTCCACCTGACCTTGCGCAACTCCACCTAGATGAAACTCAAGCTCTCTTTGGTTTGAGTGAATCTCCTAGTGGAATGGCATCAAAGCAAGAAGCACTTGCTAGCAAGCTTCTAGGAGCAAGCAAGAAGTAATTCGATCAAGAGGGACCAAGGTGAGTAAGAAAACTTGCACACCTTGGTCCTTTTCGAGCATTGACTAACGTACGGGATAAGGACCCATGAAACGAAAGCCATATGATCCCCTAAAGCCAAGAATCACAACATTGCTTTGGATGCTGGGGCCTGCCGTAGTTATGCTCGCTGTTTATCTAATATGGCCTATCTTTCAGACTTTAAAATTGAGCCTATACGATTGGAACGGAATCGATCGAAAGGCGAAAGCAATTGGTTTTGGTAACTGGGTCGAACTCTTCCATGATCATATTTTTTGGTTATCGGTTAAAAACTCTTTTATTTTGCTCTTGATCTCAGCTTTGGTAGAAATTCCAATCGGCTTAGGTCTGGCGATTCTAATTTTTCGCGGAGGAAAGCGCTTCCGGATTTTTAAATTCGGGTACTTCTTCCCATTTTTGATGTCCACTGTGGGAATCTCGATTCTCTTCAAACAGATTTTTGATACAAATTTTGGTCTCATTAATCAAGTTTTAGGAATCTTGCACCTTTCTGGACTCGAACAAGACTGGCTTGGCAACAAACATCTTGCGATATACACAGTTGCACTGCTCATCTGCTGGCAATACATACCGTTTTACATGCTTCTCTTCTTAGCTGCACTCAATGGAATTTCTCCTGATATCGAAGAGGCAGCAGCTATCGATGGTGCAGCATCGTGGAAATTCACTCGATACATTCAAATTCCCCTCATTCGCGGAGCCATGATTACCGCACTTTTGCTCATCGTTATCGGTTCACTCAAATATTTTGACTTGATTTGGGTACTCACAAATGGTGGCCCTGAATTTTCGACAAGCGTAATGGCTTCCTATCTTTACACGCTCGCATTCAAGAATTACAGAGTTGGATATGCCTCAACAGTGGCTGGCGCTCTCTTCTTCATCGTTTTCATCACCGCAATCTCAATAGGACGAATTACTAAGAGATTTAGAGAGGTCTAAGAAATGGCAAAGAAGAAGACCTACGGCTTTCGTCGTCCAAAACTTTCCCCTGTCGCATGGGTGGTTGCGGTTATCTGGTTACTTGTAGCCATTGTTCCGTATATTTTCATGATTCTTATGGGATTCAAGGGGTCAACCGAATACATAATGTCGCCGGTTTACAAACTCCCTCAACATTGGAGTTGGATTAACTTTAACGCGGTTCTGCATGGAAGTTACTTTCATGGCCTCCTTAACTCTTTGCTGGTAGTAGTTATCTCAATGTTCTTTATCGTTATGTTCGCTGCATCTGCTGCATTTGCCTTTGCTCGACTTCGTTTCAGAGGAACTGCAATTCTTTTTAGTGCCGTCGTTGCCGCGCTAATCGTCCCCATTCACACGACTCTGATTCCTATCTATCTCCTAACAAATAAATTGCATGTCTATGACCAACTGGCAGGACTAATCGGTCCTTATGTTGCCTTTGCAATTCCCATCACCGTCTTTATCCTGACGCAATTTATGCGAGAAATACCTAAGGACTTCTTTGAAGCTGCCATCGTCGACGGGGCTAGCCACGCACGAGTTTTTTTCCAGATTTATTTTCCGTTAGTTCGCACAGCTGTCGTGACAGTAGGAATTTTTAACGCAGTCACACTCTGGAACGAGTTTGTCTTTGCATATGTTCTCACTTCTAGCGGAAATAAAAGGACTCTCCCATTAACCGTATTTGACTATCAAGGTGAATATTCATCCAACATCCCGGCAATTATGGCCGCACTCACGCTCGCCGCAATTCCTTTAACTTTGTCCTACTTGATATTCCAAGAGAGATTAGTGAATGGCGTTATGGCAGGTGCGATTAAATCATAATTCATTTTTTTTCACCCAAATATGGCAGACTTTCTAGGTGAGTTCCTCAAAGCGACCTACCCTAGAAGATGTCGCCCGGTTGGCAAAGGTCTCTCGAGCGACTGTTTCACGAGTCGTTCGAAATGTTAGTGGGGTCAATCCAGATATAGTTAACAAAGTCAATGAAGTAATCGCCGAAATTGGATTCAAGGTTAATCCTGCCGCCCGAGCTCTGGCAGGTGGATCTACCCAAACTATTGGACTCGTATTCCGCGAGAAATTATCTGACTTGTTTAGAAATGCATACTGGGGCGAGGTGCTCCAGGGTATTTATATGATTTTTTCTGATTTGAATTATCAGCTGACCATCTTGGTTAATGATGAAGACCACTTAGCTAGCGTGGAGTCTTATTTATTTAATGGTCACGTCGATGGGGTTTTGTTTTTAGGCGTAGATCAAGATGATGTGCTCATGCAAAACCTATATGAGAGAAAGATTCCGATGGCGGCCATGGGTCGTCCTGCACGTAATCTAAAAATCTCGTTTGTGGACGGTGATGACCATGCCGGTGGCTCAATGGCAGCCCACAAGCTAATAGAGACTGGTTGTGAGACGTTGGGGCTTATTTCAGGTCGCGATGACATCAACTCGAGCAGATTTCGAGTGAATGGTTTTAAAGAGGGTATGGCTGAAATGGACTTCCCAACAACTAATTATTTTGAAATTTCAGGTAGATTTACGCAAGAGGGCGCGTACCTTGCAACAAATGAATTATTGAATGAGCATCCAGATATCGATGGAATATTTGTGCTGAGCGATCTCATGGCCCTCGGGGTTATGGAAGCTTTGAATGAGAGAAATATTAAAGTCCCCGAACAGATCTCCGTGATCTCGAATGACGACTCCCCCAATGCATTAGCAACCTCGCCAAAACTGACCAGCCTTGGGTATAGCTCAAGAGAGTCGGGGCAATCTGGAGCCGAATTATTGCTAGACGTTATTGCTGGGAAACCCACTCGAAGCATTACCTTTAACCCCTATTTAGTGGAGCGTGGCTCTACCAAGAACGCGAAAAAGTAGCCAAAAAGCCGCTCGGTTTGGAACCTAGGCACCTTTCCCTTAGCCTTCTACCTACTTACTCCAGCGGGAGTGGTGAAATGGCAGACACGCAGGTCTTAGGAACCTGTGTCTTCGGACGTGCGGGTTCAAGTCCCGCCTCCCGCACGCAATAACCCGTTCTAAACAGCCCATTCTAAATGACCCGTTCTAAATGACCCTTTCTATTTTGCAGTTATTCGCGAGAGGATTACTTCATGGCTGAAAAGAAATTTCTCTCCTGGGTCGGCTTCAAGAGCGATACCCCCACAACTTCCTCATCTGCACATAAGGCAGATACATCGACTTCTGGAACTTCTGGAACTTCTGGAACCACTCCATCTCACGGAGCATTTGATCGGATCAGAGAACTAGAAACTCAACTTGCAGATATGCGATCTCGTAGAGATATTTCTGGCCTAACAAAAGAAGAGTTTGAAATACTGGCAACAGAGACGGCAACCAGTCTCATTAAGACTGCCCAGGCCCGCGAACGCAGTGCAATTGCTGCTGCCGAACGTGCACTAGCCGAAGCAACACGAATTGCCCGTCAGGCAACGGAAGAGGCTGAATCAAAAGCAAAGGCAATCCTTTCTGGCGCAGAAAACCGTAGCCGTAAATATTTAGAGGCAGCAGAAAGTGAAGCGGCGGAAAAGATTTCTGAAGCAACATTGAACGCAGAAAAAATTATTGATAACAAGCGTCGGGAAGCCGCGACTCTTGCAAGCGCTGCGAAGCGTGAAGCAGAGCGTTTAATAGCTGAGGCTGCAGTAGATGTCACTAGCTTTAAGAGTTGGTTGACTAGTGCAATTTCTGAATCTGAACGCCTGCATAGGATACAAAGCCAATCGCTTGCTTCGGCAGAAGAAGCAATTCGCCAAACTCGCCAACGATTGACCACTGCATTTGAAAAACTTGCTGCTTTAGGTTCTGATATTGATTCCAGCTTGGGAGAAGATAGCCTGCCTAAAGAAAATACCTTTGCACGCTCAAAAAATATAGTTACGGATGCCACTGCGCCTAGCGCTATAAAGAAAGCACCGGTCAAAAAGAAGGCACCGGTCAAAAAGAAAGCAGTTGCTAAAAAAAGTACTCGGAAGAGCGTAGGAAAAAAACCAAAGCGTAAGTAATGGCTCCAAAAACTTCGCGATATATTGCCCCGATTGATGGTCTTCGGGCTCTGGCTGTCACGGCCGTAATTCTTTATCACCTGGGAATCAACTGGATTCCTGGTGGCTTTTTAGGTGTAGATCTGTTCTTTGTCATCAGCGGCTACGTGATTACACGCTTACTCCTAGATTCGATTCATACCAAGAGTGCACTAGACCTTCGGGAATTTTATTGGGCCAGATTTCGCCGTCTCTACCCCGCACTTCTATTCATGCTTACAAGTACAACTTTTATCATTGCGCTCTGGAAACCAGATGCGATTCATCGCTTCCTTAAGGATCTGCCTTATGTCCTCACGGGATCTGAGAATTGGCATCTAGTTGCTATCCATCAAGATTATTTTCAGACGATTGGTCGCCCACCCCTACTGCAACACACCTGGTCTCTGGCCGTCGAAGCACAGTTCTATCTTCTTTGGCCTTTAGTTCTACTTGCTATTTTAAAATACTTTGGCAAAAAGTATGTCGCAAAAATTTCACTTGGAATCGCGTTCATATCGGGGCTTGCATTATTTATCTTTTCACTGAGAGTTGATAACGCTTCGACTAATCGCATTAGCCACATTTATTTCGGGACTGATACGCACAGTTTGGGACTCTTTCTCGGGGCTGCCCTTGCGGTCAGTTGGGTCCCACGTAATCTCAATCGCAATATCTCCAGGAGAGCTCAAGATTTTGTCGATGGAATCGGCATAATCGGCCTCTTTGGATTGCTCGGCACATTCTTCTTTATTAATGAATCTAATCCTGCTTTGTACCGTATAGCTTTTCCCCTCGCTGGAATCTTTGGATGTGCCATCATCACCTCGCTGGTTCACCCAGCGTCGCGATTTGCACCCTTAATGAGCACCAAACCAATGTTGTGGATCGGTGAAAGATCCTATGGAATTTATTTATGGCATTGGGTTGTATTCCAAGTTACACGACCTTCGGTTGACCTGGCTGGTGCTGCTTGGGCGATCAACTCTGCACGAATTCTGATTGTTATAGCACTGGCTGATATATCCCTGCGTTGGGTAGAAATTCCTATACGCCGAGGCAAACTTTCTGACTGGCTGCGAGGAATGAAATATCGACGAACAGGTGTCAGAATCCGTCAAAAGATAGTGATAGCCGGTTCTACTATTTTGGTTCTCCTCGGTGCATCAGGCGCCTCTATTGCGGCAATCATCGAAAATGATGATGCAAATACTGTAATCACCGCCGTCACCGGTGAAGCTACAACTTCTTCCACCACGGTTTCATCATCTAAATCTGGCCTATGGGTAACCGGGGACTCGGTTATTTTGGGAATTAGGAGCAAATTGGCGAGCCACTATCCGATTGCGCTTGTGAACGCTCGTGTCGGACGCCAAATCGGTGAACTGATCAACGTTGTACAGGCCGACCGTGTTGGACTTGAAAAATCCACAGTGATCTTTGATTTAGGAAATAACAATCATCTAACCGAGGCCGATGTCCGTACATTATTTAAACTCTTCCAGAATCAGCCTCGAATCATTGTGGTTGATACCGCGGTGCCACGCCCTTGGCGTGAAGACAATAACCGAATCATCAAAAAAGTGATCACCGACTATCCACAAGCAACCTTGGTCGATTGGGAAAGTATCTCTCTCAATCATCCCGAATACTTCGCACCCGATGGGGTTCATTTAGATGAAGCCGGTGGTGACGTTTACGTTAACGCGATCTTAGAGGCGCTTAATAAGTAATCGAGAGCATTAAAAAACCCCACCTTTTAAAGCGGGGTTTTTTATTTAACTTTTGATAGTTCTTATGAATACTGTCCAGGAAGTCCGAAGACCTTGCCAGCAAAAGTGTTGCCATCTGAATAAACAGCAGAAATCTTGAAGGATACCCAACCATCTGTGCCGTTCTTTGTGACATCCAGTGAAAGTTGAGTTGCTGGAACAGTTGCGATCAACTTAAACTCACCGCCGTTTGAAGCCGCTGCAACGTTGTAGCTTGTTAAACCGGTTGCACCTTGAGGTGCGGCCCAGAATATGGTCGCTCCCTTTGCCGTGTAATGAGCAACAATTCCAACAGGAGCTGCATCGGAAGCATTTGGAGTAGTCGATGCTGTGTCGGATGCTGATGCTGATGCTGATGACATTGATGCTGTCGTTGGTGAATCAGTAGCCGCTGGTGAAGTTGACGCCGTCGATGAGGTAGAACTCGAATTGTGGTTACGTGATACGACCAATACCGCCAGGAGAATTACTCCGACGACCACAGTAAATACGACTCTAGATGATGACTTTTGGGCATTACTAGAAGTAGTGCTTGAAGCAGGCGCAGCGATTGACTTCGGAGCCACAGCACTAGAAATTGTTGTTGCCTTTGATGAACTGCTCGAAGGAACTGGTGGGATAACAATGCGGGTTGCGGCGTTTGAAGGTGCTTTCTTAGCAATAGCATTCTTTGTTACAGCCTTCTTAGCAACCTTCTTGGCTGGTGCTCTCTTCGCAACTTTTTTCGCAACCGCCTTCTTAGCCACAGCCTTCTTGGCTGGTGCTCTCTTTGCAGAAGACTTCTTAGCAACGGCTTTCTTTGCCGCAGCCTTCTTGGCAGGTGCTCTCTTCGCAGAAGACTTCTTAACAACAGCCTTCTTTGCGACCTTCTTTTTCGTTGCTGTCTTTTTGACTGCCACGGTTTCTCCTTGAGTTAATAGTGATCAAATCAGAGGTATTCCAATGGCAAAATCGTACCTTAATCATTACAACAAGCGCCTTAGATCGGGCAACATGGCTTGGAGCGCCTTGCCCCGATGGCTTATTTGATCCTTGTGTTCAGCGGCGAGTTCTGCCGTAGTTTCACTGTATCCATGCGGCTGGAAAATTGGGTCATACCCAAAGCCATTAGTTCCACGCGGGACCACAACTATCTCCCCCACAATCTCACGCTGGTGAACCACCTCTAATCCGGCATTGGCATGTGTGTGTGGGAAGACTAAGGCGACCGCGCACTGGAACTGGGCTCCCATAGATGGATTGTCCAGCTCTGATAATTCTCGTAATACTTTTTCAAGATTTGCCTTGTCATCCCCATGCGTTCCCGCCCAGCGAGCAGAAAATATTCCCGGAGCACCGTTTAAAGCATCAACACACAATCCACTGTCATCTGCCAATGAAGGTAAGTGCGTGAACGAACTTATTTCTCGAGCCTTTAGCAAAGCATTCTCTTCAAATGTAGAACCGGTTTCATCTACTTCCGGCATATCTGGAAAATCGCGCAGACCAAGCACCTGTATATCTAACTGGGCATTGCGGAGCATTCGGTCGAACTCTTCGATTTTTCCTACATTGCGAGTAGCGAGTACAACTTTCTTCACTGGAATAATTTCTTCACTGGGATAAAGCGACACTCTGCAGACGTGTTATTTCTGCGCATCCAGCAACACCAAGATCGAGAAGTTGATTCAATAGCGCACGATCAAATGGGACGCCTTCGGCAGTTCCTTGGACTTCTACAAAGTTGCCATCACCTGTGCACACTATGTTCATGTCAGTATCTGCATCAACATCTTCCACATAACAAAGGTCCAACATCGGAACACCCTTGATAATTCCTACACTTACCGCAGCAACTGACTGACGCAATGGTTGACGGTCAGCAATGATGTGGCCCTGGGATTTAGCCCACGTAATCGCATCTGCTAGCGCGACATAAGCACCTGTGATTGCCGCTGTTCGGGTACCACCATCTGCTTGGAGTACATCGCAGTCGATAACAATTGTGTTTTCACCCAATGCATGAGTATCAACCACCGCACGTAATGACCGGCCAACAAGTCGAGAAATCTCTTGAGTTCGCCCGCCTAATTTACCTTTGACGCTTTCGCGATCAGACCTTGTGTGAGTTGCGCGTGGCAACATTGCATATTCACTTGTTACCCAACCCGTGCCTTTGCCGGTCAACCAGCGCGGAACACCGGGGGTAAATGATGCAACGCAGAGCACGCGAGTATTTCCGAATTCAACAAGAACCGAACCTTCGGCATTTTTCAACCAATTGCGGGTGAATGTAATTGGGCGTAATTGATCCGCCGAACGTCCATCGATGCGCTGACTCATTAAATATTCCTCTCAACGTGCGTGACTTCGGGACCAAGAAAACGTCGTGCTAATTTACTAAAAGAGTCTGCATTTCCTGTGGCAATAAACTTGTGCGTAACCGGCAAGGAAAGGTCACTGTTCAGTAAGTTGTTCTCGACTAATACTCGATATAAATCTTTAGCGGTCTCTTCTGCGCTGGACACTAACGTAACTCCATCGCCCATGACATATGAGATTACGCCTGTGAGTAACGGGTAGTGAGTGCAACCAAGGACGAGAGTGTCTACATCGGCGTTAATCATTGGCTGAAGGTAGTCACGTGCCAACGAAGTGATCGCTGCTCCAGATGTTTCACCACGTTCTACAAATTCTACAAATGCCGGGCAGGGGGTAGATGTAATTTCTAATTGTGGGGCAGCAGCAAAAGCATCCAGATAGGCACCAGATTCAATGGTCGCATTGGTACCAATTACTCCAACTTTTCCGGTTCGAGTCGCTGCAACAGCACGACGAGCAGCTGGCTGGATTACTTCTAGTACAGGAATTTCGTAGCGTTCGCGCGCATCACGCAAAGTAGCAGCGCTGGCGGTATTGCAAGCAATAACAATCGTCTTTACTCCGGCCGCTACGAGCTTGTCCATGATCTCTAGCGCGAAGGCGCGCACTTCTGCCAATGGACGTGGTCCATATGGGCCCCTGGCTGTATCTCCAACATAAATAATAGATTCGTTCGGTAGTTGATCGATGATTGCTCGAGCCACCGTAAGTCCGCCTACTCCTGAATCAAATATGCCGATCGGCGCAGTTGCAGAGAGAGTGGCTTCGGACATTGGGTAAGTCTAACCTGCCATCAGATTAAGCAGGTTCGCCTGTAGCCAGCCAAGCCAGAAATAGACTGCATATATCGGCTTCTGCGGATCAGAATCTGATAACGCTTCAAAATGATCAAAGCTGTTGGGGTCAATTTCGAGTCGAATAGATAGCGCCAGACGTAAGTCATTTATGGCCATCAACCATATTTCGCTATCAAGATCTTCGACTACACCTGATCGATCGTCATCTACAATTATTTCTAAAGCTTGCCGAACCATTTGTAGTGTTCGCTGTTTTTTACCGCGCAGGGTGGGTTCTGTATAACGACGAAAATCAGCGGCTGCTTCCGGGTCCGAATATGCATTAGGCAAAAGGCGAAGTAAAACCGGATCTTCTGGAGTAACAATTTCTTCAGGGGCGGCTTTAAGTTGCGACATGAGTTGGGCAAAGGGATCGCTTTCATCGTAATGATGATGAAAATCGCCCTCTCCTAAGAGTTCTAAGAGTTGTTCTACTAAATTGATAAGTATGTGTGCTTCATCAATTGACAGATCGAGTGAGTAAATATTTTGATCGCGGGTAAATTCTGACATAGTGCTGCGCTAGATCTTGTCATCGCGTTGAAGGGTGGCCCAAAGCCCATGTTCATGAAGACGTTGAACATCTCTTTCCATCTCTTCGCGACTCCCCTGCGAAACCGCCGCTCTTCCTTCGGTATGAACCTGCATCATCAATTCATTTGCCTTGGCGGGAGAAAACTCAAATAATTTAATAAATACATAAGTCACATAACTCATTAGGTTGACCGGATCATCCCAAACAATCGTGACCCAAGGACGATCAACTAATTGCGAAATATCTAGATCGGATTCGATCAAGGTATCAGTTGCCACTTGGCTCCTCCCTTATCCGCGTCACTGCTTAAGGTTAACGCACCCACACAGTGACAATGTTGGTTTGTGAGGCAACAAAACGCTTATCCGGGTTGGCAGTAACCTGATATTTAATAAAGCCGGGCAAAGTATTGGTTACCGAGAATGTGAAGTTACCATTTGCATCTGTTGTCGCGGTGGCACCGTTACTAAGCGTCATCGTGACACCAGGAATTTTTGGTTGGATCTGTCCACTGATCGAATATGTCGTGCCACGCTTCATTGTTGCGGGAATCGACCAAGAAATGGCACGTGCTACTGAAATAACAAGAGTTGGGGTTTGCCCAGCCAGACGTTCCCATGTTGCATCTGTCGTCATCTTGACTCCAGTATTTTCACCCAGGATCAGCGAAGCAGAATATGTTCCATCGGAAGCGCTCACTCCATCAGAAAGGTTTGTCCAAACACCATCAGAATTCTGGGTTTGAAGATGTACTGGAATTCCGACAATCGGTGATTTATCTGGAAGCGTAAATGTTCCGGTCAAGTTAATCGCAGAGCCGATGGTAACGGCCGAAGCGTTCGAGACAATCTGCGCAGCAACCGCATCTGGTGCAATTGATTGAGCAACGCTGCGTACTGCTTGCATCGCTGTCGGATCTTCCATCCCCAGAGTCCACTCTGAGATGCCACCTAGTCGATATTGAGCAACCAGATTAGCTCGCAACGTAAACGCTTGGGCATCTTGATACCAAACAGTTCTTGATGCAGTGCAAGTGGTAAGGGATCCATTTGCAGTTGTTCCATTATAAACCTTTTGATATTTAAAAGTTGACTCCCCATTATTTGTATCAAATGTTGGAGTTGCTCCATACGTTGTGGCGAGCCCAGCCACATCGTGCATGACAAAAGTTGAAACTACTCCTGGGGCAACTGTTTTAAGATAATTTACAGGCTGCGATGGGCAGGTGCCTGATACAGATGTGACCCAATCTCTTCCGTATCCAGGGATTCCGATGTAGACCTTGGAGGCTGGCATCACAGAAATTGCATATGTAACCGCATTGGTCGTCCACTGAATCGGGCCAATAGGTCCGGGCGAAGATGTCGAATAGTCGTAAGCCATGATGTGAAGTTGATCGATGAACTGTCCGACTTGTGACCAAGCAAATAGGTAATACCCTTTTTTGCCACTCGACGGGTCAAAGAGTGGTGGTGTAGTAATTGAAAGAATTTTTCCCTGGGCGTGCAATGCAGTAGATAGGTCGCTTATAAATTGCACCCATCGGATTTGAGTAGTGGGCCAACTGGAATTCGGATCGACGAAAGCAAAATTTTCGAAATCTAAATCGATTCCATCAAATTTGTTGCTCATTACCAAGTTAACAATCGTGTTAACTACTTTTGCTCTAGACACTGGATCGGCTAATAGATTCGACAAAACCATCGGAACATACTTTCCAGTTTTTGGATCGATAGCGGTGCCATCCGTTATTGTCGGAATAATTTTGTAACCCACAGATTCTAAAGTTGATAATGGCGTAGACATAGGGATGCTGGGGTTCGCGGGAGTGTAGAGATCGGCAATAGTGTTTTGATCTTTGAGGCTGTACCAAAATGGTAGGACCTCCTGAATTAAATCAGAATTGTTGACTGCAGATGGCATCGAAGTTTTCATTGAATAATATGGAATCCAACCTGACAATATTTTTCTAGGCGGAGTGGAGAACGATGTCGCGGGAGTTGCCGGTGTTGCGGAGGGTGTTGCGGGAGTTGCCGGCGTTGCGGAGGGAGTAGGTGTATCAGCTACGGCAAAACTCATTCCCACGCAGTGAGAAAGAAAGATTGATGTGCCCGCAAGAGCCGTGAGCAGTGGGCTCTTTAACTTCACTCTTTTTTCAACCCGTTAAAAATCTCTTTACATGTGGGGCAGATCGGGAATTTCTCCGGATCACGACTTGGTACCCATTTCTTTCCGCAGAGCGCGCGGACCGGTTTTCCTGTCACCATGGCTTCAGTGATTTTCTCTTTACGTACGTAGTGAGAGAAACGTTCGTGGTCCCCGTCATCATGTGGGGCCAGCCGCTCCTCTTCGAGGGTATCCGTACCTCCTACGCCAATAGGCTCACCACGTCGTGGATCGCCAGACCCCGGCGCAAACGGATTTTTCACAACTGCAATGTTATCGCCTAAGATTACGTAATGAAGGATCTCCTACGCACCGCTGACTTGAGTCCTACGGATGTCGAACTTTTACTTCAGACGGCTGCTGATTTCGCCGCCAAGCCCTTTCTTGCCAACACCACCCTCGCTAATCGCACCGTTGCCATTTATATGACAAAGCCTTCTACGCGGACGCGACTTGCATCAGAGACCGCAGTTGCTCACCTTGGCGGTACTCCGATTTTTATCCGTGGCGACGAATTGCAGATAGGTCGTGGTGAAACTATTGCAGATACAGCTCGAGTTATCAGCGGGTATGCATCCGCACTCCTTGTCAGAACTTTTAAACAATCTGATGTTGACGAGCTTGGAGCCAATGCAACGATTCCAGTGATTAATGGGTTAACCGATGACGACCATCCGACACAACTCCTTGCAGATTGGGTCACGATCCGCGAAGTTTTTGGAAAAGATATTGCTGGTCGCAAATTCACCTATGTTGGTGATGGAAATAATATGGCCCACGCATGGTTGACAATGGGCGCAATCCTGGGGGCTCATGTAGTTGTAGCAACACCTGGTGGTTCGTACGCCCCTGATTCACAGGCGGTCAGCGCTGCACAATCGATCGCGAAAAAGACAGGTGCAACTCTCGAAATTCTGACGGATCCAGAAGCCGCCGCCAAAGATGCCAGTGTTCTTTATACCGATGTATGGATGTCTATGGGGGACTCTGAATCTGACCGAGCCAGCAAAACCAAAGCGCTGGCACCATTTGCCGTCACGCCAAATCTCATGAAACTCACAAGCTCCGACTCGATTTTCATGCATTGCCTCCCCGCCCATAGGGGGGAAGAGGTCTCGGCGGATGTCATTGATGGCAATAGTTCCGTTGTGTGGCGCGAAGCTTTCCATCGTCGAACCACTATTCAGGCGATTCTTTATCATCTGGTCCGTGGAGACCTAATCGGTAACTGATTTCAATACCTATTCAGCTAGCTATTCAGATAGTTATTTAGATAGTTATTTAGATAGATATTCGGAAAGATATTCGGATAGATTATGTCCATGCGTTTAGCCGTCCCTAAAGAATCCAGACCTGGCGAAAAGCGAGTCGCCCTAGTCCCAGACATCATCGGCAAGCTTGTTAAAGCGGGCCTTGAAGTTGTCATTGAGTCCGGCGCAGGAGTCGCAGCTGATTTTTCAGATGCACAATTTACTGCTGCTGGTGCAACCGTCAAGAGTGGCGATGTTTTGAGTGATGCGGATGTTGTCGCATCGGTTCAACCACTTGCTCCTGCGGTTATGAAAACCCTCAAAAAAGGTGCAATAACTATCTCTTTCTTATCTCCTTCTACAGCAGCAGATTCAATCGAAGCAGCCCTCTCTGCAGGAGTCACGGCGCTTTCACTTGAATTAGTACCAAGAATTTCACGAGCTCAATCAATGGATGCGCTTACATCCCAAGCACTCTGTGCCGGATATAAAGCAGCACTTGTTGGCGCAGAAATGTCACCCCGCTTCTTCCCGCTTTTGATGACTGCTGCCGGAACTGTAACCCCTGCCAAAGTTGTAGTGCTTGGCGCCGGTGTCGCAGGATTGCAAGCGATTGCAACGGCAAAACGATTGGGCGCGGTAGTGAGTGCTTATGACGTGCGTCCGGCATCAGCAGATGAAGTGAAGTCTATGGGCGCAAAATTTATAACCCTCGAACTCGAAGCACTCGAAGGGGCCGGCGGTTACGCCCGCGAGATGACAGAAGAGCGTGCAGCAAAGCAACGCGAATTACTTACTCCTTATATTGCAGCTGCTGACGTGTTGATTACCACTGCTGCTGTTCCTGGTCGGCCTGCACCACGTTTAGTCACCGCAGAGATGGTTGCCACCATGGCACCGGGTTCTGTCGTAGTTGACCTTGCTGCCGAAACCGGTGGAAATGTCGAAGGCGCAAAACCTGGCGAAATTGTGACAACCGCCAATGGAGTTCGTATTTGGGGTGGCAAGGATGTTCCAAGCCAGCTCGCATTCCACGCGTCAATGCTCTATTCACGCAACGTAGTCAATCTGCTCTTGCTCATGACTAAAGATGGCCAAGTGATTCCGAACTTTGAGGATGAAATTATTGATTCTGCAACTGTGACCACAAATGGTGAAAATCGCAAGGGAGCAAAGTAATGAGTAACGGGCTAGCGCTTCTTTCGATCTTCGTTCTTTCAATATTTATTGGATTTGAAGTGGTTTCTAAGGTCTCCACGACATTGCATACGCCTTTGATGTCTGGCGCAAATGCTATTCACGGAGTGATTTTGGTAGGTGCAATTACTGTGGCAGATCGTGCGACTTCCAATCTGCAGCTTGCTCTTGCAATCGTCGCTGTGGTTTTGGCAACCATCAATATGGTTGGCGGATTTGTTGTTACCGACAGGATGTTGGAGATGTTTAAAGGTAAGCCCCGAGTAAAGAAGGAAGCGGAAGGGGTTGACGCAGAATGAACAAGAATTTATATGACCTTGTTGGGCTAGTTGTTGCTGTCTGTTTTATCTTGGCTCTCAAAGGTCTCTCATCGCCTAAATCTGCTCGACGCGGAAACTGGATCGGCGCATTTGGTGCATTTGCAGCAACCGAAGTTGTTTTCTACTCCCCTGGCCAAACCGGCAACCACAAATGGTTAATTATTGGTGCGATCGCATTTGGCGTAATTGTTGGCGTACCTGCTGCACGCAAAATTCAAATGACACAGATGCCACAACTTGTAGCACTATTTAATGGCGTTGGCGGTGGCGCTGCTGCATTAGTAGCCATTGTCGAATACCTAAAGCTTGGTACAGATGCCAGTATGGCTGATGTTGTTGCTTCTGTATTTACGGTAATTGTGGGTTGCGTTTCCTTCTCTGGATCTGTTGTGACATTCTTAAAACTGCAAGAGATCATGACGACTCGACCAGTTGTTTTCCCTGGTGGACGCTTTGTTATTGCCGCAACTTTGGTTGGCGTACTTGGATCTGGTGAGTGGGTTATTCATTCACTTGGTACAACTCCACTGCTTGTGGTCGCCGGCCTCTCTTTACTGTTCGGAATCCTCTTTGTGTTGCCAGTAGGCGGGGCAGACGTTCCAATTGTTATCTCTCTTCTCAACGCATTTACCGGTCTTACAGTTGCTGCTAGCGGTTATGTTCTTCAGGCTACTGTTCTCATTGTTGCCGGAACCTTGGTTGGCGCTTCGGGAACCATCTTGACGCGTTTAATGGCTGCAGCAATGGGCCGTTCGCTATTTGGAACTCTCTTCGGTGCATTTACGGCGAAGCCACAAGCTGCTGTTGAAGGCGGCGAAGCTCGTTCAGTTAAATCTGGATCACCAGACGACGTAGCAATCTTGCTCAATTATGCCCAGCGCGTAGTCATCGTTCCTGGCTTTGGTTTAGCGGTTGCTCAAGCACAGCACACCGTGCGCGAAATAGCTGATTTATTGGCGGCTAAGGGAATCGATGTTGCTTACGGAATTCACCCAGTTGCCGGTCGCATGCCTGGCCATATGAACGTTCTGCTTGCTGAGGCAAATGTGCCTTACGAGCAATTGGTGGAGATGGAAGAGATAAATCCGACCTTTCCTCAGACCGATGTTGTATTGGTTGTTGGTGCAAATGACGTTGTCAACCCAGCGGCCAAAACAACTCCTGGTTGCCCAATTTATGGAATGCCAATTTTAGATGTTTCATCAGCTGGAAATGTCATCTTCTTAAAGCGTTCTATGCGTCCTGGTTTTGCTGGAATTGAGAACGAACTTCTCTACGAGCCAAAGACAACGTTGCTCTTCGGAGATGCTAAAGAATCACTTACGAAAGTTGTGAGTGCTCTTAAAGCTTTGTAAGTAGTGTTGGATTAAATAAATCCTATTTTGTAGGTTTGCCTCGAGCAATTGCTTCGGGCCATGTGATCTCTGCGCCTAACTCGCCGGCTGCATAAAGTGGCCAACGAGGATTGCGGAGCATTTCCCGAGCCAACATGACAGCGTCTGCTTTTCCAGATGTAATAATCTCATTTGCTTGATGTGGATCTGTGATCATTCCAACTGCAGATGTAGCAATTGTGCTTCCATGTTTGATCTGATCGGCAAAGGGAACTTGATAGCCGGGACCAACGGTAATTTTGGCATTATGAACATTTCCTCCGCTTGAAGTATCTATAAGGTCGACACCAAGAGATTTGAGTTCTTCAGAAAGTTGTACAGAATCTTCTACTGTCCAACCGCCTTCGGTCCAATCGGATGCGGAGATACGCACGAATAGCGGCATCGAATCGGGAATACTCTTACGGACTTCTATAACGACCTCTTTAAGGAATTTGGTACGTCCCGCAAAGTCGCCACCATATTCATCGGTGCGTTGGTTAGAAAGTGGCGAATAAAATTCGTGTATCAAATACCCGTGGGCTGCGTGAATTTCGATCAGGTCAAAGCCAGCTTTAATCGCGCGCTTGGCAGATTCTCCAAAACTCTTAACGATTGCATGAATTTCTTCTACGGTAAGGGCATGGGGCACGGGATAGCCTTCGAATTCGATTGAACTGGGTGCGACAGTTTCCCAGCCACCTTCTTCAGGAGTAGCCATACGGAATCCCTTAAACGGTAGCGCCGTACCTCCTTTACGGCCAGCATGCGCTAATTGAATACCAACTGCTGCGCCCATTGAGTGAGCGAATTCCACGACGGGCGCCCAGGCATCACCTTGCGCATCGTTATAAAGTCCAGGGCAGCCGATCGAGATACGTCCTTCTGGGACGACGCCGGTTGCTTCAGCAATAATTAATCCAGCACCACCAACTGCAAAGCCACCGATATGAACATGGTGCCATTCACCAATCACGCCTTCTTTGGCTGAGTATTGGCACATTGGGCTGACCCATGCGCGGTTCTTTATTTCTAGGCCGCGGATTTTAATTGGATCAAAGAGCGTTGGCATTCGGGAATCTACTTTCTATTGGAGGAGTTTCGGATAGTTGGTCCAAGCTACTAGCTAAATTCATATTCGGATTAAAGCATTTTTCTGTACTGCCCTGCTTTACTCAATCAACCTTCCTCAATCAACCTTCCTCAATCAACCTTCCTCAATCAACCTTTCTAAATGATCGTACCAAAACAATTTTCTCGATTGAAGTGGGTAAATCGCTGGTGACTAGCTCTCTTCAATTTTATTTGGTGTGTTATGAAC
>CAILXX010000004.1 GCA_903838295.1 uncultured Actinomycetes bacterium
GAAAATGTGCGTTGGAAGGCCACCGAGGAGGCCATTCATATAGGTAGATGACTTAGATGTAGCAATCAAGCTTCCATCTTGGTCATATGCAGCATTACCTGACTTGTCAGTAGCTGTAACAGTTACTGTCATAGGGGCATTTGGAACATAGCTTGAAGCATCTGTTGTAACAACTTCCTTAGTGACTGCTCCACCAATGGTGAAGGTCAAAGGAGCTGCAACGATATCCCAAGCAGAAGTGGTTCCATCCCAAAGTTCAACTGTTGCTGTTGCAGAAGCACCTGAAGCGGCACCGACTGTTCCAGTAACTACGCAGTTGATCTCGTTGGTATCTGATGCTGATCCTGAAGATGTCACGGTTGTGCAATATCCAGCTGTCAAAACAGTTGGATCAGAGACAACAACCTTGATAGCCGTGCTTGCCATACCCATGGTCAAACCAGATAGAGCAACAGGATTGCCGATTGAATCAGTTGTGTGAACTGTGATTGGAGCGTAAGCAACATCTTTAGATGCTGAGGTTGTAGGAGCAAGTACTGTACCGGCACCACTAGTGAGTGCATTTACAGCGTAGTAACTTCCGATATCTCCGCCGTAAATATCTCCAGCAACGAGATTGCCATCGCTATAGTCAGCGACTCCACCAGCAGCAAGAACCTTAAGGTTCTGAGTAGCTGTGACCTTTGAAGGAGAGCCTGTGAAGACGATAGTTGTCGTTCCGATAACTACAGTTCCATCAGTCACTGTCAAAGTGGCAGTACCTGGAACTCCATCACCGAACACTGTCGCTTCATATTGACCAGCTGCACCTGTAAGGGCACGACCGCCACCTAAGTTCAAATCCGTGGCCGCAGCATAATGGACGGTGGCTACACCGGCCGTGACAGTAACAGCAGAACCAAGTGCAAGTATTCCTGGACCGGTAATGGTATATGAAAGCTTCTCAGAAGCTAGCGCTCCATTGAGATTGTTGCGTGGGTGAGCAACAACATAAGCAACTGGGGTTGCGTATGTATCAGGACCCGAGACTGCTACTGATGGATTAGCCAAAGTACCAGCGTTGTATGCAGCATCAAGTGTTTGGGTAGAAGCAGTTCCGATTTGTGAGAACTGAGCTGATGCTGTTGGTGCTGCACCCCATGTGATAGTTGCAGTAACGGCGGTTCCTGGAATTCCATTCGCACCGATCGGTGTGAAGCTAACTGTCTGAGTACCAGCAGTTGCCGAAGTCAGAGTCAGAGTTATTGCCTCTCCACCTGTTAGAGTAGCAGTTGCTGCTCCTGCAGCCTCAAGGCTGTATTGGGTTCCTGGGAATACAGGGTTAACCTGCGATGTGCCAAAACCATAGACACCGATAAGGGTGCCTACTGATGCACCAGAAATTATTCCTTGGCCAGTTGAGGTAATTGTTCCTAGATTGTCCCCGGCTGTACCTGCAGTGCTGGTCTCAGTGAGAACCAACTGTGCTATTCCGCCAACAGCCTGGGAAACAGCATTGGTGCCTGTTCCAGATGTTGAGTAGCTGTTACCTAGAAGCGTTGCAGCAGACTCTGTAGCAGCAGCATTAGCCGCGGTGATGGATGTGAATCCACCAACAGCCAACGCAAGAGCTGCTATAGCGCTTACGCGCTTAAAGCTTGTCTTTGTAGACATTGTTTTCCTTTCAAGAAAAGTCGAAAAAGAGAATTTCTCCCTCTCGGCTTGGCCAAAAACTGCCCTCTCATAGGTCATGAGAGGGCAGTTTTGAGGGAATGGCTGGTCAGGGTCTGTAATCTGCACCTATGGCGAAATCGAAGGTGGTTCAGAAATCGGCGGGGATATCCGATCGACAAGCGATGAACTGGCTTTTGGTGGGTGGATCGTTAGTGACCCTCTTCTTCTGGGCACCACTCACGGATCCCTTCAATGCTCCTAAATCTTGGATTCTCTCCATATCGGGATTTTGGCTTTTGGGATGGATTGGCTTCAATTGGAAGAAATTCTCAGGGAATAAGACGATGTGGATTGCGGGATTGTTATCTGCAATTTATGTAGCGACCCTCTTTGTTGCTTTTGTAGCCACAGATAATAAATTTATTGGAATGTTCGGGGATTATGCCCGGCGCACCGGATTTCTTTCCTATTTTTCCTTGACGGTTTTCTTCTTGGCTGGGGCCTATTTATTCAGATTAAATCGAATAGAGATATTTGAACGAGTCACCATTGTTGTTGGGTTTCTATTGGGTATTTATGGATTCTTGCAGCACTACAACATTGATTTCATAAAATGGAACAATCCTTACAACTCTGTGTTGAGTTCTTTGGGCAATCCAGATTTTGCAGCTGCGGCTATGTCTATATTCATGGTCCTTAATTTTGGTTTTATTCTTACCTATAAAAAAGCTAAATGGGTCCGGGCGGTTGCTGGTGTAAACGTATTGGTGCTGCTTATCACGATCATTTTTGCTCAGGTGCGGCAGGGATTGCTTGCGGCAGCGCTTGGAATTGGGATTATTGTTATTGTCTGGATTCACCAGAAGCAGAAGGTTGCAGCATATGGATTGACTGCGCTCTCTGCAGTGGGTGGCGTGGCTGCTGTTATGGGTATGCTGAATATGGGTCCACTTGTTAAATACTTTTATAAAGTGTCTGTGACTTATCGCGGTGACTACTGGCGAGCCGGTTGGCACATGTTTACCTCCCATCCCTTCTTTGGGGTTGGGCTTGATCGATATGGTGCTTATTTTCGGGTTTATCGAGATGCCACCCAGGTGGCTCGGCGTGGACCTGAGGTAATTTCTAACGCGACACATGATGTGCCACTCCAGCTGGCTTCTACAGGTGGAATCTTTGTCTTGCTTGGATTTCTTGCTTTGACGGGCTTTATTGCATGGCGTGGAATCGTGGCGCTACGTAAATCCAGCGGCTTAGAACAAATAGTCGTGGCTACTATTTTTGGTGCATGGCTTGCCTATGAAGCGCAGTCGATTATCTCGATTGATAATCTGGGGATCGCCATTTGGGGTTGGATTTTAGGCGGAGCAGTTGTTGGAATATCTGTGATTGAAATTCCAGTAGAAATGAAGAATGCAAAGCCAGGTAGTTCTCTATTGCAGCCAATGGTCTCTGGTTTTCTGGGCTTGGTTATGCTGGTGGTATCTGTTCTATTCTTTTCTGCTGAAGGAGCAATGCATTCGATCCAGTCGTACAATATTCCAAAATCTGGACCAACTCTTGCTACCTATCAATACCTCGCGCTGAAACCACTAACATATGGATTTAAGGATCCACACTTTGTGGTGCTCTCCGCCACCATGTTGGCAGAAAGTGGAGCAGTATCAACTGCAGAGAAGAACTTGATAAGTCTGATCAAGTCGGATTCACATGATGTTGAAGCGGTGGATTTATTGGCAACGGTTTATGAAAAAACCAATAATGCTGGTGCGGCTATCCCGTATGTTAAAGATTTGATCAAGCTAGATCCTTTTAATACAACAATTAATACCCGTCTGCAAAAAGATGAGGCGTCTGCGTCTGTTGTGAAAAAATGAAGATAGCAGTTGTTGGTCAAGGGTATGTTGGTTTGCCAGTTGCAATTGCTGCAGCAGAAGCAGGCCATGACGTGGTGGGTATTGATGTAGATCCGGAGAAAGTTGCACGGCTTAATTCTGGCAAGAGTCCTATCGGCGATCTCACTGATTCTTCGATTGCAGGGGTTGGTAGTAAATACGAAGCGTCATCGACTTTTGAGGGTATTGATACAGCGAATGTGGTGGTTATCTGCGTCCCAACACCGCTGGATTCTGCCCATAATCCGGACTTAACGTTTTTGGTCAGTGCATGTGAATCTATTGCCAACCGTATGCGGGCTGGTGTTTTGGTGATCTTGGAATCCACAGTTTCTCCGGGGAGCACGCGTGGAATTGTAAAGAGCGCTTTAGATAAATCCGGCGTTGAGTATTTACTTGCTTATTCACCAGAACGGATTGATCCGGCGAATAAACAATGGAATGTGAAGAACACGCCAAAGTTAGTTGCCGGGATTTCAGATGTCGCGACCGTCCGTGCACTCGAGTTCTATCGGAGTTTTGTCGCCGATGTGACCACAGGTTCGTCGGTCGAAGTTATAGAGACTGCAAAGTTGCTGGAGAATAGTTTTAGATTGATCAATATCTCTTTCATCAACGAGATCGCAGAATTCTGTGCACGGATGGGGATTGATGTGCGC
Organism: uncultured Actinomycetes bacterium; assembly: GCA_903838295.1. Classification (GTDB taxonomy): domain Bacteria; phylum Actinomycetota; class Actinomycetes; order Nanopelagicales; family Nanopelagicaceae; genus PALSA-747. The sequence continues at coordinate 4,208 of CAILXX010000004.1, forward strand.
GAAGTGATCGACGCTGCTGCGACGAAGCCATATGGATTTATGCCGTTTTATCCAGGTGCTGGTGTCGGTGGACATTGCATACCTGTAGATCCTTCCTATTTGGTTGCAAAGGCGCGAGAAATTGGAGCGCCGACGCGCTTCATTGATTTAGCAAATGAAGTAAACCTGTCGATGCCATCGTATTTTGTTGGTGTCGCAGCCGGTATCTTGGGCGGACTCACTGGGAAGAAGATTCTGGTGGTTGGTGTCGCATACAAGCCAGATGTATCTGATGTCCGAGAAACCCCTGCGTTGCAATTAATCAGGTTGTTACGTGAAGCTGGCGCTGTTGTGGCATGGCATGATGATTTGGTGGGCATGTGGAACAACGAACATTCAGTGATTTTGACTAGTGGATATGACTTAGCGGTGCTGGTCAATCCGCATACTGGCACCGATTTATCTTTGCTGGGATCCACTCCGGTCCTTAATACTCGTGGTGGTTATTGATGAAATATCTAATTACTGGCGGTGCCGGATTTATTGGGTCACATATTGCAGATGCATTGATTGCCCGCGGGGATTATGTTGTGGTTTTAGATAATTTTTCAACGGGTAATTCACACAATATCGAGCAATTAGTAGGTAACCCACAATTTGAATTTGTACAGGGATCGATCTTGGATCTGCCATTACTTAAGCAGTTGACCGAATCTGTGGACCATGTACTGCACTTTGCAGCTGCGGTCGGTGTCTTTACTATCGTGGATAAACCACTTGAATCACTGATCACCAACCTGCGTGGAACCGAAAATGTTTTAGAGGCCGCGCACCAGTATGGCAAGCCGGTCCTGATTGCATCGACTTCAGAGATCTATGGCAAGAATGGAAGTGGAGCGCTGAACGAAGAGAGTGATCGGGTCCTTGGCTCTCCACTTAAGAGTCGCTGGTCATATAGCGAAGCGAAAGCAATTGATGAATCAATGGCTTATTTTTACTTTGCCGAGAAGAAATTAGCAGTGCGCATAGTTCGCTTCTTTAATACAGTGGGGCCACGCCAAGTCGGTCACTATGGAATGGTGGTACCACGTTTTGTGAGCGCCGCTTTGAAAAATGAACCGATTACGGTTTATGGCACCGGGTCGCAGTCGCGCTGTTTCTGCCATGTTGCTGACGCAGTCACTGCGGTGCTGATGGTGATCGATTCAGATCTCACTCTGGGCGAAGTCTTTAATATTGGCAACGATGAAGAGATCACAATCGAAGCCCTTGCCCACGAAGTAATCGATTTAACCAGATCTTCTAGTCAGATCGAAAAAGTCTTATATGAGAAGGCCTATGCCGTTGGATTCGAAGATTTGCAGCGCAGAATCCCAGATATATCCAAAATCAAGAAGGTATTGGGCTGGACACCAAAACGCTCTCTCGATGTAATCATCAAAGATATCGCTGACCACCTAAAATGAGCGATATGCAGGTCTATGACTCCGATGTAAAGATGATTCCGGTTATCTCGCAGGTGCGTGCCATCTGGGAAAACCGTGGTTTGCTGGGGCTCTTGGTCCGTCGTGATCTGACGGTTCGATACAAGCGTTCGATCATTGGCATCTGGTGGTCATTACTCAATCCACTCTTTACTACCGCGGTTATGTACTACGTATTTAATACCGTCTTTAAAGCGCGGCTGCCTTCAGGTGCGCCATTCGCGCCGTATTTGCTATCGGGTGTACTGCTTATGGCCTTCTTTAATCAGGGGCTGACCATGGGCGCAGATTCTGTTGCAACAGGTGCTGGCGTCTTGACCAAGGTTTATGTGCGACCAGAGATCTTTGCGGCATCATCGGCTATTTCTTCTGCTATCAATTTCTTGATCGGTTTTATTCCGCTCACCGTAGTACTGCTAATAGCTAAGGCTCATCCGGGCGCTAAGTCACCGTTGGTGCTGGTCGTCATTTTATGCATGACCCTTTTTGTTACAGGCTTGGCTTTGTTGCTATCTATTGCATATATAAATTTTGATGATTCACGGTCGCTGATCTCGATCTTCTTGATGGCGCTGCAATATATGACGCCGGTCTTCTATCCGATCTCAGTGCTGGGACCACATACCAAGCGCGTGATTTTGTTGAATCCACTGACGTCTTACCTAGATATCTTTAGATCTGTATATGGTGGCGGCACAACTGCTTCATCCCACGAATGGGTGGTGATGATTGCGTCCTCAATTATTGCTTTTATTCTGGGCTTCTGGGTCTTCATTAAGAAGTGGCCCGGTTTGGTGGGCAAATTATGAGCCAACAAAAAATTGTAGAAGTAGCAAATGCTTCAATGGCTTACCGCCGTACTCGTCACCGCGTATCTTCATTGAAGCAGACAGCGATCGATACCATCAGGCGCCGTATGGCTTACGAACAATTCTTTGCACTGCGCGATGTATCGTTTGAAATCAATCGTGGCGAAACAGTTTCTGTCATTGGCCGCAATGGTGCTGGTAAATCCACATTGCTGAAAGTGGTTGCTCGAGTCTTGCCGCCAACATCAGGGCGAGTCATCGTGCACGGCAGTGTGGCCCCCATGATCGAACTTGGCGCTGGCTTTAATCCAGAACTCACTGGTGCTGAAAACATTATGTTATATGGGACTTTGCTCGGACGTACTCCAAAAGAGATGCAGGGGCGTATCGAAGCGATTGCAGATTGGGCCGGCTTGACTTCCCATATGGATATTCCGATCCGGGCTTATTCATCAGGCATGACTGCTCGACTTGCCTTTGCAACGGCAACTGATAGGACACCAGATCTCTTGTTGATCGATGAAATCTTGTCCGTAGGCGATGAAGACTTTAAAGATAAGTCCAAGGCGCGCACGGTAGAGATGATGAACAGCGGTTGTGCCGTCTTGCTTGTTACTCACGATTTAACCGCGGTTACATCTATGTCTTCTCGTGCAATTTATTTGGAAAATGGCACCCCGAAAGCAACTGGAAAACCACAGCAGGTCGTCGACGCATACCTAAACGACGTCCATCATTAAACCATGAAGGTCTTGCATGTCATTGCCCGCATGAACGTCGGGGGCACGGCGCGGTATGTGGCGGAATTAGTAGAAGCCATTCCAGGATCCGCATTGGCGTGTGGCAAGGTGCAAGGGGCGGAAGTCGAAGATGATTCTGTTGCAGGTTTGCCGATTTATAGGGTCAAATCAATGGGACGCAAGATTTCTCCGGTAGCAGATTTTAAAGCGTGGCTGGAGTTGCGCGCAATTGTTAAAGAATTTGAGCCAGATATTGTGCATTCCCATACCTTTAAAGCTGGACTGATTGCGCGTCTAGTCCCCGGCAGATTCAAACGTGTACATACTTTTCATGGGCATTTGTTTGATGATCAATCCTTTAGTAATTGGCAGAAAGAGTTGATCACCATTGCAGAGAAGTTCTTGGCAAATCGCACCAATGTTTTGATCTCTGTTGGTAAAAAAGTTGGGGTGCAATTGCGCGATGCGGGGATAGGAGCCGATCAAGATTGGTATTCGATTGCACCAGGAGTAAACCCGCTGCCCGTTATAAAGAAAACGCGCGGTGATACAGTCTTTGGATGGATGGCTCGGGTGACTTCGGTAAAGAATCCGATGTTGATGGTCCAAGTGGCGCGTGAGTTGCCAAAACTCTCTTTTGTGATGGCCGGTGGCGGGGATTTGCTAGAGGAAGTTCGGGCTGCTGCGCCGGCAAATCTGAGTGTTATTGGCTGGACCGATGCCACGCAATTCTGGTCGACAGTCGATGTCGCGGTGTCCACTTCAGATAACGAGGGGATGCCGATCGCCTTAATCGAAGCCCAGTTGGCAGGGATTCCAGTTATTGCGACAGATGTTGGGTCTAATTCGGAAGTGATTGAAGATGGGGTCACTGGTCTGGTTGTGCCTAAAAATCTTGATTCAGTAGTGCTAGCCATATCAAAACTAGCTTCTGATTCACCTTTGCGTGCTTCAATGGGAGCGGCTGCCGGGGTACGTGCTCGGGCAGAATTTGGGATGGATCGAATGATCTCTACCCATCAAGTGATTTACTCAGAACTACTTATGTAGCCGTATCTACGAACGACTAGTAGTCCAAACTCGGGCGACTCTCAGGGATCTCTCAAATAAGATGGGTTACATATGACCATGGCCAAGCGCAGTAGCAAAAGATTGATGGGGGTTGGGCAGCGGGTAAATGCTGACTGGGCTTCCATCTTGATGGGCATCGGCTTCGGACTTACTGTTGCGTTACAAGTAGAGACCACCTCTCACTCGGATTGGTCCGGCGTTTACCAGGACATTACCTCTGTATCACGTCTGGCAGCTTTGATCGGTTCCTACTTCTCGTTGGTCGGTTTAGTTTTTGTGGCTCGTATTCCCTGGATCGAAAAATCTGTTGGCCACGATCGATTGATTAAGTGGCACCGCAAGCTGGGTCCGTGGTCTCTCTATTTAATTTTCTTTCATGTGCTATTAGTCGGCCTTGGCTATGCGGGCGGCGACCACATATCCACCATCTCAGAACTCTGGCGCATGACCATGAAGTATCCATGGATGATTCCCGCCGATTTTGGTTTTGTCATGATGATTTTGGCTGGGGTGACCTCGTATAAGAAGGCACGCGCAAAGATGAGTTATGAGACATGGTGGACGATTCACCTGTACACATACTTGGCTGTTGCTCTGGGATTTATGCATCAAGTGTTAACCGGCCCGATGTTTACCGGCCATCCTTTGAACAAGTACTACTGGGAAGGTTTGTACATCGCGGCAGCAGCAGTAATTCTTCTGTGGCGAATCGTGATACCAGTGGCGCGCTCGCTGCGTCACAATCTGCGAGTGGACCAGATCGTGGTTGAGGGGCCCGGGGTGGTTTCGATTGTGATGCGTGGCCGCCACTTGGATCGCCTACATGCCCAAGGTGGACAATTCTTTAGCTGGCGTTTTATTACCACTGGCCAATGGTGGATGTCGCACCCTTATTCACTATCAGCCGCGCCAACTGAACATTTTATGCGAGTCACTGTTAAGAACTTGGGTGATGCTTCCGGTGAGATCAACAATATGAAGATCGGTACTCGAGTATTTTTTGAAGGTCCATACGGCACATTTGTCGCATCCAAGTCGGTTCGAGGACATATCGTCCTGGTCGGCGGAGGTGTTGGAATCACGCCATTACGCGCTCTGTTAGAAGAGTTTGATCCATCTAAAGAAATCGATGTCTTATATCGCGTAGGTAATGAGAAAGATCTTGTTTTCCGGACCGAACTAGATGCTTTAGCTGATTGGCGTGGAGCAAGAGTTCATTATTTGGTGGGTTCGCGTAAAGAGCATCCTATGACCGCCAAATACATCAGGAAATTTGTACCAGCTTTTAGTGAAGCCGATGTTTATATTTGTGGTCCAACAGGATTAGTTGAGACAGTTCGTAAGGCGGCAAGAGATGTGGGTATTCCAAAAGATCGATTCCACAACGAAGAATTTGAATTTCATACGGTTGAATAAATTACATAAGGGAGCATGACAGAATGATAGGCAAGCGTTTTCTTTTGATCGTCGGCGGCGCCGTCGGTGGTCTTGGTGTCGTAGTTTCTGTTACTCCGCCTCAATTTGGTTCTTCTGGTGGATTAGGAGTTGGTGGCGCGACTCTTTCAGGTGGTTCAACTACCACTGCGCCGACTACCGCTCCGGCGGCGGCTCCTACTAATACACTTGCTACAACAGCCGCAGTTCCTGCTCCGAAGAAGTCTGCGAAGAATAAGGTAAAGAAAAAAAAGAGCACCACATCAAAGTCATCCTCTTCTACCTCGGCGAATTCAACCGCTTCCACGCCACCTGCAGCTACCGCTGCTCCGGCGCCAGTATCCACTCCAACACCAGTCAAACAAGCTGGAGCCACGGGAGTGTTCAATGGATCAGTTGCCCAGACTCAATTCGGTCCAGTCCAGGTTCAAATCACCGTGACAAATGGCAAAATTACAAATGCCACGGCGTTGACATATCCAACATCTACCTTTAGGGATCAGCAGATTAATCAACAAGCGATTCCATATTTGATTCAAGAGACATTGCAGGCACAATCTTCACGTATCCAAGGTGTTGGTGGCGCTTCGTATACATCACAAGGCTGGTATGAATCATTGGTATCGGCCCTTGCAAAGGCTGGCATGAAGTGACGGATCGGGTACATACAACTGCTGAAATTGATGTGTGGGGTACCATCCTTTTTATCGATATTGCGTCTACAAAGGTTGACCTTGCAGCTTTAGAAATGGGATTGGCTGAAGTCACTACGTATGTAGAAATGATCGACGAAGTTTTTTCTACCTACAAAAGCGATTCTGAAGTGTCACGCCTGCGTCGCGGTGAATTGAAAATTGAAGATGCATCAGTTGTTATGCAAGAAGTCTGGCGGCTCTGCCAGATTGCAAAAGATTTAACTGATGGTTCTTTTGACCCCTGGTGTGTTAAAGGTGGGTATGACCCAAGTGGTTATGTAAAGGGTTGGGCGGCAGATCGCTGTGTAGAAATTTTGAAGCGTCATGGCGCTGAGAATATTCAGGTCAATGCTTCTGGTGACCTTGCGCTGGCTGGTGGACATCAAGCAGGAGAACCATGGTCAATTGGAATTCGTAGCCCCGAAAATAAATTCGAAGTTCTTAAGGTAGTAAAGATTCAGGATGGTGCGATCGCTACATCTGGAACATACGAGATTGGTGCACATATCAAAGATCCCCATACGGGCTTGATTGCGATTGGTGCTCGGAGTGCATCTGTTATTGGCCCCGATGGGGGCCTGTGCGATGCCCTGGCAACTGCATTGGTCGTCACAGGCAGGGATGGCGCAGTTCTCTTTGGTAAGCCTGCGCTAGCGGACTACAAAGTCTGGGTGATCGATCGAAATGAAGATACAGCCTGGATGATCGGTGATTTTCCCGCCTAATTACCGGCAACTTTTGCAACCTTTCAGCCTTTTCACAGGTGGAGTTCCCTCCTTATACATCTTGTGACAGTAAATTCTTACCATGAATAAATCGCGAATCCGCATACTCTCCATAAATTTGATCATCCTGATCGCAGTAATTGGCGTTGGTTTCTGGGGTTATAGCTCGCTTCACCCAAAGGCGACTGCGGCAGCTTTGCAGACAGTCACCGTGCAACGTGGTGATGTTTCTTCAACGGTATCTGCATCTGGAACTGTGATTAGCCCAAGTGATATTGGTTTAGCCCCAACAGTGGCAGGTACATTGCAGGCGCTATATGTCAAAGTTGGAGATACGGTCCATGCCGGCGAAACTTTGGCGCAGATGGATACATCAGCGCTTAAGAGTGCCTTGGCACAAGCTCAGCAATCACTAGTAACCGCCAAAAATTCACTTGCAACATCTTCTCTACAATTACAGAATGATCAGCAAGCAGTCAAGACCGCACAAGAGAATCTTGCATATCAAGCAACGTTAATAACAGCATCTCAGGCAACTGATGCGCAGGCGGTAAACAGTGCACAAACAACGATCACAAATGATCAAGCGACGGCGGTACAGAATCTTGCTGTTTATCAATCAACAGTAGATTCAGCAAAGAGCGCCTTAGATGGTGCAAATCTAAATTACAACAACTACGAAGGCTTGTATGGCCCTAATGGAATAACCATCTCTTTCTGTCAAAACATTAATACCATTAACTCAAACTGCACCCAGCTCGTGAGTTATTACAATGCAGTTGTTAGCGCACAATCTGCATATAACAATGCTCTTATTTCACAGAAGCAAAAGATTTCTGCTGATGCACTGATTCAGTACAACGATCAGCAGGCACTTCTGAATGCCCAGGCAACGCAAGCTTTGAACGTCAAGAAGAATCAACAGACTATGGCCACTGCGCAGCAAGCTGTGGCTGCAGCGCAATATACGCTGCAGGTGTACGAAACTCAGAACGGAATGGCCTCTGCCACAGATTCCAACTCGGTTGCTGCTGCCCAAATAGCAGTAGCCCAGGCCGCTTATGATCAAGCACAGAAGAACCTCGCTGGCGCGACTGTTGTGGCCCCAGTATCCGGAAAAGTAGCGTCGATCTCTAATATTGTCGGTGGAAATGTTGGGACTGCAACAACCCCTCCCAATGGTGCAACTAACGCAACTGGATTTATTGTCCTTACAGATGTCGGTGCCTTGCAGGTAACCGCGGGTTTCTCTGAGTCAGATGTTGCAAAACTTTCGACCGGTCAACAAGCGTCAGTCTCATTTGCAGCGCTTCCTAATGTAAGCGCACCGGCGACAGTTTCGAATATTGCGCTTCTACCAACCACTGCAAGTGGTGCAACTTCTTATACTGTTACCTTCCAACTGGCGTCAGCAGTACCTGGTTTAAAGCCAGGCATGACAGCAACCGTGACTGTCACTGTGGGCAATTCGCTTAATGTAATTTCTGTAACGTCACGTGCAGTAACGACTCGTGGCTCTGGATCTACAGTAAATCTGGTAACAACTGTTGCAGGTAAGCAAGTAGAAACGCGTACCCGGGTTGTTCTCGGATTGATAGGCGATAGTTCGGATGAAGTTCTCTCTGGTCTAAAGGTTGGCCAAACCGTTGCTCTGCCTACTATCGGTGGCACGGTCGGTTCCAATGGATTCCCATCCATCACTGGTGTTCCTGGCGCACTTGGCGGCGCTGGACTTGGTGCTGCAGTTGGCGGTGGCGGTCGTGGCGGCGGAGGCGGTGGATTCGGTGGTTGATACTCAACCCGTAATCGAAGTCCAGCACGCAATCAAGCAGTACGGCGTAGGCGAAGCATCGATCTTTGCACTTGATGATGTCAGCTTGACGATTGCTGCTGGTGAATATGTGGCGATTATGGGTCCTTCAGGTTCCGGTAAATCCACCCTGATGAACATCTTGGGCGCACTGGACATTATGACGAGCGGCAAATATTTTCTTGATGGAATTGAAATATCATCAATGGATGAAAATCATCTTTCGATCGTGCGTGGGCGAAAGATTGGATTCATTTTTCAATCCTTTAACCTAATCCCACGTACATCTGCGCTTGCTAACGTCGAACTCCCTATGGCTTACCAAGGGGTAAAAGGGGCAGAACGACGCGAACGTGCGATGGTGGCGCTGGAAGTAGTTGGTCTTGGCGACCGTGTTCATCACGAACCAACAGAGCTTTCTGGTGGCCAACAGCAACGTGTGGCGGTAGCCCGCGCACTCGCAACCCGTCCGGCGCTACTTCTGGCAGATGAACCGACAGGTGCGCTGGACACAAAATCAACCAATGATCTCTTAGATCTCTTCGATCAAATTAATGCTGCTGGCCGCACCGTCATTGTTATTACTCACGAACATGATGTAGCACAGCGTGCCAAACGAATCATTCGAATGCGTGACGGCAAGATCGTCAGCGACGAACTCAATAAGGAGCGAGTCGCATGAGTATTTTAGAAATTGTTCGCTTCGCTATCCGTGGTCTCTTCATCAATCGATTGCGGACCGCATTGACAATGCTTGGCATCATGATCGGTGTAGCTTCGGTGATTATCTTGCTTGCTGTTGGTAATGGTTCTAGTAAAGCTATTCAATCTTCGCTCGACCGATTAGGCACTAATTCTTTGCAAGTTAATTCTGGTGCTCGCGGTTTCGGTGGGCGCCGTGGTGGCGCATCCGCAACCATCCGTAAGCCACTTACTATTCTCGATGCCACCGCATTGATGGATCCGATCCAGGCTCCAGATATTAAGCAAGTTGCACCGATTGCTAATGTAAATGCGGCTTGTGTGATTGGCACCAACACAATTACGCCATCCACCTTTGTTGGGACTTGGCCGTCGTATTTTGAAGCATCTAATACCCAAGTACTTAAGGGCTCATATTTCACCAACGATGATGTTACCCAAGGACGCAACGTTGCGGTCATTGGTAATACCGTTGCAACAACGCTCTTTGGCACTGATAATCCTGTCGGACAGACAATTCGGTGCGGTGGGATCCCATTCACAATTATCGGGACAACCGAAGTCAAAGGATCTACTGGATTCTTAGATGGCGACAGTCTGGTTGTCATCCCACTTACTTCTGCCGAAAACAGCATCACTGGCTATCAACCACTATCTTCGATCTTGGTAGAAGCGAAGAGTCCGACCGCCACTACGCCGGCACAGACCGAAATAACTAATATTTTGGATGCTCGCCACGGTATTAAAGGCAATGCAAGTGCAGACTTTTCGATATTTAATCAGGCATCACTTTTGACGACATCAGCCACCAGCTCGCAGACATTCACTACCCTGCTTGGCGCGGTCGCGGCGATCTCGTTACTTGTTGGCGGAATCGGTATAACCAACATCATGTTGGTCACCGTTGTCGAAAGAACTCGAGAGATCGGTATTCGTAAAGCGATCGGCGCACCTAAGGGCGCAATTTTGTCCCAGTTCTTGATCGAAGCAACGATATTGTCGCTTTTCGGTGGGGCCTTTGGGGTGCTCCTTGGAATTTTAGGGTCGCACTTCACGATTTCTGGTACCAAACCCATATTGGTTCCGGCATCAATATTTATCGCCTTCGGGGTAAGCGCTTTGATTGGCGTTTTCTTCGGCGGATATCCAGCATCCCGCGCAGCATCACTACGACCAATCGAGGCACTCCGACATGAGTAATCCAGAAATGAATTCAGAGAAGCCAAAGTTTGATCTCTTTGCAACAGAGGTTGAAGATAACTTAAAGGAAGAACTCGCTAAGGGAAATTTCCAGTGGACCAATAAGTACACAAGGTACTTGACGATTCTGCTAGTTGTTACCGGACTTTTATCGTCAGGCGTTTGGTACGGTCACTACTACACAACAAAGCAAGTAACGAATTCTGTAACTTCACTTCGCTCGGCTTTTGGTGGCGCTGGCGGATTTGGTGGCACCGGTGGCGCAACTGGAATTACTGCAACTGGCGCGGTGACCGCTGGCGGTGGATTTGGTGGTGGCGGTGGATTCGGAGGAACACGAGTCACGGGCACTATTAAATCGGTGACAGGTAATTCTGTAACTATAACCTTGGATGATCCGACTCAGGCATCATCACTTAAATCTGGTGATACGGCACGCGTTACTGATACAGGTGGCGCCGCTGCCGGAGCAGCACCTGCACCGGTCTCTCCGGTAGCACCTGCCGGGCAGACCCCGCCAAGTGGTGCGCCAACTGCACCCGGAACTGCACCCGCAATTGGTGGTGGCGGTGGTGGTGGCGGCGGTGGTCGCGGTGGTGGTGGGCTTTTCTCAAATCCAGCACTGGTGACATGTTTATCAAAGGCTGGTGTCACAATCACACCAGGGCAACGTCCTAATTTCCAGGATCCAGCGACACAAACCGCTTTAGCTGCTTGCATGTCTCAATTGGGTATTGCAGCACCAGGTCGGATTGGTGCCGGGGCACCAAATCCAACCGCAACTCCTTGATTACCTTAAATAATTAAGCAGTAATACTTGAGAGATCGTTGATTTCATCGCTAGAAAGAGCGGCAAAGTTGATGATCTCTTTTAGTTGTTCTACTGTGCGCGCACTTGCGATTGGCGCAGCGACTCCGGGTTGGGCAGCCAACCAGCCAAGTGCAACAGCAGAGATAGAACATTCGTGTTTCGTTGCGATCTCTTCTAGCTTTGCCACCGTCTTGTAACCGCGATCGTTCTGGTAATCCTCGACTCCACCTGCACGAACAGATTCGATACTGGCTCCTGGGCGATACTTACCGGATAAGAATCCACGAGCCAAACCAAAGTACGGTAGCCCAGAGATTCCCTCGGCAACAACAACTGGCGCTGCATCAGATTCGTATTCTTCGCGCACCAATAAGTTGTAGTGATTCTGCAGACCGATATATTGAGCAAATCCTTCAGCTTTAGATATAGCAATAGCCTCTTGGAGCCTTGCGCCACTGTAATTTGACGCCGCGATATATCTAACTTTTCCAGACTTTATAAGTTTGTCATAGGCGCCCAAAGTGTCAATCAGTGGCACTGTTGTGTCATCTTCGTGGGAATAATAAATATCGAGGTAATCAGTTTGTAGCGCACTGAGTGAATCATCGATTGCCGCAGCAATATTTGCTGGCGACAGACCCGGACGACCTGAGAACTTTGCGACCTTTGAAGCTAAAACGATCTCTGAGCGGTTCCCGCGTTGCTTCATCCAGTTGCCGAGAATCCTCTCGCTATCGTGGCCAGAATTGCCCTCTTTCCACTCCGAATAACCATCTGCGGTATCAATGAAATTACCGTTAAATTCGGTATAGGCATTGAGGACTTTGAAGGATTGTTCTTGGTCCGCGCTCCATCCGAATACATTTCCGCCAAGGCAGAGCGGGTGGACTTTTAGGTCGGTCTTATTAAGTGAGATCTGATTCATGGCCCAAGTCTACGGGGCTTCTATTAGAGTGGTGACATGACAACCGGCGGCTTCACAAGTGAACAGTTAGCTTTAGAAGAGCAGATTCTTGTATTACCCCACTTGGATATTAAGGATGCTGTAGAAATTGGTGAAATCGGCGCCACTATAGCCCGGCGTGAAAATCTGCCAATCTCTATCCGGGTACAAATGGGGGAATGGATCGTTTTTCATATCGCTATGCCCGCTGCAGAAGAATCGCAGACCTCCTGGATCACCCGTAAAGCGCGCGTTGTCTTAGCTACAGGCCATTCGACAATATTCGAGCGAGTACAGGCAGAAGAGCAAGGCCGGGATTGGTATGCGGATCACAACACCACTGAAGAGATATTTGCGATCCACGGTGGCGGAGTTCCACTCAATGTTTCTGGTGTTTCTGGTATCGGTTTAAAAGGAATTTTATTAATTAGTGGGTTGCCGCAAGTAGAAGATCATCTACTGTGTGTCAGAATCATTACCGAATTCTTGGCACGTGTCGGAGAAAATCAGTGACATCATCCATCTGGATTGCAGGTGAAGTTTTAATTGATCTAGTTCCACAAATTGATCCTGTTTCACAAATTGATCTTGTTTCACAGGGAGACACTCGTATCGCAATTGTTGGCGGTGGACCCGCCAACACCGCCAAAGCGCTGGCTCGGTTGGGATTTGACGCCCAATTTATCGATGGAATTTCAACAGATCACTATGGTCAGAAAGCACGCGCAGAACTTCTTGCAGATGGTGTCAACCTGGAACATTCACTTACATCTGATAACCCAACCTGCACAGCGACTGTGACACTGGACTCTGCCGGTGGGGCTTCATATGAATTTTTAATTAGTGGTACGGCCACTTTTGAATTTGATGAATCCTGGTTACCAAACCCCACCAACCCACCAGCTGTTTTGCACATCGGCACTCTTGCGACAATCGTCGAACCAGGCGCAACACATCTCTTTAATTGGGCAAAAAAGGTAAAAGCGCCGTTGATATTTGATCCAAATATCCGTAGCTCTGTGGTCAGTGACCGGGCTTTGTATCAAGGAATTGTAGAAAAATGGGCGTCGATCTCCTCTGTAATCAAGCTGAGCGATGAAGACCTTGCCTGGCTATATCCGGGCCAGGAGGAGCAACAGATTGCGCACCACTTCTTGCATAGCGCTGCCGAATTAGTTGTGGTTACTAAAGGCGCAGAAGGCATGAGGGCATATACCGAAGGTGCAGAAATCAGTGTCCCTGGTGTCAAAGTTCAGGTAGTAGATACGGTCGGTGCTGGCGACACGGTTGGCGCAATATTGGTTGAAGCAATCGTGAAGTATGGCTTGGAAAATTTAGTTGGGGATACTTTAAAGAAGGTTCTTAACCGCGCCGCGAAAGCCGCCGCAATTACATGTTCTCGTCCTGGTGCAAATCCTCCTAACCAAAAAGAACTCGAAGGTTTTTAATGCAAAATATTGATGGCTCAGAGATTTCGATTGCAATTGATTTAGATCAAGGCGCACGGATTGCATCCCTGCAATGGCGTGACTTGCAATTCGCGCTACCTTTTAGAGGCACACCGTTGTCCTGGGGTTGGTATGGCATGGCACCTTGGGCTGGACGCATTAATGATGGACTAATCACCGGTGCAGATGGCACCGAACATTTATTGCCAACGCAATGGATGTTCCCGCATGCAATTCATGGTTTTGGATTCACATCATCGTGGGAAGACATTGGTAAAGGCCGCGCACGATTAGAGCTGCCGGATCCTTATGGTGGGGCTGTTGTAGAACAAACAATTGAAATTTTAGATGATGCTGTTAGATGGATTTTGGAATATGAAGCCAATGGTTGCGATCTACCTGCTTGGCTTGGGTTCCATCCATGGTTTCCGCGCGAACTTTCACGTGGCGGGGAAGCAGAAGTCGAATTCAGTGCTGGTCGAATGATGCAACGTGGTGAAAATGGATTACAAAATGGCAAATTTATGACCCCAACCCCAGAGCCATGGGATGACTGCTTTGTTGATGTTAAAGGCACCCCTTCTGTTGTATGGCCTGGCGCCGCTCGACTAACCGTAGAATCTGACGCTCCGTATTGGGTGGTTTATACAGAGGATCCCGAAGGTGTCTGTATTGAGCCACAATCAGCTCCACCCAATGCGTCGAATATTGGCATCGTAGGCGAGCACTACATAGAAGCTTTGTTTACTTTCTCGGAAGAGGTTTAGTCTTAGCCCATGGCCGAACAACATGAATTGCGTGAAAAGGGTTTGCGGCTTACACCGCAGCGCGAACTAGTTCTACAAGCCGTTCGCGACTTGGGCCACGCAACCCCCGAAGAAGTAGCGGCGAAGATTCACCAGACGCACCCCGGAATTAATCTGTCGACCGTCTACCGTAATTTAGAGACCTTGGAAAATGTTGGTTTGGTGCAGCACACTCACCTTGGTCATGGAGGTGCGACGTATCACGCCGAAGAAGAGATCACTCACTTACACCTAGTCTGCGGAATCTGTGGATCGGTGGGAGATGCTCCTATTGAATCCGCTGCCAACTTTGTGCAGTCACTTGCCGATGATTTTGGTTTCAAGACTGATGTCACGCACTTTGCAATTTATGGAACATGCACAACTTGTACCGAACTCACTAAGTAATTCCATGAGCGCCGTACTTGTCGAAACCGGTCCTGACCAAGGTGCCATCTGGCATTTTGGCGAACCTAATCATGAGCAACGTGAATTAGCAGTCGGCAACGCTTGGGCAGATCTTTCGCATCGTGGTGTAATTACCGTGACTGGCGCAGACAGAATTAAGTGGCTCAACGATATGACCACGCAAGAATTAGGAACTCTGCCGACGGGTCAGTGGACCACTACCTTGTTATTAGATGCGCAAGGACATATAGAGCAGCAGTTATTTTTGGTGGACGATGGCAGTACTACGTGGATGCATACTGAATCGGAAAAAGTAGAAGAATTTATTGGATATTTAAATAAGATGAAATTTATGTTAGATGTTGATGTTAAAGATGCGACCCACGATTATGCAGTGGTGCGTGCCCCTGGTGCTGCTGACGCCTTTGGTGGACCATTTGCACTGATTCCGTATGCCGAATTGCAAGATATAACCGATGCATTTAAAGCCGCGGCACATATGCAAGTAGGCATCTGGGCGCTAGAAGCAGAACGAGTTGCCGCTGGCCGGGCTCGAATACTTTTTGAAACTGATCACAAATCGATTCCGAACGAGCTGGGGTTTATTAATACCGCGGTACATATGAACAAAGGTTGTTATCGCGGTCAAGAGACCGTAGCCAAAGTATTTAATTTAGGACACCCACCGCGCCGTCTGGTTTTATTGCATTTAGATGGATCGATGGTTCATATGCCTGATCACGGCGCCAAGGTCACCCTTGATGGCAAAGAGGTTGGCTACATTGGTAGCGTCGCTCGCCATTACGAATTAGGCCCAATTGCATTGGCAGTTATAAAGCGCACTACGCCGGTAACGGCTACGTTGGATATAGATGGTGTCGCGGCAACTCAAGAAGTCTTGGTCGCTGCCGAATGACTCTCGATACATCGAATCCGTTCTTTGCTCGCAGCACCTTGGAATACGAATTACCGCCTTTTGCACTGATTAAAGATGAGCATTATCTGCCAGCTTTTTATGGGGGTATGGCGGCCCAGTTGGAAGAAGTATCAGAAATCTTGGCATCGGGCGTACCTACTTTCCAGAACACAATCGTTGCGTTAGAGAAGAGCGGGCAGATTCTTGCGCGAGTTTCTCTTGTCTTTTTCAATAAGTCCTCGAGTGATACATCTGCAGAAATAGATGCAATCGAAGAAGAGATAGCGCCAAAACTTGCAATCCACAGCGATGCCATCCGACTTGACCCGGTGCTCTTTAAGCGGATCGAAGATTTGTATAAAGAAAAAGAGATACTAAATTTGAATGTCGAAGATGCCTGGTTGCTCGAACGGTATTATCGCGATTTTCACTTTGCTGGTGCGCACTTGACCGAAGCCCAGCGCGAAATCCTAAAAGGTATCAACGAAGAACTCTCAAAGCTGGAGGCCCAGTTCTCGAGGCAGACTTTGGCAGACACCAACGATTTAGCAGTCGTCGTGGACAGACGTGATGAGCTGGATGGATTGAGTGAAAACGATATTGCTGCAGCAAAGGTGGCGGCAGAAGCCCGCGGCTTATCCGATAAATGGCTGATTAATATGGTGAATTTTTCTGGTCACCCTTTGCTGGACTCACTTAAGAACCGTGATCTACGGAAAAAGATTATGACGGCATCGTTGCTTAAAGGAAATAGGAACAATGACCACGATAATAAGCAGATAGTTTTACAGATGGTTGCCCTGCGCGCCCGCAAAGCTAAATTATTTGGGGCTAAGAATCATGCCGAATACATCACGCGCGAACAAACTGCTGGTAGTCCCACCAACGTTCACGCCATGATGCGCAAAATAGCCGCGCCAGCAATCAAAAATGCCAAAGCAGAAGGCGTGGATCTTCAGGCGGCGATCACAGCAGATGGTCACGATTTTGAACTGCAGAGTTGGGACTGGGGCTATTACTCAGAGAAGGTGCGTCTTGCTAAGTTCAATGTCGATACCGTGGCGTTGGCCCCGTACTTTGAATTAGAACGAGTACTGCAAGATGGCGTCTTTTATGCCGCTACCAAATTATTTGGAATTACTTTTAGAGAGCGTCCAGATTTGGTTACGTATCACCCAGAAGCAAGGGCCTTCGAGGTCAATGATGCAGATGGTTCGAAAGTTGGCTTGTTTATAGGTGATTTCTACACTCGGGATTCAAAGCGCGGTGGCGCCTGGATGAATAATTTAGTAGATCAGAATTTCTTACTGGGGCAGCTTCCCGTCGTCTGCAACAACCTTAACGTCCCTAAGCCACCGGCAGGTGAGCCGACCCTGATCAGCTTCGACTTCTTGCAAACCTTGTTCCATGAATTTGGCCATGCATTGCATGGGTTGTTTTCGCAAACGAAATATCCTCGAGTATCTGGTACCGCGGTTCAGCGCGATTTCGTGGAGTTCCCATCGCAGGTAAATGAGATGTGGATGCTCTGGCCAGAGATTGTTGATAATTATGCTTACCATTATAAAACTGGCGAAAAATTGCCACAGACCTGGATCGATAACATCAACAAGGCTGCAGCATTTAACGAGGGTTTTGAGACAAGTAGTTATTTGCAGGCTGCGATATTAGATCTTGCTTGGCACGAACTTACAGATGCGGACGCTGTTGAAGATGTGGAGATATTTGAAGCATCAGCGATTGCTGATTATGGATTGAACTATGCGCCGGTCCCAACCCGGTATCGCACCACCTACTTTTCGCATATTTTCGCTGGTGGCTACTCATCTGGATATTACGGTTACATCTGGTCAGAAGTCTTAGACGCAGATACTGTCGATTGGTTCAAAGAGAATGGCGGCCTGGATCGTAAATTGGGAGATCATTTCCGCAAAGAGTTGTTAAGCCGTGGTGGTTCGATTGATTCGATGCAGATGTATCGTAATTTTCGCGGCAGAGATGCTGATATCACCCCACTCCTAAAACGCAGAGGGCTAATTTAAAAATTTAGTAAACGAGGGCTTGAGTTCCATCTTCCATAATCTCTTCAACAAAGGACGCTGCACCTTTGATTCGGACTCCTGGAATTAAATCGACTTCGGAAATGCCGCGTCTCTTGGCGCATTGGCTGCACACGGTGAGAGTGCCACCAGCAAGGATCGCATCACGTAATTCGTTGAGCGGGGCAGAATGCTCAAGTTCAAAAGCTTCGCATTTGCCTGGCAAGCCAAAGAAAGTCGCTTCACCGGTCAGCCATAATGAGACAGTCAGCCCAGAAGCAACCGCGGTTGCCGCCACAGTGAATGCTTGAGCGGCACGCTCTGGATCATTGCTGCCAGACATCGCTTTGACGACCAACTTCTTCATAACGCAATCGTAACCGTTAGGCTTGGGCGGTGGTGACGTTGACTTCGGTATTACTCATAGCAGGGTCGGCAGCCTTTGGAATTTTTATGATTTTATTCGGAGCGCGCGGTGCGCTAAAAATCTGGCGTAGAAAAGGAACTCACTAATGGCATTTACTATCCCCGAAGGTTTACACGAAGATCTATATCCATTGGCCTGGCTTGTCGGTACCTGGCGTGGCAAAGGGCGTGGTGAATATCCAGGCATAGCGCCGTTTGAATTCGCGCATGAAGTAACTTTCAATCATGATGGTCGTGGTTTTCTCAATTACTTTTCTCGGACCTGGTTAATCAATGCCGATGCAGAAATCCTTGCTCCGTTTGAGTCAGAAGTCGGTTTCTGGCACGCAAAGCCCACAAAGGTTTTGGAAGTTGTTTTGGCGTACAGCACTGGCCGTGGTGAAGGATGGGTTGGTTTGCATGATGGTCCTAAGATTCAATTGGCCATGGATACAGGATATGCATCACCATCTGGCACCGTGATCGAATCTGGTTCAAGGTTGTATGGATTAGTTGAAGGCCAATTATTCTATGCATACGACGTCGGCATGGGTGGACATGATTTGCAGGCATATATGTGGTCGACACTTGAACGCCAAGCTGAATAAGCACAGTTCTCGAGTAGTCGTATAAGTTGAGTGCGCTGTAGAATTATGAAATGAAAGGCCGTATCGCCACACTGATGGTGCACACATCCCCGTTAGAACAAGCGGGTGTTGGTGATGCCGGTGGTATGAATATTTATGTCGTAGAAAATGCAATCAAGATGGCGGAAGCCGGTGTTGATGTAGATATTTTCACGCGGTCGACCGATCCATCTCTTCCTAAAGTTGTCGAGATTGCACCAGGAGTGAATGTCCGCCATATCGAAGCGGGGCCATTCAAAGGTTTAAGCAAAGAAGAACTGCCATCACAGATCGGCGCCTTGACACATGGTGCTATGGAAATTTTCGCGCAGTTTCCAAAGGATTATTACAGCGTTATTCATTCGCATTATTGGATAAGTGGACAGCTGGGTTGGATCTTGTCGGAACAAACTGGGATTCCGTTGGTGCATACCATGCACACTATGGCACGAGTAAAAAATGCTAATTTGGCAGATGGTGATATTGCAGAACCTACGACCCGTGCGTTGGGGGAAGAGCAAATTGTTAAGAATGCTGCGGCACTGATTGCAAACACGGATGCCGAAGCCGCCAGTCTGGTATCCCTGTATGGCGCATGTCCTGACAATGTTTTTGTAGTTACACCTGGAGTTGACTTAAAGCGATTTACAATGGGGGCCGGCAAGTTAGCTGCTCGCGAAAAATTGGATATTGCACCAGATGCGTTAATGTTGACATTTGTCGGTCGAATTCAACCGCATAAAGGTCCAGAGGTATTGGTTCGTGCTACTGCAGAAATGTTGGCGCATTCACCTCACCTACGTGCAAAATTGGCTCTAGTGATTATTGGCGGAGCTTCCGGAAGTGGATCGTCAGAGCCAGAAAAATTGAAGGCGCTGGCAAAATTCTTACATGTCGATGATGTTGTCCATTTTATGCCACCAGTAAGCCGAGATGAATTACCGGATTGGTATAGGGCAGCCGACTTGGTCTGCGTACCAAGTTACTCAGAAAGTTTTGGACTTGTTGCGCTAGAAGCACAGGCATGCGGAACCCCAGTCGTGGCTACTGCTGTTGGTGGGCTGCGGACAGCAGTTGCAGATGGAATTTCTGGTTCACTTGTGGACGGTCATGATCCAAAAGCTTGGTCGGCGGTGCTTTCACGCTTGCTCTCTGACCCATCCCATCGTATAGAACTTTCATTTGGTGCACTGAAACATGCTGCGAATTTTGGATGGGAATCCACTGCTCGTCGCACACTTCACGTATACGACTGGGTAATGTCAGAAAGAGATAAAGCAACCGTTAAACTAGTTCAATGACCACAAAACTTATCTTGTTGCGCCATGGTGAATCCGAATGGAACGCCAAGAATCTCTTCACCGGCTGGGTCGATGTCAAGCTTTCAGAGAAGGGCATGGTCGAAGCCAAGCGTGGTGGCCAACTATTAAAAGAGCGTGGTTTGCTCCCCAACGTCTTGCACACATCATTGCTACGTCGTGCGATTAATACTTCCCAAATTGCACTGGATGAATGTGATCGTTCGTGGATTCCGGTTCGACGCACTTGGCGGCTCAATGAGCGTCACTATGGAGCGCTTCAAGGCAAAGATAAGGCGCAGACATTGGCGCAATATGGCGAAGAACAATTTATGTTATGGCGCCGCAGCTTTGACGTACCACCCCCTCCAATCGAAGATGGCGACGAATATAGCCAAGCCCATGATCTGCGTTATGCAGATTTAGGTTCAGCACTACCAAAGACTGAATGCCTCAAAGATGTTGTCGTGCGGATGATTCCGTATTGGACTGAATCTATAATTCCTGATCTTAAAAGTCACGGTACCGTGCTTGTTACGGCCCACGGCAATTCGTTACGCGCGCTAGTGAAGCATTTAGATGGGATCTCTGATTCAGATATTGCCGGGCTAAATATTCCGACCGGAATCCCGCTTTTGTACGAACTTAAAGATGATTTCACGCCAGTTATAACCGGTGGCGAATATTTAGACCCTGCAGCCGCAGAAGAAGCGATTAAAGCTGTTGCAAATCAAGGCAAAAAATAATTAAGCCTTAGGAGCAAATTCTCCAGTTTCGGTGTAATAAACACGTTGTGCGATTGATACGGCGTGATCAGAAAAGCGTTCGTAATAACGACTTGCAAAAGCCATATCCACTGCTACTTCTACGCTGTTGTTCCAATCATCACTCAATAGAGTGCCAATTAATTTGCGTTGTAAATCGTCCATCTCATCATCATCTTTATCAACTTCTAGCGCACGACTGACATCATTGAATTCAACAACTACTGCCATTTTTTCAACTATACGAGTTGCGGCCGATCCCATCTCGGCAATAATTGTTTCTAGCTCTGTCGGGACCGCCTTGTTTGGGAAGCGCATCCGGGCGAGTTTTGCAATGTGATGAGCAAGGTCACCCATACGTTCTAGGTCAGCGCTGATTCGAAGCGAGCTGACCAAACGGCGAAGGTCCGATGCCACCGGCTGTTGCCGAGCCATTAAAGAAATTGTGCGCTCATCGAGGGCGTGTTGGATTTCATCGATCTTTAGGTCATCAGCAATGACTCTTTCGGCAAGCTGCAAATCGGCGTTGAGAATCGCCTTTGTTGCGGAGTCAATCGCATCACGAATCAGGGTTGCCATCTTGAGGTGGTCAGCCGTGATCGACTCAAGTTCCTCGTGGAATAAATCGCGCATTGGGACAGGGTACCTTGCGGAACCCCCGCAGCCCGATCACTATGTGAACAAGTCTTTAACACTGCGTAAAGAGTTGGGGTGGGGAGGTTTTTTGGGGCATAAGTAGGGAAGCGGAAGCCCTTAGGCTCCTACGATTAGGGCATGAGTTGGATCAAGCGAAAGAGCCTAGAGGTGGAGATTTTCGAGCCCCTTGAAGTTGGTAGCGCCATGGTCGCACTTTTGGGCAGCATTGATGCCGAGGCACTAGTCGTGGGCCCAATTGAAGAAGTTGTTTTTGCCTCCGACAGTGTCGAAAATTTTAATCTCGTTAAAGATGGCAGATTACAAAATGAATCTTTGCAGCGCCTGGTCCGTGCAGTGCGACGCAGCGGTACCCAGCAAGAGGCAACCATGGAATTACCCCGGGGTCCATTAGGTACGGGTACTCATGATTTATTAGTGCGGGTCACGCCTTTAACTGATTCTGGTTTAATTTGTATTTTGATCTTTGATGACAGCGAGATGCACCGACTTGATTCAATTCGACGTGATTTTGTGGCAAATATTTCGCACGAACTCAAGACACCGATTGGTGCACTGTCTATTTTATCCGAAGCAGTTTTAGGGGCCGCAGATGATCCCCAGGCGATTGTTAAATTTGCGTCACGGATGCAACACGAGTCAAAGCGCTTAAGCGATCTAGTTCAAGAGATTATTAATCTCTCTAGATTGCAAGATGATGATCCACTCAAAAATGCTAGTGTCATTGATTTAAACGAGGTATTATATATTGCAATTTCACAATCCGAACTCAATGCAGCGGCTCGAAATATTGAATTAATTTATGGTGAAAGCAACCCGGTACATGTTAAAGGTGATTCAGCTCAGATTCTGATGGCTGTTTCAAATTTGATTGAAAACGCGATCAATTACAGTCCAGAGAATACTCGTGTGGCTGTTGCGCTGCGAACAACTGACGGTGTTGCAGAAATTTCTGTCACCGATCAAGGAATCGGAATTCCAGAGAAAGATATTGAACGGATATTTGAGCGTTTTTATCGTGTAGATCCGGCTCGATCCCGAGAAACGGGTGGCACGGGCCTTGGCTTATCTATAGTAAAACATGTCGTAACCAACCATGGCGGCGACGTTTCTGTTTGGAGTATTGAAGGCGCAGGCAGCACCTTCACGATTCGTTTACCCATCACCAATCACTTAACAGCCGTGGAGGCAGAGCAATGACAAAAATCCTAGTAGTAGAAGACGAAGCATCTTTCTCCGATGCACTCGCCTATCTCTTGGGACGTGAAGGCTTTGACGTGTCAGTTGCGGATACTGGCCCGGCAGCAATTGAAGAATTTGATCGACATGGGGCAGATTTGATCCTCTTGGATTTGATGTTACCTGGATTGCCGGGAACCGAAGTCTGTCGGCAGATCCGTTCACGCTCCAATGTTCCAGTAATCATGCTCACCGCAAAAGATTCCGAAGTCGATAAGGTCGTGGGACTTGAACTTGGCGCCGACGATTATGTGACTAAGCCTTATTCCACTCGCGAACTTGTTGCTCGAATCCGCGCTGTACTGCGTCGTCAGGGCGATGAAGAGTTGGGTGGGGACACAACCCTGGCCGAAGGTCCAGTCCGTATGGATGTAGAACGCCACATTGTTACGGTTAATGGAAATGTGCAGTCACTACCACTCAAAGAATTCGAACTTCTTGAATTCCTGATGCGCAACAGCGGACGAGTACTTACACGTACTCAGCTTATTGATCGTGTCTGGGGCAGCGATTATTTTGGTGATACCAAAACACTTGATGTGCATGTCAAAAGATTGCGTGCAAAGATCGAGGTAGATCCTGGTAACCCAGTCTTTATTCAGACGGTACGCGGATTAGGATATAAGTTCGAGGGCTAATTACTTGGTAGCGCTTGGCGAAGGTGAAGCGCTTGGAACGGCTTCGCCACCAACACTTGAAAAGTAATCTGTTTTAGCACGAACAATTGCACTGAGTTTTACAGATGGTGCATGTGCAAAAGTCACAACAACATCGGCGCGGCTACCAGCAGGGGCATTAAGTGCTGGGACAACGCCAGTTGCATTCGCTGAATCACCAGAGAAGATCACTGGGGTATTTTGAAGAAGAGGTAATGAAGCCGGAGTGATTACGACCGGGATTCCCCCGACTGTGATACCGGTGAGAGAATCGCCAGCCGTATCTTGATTTATAAATGTCGCAACAAGCGCGGCGCTGCCATCTGGTTGCGAAACAAGCAAAAGATCACGAATGTCAATAGAGCCGCTAGTTGCTTCGACGCCGTCACTTACCTGCTTGATATGGCGAGTAGGAGCCTGTGCACCGCTTGCACCACAACCTGTAAGGGCTAGGACGCTGATAACGACTACTCCGAGGCCGGCGGTCTTGTTCATACGAGGAGAATACAGGGGTGGATGAGGGGTTTCAGGTCTCATTTTTTTGTGACCCAAGTCGCTGGTACAATTGCTCTCTAATCCAAGGAGCCCAATTAATGTCTTTTAAAGTCGGCGAAACCGTTGTATATCCCCATCACGGAGCGGCTCTCATTGAAGCAATCGAGACCCGGACTATTAAAGGCGAAGAGAAGATCTACCTGGTTCTAAAAGTTGCCCAGGGTGACCTTACTGTTCGCGTTCCAGCCGAAAATATTGACCTCGTGGGTGTCCGCGATGTTGTCGACTCAGCAGGGCTTGATCGAGTCTTCAACGTGCTGCGCCAGCCATATACCGAAGAGCCAACAAACTGGTCTCGTCGTTATAAGGCAAACGTCGAAAAATTGGCTTCAGGAGATGTCATTAAAGTTGCCGAGGTTGTTCGTGATCTTTACCGCCGCGATTTAGATCGTGGCCTATCGGCTGGCGAAAAGCGTATGTTGGCAAAGGCAAAGCAGATTCTTATCTCTGAACTTGCGCTCGCCGAACGTACCGACGAAGAGAAGGCCGGCATCATTCTCGATGAGGTTTTAGCTTCTTAAAGCTTCAACTGCCGTGAGCGATTTAGTTGCCGTCATTATTCCTGCTGGCGGCAGTGGCGAACGTTTAGGCGCACAACTCCCCAAAGCGTTAGTACAACTTGCAGGGCGGACATTGATCGAACACGCGGTCGCAAATATGGCTCCGGTTGCTAGTCAGATTATTGTTGCCGCTCCCACCGGATACGAAGATCATTTCAAAAAATTGCTCGGAACCGAGATCACCGTTGTTACGGGTGGATCTACTAGAACTGCCAGCGTCAAGGCTGCTTTAGAACATGTAGATAAATCCAATGAGTATGTCTTGGTGCATGATGCCGCCCGTTCGTTGGCAAGTACAGAGTTGGCGGCCCGAATTATTGATTCCTTGCGGGCCGGTGAAAAAGCAGTGATCCCTGGAATGACAGTCTCAGATACGATTAAAAAAGTTGATGCAAATAATTATGTTACCAAGAC
The DNA here is from genome assembly GCA_903838295.1 of uncultured Actinomycetes bacterium. GTDB lineage: Bacteria > Actinomycetota > Actinomycetes > Nanopelagicales > Nanopelagicaceae > PALSA-747. Next base: position 29,378 of record CAILXX010000004.1, read on the forward strand.
GCTGACCCGATCTAAATTACGTGCGATCCAAACTCCACAAGGTTTCACTCGAAAAGTTTTGATTGCTGCACATAAATCTTCTGATGAAGTTACGGATGATGCCGGACTTGTGGAAAGTAATGGGATAGAAGTTAAAGTCATTACAGGTGAAGAGCGTGCGCTCAAAATTACAACTCCAGGTGATCTTGCAACCGCCAACCGGCTATTGATTGCAGAGATAAATACGGAGATCAGAGTAGGAATCGGTACGGATGCACATGCTTTTTCTGCTGACCCTAATCGCACGCTGCATCTTGCTGGCTTGCATTGGTTGGGAGAAGTCGGGGTTGATGGACATTCTGACGGCGATGTAGCAGCCCATGCCATATGCGATGCGCTATTTGCTGCAGCAGGTTTGGGGGATTTGGGATCCAACTTCGGGACAGCTGATCCCAAATACGCAGGCGCAACTGGTTCGCAATTATTATCAGAAACTTTTGCTCGGGTTTCTGAAGCAGGTTATGCAATCAATAACGTCAGCGTGCAAATAGTTGGCAATCGTCCAAAGATTGGTTTGCGCCGATCAGAAGCAATTGCTGCGCTCTCTGCTGCGCTCAATGGCGCCGCCGTGTCAGTATCTGCTACAACCACTGATGGGCTTGGATTTACTGGCGAAGGCAAGGGACTCTCTGCAATAGCGACTGCATTACTAGTACGAAGCGCACGGTAGAATCACCTAATGTCAGCGCAACTCAAGTTATATAACACAGCAAGCCGTGCTGTCGAAAACTTTAAGCCAATAACCCCCGGTAAAATTGGAATTTACTTGTGTGGAGCAACCGTGCAAGCACCACCGCATATTGGACATATTCGAAGCGGGGTAAACTTCGATATTTTGCGCCGCTGGTTAATTGCAACAGGCAATGATGTGACTTTTATCCGCAACGTCACCGACATTGATGACAAGATCCTTCATAAAGCAGTGCACGAAGAGATCGAATGGTGGGCTGTTGCCCAAAAATACGAACGCGCTTTCACAGAGGCTTACCGGGCGCTCAATGTCCTTCCTCCGACATACGAACCACGGGCCACAGGGCACATCACCCAGATGATTACGCTCATGCAGATTCTCATCGATAACGGCAGCGCATACGCACCGGGCAATGGCGATGTGTACCTAGAAGTTCGCCGCCTGAAGTCATACCTTACGTTGTCGAATCAGAAGCTCGATGATCTGCAATCTGCCGATGACGCCGACCTTACAAATAAGAAAGATCCGCGCGACTTTGCGTTATGGAAATCTGCCAAGCCCGGCGAACCTTCATGGCCAACTCCGTGGGGAGATGGTCGACCTGGTTGGCATCTGGAATGTTCTGCGATGGCGCATGCGTATCTTGGCGAAACTTTTGATATCCACGGTGGCGGACTAGATCTGATTTTTCCACACCACGAAAATGAGATCGCCCAATCAGAATCTGCCGGTTGGGGCTTTGCGAAAATCTGGATGCACAACGCATGGGTAACCACATCTGGTGAAAAAATGTCGAAGTCATTAGGTAATTCGCTGCAAGTTCAAGAAATCTTGAAGAAGGTCAGAGGTATCGAACTTCGGTGGTACTTGGGTGGCGCGCATTATCGGTCGATGCTCGAATTTTCATTTGAATCTCTAGAAGAATCAGCCATCAATTTTCGTCGGATCGAAGGATTCCTAAAACGTGCAGAAGGAGTCCTCGGCAGCAATCCTGATGCTGTGATTTCTGGCGCCTTTGCCGACGCAATGAATGATGATTTGGCCGTACCGACTGGTTTGGCGCTCATCTCAGAATCACTTCGGTTGGGCAATATCGCACTCGCTGCAAATGATAAAGAGGGAATTTTGCAGAGCGCAGCAGAGATTCGCGGAGCTTTATCAATTTTAGGATGCGATCCATTCGATCCAATCTTTGCCGCAGATTCATCTACCAATACAGATATTTTGGATGGTCTGATTTCATTAGCCCTAGAGCAACGGGCTGCCGCTCGTGCTCGTAAAGATTTTGCAGCAGCAGATGCAATTCGTGATCAAATAGCGGTGCTAGGCGTGGTTCTAGAAGATACGCCCCAGGGCACCAGATGGAGTATCAGCTAATGCGTCCAGGTAAAAAACGTCGCGAAAGCGCAGGCGCACCAGCGCGTGAACAAACTCGTCGCCCAGAATCTCGGCGCGAGACTAAGCCTTCCTCCGATGCTGTTGCAGGACGAAATCCAGTGGTGGAAGCGTTGCGCGCGAAAGTTCCCGCAAAAGAATTACTGGTTGCAGAACGCGCCGAGATTGACGAACGCATGCAAGAAGCAATGCGCCTTGCCAAGAATCAGAACTTGCTAATCAAAGAAGTTTCTCGTGGTGTACTTGATGGCTTGACTGGCACAACCATGCATCAAGGAATTGCCCTTGTGATCAAGCCGTTTCAGTACGCAAACTTTGAAGAACTGCTTAAGAAGATAGAAAAGCCAGGTTTACTTATTGGGCTCGATGGAGTTACCGATCCACACAACTTAGGTGCCATTGTCAGAAGTGCCGCAGCGTTCGGTGCAAACGCAGTTGTTATCCCAGAACGTCGTACAGCTGCAATGACGGGTTCTGCATGGAAAGCATCAGCTGGGGCCGCGGCTCGACTTCCTATTTCGCAGGTAACAAATCTGGTGCGATCCTTAGAAGATGCCAAGAAAGCTGGATTCTTTGTAGTGGGACTCGACGCCGAAGGCGATGAATCTTTACCGAAGTTTTCGCTCTCGTTAGAGTCTGTGTACTTAATTGTTGGGAGCGAAGGAAAGGGCCTATCCAGGTTGGTCCGAGAAACCTGCGACTTAATCCTCTCGATTCCTATGAAATCTGATGTCGAATCCCTCAATGCAAGCGTGGCTACCGCGATCGCAATGCATCAAATTGCTGCCAATCGCGCAGCGGCCACTCTGTCTTAACCCATTGTTCATATTGATATAGGAAACTAAAGATATGTCACACATGATCTCAGAGAATCCGCGCCAGCGGCTTGTTGATCGAGAACTCTCTTGGTTGGCCTTCAACGAGCGTGTGCTAGAACTTGCCGAAGATGATGCTGTTCCGTTATTAGAGCGTTGCCGATTTCTCGCAATTTTCTCCTCAAACCTTGACGATTTTTTCATGATTAGGGTTGCTACTTTAAAGCGCAAATTAGAAAGTGGTGTGACAAAGGTCAATACTGCCGGTTATTCTCCGATTCAATTGATGAGCGAAATATCTCAGAAGACTCAAGAATTACTACAACGTCAGTCGAAGGTATTTCATGATGAGATTCTTCCGCGGCTAGCTACACATGGAATCGCATTAGCTAAGTGGGATTCACTCGATGATGCCGAGCGAACCCATGTGAATCAAATCTTTCAATCAAAAATATTCCCGGTACTGACCCCACTTGCGGTGGATCCTTCGCATCCGTTCCCGTATATATCTGGCCTCTCACTCAATCTTGCGGTAGTAGTAAAAAAACCAGAGAGCGATGATGACTTATTTGCTCGTGTGAAAGTTCCCTCAAATCTTCCGCGCTTTGTCGAGACTGGCAAGAGTGGTACCCGTCGTTTTGTGCCGATGGAAGAAGTGATTATTGCAAATCTGTCAGAGCTATTTCAGGGCATGGAAATTAAAGATCATTACACATTCCGCCTGACCCGTAACGCCGACTTAGAACTTGAAGAAGAAGAATCTGAAGACTTGTTGGCGTCGATGGAACAAGAACTTTTGCGACGTAAATTTGGTCCACCGGTACGCCTAGAAGTAGATCGCGATATTCAGCCAGAATTACTCGTAACCTTGATGGATGAATTAAACGTTAAAGAAGAAGATATCAGTCGTTATAAAGAGCCGTTAGATCTTACTGGTCTCAATCAATTGGCCGATATAGATATGCCCGAACTCAAATATCCACCATTTAGGAATCAAGTCCCACCTGATTTGCGTGAAGTAGATAAGGATTCGACCGATGAATTCTTTGACGCAATCCGTCGCCGTGAAATCATGCTTCACCACCCTTATGAATCCTTTAATTCCAGCGTGCTCCGATTCCTTCAATCGGCAGCCACGGACCCCCATGTTTTGGCGATCAAGCAGACTTTGTACAGAACGTCGGGAGATTCTCCGATCGTTGAGGCGCTGATCGAAGCGGCAGAGCAGGGTAAGCAAGTCCTAGCAGTTATCGAGATCCGAGCTAGATTCGATGAACTAGCTAATGTGCGCTGGGCCCGTAAGTTAGAAGATGCAGGTGTTCACGTTGTATATGGCCTGATTGGTTTAAAAACACATGCGAAGTTGTCCTTGGTTGTCCGTCAAGAGAGCAACGGAATTAGGCGTTATGTTCATATGGGCACAGGTAATTACAACCCAAAGACAGCACGTCTGTACGAAGATTTTGGGATTCTTTCAGCAGATCCGACGCTTGGCGAAGATGTTAATAAATTATTTAACCAGTTATCAGGGTTTGCTCCGCAGACTGCGTTTACCAGAATTTTGGTAGCACCCCGCACAATGCGTTCTGGACTCCTAGAGCGAATTGATCGAGAGATCGCCCACCAGAAGGCAGGCAAGCCGGCTTTCATCCGGATGAAACTCAATGCAATCTTGGATGAAGAATTTATCGAAGCCTTGTACAAAGCTTCAATCGAAGGAGTGAAGATCGAGTTGATTGTCCGCGGGATTTGTTCAGTCCGGGCTGGAATTCCTGGCCTTTCCGAGAACATAACCGCACGATCTATTTTAGGTCGCTTTTTAGAACATTCTCGGGTCTTTCATTTCGCCAATAATGGCAATGACGATCTCTTTATTGGAAGCGCTGATTTAATGCACCGCAATCTAGATCGCCGGGTAGAAAGCCTGGTCCAGATTACTCAGACAGATCATAAGCGGTTCTTACTGGGTGCATTGGATAGTTATTTATCTAACGAGATTATTCGCTGGGAAATGCAACCCGACGGCACCTGGTCTGAGATTAAATTTGGAGCAGATAGTGCTCGACTACACGATTTTCATGCTACAGCCATTGATTGGTACAAGGCACGCGAATGACACCCACGGTGATTGCTGCAGGTGGAGTTGTTTGGCGTAAAAATTCAGAAGATCAGACAGAAGTATTACTCGTCCACCGTCCTCGTTACGATGATTGGTCGCTCCCCAAAGGCAAAGTTGAAGATGGTGAAGCGCTTATCGCTTGTGCTTATCGCGAACTGATGGAGGAGACAGGACTTAATATTAAGCTGGGTCCGTTTATTGGTTCTGTTGAATATTTTGTAGCCGATGGTCTCAAACATGTTGCTTACTGGAGCGCATCAATACTTGGAGAGAATGAGCCTTTCCATCCCAATGAAGAAGTTGATGATGTTCTCTGGCTCACGCTGGATGCAGCGCTAATAAAGGCAACTCGTGAAAGTGATAAGAATATTCTCAAGCGATTTGTAGATGTTCCTTACGAATCATCCGCTTTAATAATGCTGCGTCATGCAAAGGCATTAGACAGATCTGAATGGTTAAGTGAAGATGACGATCGCCCATTGCAGAATATCGGCCAACTTCAGGCGAAAAGAATGCTTTCGCTGTATCAAGCATTTGGGTTACAAGAGATTCATACATCTGATGCTGTTCGGTGTTTAGATACCGTGACCGCTATGGCGCAAGCGTTAGACATTATTCCAATCATCAAGGAAGACCTTAGTGAATACACATTCAAGAAGAACAAAGATAAGGCAATTGATTACGCTAAAGATTTAATAAAAAAGAATAAACAGGTAGTGCTTTGCAGCCACAACCCCGTGCTTCCAAGGATGATGGAAAAATTGACAAAAAAGATCGATTTTGATTATCCAGATAACAAGTTACAGCCAGGTGAAGCATGGATCTTGCACCACAATAAGAAAGAGGTACTCCAGATTGATCGAATGGACGCTCCCGCAGTTTAAGCTTTAGAGACTTTTCTCCATCCAGTCCATATATTTCAGAACGATTCCCTCGCGCAACGCCCACGGGCAAATTTCTAGTTCGCGTAGATCCAAATTACGCATGACACTCTCTGTTACATAAGCACCAGCAACTATCTGCTTTGCGCGATTGGAAGACACTCCAGGTAAGCGAGTCCGCTCTTCGTGAGTCATATCTGTCAAACGTGTGGCAATTTTTCTGATGACATCAAATTTGATCGTCTTGCCATTTCCATCGAACCAGTCACCGCATAGGCGAGCCAATGTTCGCAGTGTCTTGCTTGTTGCGATTGCTCGATCGGTATCTTGATGTCTTACAAGTGCTGGCAGTACTGCTTCTAATTGCGACTCAATATGATCGCGCATCGCACGGATTCCCTTTTCGTCGTAAGGATCACCGCGTAGAAATTTCTGTGTAAGCCGTGAAGCCCCCAGCGGCAACGATGTCGCAACTTCTGGTGATTCATCCGTGCCGACTGCAATTTCTAAGGAGCCACCGCCGATATCAATTACGAGTAATCGGCCGCTTGACCAACCAAACCAACGACGCGCCGCCAAAAATGTTAGTTTTGCTTCTTCATCCCCAGCTAACACCTGAAGATCAATATCAAACTCTTTATTGATGTTAGCAATGATGACTTCGCCATTGGCTGCCTCACGAAGAGCTGAAGTTGCAAATGGAAGGAATTCTTTCACTTGCACCATTTTTGCCTGCGTCACTGCGTTACTTATACTTTTGCGAAGTAATTCAATACCTTCCTCGTTTATCTCATTGTCAGAATTGAGAAATTCTGTGAGTCGAAGCTCTTCTTTATAGTTAAAAGTCGGATTTGGGCGGGCGCCAGGATGGGTATCGACCACCTGTAGGTGAATTGTGTTCGAACCAACATCCAAGACTCCAAGGCGCATAGGGAGAACCTATCTATATATGCGTGAGTTCGCTTCTGACATTTTTGCGTGTCATAATCAGCCATTCGGCTCCGCTTTGGCGGTTTGCCTCCCTAGCTCAGTGGTAGAGCATCCGCCTTGTAAGCGGAAGGTCGTCAGTTCAATCCTGACGGGGGGCTCCATAGATTGCGTTAGCTTATTTTCCGATCTAAGGATTCAGTTTCGAGTTGATGCCCAGCCAAATGGTTCCTATGGCACCTGAAATTATCGCGGCAAAGAAGAGACCGATTCTCACCTGATCCAATTGGGATGTGCTCGTCAACGTGATTTCTGCAATTACTATTGAGACGGTTAAACCCATGCCAGCAAGCATTCCAATCCCAACAACTTCTTTGAGATCGAGAGTTAGCGGGAGTCGAAGTTTGGTAAAGCGGGTGAGGGCCCACGCAGCAAAAGAAATGCCAATAACTTTTCCTAGAACTCGGGCAACTATTAAAGCGATGCTTATCCTCTGAGTAGCCAGTGAGAAGTTTAAGTGCGAAAGTAAATTTATCCAGATATAAATCGGAATAATTGCAAATGTAGCAAGGGGTGCGAGATATTTAATTAGTTGTGTGCGAAAGGGCAACGAGAGTCCAACGACGGCAGCTCCTAAGGTATATATAGCATTCGCTAGGTCAAGTTTGCTTTGGAAAAAAATTCCAATCACAACTAATGAGAAAAAATCGTCTGCTACAGCAAGTGTGAGCAGAAATAGTCTTACCGATGGATTAACTCTTTTTCCAAGAAAACTGAGCGCCCCAATCGCTAATGTAACATCTGTTGGCATAGCTACAGCCCAGGCGTTGGCACCGGTATGCAGAGCTATAAAAATAATTGCAGGAAAGACCATTCCAGAGAGCGCACAAAGGCCCGGAAGTAATATTTCTTTTGGCCTATTCAGTCCTTCACGAATCTCAAGACCAATTAATATAAAAAAGGTAAATGTTAATAGGTTGGAGAGCACGCTGTAATGTTACGCCTAAAGTTGATTAATGATCGGATTAAAGATCAAGAAGTGCGCGTGTAAAATCGTTCTGAAACTTTCCCCCTGGATCTGTTTTCATGACATATTCTCTAAATTCATCAAACTTTGGCAGCACTTTACGCAGGTGATCGCTACCGACGTTAAATACTTTGCCCACGTGTGGCCGGAAAGAGAATGGTTGCAATACAGCTTCGATCAGCGAGACCAAATGCGGTACTTCGTCATCAAGCATCCAAGTGCAATGAAATGCAACAGATTCGCGGCCATATGCGGGGCTCATCCAATAGTCATCGGCTGCGACCGAGCGTATTTCTGTGACGAGGACTTTGTGGCGAAAATCTTTTGAGATTGCATGAAATGCTGCGAAGGCAGCGGCTGCGTTCTTTGAATCAACGAAGAATTCACTCTGCAATTCTTTGCCTGCGCTTGGGGTTTGGCCAATCTTAAAATGAGGAAGGCGCAAATGCCAAGGTCCAGGTTGCCCAAACTGTTCTGTAGCAGCTGTGGCATCTTCTCCAAAAATTGGGTGTGCTTTTTCAGTTCTTGCACTTGCTCCAAAGTAAGTTGCCGGCGGAGTCGTCTTTGATTTATACCAAATTTCGCATACTTGGTCGTCGTCCCAAGTTGAGAAGAAACTCACGCTGTATGCACCAGAGAGTATCTCGATGATATTTTCTCCAAAAACCTTTAGTGGTAGCTCCCCATAAATAGTCTGCATTATCTGAAAGGTTGGCTCGATATCTAATTCAAAAGATACGGCAATTCCGGTGAGTCCAAGTCCAACGATCACTGCATAAAACTCTTCATCAACTCCACGGGTTAGTTTGTGCAGAGTTCCATCTGGTCGCATCAGTTCGACAGATCTGATCGAAGTATGAAGCGCACCATTTTTAATACCAGATCCATGGGTTCCGGTCGCGGTGGCACCACCAATAGTGATGTGAGGAAGCGACGCTAGGTTATGAATCGCCCATCCTTGCGCTTCAAGGAGTTCAGATATTTCTGAATAAATTAGGCCGGCGCTGACAGTCGCGGTCTTACTTACTACATTGATTGTCAATTGCTTGGGCATGGCATCAAGCACAACCGCTGTGTGATTCGTATCTGCAATGGTGTTGAAGCAGTGGGCCGTCCCGCGAACTCTCACGTTGGGGGAGGACGAAACTATCGATGCGAGTTCTTCTATCGATTGCGGATGGAGGGTTTTGGCATCGTGAAAATCAATATTTGTTGCCCAATTGTGATTGGTCATATTCTAAAAGAATCCATCCTCACTTGATTACTTCTCGGCAGCTGTTTTTTCTAACGGTGACCAAAGACAACTATCGTCAGGATCTTCCCACACTGTTGATGTTGGAGCTGGAACCCAAAGTTCTATGAACTCTAAGGCAAAATCTGCATCACTGGTAAATGAATGCATTTCTTCTTCTTCTGACATTATCACATCACCTGGTGCCAGTTGAAAAACTTTTCCATCGGCATGGAAAGTTCCACTGCCCTTGATGATAAAGAAATAGTGTCGACTCCCGGTGTGATAGTGGGCCGGAGCATCTCTGCCAGCTTGGTAAGTCACCCAATCCGCCTTGACGTCATCGGTTCCAAAAATATCTTTAGTAACCAGGTCGACGCGCGTACGTCCATCACGAAGCGATTCGGCGCGAGGTAAATCTTTAGATTTGACTATCTTCGCCATCAATTTCCCCTTAATTCGTATGGTTAATCTAGACCTGTCGGTAAGGGAAGGCAATAATTGGGTATGGCAAATATGAATCGAGAAAGTAATTTCGACGTTGTAATTGTCGGTTCTGGCTTTGGAGGATCTGTCAGCGCGCTTCGATTAACCGAAAAAGGTTACAAAGTAGCTGTCCTGGAAGCTGGGCGACGGCTTGAAGATAGTGATTTCCCGAAAACTTCATGGCGCTTGAAGAAATTTTTCTTTCTGCCTCGGTTTGGGCTTCATGGAATTCAACGCATACACAGGTTGCCTGATGTGCTGGTTCTTGCTGGGGCCGGTGTCGGAGGTGGTTCGCTGGTTTACGCAAATACTCTGTATATCCCACCTGATACTTACTTTGAAGATAAACAATGGCGGCACATCACAAATTGGAAAGAAGAACTTCTGCCTTGGTATGACCAGGCTGCTCGCATGCTCGGTGTAACAGAAAATCCATATTTTTCACCATCTGATAAAGCGATGAAAGATGCTGCGATAGAGATGGGAGTGGGCCATACATTCAAGATGGCGCCACTGGGGGTTTATTTTGGTAGTGGTCCAGGGGAGAGCGCACCAGACCCATTTTTTGGTGGCAAAGGTATAGAACGCAATGGCTGCAGGCAATGCGGCGGATGCATGACCGGTTGTAGATATAACGCTAAAAATACCTTGCCAAAGAATTATCTCGGCCTGGCAGAACGCGCTGGAGCAAAAGTATTCCCAGAACGCACCGTGACAAAGATCGAAGAGTTGCCTGATAAGTCTTGGCAAATAACCACCAGAAAAAGCTCTGCCTGGTTTGGTAGCAAACGGGTTTTTACGGCAGACCAAGTGATTGTTGCTGCAGGAACTTTCAACTCCCAAAAGCTTTTGCACACTATGAAATTGAGTGGCACATTACCAAAACTTTCACCCGCGTTAGGAAAGTTATCTCGCACGAACAGTGAGGCACTTACGGGTGCTTTGATGCCGACGACTGAAATCGATTTTAGTCAAGGGCCCGCAATCACATCGTCATTCTTTCCAGATGAACACACACATGTCGAACCAGTGAGATATTCAGTAGGGAGCAATGCGATGGGTCTACTGCAGACACTTGCCACGGATGGGGGTACGGCTAAGCAACGCCGACGTCACTGGTTAAAAATCCTATTGAGGCACCCAGGCCAATTGTTAAGAGTGTTGGATGTAAGAAACTGGAGTCAGCGCACCGTGATTGCCCTGATTATGCAGAACGTTGATTCATCTGTTTCTGTCTCCGGCAAACGTTCAATTTTTGGCTGGCGATTAACATCTAAAAACGATTCGGATAAACCGAATGCAACGTATATCCCTGCGGCAAACGAAGTAGTCAGGCGTATTGCGGCAAAACATGGCGGAATTGCAGGAGGTCACGTGGGTGACTTGATCGGCGCACCTTTCACCGCCCACTTTGTGGGTGGCGCGGTTATTAGTGATTCCATACTTACGGGAGTGATCGACCCTTATCATCGCGTCTGGAATTACCCCACCCTGCATGTCGTCGATGGAAGTAGCGTTACCGCAAATTTAGGCGTTAATCCTTCTCTGACAATTACCGCCCAGGCCGAACGTGCGATGTCCATGTGGCCAAACCTTGGGGAATCAGATCCGCGTCCAGCACAAGGGGCCACGTATGCACCCGTTCCATTTCAGGAGCCAAAAAATCCAGTCGTACCAAAGGGCGTATTAGGCACGTTAAGAATTACCTGAATATCGATGCATTCTTATACGCACTAATTTATACGCACTAATTTCTATAATCTAACTCGTATAATCCAACAATGACAACACATAGGTCTCCGATATTCCAGCTTTCTGATGAATACATAATTGCGTCTGCGGGGTTTAGTCCCATGGGTGCAACAGCGCTTGGAATCCCCGGCAGCGAGCACTTGCTTGACGATTTTTCGATAGCACATGCGACAAAAGTTGCTAATTACACCCGTGATGTAATTGCTCGTGCGCAGGCAATGTCCCCAATTGATGATGTCGACCGAATCGCCAAAGGTGTGTTGGTTGATCGCCTACAGAGTTCGCTGTTGTTATTTGAATCCGAAGAAGCTCTTTTTAGATTTAATCCATTTGGCAACCCAATTACTTCAATTCGTTCGATCTTCACCTTAATGAATTCTGCGACCGCTGAAGATATCGCCAACATCACTGCTCGCTTAAATGGAATTGGTGCAGCATTTGAATCCTGGAAATCCACACTGGATGCCATGTATGCCAAAGGCAAAACAGCGGCGCGTAGACAAGCATTGGTCATTGCAGACCAAGCAGAAGTCCATGGCAAAGGCGGGTACGCCGAGATGGCCAGAGAATTTGATCCAACAGGTAAGTACCCAGAACTTCATAAAGCTGCTGCGAATGCGCAGAAGGAATCGCTTTCTATCGCCGCCTGGATGCGTGATGTCCACGCGCCACGATCTGTAGAAGTTGATGGCGTTGGGGTAGAGGCCTATGCACCGTGGGCTAAACATTTCACTGGATCTGATCTTGATCTACGCGCAACTTATGAATGGGGTGTGCAGGATCTTCAACAGATTAATGATCGTATGTACAAGGCTGCAGAGAAGCTGGGACTTAAAGGTAAGAGCCTAAAAGAGGTTGCTGATTATTGTGAAGATGCAGAGCTGCACAGAATTGATGGCGCAGAGAATTTGTTGAAGAAACTCTTGGAATTCACGGAAGCAGCGGTTGCAAAGCTGGACGGTGTTTATTTTGATATCGATCCACGGATTAAGTTCTGTGATGCAAAGTTGGCACCAGAAGGTTCGGCGGCAGCTCCTTATTACATGCCACCTAGTGAAGATCTTTCGCGTCCTGGTACGACGTGGTACCCGACTCTTGGCCATGATCGATTTAACTTTTGGCATATTGCTTCTACGTGGTATCACGAAGCTGTGCCCGGCCATCACTTGCAATGTGCAACTGCAACTATCGAATCCGATCGCTTAAGTCGATTCCAGCGCACGGAAGCATGGATCAGCGGATATGGCGAAGGTTGGGCTTTGTATGCCGAGCGATTTATGGACGAACTTGGCGCATTTGATGACCCAGCGATCGAACTCGGATATTTATCCGGCCAAGCACTTCGAGCTGCACGGATCGTTATAGATATCGGAATGCATTGTGGTTATGAAGACTTTGATGGAAAGGTATGGAATGCAACGAGCGGTTATGAATTGTTAGTGAATCGCGCCTTGTTGGCTCCTGATTTTGCACAGAGTGAAATCGAGCGATATCTAGGGTGGCCGGGTCAGGCAATCTCTTACAAAGTCGGTGAACGTAAGTGGATGAAGGTTCGCGAAGACACCAAGGTCCGCCTTGGCTCATCTTTTGATATTAAAGCGTGGCACAACTATGCGCTCAAGATTGGTCCAATGGGTCTAGATATGTTTGAATTCGAAATGGCTGCTTTTCAGTAATGGCATGCCATTTGATTCCCTCACCAAGAATTCACTTTCAAATCGGACATTATGGATGCTTTAATATGATTGATATGTTGAAATTGGTGTTATGAAGGTAGTCATTGTTGGTGGTGGAATTATTGGCACCATGCATGCTCTTTTGGCTGTTGATGCTGGATATACCGTTGTCCATGTCGAGCGGGACGCAGCTCCGCTTTCAGCTTCTATTAGAAACTTTGGCTTGGTCTGGGTGAGTGGTCGCCAATCTGGTGCAGAACTAGCAATTGCACTCAGGGCCAGAACTTTGTGGGAAGAGATTGGCAGTAAGGCAAAGATCGGATTTAGGCCTTGGGGATCTCTGACTGTTGCACAGAACGAAGCGGAATACACCGTCATGAAGGAAGCCGCCGCTATGGATGATGCAGAGCTTCGTGGTTTTAATCTGTTGGATCACAACCAAGTTCTTTCCAAAGAGCCAGAATTAAAAGGCAAATACCTAGGAGCTTTGGAATGTACCCAGGACGCGATGGTTGAGCCTTCACTTTTACTCACCGGTTTGAGGAATTACCTGAGGAGCCATCCAAATTATGAGTGGATCCCTAACTTTGAGGTAGTTGATTTTTATCATGATGAAACCGGCAATCACGTAACAGATATTTTAGGGAATAAGGTGTCGGGTGATTTGATGGCAATATGCCCAGGAGCGGCACATTCTGGCTTTCTTACGGAATTTTTAGATGCTGCGCCATTGCGCAAAGTGCACTTACAAATGGGAGCCACTGTTCCGTATGCAGATTCGTTGAAGCATTCGATAGCAGATGGCGATTCCATGCGGTATTACCCCGCATTTAAAGATCTTTCACTAGATATTTTGCCGCCACAAAGTGAAGTTGCTTCGCAGTACAAGATGCAATTGCTATTGGTTCCTCGCATCGATTTCAGCTTAACAATCGGTGATACACATGAATACATAGAACCATTTAGTCACGAGATCTTGGAAGCGCCGTATGACCATCTTCGTCAAGTCATTGCAAATTTATTCGGCGCACCAGCACCTTTAATTGCGCGTCGTTGGTCTGGGGTTTATTCACAAAGCACCAGCCAGGATATCTATTTCCGTAAAGAGATTGCCCCTGGCGCCGTCGTGGTTACAGGTGGTGGGGGACGCGGAAACACAATTTCACCCGCGATCGCAGAGGAGACCATCACATCATGGCAAAAATAAAACTCGTTGTGTTAGATGTTGCTGGCACGACCGCAGAAGATGATGGACTGGTCATCAAGGCATTTACGAATGCCATGGAGCCATTTGGTCTGACTAATGACGAGTTAGTTGTCATGACTGAATATGTAAAAGCGACAATGGGGCAACGCAAGATTGATGTCTTCCTGCACTTATGCAACGGCGATGCAGATTTGGCAGACGCGGCACATGAGCGCTTTGTTACCTCTTATACCGATTTGGTTGCTATGGGCGAATTGCACGAATTTGCCGGGGTTAGCGATTTCTTCAGAGAGCTGAAGTCAAATGGTATCGGAGTTGGCATATCGACTGGATTCCCCCGATCTATTCTCGATGTCATTATTAAGGTGCTTAATTGGCAGGAAATTATTGATGTCTCGGTTGCTGCTTCGGAAGTCGCACAGGGTCGACCAGCTCCCGACATGATTTTTAGGGCCATGGAAATTTATAATGCGCAAAAAGGTCTAGACCTCCACCCGAGTGATGTAGCAGTTGCGGGAGATACTCAATCTGATATGGCCGCAGGTGCATCCGCAGGGGCCGCAGTGATACTTGGAGTCACTTCAGGCACTCATTCCGAGGACGAATTATGGGATGCCGGGGCTACCGACGTAGCCACCTCAGTAAAGCAAATGTTGGCGCTGATTAATTAAGGCTAAATAGTCCGCCCAGTAAATTCCCATTGTTTACCTAAGTGTCACCTAGATACCATCAAAAAATCCCCCAATCGTTAACCGGTATGAGTTGTCTGTACCCACTTAATCCTTAAGGGGGACTAATGCGTAAGCAATTCGTATTTGGAGTGGTTGCAGCAATCGCTGTTGCAATACTCCCTACAGTTTCTGCACAAACAGCTTCTGCCGACACCAACTGGGCAACTTGCGGTGATATCACTGCTTGTGGCGGTATGGATGCTCTTGTTGCAGAAGCTCAAAAAGAGGGTGCACTTAACCTCACAACAATTCTTCGTAACTGGGCCGACTACGGTGACGCTCTAGATTCATTTAAGGCAGCATTCGGTATCAACATCGCTGATGACAATCCCAACGGTTCTTCAGCTTATGAAATCAACTTGATCAAGACAGCCCCGGCTGCGACTCAACCAGATGTCGTCGATATCGGTGCTTCACACATCGTTGACACAGCAGATTCAGCTGGCGTATCAATTTTTGCTCCATACAAGGTCCAGACCTGGAATGACATTCCCGCAACGTGGAAAGATTCAACAGGACTTTGGTTCGGTAACTACTCAGGACAGATCGTCATTGGATACAACGCCAAGAACAAGGTCGCTCCTAAGTCATTCAAGGACCTTCTAAACCCTGCATTCAAGCACTCAGTAGGAATCGCTGGAGACCCAACAGGCGCTCAAGAGTCACTTATGACCGTTTTGGCCGCATCAGTGGCAAACGGTGGATCTCTTGATAACGTCACACCAGGCGTCAACTTCTTCCACAAGCTTAAGCTTGCTGGCAATCTCTCATCTGCCCCAGCTACAGCTGCTTCAGTTGTATCAGGTCAGACGAAGGCATGGACCGATTGGTCCTTCAACGCTCCAGGAGTTGCAGCTCAAGCTGCAAAGGCTGGTACAACTTTGAAGTATGTTTTCCCTTCTGATGCTGCTGTAACAGGAACTCCATACATCTTCGGTATCAACAAGAACGCTCCACATCCAGCTTCTGCTCGTCTCTGGGTTGAGTTCATGATGTCAGAGAAGAAGGGTCTCCTTGCTAAGGATCTAGATGGACAAGATCCTTACAACCTACAACAGGGCACCGAAAAGGGAAGCACATTGTTCAATTCACTTATGGGTGGACAGAATATCTTCCGCCTAGGTGGTGCTGCTCCAATCCTTGGTTCCGTAATGGCATCACACAAGGTTCTAGTTGCTGCTCCTAATGTAATTCTTGGAACTTCAGGAGCTACAGCGGTTCCAACGATTGCTCAGCAACTTGCAGCCGTTGCAGTCCTAAAGACCACATGGCCTAAGATCTAAGTAGCTCTTGACCACACAAATACAAACCGAAGAGGTTCTGACGGCGAGCAATCGCCGCCAGAACCTCTTTTTGGGTTTTAAATTCCCCAAGACTTTTCTGGGATTACTCCCCATACTCACCTTTGCTGGCATTTTCTTGGCATGGCCTCTAAGCGCAATTTTTCGCGCCTCACTGCATGACAATCACAACCACATCACTTTTGCTGTTTACCGCGAGCTCTTCACCGGAATTTATCGAGAGGCGTTTATCACCTCGTTTAAACTCGCATTTCTTTCAGCCCTCATCGCTGGATTCTGTGGTGCGGCCATATCTGCAGCGTTGGTACGAACTTCCGGAACTTTTCGTTCGCTGATTAGTAGCGCATCGGGAGTACTCGCAAATACTGGTGGAGTGCCTCTTGCCTTCATGTTCATCGCTGCTTATGGTCAAGATGGCTTGATCACGAAATTCTTATTGTGGTTGCATTGGGATATCTATGCTGGCTCTTTCGATATCTTCAATTTCTGGGGAATCTTATTTGTCTATGGATTCTTCCAAATTCCTTTGATGGTAATTATCTTCACTCCCGCTATGGAGAATATGAAGAAGGAGTGGGCAGAGGCGAATGATTCCCTTGGTGGAAGCCACTTCCAGTACCTGCGGTATGTCGCAATTCCTACCTTGATCCCAGCGTTTCTTTCCGCCACCTTGTTGCTCTTTGCAAGCTCGTTCTCTGCCTATGCAACTGCTCGTGCGATGACAATCGGTAATCTTCCGCTCGTTCCATTGGTAATTGGCACGCTAGTTGATGGCAACGTGATTCCGAGTGAAGCCAATTTGGGTGATGCATTGGCGATGGGAATGGTTGCAGTGTCAGTAGTGGTAATCGCTGCCTACTTGGCCCTTCTTCGATTTTCAAAGAGGCGTTCATGAGAAAATTATCAAAGTTCAATATCTTCACACTGATTTTCGCCGCATTCTTTTTTATCGCCCCGCTTTTGGGAGCATTTGGCTATGCATTAAGAGGCGTGAACGGCGCTGGCCATTCATTAGTCAACTTTCGTTGGATCTTCCAGCAGCAAGGGTTTTATACCAATCTTGGAGTCTCACTTCGCCTAGCGGCTGTCACAGCACTATTGGTGATGGTTTTGATGGTTCCAACAGTTGTCTTTCTCCACCTTGGGGGGAAGAGATGGCGCAGACTTATTGAATTTGTCTGTCTAGTGCCCATAGTGGTTCCAGTTGTGTCTCTAGCCATTGGCGCACAGATTTCAATGCCGAAGTGGTTGCAGTCAACCCCTTATGAACTCTGCTTCTTTTATGTCATCGTGTCGATGCCCTACGTTTATCGCGCTGTAGATATCGGGTTGCAGTCGATTTCGCTCTCAACGTTAGTTGAGGCTTCTCAATCTCTCGGAGCTAGTGGATTGACGACCTTGCGTTTAGTAATTGTCCCTGCAATTCGTTCCGCCGTTACAGGTGCCCTTTTTATATCAATCGCTCTCTCTCTTGGTGAATACGCTCTTGCTTCACTCTTACACTTCAATACCTTCCCAACATGGGTCACAAACGTTTCGCAAGAGAACATATTGGGATCTATCGCTCTTTCCGTATCGACTCTCATTGGAGCATGGGTTGTACTCCTTCTCATTGTCTTCCTTCCAAAAATTCGCAGCCTAAGAAAGGTATCTGTAAATGTCTAATAAGTCTCATGGCAGCGTTGTCGAGTTTGAGTCAGTCACGCGAAGTTTCGGCAGCATTACCGCCCTCCGTGACTTTAGTCTTGTCCTCCATCCTGGAGAGCTAATTTCATTGTTAGGTCCGTCAGGATGCGGCAAAACTACTGCCCTAAGAATTTTGGCTGGTATCGATAAAGATCACACCGGTTTGGTAAAGATTGATGGCAAGCCGATGACAAATGTTGGCGCTAATAAGCGCAACATAGGGATGGTTTTTCAGGCATATTCCCTTTTTCCAAATATGACCGCCCTAGAAAATGTTGGTTATGGTCTTAGAGTCAGGGGAGTCGACAGCACCGCTCGTGGCAAGAAGGCGAAGGATCTCTTGGAACTAGTTGGACTGGGTGAGCAATCAAATCGCCGACCAACCGAACTCTCAGGTGGGCAACAGCAGCGCGTGGCACTTGCACGGGCACTTGCGATCGAGCCTCGAGTTCTACTTCTTGATGAGCCGCTCTCGGCACTCGATGCCCAAGTTCGATCTCAATTGCGTGAAGAGATACGACGAATCCAAACCACTCTCGGCATTACCACTCTGTTCGTCACCCATGACCAGGAAGAGGCCATGACGATTTCCGATCGTGTTGGAGTGATGAATAAGGGGAATCTAGAGCAGATCGACGCTCCGAGTAATCTGTATAACAAGCCATTGACGCCATTTGTAGCAGGATTCGTAGGACTGACCAATTACATCCAAGGTTTTATGGAGTCAAAATCTGAAGTTCAAGTTCTTAATCAACTCCTTGATATTTCGGATCACTCTCCCTCATTAAAAAAAGGGGAAGAGGTCCGCGTCCTAGTCCGACCAGAATCAATCTCCATTACAAAGGCAAGTTCTGGCGCCACGGTACTTACAAAATCCTTCTTAGGGCCGATGACCCGAATCGGCTTGGACGCTGGCCTTAAAGAGTTAATATATGCAGAAGTACCCAGTAAGGAAGCAAAAAAATTTGATACAGGAGATCATGTGAAGATTTCGATTGGAACAGATTCGGTGATGGTCGAAAGTGTCTGATTATTTGACGACAAACACTCGCCTCCTTCGGGGAGCGCCAAATGAAAAAGGTTGGGTTGGTCTTAAGCAAGGTCCGGGAGAGCAGCTTCTTGGCGAAGCACCCACTTCTTCTGCCAAGCCCATCTTGAGTCTTGTTCATATTTCTGATCTACATATCTGTGATGCTCAGTCACCTGCTCGAATTGAATTAATGGATCGCTTTGCTGATCCTCACCACCCAATGTCAGAACATGTTCCCTTTGTTGGTGCCTACCGTGCTCAAGAGATTATGACTACACAAACTTTAGAATCATTGGTACGGACCGTAAATAATATTAAGACCGGGACGGTCAGCAGTCGGCCAATTGATGCAGTTGTAGCAACTGGAGATGTTACTGATAATGCCCAAGCCAACGAACTTGATTGGTATTTTACTTTGATGGATGGCGGAGAGATACATCCAGATAGTGGTGACCCTGAAGTATGGGAAGGTGTTGCACAACAGGATCCAAAAAAGTATGACCCCTCTTATTGGAATCCCGAAGGAACTCCTGATGGTTGCCAGGATGATTTCCCGCGTTCGCTCTACGGATTACCAACAATTCCTGGATTGACTTCCGCTGTCCGCAAGCCATTTATGGCAACCGGTCTGATTCACAAATGGTTCGCGACTCACGGTAATCACGATGCTTTGCTGCAAGGAACAGTCCCTCACGATGCGACACTAGATGCAATCGCGGTGGGAGATAAGCGTTTGGTTTCACTTGCACCGGATGTAGATTTGCAAGCAACATTTGGTGGTTGGAACATGGTTGGTCCAGCCAGATATGCCGATCCACAAGGTGGCGGCTATCGCGATCAGACCGCGGATTCTCGTAGACGATTCAACGAAGCTTCAGACTGGGCAAAGATGCATTTAATGTGTGGGCACGATGGTCATGGCCTCACTGAAGAAAATGCATTGCATGGCACGAAGTTTTGGAGAAAAGATATTGGGGATGTTTGCCTAATATCATTGGACACAGTGAACGCACACGGTGGATGGATGGGTTCTTTAGATGAATCGCAGTTTGAGTGGTTAAAGAAAGTTCTTGCAGATTCAACTCCTAAGTATTTCATTTTGCTCTCGCATCATCCGCTTGCTGGCATGTTCAATGATTATGCGCCCGAGGGTGCCGATCGAAGAATCGCAATCGATGAAATGACTGAAGAGCTTCTTAAGCACGATCGGATTATTTTATGGTTGGCCGGTCACGACCATGACAATCGAATTAAATATATAGGTGAAGAAGGAAAGAATGGATTTTGGCAGGTCCTAACCGCATCACTTATTGACTGGCCTCAACAGGGGCGCATCGTTGAAGTATTAGAAGACCGCGGCAAGGTGGTTATAGCTACATCTGTCTTCGATCACCAAAGCCCAATCGATCTAGATGAAGCTACTTCCCAATTAGAGAATCCTGTAAGCATGGCTGGAATATCTAGACTTTTGTCCGCAAACCATTGGCAAAGGCGTAAATCCAACGAATTTTATGTTGAACTTGCAGCAGGTGAAGCAGGAGACCGTAACCGATATTTGTGGCTCTAGAGAGGTCAAAGATGGATGTGTATAGTGAAATCGAAGAGCTCTTTACATCTGGCGTTTCGGAAGAGTATCTCGGTGAAGATGTAAAACTGGTTGAGCATATGTTGCAATGTGCAGATCATGCTCGGGCATCTGGAGCTCCCTCAGAGCTCGTAATTGCAGCCCTTTTGCACGATATTGGTCACTTGCTTGTTGATGACGCTGCAGCAGCACATATTGCTGGGGAAGATGCGCATCACGACGAGATTGGCGCGCAATGGATTGAAGCTCGATTTCCAGAATCGGTCAGTGAGCCAGTCCGGCTGCATGTTGATGCAAAAAGATATTTAGTTTCCACGGATCCGCTCTATATGGCAAAACTTTCAGAGGCGAGCATTCATACCTTGCGGTTGCAAGGCGGGCTCATGGATCAAGATCAAATAAAAGATTTTTTCACCCTACCCGGTGCCAAAGCTGCAATTCAGGTGCGCTTATGGGATGACGTCGCCAAGATTCGGGATAAGGCAACATCGACCCTGGATAGTTTCCGGATAGAGATTGAAAACTTGGCAGGGAATCGTTAGCAGCAGCAGTGGCTGATTGATACACTTTTTGACATGGAACTCAGTGTGCAAGGTGGTGTTGCGGCGGCACCGATTTATGGTGAAGGAACTTCTCAACAATCTGTTGTTGCTCCAGTGATTGTTGTTTACTCCGATGATCAAAGTGTTCGAGCCGCTATTCAGACCGCGCTGGGAAAGAGAGTTCCCCTAGAAAGTCGTGATCACAAGATTGTTGAATTTGCCACTGCAGATGCACTTCGGCTTTACCTTGATGAGAAGCGTAAGGTTGACCTTTTCATTCTCGATGGCGAAGCGGTTCCAGAAGGTGGCCTGGGCCTGGCACATGCCCTGAAAGATGAGTTAAAGGATTGCCCGCCCATCATGGTAATTATCCAAAGAGTTCAAGATAATTGGCTCGCGCGCTGGTCTGGGGCAGAGGCTGTTATCTCCCACCCCATAGATCCATTTACTTTGGGATCAAAAGTTTCTGAACTTCTGCAAAAACACTAATCGGTCACCTGGATGTCATGTGATCGTCGCCACAGGTTCTGTTATTAGGTGTCCTTGAGTCGTATGCTAATTACATGAATCCATATGTACCGATCTTGGCGATCGGGGGGATCGGCTTCGGTTTTGCTGCCTTTTCTATAGTTGCAGCAGCCCTCACTGGACCAAAGCGATTTAACAGATCCAAAGCTGCTGCATACGAATGCGGCATAGAGCCATCACCTGTTGCCGCTGGCGGTGGACGTTTTCCGGTCAAATATTTTTTGACTGCAATGCTCTTTATAGTTTTTGATATAGAAATCGTCTTCTTATATCCATGGGCGGTTTCATTTAATCAAATGGGGCTCTTCGGACTCGTAGAAATGGTCATCTTTATACTCACCGTCTTTGTTGCTTATGCATATGTGTGGCGCCGCGGCGGATTGGAATGGGATTAGGTCATGGGGTTAGAAGAACAACTTCCGTCCGGAATCGCTTTAACCACCGTTGAAAATCTTGCGGGATATATGCGTAAGGGTTCACTTTGGCCCGCAACTTTTGGATTGGCTTGTTGCGCGATAGAAATGATGGCGGTTGGTGCCGGTCGATATGACTTAGCGCGTTTTGGAATGGAAGTTTTTAGAGCATCACCCCGGCAGGCAGATTTAATGATTGTTGCAGGTCGAGTTTCAAATAAAATGGCCCCAGTGCTCCGGCAGATTTATGATCAAATGCCTGGCCCAAAGTGGGTAATTGCAATGGGAGCTTGTGCCTCATCTGGTGGCATGTTCAACAATTACGCAATAGTTCAGGGCGTAGATCACGTTGTACCAGTTGATATTTATTTGCCAGGTTGTCCACCGCGTCCAGAGATGTTGATGGATGCGATCCTTAAATTGCATGAGCAAATCAGTAATACAAAGCTTGGCATCAATCGAGAGAAAGTTATTCGTGAAGTCGAGGCAGCAGCGCTGGCGTCTAAGCCGACCTTCCAGATACAAGGACTTCTTAAGTGAGTACAGATCGTGGTTCGTTTGGAACTCCGGGTACAGGAGACACATCAGGTTATGGTGGTCTAGTTCGCAAAACTTCCGCCACCGGATCAACCGAACGTCCGTATGGTGGCTATTTCGATGAGATGGCAGATGAATTAGAACGTGCTTATCCTGAATTCAATGAAGATATTGAACGAGTAGTTATGGACCGCGGCGAACTGACTCTTCACGTTAAGGCGTCACGACTAAAACATGTTGCCCAAGTAATGCGTGACACCCCGTCGCTTCGCTTTGAATTGTGCCTTGGAGTCAGCGGTGCTCACTATCCCCAAGATACTAACCGCGAACTACATTGTGTTTACCCACTACTTTCCATGACGCATAATCGCAGAGTGAGATTAGAAGTCAGCGTCCCAGATTCACACCCACATGTTCCGTCTTTGGTAGAAGTGTGGGCCGGTAATAACTGGCAAGAACGCGAAACTTTTGACATGTTTGGAATTATTTTTGACGGTCATCCTGGCCTCACACGCATTTTGATGCCAGATGATTGGATCGGTCATCCGCAACGCAAGGATTATCCACTTGGCGGAATCCCAGTTGAATATAAAGGTGCGACGGTGCCACCGCCATCAGAACGTAGGTCGTACAAGTGAGTATCTACGATCCATACGCAGCATCGCGTGAAACCACCGAAGGTCGTGTTTATTCGGTTACCGGCAATGACTGGGATCAATTGGTTACAGAAATTGGCGCAACCAAAGAAGAGCGCGTTGTCGTCAACATGGGGCCACAGCATCCTTCTACGCATGGAGTGCTTCGTTTAATCTTGGAACTCGAAGGTGAAACGGTGACAGAAGCCAGGGCTGGAATTGGTTATCTTCACACTGGAATCGAAAAAAATGCTGAATATCGCAACTGGACTCAAGGCGTCACCTTTGTTACCCGCATGGATTATCTAGCTCCGATATTTAATGAGACGGTGTATTGCTTGGGAGTAGAAAAACTACTCGGGATCACCCACGATATTCCAGAACGTGCAAGTGTGCTGCGCGTGATGATGATGGAATTTAATCGTATCTCTTCACATATGGTTGCACTCGGTACTGGTGCGCTTGAACTCGGCGCTTTATCTCCGATGATCTTTGCATTCCGCGAACGGGAGAAAGTATTAGATATTTTTGAAATGGTAAGCGGGCTGCGCATGAACATGGCTTATGTTCGTCCAGGAGGGGTATCCCAAGATCTGCCCGAAGGCGGTTTAGCCAAGATTCGTGAAACCGTTAAAGAATTGCGCCACAACTTTAAAGACAATGAAAAACTCTTGGTCGGAAATACCATCTGGATGAAACGTACTCAAGGTGTTGGCTACTTAGATCTTGCTGGGTGTATTACGCTGGGAATCACCGGGCCGATTTTGCGCTCTACTGGTATGCCATGGGACCTTCGCAAATCAGAGCCTTATTGTGGCTACGAAAATTATGAGTTTGATGTGATTACGAGCAATGAATGCGATGTATATGGGCGCTTCTTAATCAAGATGAGCGAACTCGAACAGTCATTGCGAATTATCGAACAATGCTGTGACAAGTTAGAGAAGCTTTCTGGCGCACCAGTGAAAGTGGAAGATAAGAAATTAGGATCACCTGCAGATTTAACCGTCGGACCAGATGGAATGGGTAATTCCAAAGGGCACATTGCCAACATCATGACGCAGTCCATGGAAGGTTTGATTCATCACTTTAAGCTTGCGACCGAAGGATTCCGAGTACCTGCTGGCCAGGTATATACGACAGTTGAATCACCTCGAGGTGAACTCGGTGCACATTTGATTTCTGATGGCGGCACTAATCCTTATCGCGTTCATTTTCGCGAGCCATCTTTTAATAACTTGCAGTCACTTGCAGCAATGTGTGAAGGCAGCATGATTGCTGATGTCGTTGCCGCAGTTGCTTCAATTGATCCAGTGATGGGTGGGGTAGACCGCTAATGTCCGATCATCAGGTATTTACCGCTGAACAACTTGCGACTATGGATACGATAATCGCTCGTTATCCAAAATCACGTTCTGCCATCATGCCATTGCTTCACTTTGTACAATCGATCGATGGATATGTCACGCCTCGTGGAATCGAAAGTATCGCGCTGAAGCTAGATCTTGCAACCGCAGAAGTCACTGCTGTCTCTACTTTTTACACCCAGTACAAGAGTGAACCTGTTGGTGAATACCATGTCGGAGTCTGCATCAACACCTTGTGTGCGGTGATGGGTGGCGACGCGATCTTTGAAGCAGCCTGTGATCAACTAGGTATAAAGAATCATGAGACCACGAAGAATGGCAAAGTTTCGTTGGAGCGCATTGAATGCAATGCAGCTTGTGATTTCGCACCCGTAGTCATGGTCAACTGGGAGTTCTTCGATAACCAGACACCACAAAGTGTTAAAGAGATGGTGGATGATTTACAAAACGGAAAACCACCAGTCCCTACCCGCGGCCCCAATACGCTGCGTACCTGGAAAGAGAATTCGGCTGTTCTGGCTGGGTTATCGGATGGATTGGCGAATGAAGGCGTGCAAGCAGGCCCAGCAACGTTACGTGGCCTTAACATTGCGCAAGGGCAGGATAAAAAATGACCAAATTAACCCCAGTACTTTCAAAGAATTGGAACGATGCTGATTCGTTCACGATCGCTAACTATAAAAAACACGGTGGCTACAAGGCACTACCTAAGGCACTTTCACAGACGCCAGACGAAGTCATTGCTCTGATTAAGGAATCCGGATTGCGCGGACGTGGTGGCGCTGGTTTCCCAACCGGAAGTAAGTGGGGTTTTATTCCACAAGGAGATAACAAGGCGCACTACTTAGTTGTCAATGCTGATGAATCCGAACCTGGTACGTGTAAAGATATGCCTCTTTTGTTGGCTAATCCGCATTCTTTGGTTGAAGGAATTATTATTGGCTCATATGCGATCCGCGCTAATCACGCTTTTATTTATATCCGAGGCGAAGTCGTGCACGTTGTTCGTCGCTTGCAGCAAGCAATTGATGATGCATATGCAGCTGGATTACTTGGAAAAAATATTCTTAACAGTGGATTTGATCTAGAGGTAACTCTTCATGCTGGTGCTGGCGCTTACATCTGCGGCGAAGAGACCGCGCTGCTTGATTCACTCGAAGGTTTTCGGGGTCAACCTCGACTACGTCCGCCTTTCCCAGCCATCGCTGGTCTGTACGCAATGCCAACTGTTGTGAACAATGTCGAATCGATTGCATCGGTGCCGGCGATTATTGATAATGGAAACGAATGGTTCCAGGCAATGGGCACAGAAAAGAGCAAGGGATTCACTTTGTACTCTTTGTCGGGCCACGTTTCCAACCCTGGACAGTTCGAAGCACCATTAGGAATTACCTTGCGAGAAATTTTGGAACTTTCTGGTGGAATGCGCCCAGGGCATCAACTTAAATTCTGGACTCCAGGTGGATCTTCGACTCCTATTTTTACGGCAGAGCATTTAGATGTACCGCTTGATTATGAAGCAGTTTCTGCTGCTGGCTCGATGCTAGGAACCAAGGCCCTACAAGTATTTGACGAAACAACATGCGTGGTTAGGGCAGCCCTGCGGTGGAGCGAATTTTATAAGCATGAATCATGCGGAAAATGCACGCCATGTCGCGAAGGCACATGGTGGTTGGTTCAGATGCTAGAAGATCTTGAAGCGGGCCGGGGTACAGAGGCTGACTTAGACAAGTTGTTAGATTTATGTGACAACATTGCTGGCCGCTCGTTCTGCGCTCTAGCTGATGGCGCCGTTGCTCCGATTATTTCTACCCTTAAATATTTCCGCTCTGAATATATTCTTCATCAGACCAATGGCGGTTGCCCATTTGATCCAATTGCTTCAACATTATTTGAAACGGCAGGTGCGTGATGACGCCGGAACAAGCAGTTGTTGCAGTTGAGACTGTCACAGCAATTATTGATGGCCTAGAAGTTACGGTTCCTAAAGGGACACTAATAATTCGTGCCGCAGAACAACTTGGTGTAGAAATTCCACGCTTCTGCGATCACCCACTACTTGCCCCAGCGGGTGCCTGTCGTCAGTGTTTAGTAGATGTAGAAATAAATGGTCGGGCATTCCCTAAGCCGCAAGCTTCTTGCACCATGCCAGTAGAAAATGGAATGGTTGTAAAAACCCAACTTACATCGGAAGTCGCTGCCAAGGCCCAGGCTGGCATCATGGAATTCTTATTGATCAACCATCCACTTGATTGCCCAGTATGTGACAAGGGTGGGGAATGTCCATTACAGAATCAAGCAATGTCTGCTGGGCGAACCGAGACGCGTTTTGAAGGTGAAAAACGCACCTTCGAAAAGCCTATTAATATCTCATCGCAGGTCTTGCTAGACCGCGAACGTTGTGTTTTGTGCGCGCGGTGTACCCGATTCTCTGAAGAAATTGCAGGGGACCCTTTCATTACTTTGAACGAACGCGGTGCCTTACAACAAGTGGGTATCTATGAAGATCAACCATTCGAGTCTTATTACTCAGGAAATACGGTCCAGATCTGTCCGGTCGGTGCGCTGACGGGTGCTTCTTACCGATTTAGAGCTCGCCCATTTGATCTGGTTTCTATTAATTCTGCTTGCGAACATTGTGCATCTGGTTGTGACCTTCGTACAGATATGCGCCGTGGAAAGACTTTACGTCGACTTGCCGGCGATGACCCAAAGGTAAACCAAGAGTGGAACTGCGATAAGGGTCGCTGGGCCTTTAAATACTTGACTTCACGCGAACGCGTTTCAACCCCGATGATCCGTGGTGCTGATGGTGAATTACATGAAGCATCGTGGCCAGAGGCGATTTCTGCGGCAGCCAAGGGGCTTGTATCAAAGCGCACTGCAGTGCTTGTTGGTGGCCGTGCAACTGTAGAAGATGCATATGGTTACTCGAAATTTGCTCGGGTTGCACTTGGAACTAACGACATTGATTTCCGGGCTCGTGCACATTCGGAAGAGGAGAGCGAATTTTTAGCTGCAGTAGCGATCGACTTAAAGACAACCTATGCAGATATCGATACTGCCGACCAAGTTGTACTTCTTAGCTTTGAGCCAGAAGAAGAATCGCCAATTGTCTTCTTGCGCATACATCGCCAAGTCCGTCGTCGTGGCATGAGTGTTTCGACAGATGCACCACTTGCTAGTCGTGGATCAAAGAAACTAAAAGCAGAACTGATCACTTCTTTAACGCAAATCAACGGCCTCACCTCTAACAGTGTGATCTTGGTTGGCGAACGCGCAGCAGAGACGCAAGGTGCGCTATCTGCTGCACTTGAGCTCTCTGAATCTACTGGCGCAAAGTTGGCATGGATTCCTCGTCGTGCTGGTGAACGTGGGGCCCTACAAGCTGGTGCAATCGGTAATTTACTTCCTGGTGGTCGCCCAGTTTCTGATTCCGCTGCCCGTGTAGATATTCAAACAGCGTGGGGAATATCCAATCTTCCAACAGTTGACGGGCGTTCTACTTCCGAAATCTTGCACGGTCTTGGTGACGGATCTCTTGATGCGGTTGTTATTGGTGCGGTAGATCCATTTGATATCTCTGCCGATGCTCTGAACCAGCTGCTTAATACTTTTGTAGTTTCGCTAGAAATTTCACACAGCGCTATAACCGCAATTGCAGATGTAGTTCTGCCGGTGGCAGCGGTAGTTGAGAAGAGTGGTTCGTTCCTTGATTGGCAGGCGAGCGCACGTGCATTTGAAAAGGGCGTCGAAGATGCACAGATGCGCAGCGATGTCAGGATTCTGTCGATGTTGGCGGACGAACTTGCGGCACCAATCAATCTTCCGAGCGTGGCTGCTACAGCCCGCGAAATTGAGTCGCTAGGAAAATGGGATGGGGCAAAGCCAACCTTCGCAAAGCGCTCTGCTTCTGCTGCGCTACAGGGGGAGATGACACTGGTTTCCTGGCGTTTGCTACTTGATCTTGGGACCTTGCAGATGGGTGAGGCCAATTTAGCCGGTACCGCCAAGCACGCACGTGCGCACATATCTGCTGGACGCGCTGCACAACTTGGTGTGACCGAATCTGATTCTGTCCGGATTACAAGCGAACTTGGTTCGATCGAACTCCCGGTTTCGATTTACGCGATGGCAGATCATCTGATCTGGGTTCCACGCAATTCAGAAAATAGTCAAGTGATTCCTTCTCTTGGATTTACAAGTGGGGCAGTCAAGGTGGCAAAGATATGAGCACGGCAACAATGTTGGGCAATGATCCAGGTTGGATAATCCTGGTCAAGGGGCTATTCATATTTGTATTTTGTGTCCTGTGTACCTTGATGGCGGTATGGGGCGAACGCCGCATCGTCGCACGGATGCAGATGCGCCTTGGGCCTAACCGTGTCGGTAAATTTGGTTTATTGCAGGCTCTGGCTGATGGCGTAAAACTTGCCCTCAAGGAAGATTTAATCCCGGCTGCTGCTGACAAAATTGTTTTTATTGTTGCGCCAATTATTTCTGCGACCACCTGTTTCATGGCATTTGCGGTTATACCAATGACTGGCAAAGTCCATTTGTTTGGGCACGTGACCGCCATGCAGTTAACCGATCTGCCGGTCAGCGTTCTTTACATTCTTGCGATCGCCTCAATCGGTGTATACGGAATCGTTTTGGCTGGTTGGTCGTCTGGTTCGACATACCCACTTCTGGGTGGCCTTCGTTCAAGCGCACAAGTAATTTCTTATGAAGTTGCGATGGGGTTGTCTTTAGTCGCGGTATTTATTTATTCAGGAAGTATGTCGACGTCAGAGATTGTTGCCGCTCAACATAAATGGTGGTTTGCGGTTGTGCTCTTCCCGTCATTTGTTATCTATGTAATTTCGATGGTTGGCGAAACCAACCGTGCTCCTTTTGATCTGGCTGAAGCAGAAGGTGAACTAGTAGGCGGATTCCATACCGAATATTCGTCCCTCAAATTTGCACTCTTCTTCTTAGCCGAATACGTCAACATCATTGCGGTTTCTTCCCTCGCAACCACGCTCTTCTTGGGTGGGTATCACGCGCTGCCGGGGCTCACTTTTACCGAGAATTGGCTTGGTGGGTGGTTCACCTTCTTCTGGTTCCTGGGCAAAGTAGTCATGTTCTTCTTTGGCTTCGTCTGGTTGCGAGGAACACTTCCACGTCTGCGTTATGACCAATTTATGAAATTTGGTTGGAAGATTTTGATTCCAGGTAGCCTTTTTTGGATCTTGGTATTAGCGACATTACGGGTGATGTCACAGCGTGCCGCATCACGCACACTTGTTGTTGGATTTAGCATCGGGGTCGTCCTACTCGTAGTTGCGATCAGCTCCTTGTACGACCGCAGCAAAGAAAAAGCAGAGAAAGCTGGCGCCATACTGCCCTCACTACCCGCTCCCTCGTTCCCCATCCCAGAAATTCCCGGCCAGGGCTTTATTAATGGACGGAGTGAGATAAATGGCTGAACAATCAAAGAGCTTTACTCAACAACTTTTGGGGTTCTGGGTCACCTTCATCACCATGTTTAAGAAGGTCAATACGGTCCAGTACCCAGAAGTGAAGGAACCAACCGCGGAACGTTTTCATGGTCGGCACCAACTTAATCGGTACGAAGATGGTCTAGAGAAATGTATTGGTTGCGAACTTTGTGCGTGGGCCTGCCCAGCAGATGCAATTTATGTAGAAGGTGAAACGAATACTGATACCGAACGATTTTCTCCGGGCGAAAGATATGGCAAGGTTTATCAGATCAATTACCTTCGCTGCGTTTTCTGCGGTCTGTGCATCGAGGCCTGCCCAACTCGCGCTTTGACAATGACTAATGAATACGAACTTGCTGATGATGATCGTGCGAAATTAATTTATGAGAAGGACGATCTTTTGGCCCCATTGCGGCAAGGCATGATCAGCCCACCTCACCCTATGTATCCTGATACCAATCACCTCAATTATTACCGTGACGAAATCAAGGGATCTCATTCGTCACAGGAGCCGCTGGAAAAACCATGACACTTTTTCACCTTGCACTCCAGGTAGGTCGAACTGCCACACCAGAGGCGGTTCAATTCTGGCTCCTTGCCCCGATTGCAGTAATTGCAGCCCTTGGTATCTTGGTTGTAAAGAAGGCGATTCATGCTGCTTTATTGATGGCTTGGGTCATGGTTACGTTGGCAATTTTCTACATCGCAGAAGATGCGCTTTTCTTGGGAATTGTTCAGATCGTGGTTTACACCGGCGCCGTCATGATGCTCTTTCTATTTATCTTGATGTTGGTGGGTGTCGATAGCACTGAATCACTTGGTGAAACAATCAAAGGTCAGCGAATCCCCTCTATTTTGATTGCTGTCGGTCTTCTTGGACTTGTTGTCTCGCTACTTGGCCGTGCAACAATTACCCAGCCTGCGGTTGGGCTAGCGACAGCTAATGCAGATGGAAATGTTCAGGGAATTGCGAAGCTTCTTTTTACCGAATACGTGTGGGCATTCGAAGTTGTTTCAGCGCTTTTAATTACAGCTGCATTAGGAGCGATGGTCTTGGCGCATTCACAACAAACGAAATCTAAATTTGCGCAACGGGACCTTTCGATTGCTAGATTTCGAAAGAGTTCTTTGGGTGGCGCAGCCGGACTCCCAACATCTGGTGTCTTTGCTCGTCACAACGCTGTGGATGTCCCTGCGCTCCTACCGGATGGCACACCAGCCCCAACGTCAATTTCTCAAACCCTAAAGGCCCGCGGAGACATGATCACAAGTGACGGATTTGCCTTGGAATCAATCGAAGAGCAGGAGGACTAAGTGGATATTTCAAACTACTTATACCTTTCGGTCATATTATTTACGATTGGTGCATTGGGTGTACTTATTCGCCGTAACGCAATCGTGATCTTTATGTGCATAGAATTAATGCTCAATGCCTCAAACCTTGCCTTAGTAACTTTCTCTCGCATTAATGGCAATTTGGATGGACAGGTAGCTTCGTTCTTTACGATGGTCGTCGCCGCCTGCGAAGTTGTCGTCGGCTTAGCAATTATTGTGACCATTTATCGCTCCCGTCGATCGGCTTCAGTTGATGATGCCAGTTTGTTGAAAAACTAATGAGAACTAGCAGCCAATTGGTGTATCTGATCGCACTTCCACTTCTTAGCTCTGCCATTCTTTTGCTCTTGGGTCGCATCGCTGACAAATGGGGCCACTTACTGGCTACTTTGGTCTCGGCCAGCGCCTTTGGCTTTGGCGTACAACAGTTCTTGCAGATGCATAAACAGCCTGGTTCTAACCGTGCTGTTACTCAGAAGCTCTTTGACTGGATCTCTGTAGGTACATTTAAGGTTGATGCATCCTTACTTTTGGATCAGCTCTCAATCTGTTTTGTACTCTTGATTACTGGTGTTGGCACCCTGATTCATATTTATTCGATCGCCTACATGTCCCACGACAAAGATCGTCGTCGCTTCTTCGCTTTCCTCAATCTTTTTATCGCGGCAATGCTGCTTCTAGTCTTGGGCGATTCCTACCTCAATCTTTATGTAGGTTGGGAAGGAGTAGGCCTAGCTTCTTATTTGTTGATCGGTTTCTGGAACCAAAATCCGGTTTATGCCGTCGCGGCCAAGAAGGCATTCGTGGCTAACCGAGTTGGCGACTTAGGACTTTCTCTAGCGATCATGATCTCGTTCGCGCAATTTGGAACAGCTTCATTTTCTGGCGTTGCTGCTGGTGCTCCACATGCATCAAGTGCTGCACTTACCGCGATCGGCGCCATGTTGCTCTTGGCGGCTGCTGGTAAGTCTGCTCAGTTTCCATTGCAGTCTTGGCTGGGCGATGCGATGGCTGGCCCAACCCCGGTATCGGCATTGATTCACGCCGCGACAATGGTCACTGCTGGTGTGTACCTGATTACACGATCTAACTTTATTTTTGATGCCTCTTCGACCGCTCGCATGATGGTGATCGCTGTCGGTGTCATCACACTACTTTTTGGTGCAATTGTTGGTACTGCTAAGGACGATATAAAGAAGGCGCTTGCGGCTTCGACGATGTCACAGATTGGTTACATGATTTTAGCCACCGGGCTTGGACCAGTTGGTTATGCCTTTGCGATACTTCATCTGCTAACTCACGGATTTTTTAAGGCCGGAATGTTCTTGGGTGCCGGTTCAGTCATGCATGGCATGGATGATGAAGTAAACATGCGCAAGTACGGTGGATTGGCAAAGGTTATGCCAGTCACTGCGATCACCTTTGGCCTTGGTTATCTTGCGATCTTGGGTGTCCCGCCATTTGCTGGTTTTTATTCCAAGGACAAGATCATTGAAACTGCCTTTAATTCGGGCGGAAGCAAGGCAATTGTGATTGGTGGGGCTGCACTATTAGGCGCAGGAATCACTGCTTTCTATATGACTCGCGTCGTTGTCCTGACATTTGCCGGTGCACGGCGCTGGAAGTCAGAAGCGCATCCACACGAAAGTTCATTCTTAATGTGGGCCCCCATGGTTGTGTTGGCAATTGGGTCAGTAGCTTCGGGATTCTTACTGAGCATGGGTAGCGCCTTGGTGAATTGGTTACAGCCAGTAGTGAATGCTTCTCATGTTGCAAGCGGAAAAGAACTCATGAAACCGATGACAGTTTCGGTTTTGGCGCTTGGGGTTGTGGTGCTTGGGGCTGGTTATGCAATTATTAAATACCGTGCGGTGGCCGCAGAAGCTCCAGAAAAAGTCAGTATCTTTACGCGAGCAGCTCGCATGGATCTTGGCCAAGATATCGTTAACGACAAGGTATTCGTTAAACCGGGCTTTGCATTGACAGCGGGATTGGTTGCCGTTGACTACAAAGTTATTGATGGCGCGGTTCGCCTAGTTGGTTGGTTGATCAACGAGATATCTGATGTCTTGCGAAAAATTCAGAATGGATATGTCCGTAGCTATGCGCTGATGATGCTCATCGGGGTCTTTATCTGCGTCTTGATTCTGTGGATGGTGACTGCATGAATATTTTAACAGCAACGATTCTTCTTCCACTTCTAGGAACTTTGGTTCTGGCCGTTACCCCTAAGGGAAATTCACAACTCGCAAAGATTATTGCCCTTATTAGTTCAGTTGTTACTACAGCCGTATCTGTTCTTATGGCCCTTAGATACCATTCATCACAGAGCGGCTTTCAATTTGTTGAGTCGCATTCATGGTTTAAAGCATTCAATATTAATTATGCGGTAGGAATCGATGGTTTGGCTCTAGTCCTGATCTTGCTTACAACGGTTCTAGTCCCGGTCGTCATTGTCGGCGGATGGAACGAATCAGAGAATGGTCGTTGGAGCGTTAAGACTTTCTATATGCTGATTCTGGCACTAGAGACGTCAATGATCGCTGTCTTTGCGGCAACCGATGTATTCCTGTTCTATGTGATATTCGAAGCTATGTTGATCCCGGTCTACTTCTTAATCGGTGGATTTGGCCGAGGAGAACGTGCTGCAGCAGCGCTCAAATTCTTGCTTTATAGCCTCTTTGGTGGCTTGCTCATGTTAGCCGCTGTAATTGGCATCTTTATAATCTCTTCGAAGCAGGGAACAGGTACTTTTGACGTGACCGCCTTGTCGCATATGAAGATTAGCCACTCAACCCAAAACTGGCTCTTCCTCGGTTTTTTCATCGCCTTTGCAATTAAAGCGCCGTTGTTCCCATTTCATACTTGGTTACCAGGCGCGGCCGCATCTGCAACTCCCGGGACCTCGATCTTGGTTCTTGGCGTTCTGGATAAAGTCGGTACTTACGGGATGATTCGCTTCTGTTTGGTTCTGTTCCCGCAAGCCACAAAGACTTTTGCACCATACATTATTGTCCTCTCGCTGATCTCGATAATTTATGGTGCCTTCTTGGCTATTGGACAGAAAAACCTCAATTCACTGATTGCATTTACCTCAATTTCGCACTTCGGATTTATCGTCTTGGGTATTTTCTCACTCACTACGCAAGGAATTTCAGGCGCAACTCTTTATATGGTCAACCATGGTGTCTCTACAGCCGCTCTCTTCCTTGCTGGTGGCTGGATGATTGCTCGTCGCCAATCAACTCAAGTAGATGATTTTGGTGGACTGCAACGAGTCACGCCGGTGATGGCTTGGTGCTTCTTTATCGCGGGATTGTCGGCACTCGCACTTCCTGGATTATCTAGCTTCGTCAGTGAATTTTTGGTATTGCTCGGAACTTTCACACGTTATCCACTAGCAGCAATAATTGGCACATTAGGTATCGTTTTAGCGGCACTGTATGTCTTGATTCTCGTTCAGCGCGCATTACATGGTCCCGTGAAATCTGGAAATGAAGGTTTGTCAGATTTGAATGTGAGAGAAAAGATTGCAATTGCTCCGGTGATTGCGGCCTTGGTGTTTCTAGGCTTCTATCCAAAACCTGCCCTGACGGTCATTAATCCGATGACTAGCACCGTGATGGCGCAGGCTTCGGTCACAGACCCAACTCCATTGGCAGGTAAATAATGTTTAATACACCGATTATTGATTACAACCTGTTGGCTCCGATTTTGATCGTTCTCGGCGGTGCTCTGCTTGGAGTATTGGTCGAGGCCTTCATTGGCAAGACCTACAGAGCCCGGATTCAAATCACTATCGCAATGATCACAGTGGTCATTGCTTTTGCCTGGGTCATCAAGATTCACAAGGCTCTTTCACCTGTTGCTGCTGTAGCTTCGGTTTCGATCGATGGAATGGGTCTTGTCTTACAGGGCACTGTCTTGGCGTTGGCCTTTGTGGCGCTGATGTTTATCGCACAAGATAATCATTTTGCGCCCGTCGCTGCTGCTTTACCAGGATCAGAAGAAGAAGCAGAAGCAACAGTTTCTGGAACCCAAATGACCGAGGTCTATCCCTTGGTGCTTTTTGCGATTTCGGGAATGATGCTCTTTCCCATTGCGCATGACTTAATCACGCTCTTTGTGGGACTCGAAGTTCTCTCGTTGCCGCTTTACATTATTACGGGTTTAGCAAGGCGTCGCCGGATCTTGTCTCAAGAAGCTGCTCTTAAATACTTCTTATTGGGTGCCTATTCTTCAGCATTCTTCGTCTTTGGCGGGGCCTTCCTATATGGATATTCAGGCAGTCTCTCCTTAGCAACAATTCGCCAGACAACGATCACTCCTGGGTCGAATCATATCTTCTTGTTTATTGGGATGATTTTTGTAACTGTTGGCCTACTCTTTAAAGTTGGGGCTGTTCCATTCCACGCATGGACTCCAGATGTATATCAAGGTGCACCAACTGCAATAACAGGTTTCATGGCTGCCTGCACAAAAGTTGCTGCATTCGGAGCCTTGTTAAGGATTTACTTCGTAGGATTTTCTGGAGTAGCCAATGACTGGAAACCGATTTTAACGACCATTGCGATCATCACCATGGTTGGTGGATCGATTGCAGCTATTGCCCAAAAAGATGTTAAAAGGACCCTTGCGTATTCTTCTATTACACATGCTGGATTCTTACTCGTGGGAATAGTTGCGTTAAATCGTGCTGGACTCACCGCCATGTTGTTTTATCTTGTGGCTTATGGCTTTGCAACGCTTGGCGCATTTGGGGTTGTCACTCTGGTCCAGGATTCTTCTGGCGAAGTTTCTGATCTCAATCGTTGGGCTGGCTTGGCCAAGAAATCGCCTTGGGTTGCCACGGCTTTCTCCTTGTTCTTATTGAGTTTTGGTGGAATCCCACTAACGGCCGGCTTTATTGCAAAATTTTCGATCTTCACTGCGGCATATGCATCAGGCAACATTGGGATTGTGGTTGTCGGTGTTATTTCCAGTGCCATCGCGCTCTTCTTCTATCTGCGCGTGGTCTTGACCCTCTTCTTCAAGGAACCAACGGCTGAATCTGCAACGGTAGCGGTGCCATCTTTAATGATGAAGATTGGAATTGGTATTGCCTTTGCTATCACTTTAGTGCTTGGTGTGTATCCAAACTTGCTCTTCAATCTAGTTCAATCTTTATCTAATCTTCTGGTGTAGTTATTCGCTGACGCCTTCGTCAAATGGACTTGATGGCCCTCTTTGTTCTGGATGATCATAAAAGTCTTTGATAATCGGGTAGAGCAAATGTGGTTTTATCTTATGGGTTGCGTGTGGTGAGCCAGGAATAATTGCAAGGCGGCCATTGGGTAAGGCTTGATAAAGATCTACCCCATGATGAGGATTAAATGGCTCGTCATCGCCATTCACCACTAACGTGGGACAGGTTATTGTTGATAGTTCGGCGATCGAAATATTAGGTTCATGCGCCCAAACTTCATGAGCTTTTCTGATGATGATCTCTAAATTCTCTAATGAATCTGGGGAGCGTTCGGTGTATTCCTGAATATTCTCTTCACTTATTGTGATTTGGGAGTCTAAGCGAAGATCGGCATCCCACGAGTAATTTGCACCTTTAGCAATAATGGATAGAACGAGATCTGGTCGCTTAATTGCAACCATCAGCGCAATGATTCCGCCGTCACTATGACCGAGCAGATGCGCAGGTTTGGCTATGACATCTTCTAGATAAGCGATGGCTTCGTCACGCTGAAAATCAAAGTGATAAAAACCTTCGCGGATTCCAGTACGTCCATGTGCCGTTCTGTCATAACCATAAACATGAAATCGATCTTCTAACGCCGGCAGGATATGTGGTTCAAAATTTTCGGTGGCGCTTAACCCGCCGTGCAATAAGAGTAGGGGTTCGCCATTATTCGCGTGTTCGATGCTCCACGTTTGGTGGCCACGGAGATTTATGTAGGCCATCGGCTTTGGTTATACCGAGTCCATGATGTGGCGATTGCCACGATCAAATGTCAGGTAGTTCCAGGTCCAATCCGCGATGGTACCAATCCGGTTGCGCCCACCCATTAAATAAAAGAGATGCAGAAAGAGCCAACCGAACCATGCAATCGGTCCACTTATCTTTATTTTTTTGACTTGAATAATCGCTTTATGGCGGCCAATTGTTGCCATTGCACCTTTATCAACATACTTAAATTCTTGAAGTGGTTTATTTTTTATGATCCGCTTAATTTGTTCGGCGACAAAGCGACCTTGCTGCAACGCTACTGGCGCAACCTGCGGTAAAAATCGACCATTTTCACCCAGCGCTCCCGAGCAATCGCCTACTGCCCAGATATATGGATAGTGAGTTACTTGCAAAGTGGGATCTGTTTTCAGTCGAGAACCCTCGGTAGGCACGCTGAGTTGGTAAATTCCATCGGCAGAGGTGACTCCTGCAGCCCAGATCATTAAGTGTGCACGCATCGAGGTGCCATCAACAAAGTTGATTTGACCAAATTCTAACGATTTAACCGCGGTCTTGACCATGACATTGACGCCCAACTTTCTTAGTTCATCCTCTGCCTTCTTGGTCAAAGATTCGTCGAACATCGGTAAAACTCGTGGTCCAGCTTCAACAAGGTATACATCAATCTTTGCAGCTGCTTCGGCCTGGTCGTGATGTAACGGACCCTTAACGAGTTCGGCTATTGCGCCTGCCATTTCGACGCCTGTAGGTCCACCACCAATAATAAAGATCTTTAACCGAGTGTCATCTTGGAAGCGACAGAGATCTTCGTATCTACGCATTATCTCTGATCGGATCATTAAAGATTCATGAACAGATTTCATTCCTAATCCGAACTCATGAACCCCTGGGATTCCAAAATCAGCGGTTGCAGAACCCATGGCAACAACTAAATGATCAAATGGAATTACTTCACTACTATCTAATTTGATCGTCTTGTTTTTATGGTCGATAGAAATTGGTGACCCCATATGGAATTTGCCACCAGACTGACGTAGTGCGCCACGGATGGGGTAAGCGATATGGTCCGCGGCAATTCCTGCGGTAGCAACCTGATACAGCAATGGAAGAAATGTTTGATAATTATTGCGATCCACGACAGTGACATCTGCATCGGAGCCCAAGGCTTGCGCAGTTGCCAGCCCGCCAAAGCCGCCACCAAGAATGACAACACGTGGTTTCGACATACGTCCTACCTCTTTTTAATTGATCGATCACTTAACTATCGAGGAACCGACGTTGGCTTCGACTTCATGATTACCCAAGAAGTCTACAGTTTTCTTTTATGACACGATTTCCCGAAATTAAGTGTGGAATAACGAGAAATTGTCGGTGCATTCACTTAGAATCTGCAGATGGATACACAAGGAACGTCGGCCGAAGCCATACATCACCAGGCCGAAGGACTCTCGGAGCTAGAAATTCGTATCCTGGATTTTGAACGTCAGTGGTGGCGGTTTGCAGGCGCCAAGGAGTCCTCAATCAAGGAGCTCTTTGATATGGCCCCACCCGCCTATTACCAACTGCTCAACAACCTCATTGACCGGCAGGACGCCCTTTTGGCTCAGCCGATGCTCATAAAGCGCCTACGCCGCCTCCGGGAAGCTCGTAATTCGAGCCGCGCCGCTGGCTTCAAGCTCTAGACCGACCGCAGAAGTGGAAGGCTTTCCCGCCTTTCGCTAGAGTTTGGTTAGCACTCTCGCCCCTACTCTGCTAATTCTGTGGGGCTGGCGAGCGAGGTGGAAATTCGAGAAAAAGAGGAGCACATCATGGCCGTTGCCATTAAGCCACTTGAAGATCGCATCGTTGTTAAAGCTAATGAGGCCGAGCAGACGACTGCATCAGGATTAGTTATTCCAGATACCGCAAAAGAGAAGCCACAAGAAGGCACCGTTGTTGCTGTAGGACCAGGTCGATTTGACGATGGCGTGCGCACACCAATGGATGTAAAAGTTGGCGATGTAGTCCTTTATAGCAAGTACGGCGGAACCGAAGTTAAGTACAACAACGAGGAATACCTTGTTCTCTCGGCCCGCGATGTTCTTGCAATTATTGAGAAGAAATAACCATGGGTAAAACTTTATCTTTCGACGAGAATGCTCGTCGTGCGATGGAACGCGGCGTAAATATTCTTGCCGATACCGTCAAAGTAACGCTTGGACCCCGCGGGCGTAACGTCGTACTTGCAAAGAGTTATGGCGCACCGCTTATCACAAATGATGGCGTAACCATCGCCAAGGAGATCGAGTTAGAAGATCCTGCGGAGAACATGGGCGCTCAACTTGTTAAGCAAGTTGCAGAAAAGACCAACGATGTTGCCGGTGATGGAACTACAACAGCAACAGTTTTAGCACAAGCAATGGTCAAGGAGGGCCTTCGTAACCTTGCTGCTGGCGCTCAGCCAATGGAAATTAAATTTGGTATCGAAGCTGCCGTGAAG
The DNA here is from genome assembly GCA_903838295.1 of uncultured Actinomycetes bacterium. Classification (GTDB taxonomy): domain Bacteria; phylum Actinomycetota; class Actinomycetes; order Nanopelagicales; family Nanopelagicaceae; genus PALSA-747. The sequence continues at coordinate 69,235 of CAILXX010000004.1, forward strand.
GCAATTTCAGAAGAACTTAAGAAGAATTCAACTCCAGTTTCTGATAAGTCTCAGATCGCCGATGTTGCAACTATCTCTGCTCAAGACCGCGCTATTGGTGATTTGATCGCCGAAGCTATGGACAAGGTCGGCAAGGATGGCGTAATCACGGTTGAAGAGTCTTCAACCACTGGATTAGAGCTCGATTTCACCGAGGGTATGCAGTTCGATAAGGGCTACATCTCACCGTATTTCGTAACCGATTCAGACCGTATGGAAACCGTTCTCGAAGATGCATTTGTCCTAATCTCTGGTCAGAAGATCTCTTCACTTTCGGATATCTTGCCAATATTGGAGAAGGTTGCGCAGGCTAATAAGCCGCTCTTGATTATCGCCGAAGATGTCGAGGGAGAGGCACTATCTACCTTGGTTGTAAACCGTATGCGTGGAACATTTACTTCTGCCGCCGTCAAGGCGCCAGGGTTTGGTGACCGTCGCAAGGCAATGTTGCAGGACATTGCTATCTTGACCGGTGGCCAAGTCATCACTCCAGAAGTTGGTCTCAAGCTTGATCAAGTGACCGTAGAACTTCTTGGTAAGGCACGTCGCATTGTTATCACTAAAGATGCCACAACAATTGTTGATGGTTCTGGCGACAAAGCAGAAGTTGCAAATCGCGTCAATGAAATTCGTAACGAGATCGCAGCCACCGATTCTGATTGGGATCGCGAAAAGTTACAAGAGCGTGTTGCAAAACTCGCCGGTGGCGTCTGCGTCATCAAGGTCGGAGCTCATACAGAAGTCGAACTTAAAGAGAAGAAGCATCGTTTAGAAGATGCGATTTCTGCTACTCGCGCCGCTGTTGAAGAAGGAATCGTTGTTGGTGGTGGAGCAGCACTTGTACATGCTGCATCATCGCTCGAAGGTGACTTGGGATTTGAAGGCGATCGTGCTGTCGGAGTTCGTCTTGTTCGCAAAGCCTGCGATGAGCCACTCCGTTGGATCGCCGAAAATGCCGGCCACGAAGGTTATGTAGTAGTCGCAAAGGTGCGCACCCTTAAGCCAAATGAAGGCTTTAATGCATCAACCGATATCTATGAAGATCTCGTCAAGGTTGGCGTCATTGATCCGGTAAAGGTAACGCGCTCGGCCTTGGCCAATGCTGCATCCATTGCTGCAATGTTTATAACAACCGAGGCGATTGTGTTTGAGACTCCAGAAGCCGATAAGAATGAACAAGCTTCAGGTAACGGTCATTCTCATGGTCCGGGAGGACACTCCCACTAGCAGAATCCATTAATACCCAGCTCTGCGGTAACAAAAAAACCCGACTCATGTGAGTCGGGTTTTTTTACTTGTTTTACTTTTTATGAAGCAGAATTCAGTTCAACCTGGCGAAGGGCGCCGCGCTCTTCGGATTCAAGAATTGCTAAGCGATCATCTTCAGAGAGTCCGCCCCAAATTCCATAAGGTTCTTGTACGGATAAGGCATGTGCCCGACAAGCCTCGATTACTGGGCAAGTGGCACAAATGGCTTTTGCCGTTTTTTCGCGATTGACGCGACGTGGCCCACGTTCACCATCAGGATGGAAGAACATCTCCGATGGGAGTGTCTGGCATGCACCTTGGTACTGCCATTCCCATGCAGAAGCTACGGGGCGCGGTAGTCGTGAAATTTCAGCCATGTTTGTCCTTCCTAAACTCTGTAAAGCGACTATACAATCGTTTCATAGATTGTTCAACTATCTACTGTTCGAGTCATAAACGCTTCATATGGCAGAAATACCCCCTCTCCTAGATACTTCGTCCATGGCTTCCACTCCCAAATTTACGGTCGCGGCCGTTGCCAGGCGGCTGGGAGTCGCGCCATCAACCTTAAGGACCTGGGATAGGCGTTATGGCCTAGGGCCTTCCGACCATACAGATGGTCAGCATCGCAAGTACTCGCAAACAGATTTGGCACGACTCATCTATATGCATCGGTTGGTCATTAGCGGTGTCTCCCCAGCGGAGGCCGCGAGGGAAGCCCTCGAGTTCGCGGGAGAGCCGGCCTTAGACCCTCGTCTAGATACCACCGAGGTTGATAAAGGGACGGTGCAGATGCTGCACCGAGCGGCACATGCTTTAGACAGAGAGCTGGTGGATGGACGAGTGCGAGCCGAAATGGCTCGAAGCGGAGTAACTCAAACGTGGCGGACCTTGTTGGTGCCATTGTTGATCATGATTGGCGATGATTGGGCTCGGACTGGCGATGGTATTGAAGTAGAACATATGGTCTCTCAAATTATTCATTCAATTTTGTCAGAACGTGCCGTTATCAAGAACCCTGTCAATTCTACGCCGGTACTACTCGCTTGCATCGGTGAAGAAACCCACTCCTTAGCTCTCACCGCCCTGGCAGCATCCCTTGCAGAGCGAAATATTCAAGTCCATTTTCTGGGTTCCAGAACTCCCGTCAAAGCGATTTATGAAGTTGCTAGACGAACAGCGCCACCAGCGATCTTTTTATGGGCACAACTAGAGCGGCACGCTGATGCAACAATCTGTAGCTCACTACCAGTTGTCCGACCTGCACCTCGCTTGATTCTAGGTGGTCCTGGATGGTGCGAGAAGGATTATCCGGGAGCCTATGTGGTGACGGACTTGGTGGCTGCTCAACGTGAAATCGAGAACGCGATCGGTTTTTAGCCATTTCTCTGCCCCTAGACTTACCTCATGGTTGATAGCGCTCGCGACAAGGTCATTTTGCTGGGCCTGACATATGACGACGTGCTGCTGCTTCCCGATGCATCAGATGTGGTTCCCAGTGAAGTAGATACCAAGACTCGCCTGACACGTAATATTTCACTCGCGATTCCGATTGTTTCATCGGCGATGGATACGGTCACCGAATCGACTATGGCAATCGCGATGGCTAAAGCTGGCGGAATTGGCATACTTCATCGCAACTTATCCATTGACGATCAAGTAAAGCATGTGATGCTCGCCAAGAAAAGTGGAATCGTTGGAGCCGCAGTTGGAGTGGGCGAAGATGGTTACAGTCGGGCAGTCGCAATCATCGAAGCTGGCGTCGATGTGGTTGTAGTTGATACGGCACATGGCCACCATCGTGGCGTACTGGACGCGATCGCACGAATCAAAAAAGCTTATCCTCATGTAGATGTCATTGGCGGTAACGTTGCAACTCGAGCAGGTGCGCAGGCGCTGATTAACGCTGGTGTCGATGCCGTAAAAGTTGGCGTAGGACCTGGATCGATTTGTACGACTCGCGTTGTCGCTGGCGTCGGAGTTCCACAGTTAACCGCAATCATGGAAGCGCATAAGGCTTGCGTGACTGCCGGAATTCCATTAATCGCTGATGGTGGCCTGCAATATTCTGGTGATATAGCCAAGGCGATTGTTGCTGGCGCAGATACCGTCATGGTTGGTTCGTTATTGGCCGGATGCGATGAGTCACCGGCAGATGTAATCGAAATTAATGGCCGAAAATTTAAAGGTTATCGGGGTATGGGTTCCCTCGGTGCGATGCAATCACGTGGAGATCAAAAGTCTTACTCGAAAGATCGCTACATGCAAGATGATGTACTTGCTGAAGATAAATTGGTCCCCGAAGGCATTGAAGGCAAAGTTGCTTACAGTGGTCCTGTCGCTAGTGTGGTTCACCAACTAGTCGGGGGATTACGTTCTGGCATGGGTTATGCCGGAGCAGCAAATATTGCCGAACTTCAGATCAAGGGCCAATTAATTCAGATCACTGCAGCTGGACTTCAAGAGAGCCATCCCCATGACATCGTGGATGTGGCTGATGCACCAAACTACCGTGGTGGAAAGTAGACAGGTATACATATGAACGAAATCGAAATCGGCCCGGGTAAGCGCGCTCGCACTGCATATTCTTTTGATGACATCGCGATTGTTCCTAGCCGTCGCACTCGCGACCCGGAAGAAGTCTCTATCCAATGGCAGATTGATGCTTATAAGTTCGATCTACCTATGTTGGCAGCACCAATGGACTCTGTGGTTTCACCAGAGACTGCAATTGAAATCGGTAAATTAGGTGGGGTTGGAGTCCTTAATTTAGAAGGGTTGTGGACCCGTCACGAAGATCCTCGTATTCAGTTGGGTGAAATTGCCTCCCTACCGCAAGAGCAAGCAATTAGGCGCATGCAGGAGCTTTATTCGGCTCCGATTCAGCCAGAGCTCATTAAGTCTCGGATCGCAGAGATTCGTGCGGCGGGCGTAACTGTTGCTGCTGCGCTCTCTCCACAACGTACCGCCGAACTTCATAAAGTTGTCGTAGCCGCTGGTGTCGATTTATTTGTGATTCGCGGAACCACTGTTAGTGCCGAACATGTAGCGACCAAGAACGAACCGCTTAATTTGAAGAAATTCATTTATGAATTAGATGTTCCAGTAATTGTTGGTGGTTGTGCCACGGCAACGGGTGCGCTGCATCTTATGCGTGCTGGCGCAGCTGGAGTCTTGGTGGGCTTTGGTGGAGGTTCGGCGCATACGACTCGTACAGTTTTGGGTATTGCGGTTCCGATGGCATCTGCGGTTGCAGAAGTTGCATCAGCTCGTCGTGATTACATGGACGAATCAGGTGGCCGTTATGTTCATGTTATTGCCGACGGTTCAGTAGGTCGCAGTGGCGACATTGCAAAGGCAATCGCCTGCGGAGCAGATGCGGTAATGATGGGTTCTCCGTTAGCACGCGCTGTCCAAGCGCCAGGTAAAGGTTGGCATTGGGGATCAGAAGCTCATCACTTAGAACTACCTCGTGGTGACAGAGTCCATGTTGGCACAGTTGGAACTTTGCAAGAGATCTTGACCGGCCCTTCCCACACTGCCGATGGATCCATGAATCTCTTCGGTGCCCTTCGCCGCGGAATGGCTACCTCTGGATATTCCGACCTGAAAGAATTCCAGCGGGTAGAAGTCGTTATTCATCGTGCCTGAAAAGAGTGATGATTTAGTTCTGGTTGTTGACTTTGGTGCACAATATGCACAATTGATTGCTCGCCGTGTGCGCCAGGCTCATGTGTACTCCGAAATCGTTCCTTCGACGATGTCGGTCGCAGAGATGGTTGCCAAGAATCCTAAGGCGATTATTTTGAGTGGCGGCCCATCTAGTGTTTATGAAGCTGGGGCACCGACTTTAGATCCGGCAATTTTCGATCACAAGATTCCAACCTTTGGGATCTGTTATGGGTTTCAGGCAATGGCCGCAGCCTTAGGTGGAGTTGTTACCCAAACGGGTAAATCCGAATTTGGTAGAACCAGTATGACTCATAGCAATAATTCCAAATTGCTATCTGGACTCGACAAAGAATTGCGCGTATGGATGAGTCATGGGGATAGTGTCACGCAAGTACCTCTTGGCTTTATTGGTACTGCAGCAACATCAGATACTCCAATCGTCGCTTACGAGAACGCCGATGCCACTCTGGCAGGGGTTCAGTTCCATCCAGAGGTAATGCATTCGGAAAGTGGTCAAGAAATATTGCGACGCTGGCTAATTGATATTGTCGGATGCAAACCTACGTGGACTAGTGAAAATATAGTTGCTACAGAAATCGCCAAAGTCCGTTCACTTGTTGGTGATAAGCATGTCATCTGTGGACTTTCTGGCGGAGTTGATTCTGCGGTCGCTGCAGCAATTGTTCAAAAGGCGATTGGTTCACAACTTACGTGTGTTTTTGTTGACCATGGCTTGCTGCGCGAAGGTGAAGCAGAGCAAGTTGAAAGAGATTTTGTAGCAGCAACAGGTGTTGAACTGAAAGTTGTTGATGCAAAGCAAATTTTCTTAGATGCCCTTGCAGGCGTGAGCGATCCCGAATCAAAGCGAAAAATAATTGGCGCTGAATTTATTCGGGCCTTTGAAGCTGCGGCTCGTGAAATCACCCAAGTAGGAACTGTAGAATTCTTGGTACAAGGAACTCTTTACCCTGACGTCGTTGAATCTGGTGGTGGCACCGGAACCGCAAATATTAAATCCCATCACAATGTGGGCGGGCTGCCAGATGACCTTCAATTTAAATTGATAGAACCATTGCGGACTCTATTCAAAGATGAAGTTCGAGAAGTTGGTTTGGAATTAGGACTACCAGGAGAGATCGTTTGGCGTCAGCCATTCCCAGGTCCGGGCCTCGGAATTCGAATCATCGGTGAAGTTACTGAGAATAGACTTAATATCCTAAGAAAAGCGGACTTTATCGCTCGAGAGGAATTAAAGTTAGCGGGTCTAGATCGCGAGATCTGGCAATGCCCAGTTGTTCTTCTAGCAGATGTTCGAAGCGTTGGAGTACAAGGGGATGGAAGAACGTATGGCCATCCAATTGTTTTACGCCCGGTGTCTAGCGAAGATGCAATGACTGCGGATTGGAGCCGATTACCGTATGACGTGTTAGAAAAGATTTCTACACGAATTACAAATGAGGTTCGTGATGTAAACAGAGTGGTGCTCGACATAACGAGTAAACCACCCGGGACCATTGAATGGGAGTAAGAGTGAAGTTGCGCAGCAAGGTAGTTGTTGGCTTGGTAATAGGTGCTCTCTCTGTCATGGGCACTTCTTCCGCATTTGCTGGCAAAAATAATGGACATGGAAATTCAAAAGATGCTAATAAAAATGCTGCGATGGCATCACAAGCAGTTACCTGTTCTCCCACCAATGCTAAAGGTCATGCTGCCAAGGCAGTTCAGCCGCCTGTAGTGAAACGACCATTCGTGAATCGCATCTTCACCCTTAATACCAATTGTGGACAGATTGTTATTGCCGCTGATGGCAAGAGCGCCCCACTCACCGTCTTGGCAATGACCGCGCTTGCGAAGGGTGGATTCTTCGATCAATCTTTATGCCATCGCCTCACCACATCTGGACTTTATGTACTGCAATGTGGCGATCCAACTGCTACTGGTTCTGGTGGACCAGCATTCAGTTATCCCGATGAAAACTTGCCACAGTATGCTCAGAATGATTACCCTGCAGGAATCGTCGCAATGGCCAATTCTGGAGCGAATACGAATGGAAGTCAGTTCTTTCTGGTCTATCAAGACACAACTCTTCCGCCCAGTTATACCCGTTGGGGCGTCATCACTAAGGGCTTAAATATTCTTAAAACAATTGCTGCTGCTGGCGTAGTTGGAGGCGGTACAGATGGAACACCAAATCAAGCAATTGCGATTAATAGCATCTCTGTCAGGTAAGAATTATTGACGGGCAACGATCTTAAAGGTCTCCGCTAGTCGACCATCGGTGAGGCCCACCGCTTCTCCATTGGCAGTTCCCCAACTTCTGATGCGTTCTTCGAATCCTTCAACATGCAATGTTTGGCTGGCATGTGCGTGCAATGCAGCCATCTTCTTCTCAAAGGTATCGGTGATATCCACGTGATGGTCATAGTGTTCAGACATCATTACCCAGGCCTCTTTAATCTCCCAGGGCTGTAGGCCTTCGACTCGCAATAGGTCTTCAAATGCAAATGGATTACCTGCATCTGGATAGATAGCCTGAATCGCCGCCTCACCTGCCGCTAAATGATCGGGGTGACTTGCGCCTAGGCGATTCCAATTGCGTTCTGGACTTTGTATCAACATGCGATCTGGGCGGACTTTTCGAATAACTCGGACTATATCTTTGCGTAGCTCGACAGTCGGGACTAGCCATCCATCTCGGTAATCCAAGAAATGAATATCACTCACACCAAAAATCTTTCCGGCATCGGTTTGTTCGCGGCGGCGAATCGCTTTCATCTCGTCTCGGGTTATCGATGGATCAACGCCACCTTGATCTCCGTTCGTGCAAATGCAATAGGAAACTTTGATGCCCTTGGCGGTCCATTGCGCGATTGTTCCACCGGCTGCAAAATCAAGATCATCGGGGTGGGCGGTGACAACCAGGATGCGTTCAATTTCGGTATCAAGTATCGGATTCATGGCTCAATCCTATCGAGTCTCCGTACATAGATAGACTCTCTCTTATGTCACTTTTGGATGGCCTAAATCCGCAGCAGCGCGAAGCGGTGATCCATCAAGGTTCTCCATTATTAGTAGTAGCGGGAGCGGGCTCGGGCAAGACGCGAGTCTTGACTCGGCGAATCGCATATTTATTGGCAGAGCGAGGAGTGGCCCCGTACGAAGTTTTGGCCATCACATTCACGAACAAGGCAGCAGCAGAGATGAAGGAACGAGTAGCCGACTTGGTGGGTGATCGGGCGAAGGCAATGTGGGTCTCTACATTTCACTCTGCATGTGTACGAATCTTGCGGCAGGAAGCATCCAGACTTGGGTATTCCAACTCTTTCACGATTTATGATTCCAGCGATAGCGTCCGATTGCTCACAGTCATCATCAAGGGTCTCAATCTTGACGCTAAGCAATACGCCGCTCGAGCAGTTCATGCGATGATCTCTGCTGCAAAGAATGAACTCATCGGCCCCGCAGATTATGCAAATAAAACTACCAATCATTTCGAAGAGACTATTGCAGAGATCTTCGCGCTCTATCAAAAGCGGCTAGCTTCATCTAACGCCATGGATTTTGATGACTTGATTGGCAAGACCGTTGATTTGCTACAAAGATTTCCAGAAGCACGTTTACGATATCGCTCGCGGTTCAAACATATTTTGGTCGATGAATATCAAGATACGAACCATGCACAGTATGTTCTAATCCGTCAGATTGTAGGAACTGCTGAAGAAGGACTACCCGTCGCAGAACTTTGTGTCGTAGGCGATGCCGACCAATCAATTTATGCCTTTCGTGGTGCAAATATCCGCAATATTCTGCAATTCGAAGAGGATTACCAGAATGCGCGCACAATCTTGCTCGAACAGAATTATCGATCGACCCAAAATATTTTGACCGCTGCCAATGCTGTTATTTCAAATAATGAGGGTCGTAAAGATAAGAACTTGTGGTCAGAGGAAGGCACTGGTGACCTGGTGACTGGCTATGTGGCTGAATCAGAGCATGATGAAGCCGAATTCGTTATCGGAGAGATTCGTCGCTTGCGCGATGAAGGACTGTCTAACCCCGGAGATACGGCTATTTTTTACCGTACAAATGCGCAGTCCCGTATCTTCGAAGAGACATTCTTGCGAGTAGCGATTCCATACAAAGTGATAGGCGGAGTCAGGTTCTACGAGCGCAAAGAGGTTAAAGATTTTCTAGGGTATTTACGGATCTTGGTGAACCCAGAAGATGAAGTTTCGTTACGTCGAATTATAAATACCCCTAAACGAGGTATCGGCGACAGAGCGCTAGATGTCATAGAACTGCATGCTGCCACTGTGGGCATTTCATTCTGGCGCGCGATGTGTGATGCTAAAAATGCCGAAGGAATCCCGTCCCGTTCGCTGATCGCGATTAATGATTTTATTCATTTGATTGACTCACTCCGGACTTTGGTTGAAGCCAATACAAAACCATCAATTATTGCTCAGGCCGTCCTCGAACAGACCGGACTACTTTCAGAACTCACCAATAGCAGCGATCCGCAAGACGAGGGTCGGATCGAAAACCTGCAAGAACTAGTTTCAGTTGCCACAGAATATGAGGAATCTGAAGTTGATGATGGTGAAGAAATTTCACTAGTTGGATTCCTAGAAGATGTCTCACTTGTTGCGGACTCTGATCAGATCCCTGATGGTGAAGATCATGGTGGTGTTGTCACGATGATGACCCTGCACACCGCAAAGGGATTGGAATTCCCCACCGTTTTCCTATCCGGAATGGAAGAAGGAATATTTCCTCACTCTCGAACTCTTGGTGAACGTTCTGAGATTGAAGAGGAACGTCGATTGGCATATGTAGGACTTACTCGTGCGCGCAAGCGACTTTATGTAAGTCGAGCCGAATATCGATCATCTTGGGGTGCGCCAACATACAACGCACCATCTCGTTTTCTTGCAGAAATTCCAGAGGGTGTTATCTCTTGGAATGAGAGCACGCCTTCGTTAAAACCTCGCTCCGCTACGCCACGGAGTTTTGGTCCGCCACCAAAGGCAACGGGTAAACGTGCCGAAAGTACGATGGTCCTTTCAGTGGGAGATCGTGTGTCACATGACACATTTGGCCTGGGCAAGGTGGTTTCAGTTGCCGGAGATGGTGATCGGGCTGAAGCGACCATTGATTTTGGCAGTACAGGAGAGAAGCGCCTGCTCTTGCGTTATGCGCCGGTCGAGAAGCTATAGCGGAGCAAAGTAAGATTCGGGAAGTTCTTAAGAAATCAATTAATGATCGGGGTAACGCGTGGATCTCTTTGAGTATCAAGCCAGAGATCTCTTTGAAGCACATAACATTCCAGTACTTGCCGGCGCCGTAGCTTCAACCGCTCACGATGCCGAGAGAGCGGCTGCTGTTATGGGCGGAAAAGTTGTCGTCAAAGCACAAGTAAAAGTTGGCGGCCGCGGAAAAGCTGGTGGCGTAAAACTTGCTGAAAATGCTGCTGATGCAAAGGTAAAAGCAGAAGCAATTCTTGGAATGGATATTAAGGGACATATCGTCCACCAGGTGATGATTGCGCAAGCGGCACCAATTGCAGAAGAGTATTACATGGCAATTTTGCTAGACCGTGCCAATCGTAATTTTTTGGTTATGGCTTCAGTTGCGGGCGGCATGGAGATCGAAGAAGTTGCGCACACACAACCTGAAAAATTAGCACGTGTTGGAATTGATCCCAATAGTGGTATTTCACGTGAACAAGCCCTTGCCATAGTTAAGGCTGGACAATTCCCGGACCTCGTTGTGAATGATGTAGCAGATGTACTCCTCTCATTGTGGGCAGCATTTGTGGCAGAAGATGCGACATTGATGGAGATTAATCCATTGGTCAAAACCGAAGATGGGCGCATTATTGCTCTTGATGGAAAAGTCACACTAGATGACAATGCAGAGTTCCGCCACCCTTCACACGAACTTTTAGTTGATCATGCTTCTGCGAATCCGCTTGAAGCAGCTGCGAAAGAAAAAGGTCTTAATTACGTGAAGCTTGATGGCGAAGTCGGGATTATCGGTAATGGTGCCGGTCTGGTTATGAGTACGTTAGATGTTGTTGCATACGCTGGCGAAAAATATGGTGTGAAGCCAGCAAACTTCTTGGACATCGGGGGCGGAGCATCTGCGCAAGTTATGGCCGATGGCCTCTCAATTATTTTGGGTGATACAGATGTGCGTAGCGTATTTGTTAATGTTTTTGGTGGAATAACCGCCTGCGATGCGGTTGCGAATGGAATCGTACAGGCGCTGGCTATGCTTGGTGACAAGGCCACTAAGCCGATTGTTGTTCGCCTAGATGGAAATAATGTATTGGAAGGTCGACGAATTTTGAATGAAGCGGCGCACCCATTGGTCCAACAGCTCGACACTATGGATGGTGCGGCTGCAAAGGCAGCAGAATTGGCGGCGAAGTAAATGGCAATTTTCATCAATAAAAATTCTAAAGTTTTAGTCCAAGGCATGACTGGTTCCGAAGGAACCAAGCACACAGGTCGAATGCTCAAATATGGGACCAATATTGTCGGCGGCGTTACGCCCGGCAAAGGTGGGCAATCTGTAGAGATAGAAGGAAAGTCTCTTCCTGTATTTAATACTGTTGCAGAGGCGATAGCTGCGACTGGTGCAAATGCGTCAGTGGTTTTCGTACCACCAAAATTTGCGAAGGCAGCTGTTATGGATGCCATCGATGCGGCCCTACCTTTGGTTGTTGTTATAACCGAAGGCATTCCAGTTCATGATGCTGCGGCGTTTTATGCTCACGCGGTTTCAAAAGGAAGTACGCGCTTGATCGGTCCAAACTGTCCGGGTTTAATAAGTCCGGGGCAATCTAATATTGGAATTATTCCTGGCGATATCACTGGTCCAGGACGAATTGGATTGGTTTCAAAATCTGGAACCCTTACCTATCAGATGATGTTCGAACTTCGAGATTTTGGGTTTAGTACAGCAGTAGGTATCGGTGGTGATCCGATCATTGGTACTACGCACATCGATTGTTTGCGCGCTTTCCAAGATGACCCAGATACAGATGCGATTGTCATGATCGGTGAAATCGGTGGCGATGCCGAAGAACGTGCTGCAGCATTCATCTCCGAATATGTCACCAAACCCGTTGTTGGTTATGTTGCAGGCTTTACTGCTCCAGAAGGAAAGACCATGGGACACGCTGGCGCGATCGTTTCTGGTTCTTCCGGAACCGCAGAAGCAAAGAAGGTTGCGTTAGAAGCAGCTGGAGTAAAAGTAGGAAAAACTCCTAGCGAAACCGCATCATTGATGCGGGCCATTCTCAACGGCTAAAAGATGATTGGACGCGCTCTGGGGGTTTCACTTCGACAAGCCCTTCGAAGCGCAGCTTTAACCTTTTTTCCGTTGACCTTTATCTCACTCTTTGCTTGGGCGACTGCAGGTAGTACTTCTGGCAATACAACAGACCCGATACGAGCAAGTGCATGGCTTTGGCTTGGCGCACATCTAATTCCTTTCTCTTTAAGTACCGGCAAATTATCAATCTTGCCGTTGCTTGCTGTTCTTCTCCCGATTTTTGCGCTGCGACGAAGTTTTCCTAAAGTTGAAGAAGGCTTCGCAAAACTTAATGGGGCAAGGTTATTTTTTGCTCTGTGGTATTCATTAATCGCTTTGGCAATGGCGCTTGCGTCCAGTAATCACAATGTAAAAGCTAATATTTATCTAGCACCAGTATTCGCATTTGTTATTGCTATTGCTTCAACGCTTAAGTTTCGGGTACAGAAGTTTCGGCATTTTTCTTTCGCTGTGTATTGCTTCTGCATATTAATGGGAGTAGGTGCCTTGGTATTTGCTCTCTCACTTGCGGCTCACTGGAGCGTTCTTAAGAGCATTGGAATAGTTATAGCCCCAGGCTTATTAGGGGGCTTTCTCTTCCTAGCTATTCAATTGCTCTACCTCCCTAATATTGCCGTAATGACGGTTAGCTATTTGATGGGTTCTGGTTTCTCATTTGGAGCTCACTCTAAGATCACTGCAGATACATTCACTCTCAATCAAATACCTGCGATTCCAATTGTGAGTGGATTACCAACAGGTCGACATCCAATCCTTTCCTACGGAATTATTGCGATGGTAATTGTCTTTATCCTCTATTTCATTGAAGTGATCCGCAGCGAATCTGGATTTAGGGCCCGTCAGGTACGTGGCATAGGGGATGCCTTTCGATTCCTACTCTTCTTAGCCTTGCTCTCCTATCTTTCAGGTGGGGAACTCTTAACTCCAGCCCTTAACCCAGTGGGTGTACCTCTCTTAAAATTCATTTCCTATATAGGCTCGGCTCTAGCTGCAAGCGCTCTTGTAGTTCTTTATCTACCCGACCTGATCAAGAGAGTGGCAAAACGTGGCTAAGAGAATTCTTTTATTGGCATCAGGCAGAGGAACCCTTGCGAATGCAATATTGGAAGCTCAAAAATTGGGGCTGATAGAAGTCGATATCGTTGGTTTGATATCTGACAAAGATGCAAAAGTTTTGGATATTGCACGGTCATTTGGAGTACCAGAATTTTTGATTGAAGTCACGAGTGACCGCAAGGCGTGGGATCAAGAGATATTTGATCAATCGTTATTGCTCAAGCCCGACTTGGTTGTCAGCGTAGGTTTTATGCGAATTCTTGCGCCAGCATATGTCGAAGCATTCACAGTAATTAATACCCATCCATCTCTGTTGCCGTTATTCCCTGGTGCTCATGCGGTGCGAGATGCATTGGCTGCAGGTCAGACCCAGACTGGTTCAACGGTCCATAGGGTCGATGCGGGATTGGATACTGGTCCTGTAATTGCGCAGGTAGTAGTCCCAATAGAACCAACAGATGACGAGCCCAAGCTGCACGAACGCATTAAGATTGTCGAGCGTGCCCTTATTGTTGAAACTTTGGTTAAGTACGGACGAACAGGACTTTTGTGACTACTCGTAAACCCATTCGACGGGCTCTAATAAGTGTCTATGACAAGACTGGCTTAGTTGACCTTGGAAAGAATTTGAGCGCTGCTGGTGTCGAAATCCTTTCCACCGGATCCACGGCAAAAACGTTGGCTGCTGCAGGGGTTCCGGTAATTGCCGTAGAGGATTACACCGGATTTCCGGAGATGATGGGTGGACGTGTAAAGACTTTGCATCCACGAATTCATGGTGGGATCTTGGCTGATCAAAATAACTCAGAGCACTTGGCGGCAATTGCTGCCCACGACATCGCTCCATTTGATTTGATCGTGATCAATTTGTATCCATTCACTCAAACTATTGCGAGTACTGAAGACTTTGCCGAATGTATTGAACAGATCGACATTGGTGGACCTTCAATGCTTCGGGGAGCAGCCAAGAACCATGGTTCTGTTGCGGTGATATCAAGCCCTGGTCAGTACGAATTGCTTGGCGCTGCTATCAAGGCGGGCGGTTTTACGCTCGAAGAACGTACTCGACTTGCAATGGAAACCTTTAGAACCACTGCAGAGTACGACATGGCTATTGCAACCTGGCTTGGTGATCGTCTGAATGTTGCGGATGAATGGAAGGCCGCAGTCTGGCATCGCATCGCTTCACTTCGATACGGTGAAAATCCACATCAAAGCGCCACCGCCTACAGTGTTGCGGGTATTACAACACCAGGTATTGCGCAATCTGTGCAGTTGCATGGCAAAGAGATGTCTTTCAACAATTACACAGATGCTGATGCCGCAATAAGAAGTGCATATGATCATGCAGAACCATGCGTAGCGATCATCAAACACTCCAATCCATGCGGGATTGCAACGGCGTCCACGATAGAAGCTGCATATAATTTGGCACACGCATGTGACCCGGTCTCTGCATTTGGCGGGGTAGTTGCCACAAATCGTCCAGTCTCGCTGACTATGGCGACAGCGCTATCAGAAGTCTTTACCGAAGTCGTTGTGGCACCCAGTTATGAAGATGGCGCTGTAGAGGTTCTTTCCAAGAAGCCGTCGATCCGAATTCTTACCTTGGCACATTATTCAAATCCAACGAGAGAGATTCGTCCAATTTCTGGTGGATTACTTGTGCAAGATAGCGATCTTGTTAGCGTTGCCGGTGATGTAGCTACCGATTGGAAGCAAGTATCAGGCGGACCGGTATCTGCTGATGTTTTGAATGATCTTCAGTTTGCTTGGCGCGCAGTTCGCGCAGTAAAGAGCAATGCAATTCTCTTGGCTCACAACGGCGCATCTGTTGGCGTAGGAATGGGTCAGGTCAATCGCGTCGATTCTGCAAAGCTTGCTGTTGCTCGTGCGGGTCAACGGTCTATTGGATCAGTAGCATCTAGCGATGCCTTCTTCCCATTCGCAGATGGTCTCCAGATTCTCATTGATGCTGGGGTTGTAGCTGTCGTACAGCCTGGTGGAAGTGTTCGTGACGAAGAAGTTATTGCCGCAGCAAAAGCTGCAGGAATCGCCATGTTTTTCACAGGCGTACGTCATTTCTCACACGCATAATTCTTACTTCTGCTAAATCGAGTTAGACTTCACATATGAGCGCACAGATCCTGGATGGTAAAGAGACTGCAAGAATAATAAAAGCAGAGTTAGCTGCTCGAGTCTTACCCATGAGAATCAAGCCAGGATTGGGTACCGTCCTTGTCGGTGATGACCCAGGATCGCATTCCTATGTTGGCGGTAAACACAAGGATTGCGCAGAAGTCGGTATTGCCTCCATCCGTGTCGATTTGCCTGCCACCGCAACTCAAGCCGATGTTTTAGCTGCGATCAAAGATCTTAATAATTCGAAGGAGTGCACTGGATATATCGTGCAGTTGCCATTACCAAAAGGAGTATCCGCTAATCTTATTTTAGAGAGCATTGATCCAGATAAGGATGCGGATGGACTGCATCCACTCAACCTTGGAAAACTTGTGATTGGCGAACCAGCTCCATTGCCATGTACGCCTCGTGGCATTATCGAACTCTTACACCGTTACAACATCACTACCAAGGGTGCAGAGATTGTGATTATGGGACGCGGGCTCACAGTTGGCCGTCCACTTTCTTTGTTGCTGACTCGCAAAGGTGATGATGCTACGGTGACAATCACGCACACCGCTACTAAGGATGTTGCATTTCATACTAAGCGCGCAGATATCATCATCGCGGCGGTCGGCAGCGCTCATTTGTTAAAACCAGATATGGTCAAACCTGGCGCAACTGTTATGGATGTTGGCATCACGCGAACTGATGCAGGGCTCTTGGGAGATATTCACCCCGGAGTAGCAGAGGTTGCCGCATATATAGCTCCGATGCCTGGTGGAGTAGGACCAATGACGCGCGCGATGCTCATCTCTAATGTTGTAGAAATGGCGGAACGTGCTAACAACGCTCGGTAGTAAATTGCCGCGACTCAAAGGTTCACAGATCCTTTGGCGCCGGCTCTCACTTGTACTCGTTGTAATCGGCGTCACACTTGGAACTTTTAGCGCGGTAAGAACATCTTCACTTTTTATATCGGTGGGAGGCGCTATTTACGCGTATTCGACCTATACCCACTCGGAAAAGAAGAGGAATATGGAATTGATCGTCCCTATGGGTCTATGCATCCTCCTATTTGTCGTGTCTTTGACCCTGCCTCACGCAAAGTAGGATTGGGCTAGTTCACTTCCAGGGGGTTTTATGAGCAGGTCTGGCAAAGTCACGGTCGTAGGTAGCGGTTTTTATGGTTCGACAACTGCGCTTCGTTTAGCAGAATATGACATTTTCGACACAGTAGTACTTACAGATATCGTTGAAGGAAAGCCAGAAGGTTTGGCATTAGATATGAATCAATCCCGCTCTATCGAAGGCTTTGAAACCAAAATAATCGGTGCAACAACTACGCCAGAAGGCGGCGGATACGAAGCCACAGCTAACTCTGATGTCGTAGTTATAACCGCTGGATTACCTCGTAAGCCAGGAATGTCTCGCATGGATCTCATCGGAGTCAATGCCGGAATTGTTCGCGGAGTTGCCGAAAATATTGCGAAGCATTCACCTAAGGCTGTCATTATCGTGGTCTCTAATCCGCTCGATGAGATGACAGCGCTCGCTCAACTTGCCACAGGATTTCCACATCACCAGGTAATGGGTCAAGCCGGAATGCTTGATACGGCTCGCTTTACAAACTTTGTTGCTGAAAAATTAGCAGTACCCGTCAACTCCGTTAAAACTCTTACTCTTGGTTCTCATGGTGACACCATGGTTCCAGTCCCAAGCCATTGCACGGTCAATGGCCAGCCTTTGACATCGCTCCTTTCGCAATCAGATATTGACGATCTTGTCGATCGCACTCGCAATGGTGGCGCAGAAGTAGTCGCACTTTTGAAAACAGGTTCTGCTTATTATGCGCCATCTGCAGCAGCGGCCCGCATGGCAAAAGCGGTAATAGAAGATTCTGGCGCGATCATGCCGGTATGCGCGTGGGTTGATGGCCAATACGGGATCAACGGGGTTTATCTTGGAGTTGAAGCCAAGATTGGACGCACTGGCGTGAAAGAAGTTGTCGAAACCAAGCTGACAGAGAATGAGGTTACGGCCTTGAAGGCTGCCGCAGATGCTGTTCGCGCCAAGCAGAGCGATGTAAAGGACCTGTAATGAATAAGATTAAAGTCGAAGGTACCGTTGTCGAATTAGATGGCGATGAGATGACTCGGATTATTTGGCAGTTCATCAAGGACAAATTGATCCTTCCTTATTTAGATGTAAATCTTGAGTATTACGACCTAAGCATCGAAAATCGCGATGCTACTGATGATCAGGTCACCATCGATTCCGCACATGCCATTCAAAAGCATGGCGTTGGGGTTAAGTGCGCAACGATTACACCTGACGAAGCACGGGTTAAAGAATTTGGTCTTAAGAAGATGTGGAAGTCTCCAAACGGAACCGTCAGAAATATCTTGGGTGGAGTTATTTTCCGTGAACCAATCATCATTTCTAATGTTCCGCGCTTAGTCCCACATTGGACCAAGCCGATAGTTATTGGTCGTCACGCATTTGGGGATCAATATCGTGCCACAGATTTTCGAGTACCTGGTAAAGGGACGTTAACAATCAGCTTTGTCCCAGAGGGTGGCGGCGAAAAGATCGAACACGAAGTCTTTAACTTTCCTGGTTCGGGCATAGCGATGGCCATGTACAACTTGGACGATTCAATTCGTGACTTTGCACGCGCCAGCCTTAATTACGGTTTGCTTCGCAAATTCCCGGTTTATCTTTCTACCAAGAACACTATCTTGAAGGCTTACGATGGACGTTTTAAAGATATCTTCGAAGAGATTTTTGAAGCCGAGTTTAAAGAGAAGTTTGCCGAAGCTGGAATTTGGTATGAACACCGTTTGATTGATGACATGGTAGCAATGTCACTTCGTATGGATGGCGGATATGTATGGGCCTGCAAAAACTATGATGGCGATGTTCAGTCAGATACCGTCGCACAAGGCTACGGATCACTTGGACTTATGACTTCGGTCTTGATGACTCCAGATGGAAAGACTGTTGAATCAGAAGCTGCTCACGGCACTGTGACTCGCCACTATCGTGATCACCAAGCCGGCAAGCAGACTTCTACTAACCCAATTGCTTCTATCTTTGCTTGGACACAAGGACTTTCCCATCGCGCCAAACTAGATAACAATCCGGCGCTAGCCCAGTTCTCCAAGACGTTAGAAGAAGTGTGTGTGAAGACAGTTGAATCTGGAAAAATGACTAAGGATTTGGCTCTTCTGATCTCAAAGGATGCTCCGTGGCTTAATACCCAAGATTTCTTAGCTGCTATTGACCTGAACCTGCAGAAAGCGCTTGCATAGTAGGTATTTCTTTAATAAAAAAACCCCGGTCAATTATGACCGGGGTTTTTAATTTCTCTTTACTTCTTTATGCGCTCTCCGCTGACTGAATCAAAGAGGTGGATAGCAGCTGGATTTGCCTGGACCGTGACGGTTTGTCCCGCCTTCGGTGGATTCTTTGGATCCCAGCGAACAATTACTTGTGCACCTTCGTCTGTTGCGTTAGCAAACTTCACCGAAGAATCAACTGGACGTCCATAAACGAACGCGTCAGAACCGAGCTCTTCCACGACTTCTACAAGCACATCAAAACCGGTTGAAGCTGGTGTAAAGCCTTCTGGGCGTACACCTACGGTTACTGACGAACCTACAGAAGCAGGAACATCAATCTTGTAGTTTCCAAGATTTGCCTTGCCACCAGATACTGGTGCGGTCAAGAGGTTCATGGCTGGTGAGCCAATGAAGCCAGCAACGAATGCGTTGACAGGTGAGTCATAAAGATTACGAGGAGTATCGACTTGTTGTAGCAGGCCATCTTTCAGAACTGCCACGCGATCACCCATGGTCATAGCTTCAACCTGATCGTGTGTTACATAAACAGTCGTGATCCCCAAACGACGTTGTAGCGCTGCGATTTGGGTACGAGTTGCTACGCGCAACTTTGCATCAAGGTTTGATAGTGGCTCATCCATCAAGAAGACCTGAGGTTCACGAACAATCGCGCGACCCATTGCCACACGCTGACGTTGTCCGCCAGAGAGCGCCTTTGGTTTGCGGTCTAAATATGGCTCGAGGTCCAAGAGTTTTGCGGCTTCAAGAACGCGACGATCGCGCTCTGACTTATCTACGCCAGCAATCTTGAGCGCGAAGCCCATATTTTCTGCAACCGACATGTGCGGATAAAGAGCGTAAGACTGGAATACCATCGCGATATCGCGATCCTTTGGTGCAACGTCAGTGACATCACGATCACCAATTCGAATCGAACCGTTATCGACTTCTTCAAGTCCGGCGAGCATGCGAAGTGATGTTGACTTACCGCAACCAGATGGTCCAACCAAGACGAGGAATTCGCCATCGTTGACGGTGAGATTTAATTTATCTACTGCCGGCTTAGTTGTGCCGGGATAAATACGTGATGCGTTTTCGAATACTACGGATGCCATTATGGGTGACTCCTTCTCCGGGCAGGTACGTGCCCGACGATCCTAAGGATGAAGGTAAAGCGCCTGCCGACGGGAGCCTGCAGGTGGGTAAAGGTTATAGGTGGTGGGCAAAAAGGGAAACTAGTAGCGCCTAAGAATTTTGGGCTCAGGTGTTGCCTTGGCGATACCCTTACGACCATGGAGCCCAACCCCCCGATCGGCAGTACTGGCCAGCTGATCCTCGATCTCTTCTTGGTCCTCCTTTTTATCATCGTGGCCGGCCTCTTTGTAGCAGCAGAAATCGCCCTTATCTCCCTTCGCGAGTCCCAACTCCGCCAGATGGAGGCGAGCGGGGGGAAGGTCCGCCGAACCGAACGTCTTGCTCGTCTGGCTCGTCTGACTAAGAACCCCAATCGGTTTCTGGCTGCGGCGCAGGTGGGAGTCACTTTCTGCGGTTTTCTATCCGCGGCCGTTGGATCCGAACGGCTTGGTACAGGATTCGTTATTCCAATCCTTGAACGTTGGGGAGCTTCACATTCTCTGAGCACCGGAATTTCCCTGGTCTTTCTGACCATAGTTATTGCTTATATCTCCCTTGTCTTTGGAGAATTGGTACCGAAGCGACTTGCTCTCTACCGCACTGAAAAAATTGCGCTCGCTGCTGCACCGACGATCGATCGAATTGCACAAGTATTTCGTCCCGTAATTTGGTTGCTCTCTAAATCAACCGATACGATCGTTAAAATATTTGGAGTACGTCCCCAAGAAGTGCGCAGTGAAATATCTGAGGCAGAACTCCTCGACTTGGTCACGGGTCATGCGGCTCTATCTGATGAAGAGCGAGATATTGTCGAAGATGTCTTTAATACCGGGGACCTTTCGCTCCATGAAATTATGGTTCCTAGAACCGAAGTAGATTTTATGGATGTTGGATTGACCCTGACCGAAGCCAAGAATCTTGCAGCAAAGACGGTTCATAGTCGCTATCCAGTCACGCGTGGCTCTAGCGATGAGGTTATTGGATTCTTGCATGTGCGAGACTTATTGAACCTGCGTGAAGAAGATATGAACAAGACGCTGATGGAGATAATGCGCCCAATAATTTTCTTGCCAGGAACGAAAGGTGTCTTACCCGCGCTAACAGAGATGCGAGTGAAACGATCTCATTTGGCGATTGTTCTAGATGAATATGGTGGGACTGACGGCATTGTGACTCTTGAGGATATCGTGGAGTGTTTTATTGGAGACATTCACGACGAATATGACACAGCGGAGCAAGAAGTCATGGCGCAAGCACGCTCTGGTGATTTTGAGGTTGATTCCCTTATCTCCCTTGAAGACCTTAAAGAGCAGACGGGGATCAATATTCCTAGCGGACCCTACGAGACTGTAGGCGGATTTGTTATGCACTCGCTGGGCCGCCTGGCGGAACCACACGATGTCATTAATACCCCAACTGCTCGGATAACCGTCTTAAATCTGGAAGGAAAACGCGCCGGTCAATTATTGATCTCGCGGTTGGAATGGGAAGATAGCTCCCATGAATAAGCCACGGGTACTTTCGGGAATTCAGCCCACGAATGGCTCTTTTCATCTGGGTAACTACCTTGGTGCAGTCAAGCAATGGGTAGAACTTCAAGAAAGTCATGATGCTTTCTATTGTGTCGTTGATTTGCATGCGCTTACCTCTTCGCCAGATCCCAAGGAGCTTCGTAAGAACACTTTGACTTCTGTTGCACAATTATTGGCATTGGGATTGAATCCAGACCATTGCACTCTCTTTGTTCAGTCACATGTACCTGCACATAATCAATTGGCTTGGGTAATGGAATGTATGACAGGCATGGGTGAGGCAAGTCGCATGACCCAATTTAAAGATAAGTCACAGAAGACTGGCACCGACCGAATTGGGGTTGGTGTATTTACCTATCCGATGTTGATGGCTGCCGACATCTTGCTATATCAGGCGGATCAAGTTCCGGTGGGAGAGGACCAACGTCAACATATCGAACTGACTCGTGATTTGGCCGAACGGTTTAATACAACCTATGGGAAAGCTTTGACTATTCCAGAGGGCTATATTCTCAAATCGGGTGCGAAAATTTATGACTTGCAGGATCCATCGTCGAAGATGAGTAAATCAACTGAATCCTTATCTGGATTAATCGAAATTCTTGATACGCCAGAGGTCAATACCAAGAAGATAAAGAGCGCCATAACTGATACCGGTCGTGAAATTAAATTTCATACCCAAGAAAAACCTGGTATCTCCAACCTGCTTACTATTTTCTCTGCTCTCTCAGGGAAGTCAGTTACCGATATTGAGAAAGATTTTGAAGGAAAAGGCTATGGCGACTTCAAGGGCGCTGTTGCAGAAGTAGTCGTCGAATATTTGCGCCCGGTGCGAGCCAAGGCACTTGAATTGCTTGATGACCCCACCCACTTATCTAAGATTCTTCACGCCGGCGCAGAAAAGGCCGCTGTAGTCGCAGATAAGACAGTTGCTGATGTTTATGAACGAATTGGTCTTATTCCACGTGCGTAAATTAGGTGTGTGCCTTTTAGCACTTGCCTTGATCGTCCCTGCGACTTCGGTCCAAGCGACTAACCCAATACGAATCGCTATTGCCTATGACCTTGGCGGACGTGGTGATCATGGAATTAATGATGCTGTGGCGGTTGGGGTAGACGCCATTAAAAAGAAATTTGGACTTACATCACTAGATGTTCGAGAGATGGTTACAAATGGATCCGAATCTGATCGTGAGAAGCGGTTACAGTTTTTAGCGGATGCAAATTACGCATTGGTGATTGCAGTTGGTAGCGCATATGCCAAAGCTGTAAATGTGGTCTGCTTGGCGAATCCAAATACGCAGTTTGCCATCATTAACGATTCATCTGTCGCAAACCTCAATGTCAGTAATATGACATTCCAGAATTCTGATGGAGCGTATTTAGCCGGGGTCTTAGCGGGTGCTGCCACCAAGAGTAACAAAGTTGGATTCGTTGGACCAGTCGCGTTGGCCAATGTATATGCAGACTTTCAATTGGGAGTCGCTTCCGTTAAGCCAAAGGCAATCACGTATAGTCAGATTTCGGATTATGTTTCTGCCAGAGATGTTCAAAGTCTTAGTACCCGAGGAGTGGATGTAATTTTCTCGGAGTGGTCTACAACTAGCGACGTCCAGGATTCGTTCACAACGCTCTCCACGAAGCAGCACCCCCTTTATTTAATCGGAGTATCGCCTGATCAATATTTTCTCTTGAACAAAAATGGCCAGAAGTATTTGCTTGGCGCGGTGACTAGGAGATTGGATTTGGCAACGCAAGATGTCATGCTTGCTGCGCTCCACTCAGTAACAATTGAGGATGTGCTGGATCCAAATCTTGGAATCTTTGGGCAGCTCTATAGTGTTAAGTCAGGGGGCGAATCAATGGCATTAACGAATTTGGGTTCGGCCTATTCCAAACCGGTGGCAATTGCCATAAAAGCGCTAAAAGCGGGGAAGATAAAACTTAGTAATTAATCATCAATAACGCAGAGCATTTGGCCGCTTGAAACGGTCTGCCCAACACCAATACCCAATTGAGCAATTATGCCTGCCTTGGGTGCGATTAGTGCCTGTTCCATCTTCATCGCTTCTAATACAACGATCAGATCTCCTGCTTGAACCCTGTCCCCATTTGCCTTGAGAATCTTTACAACGGTGCCTTGCATCGGGCTATTAATTGAATTTCCAGAATTTTTTGCAACACTATTGCTCTTAATTTTATGGCGCTTTTCGGCAGGCGCTTGTGAATGGAGGACAACTTCAAAGCGATGTCCGTTTACTTCTGCGATGACTTTTTGAGATGCAACTTTTGATGCTGCTACTTCTTCCTTATACGAGAAAGCGGGAATCTGGTTATCAAATTCGTTTTCGATATAACTTGTAT
The DNA here is from genome assembly GCA_903838295.1 of uncultured Actinomycetes bacterium. Lineage (GTDB taxonomy): Bacteria > Actinomycetota > Actinomycetes > Nanopelagicales > Nanopelagicaceae > PALSA-747. The sequence continues at coordinate 93,086 of CAILXX010000004.1, forward strand.
AAACCTTGAAATCTTCGGTGTAATTTGGATCTTCGACAATTGCCCGATGGAATGGCAGAGCGGTTGCCAAACCACCGATCTCAAATTCTCGTAGCGCACGGCGGGCTCGTTCGATAGCTTCTTTACGTGTCGCACCAGTGATGATCAACTTTGCAAGTAATGAGTCAAAGTGAGATCCGATCGTGTGTCCATGATCAAAGCCGGCATCGATTCGGATACCTGGGCCTGAAGGAACTTCCCATTTGGTGATGGTTCCTAGAGAAGGAAGGAAACCATTTCCTGGGTCTTCACCGTTTATCCGAAATTCGATACTGTGACCACGAATAACTGGGTCAACCGGACTTATTGCTTCACCAGATGCAATCTTGAGTTGTTCGCGTACTAGATCTAGACCCGTAACTTCCTCACTGACGGTGTGCTCTACCTGCAAGCGGGTATTTACTTCTAGAAACGAAATAGTTCCATCTTTACCGACCAAGAATTCGCAGGTTCCGGCTCCTACATACCCGACTTCGAGCATGATGGCCTTTGAAGAGTCATAAAGTTGTTTGGTCTGAGCTTGCGTCAAAAATGGGGCAGGAGCTTCTTCGACTAGCTTTTGGTGGCGACGTTGTAACGAGCAGTCGCGTGTGCTGACCACAATAGCGTTTCCGTGCATATCAACGAGACACTGGGTTTCTACATGCCGAGGCTTGTCTAAGTAGCGCTCGACAAAGCATTCCCCGCGACCAAAGCCAGTAATGGCCTCACGAACCGCAGATGCAAATAATTCTGGAATCTCTTCGATAGTGAAAGCCACTTTCAGGCCACGGCCACCACCACCATGTGCCGCCTTGATAGCAACGGGTAGCCCATGTTCCTTGGCAAATGCAATAACTTCATCCGGGGAATCGACGGGATCTGCAGTTCCTGCAACCAGTGGGGCTCCAACTTTTGCGGCAATTTTTCTCGCAGAAACCTTGTCTCCTAGTTCGCGAATAGCTGCTGGTGGCGGTCCGATCCAAATAAGTCCCGCATCAATGACTCGTTGCGCAAATTCTGCATTCTCTGAAAGGAAACCATAACCTGGGTGTACAGCATCGGCACCAGATTCCGTTGCGATCGCCAAAATCTTGGCTTGATCTAAATATGTTTCTGCTGCAGATAATCCATTGAGCGCAAATGCTTCATCAGCGGTTGCTACATGTAACGAATTACGGTCTTCATCCGAATATAAAGCGATGCTTTTGACACCATGGTCGCGACAAGCGCGAGCAACACGAACCGCGATTTCACCTCGGTTGGCGATCAAAACAGAGGAAATCTTCTTAGCAGGTGTCTGAGTCATTTAGATGGATGCCTTTACTGGTGCGATGTCGGACCATTCGAGTCCTAAGTTGATCGTGATCTTTCGTAACGTTGGAAGTGAAAGTCCGATAATCCCGCTCGGGTCGCCTTCGATATGAGTAATAAATGGTGCGCTCTTGCCGTCAAGAGTAAATCCACCTGCAACTTCCAGCGGCTCACCGCTATCTACGTAATCTTGGATCTCTTGGTCAGTCATTTTTGCAAAGGTAACTTTTGAGGTAGAAATATCAGAAACTTCGATACCTTGGTCGGTGTCTATAACGCTGTGGCCCGTGTGCAAATAGCCACTGTTTCCACTCAATAGATGAGCGCGCGCGATCGCATTTTCGCGCGTACCGGGCTTGCCCAGCGATTCTCCGTTGAACTCGAAAGTGGAGTCACATCCAATAATTAGGGAATTGGTTAGTTCTGGCGAATTCTTATGGACCGTGTGCGCCTTAAGTATTGCTAATGCGATCACCAAATCTGCGGGAGAGAGCGCAAGTAGTTCTGGAGTTTCTTCATCGACCCCGCTCACACGAATTATTGGCTGTATTCCGATCGATTCGAGCAGGCGTTTGCGCGATGGTGAGGCGGAGGCAAGAACAATCTCTTTGCTCATGAGGGAGTAGTCCCAAATTTACGGGGAAGTGAATTGGCGATCTTTAATCGAGCCCAAGCGCTGCGATATTTAGCGGGAGGGTTAGAACTTCTTTCGATTTCATCGATCGCGCGTGACAAAGCGAGGAGTTCGCCCGGAGTTGGAGTACCTGCAAGGATTGTAAATCCAAGTTTGTGGAACTCTCGAGGGAAATCGTTTTGTGGCATTACAGCGGGATATTTCCGTGCTTGCGAGTCGGTAGATCTACTCTCTTATTTGCCAATGCTCGAAGCGCCTTGGTGATCTGTTGGCGGGTTGTATGAGGTTCGATAACTCCATCAATAAATCCTCGATCGGCAGCGATATAAGGATTGAGAAGCGCATCTTCGTATTCGGCAATCAGTTCTGGAGCACGCTCTGGTTTTTCGGCAATATCTTTCCGATGCAGAATATTTACGGCGCCTTGTGCACCCATTACTGCGATTTGGGCGGTGGGCCAGGCCAAGTTTATATCTGCACCTAAGTGCTTAGATCCCATAACAATATAAGCGCCACCATAGGCTTTACGGGTAATTACGGTGACTAAGGGAACCGAAGCTTCACCATAGGCATAAAGTAATTTGGCGCCACGACGAATGATGCCGTTCCACTCTTGCTCGGTGCCGGGAAGGAATCCAGGAACATCCACCAACGTGACTACCGGGATACCAAATGCATCACAGGTACGCACAAAGCGTGCAGCTTTTTCAGATGCATCAATATCTAAAGTGCCGGCGAAGTTCTGCGGCTGGTTGGCGATGATCCCCACCGAATGTCCTTCGATACGACCGAAGCCGACCAAAATATTTGGGGCAAAGAGCGCATGAACTTCTAGGAAATCTGCTTCATCCAAGATTGCTTCCACCAAGATGCGCATGTCATATGGCTTGTTGGGATTATCTGGGATCAATGAATCAAGAGCGCGATCTGATGGACCAATGTCACCTGACTCTGTTGCTCGAAGTACCGGTGCATTATCCAAATTATTGCTCGGTAAGAACGATAAGAGCGCCTTCACATATTTGAGCGCATCATCTTCAGTATCTGCAAGATAATGAGAGTTACCGGTCTTGGAATTATGAGTTAAGGCGCCACCAAGATCTTCCATACCCACTTCTTCACCGGTGACAGCCTTGATGACATCAGGTCCCGTAATAAACATATGAGATGTTTCGTTCACCATGATCGTAAAATCGGTAATCGCAGGTGAATACACGGCGCCGCCTGCGCAGGGCCCAAGGATGACCGAAATCTGAGGGATGACTCCCGATGAACGCACATTGCGCCTAAAGATCTCGCCATATTGGCTGAGTGAAGCAACACCTTCTTGAATACGAGCGCCACCTGAATCGTTGAGTCCGATCATTGGAATCCCGCTCTTAAGAGCAAAATCCATAACCTTCACAATCTTTTTACCCATCGTCTCGCCGAGCGATCCGCCAAATATCATGAAATCTTGTGATGAAATCGCAACGGTACGACCATCGATGGTGCCATAACCGGTAATTACTCCGTCGCCATCTGGATGTGACTTATCCATTCCAAAATTATCAGAATGATGCGTAGAGAAAGCATCGAACTCTACAAATGATCCGTCGTCGAGTAACTTCATTACTCGTTCGCGCGCAGTGTATTTACCAGCAGCATGGCGCTTGTCTATCGCGGCAGGCGATCCACTTTGGGCTGCGCTTTCAAGGCGCGCCTTTAATTCATTGATCTTTCCGGCAGTAGTATTTCTCGCATCAGTCACATCCACACTTTACTAGTGAAGCGGGTATCTGTGATACGGGCAGTCCTTAATGAGGCGAAGATTTCTGATGCGTTGACTTCGGATTACTGGCGGGTACGCGTAATTAATCAGACCACTTCCACACAAGATGAGTTGAAAAACGAACTCGTCAGTAACGGGGATTGTGTTGTTACCGAATTTCAAAGTGCGGGTCGTGGACGATTGGACCGCAGCTTTGATTCTGTGGCGAGCGTTGCATTGCTATTTAGTTTTTACGTTAAGCCAAATCGCAGATCGCAACTTGGCTGGCTTCCACTTATCTCCGGTATGAGCGTTGCACGAACTATCAACGAAGTTACGGCTTCACACGATTACCTCACCAAGTGGCCCAATGATGTAATAACCGAATCCGGGAAAGTCGCTGGAATTTTATGCGAATATTATGGTGAAGGTATCATTGTCGGGATCGGTATTAATGTAAGTACTACTCCCGAAGAACTACCTGTAGCTACGGCTTCGTCGATTTACATCACATCAGGCATTGAAATTGATAGAAACGTATTGATCGCTTTGCTACTAAAGAATTTTCAGGACCTTTTTACCGAGTGGAATAATGGCAGGGATTTTCGAGGCGCATACCGCGCGCTTTCAAAGACCATTGGCACCGAAGTATCTGTGATTCTTCCAGCGGATCAGGTGATTCAAGGAATGGCGATAGATGTAGGTGCTGATGGGGAATTACTGCTCGAATCGGGGGACCGGATCAGCGTCGGGGACGTTGTACATCTTCGCTAAACTTGGGCGGTGACTTTCCCTATTGTTGGCGTTATCGGTGCGGGGCAATTGGCGCGCATGATGGTGCCACCCGCGATTGATTTGGGAATTTACCTCACACTTTTTGCATCAGATTCAAAGGATAGTGCTGCACAAATCGCTCAACATGTTGTTGGCAATCTCAATGAAACCGATTCGGTATTGAAGTGGGCGCGCACCTGTGATGTTGTGACTTTTGAGCACGAACAGATTCCCCAGGAGCTAATACTTGCCATGCAAGCAGAAGGCATAAAAGTTTTCCCGAGCGCTTCGGCTTTTTCTTATAGTCAGAATAAATTGCTCATGCGAGCAAAGATGGCTGATTTAAATCTTCCCAATCCACGTTGGGAAAAATACGAGGGTGGAGAAGTATCAATCGAATTTCCATTGATCGCTAAGAGCGTCACTGGTGGATATGACGGACGTGGAGTTTTCCTGATCTCCTCAGCGGAAGAATTGGTAGCGCTTTATAGGCAGATAAATTCTCCCTTGCTGATCGAAGAGAAATTAAATTTCGATTATGAAATTGCTGTAATGGTTGCCCGCTCTTCGCATGGGCAGGCTGCTACATGGGCGCCAACTCTGACCGTGCAAGGCGATGGAATCTGTACTCAAACCGTTACCCCGATTCCTGATATCTCTGAAGAGTTATCTAGCCGGGCCAGCCACATTGCACTAACTATTGCCCAAGGTATTGATCTGGTAGGAGTTATGGCGGTAGAGATTTTTGTGGTCGGCGACCAATTGATCATCAACGAACTTGCGCTCCGTCCACATAATTCTGGTCACTGGAGTATCGAAGGATCTGTCACGAGTCAGTTCGAACAACATTTGCGGGCTGTACTAGATTTGCCGCTTGGTGACACAAGTATGGTTGCGCCATATGCAGTCATGGGGAACGTGATTGGAATCGAAACCGATAAGAGCGGTGACTTGTATCGCCCATACCTTCACCTGATGGCCCGTAATCCACGCCTGCGAATTCATCAATATATGAAGCAGTTGCGTCCAGGTCGCAAGGTTGGCCACGTAACATTGTTGGGTGATGATCTTCTACACTTAAGGTCTGAAGTAAGGCATGCAGTTGACTACCTGAGCGGAGCGATTGATGAGTGATGTAGCAATTGTTATGGGATCAGATTCGGATTGGCCGGTTATGCAAGAGGCCGCGACTGCTTTAGATGAATGTGGAATTTCGTATGACGTTGATGTTGTCAGTGCGCACCGAACTCCGACAGAGATGCTGGCCTTCGCACAAGGCGCGGCAAAGGCGGGGTACAAAGTAATAATTGCTGGCGCTGGTGGAGCAGCACACTTGCCCGGAATGATTGCCGCCGCAACAACACTTCCTGTTATTGGTGTTCCAGTACCTCTCAAGGTATTAGATGGGATGGATTCGTTGCTCTCTATCGTTCAGATGCCCGCTGGTGTTCCAGTAGCAACTGTCGGGATCGGAAATTCTAAGAATGCTGGTCTCTTGGCAGCTCGTATTTTGGGTGCTAGCGATCCGAAGGTCAGCGCAAAAGTTGCCGAACTTATGGAGAAGGCTCGCCAAGGATCTCTCGAAAAAGGAAAGTCTCTCAAAGCAAAGCGGAACCAGAAGACCGGTTTTTAAATATCGCTTCGTCCGAGTGCTTTAAATTTCCAACCTGCGCTTCGCCATTTATCTCTATCTAAAGCATTGCGACCATCAATCATGATGGGGTTCTTTACCTTCTTGATAAGGAGTGTAGGATCGATCTCACGGTAAATTTTCCATTCGGTCAGATGTAATACTAATTCTGCCCCAGCTACGCATTCATCAATCGTCTCCTCAAAATTGAGCACCGGGAAACGCTTTTGGGCATTACTGGACGCTTTGGGATCATGAATCGTTACGTGGGCACCAGCAGCTTGAATTTGAACAGAGATATCCAAGGCCGGGGAATCGCGCACATCATCACTATCTGGCTTAAAAGCAGCGCCTAATACGGCGATCTTCTTTCCAGATAAATCTTCGCCAAGCTCGCCGCGAACTAAATCAATGACTCGAGTGCGTGCCCGTAGATTAATAGAGTCAATTTCTCGTAGGAATTCAAGGGCCTGCTTAGCGCCAAGTTCTTCAGCTCGTGCCATGAAAGCACGGATATCCTTCGGCAGACAACCACCGCCAAATCCGATTCCGGCTTGTAAGAAACGACTTCCGATACGTGGGTCATATCCAATTGCTTTTGCTAAAACCGTCACATCCCCACCCGCGGCCTCGCAAATTTCTGCCATTGCGTTGATGAACGAAATCTTTGTTGCCAAGAATGAATTAGCTGCAACTTTTACGAGTTCAGATGTAGGCAAGTCTGCGACAACCCATGGCGTATCTGCCGCAAGATTCTTTGCATAAACTTCTCTGAGAATTTCTTCGGCACGGCTATTTGTCACACCCACCACGAGGCGATTGGGATTAAGCGTGTCATCAACCGCGAATCCTTCTCGCAGGAATTCTGGGTTCCAGGCTAGATCAGAGTTTGGGTTAATAGCTAGTAATCGTTCTCGTAATCGCGCAGCTGTACCGACAGGAACTGTGGATTTTCCGACGACCAGTGAACCAGTTTTGATCACCGGAGCCAAGGCATCTAATGCGGCGTTAACGTAAGTCATATCCGCGGCTAGACCATCTTTAACTTGCGGAGTGCCTACGCAAATAAAGTGGACATCGCAATCTGCCGAAGCAGAAAAATCAGTAGTAAAGGTCAGGCGTCCGCTCTTTAGCTCTTTCTGCAAGAGTTCTTCGAGTCCAGGCTCATAAAAAGGAATTCGTCCGGCGGCCAAAGATGCGACTTTTTCCGGGTCAACATCTATGCCGATGACCTCGAATCCAAGGGTCGACATGCAGGCTGCATGAGTGGCTCCGAGATATCCGGTGCCAATCACAGAAATTTTCAGTGCCATTGAACCGATACTAGTGGCGAGAAACGGTACCTTGTGCAATGTATGAGCGACCTTACGGAAAATTCCTCCCGAACGGGGCAGCGCCCTGGCGTCTCGGTCATTTTGCCGATCCTCAACGAAGAGCGATTTCTGGCAGATGCCATTAATGCAATATTGGCCCAAAAATATCTAGGACCGCTAGAAATCATTTTGGCGTTGGGACCTTCGAAAGATAAGACCAACGAGATCGCTGCGGACATAGCTAGATCTAATTCACAAGTAGTTTTTCTCCAAAACCCTAGTGGCCGTACCGCCGCCGCTTTGAATGCGGCAATTGCAAAGGCTCGTTACGACATTATTTGTCGGATTGATGGGCATGCCGAGATTTCTCCGACATATATAGATCATGCCGTAGATGTCTTGCAGAAAACTGGCGCCGTCAATGTTGGTGGTGTCATGGCCGCAGTAGGTCAAAATGCATTTGAACGCGCAGTTGCGACAGCGATGCGTTCGCCATTGGGCGTTGGCGCAGCGCGTTTTCATACCGGTGGTGATGCTGGCCCAGCGGACACTGTTTACCTTGGTGTGTTTAAGAAAGATAAATTAGAGGCGGTCGGTGGATTCGATGAAAGGTTTACTCGAGCACAGGACTGGGAGCTAAATTTTCGTCTGCGAGCAGCTGGTGGAATTATTTGGTTTGATCCAGAACTAGTTGTCACATATCGACCAAGGCCCAATCTCCGTGCGCTTGCTAAGCAATATTTTGAATATGGACGTTGGCGCAGAGCCGTGAGCCGAAGTCACAAAGGCACAATCAGTTTTCGCTACCTTGCACCACCCGTCACGGTCTCGATATCAGTACTTTCAATTATTTTAGGTGCGAGCTTGAATCCGGTTTGCTACTTACCGTTCGGCCTCTACATCCTTGGCAACTTGGTGGGTTCGTTGGTTATAGGTAAAAATGTGAAAGAGAAAATTACATTGCCAGCAGTTTTAGCAACCATGCATTTTGCTTGGGGGTGGGGGTTTTTAACTTCTCCCAAGAACTTAGTGTCCGAATGATTAGTATCCGAAAGAAGGGTTTTCTGCTTGCTCTCTTTTTAGTACTGCTGACTCCTAACATCGCCAGCGCAGACGTGCTGCCTCCACACTTCGTTCTTACTGGTTCTGGCTTTGGTCATGGGGTTGGTATGAGCCAAATCGGTGCTAAGGGTCAGGCGCTAGAGGGCAAAAGCGCGTCTGACATCCTGTCGTACTGGTTTCCCGGAACCCAATTGACAGCGGTACCAATCGATCAAAATATTAAAGTCAACGTGGCGCACGCTGTCACCTTTGCAAAATTTACATTTAAACCTTTGGACTCGAGCGCGGCCTGGAATCTTGGCGCCCAATCCATTCCTCCTAATTCCACGGTGCGATTTTCCCTGGTCGGCAAAGTCATATCTGCTGTGATCGCTACTCCCAAGCAAGTGAATCAAGTTCTTGCGGCCACTAATATCTGGAATATCAGTTTTTCTGGGTTGCTCGCCATGAATACATCAAATGCTTCGATGAATTTACATTATGGATCGATATCTTTACGAGTAGTCGGGTCGAAGATCGAAGTCACGGACACAATGCTTATCGATCAATATGTGCTTGGCGTTAGCGAAATATCCTCAAGCTGGCCATCGGCAGCCCTGCAGGCCCAAGCAATTGCTTCTCGCACTTATGGCCTCGCGCACCTAACTCTGCGGCCAGAATGTGATTGCAATGTCTACAGCAGTAAGTACGACCAGGTCTATGTTGGTTATGCGAAAGAATCAGAACTTGGCTTCGGCCAGCTCTGGAGTTCTGCGGTCGCTGCGACCGAATCGGATCCAAACACTGCATATGCCATTACGTATCAAGGCAAACCCATCGCTGTGTATTTCTTCTCCTCCGATGGTGGAATGACACAAACAAGTCAGGATGTTTGGGGGACGGCGCAGCCTTATCTGACAAATGTCGCAGACCCTTGGAGTCTGGATATCTTCCTTAATCCTAATTATGCGCATTGGCAGCGGGTATTAATACAGAAGGATGTCGCCACAGCTTTTAAGCTTCCAGATGTTCTCACTTTAACTATTGCAACCAGATCTGCAAGCAATGCAGCCACATCAATTACTGCTGCTTCAAGTACTGGCATGATATCCACCTTGCAAGTTGGGGATTTCAAGACGAAGTTAAAGATTCCATCATCGTGGTTTGAAATTGCTCCACCCGGAATTTAGTAACTGGAATTTAGTAAAAAAACTAGCTTGTCTTACTTCTCTTCCAAGATTAATGAGACCGAATTAATGCACCAACGTTCATCAGTGGGAACGTCATACCCTTCGCCCTTAAATACATGCCCTAGGTGGGAGTCACATTTGGCACATCGGACTTCTGTTCGGATTCGTGGTGCAAGTGAACGGTCCTCAATCAACACAACGGCATCATCAGCTGTTGGCGCGTAAAAAGAAGGCCAACCGCAGCCAGAATGGAACTTGGTCTCACTTTTAAAAAGTTCATTGCCACAAGCTTTACATCGGTAACTTCCAACAGTGTCGGTATCGTTGTATTCACCGGTAAACGGACGTTCGGTGGCACCATTTCGAAGCACCTCATAAGAAAGTGGATCCAGCTTCGACTTAAGAGCGGCTTCATCGATGGTTATTCGAACATTGTTATCAGTCATGTATTCACGCTTTCCTAACGATCGCCGGTCTGTTATTTCTTAGTTGGCGTGCAGAATCGAATTGAGGCCATCCCAGCCACCTACTTTAGGCACAACTTCCAAATTTCCGGATTGCGAATTACGACGGAAGATCAGATTGCTAGCCCCAGATAATTCACGCGCTTTAACTACTGCGCCATCAGGAAGAGTGATTTTGGAACCGGCAGTAATGTAGGTACCTGATTCGATCACGCAATCATTGCCAAGGGAGATTCCTAATCCCGAATTGGCACCAAGCAAGCATCGCTCACCGATTGAAATAACTTCCTTCCCGCCACCACTCAAAGTTCCCATGATCGAAGCACCGCCACCAACATCGCTGCCATCGCCAACGACAACACCAGAACTAATGCGACCTTCAACCATTGATTTGCCTAATGTGCCCGCGTTAAAGTTAACGAAGCCTTCGTGCATGATTGTTGTACCTGGCGCAAGATAAGCACCAAGGCGCACGCGATCGGCATCGGCAATACGTACGCCATCTGGAATCACATAATCAACCATTCGTGGGAATTTATCCACGCTAAAAATTGTGAGATGTCCATATGCTGCCCGCAGACGCGCTCTTGTTTCTTCAAAATTATTGAGCGAACAAGGCCCAGCAGAAGTCCACACGACATTTGTAAGTAATCCGAAAACGCCATCGAGATTTAGACCATGTGGTTTTACCAATCGATGCGACAGAAGGTGAAGTCGTAAATAAGCATCCACTGCAGAAGTTGGAGCGACATCAAGGTCGATTTCCAGATCCACGGCCTCCTTCTTAACCTCACGGATCCGGTCAGGCGCAAGAAATGCAGATCGATCTGCCAGATTCTTCAGGGGTTCGATCCCGAGCCCTACGAACCAGCAATCCAGAACATCCCCATTGCTAGCGATAGTTGCGATCCCGCTTCCAAAGGCTTTTCTCATGCGACGAACGCTATCAAACCAAGCAGATCCAGGTATGAGCACCTTTTAAGGCAGGACTAGTAATCTGCTATCCGTGGAACAGCCCCCGACTATCGCGGAAGTGATCGCTGGCCTGCCCGAAGAAGAGAGATTTATTCTCACCCTGCATTATTTGAAGGGAATGTCAGCGCAAGAGATCGCAGAAGCCCTTGGAGTGCCTTCGCGAGCGGTTATGGCGGTCATTGAAGGCGGTAAGCGTCGATTGCTGGTCGTGCTGGATTTCCCACCCCACGCATGATGCGAGATACTTATCCCCTTGTAAGAGACATAAGAGGCCTAGAGGTTTTGAATTCTCTGGCCATCTAGGAAGTAAGGGAGTTTCACCATGGCAGCCATGAAACCACGTACTGGCGATGGTCCCATGGAGGTCACCAAAGAGGCTCGTAGCTTGGTGATGCGTATCCCGCTCGAAGGCGGCGGACGACTTGTCGTCGAACTCAACGTTGAAGAAGCAACTAACCTTGGTAACGCTCTTCAAGCTGCAGTAGCCCTCGTCAAAAAATAGAGTTAAGCAATGCGACTTCCACAACCCACATTTCACAAAGTGGGCTCGCTGAAGGATCGTGAGTTCGAAGAATTTAATGTAATCGCCATTCCAGCAACTTTTGGAACTAGCGCTCCAGAAATTTCTAAATCTCCATTGATCGATCAAGTTCTGGAGTATTGCGGCATCACGCGCGAAGAATTTAAGAAATTATTCCCTGAGTTTCAAGGCAAACCTTCAGAAGTCGTACGAATTCCCGTTGCGGGCCACAAGACATTAGTTCGAATCCTGGTTGTAGGCCATGGGGATGCGGGTCGCGAGGCGTCACGTAAAGCAGGAGCAGCCTTAGGCCGTGCCATTAAAGGAACTGGTTACCGCGTTCTGGACACTTTTACATTTGCCGCCAAAGAGGATGCGCTCGCTCACATAATGGCAGTTTCACTTTCTCAGTATGGGTGGAATTTAAAGAGCCAAGATCTATCAGATAAGAAAGTCCGCGCAAAAGGCGCAACTCAGATTTCATTTCCTTCACAATATGCCAACGAAATTACACGTGCATCGATTCATGTAAATGCGGTCTGGCATACTCGTGATCTAATCCACACGCCAGCCAATATCAAGACCCCGGCATGGCTGGGAGAACAGGCCAAAAAATTAGTTCGCCAGAGAAAGTCCAGCGCTCTTACTGTCACTATAAAGAGCGGTAGAGCATTGGCAAAGTTTGGCGGCCTGCGGGCAGTTGGTAATTCATCACCAACGGCCAGTCCGCGATTAATCGAAGTTAGTTATGCCCCGATCGGATCAAAGAATTGGCCGCATGTTGTGCTCGTGGGCAAGGGAATCACCTTTGATACTGGTGGCCTCTCGCTGAAGCGTCCCTATGACCTCATGATCCCTATGAAGAGCGATATGGCTGGAGCAGCCGCGATCTTAACCGCGACAGTGGCAATGGCCGAGATTAAGCCTCAAGTACGAGTTACAGCGCTATTGATGTGCGCAGAAAATATGATTTCGGGAACCGCCCAACGTCCATCCGACGTCATTACCCAATACGGCGGGACGACCGTAGAAATAATTAACACAGATGCTGAAGGCCGCCTAGTGCTTGCAGATGGCTTGGCATATGCCGATTTAGAACTCAATCCAGATTATCTACTCGACGTAGCAACACTCACAGGTTCTGCTTCCTTGGGTTTAGGAAAGCAATACGGCGCTATGTTTTCCAGAAACACTTCGTTGTCGGCCAGGCTTCACCAGATTGGTGAAAGCATTGGCGATCGAGTCTGGCCAATGCCTCTGGTTGACGATTACACCTCGGCTTTGGCCAGCAAAGTCGCAGATCTCAACCACGATGCTTCTGCCCAAGATTTCAGTGCTGGCTCGGTCACAGCTGCTCTCTTCTTGGAGAAATTTGTTGGGGAGCGCACGTGGGTCCACCTCGATATTGCCGGACCCGCGCGTTCGGATTCCGACTCGGGAGAAGTTATTAAGGGCGGAACCGGTTTTGGGCCTCGTTTGCTCATTGAATGGCTAGCATCTCTGTCATGATCGGAAATCGCGGCGACATGTCCGCCTTCGCGGAAAGTTTTGTTCGCGAGGATATTTTCATGCAACAGGCCCGCAATACCGCGGAAGAGCTAGGAACCCTTGATCCATCACCAGCTGTTGGTGGGCTGCAGAAATTTCTTGTAGAAACCTTGCGTGCCAAATCTATTGTAGAAATTGGCACTGGCTCTGGTGTCAGCGGTTTGTGGCTATTTGCGGGGGCTTCACCAGAGACAGTACTTACCTCGATAGATATAGAGCGCGAACATGCAGCCTCGGCACGAGCTGTCTTTGAAGAGGCAGGTATTTCATCCCAGCGTTTCAGATTAATCACAGGAACTATTCTGGAAGTTGTAGGAAAACTTGCCGATAAAAATTATGACCTGGTAGTACTTCGCCCAGCAGCAGATCTTATGGAGCTTATTCACGAGGCATATCGACTCCTACGGCCAGGTGGTATTTTGCTTATTGATCATGCATTAAGCGGCGGGAAAGTCGCTGACCCCACGCAACGCGATTTTGACAGTATTTCGCGGCGCGATGGAGTGCGTGCGGTCCGAGAAGATTCACGGTGGAGTTGCACGGTTCTCCCAGTGGGAAGTGGCGTCCTGCTCGCGACAAAGCTTTAAAAGATTCCCTAAGATGTGAACATGTCTGACGAATCAATACTCCCAAACTCTCAATCCACAACACCTACCCAGACTCCGTGGTGGATTTCTGACAGTCAGCCGCTCCCTGCACCAATTCCTGTTCGTCGGATTGCGACAGTCACGTGGTACATGGCGGTAGCAATGTCACTCCTTGCCGGAGTAGTAGGAGCCCTCATCGGAAGATCTTCTTTTGTGGGTTCTAACCAACTAGTTTCTGTACATAATTCTGTTGAACGTGCGCCAAATTCTATTGCTGGAATCGCCGCCCGAGTCTCACCGTCTGTAGTTGAAATTGATTGTGAATCAAGCGCGGGTTCAGATACTGGTTCTGGATTCTTTATTAATAACAATGGTTATGTAATGACTAACAATCACGTAGTTGAAGGCGCCGTGTTATCTGGTGGCAAGATCACGGTGAAGTTATTTGATAACCATTTTTATACAGCAAAACTTATTGGCCGTGACACGTCGTACGATTTAGCGGTACTCAAAATTGACCTAACAAACACCGCAGCGCTACAACTGGGTGATAGTGACAAAGTAGAAGTCGGAGATGCTGTCATCGCAATCGGTTCCCCACTCGGACTTCAAGGCACCGTAACTTCTGGAATTATTTCTGCGAAGAACCGCCCCGTGACAACAAGTTCGGATACATCTGCAGGTGAAAGTTCGTATATAGATGCGCTACAAACTGATGCGGCTATTAATCCAGGTAATTCGGGCGGTCCACTTGTGGATGCAAGCGGAGCAGTAGTTGGTGTGAATTCGGCAATTGCTTCATTAGGGCAAAATACTTCGGGTCAACCAGGTTCGATTGGCCTTGGATTTGCAATTCCCATTAACCAAGCGAAGAAGACTGCTGAACAATTGATCAAGAGTGGACACTCCACATATCCGATAGTTGGACTTTCTTTGGACAGTGCCTTCACTGGGCCCGGTGCCAAAATCGCAAATATCCCAACAGCTATCAAGGCTGGCGGGCCTGCAGAAAAGGCCGGATTGCATGCAGGAGACATCATCCTGGAGATCGATGGTCAACCAATCGCTACCGCCAGTGACATGGTGGTCGCAATTAGATCCCACTCTGTTGGAGACACCATTAACTTGAAATATCAGCGTGGAACTGTGACTAAGTCGGTCTCGGTCACTCTCGTTGCCTCTCAATAGCATCTATGAAAAGTTCTAGGATGCGTCTATGACTCAACTCCTTGTAGATGCGATTCACCTTGCTCTTGCAAAGGTTAATGACCCAGAGATTCATAGGCCCTTAACAGAACTCGGGATGATCGAATCGGTTTCGGTTGCTAATGGTCGCGCTGACCTCAAGGTAAAGCTGACTATTTCTGGCTGCCCAATGCGCGATCGACTGCAGAGTGATATCAAGGCGGCGGTATCTGTTATTGACGGAATTAACGAGGTCTTCATCGAATTCGGAGTCATGAACGATGAAGAGCGCGATGCGATGAAAAAACTATTACGTGGTGGGCGAGAAAAATTTAATCCATTTGCACAACCTGATTCACTTACACGTGTAATTGGAATTGCATCTGGAAAAGGTGGAGTTGGAAAATCATCTGTCACCGTCAATATGGCGGTCGCCGCAGCTGCCGCCGGACTGACTGTTGGAATTTTGGATGCTGATGTCTACGGACATTCTGTTCCACGTTTGATGGGAATTTTGGATCAGCGCCCCACTGCAATAGACCAGACCTTTATCCCAGTAGAGAAATATGGCGTCAAAGTAGTATCGATGGAGATGTTTAAACCAAATCGAGAAGATCCGATTGCATACCGCGGTCCGTTATTGCACCGGGTTTTAGAACAACTACTTAGCGATGCATATTGGGGTTCATTAGATCTGTTATTTCTAGACCTCCCACCTGGTACGGGTGATATTGCAATTTCCTTAGCCCAACTGGTACCAGGTTCAGAAATATTGGTTGTGACTACTCCGCAAGTCGCTGCCGCAGAAGTCGCAGAACGTGCTGGCAGAATTGCACACCAACTAAAGCAGCGCATCATTGGTGTAATTGAAAATATGTCAGAAAGCCCATGCCCACACTGTGGCGAGCCAATTGCGCTATTTGGCAGTGGTGGGGGGTTAGAGACTGCACGCAGACTCTCCGAACTCGTGGGAGCAGATGTTCCCCTCTTAGGGAAAATTCCCTTCGATCCGCAGGTTCGAGATGGGGGAGATACGGGCCATCCGGCATATCTGAGTCCCACGGATACAGCGGCGAAGAAAACGTTTGATGAATTATTGGGCGCATTAATGATTCGTCCTCGCTCTTTAGTGGGCGTCCCGCTTTCACTTCACACTTAATCCAGTACTCGCCCCGTTAGACTTGAGGCATGAAACGCCCACCAGTCACCTCAATTAACACGGTCGCCAAGCGGCTTGTGGGGCGCACAGACCTCTTAATTTCCCGTAAGAGTGTACGAGATTCCTTGGTTTCACTAGCAGGTTTAATTGGCCGACCAGTCTTGGATCTAACTGGAAAAGAAATTGGTCGCTTGGTCGATGTAGTCGTGCGACATGGCGAAGAAACGTATCCACCAGTAACTGGTTTAATTGTAAAAGTTGCCAACCGCAAATCATTTATCAATGGCGCAAGAATTTCGAAGTTGACCCCTGACTCAATAGTTCTCTCCTCACTCACCATTAACCTCGTAGAGTTTGAACGACGTCCCGGTGAATCCCTTCTAGACGCCGATGTACTAGATCATCAGATCGTCGATGTTGATGGGCTACGGGTTGTCCGAACTTCAGACCTTTACTTGGCGCCCTTTGATAAAGAAATTCGTGTCGTCGGCGTAGACATTTCTTTTGTCTCCTTCTTGCGCAGACTCTTTCCGGGTTCATTATCAAGGCGTGCAACGCCTGAGCACGTGCTTGACTGGGCCTCTGTGGCTTCTCTGACGGATTCGACCGGAGTTGTGCGGACTTCAGGAACGCGTTCGGCGCTGAGCCAACTTCGTCCGGCAGACCTTGCCGATCTCATCGAAGATCTTGCCGGGCGCGAACAAGGCGCCTTGATCGAAATGTTGGATCCAGATCTTGCAGCAGATGCTCTTGAAGAGATGGAAGATGACGAACTCGAAGGATTGCTTCGCGGCTTGAGCGCAGAACGGGCTGCCCAATTATTGGCCCTGATGGAACCCGATGAATCTGCAGAAGTTCTCCGTGACCTTGATGACGAACATCGCGAAAGTATTTTGAGTTCTATGGAGAAGGCAACCGCAAAGCAATTGCGGCAGTTGGTCTCTTTCGATGAAGAGCTAGCGGGCGGAATCATGACGACCCACTTATTGATCGTTAAAGAGAGCGATACCGTGGCTGCAGCGCTGAAACTGCTGGTAGAAAACCGAGAGCGAGATAGCTCTGACGGGGTAGTTGTTGTCGACAGTAAAGGAAAATTGCTCGACCATATTCAGACCGTTGAGCTGATCGCTGCAAAAAATACTAGCCTGGTCTCCGATTTGATCGCAAAGCCTTTCCCAACTGCCGTAGCAATTAGTACGCCAATTGCTGATGTGGTTGAAGAATTCTCAAATAACCGTGGCTCTTCGATCATCGTTATAGATGACAAGAACAAGCCGATCGGCCGAATTCTGGCTGATGACTTGGTCGATGCCCTATCTAATAAGACTCAACGAGGATCGCAAAGCAACGGTGTTCGTTCATGACAACACTAAAAATTCCAAGTGGTCGAAAGCTGCGACTAGCCGCTTTTTTAGCGGTTATGGGTCCAGGAATTATTGCTGGTCTTTCAGATGATGATCCAGCGGGTATTACAACTTATTCTCAACTCGGAGCACAATATGGATATCGCTTACTTTGGGTACTGGTTATTTCTACCCTGGCGTTGATTGTCTTTCAGGATCTTGGAGCGCGTATCGGTGTCGTTACGCGTCAAGGTCTGATCGGCTTGGTGCGCCAGAAATATGGTGCACGTGCGGGAAGTTTTAGCGCAGTCGCCTTGATCCTGGCCAACTTAGGAACCATGACCGCCGAATTCGCTGGTGTTGCTGCAGCAGGACAATTATTCGGAGTATCGCGGTTTGTGACGGTTCCGATTACAGGTCTTTTAATTTCATTCTTAGTTCTTCGGGGAACGTTTAAGAAAGCCGAGCGAGTCTTCTTCGTGCTTTCTGCGGTCTTTATCTCATACGTCATTGCTGGATTTATGTCCCATCCCAATTGGGGTAGTGCATTCCATGGGATGATCGTGCCTTCGATGCCATTTAATAAATCGGCGATCAATATTGCAACGGCAACCCTAGGAACAACTCTTGCACCTTGGGGTCTAGCCTTCATTCAGTCGTACGCTGTTGATAAGCGTCTGACCCGCGCCGACCTTCGCTTATTACGTGCAGATGTATGGGTTGGATCTTTACTGACGGGTGTTATTGGTTTCTTCGTAATCATCACTTGCGCCGCAACATTAAATCACGAGCATATTTTCACGATTACTGATGCATCGCAGGCAGCTGTTGCACTGAAACCCCTTGCCGGGACTCTGGCAAAAGATCTCTTTGCAATTGGAATCATTGGAGCTGCACTCTTAGCAGCATCGATTCTCCCGCTGTCCACTGCTTATTCGGTAAGCGATCTGACTGGATCACCAGCGGCACTAGATGACAAATTTGATGAAGCCCCGCTGTTCTACATGACATTTGCTGCGATCACCATTGTTGCTGGCGGGTTGATCATGATTCCAGGAATTTCTTTGATCTGGATTTTGATCTCTTCACAGGTGCTAAACGCCATTCTGCTCTTGCCGCTTCTTGCATATATGTATGGAATTTCTAAGGATAAGAAGTTAATGGGCGAATTTGTAGCAGGTAAAAAGGCGTTGACTTTGTACGGAGCCATAACCGTTTTGGTTGGGGTATGTGTTCTTTCTCAATTCTGGTTCATGTTCCATCTCTGATATGAAATCACAACACCACACAACTCTGCCAAAAGGACGGGACATCCCCTTTTTACTCTTAGGGATTATGGGTATCGGATCATCTGGTCCACTTATTGCTAAGAGCATCATGCCAATCCCTACTCTTATTTTCTGGCGTAATCTGGGTGGTGCCTTGATTATGGCGCCATTTGCGATTGCTAATGGTGAGTGGAAAGTTCGCTCAAACCGAGGAGCCATCAAACTTTCGGCTCTTGCTGGTTTTCTATTGGCCCTACACTTCATAGGTTTTTTCGGAGCAATGCGCTTTACATCTGTTGCCGCAGGAACCGCGTTGGCATCAATTCAACCAATTTTCGCCGCTCTTTATATGAGAATCAAGGGCGCTCATATATCGACTCAGTCTTTCGGCGGAATGTTTTTGGCATTTCTCTCACTCTTCTTGATCACCGGGGTTGATTTTGCGATTTCTACCCGAGCATTTTTGGGAGATCTCTTTGGCATCGCTTGCGGCGCTTTATCCGCCGCCTACGTCATAATCGGCTCAAAAGTTCAAAAATCACTTTCTACTTCTACCTATACGACTATATGTTATGGAACGTGCGCAGTAACCAGCCTGGTGATTTCGGTGGTGACCAGAACTTCATTATTTCATTTTCCATTAGTTCAGTGGATCTACTTAGTTGGATTGATACTTGGTGCTCAGATCTTGGGTCATACATTGTTTAACCTGACTCTCAAAAGAGTTTCGCCAGTGGTCGTGTCACTCATCGTCTTCTTCGAAGTACCCGTATCTGCCGTTATCGCATGGTTCTGGCTCCACCAGAAGCCTCCGGTTGGTACCTGGCCTGGCATTGTCGGCTTGCTTATAGGTTGCGCCATATTTGTATTAAGAAACGACTAAGGGGAAGATGCTAGAAAATGATTGATCTCCACACGCATTCTAACTTTAGTGACGGCACCGATACCCCGACCCAACTCTTGAATAAGGCCATGGCCAATGGGATTACGACTCTTGCGATGACTGACCATGACACTGTCGCTGGTTGGGAAGAAGCCACTTTGCATCTGCGGCCTGGTTTATCTTTAGTTTTAGGATCAGAAATTTCTTGCCAGACCCACGATGGAATCAGCGTTCATATGCTTGGAATGCTCTTTGATCCCACAAACGTTGATTTGATGGCCATGATGGCAGAGACCCGCGATAATCGAATTGGAAGAATGGCAAAGATAATCACGCGTTTGAACGCCGCTAATTTTTTGGTGACGATGGAAGATGTTGAGGCACAGTTATCTGATGGTGCAACACTGGGGCGCCCACACTTAGCAGATGCTCTAGTTGCTAAGGGGTATATGAAGAGTCGTGATCAAGTATTTGCAGAAGTCTTACACAACGATTCTCCTTATTATGTTGCCCATCACTCTCCAACGCCTGAAGAGGCGATCGCCTTGATAAAAGGCGCTGGGGGAGTCGCAGTGATCGCGCACCCCATGTCATCGCTGCGAAGTCGTACCGTTTCGCCAGAGACTTTTGACGCCTACGTCGCAGCCGGATTGGATGGGATCGAAGTTTTTCATCGTGATCACACACAGGAGAATCGGGACCTTCTTACCGGCATAGCTCGTGGATTTGATTTAATTATGACGGGATCTAGTGATTATCACGGCAACGGGAAACTCAATCAATTAGGCGAATGCACAACGTCCCCTGAAGAGTTTGAGAAGTTAGAGAGTCGGGCAAATCAACGCCGAGTTATAAAGCGGTAAATCCGACTTTCAGTTCTGATCCATCACCAATTTGGATATACGAAATCTTGGTGGCAGGAATCAAAATTGTGCGCTCTTTAAGATCGGTCAATTGAAGAATTGTCTGATCGCTCAATGATGCTTTTGCCAAAGCTAAGACTTTATCTGCCTCTAGTTCTGTCTCGAAATGTAGTTCTTGAGAGGAATCAGAAATTCCAATGTGAACAGAGGTCTTTGAATCAGAGTTCTTTTTAGATGACATATTCGTAGTTTAGTGGCCTTTAGATCTTGGGGAAACCTGAAATTCCACGCCATTGCAAACTAGCCACTAGCTTTATTGCCAGATCACGGTCAATTTTTCCATCGCGGGCTAGCCAATGCCGTGCTGTCGTTTGTGCTGTGCCGATCAATCCGACCGCGACCAGCATGGCAGATTCCTGCGGCATTCCGGTATCTGCGGTGATTGCATCACTAAATGCCGCGGCGCAGTCATATGACATCTTATTGAGTCGTTCGCGCACCTGTGGTTCTACGGCCATATCACTTTCGAAGAGCAGTCTAAAGGCTTCACCTTCACGATTAATGAAATCAAAGTATGCATTGACTGTAGCCAGAACTCGACCCGCATTTTCTTTGGTCGAAGCGACTGCAGCTTGAATATCGCCGACCAGATACTCACAATGGATATCTAGGACCGCTAAATATAAATCGAGTTTCGAAGGGAAGTGCTGATACAGGACGGGTTTGCTGACATTTGCCTGATCGGCGATTTCGTCCATCGCGGCGGCATGGTAACCAGCCGCAGTAAAGACTTCTAAAGCCGCGGTCAGAAGCGTTGCGCGGCGTTCATCGCGGGGTAGACGTATCTTCTCTTCGCTCATTAGCGCGATCGTAGCCCATCGGAGATAATGAGTGTATGAAAGAGCTTGCAGATCGCAGGATGTTATTGGTTCATGCTCATCCAGATGACGAGACCATCAATAACGGTGCCACCATGGCTGGATATGTCGCCGATGGCGTAACCGTCACACTTGTCACATGTACTCGCGGAGAACACGGGGAAGTCCTTGTGCCTGCCCTAGAACATCATCTAGCGAACCGCGATAACACCCTTGGGGATTATCGGGTCGGGGAACTCAAGGCCGCCATGGAAAAGCTTGGCGTGAAGGATCACCTCTTTCTAGGAGATCCAGACCGCAGGTATTGCGACAGCGGCATGATGGGAACTCCACCAAACGAAGACCCAAGATCTTTTTGGAAGTCAGATTTAATGGAAGCAGCTGCGCGCTTGGTAGAAATAATTCGTGATCGCAAACCACAAGTCCTTATCACCTACGATGAATTTGGTGGTTATGGGCATCCAGACCACATCAAGGCTCACCAAATTGCCATGAAGGCGGCAGAGCTGGCCGCCGATCCTGGTTTTGGCTCTGGCGAGCCATGGGAGATTCAAAAGATCTATTGGAGTGCGATTCCTCGTTCGGCGTTACAAGGGAGTCTGACAAGTAGCAATCCGTTTATTCAAGTACTTATAAAGTTATTTAACTATGCGCCGTCAAAATGGCTTGCAATGCCCTTTGTTAAAGCCGATCACCTCGTAACGTCAAAGTATGAGGGCGATGCATTTACTGATCATAAATTGGCTGCTTTGCGAGCACACGCAACCCAATTAATACTTGACGGAGATAATTTTACATTCTCGAAACGACTGGGGATAAAAATTTCTGGAACCGAGTATTACATTCGAGTTAAGGGTGATTCTGCGGCCCCATTTGATAAAGATGGTCGAGAAACAGATCTATTTTCTGCGATTACTAAATAACTTCCCAGGTCTGACTCGTAGGGGTATCAATTACCTTGATTTTTCTGGCAAGGAGCGCCTCTCGTAGCTCATCACTTTTAGCAAAATCTCTCTGCGCTCTTGCGATTTCCCTTTCATTGAGCAGTTTTTCTTCTTCTGCACCTAGAACTCGAATCGATCTATTGTCGGTAATACCTAGTCCAAAGAACTGATCAACGATTTCGAAGAGGTTTGCTCTAGTCGTTCGGCTAATGGATTCATCTCGCTCGATCTCTCGCAATTTAATAATTGCCTTTGGGGTATCCAGGTCTGTAGATAGGTCAGAGATTATTCCGCGGAGAAGTGACTGCAAAGCTTCTGGATCTACATGTGAAACATCTTGACGCCACTCTTGATATTTATTGCGCCAACGCTTGATCGTGGCATCGGCCGCTTCAATTGCTTTCCATGTGAGATCCATCTGGCTGCGATATTTGGTCTCCATAAAACATAGACGAAGTGCAAGTGGATCAAATCCACGCTCGATCAGATCTGCAAGCAAGACTACGTTGCCCGCACTTTTCGACATTTTGCGACCTTCGAACAGAAGGTGTTCACCGTGAAGCCATACATCGACCGCTTCCGTGGCTGTCACGCCGTTGCTTTGAGCGCGCTCATTTTCGTGGTGCGGAAAGCGTAAATCGATACCCCCGATGTGAAGGTCAACATGGCCATCAAGGTAGTGAAGAGCCATGGCCGAACATTCGACATGCCATCCGGGAAATCCTTCGCCCCACGGTGATTCCCAAATCATCGACGTACGACTTCCGGCAGCCTTCCAGAGCGCCCAATCTGCATGGAATAATTTCTTACCGTCATCGACGTAGTCGTACCTGTGCCCAGGCTTTAGGGCATCTAGGCGATTTCCGCTGATTGCTCCGTAGGAGGCAAAACTCTGTGAATCAAAGTAGACGCTTTTATCCTTACCAATGTACGCATGGTTTTTCGACAGTAATTCGCTGATTAGATTTTGCATGAGAAGTATTGATTCGCTGGCTCGTGGGTATACGGCTGCTGGAGTGAATCGCAAATGTGCTAAATCTTGATGAAACTTTTCCTCATATTTTCTAGCAATATCAAATGGGTTTAACTTTTCTTGCTTAGCCTGAGCAATTACCTTGTCTTCAGATTCGCTATCATCTTCAAAATCATTACCCATGTGTCCAACGTCGGTAATATTTTGAATAAGACGCGAATCAAAGCCTTTGAGTTTTGCTAGTCGAAGAACTAGGTCTGCCAATAGAAATGTGCGTAGGTTGCCGACATGTGCATCCCGATAGACCGTGGGGCCACAACAGTAGATACGCAGTGCGCTTCCATCAGAAATAATTAACTCTTTTTGCGTACGTGATTGAGTATCAAAGAGAAAGATGCCGGTCGGGGTGCTCACTCAGGTACGACTTTCCATAATGCTATGAGATCTGGATTGAAGGTCACTAGCGAACCATCCTTTTTGCGTACTTGGGTGATGGATTCCAGCCGACCCAACAAATCGCGGTAGCCACCCTCGGGATCATGGAGTCGGATACTCACCCGTAGGCCGATTTCTGAGTTGGAAGGAGCTGCTTTCATTCCCAAGCCCCCTCTGATCGATGTATCCACTATTCTCTACCCATGGAATAGCATTTGTTGCGGATCTGCCAATTCTTCCGCAGTTGATGGGAATCGCTACTCGAAAGGAACGAAATGACATACGTAATCGCCGAACCTTGTGTCGACGTTAAGGACAAGTCCTGCATCGAGGAGTGCCCTGTTGACTGTATTTATGAGGGTGGCCGGATGCTCTATATCCAGCCTGACGAATGCGTGGACTGTGGTGCCTGCGAACCCGTATGTCCGGTCGAAGCGATTTATTACGAGGACGATGTTCCTGCACCGTGGAAGCAATATGCCGAAGTAAATTCTGGATTCTTTCAGACCATTGGATCTCCTGGCGGAGCAAGCAAGGTTGGAGCTAAAGATTCCGACCACCCAGTGGTTATTGCTCTTCCTAAAGCAGGCGAGTAACCAATTAAGCTCCCGGACTTTCCCTGGGACGTTTTAGCCCCGTACGGAGCGCGTGCGCGTGAATATCGTGATGGTGCCATTGATTTATCTGTGGGGACTCCCGTTGATGCTACGCCCGATTTTATCCAAGCAGCACTTGTGGCCACATCCAACGCCCCTGGCTATCCGCAAACAATTGGCACACCTGCATTGCGTGAATTGATGCGCAACTGGGCGCAAAGTATTCTGGGGGTCACCGGAGACTTTGACGTCCTCCCGAGTATTGGCTCGAAAGAGGTAGTTTCAAACCTTCCATCAATTCTGGAAGCCAGAACCTTGCTCTATCCAAAGATTGCATATCCCACATATCTTGTCGGGGGTATTTTGGCTCGCGCTGAAAATACAGCGGTGGACTTTGATCCGGCCACCTGGCCAACCGCAGATTTAGCCTGGATTAATTCACCATCTAATCCGACGGGACGTATATCTCCCGTCTCGGAACTAAAAGCGGTCATTGAGTATTCCCGCAAGACCGGCGCTGTCATTGCTAGTGATGAATGTTATTTCAATTTCCCTGCAAAGCAGGATGGCCCACAGCCGAAGTCGATCTTGCATGTAGCTCAAGGAGATAACAAGAATCTGCTCTCATTGCACTCACTTTCGAAACGATCTAATTTAGCTGGATATCGCGCTGGCATGATTATTGGTGACCCACTATTGATCGCAAAGATTCGAGAATTCCGTAAGCATTCTGGGCTTTTGGTTGCCGCGCCAGTCCAAGCCGCAATGGTCGCCGCGTTGAGTGATGAACGGCATGTACACGAACAAGCTGCGCGTTATGCGAAGAGACGTGACATCATGATTCCAGCTCTCGAATCATTAGGATTTAGGATTGAAGATACAGAAGCTGGACTTTACATCTGGTGCACGAGGGGAGAGCGTGATCTGGACTCTGTTCAATTCTTGGCAGAGCTGGGCATACTTGTTACACCTGGACATTTTTATGGTGACGACGGCGCACGGCATATCAGGGTTGCCTTGACGGCCACTGATGCTCAGATATCCCAAGCCGCAGCGCGAATATTGGGTTAGGCAGTTATGAGTTCTCAGCCAATCACTTCTGCAATCCTTTTAGTAGGTGGTTTTGGTACTCGTCTGCAACCACTCACATTTTCAACTCCTAAACCGATGTTATCTGTAGGTGGGATCCCATTTACTGAACATCAAATTATCAAAGCCAGAGAAGCAGGAATAACCGAGATTGTCCTCGCGACATCGTTCCTGGCCGAAGTCTTTGAACCGTATTTTGGAGATGGCGAAAGCTTTGGCATCAAGATTTCTTATGCCGTTGAAAAAGTGGCGTTGGGTACTGGTGGAGCGATAGCTCATGCTGCAACGCGGTTAAAAAACAGCGGCCCAGTTGTCGTATTTAATGGCGATGTCCTCAGCGGACATGACTTGCAAAGGCAAATGCACCTGCATCTTTCCAAGAATTCTGATGTCACCTTATATCTCACCGAAGTACCGGATGCACGAGCATATGGAGTTGTAGAAATGGATGGCTCCAAGATTCGAACATTCAACGAGAAGATGGAAAATCCGCCATCAAAAATTATTAATGCTGGTTGTTATATCTTTAATCGAGATATTATTGAATCAATCCCCAGCGGCAAAGTCGTTAGCGTCGAACGCGAAACCTTCCCAGACTTGTTAGTCCAGGGGAAATCTTTGAACGGCTACATCGATAATTCCTATTGGCTAGATATCGGAACGCCGTCGGCGCTTCTACAAGCGACGAGAGATTTAATATCCGGTGAGGTGCAATCAGCTGCATTTGATGCATTAATAGCGACTGGCGATTTTGAGCACCGTGATGATTCGCTGATTTCTAAGTCGGCCACAGTCTCTCCGGATGTTGAACTAGGAGGAGGCACCTTTGTCGGCCATGGGGCAGTCATCGAGCCAGGTGTGAAGCTCTTTGGAACGTTCATTGGGATGCAGGCCGCGGTCGGTTCACAAGCAGAACTGATGGATACATTCGTTGCAGATGGATCGAAAATTCCAGGTGGATTTGTGGCCAGTAAACAATTTTTTGGCTACACCAGTTCTATCAGTCCTATAACTCCCTAAATCGCTCGATTTAACTCAAAATTCACGAAAAAGGGAAAATAGCGGTCGTTTCTGACCCTAGCCGACTTGACGAATCGGCATTACACGCGTGTAATTCACCTAGGTACCGCGGCTGTTGACGGCCGTGCCAGAGTTTTAGGAGAACGTATGACTGAAAGTTCAGCCTCGAATAGAGCAGATTTCAGTACTTCCACTAACCCCATAGGCACCCCAGATTTATCTTGGCAAGAGCGTGCCTTATGCGCTCAGACCGACCCAGAAGCCTTTTTTCCTGAGAAAGGTGGATCTACACGCGAAGCAAAGCGGGTCTGTCTTTCGTGCGATGTGCGCAGCGAATGCTTGGAATACGCTCTCGGGCATGATGAGCGTTTTGGAATTTGGGGCGGTCTCTCAGAGCGCGAACGTCGTCGGCTCAAGCGCCGTTCGGCCTAACTTCAACTCTCAATATTTTCGGAATATTCGGAGTGCCAGTTAATGGCGACTCAGATTAAGCGAGTTCAAAATTCCTCAGCAGTAGAGGCTTCGCAAATATTTGTTACTGCGATTCTGGTTACCCATAACGGTGCATCGTGGTTACCCGAAGTAATTGCCGCACTCTCTTCCCAGAGTCGCCGTGTAGATCGAATTATTGCAGTGGATACCGGCTCGGTGGATTCTTCCGCAAAACTTTTGCGGGCGGCTGGAATAACTTTTATCCAAGCAGAGCGCGACATTGGGTATGGAGATGCAATTGAGTTAGCTCTTAGTCAAACCCCCGCGATTGAAAAAAGTATCGATAATGAATGGATCTGGTTGATTCACGATGATTGTGCGCCAGCTACGGATGCCTTACAACTTTTGTTAGACGCAGTAGTGCAGCGACCTCAAATTGTTATCGCAGGTCCCAAACTCATTGGTTGGTATGACCGGGACAATTTACTTGAAGCTGGAATATCAATTGCAGGAAATGGAGCACGTTGGACCGGATTGGAACATCGAGAGCAGAATCAAGGTCAACATGATGCAACGATCGATGTTTTATCGGTAAGTACTGCGGCTATGTTGGTGCGCCGTACTGCCTTTGAAGAGTTGGGAGGCCTGGACCCAAACCTTGCCCTCTTTAGAGATGATGTCGATTTGGGCTGGCGTGCTCACGTCGCTGGCCTTGGTGCAATCTGCGTCGGCGCAGCTACGGCCTTTCACGCCGAAGCATCAGCTACCGAACGTCGCGCGGTCGATGTATCCGAAGCATTCTTGCATCGACCACTTCTCTTGGATCGCAGAAATGCCGCTTATGTAATGCTGGTCAATACGTCATGGTGGTTACTGCCATGGGTTGGTATTCAAGTAATTGGTACAAGTTTGATTCGAGCCGTATTTGACCTGTTGGCAAAGTTGCCAGGATACGCCGCTGATGAAATTGCCGCAGTGGGCCTTTTGATTCTGCATCCCGCTGACCTGATCAAGGCTCGACGGCTTCGCAAAAAAACACGATTACTTTCGCCCACAATTATTAAGAAGTTCGTACCTGGCAGGGCAACACAGATTCGTGCTGGATTGGATCGGTTAGCTGCTGCCTTTACTAAGAAGATTCAAAAAGAAGATGAAGTCGAGCCTATAACTGGCCAAACATATTCTGCGCTGGGGATTGTTCCAGAAGACTTCGATGAGATTGATTACGCACCTACGAACCATCCATCTATCTTTAAACGACTGGCTAAACGACCCGATTTATTGATCTCGATTCTTATTCTGGTTCTTTCTGTTGTTGCCGGAAGGAGTCGTTTCGGTTCTCTTTCGGGAGGCGCACTGGGAGCTATTCCTCCGAGTGGCGCAGAACTCTTGCGTAGCTATGCAGATTCTTGGCACCTGGTGGGGATGGGTTCGTCGATGGCAACGCCACCCTGGGTTGCGGTATTGGGCCTGGCCTCCATTGTCACACTGGGGCACTTGTCACTTCTTCTTACGACCATCTTTTTCTTAGCGCCTTCAATAGCATTTCTGACCTTTGCCTGGGCGCTACGCAAAATAGGCATTAAGCAATATTTGGCCTCGATAGGTGGGCTTGTATATGTATTAACACCTCTATTGTGGACGGCGCTAAATCAGGGGCGGATTGATGTATTGGTGCTTTACCTCATCGCTCCTATTTTTCTCTTTGTCAATCCATTGTTGTCGAAGATCTCTGAAATTTCATGGCGTAAGTTTTTTTCAGTGGCTCTACTGGTGGGAATTGTTGCTTCTTTCTCCCCTTTAATTTTTGGTATCTGGTTAGTAATTCAATTTATTATGCTCATAAATAATTTGGTAAGAACTCGTGCCACATCAGTAGCGGGAGGTTGGATTGATTTTCTAGAAGGCGAAGCCTTCAAGCCAGCTCTTCGCCGAATTGTTCTGATTATCACTGTCCTATTTTTAGAACTTCCCTGGTCGCTCGGACTCATTTTGCACCCAACTCAATTTTTGTTTGCACCGGGTGTGCCTACGGCAAATGGCGGAGTCCTTCACGTGGCCCTAAATAACCCTGGCGGAGTTGGATCACCACCCGTTTGGATCGTTGCACCAGTAGTTATTTTTGGGTTGGCAAGCTGGGCGGTAAGCGCTCTCAGGGCGATAGCGGGCTGGATATCAGTTGTTTTGGGTGGAGCGATACTGCTTACCGTTTTTCATGTAGATGGCCATGGAGCCATAGAACCCGTATGGGTTGGGGTTTCATTCTTAATAATTTCAATTATTTTGATTCCCCCTGTACTAAAGCAGGCAGAGCAGATCATTCCAACTATGCAAGGTAGCCGACTTGGACTTACACATATCGCCATGGCAGTAGCTTCGGTGATGACTGTTTTAACCATGATCATGATGGTTGTGTGGATTGGTATTGGTACTTCGCAAACTCAAGCCCAATCCGATCAAGGCAATATTGTTCCTGCTTTTGTTTCTTCTCTAGACACGACTCCAGCAAGACCCAAAACACTTGTCTTAGCGGTCAGGGGTGCCACATCAACTTTCTTTATTTCGCGAGGTGCCCCACTTTCCTTGGGGGATGCTGATGTTGCAACTGCAATCCCTGGAGAAATCAAAGGAGCAGTCGAACAGATTGTTACTGGTTCTGGAGTTACTTCTGGAAAAATTCTTGGAACGTATGGAATCCAATATGTCTTTGTAAAATCTCCGGTACCAGTCGCCCTTGCTCGAACAATTGATGGAATCGGTGGATTCAGTCGAATGTCCGCAACTACATCTGGAATAGTCTGGCGGGTCATGGGGGCTTATCCACGCGTCATGCTCCATATGAAAAACAACAAAAATTATCTGATTCCATCTGGTGATATCGGGGCTACAGGCAAAATTCCATCTGGCGGCGTTGTATATCTTGCCGAGAAATACGATAGTAATTGGCAGCTATTAATTAATGGATCACCAGTTCCGTTGTCGACCGCGTCAAATGGTATGCCAATTTTCAATATTGCGGAGGCAGGCACGGTCACATTGCTGTATGACGGCACAGCACATCGGGGCCTTATGTCCCTAGAATTATTGACTCTTTTAATTGCGGTTGTTATGACCTTGCCTTCGGGGCGTCGCAAAAAACAGGTACCACTTGATGAGTTGGTATAAGCATGAAATTCATGAAGCAGTTACAGTTTTTTCTGGCGCCAGTTGTTATTGCAGGTGCAGTGGTGCTTGCCACTGCGCTGCCTCAGGCAAAAGCGCATTTGGTCGGCAATGGCAGTTATCCGGCGGTAGTTTGTCCAGGTGTGTTGGGGGGCGGGAGCCAATTAATCTCTCTACCCACATCAGGGCTGCCCATCAGATTGGTAAATGGAAAGTCCCAAAGCTTGCGGACGTCAAAGTCGAAAGTGCTCAGCTCTAATTCTTATGGCACGGTGGTAGGCGGTAATTCGGGATCAGAAATTGTATTCAACGCTGTAACCGGTGGAAGTACCGCAGATACGGTCTGTACCGTCGGTGGATTTGATGAGTGGTTTATAGGGGGATCTGCCGGGGTTACGAGTCAAGGAATTCTAGATATCGTCAACAGCGGATTGAGTGATTCAACGGTTCAGGTATTTCCGTATACATCAAAAGTCGCACTTGCCCCGGTCACATATGTTGTCAATGCTAATTCAGATAAAAAAATATCCCTGGCATCGTTAGCGCCTGGTGAAGAGTCAATCGCTTTACATGTTCTTACAATCTCTGGTCGAGTTACGTCTTTCATGTTAGACCACCGAAATCAGGGACTTCATGATCTGGGAGCGAGCTTTGTTCCACCAGCAAGCACACCTCAAACTCAACTCTATATAGGTGGCTTATTGACTTCGAGTAGTACGAGTTCTGCCGCTACTCTACGGTTCTTGGTTCCCGGAAATGTGGATGCAAATCTCCATGTAGCTATTTATTCAAATAATGGCTCGTTCACTCCAGTTGGCTTTGATTTGCTCAAGGTAGCTCACCAGAAAGTTATCGATGTCCCACTCCCAGTTCTGCATATTTCGGGACCTTATGGGCTGCTGATCACCGCCGACCAACCTGCCTTTGCCAGCGCATTGATGACCGGGAAAAGTGACTTCGCTTGGGCTGGAGAATTATCACCGATCTCTAAATTCCAACTTAATTTAGCGGGAACATCAGCCAGTTTCATATTTGTGGGAGCAAATATTGATCTTCGTGCGCAATGGCACGGAGCAAGCGGCAAGAGCCAGCAAGCCACAATAGTCGGCCAAGGTAGCGCGGTCTGGGCTCCAAGGGGGCCGATTTATGGCCTTCTCCTTACTCCGATCAATAAAGTGCCGGTATATGGGGGAGCAGTTGTCACAAATTCTGCTGGCGGGCTGAATTCACTTCCGTTGCTGGCCAACCAAATCATTTCTGGTTCCCAATTGCCAATTGCCGATGTGCGAACTCTGACACATAGCACCACCGGCAATTAGGAAATCCACGGTTTCTTGTCGTAAAAGCGATAGCCTCTCAATTATGCGCAGCCCCCAAAGATCTAGTCGCACGTGTTCGCGTGCCAGTTGTGGAATGCCCGCGAATAAGACGCTGACCTACATTTACTCTGATTCCACTGCAGTACTGGGCCCGCTCGCAATGTATGCCGAACCCCATTCATATGATTTATGTGCTGCCCATAGTGAAAAATTAACTGTGCCAAATGGTTGGACCGTGGTTAAGTCGGCACCAGATATGCAAGTTGGAGGCCCCAGTGATGATGACCTTATGGCGATCGCCGATGCTGTGCGAGAAGTTGGTCAGCACCAACACGAACTAGCGCCGGAACCTAGCCCATCACCGGAGATTGGCCGCCGGGGTCACCTGCGGGGACTGCCCTCGAGCTAAGTTCACTAAGTAGGATAGTTATATGTTCACTCGTGAAGAACTTGACCGCGTCATTAAAGCGTATGACATCCGTGGTTTAGTGGAAGATCAGATAACGCCAGAATTTACATTTGTTCTCGGAACTGCGGTCGCTCGTTTTCTTGCAGCCGAACGAGAGCCAGGCACGATTGTTATTGGCGAAGATATGCGTCCATCGTCGGACGAACTTGCTTCGGCCTTCGCTGATGGAGTGACATCTCAAGGCATGGATGCGATCAGAATTGGCTTGGCTTCCACGGATATGCTCTATTTCGCATCTGGCTCACTTAATCTGCCTGGGGCAATGTTTACTGCAAGTCATAACCCAGCGGCCTACAACGGAATTAAATTAGCCAAAAGTGGCGCTCGCCCGATCGGTGCAGAATCAGGCTTGCTTCGCATTAAAGAGTTCATGATTAATGGCGTACCTATGTCCATTGGTGGAATCGGCAAAATTACCGAACGAAATCTATTGAATGATTACGTGGATTTCTTGCTAGGTATTTTTGGGAAGGATGAATTTTCTAGCGGTCGTAAGCTCAAAGTAGTTGTCGATGCGGGTAATGGAATGGCTGGGTATACAGCGCCTGCAATCATGGATCGTTTAAATGTCGAACTCATTCCCATGTACTTTGAATTGGATGGTAATTTCCCGAATCACGAAGCCAATCCAATTGAGCCAAAGAATTTAGTTGATCTTGTGCAGCGAGTGAAGAAGGAGAAAGCAGATATTGGATTAGCTTTCGATGGAGATGCCGATCGATGTTTCTTGGTCAACGAGAAGGGAGAGCTGGTTAATCCTTCTGCGCTAACGGCATTGATAGCCATTCGTGAGTTAAAGCGTAAACCCGGTTCTACTATTATTTATAATTTGATATCTTCAAAGGCGGTCCCAGAGATAATTCTTGAAAATGGTGGCAAGCCACTTCGCTCAAGAGTTGGTCACTCGTACATCAAGAAGATGATGGCAGAAAGTAACGCGATCTTTGGTGGAGAACATTCTGGTCACTTTTATTTCAATGATTTTTGGAGAGCAGACTCCGGAGCACTTGCCGCTTTATTTGCAATCGCAGAATTGGCGCATACCCTTGTGCCGCTCTCTGAATTATTAGCTCCACTGAACCGATATTTTGCAAGTGGGGAAATCAACACTGTTGTCGATGATCCACTAGAAAGCGTTCGTTTTGTGAAGGCCTCTTTTGAGCAGGATTACGAGATCGATGAACTAGACGGGGTCACTGTGACCGCCCCAGATTGGTGGTTCAACGTCCGACCTTCAAATACCGAGCCTCTACTGCGACTCAATGTCGAAGCGGACACTCCCGAACGGATGGCTCAGGTCAGGGACCAGGTGTTGGCGCTTTTCGGGTAACCTTCAGACCTGGCGAACTAATAGCCATTTCTCTCTGAAGGAGCTCTTGTGTCAGTTGATACTTCCGTTGGTCACGATATTAAACATGATATAAAAAATGCCTCTTTGGCAGCAGAAGGCAAGAAGCGAATCGAATGGGCAGAACGCAACATGCCTGTGTTGGCTCAGATTAAAGCTCGCTTTGAGAAGGAACAGCCATTTACTGGTATTCGCATTGCTGCATGTATGCACGTAACAACAGAGACTGCCAACTTAATGCGTGCGCTCAAGGCTGGTGGCGCCGAACTTGCTTTGTGTGCGTCGAATCCGCTCTCAACTCAAGATGACACTGCTGCAGCACTTGTCCTTGAATATGGAATCAATGTATTTGCTCACAATGGAGTTGATCGTGATGGTTACTATCGTCATCTCAATGCTGCACTTAACATCAAACCCCACCTAGTTTTTGACGATGGCTGCGATCTGGTTAATACACTTCATACAAGTCGTACCGAATTGATCGGTGACATTATGGGCGGATGTGAAGAAACCACCACTGGTGTTATTCGTCTAAGCCAGATGTCCAAAGATGGCGCACTTAAATTCCCAATGATCGCGGTTAATGACACTGATACCAAGCACATGTTTGATAATCGCTTCGGTACAGGGCAGTCGACAATGGATGCAATATTTAGAGCTACCAATGGTTTGATCGCTGGGTCGACCGTTGTCGTATGTGGTTTTGGATATTGTGGCAAAGGCGTCGCTGAACGAGCACGTGGAATGGGCGCAAACGTTATTGTCACAGAAATTGATCCAACCAAAGCCCTTGATGCACTGATGCAGGGATACAGAGTTATGGATTCGCTGGAAGCCGCAAAACTCGGCGATTTCTTTATCACTGTAACGGGAAACCGCGATGTACTTCGCGAAGAGCACTTTGCGCTCATGAAGGATGGGGCGATATTTGCTAACTCAGGTCACTTCGATATCGAAATTGACGTTGCCTGGCTCGAGAAGAATGCCAAGAGCAAGAACAAGAAGATGCGCCACCAGACAGATGAGTATGTTCTTGCGGATGGCCGCCGCCTATTGCTCATTGCAGAAGGTCGCCTTGTGAATCTTGGGGCTGCAGAAGGCCATCCCGCCTCGGTCATGGATATGTCATTTTCAGACCAAGCCCTAACCGCTGAATGGTTGATAAAGGCAGCGGCAGGCTTAAGTGCTGGTCTGCACGATGTCCCAACTCACATTGATAAAGATGTGGCCAGGCTCAAGTTGGCAAGTATGGGAGTCACGATCGATACGTTGACCCCAGCTCAAGAGTTGTACCTGAACTCTTGGGAGCACGGCAGCTAATGACCCTCATCATGGTCGTCGATGACGACCAAGATTTGGCAGAGATGCTCGGCATTGTTTTAAACGGTTCGGGATTTGAAGTCGATCTCGTAAATTCCGGCGATCAGGTGATGGGTCTCTTTAATGCACACGAGCCAGATTTGATATTACTCGATGTTATGTTGCCCGGATTAAGTGGAATAGAAGTTTGTAAAGAGATTCGCAGAAAATCTATGGTACCAATCGTCATGTTGACGGCGAAGGGTGATAGCCATGATGTGGTTCTAGGACTTGAAGCTGGTGCAGATGATTACATGGTCAAGCCATTTAATCCCTCCGAATTGGTTGCACGAATAAAAGTTCGTCTTCGTCGTGTTGGAATTGCATCTACCTCCTCGTTAAGAATTGGGCAGATCGAAATCGATCAAGTGGCGCATACGATTATTCGTAATGGCAAGGCGATTCCGCTTACTCGCCTTGAGTTTGATCTCCTTGTTGCCTTAGCAAAGGAGCCTGGCCGGGTATTTTCTCGCGACGCCCTGCTCAGTGAAGTCTGGGGCTATCAGCAAGCCGCAGATACTCGATTGGTCAATGTGCATGTTCAGCGATTGCGCGCCAAGGTAGAAGAAGACCCTGATAACCCTAAAGTTGTAATGACGGTTCGCGGCGTAGGTTATAAGGCAGGAACGGGCCAGGAATGATTCGACTTGGCGCGAAATGGCGAAGCTCTATTCTATTTCGTGTTATTACGACAACCTTTTTATTATCCGTAATTTTGATCTCACTAGTCGGCAGCGTTCTTTTTATTCAGATATCCAATGGAATCATTCGAGAGAAGACCACCGGATCAGTCTCTGAAGCGCAATCCCTGATTGCTTATGCGCAAGGACAAGTGGACGCAACTTTGTACCTGCCATCTCTAAAACTACCGGTTGTCATTCAAAAAATAATTCATTCCAA
Source organism: uncultured Actinomycetes bacterium (assembly GCA_903838295.1). Classification (GTDB taxonomy): domain Bacteria; phylum Actinomycetota; class Actinomycetes; order Nanopelagicales; family Nanopelagicaceae; genus PALSA-747. Next base: position 128,469 of record CAILXX010000004.1, read on the forward strand.
TGATTTAACTGTTGCAACGACACCTCGGGAAATCGTGCTGATTGGCGCACCAGTCCCGCACGAAATAAATATGAAATTCAATGGCGCATCTAGTGGGGTACAAATCGCATCGATACCTCAATCCCTTCGGACTAAAGTTCGTAAGACAGGATTAACTCAATGGGTTCGTAAGCCAATTACTTATGCAGATGGTCACAGCGTTGATGCAATAATCGTGGGGCAAAGTATCGAAATTCCACCATCTTCTCCTTACGAACTGTATTACGTCTTCTTACTGACCGAACAACAGACGATCATTGATTTCATCGGTCAGCTGCTCTTGCTTGCGGCTTTCCTATTAGTGCTAGTGGTCGGAGCAATTTCTTGGTATGTGATCAGACAAGCAATAAGTCCGGTCCGAGATGCGGCTGAAATTGCTGAGCAATTGACGGCGGGTGATTTGGATCGTCGAATGAAAGTGAACGGCCAAGACGAAATGGCGCGGTTGGCAATTTCATTCAATGAGATGGCCGTTTCTATGCAACAACAGATATCCCGGTTAGAGAATTTGTCGAGGTTGCAGCAACGATTTGTTTCCGACGTCTCCCACGAACTTCGGACGCCCCTGACGACGATCCGTATGGCCTCAGAAGTTATTGGAGATAGCAAGGAGAAGATGGAGCCCGCGGTTGCTAGAAGCGTAGAGCTCTTGCAATCTCAGATAGCTCGATTTGAAGCTTTACTTACCGACCTACTCGAAGTAAGTCGATTTGATGCCGCTGCCTCAATTTTGGAGGTAAAGGAAGTTGATCTCAAGTCCTTGGTTCTCCTGGCGATCGATCAAATGCAAGTCTCCGATGCAGGACAAATTCGCATCGATTTTCCGGCTGAGCCAGTTTCTGCATCCGTAGATCCACGGCGAATCGAAAGAATTATGCGTAATTTGATCTCTAACGCTATCGATCATAGCGAGGGAAAAACAATTGAAATCACAATCCGACAAAGCGAGAATGATCTGGCAATTTCGGTTCGTGACTATGGAATTGGGTTCTCAGAGAGAGAATCGCAACGCCTCTTTGATCGGTTTTGGCGTGCCGATCCATCACGCTCTCGGTTGAGAGGTGGTACTGGGCTTGGACTTTCTATTGCACTCGAAGATGTAAAACTTCACCAAGGAACCCTAAAGGCCTGGGGAGTTCCAGGTAAGGGTGCAAATTTTGTAGTCACAGTCCCCAAGCTGCCAGGCATTCCGTTAGAGGGCGAACCAATAAAAGTAAATCCCGCTGACGAACCATCCACAAGCTTCTTTGAATTTGATGAGGACGATATCTAAAATAGATAAGAGTTTGCGGATGAAAATTAATTCCGTTATGCAACTTCTATTCCCGATCGATTGCCTGATTTGTGATTTTCCTGCTGTAGAAATATGCGAGCGATGCGCTTTTGCTTTGTTCCCAGTACCTAGTTTTAGAACCATTGATGAAATTCCACATTGGGCTGGGGCCTATTATGGTGATCATCTCGCCAAAATCATTCTGCTAGCGAAGGAAGAAAATAATCGAGCTGCCAGGAATATATTGGTGTCCAACCTTGTTGCTGCATTTATGCAGAGTGATGTTATTGGACCGCTTACATTTGTTCCCCTGCCGTCACGAAAAGAGGCGAATCGACGCAGGGGATATTTGCATGCACAACTGATTGCTCAAGGCCTGAGTCTTGAGTTGAAGAAAGACTTCGGAATTTCTAGCAAAGTTTTGCAAATCCTGCGGGTGAACAGAAGGATTCAAGATCAAAGCAATCTAGGCAGGAACGAACGAATCATCAACCTAGATGGCGCATACGAATCTACGAAACTGCCACGAGATGACCACGGACCACTTGTCCTTGTGGATGACCTGGTCACTACAGGTACAACGGTTCGAGAAGCCCTACGAGCCCTTCGTTATGCGGGTTTGCGCCCCGCGCTGGTCATTTCGGCAGGGGTTTCAGGACGAGGGACGGGTACCCCTCGATTACCCAATAAGATAGGCCAATAAGTTAGGCCGATAAGATAATCCAAAAGACCAAAAGAAGTGCGCGAAAATTCCGAAATGAGGGTGTGTGGCCGTACTAGATAAAATTCTTCGTGCTGGTGAGGGTCGTGCGGTTCGCAACCTCGAAAAACTTGCGACCGAAGTTAATAGCTGGGAAGCCAAGATCCTTCCTCTCAGTGATGAAGATCTTCGTGGGCAGACTCAAAAGTTCCGCGATCGTTTAGCAAAAGGTGAAGATCTAGACGATCTACTTCCCGAAGCATTCGCAACCGTCCGTGAAGCAGCGAAGCGAACCCTTGGGCAACGTCACTATGACGTGCAGCTGATGGGTGGAGCAGCACTTCATCTGGGCAATATTGCAGAGATGCGCACCGGTGAAGGTAAGACATTGGTTTCAACACTTCCTGCCTATTTGAATGCGCTTGCCGGCGAAGGTGTTCACGTCGTCACTACAAATGATTATTTGGCTGAACGCGATAGTGAATGGATGGGACGCGTACACCGATTCCTTGGCCTCAAAGTTGGAGTGATTCTTGCATCTATGACTCCAGCAGAACGTCGTGAAGCATACGCCGCTGATATTACTTACGGTACAAATAACGAATTTGGTTTTGATTATCTGCGCGACAACATGGCTTGGTCATTAGAAGATTGCGTACAACGAGTTCATAACTTTGCGATCGTTGATGAAGTCGACTCGATTTTGATCGACGAAGCCCGTACACCGCTCATCATCAGCGGACCCGCAGATAAGGCCACCAAGTGGTACGTAGAATTCGCGAATATCTCTGGTCAGCTCTCTCGGGATCTCCATTACGAAATTGATGAGAAGAAGAAGACTGTTGCGATCTTAGAAGAAGGTGTGACAAAGGTCGAACAAATATTGGGAATCGAAAACTTATACGAATCCGTTAATACCCCGATGATCGGCTACCTCAACAATGCAGTTCGCGCAAAAGAGTTATTTAAGCGCGATAAGGATTATGTAGTGATGAGTGGCGAACTCTTAATCGTGGATGAGCACACTGGACGTATGCTTTCTGGCCGTCGTTACTCAGAAGGGCTCCATCAAGCGCTTGAAGCCAAAGAACGTATCGAGATTAAAGACGAGAACCAGACGTTGGCGACGATCACGCTCCAGAACTATTTCCGCCTCTACAAGAAACTGTCAGGTATGACCGGAACTGCCATGACGGAAGCATCAGAATTTATGCAGATTTATAAGTTGGGTGTAATTCCGATTCCAACTAATAAGCCAACTGCCCGTACAGATTCCGCTGATTTAATCTACAAAACGGAGGCAGCAAAATTTAAGGCTGTTGCTGATGATATTGCGGTACGTCATAAGGCTGGACAACCAGTTCTTGTTGGTACCGTTTCGGTTGAAAAATCTGAAGAGCTTTCACAAATTTTGACGCGTCAAGGAATCAAGCACGAAGTTCTCAACGCCAAGCAACACGAACGTGAAGCGGCTGTGATCGCACGGGCTGGTTCGATCGGGGCGGTTACCGTTGCTACCAACATGGCTGGTCGCGGTACCGACATAATGCTTGGCGGTAATCCAGAATTTATGGCTGATTTAGAACTTCAACGTCGCGGATTAAATCCGGCTGATAATCCAGAAGAGTACGAAGCTGCTTGGCCCGCTGAACTAGCAAAGCAGAAGGCGGCGGTTGCGCTAGAACACGATACCGTCGTTGCCTCTGGTGGACTTTATGTTTTAGGCACCGAACGTCACGAATCACGTCGTATTGATAATCAGCTACGTGGTAGATCTGGTCGTCAAGGTGATCCAGGAGAATCGCGTTTCTATTTATCATTGCAGGACGACCTCATGCGTCGATTCAATTCGGGGCTGGTCGAGCGCTTCTTAGGAGCAGCTGGAATTGCAGACGAAATTCCAATTGAATCAAAGATGGTCTCAAATGCGATTCGATCCGCGCAGACCCAGGTAGAAGCCCTCAACTTTGAGATGCGTAAAAATGTTCTCAAGTATGACGATGTCATGAATCGACAACGCGAAGTTATTTACTCAGAGCGCCGCGAAGTTCTAGAAGGTGCTGACATTAGCCAGCAAGTACAGACCTTTATGGATGACACCCTTCATGCATATGTTTCTGGAGCAACGAGTGAGGGTTATCCTGAAAACTGGGATCTGGAGACATTGTTTGTGGCTCTTAATGGGCTTTACCCCACTTCGATCTCGCCTGAATCATTAGAAAAAGAGGTTGGCGGCAAGGAAAATCTAGATGCTGATTTCGTCATGGACAAGGTCCTTGCCGATGCGCACTCACAATATTCTGCTCGCGAAGAGAGCCTTACCGACGTTGTCATGCGCGAACTAGAGCGCAAGGTTTTGCTATCGGTTCTTGATAGAAAATGGCGCGAACATTTATACGAAATGGATTACCTGCAAGAGGGAATTGGACTTCGTGCAATGGCCCAACGTGATCCGCTTGTTGAATATCAACGCGAAGGTTATGACCTCTTTGCCGCAATGATGGATGCGATCAAAGAAGAACTAGTTGGACTCCTTTTCCATGTTGAGGTCAATTTAGAAGAGGCTAACGGCGGTGTACCCGTTATTGCGACTCCTGGACTTGAGGCACCCGAATCTGCGGATACCAATCAACTTCGTTATACGGCAGCTGATGTTGACGGTGAAGTGGTTCAGAGCGGCGGAACTCCAAAGAACGCACCTTGCCCATGTGGTTCTGGCCGTAAGTACAAGCGCTGTCATGGCGCTGCGTAACAAATAGTACGTTCGTTCAGCCCGTATTTCGAAGTCCTGCTGCGACTCCATTAATAGTCAGTAGTAGAGCTCGACGTATATTGCCGTCTTCATCACCGCTACGAACTCGTTCAAGGAGTGAGATCTGCAGTAGGTGAAGCGGCGCTAAATAAGCATCTCTGATGGCCAATGTACGAGCCAAAATCGGCTGATCACCCAAGATCTCGCTCTTCTTCGTGAGTAGCGTGATCTCTAGCTTGGTTAATTCAAATTCTGCTTCAATCGTTTCGAGGAAATGATGCAAACTAGGATCAACCAATCGGTGCACATATTTACGCGCCATTCCAAGATCTGTCTTGGCAAGGGTCATCTCGACATTGGAAATGAATGTCCGGAAGAAATGCCAATCTTTAAGCATCGTTGCTAACACAGCTTCCTGACCAGATTCGCGAGCGGCTTTCAAGCCTGAACCAACCCCAAACCACCCGGGCACAACTTGGCGTGATTGCGTCCAGCCAAAGACCCAAGGAATCGCGCGCAGACTTCCTAATCCACTGGATGCATCTGGGCGGCGCGAAGGACGTGATCCAAGAAAGAGGTTTCCTAATTGTTCGACTGGGGTGGAGGCGTAGAAATACGATGGCAGGTCAGGATGATCAACTAATGATCGATAACATTGAAATGAGCTTTCACTTACAAGGTCCATGCATGAAGTCCAGCGAGCAAGATCAGCGGGCGATTGTCGCGGGGCACGATTGAGCACGGTTGCTTCCAAAGCGGCGGCTAAGGAAAGTTCGACATTTTCGCGTGCCAATGCCGGCAACGAATATTTATCAGAAATAACTTCACCTTGTTCGGTCATCTTGACCTGACCATCGATCGAACCCCAAGGTAGAGCAATTAGCGCGTCATACGTTGGCCCACCACCACGTCCAACCGAGCCACCACGTCCATGGAACAAGCGAAGCTTCACTCCATGCTTGATAGCTATGTCGCGGAGCTTGCGTTGTGCTTTGTGGATTTCCCATTGTGAAGTTGCTATGCCGGCATCTTTATTTGAATCAGAATATCCCAACATTACTTCTTGAACATCGCCGCGACTCGTTACTAATTTACGATATGAAGTATCGCTGAGAAGTGAATCTAAAATCGTATCTGCAGCGCGTAGTTCTGCCACGGTTTCTAGCAGTGGCGCAAACCCAACCTTGGATTTTCCATCCTTCACCAGTCCGACCATAGCGGCAATTTCTACAGCAGCCAGGACATCTTTATGTGATTTGGTCATAGAGATGATGTAAGTTTCGATAACTTCGGGGCCAAACTTATTAATCAGATCATCAATTGCTTTAAATGTATCAATGGTCTTCTGTGCCGCATCGTCAATATTCGCAGGGCTCTTAGGGTTTTTGGCTAGTTGTGCCAAGGCATGATGGTGCGCATCAGAATGTTCACGAATATCCATAGTGGCATGTGTAATTCCAAAACTTGCGACGGCTCTGATAACTCTTTCAAGCAAGCCGGTCGCGATTAACTCGCCTTTGTGGGCCAAGAGTGAATCCCGCATGATTGTTAAATCTGCCAGTAGCTCTGCGGTATTTTCATAATCTCTACCTGCATTGTGTGGAGCTCCAGCTGCATGACGCCTTTGGGTCAGAATCAAACGGTGCCGAATTGCGGTGGCTTTTAGGCGGTAAGGTTCTTCGATATTTAGGCGCCGAAAGCGAGCTTCGATTTCGGGAAGCGCTTGAAGGTCACGCGCAACTGATTCTTGCAATTGTGGTGTTGCACCAGCAACTCTGGTCGAAACAGAGAGAGCCTGGCGAAGCGGATCTAAAGCGGCGAGCATCGCCCTGATGAAATGCCCGATTTGCAAGGTGATAGCGCTGCGAGTGACATCTGCTGTGATATTTGGATTGCCATCGCGGTCGCCCCCGATCCACGTACCAAAGCTAAGCGGCCTAGCCGTCGGTTCGATAGTGACGCCAAGACGCTTCAACTCTCGTGCAAAATCGTCCAAGACTTCTGGCACCGTCATCGCAAATAGATCATCTAAATAATAGAGCGCGTTGGTGGCTTCATCGAGTGGTTCTGGTCTGCCTAATCGCAGTTCATCAGTCTGCCAGAGCAAATCAACAGTCTCCGCTAGTCGACGTTCACGTGCTGGGCCCTTTTTATCGTCGAGCAGGTCTGCAATTGTTCCCAATTTACTTAGTACTGATCTGCGAGCAGCTTCTGTCGGGTGCGCAGTAAACACCGGACGGACCGAAAATTCATCCATCCAGCCTTGTAATTCTTCGCGAGTGAATTCATTATGAGTTTTTTGTACTTCTTCGATGTGATTGACTGCACGACTTATCCAAGAGCCATCGCTTTCACGTTGCTCACTAAGCACGCGAGCACGGTGGACCTGTTCCGCGACATTTGCAAGATGAAAGTAGGTGCTAAAAGCCCGCACTAATTGAACACTGTCATCTACTGAAAGATCAGAAAGTATCTCTTCGCCAGCTCCTTCACGGACGGCTTTTCGCACCGATTCGACGAGGGCAAGAAGTTCTGGTCCCTCTTGGCGAACAAGGGTTTCTCCCAAGAGTTCCCCGAGCTTACGTACATCACTGCGAAGATCTTGATCATCTCGAGCAATTGATGCACGGGAGTTGATTTCAGCGCCTGGGTTCGTCACGGGTGAATCATTCCACCTCCAGGAGGGTTAGAATTGCAATTAATACGACCCCCATTCCTTCTGGAATCGGGGGCATTTAGCGTTGTGCTGGGGGGCTCATGAGTGCATTGATAAAAGCATTTGCCCAGGTCGACCATGGCGCTGAAAATATGGCGGTCCCCAACTCTGCTGTGGGATTTTTGCTGGCTCAGAGGTCGCTCAATCAACCACTTTTAGTCGTGACCGCGTCTTCGCGTCGTGCCAGTGAGATTATGGACGAACTAGAGACGTACTTGGGTAAAAACTGTGCGGTGGGGCTACCACCATGGGAAACACTGCCGCACGAAAAGTTGAGCCCAAAGAGTGACACTGTTGCGGCTCGTATAAAAGTTATTGCAGAATTAAATGAAGCGAAGATTGTCATTGCCTCAGTCCGGGCGCTGATTCAACCAATCGCGCCAATAGAAATCCCATTTCTCTCGCTCGAAATTGATTTAGAAGTACCCATGGAATTTTTGCTTTCTCATTTGGCACTCCTGGGATACAACCGCACAGATTTAGTCGAACGTCGCGGCGATTTTGCGGTACGTGGTGGAATCGTGGATATTTTCCTGCCCGATCAGGATCATCCGATCCGAGTAGATTTTTTTGGTGATCAAATCGAGGAGCTGGCTTGGTTTACCGTCGCCGACCAACGCACTTTTGAACCAGTAGTAGGCGGCATAACTATCTATCCATGCCGCGAAATTTTATTGACAGATCAAGTAAAGAAGCGTGCTCGCTATTTAGCGGCAGAATTTCCGCAACTCACAGAGATGGTAAGCAAGTTAGCCGAAGGAATTTATGTTGATGGAATGGAATCACTCCAAGGCATGCTCCGTGAAGACCTTAATTCCCTCGTAGATTTGTTGCCTAGCAATTTTGAAATAGTTTTAATTGATCAGGCACGAATTAAATCTCGAGCACTAGATCTTGTCGAAACCAATAAAGAATTTCTTGAAGCTTCTTGGTCAAATGCTGCAATGGGCGGTAATGCCCCACAGACCTTAACTACTGAATTAAGTGGTGGCGGTTACTTTAATTTGGAAGAACTTCACGTAAAGGCAAATCGGTGGAGTTCTATCGACCCCTACGCAAGTGATGTAGAGGCGTTAGAAAACGGGCAGGAGTTCGACCTCCTGCCCGAATATCGTGGCAACACAGACCGGTTAACTACTGACCTGAAGAAATGGTTAGCAGATGGTTACCTGTTGATCTTTACTGCTGCTGGACCCGGAATTGTTGAACGGTATGCAAAGTTGTTTCAAGAGGCTGGACTACCGGTGCGGTTGTTGAAAAGCGTGAGTTCTGGACTTACTCGCGATGCGGTTTATGTCTTACCAAGTCCCATAGAGCACGGTTTTGGCTTGCATGCACAGAAGAGCTTGCTCCTCACGGAGAAAGATGTCTCAGGCATCCGCAGTTCTAATAAAGATCAAGCCCGGATGCCATCTAGACGGAAAAAAGCCATCGACCCGCTTGAGTTAAAACCGGGCGATTATGTTGTTCACGAACAACATGGAGTAGGGCGATACATCGAATTAGTGGCCCGCACAGTCAATAATATTTCACGTGAATATTTAGTGATCGAATATGCATCCTCAAAACGTGGCCAACCTGCTGATCGACTCTTCGTCCCTACGGATACATTGGAACAAGTGACCAGGTATGTAGGCGGTGAAGCGCCCGCGGTAAATCGGATCGGTGGAGCTGATTGGCAGAACGCAAAGAAGCGTGCACGTAAAGCGGTCAAGCAAATTGCTGCTGAATTAATCCAGCTCTATGCAGCACGCATGAGCGCCCCCGGGTACGCATTTTCGGCAGACACTCCATGGCAGCGGGAATTGGAGGCGGCTTTTCCTTATGTAGAAACCATTGATCAGCAATCGACGATTGAAGAAGTGAAACGGGATATGGAACGTTCTCATCCGATGGACAGAATTGTGTGTGGGGATGTGGGTTATGGAAAGACAGAGATTGCAATTCGTGCAGCCTTTAAGGCAGTTCAAGATGCAAAACAGGTTGCTATTTTGGTCCCCACGACTTTGCTAGTGCAGCAACATTTTAAAACTTTTACCGAACGCTACGCTGGTTTTCCGCTGCGCTTGGCAGGGCTCTCTCGATTCAACACAGCTAAAGAGTCTAAGGAGATATTAGATGGGCTTGCCTCTGGATCAATCGACGTCGTTATCGGTACCCATCGGTTGCTCTCCAAAGATGTCACATTTAGAGATTTAGGTTTAGTTATTGTCGATGAAGAACAACGCTTTGGAGTCGAACATAAAGAGGAGTTGAAGAAAGCCCGCACAAATATCGATGTTCTTTCGATGTCTGCTACACCGATCCCTCGTACCCTAGAAATGGCTATTACCGGAATCCGAGAAATGTCGAACATAACTACCCCGCCAGAGGAGCGCCATCCGGTACTCACATATGTGGGGCCATATGATGAAAAGCAGGTTACTGCGGCCATTCATCGCGAGTTATTACGTGATGGTCAGATTTTCTTTATTCATAACCGTGTCGATAGTATTGATGGTGTTGTTGTTCGTCTCAAAGAACTCGTGCCAGAAGCTCGAATTCGTATTGCTCATGGCCAGATGGGTGAGCGCGAACTCGAAGAAGTAATCCTTGGCTTTTGGGAACGTGATTTCGATATCTTGGTCTGCACCACAATTATCGAAAGTGGAATTGATATTCCAAACGCCAACACTTTAATTGTGGATCGGGCTGATGCATTTGGCCTTTCACAGTTGCATCAATTGCGTGGTCGGGTTGGTCGGGGACGTGAACGTGCTTACTCGTACTTCTTATATTCTCCCGACAAACCATTATCGGAAGTCGCCCATGATCGATTGACGACAATTGCAATAAATACGGAGCTCGGATCTGGAATGCAGGTCGCACTCAAAGATCTAGAGATCAGGGGTGCAGGTAACCTTTTGGGTGGTGAACAATCTGGGCATATCGCCGAAGTCGGTTTTGATCTATACATGCGCATGGTCGGTGAAGCGGTTGAAGATTTCAAAACTGGTTATGTTGATGCCAACCCGCGCCTAAAAGAGTGCAAGGTCGAACTCCCCATTACTGCTCATCTACCGGTCGAATACGTCCCGTCAGAACGGCTGCGTCTCGACTTGTATCGCCGGTTGGCAGATTGTTCTGACGATCTAGCCCTTGATGGAATAGTCGAAGAATTGGTCGATCGCTTTGGCGCTCTGCCAGAACCTGCTCAAAACCTGATTGATATTGCTCGCCTACGAGTTCTTGCTAAGAGCAAGAATTTGACCGAAGTAGTCCTGCAAGGAAAATTTCTCAAGGTTGGACCTATTACCTTGCCTGAATCCGCCGAGCTGAGAATCACTCGAATCTATCCTGGATCACTGATCAAATCTGCGACTAAGAGCGTGCTTGTGGCTCGCGCACAAGCTCCAAATTGGCTTGAAAATGGTTCTATGGGAGATACTTCGGTTCTGTCTTGGGCTATAGAAGTCCTGCACAACCTCTAAAGGGAGATCGCGTGAAGAAGATTATTGCTGCCATCGTAGGCGTTGTCGTATTAGCTGGAGCAGGGATTGGTCTCTGGATCGTATTAGAGACAGCCAGCCCAGTCGCAACAGTTGGCAAAGAGAAGGTCTCTGCCACCGATGTTAATAACAGCATAAAAGAGATTTTGGCCGAACGTAAAGGTGTTGCAACAACTGGAATGCAACTTGCAAAAGGTAACGACCTAACCATGTCGGAAGTTAATTTCCATCTAATTTCGTACTTGCTTGCGGACACTGCAAGTGCAAATGGCATCAGTGTTTCAGCAGCAGATGTCGCTGCTCGGCGTGCAAATATCGTCACCCAAGTAGGTGGCGAAGCAAAACTCCCACAGGCCTTGGTTGCTGCAAATATTGCTCAAAAAGATTTCCCACTTTATTTGAAAACATTACTTTTTGATGAGGGACTTGCAAAGCAAGTTATGAAGCAAGGAGTTGCTCAAGCAAATGCCGGTCAAGCAATTCAAGCTTTGGTCACAGCAGAGGCAAAGAAAGTTGGAATAACTGTTAATTCTAAATACGGGAAGTGGGATCCTGCCCAAGCTGCAGTCGTGGCAAATACTGCAGCCCCTGCCTCTAAGTAATTTATAGTTTGGTAACTTCATGACCTCTGAGCTGCTTCGACTTAAAGGGGTCATGGATCGACTTCGAGGACCTGGTGGCTGTCCGTGGGATGCAGAACAGACTCACGAGAGTTTGCTGAAATATCTACTCGAAGAATCGTACGAATTTTCTGAAGCCGTGGATGAAAAAGATCGCGTTGCAATGCGCGAGGAACTGGGCGATGTATTACTCCAAGTTTATTTTCATTCAGCCATTGCGCAAGACGATAACAACGACCCCTTTTCGATTGAAGATGTTGCCCGTGGAATTGCAGATAAGTTGATCCATCGCCACCCACACGTTTTTACTGATTCGGATGTCACATATGACGATGTCTTGGAAAATTGGGAGAAGCAGAAGCGAGATGAGAAGGGTCGAACATCAGCAACTGATGGCGTGCCGCAGGCACAACCCGCGATGGCGTTGGCCGCAAAGGTTATATACCGCGCAGAAAAGTATGGATATTCGATCCCGGTCGAACATCCTGTAAAATTTGATGGTGAGATAACGCCAGAAAAGGTAGGAGCCTTGCTGCTGGGAATCATTGATCAAGCGCAAATCGCAGGTATTGACGCAGAAATGGCGTTACGGGCGGCTACAAAGTCGTATATCGCTCGGATTCATGAGCACGAAGCTTCGAATACAAATCGCTAGAATTAGCTCATAACAACTATAAGGAGAACTCTGTGGCACTAATTGATGCTGTACATGCTCGCGAAATTCTTGATTCTCGCGGAAACCCAACCGTCGAAGTTGAGGTCCTGCTAGAAGATGGAACTAACGCACGCGCGGCTGTTCCAAGTGGTGCGTCGACGGGTGCCTTTGAAGCAGCTGAACTTCGCGATGGTGGAAAACGCTACATGGGTAAAGGTGTCGAAAAAGCGGTCAATTTTGTTAATGACGAACTTGCTCCGGCGGTAGTCGGTTACGACGCTCAAGATCAACGATTAATTGATTCAGAGATGCTGGCACTTGATGGTACTAAGAACAAATCGCGCCTAGGCGCAAATGCAATCTTGGGAGTCTCCTTAGCAACGGCTCGAGCTGCTGCCGAGAGCGCGGACCTTTCTTTCTTCCGCTATATCGGTGGGCCAACAGCGCATACCTTGCCAGTTCCCATGATGAACATTCTTAACGGTGGTGCACATGCCGATACTAATGTTGATGTCCAGGAATTTATGATTGCGCCCATTGGCGCTGAATCATTTAAAGAGTCAATTCGTTGGGGCGCAGAGATTTATCACACTCTCAAGGGGGTCCTTAAGAAGCGCGGGCTTGCAACAAGTGTTGGTGATGAAGGTGGATTCGCACCAAACCTTGATAGCAACCGTGCAGCTCTAGATTTGATCCTTGAGGCGATTGAAGCCGCAGGCTTCAAGCCTGGTAAAGATATTGCTCTTGCGATGGATGTTGCAGCAACAGAATTCTTTAAGGATGGAAAATACGCTTTTGAAGGCAAGCAGAAGAGCAGCGATGAGATGATTGCTTATTACACCGAACTCGTCAATTCATATCCGATTGTTTCTATTGAAGATCCACTTGACGAAGATGACTGGGCTGGCTGGAGCACGATGACTTCTCAACTCGGTTCGCGCATTCAAATTGTAGGAGATGACTTATTCGTCACAAATCCAGAGCGTTTAGCGCGCGGTATCAAAGAGAATGCAGCAAATGCGCTACTCGTGAAGGTAAACCAGATCGGTACCCTGACTGAAACTTTGGATGCGGTTTCACTGGCTCATCGCAATTCTTATCGAACCATGATGTCCCATCGTTCGGGTGAGACCGAAGACACGACGATTGCAGATTTAGCTGTGGCACTTGAGTGTGGTCAGATTAAAACTGGCGCACCGGCTCGAAGCGAACGCGTAGCTAAATACAACCAATTGCTTCGTATCGAAGAAGAGCTAGCTGATTCTGCCCTTTATGCAGGACGTGGGGCATTCCCACGTTTTAATGGTTAACCGCTAGTACGAGAAAATATGTTCAAGAGTATTTCCGGGCGGAGCTTAGCCTTCGCCACGGTGCTCTTAGTTCTCGCAATTACTTTGGCACCTCCGACGCAACGCTATTTTGCTCAAAGCGCACAAATAAATTCTTATAAGGTTCAGATTGATAGTGCGAATCAAACTCTCAAAGCTGCCCAACAAGAATTATTGCAATGGAACGACCCTAAATACGTGGCATCACAAGCGAGAGTGAGATTGCATTATATTTTTCCAGGAGAGCGTCAATATGTTGTGGCCGGTGCAGCAACAACTACATCAATGCAATCAACACCTGCGGCCCCAGTTGCAAATCAGATTCCGGCCGGCCTACCTTGGTATCAAGAAGTTATTGCATCCATCACTAGTACAAATGTGACGCCATGACAGATAAAGCCACACTCGCTGACCTTGAGGCAATCCATAATCAACTGGGACGCATTCCGCGCGATGTTCATGCAATCGCACATCGCTGCCCCTGTGGCAAACCTGATGTCGTGCAAACTCCACCAAGATTATCTGACGGAACACCCTTCCCTACTTTTTATTACGCCACTTGCCCACGCCTAACCGGCGCAATATCTACGCTAGAAAGTTCTGGAATGATGGCGCAGATGCAGGATCGGCTTGCTATTGATCACGAACTTGCGGGTGAATACCGTGCTGCTCATGATGATTATCTTGCCGCTCGAGCCGCGTTGGGTATCGACGTTCCAGAAGTAGCCGGGATTAGTGCTGGCGGAATGCCGGATCGGGTGAAGTGTCTGCATTCACTAATTGCACATTCGTTGGGGGCTGGACTAGGAGTTAATCCACTAGGGGATGAGGCACTTGCGGCTCTTCCAGATTGGTGGAAGGTAAATCCATGCGAGTAGCAGCGATCGACTGTGGCACGAATTCGCTCCGGCTTTTAATCGCAGATATTGATGGTAATTCTTTTCGGGAAGTTCATCGCGATATGCAAGTTGTCCGGTTGGGACAAGGTGTTGATCAAAACAAGGCATTTGCACCAGAGGCAATCGAACGTACATTAGCGATGACTCAGCAATACGCTTCAGTAATTCGAAGCAAAGGAGTAGAAAGACTCCGCTTCTGCGCAACAAGTGCGACCAGAGATGCCACAAACCGTGACCTCTTTATCGATGGGGTCCAAAAAATTCTTGGTATAAAGCCAGAAGTTATTCCTGGGACCGAAGAAGCTGCTCTCTCGTTTATGGGCGCTACAAAAGAATTGGGGCAAGAGTTATCTCCGTTCTTAGTAGTTGATATCGGCGGGGGATCTACAGAATTTGTTTTGGGTGGAAGTGATGTTCAATCCGCAAAGTCGGTCAATATTGGCTGTGTGCGGATGTCCGAACGACATTTGACTAGCCAGCCTCCGACACCCGCGCAAATTGCGGCAGCGACCATCGATATTGATGCAGCAATTATGGATGCGGGAATGACTGTACCTTTTAAAGATGCTCAAACATTGATTGCGGTCGCAGGCACAGCTACAACAGTTGCAGCAGCAGCACTTGAATTAGAAAGTTATGATCGTTATGCGATTCATCTTTCTAGAATTCCAGCGGAAAAAGTCCATGCAGTGGCCTCAATGTTTGCTGCAATGAGTCGCGAAGAGATCGCCGCGCTGGGGTACATGCACCCGGGTCGTGTAGATGTAATTACTTCGGGCTCGCTTGTTCTCTCACGCGTGATGCATTTGACTGGTGCCACAGAATTTGTCGCCTCGGAATCAGATATCCTCGATGGAATAGCTTGGAACTTGGCGCGTGTTTAAGTCCATAGCGGCTCTTGATAAAGCGATCACTAGTTGTACCCTCTGCCCGCGTTTAGTTGAATGGCGTGAAGATGTCGCTTTAACAAAGCGGAAAGCGTATGCCGACCATACTTACTGGGGTAAACCAGTCACTGGCTTCGGGGATCCCAAGGCAGAGATCATCATTGTGGGGCTTGCTCCCGGAGCCCATGGCGCGAACCGGACAGGACGAATATTTACCGGGGATAGTTCTGGCGACTTCCTATTCTCCTCTTTACACCGATCTGGGCTAGCAAAATTTCCGTTCAGTGAATCGCGTAGAGATGGACAAGAGCTGTATCGCACCAGGATTCTCTGCGCAGTCAGATGCGCACCACCCGATAACAAACCCAGCACCGAAGAGAAGGCGGCTTGTGCCCCGTTTATGGCCAATGAGATAGAACTCTTAATGCCAACGGCGAAGGTATTTATAGCTCTGGGTAACTTTGCCTGGACTGGTCTCTTCTCGCAATTACATAATATGGAGTTCGACATCCCAACACCACGTCCAAAATTCGGTCATGGAGTCTCGCTCACAATATCGTCGAATGAGGGAAAAAAAATTAAGATTATTGGGAGTTACCATCCCAGCCAGCAAAATACTTTTACGAAAAAGTTAACTCCATCGATGTTGGATGGCATCTTCAAGATGGCGAACAAGTCCTAACGAGATTGCAACAGAATTACCGATAAGAAGTGCGAATAAAAGAGTACCGATGCCAACACGACCACCGCATGCCCAACCTATACTGAAAACAATTGATTCGATGGCCAAGCGGACTCGACCGACACGTATTCCAGTGACTCGGTGAATTCCTGTCATTAATCCATCACGAGGTCCTGGCCCTAGGCCGCAGGTAATGTAAAACGCTGAAGCAAGACCAATGAATGCAATGCCAACAAAGACATATAAAAATCGTATCCACATGGTGTGATGTTGAATCGGAAAGAAATCTGTGCCAATTTGCAACGTGAAAGCGATGACGACGATATTTGCGATTGTTCCAAAACCAGGGCGTTGCTTTAGTGGAATCCAGCCAAGTAGCACCAAGGTGCTTATCAATAAAGTAGACCAACCCAAGGAGAGAGGCGTGTGCTTTGAAATTCCCTGAGAAAGAACAGACCATGGCGCATTCCCCAAAGTGGATTGAATCAATAGCGCCTCGCCAAATCCAAAGAATGAAAGGCCAATTATTAATATAAGAAATCTGGGCAGCGAAAGTGACCATTGACTTGTGGCGGTCCACGAAGTTTTCGGAATAGTCTTGTGTGGACGTAAAAGTGTCTTGAGATTCACTCAGAGGCTACCAATTCTTTGCACATCGCCCAGAAAGCTCCGGTATGTGCGTCAATATCAGCTTCGGTTGTGTCTGGTGAAACCAGGGCCATATTATGGAAAGGCGTAATGAGAAATCCATCGTTGAGCATACGCAGGTGAATGTATTGTTCAAGTTCAAAGTCGCCCGCATCAGATGCTTCCTTGCCGGTCTTTGGTGCAGTAGCTTGAAATAAATATTCACCTCGTGCGCCAAGTCGAGAGCAATACCAAGGAAGCTCGAATTCCTTGATTGCCGCGTCCACGCCATCACACCAACGCTGGCCTAGAGTGACCATTTTTGCGAATGCAGAATCGGTTAAAACTTCTGTCAGAGTTGCTCGCATTGCAGCGAGGCTTAAAGCATTGCCAGCAAGTGTGCTTCCGATTCCACCGGTATCGATGAGTTCGCGCTCGACCTTCTCTTTGATGCGCTGGGCGATCTCCTTCTGCATCCCGAATGTTCCCGTAGGAATTCCACCAGCAATCGCCTTGCCGATTGTTAAGAAATCTGGCTTAAGCCCAAGGAGCGCGGTCATTCCACCAGGACCGACTGAAATCGTGTGGGTTTCGTCAATGATTAATAGGGTGCCATATTTCTTTGCAAGCACGGTAACAGCTTCTAGATAACCTGTCTCAGGAAGGACTATCCCGATATTAGTCATCGCGGGTTCCATCAAGATTGCCGCCACATCGCCATGTGCAAGCGCTGCTTCCATTCCAGCCAGGTCGTTGAATTCAACGACGCGAGTTGTCTGATCTAAGTCCACAGGTGCTCCAAGATTTCCTTGGCGTTTAACCGTTTTTCCTGATGAATCTAAAGTCGCAAAAGTTTCATCAACGCTTCCGTGATAGCACTTGTCAATAACAACAATTTTTGATCGACCAGTGATCAATCGGGAGTAGCGAATCACATGCCGATTGGCATCAGTGGCCGTCACAGTGAACTGCCACAGGGGCAATCCAAATCTGCGGGCTAGTTCTGAAGAGACGATTACTGCGTCCTCTGTCGGCAACATTGCCGTGATGCCCCGTTTCATCTGAGCAGTGATTGCTTGCACCGTGGGGGCAGGTGAATGGCCCGTCATTGATCCAGTATCACCAAGGCAAAGATCTATATATTCAAGCCCATCGATATCTGTAAATCGAGCACCTTGCGCAGTGTCAACAAAGATTGGGTAGGCACCAGGCCATTTGGCCATCCATGACATTGGGACGCCACCTGGCATTACCTCTTGAGCTTTTTTAAAGAGTAATCCACTTTTTGGATGCAATGCGAGAAAACGATCTTCTTCGGTGGCTATTAATTTTTTTAGGCGCTCTCTATTGATAATCGACATAGTGCAGATTGTAAGGGCTAACCTAACTTTGATGAGCGTGGAACCTTTCACCTGGCTGGGCCCAAGATTCGCGAGAGAAAAAAAGGAAATTGATAGGCAGAGGTGGAGACTCCATCAAGTAGCCTCGGTTACGCTTGTGTCAAAATCCTGCCCAACCTATAAAGGGGATATTCAGTGAAAAAGATTTTGGCTGCCTTCGTTGGCGTTGTAGTTCTAGCCGCCGCGGGTTTGAGCCTATGGCACTTCCTAGGCACATCCAGTCCGGTCGCAACAATTGGGACTGACAAGGTTACTGTCTCAGATGTCAACGACAGCGTAAATGAAATCCTGGCTGAACGTAAAGGGGTTTCGACAACTGGCATGCAGCTTGCCACTGGTGCAGATCTAACTTTGGCAGAAGTTAATTTCCATGTGATCGCATATTTGCTCGCGGATACAGCATCTGAAAATCTTGTTAATGTTACGCAAGCAGAGATTGCTTCCCGGCGTGCAAATATTGTTACTCAAGTTGGTGGCGAATCTAAATTATCAAAAGCCTTGGTCGCTGCAAATATCGCCCAGAAAGATTTTCCGCTGTACCTGCACACAATACTTTTTGAAGAAGGCCTTAACGCACTGGTAATAAAAGAGGGTGTTAATCAAGTAAATGCGACTCCTGCTGTCCAAGCACTAATTGTGGCAGAGGCCAAAAAAGTTGGAATAGTTGTCAATCCAAAGTTTGGAAAATGGGACGAGACACAAGTCGGGGTTGTGAGAAGTACCAGTTCTGTCATGACTTCTCCAGGTCCTACTCCAGCACCATCAGTCTCCAAGTAACACGGAAGATTAAGAAACAAGAACCGTTACCCCCGATCATTTCCCGCTAAGGAAACTTTGGAGGCTCAGTGTGGGGCTCCGGTGTTGAAAAGGTATTCTTCCTATTTATCTCATTATGTGGTTTATTAGGCCTGTTGAACTTCCATAACCTAAGGGGAACATAAAGATCATGGCTAAATTTCCAGTTGATTTTCGTTGGGGTGCGGCGACTGCTGCATATCAAGTTGAAGGTGCCGCATACGAAGATGGTCGCGGGTTATCAATTTGGGATACATTTTGTAAAGTTCCAGGTAATGTACATTTAAATGACAGTGGCGACGTTGCTTGTGATCACTATCATCGATTTCTAGATGATATCGCTATGATGAAAAAGCTTGGACTGAAAAGTTATCGATTCTCATTCTCTTGGACACGCATGTTTCCGAACGGTGATGGTGTTCGCGAAGAACGCGGGTTTGCATTCTACGACAAGTTAATTAATGCCTTGCTTGAAGCAGGAATTATTCCACTTGCAACCTTGTATCACTGGGATTTACCTCAGACGCTTCAGGATAAAGGTGGATGGGTAAACCGCGATACCGTTGACGCTTTTGGAAAATATGCTACAGCGATTGCTGAACATTTCGGTGATCGTGTTAAAGATTTCTCACCCATCAACGAACCGTGGGTAGTCGCATGGTTGGGCTATGGAATTGGTATTCATGCACCTGGTCACAAGAGTCGTCAAGAAGCATTTGCTGCGGCTCATCACACAGTTATTGCGCATGCGGTAGCCACGAATGCCATGCGGGCAGTGCGTAGCGATCTTAAGATTGGTCCAGTTCTTAACCAAGGCAACTATGTGCCCGATGATGCAACAGATCCAGTCTTAGCTCATGCAGCAGATATGTTCGACGCTTATCACAACCGATTCTGGATCGATGCCTTCTTCCATGGAACATATCCAGAGATCCTTATGAAAGAATTCTCCGCCGACCTAAACGCGGTAATCAAGCCTGGAGATATGCAATTAGCGCAGGTAAAGAATGATTTTATCGGAATCAATTTCTACAATGACACGCGCATAGGGTTACCTATCGCCAATTCTTCAATCGATCCTGATTCGCGCGAATTAGAAACCGCTGGCGTTTTTCTGCCTGGGCTCCTTGGTTTAGATGTAGATACCGAACCTCATGGCGAACTAACAGAAATGGGTTGGCCGCTTACTCCAGATGGAATCCGTAACTTGTTAGTTCGTTGGAAGACAGAGCTGGGTAATCGTTGCCCAGATTTATACATTACGGAAAATGGTTGTGCCTACGGAAACGAGCCTGGCCCAGATGGCGCAGTGCACGACGATA
Source organism: uncultured Actinomycetes bacterium (assembly GCA_903838295.1). Taxonomy (GTDB): domain Bacteria; phylum Actinomycetota; class Actinomycetes; order Nanopelagicales; family Nanopelagicaceae; genus PALSA-747. The sequence continues at coordinate 148,652 of CAILXX010000004.1, forward strand.
AGCGGATTGAGTATCTGAAGAATCATATTGGTGCTGTTGGTCGAGCAATTGCCGAAGGTGCACCAGTCAAGGGTTATTACCAATGGTCGCTCATGGACAATTTTGAGTGGGCGCTGGGATATGCAAAGCGTTTTGGTATCGTGCATGTGGATTATCAAACTCAAAAGCGTACTCCGAAGGATTCGGCTCACTGGTATTCCAATGTCATAAAGACAAATGGAATTGAACTATAAGTGAAGGTCTTATTCCTTGGCGGCACGGGGACGATTTCGACTTCCTGTGTCGCGGAAGCTATCGAGCAAGGCCTTGATGTTTATGTTTTAAATCGAGGACAGTCTAAACGTAGGCCTATCGCTGCTGGAGCGAAGGTTATTTTGGGGGATGCCTATAGCGACGAGGATTTACTTAACGCCATTTCTGCTCATGGAATCGAAGTAGTAGCTGATTTTCTCTGTTTTGATGGGCAGGCCGCAAAGAGAATGGTCCGGTTGCTCGCGGGCAAAGTGAAGCAATATGTGTTTATTGGTACCGCCTCCTCATATCAAAAACCAATTCACAAGCATCCGATTACAGAATCAAGCCCGCTCTCGCCCACCGGCCTTTCGCATTATTCTCAACTAAAGATTGATGCAGAAGGAGTATTTAACAGCGCCTATGTGAATGATCAATTTCCGGTTACAACGGTCAGACCGTCACATACATATGACGATGCGAGACCACCCTTAATTGGAGATTGGACAAATTGGGACCGAGTACTAAAAGGTAAGCCGGTATTTATTTCAGGTGATGGCACGAATCTTTGGACTGTGACACATGCCGAAGACTTCGCAGTCGGATTTGTTGGGCTCTTAGGTAATTGGCCGGCCATCGGTGAAGATTTTCATATTACTTCTCAAGAATCCCCAACATGGGAGGAGATATACGCAAATATTGGTATGGCTACCGGAGTGACACCAAAAGTATTAAAACTTACTGGAGAGCAAATAAAGAAGGTAATGCCTGACTGGTTCTGGGCTGATCAAATTCTCGGCGACCTTAGCCACACTGCCATTTTTGACAATACCAAGATCAAGAAGTTTGTTCCCAGATTTAATCCCAAGATTACCTGGGTCGAAGGTGCTCGTAGATTGCACTCCTGGCATCAAAAGAATCATTCGCAATTAGTGATTGACGCCGAAGTTAGCGCTATTTTTGATCGTATTTCTGATGCACATTCGAGAATCGCGCAGAGCCTGGAGAGCTTCTAATCAATTAACTGCGTGTTAGGTTTCCGCTATGGAAAAAGTGAGTAGTCGTGTAAATGGTGCTGATGGCTTTCGAGCCATCGCCTGCCTTCTGGTTATGTATCACCATGCAATCCAAAGAATGAGCATTGCTTTGGCACCACGTTGGGTGCAGTGGCTTTTTTATGTTGGATGGCGCGGTGAAGTCGGTGTAAGCATCTTCTTCGTCTTATCTGGCTGCTTGCTCTCAGTTCCTTTTTGGAACCACTTTGTTAATGGGGGCCCCAAGCCCAAGTTGGTGAATTATGCCCGCAATCGTATCGCCAGAGTTGTTCCAGGCACTTGGCTGGCAATGATTGTGACAACTTACGTGGGCTACCGAGTTATTCATTATCCGATCAACTGGGCTCGATTCTTCTCTGGCATGAGTTTTATATACGCATTCCACTACAAGACATTTTTCCCAAGCGAGTTCGATGGGCCTCTGTGGACCGTCGGATTAGAGGCTTTTTGTTATGTAGTTCTGCCATTTATTCTCTTTTCTATCTTCAAATTTGGAAAGTCAACCCGAGGTGCTGCGATTGGACTCTTCCTCTGGATCGTATTTCTCCAAGCGCTTCAACCTTTCATTATTTCTCATTTCATGACGGGCTTGGACGGAAAGGGATGGCAATATGGAATGACAGGGGGTGCGAAACTGTGGATGCCATATTGGAATCCCATCTCCTTCTTGAGCCAATTCCTCATTGGCTCTGGTGCTGCTCTACTTATTTGCGTTGAGCGGAAGCACCATTATCTGAAGAGTTGGCATTGGGACGCTATCTGCTTCGTAACAGGAATTGGTGCTTTTATTCTCATTTGCGAGCGTGAAATACCAGGTACCCCGGACGCGTTCACAAAGCAGGCCTACCTGACGCCGTTCTATCCGACCTTGATTGCGATTTCACTTGCTGCAGCCGCATCGGGCGGATATCTGTACAAAATTTTGGATAACAGATTCTTTAAACATGTGGCACAAATATCATTTGGGTTGTACCTATGGCATTGGTTCATCATCACGATGATGCAGGCAACTATTACTAAGGACTTCACAGTCAATGGGGTAGATGACTTATATCGCTGGCTCGGGCTAACAGTGTTCGCATATAGCTTGGCATGGGGTGTAGCAATTCTGAGTTGGCGCTACATGGAAAAGCCAATTTTGAATTTTAACCGATCACGAATTCAGCAGAAATCTCAAATCATGAAGGTCAGTTAGCGATATTGACCATCCGTTAAACCCTTCTGCCAACTCTTCTGGACGACGAAGAATGCAAGAATTTCTGGCAGCATCGCAATGAAGATTCCTACGACTTCAAAATGTCCGCCGAATGAGTTGCTCAAACCAACGGTCACTGGATACAAGTGGACGTCAGACAACATTACTTGAGGTAAAAAATAGGTGTTTGAATTTGCGATGAAGGCGATGAGAAAAACTGTCCCAAGCATCGGTTTTAATATTGGCAGCGCAATAAGCCGATAAATTTGCAGTTCGCTAGCTTGGTCCAATCGTGCCGCCTGAATCAACTCATCGTTGATATTTCGGTCCGAGTAGTACTTGATTAAGAAGAGCCCAAGTGGACTAGGTAAGGTAGGTAATATAACCGACCAGATAGTTCCGACTATATGAATCTTTGCAAAAAGCAAAAATATCGGGATTACCAAAGCGTTTGCAGGGACCATAACCATTCCCAAGGTAATGGCGCTCAAAGTTGAGGCACCTCTACCGATGAGCTTGGACAAGGCATACCCACCTAGACCTGAAACAATAACCACTCCCAAAGCTCCGCTACCTGCATAAAGAATAGAATTTGCGAGCCATCTTAGATAGATGTGGTTATTAGCTTGAAATAATGTTTGGATATTTTGGATGAGATGAAAAGAATGCCCAAACCAGAGCGCCGGTGTCGAAGTGAAATCTTCCGGGCTCTTGGTTGCTGACAATACAATCCACAAAATCGGGAAGCCAAAATATATGGTTCCGATTATGAAGAGTCCACTTGCCCATATCCGCGCGTTACGAGATATAGATATTCTTTGCAAATGATCCATGTCCACAACTTACTGGCAAAAGGTATAGGTTTCTGTCATGGTGAAACGGCAATCTAAGTCACTTTTTGATGTAGCAGCAAAAGCTGGGGTATCTCACCAAACGGTCTCTCGGGTGCTTAACAATCACAAAAATGTCAGTGCGAAGACCCGTGAGAGCGTAGAAAAAGCCCTCAACGAGCTCAATTATCGGCCTAATTCTGCTGCGAGAGCCTTGGTTACTGGAGTGACCTCAACAATTGGGGTTTTATGTTTCGATACCACCTTCTATGGACCGGCATCGATGCTGCACGGTGTGCAAGTGGCGGCCTTAGAAAATTCTTATGACGTTAAATTTTACGGCGTCCAGGAAAGCATTTTTGAGAATTTGATTGATGGAATCAAGAATCTAACTTCAAACGGTATCGATGGTTTAATCATTATGGTTCCCCAACTCGATGAGAAGATATTGAAGTCGAAGTTTCTTGCTGGAATTCCCTTGGTAATAGTGGGTGGTAGCGGATCCGTTAATGCAAGCAGCGTTGCAATTGATCAGTATTTGGGTGCACGCCTTGCGACCAAGCATCTAATAGAACTCGGGCACAAGAATATTTCACATCTCTACGGCCCCCTCAATTGGTCGGATGCAAAGCACCGAAATGAGGGGTGGCTGGCAGAAATGAAGAATAACAATTTGTCGGTCACCTCCATTGCGGCTGGTGACTGGACGGCAAAATCCGGATATCTAGCTGGGTTGAAGTTGCTGACTCATCAGAAGGTTACGGCGGTCTTTGCAGCAAACGACGCCATGGCGTTGGGGCTCTACCAGGCTGCAGAAGAGCTCGGGTTGAAAGTACCGGCTGACATAAGCATCGTTGGTTTCGATAATTCTCCCGAATCAGAGTATTTTCGGCCCGCATTAACTACGGTCAACCAAGATTTCTCGGCGACAGGTCAGCAAGGTTTAGAACTTCTCATTCAACGAATAAACGGAGAGTCCCTTGCTCGGCAACATCGCATGATCTCCCCTGAACTTTTGGTGCGTGGGAGCACGGCGCCAAGAAGTGCCAAGAAAAGGGGCTAATTTAGATTTATAACGTTCTGGTAACAATCAATTGCAACCGCTTGACTCTGGCGGCTGGAGTTATAGATTGTGCCTAATCGAAATGCACCAGCGCTCTTAGCGCTTGTTTTTTTGGGAATAATTGTTAACGTTAACAATTGTAGTCTCATCAACAATAACTGAAGGGAAAAAATGAAGATACGGTCTGCAGGAGAAGCGTCGCGTAAGCGCGTCGTTGTCGCATCCTTATCAGCAGTGCTGATGCTTGGTACAACTTTGGTTGCAGCCACAGCGTCACACGCTGCCACAGTCACTCACGTCAAGCTTTGGAGCTGGTATCCAAACCAAGCTGACGTAGTTAAAGTATTCAACGCCACCCACAAGGATATTCAGATTGACTGGACCAATGCTGGTGCAGGTGGAGCTGAATATACAAAGCTCAAGGCTTGCATTAAGGCTGGGTCAGGTTGCCCAGATGTAGCAATGATCGAATTCCAAGAGCTACCTACCTTTGCAATTTTGAAGCCTTTTGTTGATATGGGCAAGTATGGCGCCAACAACACTGGTGGAAAATATGCTGGTTGGGCTTGGGGTCAATCAACTTCAGGAACAAAGGTAAATGCAATTCCTATCGATGGCGGTCCAATGGGATTGATGTATCGCAAGGATCTCTTTACACAGGCAAACTTGCCTGTTCCAACAACTTGGGCACAGTACGAAACTGATGCGGCTGCAATTCATGCAGCTGATCCAACTCAGTACATTGCAACATTTGGAAATGACTCAGGTTGGGCTCATGGACTTATGTGGCAAGGTGGCTGCGTACCTTATAAGTACAACGCTGCAGCATCGCTCACAAAAGTTTCAATCCATTTGAATACTGCTGCTTGCAAGAATGTCATCAATTTCTGGGGCGGACTTGTTGACAAGGGTCTCGTTGACACGAAGCCTTTCTTCAGCACAGATGCCGGAACTGACTTTGACTCAGGTAAGTATTGGACATGGGAAGCCGCTGGTTGGTCTCCTGGTTACATGGCTGGCTTGATCAAGACCTCATTGGGTAACTGGGCACTTGCTCCAAGTCCTCAATACACAGCTGGTACAGATATCCAATCCGACTGGGGTGGATCGACGTTCACAGTTATCAACCAAACAAAGGTTCCTGCTGCAGCTTCATTTGTAGCTATCAATACATATCCAGCCAAAGATACATTGGCTTCGGGAACTGCATGGGATATCGGTCTTAATAAGGCATTCCTGTATCCACTTCCTTCCAATATCTCTGGTAACAAGAAGTGGCTAACACAGACTTATCCGATCTTTGGAACTCAACAAACAAATCAGATCCTCCTTCACGCTTCAAAGACGGCAGATCTGAACTACCAATGGACTCCTTTCCAGGATTTCATTTTCCAAACGATGCATGATGAGTTTGCGCTCGCGCTATCTAAGAAAGAGGCTTGGTCTGCAACGCTTGATAACATTCAAGCCAAGTCTGTTGCTTATGCAAAAGCTCAAGGCTTTAGCGTTAGCTAGTAACTACATCTAGTAGATGAGTACCTCGCCATTTATAGAGGCGAGGTACTCATTCAAGAAAAATCAACAATTTTCGAGCGTTAAAAACCGATAAGGAAAATTTTTATGAAGCTAAAGACCAAGCAAGCTGTAGTTGGCTGGACCTTCATAATCCCGTTTTTGATCGTAGTTCTTTGCATGCTCTTTATCCCACTTGCCTACGCCTATTATTTGAGTAGCCACCAAAACACATTGGTGGGAGGCAACAAGTTTGTCTGGTTCTCTAATTATAAAACTGTATTCACCGATCCACTCTTTTTGGAGGGATTGAAGCGAGTCGCTCTCTTTGGATTAATCCAGATACCTTTGATGCTCGGAATTGCACTTTTAGCTGCACTTGTTTTAGATACGGTAAATAGCAAAATGGCTAAAGTATTTCGCTTAGTAGCTTTCCTGCCTTATGCGGTACCTGCTGTTGTTGGTGCATTAATGTGGGGATTCCTAGATAGCAATACTTTTGGACCCTTTGGAAAAATACTCTTGCACTTGGGATTTAAATCCGTTGATCTCTTTGCGCCATCAGCATTTATTTACACAATTGGCAATATCGTGACTTGGGCTTGGACCGGCTATAACATGATTGTTATATATTCCGCTCTCCGTGGTTTGCCCCGAGATGCCTATGAATCTGCCCTCATCGATGGCGCCTCGCAGGTACAAATTGCTCGCTATATAAAGATTCCTGCCATCAAAAATGCACTTATCCTTACCTTCATTTTCTGCGTGATAGGAACTATGCAGATTTATACCGAACCGTCGATTCTCTCGAGATACACGCAAGCGGTAAGTTTGGGCTATACGCCAAACATCTATGCCTATAGCTTGGCATTCTCGCAATCACAATTTAACTATTCAGCAGCCGTTTCATTTGCCCTTGCTCTTGTTGTCTTTATTGCCTCGTACGGATTTTTCGCGTTTAACCGGAGAAGAGAGTCACAGTCATGACACTACTTGAAACCAACGAAAATCAGAGCAAGATTCAGGGCAATCGCCGTAAATCGGGCTACCTAAATCCGAAAAGTAAATTCGCCGATGTCGTTATGTTCTTTGGTGTGATCTATTTTATGATTCCACTTATCTGGATTGTTGTGGCATCGACAAAGACGAAAAATGATCTATTTCAGACTTTTTCTCTTGGCTTCGGTCATTCGAATTCATTCTTCAGCAATATTGCCGCGACGTTTAGGCAAGATAACGGAGCCTTTGGTCACTGGTTATTTAATACGCTTTTCTATGCTGTAACCGCTGCATTTCTTTCCACTGTGACAGCAACAATGGCTGGTTATTCACTGGCGCATTTCAAATATCGAGGATCTCGTCTTGTTGAATCTTTGATCTTGGGAATGGTTATGGTCCCGGGTACCGCCCTAGTAATGCCTCTTTATCTGCTATTTGCCAAGATTCACCTGGTCAACACAATTTGGTCCGTAATATTGCCCTCCGTTCTAAATCCATTTGGAGCGTTTTTGATGCGTGTTTACATTACGAACAGCGTCCCGGAGGAGATGTTGCAAGCGGCGCGTATCGATCGTGCTAGCGAATTCAAGATTTTTTTCAGAATCGTTCTGCCAATTCTGAAGCCTGCCCTCTTGACAGTATTCCTGTTCTCGCTCGTTGCAAGTTGGAATAACTACTTCCTGCCGTTGGTGATGTTGAGTTCCGAGAAACTTTATCCACTCGCAGTTGGGTTAAATACCTGGTTTGGGCAAGCTAGTCAATATACGGCCGACCAGACACTTTATAATTGCGTCATCGATGGAGCACTGATTGCCATCGTCCCTCTTATTATTTCATTTATCTTCTTGCAAAAGTACTGGCGAGGTGGCTTAACTGCAGGAGCGGTTAAGTAGTTCACTCAATCGACTAACTAGATTTCATTCAACTACACAAGGGGAAAAACCATGGGAAAAGCCAACATATACGTCAATCGTCATTTTTCAATTTCAGATATTGACAAGAGAGTGTATGGCTCATTTACCGAGCATATGGGACGTTGCATTTACGAAGGGATTTACGAGCCCGATTCTGAGTTCGCGGATGAGGATGGATTTCGTAAGGATGTTATCGAACTCGTGAAAGAACTCGGGGTCACGATGGTTCGTTATCCAGGCGGTAACTTCCTCTCTGGCTACGACTGGAAAGATGGTATCGGAGCAAAGGAAGAGCGTCCAACTCGTCTTGATCTTGCATGGCATTCCCTAGAAAGCAATCAGTTCGGCATGGATGATTTTATGAAGTGGTCGAAGAAGGCTGATGTTGAGCCGATGATGGCGATGAACTTGGGTTCAGCCGGGTTGCGTGGGGCGCTTGATTTATTGGAGTACACAAATATAGATGCTGATTCAAAGTGGGCTCAGGAGCGTGTAGCAAATGGCCACAAGGATCCATATGCTGTTCAGGTTTGGTGTCTCGGTAATGAGATGGATGGACCTTGGCAATTAGGGCACAAGAACGCATTGGATTATTCAAAATTAGCTGGTGATGTTGCACGAGGCATGCGTCAAATGGATCGAAACTTGGAACTCGTCGTCTGTGGTAGTTCTAATCGCAATATGCCAACCTTTGGGCATTGGGAAGAAGAAGTTCTCGAAAATACATATGATCTGGTCGATCATATCTCGCTGCACACCTATTACGAGTCATATGGAAATAACCAAGAGTTCCTCCTATGTTCAACCGATCTCGATTACTTCATTAATGAAGTGTGTAATATCGCAGATGCCGTCAAGGCGAAGTTGCGTAGTGACAAGACAATTACTTTGTCGCTTGATGAGTGGAATGTCTGGGAAATTTCCAAGTATCACGCTCAGGAGTTCGAAAAATGGGAATTAGCTCCACGTGTCATTGAGGATGAGTACAACGTTGCCGACTCTGTTGTGGTCGGAAACCTACTTATTAGCATTTTACGTCGCAGTGATCGCGTCAAGATGGCGTGCCTTGCCCAACTGGTTAACGTAATTGCACCGATTCGAGCAGAGGTGGGACATCCTGCCTGGCGCCAAACTACCTTCTACCCATTCTCTTACACCGCGAAGTATGGACGTGGTAAGACCTTGGTCACGCGCATCGAGTCGGATGACATAACAACAGAACGTTATGGAAAGGCTAAATTGGTGGATGCGATCACCACATATGACGCAGAGAGTAAGACTGCCTCAATTTTCGTGGTAAATCGTTCTCTCACCGAATCTCAAGAGCTATCAGTAGTTTTGGATGGATTTACAGGAATAGGTTTATTGGATCAAGCTTCAATTGGAAACTCCAATCTCTCGTTGACAAATAATCTCGAGAATCCAAATCGAATCACTCCAGATATGACTAAGAGTGCAAAGATAGATGGCAATGTTGTGAGTGCGAATTTGCCACCTGCCTCTTGGCAGGTCATCCACTTATCTGTAAGCGAAGGATAAATTCGTGAGTACAGTCAGGATTGGTTGAGTCTTTATGTCCAGCGCTGAGAAATATGTAGTTGGAGTCGACTACGGTACTTTATCTGGGCGCGCACTTTTGGTTCGGGTATCTGATGGTAAAGAAATGTGCACCAGCGTCTTCGAGTACCCACACGCAGTCCTGGAAGAGAGGCTTCCCGACAGTCAGAGGCGTCTACCGGCTGACTGGGCGCTGCAGGTTCCTCAAGATTACGTTGATGTATTAAAAAATACTGTTCCCGATGTCTTAAAGCGCAGCGGTGTAAACGTTGCAGATGTCATTGGTATCACGACCGATTTCACCGCATGCACGGTTCTGCCAATCCTCAAAGACGGAACACCGATCTGCGAACTTCCTGGATTCGCTGACCGACCACATGCTTATGTAAAACTGTGGAAGCATCATTCTGCGCAACCACATGCTGATCGAATCAATGATTTAGCCCATGATCGTAATGAAAAATGGATTGCCAAGTATGGTGGAAAGATTTCTTCTGAATGGGAATTCGCCAAAGCACTACAACTTCTTGAAGAGGATCCAGAGATTTACCTGAAGATGGACCATTGGATTGAAGCTGCAGATTGGATCATCTGGCAACTGACTGGTAAGTACACAAAAAATATTTGCACAGCTGGTTACAAGGCCATCTACCAAGATGGTGACTATCCATCGAAGGATTTCTTAGCCGCGCTAAACCCTGGTTTCGCCAATTTTGTTGAAGAGAAAGTTCGTCATCCACTCTCACAGCTGGGGGATCTGGCCGGATCACTAACCGCAGAAGCGGCTTCATGGACTGGGCTTAATGCCGGGATTGCCGTCGCCGTCGGAAACGTGGATGCTCACGTAACTTCTGCAGCTGCCAATGCCACCCATCCGGGACAGATGGTTGCGATCATGGGTACCTCTACATGTCACGTAATGGTCTCTGATCAGCTGGCAGAAGTCCCCGGCATGTGCGGAGTTGTCATGGGCGGAATTGTTCCTGGACAGCTTGGATACGAAGCTGGGCAAAGTGGCGTTGGAGATATCTTTGGGTGGTTTGCCAATAATTTTGTTAATGAAGAGTATGCGAAGGCTGCTCGATCTGCCGGACAAGATCTTCATACATATCTTTCGGAGCTTGCTTCACGCAATCCTGTTGGTTCACACGGACTCGTGGCGTTGGACTGGGAGAGCGGAAATCGTTCGACCTTGGTCGATCACCATCTATCTGGATTAATTGTCGGAATGACTCTAGCTACTCGCCCGGAAGATATTTACCAGGCGATTGTCGAATCAACCGCTTTTGGTGCACGTAAGATTGTCGAAACTTTTGATAATAGCAATGTCCCGGTTAAAGATTTTATTGCTGCTGGTGGTCTGATCAAGAATGCATTCGTTATGCAAATTTATGCGGATGTACTTAATCGCCCCATCCATGTAATTTCTTCGGATCAAGGTCCGGCACTTGGGTCCGCAATTCACGCCGCTGTTGCGGCGGGTGCATACAAGAATATTCAAGACGCGGCAGAGAAAATGGGCGGAATGGTTCGGGATGCATACGTTCCACGTCCAGAAAATGCCAAGGTCTATCAAGAGTTGTATGCCCATTACCTGACGCTGGATAAAACTTTTGGCAAAGGCGAAATGATGCATGCCTTGCGCGACCTGCGAAATAAGAGCGTTGCTACCGGAAGTTCTCATGTCAAGTAGTGCTGCCATTCGCAAAGTTGTTTCTGATCTCAATAAGGACTTACAGCGATACGGTTTAGTTGCCTGGACGGCTGGAAATGTCTCACAACGTTTGGCAGATGGCAAGAGTTTTGTGATTAAACCCAGCGGTGTTAAGTATGACGATTTAACTCCAGATCAGATGGTTATTTGTGACCTTGACGGAAAGGTGTTAGAAGGTACTTTGTCACCATCGAGTGATACCGCGGCACACGCATATATTTATAGGCATATGGATTGGGTCAATGGCGTAGTTCATACGCATTCCAATTATGCCAGCGCCTGGGCAACGGCCCAAAAGCCTATTCCGTGTGCCCTAACCGCTATGGGGGATGAATTTGGAGGAGATATTCCACTAGGCCCATTTGCGCTGATTGGCAACGACGACATTGGCAAGGGAGTCGTAGAGACTCTAAAGTCCAGTAATTCTCGGGCAGTTTTGATGATAAATCACGGTGTGTTCACAATTGGTGAGAGCGGGATCGCTGCAGTAAAGACCGCAGTCATGTGCGAAGATGTTGCAAAGACGATGTATATCGCGGCAGCGCTTGGTCCCATTAAGCGCTTGGAAGATTCTGATATCAATCAACTATTTGCACGTTATCAAAACGTGTATGGACAACCAAAGGATAAATAAGATGGCACTCGAACTACGTAAAGATGCAGAAATTTGGTTTCTCACTGGAAGTCAGAACCTCTATGGCGAAGAGACGTTAAAACAAGTTGCTATACAGTCCAAAGAAGTTGCTGACTTATTAGCAGCTAATCCATTGATTCCGATCAAGATTGTTTGGAAGCCAGTCCTGTTGACCGCTGAGGCGATTCGCAAGGCGTGTTTAGATGCATCAAGTGCTGACAATTGTCTTGGAGTCATTACTTGGATGCATACTTTTTCTCCCGCCAAGATGTGGATTGCTGGTCTCACCGCACTGCAGAAGCCTCTGCTTCACTTCCACACCCAGGCCAATTCTGCATTGCCTTGGGAATCCTTGGATATGGATTTTATGAATCTCAATCAAGCCGCACATGGCGACCGCGAATATGGTCACATTGTCACTCGCATAAATGTTCCACGTAAGGTCGTTGTCGGGCATGCCTCTGATGCTCATGCAGTCGGCCGCATTGCCGATTGGGTCCATGCAACCATCGGCTGGTACACAGCCCAGAATTTAAAGATGGCTCGCTTTGGCGACAATATGCGTTATGTAGCAGTGACTGATGGCGATAAAACTAGCGCCCAGATGCGTTTTGGCATGTCCATAGAGTCATTTGGTGTCAATGCGCTGATCGCAGCTGTCGAAGCTGCAACAGCGAAGGAAATCGATGCGCTGATTACCGAATACGAATCTGAATTCGATATCGCGCCAGAACTTCGTAAAGGCGCAGAACGCCATGAATCACTTCGCTACGCCGCTTCGATTGAAGTTGGATTGAACAATTTCCTAACTGCGGGTGGGTTCTCTGCTTTCACGACTAACTTTGAAGATTTAGGAACGCTTCGCCAACTGCCTGGATTAGCGGTTCAGCGATTGATGGCCAAGGGATATGGTTTTGGTGGCGAAGGTGACTGGAAGACTTCTGCGCTGCTTCGTATTATTAAGAGCATGGCAGTTGGTCGCCAAGGTGGTACATCTTTCATGGAAGATTACACGTATCATTTTGGACCAGGTGAACCAAAGATTCTTGGCGCGCATATGTTGGAAGTATGTCCCACCATTACCTCTAAAAAAGCAAAGGTAGAGATCCATCCATTAGGAATTGGTGGGAAGGAAGATCCAGTTCGTTTGGTATTCACCGCTTCACCAGCAGCTGGCCGAGTGATTGCATTGATGGATATGGGAGATCGATTCCGAATGGTTTCAAATGAAATTGAAATCGTTGAACCAGATGCGCCACTTCCAAATTTGCCGGTGGCTTGTGCGGTCTGGAAACCACAACCTTCTCTAGCGACATCTGCAGAGTCATGGATTTATGCTGGTGGCTCTCACCATTCAGTTCTGACCACCGCAGTATCGTCCGAGACGCTCTCGGACTTTGCGAAAATATCTGGTGTAGAACTCTTGGTAATTGACAATGAGACCACAGTCTCTAATTTTCAGCGCGAAATCCGTTGGAATAACGCCTCTTTTTCAACGTACTCACGCTAATTCGCTTAGATGATTAGTATTTCTGATTCAGGTTATGCTGCCGAAATCTCGGAAATCGGCGGCGCACTTCACAAGCTGCGCTTTCAGGGCCGTGATTTAGTCGAACCATTTAACCCTGATCTGCCACCGGTATATGCCGGAGATTTGTTAGCGCCGTGGCCAAATCGAATAGCCGGGGGTAAGTATTCCTTTGAAGGCACTGATTATCAGTTGCCCATCAACGAGATCGCTCGTAACAATTCGCTTCATGGATTGATTGCCGGCCTGACTTGGACAGTCACTTCTAAATCAGAATCATCGGTGACTCTATCGACGATCTTGCACGCTGCTACGTATTACCCATTCGAGCAGGCATATGTGGTTACTTATAGCCTTTCCGAATCTGGGCTCACTTGGACGTTAGCTGTTGAAAATATTGGTTCTACGCCAGCTCCGTATGGAGCATCGATACACCCTTATTTGATCGCCTCACCTGGTGGTTCTGTTAATGATTGGTCCTTAACGATGCCGGCACGTGAATACATGCAGGTTGATGCGGATCGCTTACTGCCTATAGCGGTCAGGGCCTGTTCGATAGAAAATTTTGAATTTGATAAAGAGCGTGTGATCAATGATATTTTTATCGATCACGCTTTTAAAGTAGATATTAATAATCCAATACATAAGATCGAAGTACGGGCGGCAAATAGAGAAGGTGTCTGGATGGGTTTTGACTCCGAATCACACTGGATCCAGATTCATACCGCCGACCGAGACGGGGGAGCGACAAGTCGAAAATGTTTAGCCGTTGAACCAATGACTTGTCCACCAGATGCATTTAATTCCGGCATTGATTTGATCGTTCTCAAACCCGGTCAAAAACACCAGTTGAGTTGGTTTATTGGAGCTCTTTAACTTTCACCAAACACAGAAAAGGAATAGGTTAACCCAATGATGAAAACACGCAGACTCGGTCCATGGGAAGTCTCTTCAATTGGCTTGGGTTGTATGCCAATGTCTGGATTTCCGCCAACGGCCTTTGACATCGTTAAAAATCGCGATCGTGCAATAGCGACAATCCATGCTGCCCTTGATCTTGGAATCACACTTCTAGATACCGCTGATATTTATGCCCCATCCTGGAACACCATGGGTCACAATGAAGTACTAGTAGCAGAAGGATTGCGGAGTTGGAAAGGAACGCCGGAGCAAAAAGCAAAGGTAGTTATTGCGACCAAAGGTGGAATTACTCGTGAACCCGGTGATGATTGGTTTGGCAAAGGTGGGCGCAGCGCCGATGTGAATTATTTGATGCGTGCCGTTGAAGCATCAGCTGGACGCTTGGGTGTCCAAAAAATACAGCTGTGGCAGCACCATCGCTTGAATCACGACATGCCTTACGAACAACAGATCGAGAATGTAATGATGCTTCGCCAACACGGATATGTCGAGCACATTGGTGTCAGCAATCTTAATTCTGATCAACTCAAGGTTGCGCTTAAAGTAGGTGGCTCTGTTAAAGAGGGCGGAATCATCTCTGTTCAAAATGAATTTAGTCCACGATATCGTCATGGCCAAGATGTGGTCGATCTGTGCGAAGCCAACGGCCTCGCGTTCTTCCCTTGGTCAAACCTAGGCGGTGTCGGTTCTGGTGCAAATCTAGAGAATGGTTCCTTTGGTAAATTCAACGAGATCGGTGCACGTAAGGGCGCGTCGCCTTATGCAGTCACCATTGCTTGGCACCTTAAGCGATCTTCTGCTGCAATTCCTATCCCTGGTGCTAGTCGCCCAGAGTCGATCACGGATACCGCTACAGGTGTCGCGCTAGAACTCACAGATGCAGAGTTCGAAGAGTTAAATGCTTCATTGCCAGCAAATGCACCACTGCACGACGAGTTGGTCACACAACCACCACTAATGAAGTAGTTCTAGAGAGTGGGATCAACCAGAATTTTTGTGCCCACACCTGCCCCTACAGGTGTGTGGCCAGATAAAACAGATCCAGCCTCATAAAGAGAGACGGTGCCCGCGATAAGAATATGCGGGTCAATTTCGCCAGAACTAAACATACGTATTGCACCTGGAAGCCCTGGTGAAGCTGACAAGATGCCAATAGCGGTCAGATCGCGGAAAACAAGGGTGCGACTGTCGATATAGCTAGGCGTACTAGATATTCCAATATAAACAATCTTGCCCCCATAAGCAGCTGCGTTCATTGCTAGTGACGGGACGACGTCACCATTGCTTGCATCCACTACTGCATCGAATCCATTTTCTACTTCTATGGGTTCGGTGCCAGCATGAGTCACTCCAATTTTTCTTGCGAGTTCCATCGTGGTTGGATCCTGCCCTACCATGTGTACTTCGGCGCCCATCGCCATCGAAAATTGCGCACTTAATAAACCAATGGTTCCAGTTCCATAAATCAAAATCTTCTTTCCTGGCGCCGCCTCGGCTGCTCTGGCCACACGATCTGCGTTTCCACCAGGTTCAATCAGCGCGCCAATCACATCATCGATTGAATCAGGAATTTCAAAGAGCGCCCATTCTGGTACTGAAAGCTGTTCAGCTAGTGCACCGTGCCACCCGTTGCGAATTCCAATTTCGTAGCGACCTGGACACAAGTGTTGCGCACGATTAAGGCAGACCCAACATTTCTGGCATCCCAACATGGTGTCACCAGTTACTCGCTTACCTAACCATTTCTTATCGACACCATCGCCGACTTTGGTCACCACACCACACCATTCGTGGCCAATACGCAGCGGATATTGCGCCTGCCCGTTATGAAGGTAGGACATCGTTCCATCAAAGAGCTCTACATCGGTTCCGCATATGCCTGCACGAGTGACCTTGACGACAACTTCTCCAGCTAGTGGTTGTGGTTCTTCGACGTCGGCAACGACAGATTTACCAGGTGCAGTGATCACAAATGCTTTCACTTATAAGTACCTCTTCTAACCCATCATTTAAGCACGATTCCCAATGTGAATAATTGATAATAACCCACTCGGCAGGTTCTTGACAGGTCTCTTATAGTGATCTCATGCAACCAGAAATATGGGATTCAAGGCGCGCATTACACGGTGAAGGTCCGGTCGCGACGGGTCCTGGGAATAACAAGGTCCTCTGGGTAGACATCATGGGGCAAGCAATTCTCTGGCGCGATTTTGTTACAGGAGAATTTGGCTCATGGGATATCGGCGAAGATGTCTCTTTCGTTGTACCTCGAAAATCCGGCGGGATGATTATTGGTAATGCAACAGGGCCGGTAGTACTGCACGAAAATGGCGAACGCGAAGCCTTGCCGACACGGTTTGATGCAGATGGATTTAAGGACCCAATGCCAATTAGGTGGAACGATGCGAAGGTAGCTCCCAATGGAGACCTTTGGCTGGGAACTATGGCTTATGGTGGCGCCCACAAAGTAGGCGGCCTATATCGACTAACAAATGATTCAAAGAGTTTGACCCGAGTTCTCTCAGATGTCCAGATAAGTAATGGATTGGACTGGAGCACGGATGCTAAGAGTTTCTATTTTATCGACACTCCAACGCTTGGGATTGATGCCTTTGATTATGCAGGTGGATCAATTTCCAATCGCCGGACGGTGTGGACTATCGAAGCGGATAAGGAAGAATATCCAGATGGGATGACCATGGATAGCGAAGGCGGATTCTGGGTTGCGATGTGGAATGGCGCTTGCGTTCGCAGGATTGACTCAAATTTCAATGTGACTGAAGTAATTACATTTCCAAATAAATTTATTACAAGCTGTGCCTTTGCTGGTGCAGATCTCAAGACTTTGATTATCACCACTTCTCAAGGGGATAATGGCCTAAAGGATGATCACCCGCAGGCTGGAATGACTTATGCTCTACAACCTGGCGTCACCGGACGCGCCTCGGTGCCGTTCGGCATTTAAGTACTTTTTATCAGGTAGATAAGGAATATATAACGTGACTAAGTCGTATGCCGTTGTAACAGGGGCTAGCAGTGGAATCGGCGCAGCTACGGCTGTGGCATTGGCTAATAATGGCTTCACCGTGATTGCCGCCGCACGTCGATTGGATCGACTTGAAGAGTTGGCAAAGAATCACGCAAATATTGAGCCGTATTTTCTGGATGTCACCGATGAAAAATCAGTCAGTGATTTTGTTTCTCAAGTGGCAGGTAAGAATATAAGTGTTCTCATTAATAATGCAGGTGGGGCCTTTGACTCACAATCAGTAGAAAATGCTGATGTCGAAGTATGGCGAAAGAGTTATGACGTCAACGTACTTGGAACCGTCAGAATGGTTCGCGCACTTTTGCCAGCGCTTAAAGTGAGCGGCAATGGCACCGTTGTATTAATTTCATCTACAGCCGGCTACGCGGCGTATGAATATGGTGGCAGCTATGTTGCGGCAAAGAGCGCGGAAGTATCGCTGGCACGGACCATGCGCCTAGAGCTTAATGGTTTACCAATCAGGATTATTGAAATTGCTCCTGGCATGGTTAAGACTGATGAATTTGCGAAGGTTCGATTTGGCGGTGACATAGAAAAAGCAGAAGCAGTTTATAAGGGTGTAGCCGAGCCATTGGTTGCAGAGGACGTTGCAGAAGCAGTTCGTTGGACTGTCATGTTGCCCGGCCATGTAAACATTGATTCACTTGTGATTCGTCCAGTTGCTCAAGCTGCCAACCACAAAGTACACAGAGTTTTGTAAGCAAAAATTACTAAATAACTTTGGAGAGAAAACTCTTTGTTCGCTCGTGCTGAGGGTTGTTTAAAACATCTGATGGTTTTCCGGACTCAACGACCACTCCGTTATCCATAAAAATAACCGAGTCCGCAACTTCTTTAGCAAATCCCATTTCGTGGGTAACCACAAGCATCGTCATTCCTGATTGCGCCAGACCCTTCATTACATCCAAAACTTCGCCAACCAGTTCGGGGTCTAATGCAGAAGTTGGTTCGTCAAAGAGCATCAATTTTGGCTTCATTGCCAATGCGCGAGCGATGGCTACGCGCTGCTGTTGCCCGCCAGAAAGATGGGCAGGGTAATGATTTGCCTTCTCTGAAAGGCCAACTCGGTCCAGAAGGGCCATGCCCTCTTTGGTTGCAGTGTCTTTATCAATAGATTGAACTCGAATCATTCCCGAGGTCACGTTATCCAGAGCTGTCATATGTGGGAATAAATTGAATCTCTGGAAGACCATTCCGATTCCACTTCGTTGCTTTGCTGCTTCCGAAGGCTTAAGTTCGTATAACTTGCCGTTGTGCTCGCGGTAGCCAATGATCGCACCGTCCACACTCAAGCGACCCGAGTCGATTTTCTCTAAGTGGTTGATACATCGCAAGAATGTAGATTTTCCAGAACCCGATGGACCAATCAGACACAGTACTTCACCCTTATTAACTTCCAGGTTGATTCCTTTTAGGACCTCATTTGAACCAAAAGATTTATGGATTTCGACTGCGCTGACCATTGGGCTGTTAGTCATGATTGAACCCCAGATAGTGGACTATGTCCACGGGCAAAGCGTTTTTCAACAAAATATTGAACGAACATCAAGATGGTTGTGAAGAATAAATACCACGTGCAAGCAACCATCAGTAATGGAATCGGATTATAGATTTCGTCTGAAATATTACGGGTGCGTGCATAAAGGTCTGTTACTAGCGGAACCGCCGTCACCAGCGAGGTAGTCTTCAACATTGAAATAATTTCATTACCCGTAGGGGGGATAATGATTCGCATCGCTTGGGGGATGACTATAAATCTCATCGTCGTCCACCAACTCATGCCGAGCGACTCTGCAGCCTCTTCTTGGCCGGTGTCGACCGATAGAAGGCCGGCACGCACGATCTCGGCCATATAAGCAGCTTCGTTGAGAGAAAGTCCAATAATCGCGAGCCAGTAAAGGGATGCGGTCTGGCTAATGGGAAAGTGGACGCCAAGATAAAAATGGCCGAAATGGATGTCTGGAATTCCAATAAAGAAAGAATGGTAGATAGTGGAGAGAAGTCCCCAGAACACCAGTTGCACATAAACCGGGGTACCCCGGAAGATCCAGATAAATACCCAAGAGACATTGCGAAATACGGGGTTAGGGGAGCGGCGCATAACAGCCAGCACGATTCCTAAAAGAATGGCAAGGAACATCGAAATAATAGTGAGCGAGAGCGTGACTCCTGCAGCTTTAAATACGCGGGCTTCAAAGATGTATTTTCGAAAGGATTTCCAGTCATAAGCGCTGCGATGGAATGCATCCAGCAGGAAAGCCGCTGCAAGCACCACAAAATACAGTGCCGCTGCCCACCGGAATGGATGGCGCAGCGGCACTGCCTTAATTGAGGTTTTAGCTGGTTGCGCCATTAATCGTGAAGGACTTAATAGCACCTGGAGTTACGCCTGCTTTAGCAAGGACCTTTCCGTAAATTCCATTTTTGTAAATGTCTTGAAGTGCCAGTGAGATTGCCTTGACCAAAGTCGAACCCTTGGCTGTTGCAATTCCATATGGCGCATTTCCGTAGATAGCACCAGCAAGCTGAAGCTTTCCGCCGCTATGTGCAACGGCATCCTCAGTGATTGGTGAATCAGCGGTAAGAGCTTGTGCGCGACCAAGTGAAACTGAGTTATTTACTAGGTGTTGGTCATCGAAGGAGAGAACGGTGATTGGCTTCTTCCCTGCTTTTACACAGTCAGCAGATTTAGCCTTTACATCATCAACTTCTGTGGTGCCGGTCTGAACTCCGACAGTAAGACCACAAGCATTATTTGGGTCAACGGCCTTCTTGCCTGCCGCCGATGCCCATTGAATTCCAGCGACAAAGTAATTAGCAAAATCTACTTGTGCTTCGCGCACCTTGGTATCAGTGAAGGAAGAGACGCCGACGTCATACTTTCCACCCTTGATCGCAGGGATGATTGTGTCAAAGTTAGCGCTGACATAGTTTGCCTTAACTCCAAGATCGGCAGCGATCGCATTGAAAAGATTGATCTCCCATCCGATTGCCTTGCCATTCTTATCTAATGATTCATTCGGAGCATAAGTTGTATCGACACCCACCGTGAGAACTCCGGACTTTTTAACACTTGCAGGGATCTGCGCAGCAGCAGCTGATCCAACTGCAAACGATGGAGTCTGAGCGAAGGTGAGTGCAACGGCCATAATGCTTGCCGCTAAAGCAATTTTCTTGGTGGACTTCATATATTTATCTCCTAGGCCTAACGTGACGAGGACGATCTATAGGTTTACTTGCGCACCATCCTGAAAGGTACGGACTGCATCTTACTCGCGTGCTTCTCATTTGTAAGCCCACCTCCGCCATCAGATGGGCAAACCCATGGGAGTGCCGAGCCTGGACAGTCAGTATTAGAGTGCTCGGATGAATGTTACCGATCTCCAGTTTGCCCAAGATCTGGATGGTAAGGATCCACTAGCTAAATTTCGAGAGCTTTTCATTAATGAAGATCCAGATTTGTGCTATTTAGATGGGAATTCATTGGGTCGACTTCCTATCCGCACTGTGGAAGTTGTCAATGATTTCTTGCAGGAGTGGGGTTCAAAGGTCGTTAATGGTTGGGCCGACTGGATTGATGAGGCCGAAACAACGGGTGATTTAATTGGTCGAGCCGCATTGGGGGCAGCGGCGGGGCAAGTCTTA
This sequence comes from uncultured Actinomycetes bacterium, assembly GCA_903838295.1. Classification (GTDB taxonomy): domain Bacteria; phylum Actinomycetota; class Actinomycetes; order Nanopelagicales; family Nanopelagicaceae; genus PALSA-747. The sequence goes on from CAILXX010000004.1 coordinate 169,499, forward strand.
GCTTGTGACACTACATCCGTTAATTTCTATCAATTAGCTGGCGCCGCGCTTGCTGCAAGACCTGGGCGAAAAACAATTATTACCGACAAGGCTAACTTCCCGACAGATCGGTACATATTGCAAGGCTTTGCAAAGAGGCATAATTTAAAGTTGATCGAAATTGATAACGAATCACCTAACACCGCCAATCACGAACGCATTACGCCGGAACTTCTTGAGCGGTACATGTCTGAAGATGTTGCATTTGTGACCTTTGAAGTCATTCAATATCGTTCTGGCGCTCGCAATGACATCAAGGCAATTACTGACTTTGCTCGGGGCTATGGCGCCCTGACGATTTGGGATGCCAGTCATGCAGTCGGTGCAATTAATCTCAATCTTGATAAATATGGTGCAGACTTGGTAGTGGGTTGCACTTATAAGTACGGGAATTCTGGCCCAGGTGCGCCAGCATGGCTTTATGTTTCCCATCGGATTCAAAAGGAGTTGCGAGTACCGATCCAAGGCTGGTTCGCTCAACGAGATCAATTTGCTATGGGCGAAGTGTTTGAGAAGAACGACGGGATGCGTGGATTTCAAATCGCTAGCCCATCCATACTTGGCTTGCGGTGTATAAACACTGCCTTTGAAATGATCGAAAAGGCCAGCATTGACGAAATCGAAAGAAAATGTGTAATCGGGACTGAGATGATGATTGGTTTATACGACGCCTGGCTAAAAGACCTTGGATTTGTTCTTAACACTTCTAGGAATCCCGAGGAGCGCGGTGGGCACATATCCCTGATACACCCAGAAGCTAAGCGAATTTCTATTGCTTTACGCCTATTTGCTAACGTAATCCCGGATTACCGTGAGCCCAATTCGATTCGGGTAGCTATTTCCCCCCTCCCAACTAGCTATGTTGAAATCTGGAATGGTTTTGCCAGATTGCGTGACCTGACCGCTACTCGGCAGTATGAAAAAATATCAACGACGAACGTGAAAGTTACATGAGTGACTTCGATCCAATCTTAAAATGGATGTCGGCGAGGCGATTCTTTAAATCTCCCATTACCCAGTGATACCATTTTCGTTATGACAGAAAAAGAATTAATCCGTACTTGGAACGAGCTACGCGCGGCCAGGGTTAAATCACAACTCGCCCCGACACTTTTCTTGGCAGTAATTCTCGCTCTTGGCGCGACTGGCCATTTAGATAAGTCAACGCCAACAGGGCTGCGCTTATTTGCAATGGGGCTTGTTCTCACAAGTGGAATTTTTTCTGCAATCTCCATCTTGGGAGCTAATCGCGATGCCCAATGGGTCATAGATGCGCTTAAAGAGTTAAAAGGACTTTCTATTCTCGGCGAAAATTTGAAGAAATCAGGTTCGAGCATTTTTGCTGCAAACATTGCTTACATAGTGCTACCACTCTTCAATCTTGTTGTACTTTGGATCTACCTTTATCGCTAGCCAATGCTAGGCGGAATAAATAATCTCTTGTTCTTAAAGGGATTCGCAGGATTTTTAGTATTTCCTGTTTTCATCTTTATTTTGCGATGGGCTTTCCCCACTAAAAAGGATAAAGCGGGCCAAGCCCGGAGAAAAGCGCTGAAGAAATCCTTGCGTGGAGTGAGAAGAAAATAGGGTAAAACCGGGTGAAATTAACGATAACGGGCGAAAAAAAGGCTGGTTTTTTTGAAATTTTCCTGAGTTTCGCCTCGCGAAATCCTGAGTTTTAGTTGAGAATTATCTAGTTCAGAATGGCAAAGAACGGGGAATCCTCGCCTAGGTCTTTGCTCATGAGCCCGGTCGCAACACTGCGGTTGGACCTTAAACTCACGGAGGCATTACTAAATGCTACAACTCTCTAATAACCAATGGAGTTCGCTTTATAACGTATTCTCCTTTGGGCTAATCTCGATGCTAGCTTGCACCGTATACACATTGGTTGCGCAATCACGCGTCCTTCCTAAGTATCGCGCAGCGCTTGTTATGTCATCGATGGTTACATTTATTGCGGGATATCACTATTTCCGTATTTTCAACTCATTCAATGATTCTTCAATGAAGAATGCAGTTCAAATCGGAACCTCACAAGGCTCTTTCAATGAGGCTTATCGTTATGTTGACTGGATCCTTACAGTCCCACTTCTCCTTGTAGAAGTTATTGCAGTTCTTGGTCTTGCCAAGGCAGCTTCTCAGTCATTGATCTATCGCCTGGTGCCAGCATCAGCAGCGATGATCATCTTGGGCTACCCAGGTGAAATTTCATCAAACAATGGAACAAAGGTTATCTTCGGTATCCTTTCAACGATCCCATTCCTTTACATCCTCTATGTGTTGTTCGTAGAGCTCACAAAGTCATTGGATCGTCAGCCAGAAGGTGTTGCAGCAACAGTAAGCCGTTTGCGCTTGCTCTTAATCGCAACATGGGGCGTCTACCCAATCTCTTACTTGATCCCAATCTTGGTAAAGAATCCATCAATGAGTCAGATGGCAAACCTCTTTACTGATCGTCAGATTGGTTACACAGTTGCAGACGTACTAGCTAAGTGCGTATTCGGTCTAACAATCTACAAGATTGCAAAGATGAAGTCTGTTGCTGAAGGCATGAAGGATGATCATTAATTAGTTAAAACTAATTAAATCTCTTGATAAGTCTGATAAGAGAGGCGCCAGTTATTGGTGCCTCTCTTATTTTTTTCAATCAAGAATAAGTTAGGATGAAGAGATGACAAACTTACGATTTGGTGGATATTTACTTATCGCCCTGGGCTTTATAAATATGCGCTACCAAACTGGGCACCATAACGTGGTTGCGCATAGCCTCAGTATTGTGGTGCCGGGCGCACTTCTTCTCCTAGCTACTTTTCTTAAACCAACGCAGAAGTACTTGGAGTCAAGAAATAATAAAATGATAGTAGGGATTATTGTTCTCTTACTCGTTGGATATTCCTTTATTAATTAAATTCACTTACGGTTCATGCGTTTTCCGATATAGACCCACATCGACATAGTCGCCAAAATTAATGAGAAACCAAAAAGAATATCCTCAATCGGTGCACCGGCCAGCCTTCGCCCAATAATGGTGTTTGGGTTGTACATCACGATGTAACGAGAAGTCAGCCACCAATTTGTAATGAGTTGCATCGGAAAAATAATTGCATAAGAAGTCCAGAATATAGATTTGGTTAACAGCTGGGTGCGGACAATAAATAGGTCAAAAAAAACTGCAAACAACATGGATGTGACAGCGATATTGCTATAGCTCATCGCCCACCGGCCAGTGTTTCTTGACTTGCCTTACACCTTCAAGGGTCATGACGGCTGCGATCGGAACAATTATAAAGAATAGATATTCTTCAAGTGGAATATGAAATGGACCAACTACTCCCAGCATTTGGTGTTCATCGAATTGCCAATGTCTGTGAGAAATCGCGTAGGCATCCCAACTAAGAAATACAAGTGCAACGGGGAGAATTGAAAGGGCTAGCCTTTTAATGCGTCTAAGCACTCCAACTTTGAGCGCAATCTCTAACCAGAATGAACCCACAACGGTAAATGCCAACATCGCGATATAGCCCCACTTGTTCACGGGTTCATTCTTCCATTATTCGCCTGGTTGTCTAGAATTGAATCATGAGTTTGGTGGCGAAACGGTTATTTTCAGGAGTTCGGTTATTTTCAAATTATGCCATCCTCTTTGCTGTTGTTTCTAGCATCCTTTTTCGCACGATTATTGGTAGCAATAATCTGACTTGGCAGGTCGTCCTATCTGTCTTTGCGCTTATGGTAGGGATACCGCACGGCGCGGTCGATCATCTGATTACGATCCCGCGTGGCAGTCGTGGCAGGTTCATGACATTTATTGCGGGTTATGTTGCTATCGCTGTAATTGTGGTTCTAGCGATATTAAAATGGAATGTCATTGGATTTGAAGTCGTTGTGTGGATGAGCGCTGTGCACTTTGGGTTTGGTGATGCGGCCTTCATTGCTGAAAATGATCATTTATGTGGGAGCAAATCGTCACCATTCATGCTCAAAGCCATTTATGCCCTGCCTGCAGGAACTTTGCCAGTGGTAATCCCATTAGTTCAACAGAAGAGTTCTAGCGCCTTAAATCGGGTAAATCCAAAGTTGGTTAATTGGGCTGGACACTATGCGCAAGATTTAAAAGGAGCAGTTGCTGGCTTGGCGATATTTGCAATAGTTGTGCTGACAATAAATAGGAAGTTTAAGAATGTGACAGACCTTCTGTTACTTGCTGCGCTTGCTTTTTTTACACCACCACTTGTTGCATTCTCATTTTATTTTGGGTGCTGGCATGCTACCCGACATACGGCTCGGCTAACTTCGCTCCTGCCAAAATCACAAGCAGCATTAGCAGCGGGGGATATAAGGCGATCCTTACTATCGGCTGTTAATCCTGGCTTACCGGCACTTGGCGGGACTGTTCTTGTTGCAATATTTTTAGCGCTCTTTGATCATCATGGTCTAACTTCTTCACTCTTCTGGTCGCTTTTGGTAGTTGTGTGGGCGCTTACCGTTCCGCATATGATCGCGACATCAACATTGGATAGTAAAGCTTTATTTACCAAGGAATAATATTGCGGTCTTCCCACAGAACACCCGTGTGGTCTGTCGCAGGTTCAAAGTTCCGGCTTGCCAACCAAATTGCTGTTTCTGCGCCTTCTTCAACGCTCCTCGGAGCATCTGGACCACCCATATCGGTGCGTGTGTGGTTAGGGCAGACCGCATCAATCAAGATTCCGCGGGATCCTAATCCAGTTTCGTGTGCAAAATTTCTTACAAGGGCGTTCACGCCGGCTTTTGAGATTCGATATGGTGCCAAACCACCAGCGTTGCCGGGTCCTGACATTCTGCCCAGGCATGCGGAATACACGATAATGCGACCGCTTCGCCTTTCAACCATTCCTGGCCCAAGGATATTGAGAGAAAGAAAAACTGAATCTAAATTGATGCTAAGGACTCGTCGCCACTCTTCGATACTTGTCCGCATCGTCTTTGACATCTTTTCACTCATAACTCCGTGAGCAAGAATTAAGGTGTCAGGGACTCCAAATTCTGCAATCGCTTCTTCCAAAACCATTTTTGAATTCTGTAGGTCAAGAAAATCTATAACCTTAAAATTTGCCCCAATATCAGCTGCGGCAATTTCTAGTTTTGTACGGTCTGTCGCAAAAAGAAGAACTTCTGCGCCAGATCTCCGTAGCGCCTTGGCGGTCTCTAGCCCCAAGCCACGTGATCCACCGGTTACGAATGCAAGAGTCATACATGTACTTTACTTTTGCACTGGTTTAGCTGCCATTTGATGCCTAGTAGACTCTGGCATCACGTTTTATCAATATAGCGCCCCGATAGCCCAATGGCAGAGGCAGAGGACTTAAAATCCTCCCAGTGTGGGTTCGACCCCCACTCGGGGCACCAGTCCGCGCTATCGCCAGCCGGTAGCGAGATAGGATTTGTAAATGGGCGATATCAATAAACCGAGAGTGACCAACGGCAAGATTGTCGGTCAAATCGATGCTACTAAAGTCCCGCGATATAGCGGACTCACAACTTTCGCCCAGTTACCAGAACTTCACGAAGTATCTGATGTTGATGTGGCCATCGTTGGCATCCCCTTTGATAGCGGTGTTTCATATCGCCCTGGTGCCCGCTTTGGACCGAGCCATGTCCGCGAGTCAGCACGTTTGTTGCGCCCTTACAATCCTGCCGGAGATGTTTCACCATTCTCGCAACAACAAGTTGCAGATGCGGGTGACTTTCCCGCTAATCCCTTTGATATTGAAGAAGCAATCGCCAGCATTCACAAGAGTTATGACCAACTTGCAGAGCGAGCAAAACGCATAGTGACCATCGGTGGTGATCACACGATCACTCTTCCGATCTTGCGTTCGCTCCGAGCTAAGCATGGGCCAATCAGCGTCGTTCACTTTGATGCCCACCTTGACACTTGGGATTCATACTTTGGCGCCGATTACACCCACGGCACCACATTTAGGCGTGCCAGCGAAGAAGGATTGCTCGATCCCGAAGGCTGCATGCATATCGGTATTCGTGGCTCACTCTATGCTGCAAAAGATTTAACAGATGATAAATCTCTGGGATTCCAGATCTTTACTAGCATCGAGTTCCAGGATCTTGGCGCAAGTGAAGCAATTAAGAAGATGCACGCCCGCGTCGGCCAACGCCCTGTTTATATCAGCATTGATATCGATGTTCTAGACCCGGCCCATGCACCAGGCACTGGCACGCCAGAAGCAGGTGGACTTACAAGCCGGGAACTCCTTTCGGTACTCCGTGCTACCGCGAGCATGAATGTCATCGGCGCAGATGTCGTGGAAGTAGCCCCGGCTTACGATCATGCTCAAATAACTGGTGTCGCGGCCTCTCACGTCATTTATGAACTTATCAGCGCCTTCGCAAAATAAAAGGTAGCGATTTAGCCCCCAAAGTTCCTTGTTCTCGAAAGTTAAATGAGTCAATCGCCTTAAAATTTACACCAATGGAATCGACACCTTCAAAGGCGAAAGACTAAACCATGGCTTAGAACCACGGCGATCAAGCGGGGCACGATAGCTTAAAACGAGAATTCACTTTGCGCTCATCGTTTGCTTTTGCTTTGAACTTCACCCCTTAGCAAGTACTCTTTCTTAATGCTGAAAGTAATGACTGCGATTGACACAAAATATAATTCACCAGCTCAAGTTGCGCTTCCAACGCGGGGAAACCTGCGGATAGCTTTGATTCAAGAAGCGTGGGAAGGCAGCCTTGAGAATCAGAAAAGTGCATACTTGTCAGCGATCGAGCAGGTAAAACCATTTTCTCCTGACTTAATAGTTTTGCAGGAGTTATCGCTCTACCCTTATGCATGTACTCAGCCAGATGCGCAGGAACGATTTATAGCGGAGAAGATTGATGGTCTGAGTTATAGATTTGCTTCCGAACTCGCCATAGCGAGTAATGCATGCATTGCCATTTCATTATTTGAAGATACTGACGATGGAAAATTTAACTGCGCAATAACAGTTAATCCTGATGGTGAAATTATTCTTAAAACTCGAAAAACCCACATACCTGTAACGGCTGGATATTATGAAGATAAATACTTTGATCCAGGCAACAGCAAAGTGTCAAATGTCTTGGTTGCGGGAGCGTTAGTTGGAACCCCAACGTGTTGGGATCAGTGGTTTCCAGAATTAGCCCGTGCATATGGGCTTCTCAATACAGATTTGGTCTGCTACCCAACGGCCATTGGTACCGAGCCTGATCATCCCGATTTTGATACCCAACCGCTGTGGAAAGAGATGATGGTCGCACATGGGATCGCCAATGGCATGTTTGTAGCCGCGGTAAATCGGATTGGTACAGAGGATGGAATCACTTTTTACGGTTCGTCTTTTATCAGCGACCCCTATGGCCGCACAATCCTGCAGGCCCCACGGGATGAATCCGCAATTCTGGTTGCCGATCTACACCTTGACTATAAAAAAGATTGGCTAGACCTCTTCCCCTTCTATTCAACTCGCCGGCCAGAAATGTACAGTTCGCTAACCAACAAAGGAGATTAACGGCAAATGGGATCAACTCTTTTTACTAATGGACTGGTCTGGCCCGGCACTTCAGGGGCTGCATTTCACGAGGCGCTAGCCATCGAAGGTTCGAAGATCATCGCAGTTGGTAATGACGCGCTTAGTATGAAATGTGACCGAGTTGTTGACTTAAAAGGGGCATTTGTTTCCCCGCCTTTTGCAGATGGACATGCTCATCCACTCTTTGGCGGTCGCCAGTTCTTTGGTCCACAAATAACTGGTTTAGAAACTATTGAAGAAATTTTGGCAGAAATCAAGAGGTTCGCCGATGCGAACCCGGACCAAGAATGGATCATTGGCGGCACATACGATCCAGCTATTGATCCCGATGGATTTTTCGATGCAAAGCTTCTGGATTCTGTTGTTGCAGATCGTCCGGTTGTTTTAAATGCGATGGACTATCACACCATTTGGGTGAACACAGAAGCAATGCGTCGAACAGGTGTAGATACTTTCACCGGTGAATTAGAGATCGGAACCGTTGTTCGTCGGCCAGATGGAACAGCTATGGGCACTCTGCGCGAATGGGATGCGGTTAATTTAATTATGAGCAAGGCGCCATTGCCATCAAAAGCTCGTGAGATCAAGGCGTTGGAATATGCGAGCAAGCGATATGCAGCCGATGGAGTCACGTGGTGGTTAGATGCCTGGGTTGATCGTGGAATGGCTGAAGCGTATTTAGCTGCCGAAGAAGCTGGAGTTCTATTGCAAGGTGTAAATCTGGCTTTTCGTGCAGATCCACGCTCATGGCAAGAGGATCTCCCTTACTTTTTAGAGCGTCGTAAAGACATTGAAAGTGCACCAAAAAATAGGAACTTAACTGCCAAGACTGTGAAGTTTTTTGCCGATGGCGTCATCGAAGGTGGTACGGCGGCGCTTTTGGAGCCCTATTCGAATGACCCATGTTCACACGGAATGCCGGTTTGGCAGTGGCCAGAAATGACTAAAGCCGTAGTGGCGATGGACAAGGCCGGTTTCCAAGTGCATATTCATGCGATCGGTGATGCAGGGATTAGAGCAGCTTTAGATGCGCTGGAAACTGCTATCAAAACCAACCCCGCATGGGATCGTCGTCCAACAATTGTTCACGTTCAATTGCTAGATTCTGTTGATCTACCTCGTTTTACCGAACTTGGAATTATCGCGAATTTTGGACCACTTTGGACACGACAAGATCCAATGCAAGCCATCTCTAGTGCTCCACGGATTGGTCCAGAACGCGCCGATCGGCAATATTTAATGCGCTCTCTGCTTGATAATAAAACACGCGTCGCCTTTGGTAGCGATTGGCCTGTCACAAGCGAGATCCCATTAGAGGGGATTGCAGTGCCTGTTCATCGCCAAACTCCCGATAGAAAGCCGGAAGGTGGATGGATGCCTCATGAAGCAATTACTATCCAAGAAGCATTTCAGGCATATACACATGAAGTCGCTTATCAGGCATTTGAAGATTCTTCATGGGGAACTTTGGCGCCAGGATTCAATGCGGATTTTATAATTCTCGATACAAATCCATTTGAAATTGATCCGCACGATGTTCCAAAAATTAATGTATTAAATACCTATCGAAACGGAGAAGCCATTTACTCGCGATGAGTAAATGGCTTCTCTTAGTTTTTAATTGCTTAGTGCGAAGTTAGATTTCCTTCATCAGCGGCCATCTTTGCTTCCTTGCCTAAGTCGATTCCGCGAGCAAGAATCAAATAAACTATTGCACTTACTGGAAGTCCGACAAAGAGTGAATAATCAACACCCGATAGGCTTTTTGCGATTGGGCCTACATAAGGTGTCGTTACAAAGAATGGAATCATTGTTATAAAACCGACGATATAAGCGGTATTACCGCGCCATCCCCATCGGCCATAAATTCCATCCTTCTTGAAAATTTCACCTATGACATAAACGCCTTTACGCACCAAGAAGTAGTCAACCAAGTTAACGGCTGTCCATGGTGTGAAGAGGTAGGCCAAGAAGACCAGTGCATTTCCATAGAAAGTATTGAAACGAGCTTCGCCCACGAATTGAGCGATACCCCATACAGAGACACCCATAACAAAGAGCGCAATTACACGCAGCTTTTTAGTTGGTTTAATCTTCTTAAATGAATCCAGCATTGAAATCAGTGTCAATGAGCCACCATATGCATTTACTGACATAACAATCAGTAAGCCAAGCAACAAAAGAATCAGAAGTATTGTTCCAAATCCTTTGAAGATTGAATCACCAACGGACTTAAATGCTGCAACCGGAGTTAATTTTCCATCCGGTCCAGATGCAAGTGCACCAAGTGCAAAGACCCAAACACCCGACAGTCCACTTGCAAGATACGTTACCCAGAAGGTTGAGCGAACCCCAACTTTACCTGGCAGATAACGTGAGTAATCAGAAACATATGGCGCCCAACCAAGTTGGAAACCAGCAATGATCACGAAGGCGGTCATAAATGGAGCCAATTTAAATGTCCCAAGGTCCCAAGCACCGGCTGGGAAGTGGCCACGAACTATGACACCGATGGTCATTACAGCAAGGGCAACAATAGATGGCCAGAAAAGTACCTTGTTCACAAAGTGGATTTGGCTATATCCATAAATTGCGATAACGGTTGCGATGGCGGCGGCAATAAAGAATCCAGCTTGTGCTGGCACCTTAAATACTTCATGCATCGCAGATCCGGACAAGATTGCATCTGAGGTGTTATAGGCAACATAGTTAGCGAGTGCAAAAACCCAAACAGTTAGCGCCGCGCCGATATAACCAAATTGAGCGCGAGATTGAACTAATTGTGGAAGTCCTAACTGAGGACCCTGCGCTGAGTGAAAGGCCATAAAGAAGGTACCAAACAAAGAACCTAGGACCACCGCGATGATTGTCCAGATTAAGTTACATCCGAGCGAAAGGGCAACAACACCTGTCGCCATAGCCGTTAAGTTAACGTTGCCAACGAACCAAACGTTTCCTAAGTCACGAGCCTTACCAAAACGTTCTGAGTGGGGTACCCAGTCAACACTTCGAGTTTCTACATCAGAAGGTGCGAGTGCTTTCTCTGTCGAACTCATAAATGCTCCTTTTCGCTTCGGAATCTCCGAAGTATGCGTAAAAGGGTAAAGGGAATCGTCACAAAAATCACTCATACCGAGGAGTTTTTTAGAAGTTTTTAGGTCAGACATCCTTTTCTTGTGCGCGCAAGGCCCGCGCTAGGTGATCGCGATTTTCACTGAGATACCGAACCAGCGCAGCAGGTGCATCCTTGTGAGCAGATAGCCAATTCTCCGTTTTCTTAAGCACCTCATCAGTAATGACGTAATGAGGATACATCTCCTCAACTATCGAACCAGCGATCTCAAAGCTATGTTCTTCCCATGTTGATAGCAAGCTATCAAAATAAGGATCAACAAATTCTGCAAGTAGTTCACGCTGCGAGGCGAGCTGGAATCCCGCAATTTTTGATTGACGGACCTGGGTACCGGTTTCTACTTCGTAGATATCAGCCCACGCCTTCTTCTTCGCAGTGATTGTTGGTAACGCTGCTAAGCCGCGCTGGAAAGCGGCATTTCCCGGGATCGTATTATCTGTATCAAGCAGTTTTTTGAGATCAGATTCCCCAAAGGTACCTTTCTCGGATAATGCAATTCCTAATGCCCAAAGTAGATCGCTATCAAGAGTTAGTCCTTTGAGTGAACCATTGAAGATTTCGAGAAGATTCTTGACTTGGTCTGCAGTAGTGGCGAGTGATGCAAAAATTCTGGTTAGCTGCAACTGCTTATCACTGCCATCCTTTTCTTTGACTAGCATTGCATAAATTATTTGAGCAGCTCTCTCTTTAAGAAGCTGACGATGAGCGGGTGATGCGTACGATTCGATTGTAAGCGAGATTTTTTGACCAGCGCCCGTGATAGAACTGATGTGCTTTTCATCAACTAAACCAGCAAGTGCGATATCAACCCAATCAGTTGTCGAAATTTCGGCGTCGCGAGTCATATCCCAGACTGCGGACCAACAGATTGCGCGCGCAAGTGAATCGTCGACCCAGCCAAGATGAGAACGTAGTGTCTGAAGTGAACGCGGATCAAGTCGCCATTTTCCGTAAGAGAGATCTAGATCATTGATTAGTACAAGATCTGCGACAGGTTGCCCAGTAAGGGCTGGAATATCGGTAGATGCACCAGCAATATCAGCAGGGATAGATGTGCGACGAACTAAATGATCACCGCTGACATCGAAGAGACCTATTGAAAGACTATGGGGACGTACTTCGGTTGATCCAGCTGGAATAGCAGGTGCTTCTTGCAAGATCCTAAAAGATGCATATTTTTCGCCAGCGGCATCCAGAGTTATTTCTGGACGCAACGTGTTTACACCCGCAGTACGGAGCCAGGTATCAATCCATGGCTTTAGATCCCGACCACTGGATTCAGTGAGAGCTGAAAGCAAGTCATCTAAAGTTGTATTTCCCCATGCATGTTTCTTGAAATAGTTTCTAAGCCCCGCCAAGAATGCTTCCCGGCCGCAGTAATGAAATAGCTGAGATAGAACTGATGCTCCCTTTGCATAGGAAATTCCATCAAAGTTAGCGGCCGCGGTCTCAATATCAGACATATCGGTAATGATTGGATGAGTGGTGCTTAGTTGATCTTGTTCGTAAGCCCAATTCTTTGAGTCAATGTTGAAACCTGTCCATGACTCTTTGAATCGAGTGCACTCAGATAGAGCCAGAGTGGATGCCCATTCCGCAAAGGATTCATTGAGCCAAAGGTCATTCCACCACTTCATGGTGACTAAATTCCCGAACCACATGTGTGCCATCTCATGCAAGATTACATGGGCACGTCGTTCGAACATGCGGTCTGTTACCTTGGAACGAAATACGAGTAATTCTTCTAAGAAAGTTACGCAGCCAGAATTTTCCATGGCGCCCCAGTTGTAGTCCACAACCGCGATCTGGTCATATTTTTCAAAAGGATATTCGATGCCAAAAACCTCTTCAAAGTAAGCAAAACCCTGTTTTGTAACCAGGAAAACATCTTCCGGGTCCATGAATTCGGCCAGCGATTTACGAGCATACATGCCTAGTGGAACGAATTTTTTACCACGGTATTCATCATGAACATGTGCATATGGCCCGGCGACCATGGCGGTTATATATGTCGAAATTCTGGGAGTATCTGCAAATTCCACGACCTTCTTATCGCCAGCAATGGTGCTTGCGAATACTGGACTATTGGAAATGACTTCCCAATGTGCCGGCGCTGTGACACTAAGAGAGTAGATCGCTTTGAGGTCTGGCTGATCAAAACATGGATACATCTTCCTAATGTGCGCTGTTTCGCCCATTGAATATAGGTAAACCTCGTCATCAACCGGATCGATAGATAGCTGTAGGCCTTCACCAACTTTTGAGTACGGCATTTCTGCTTCGATGGACAATTCATTCTCAGATGCAAGCCCATCGATAAAGAGGCTTTCTCCATCAAATTTGGACGGGTCGATAGAGATACCGTTAAGTTCTGCTTTGATGATGCGATTAGCGACGACATCGATAAAAGTAGAATAACCAGGTGTTGCGCAAGAAAAAGTCACCAAGCTGCGGGCAATGAAGTGATCGCGCCCAGTCGTGACATCCAGATGCACGAGATATTTATCAATCGAAAGATGAGTGGAACGCTCGGTCGCCTCGGCGCGGGTAAGATTTACTCCAGACATGGAATTTCCTCACTTGTAGGGAAATAACCTATCGCGACTTCTCATTATTAGCGCATTTGCAATTGAAGCAGATATAAGCCTTTATCAGCAACGAATATTAATTGCATATAGTGAGATTGTGGTGGCCTAAGTGCCAAAAATTACCCCTATTGCCATGAGCTTTGAGCAATTTTACTGAAAGGGACCATTGTTGGAGTGGACCTGACAGGACAATTTGTCGGTCTCATGCCAGAGTTAGGTATGCAAAGAAAGCTGCTTATCACAGGCGGATCTGGTTATGTGGGTGGCCGCCTAATTGAAGAATTGCTACACAAAGATGTCTCTATTCGAGTCATGGTTCGTGATGCACGAAAGATTACTGGGCAGCGATGGTTTAGTCAGGTCGAAGTGGTAGAAGCCAGTGCCGAAAATCCTTTGCAATTAGATAAGGCGCTTAATGGGATTGATACCGCCTTTTATCTGATTCACTCGATCAATACTGGTACTAATTTTGATGAAACTGAAGCGCGGATCGCAAAAAATTTTGCAGATGCTTCTGAACGTCAAGGCGTCAAGCAGATTGTTTATCTTGGTGGAATTGCAAACGATAAGCAAATTAGTAAGCATTTAAAATCAAGAGCTCAGACGGGCATATCACTTGCCTCCACGACCGTGCCTGTTATGGAAATTCGTGCCGGAATCATTATTGGATCAGGTTCGGCAAGTTTTGAAATGTTGCGTCACTTAACACACCGATTACCGATAATGACAACTCCAAAATGGGTTTTGAATAGGACTCAACCAATCGCGATCCGTGATGTGCTCTGGTATCTGGTGAATTCTGCTGAGATCAAGGAACCAGTGAGTGGAATTTTTGATATCGGTGGACCAGAAATTCTGACATACGAAGAGATGATGCAGACATTTGCAAAGATTTCTGGACTACGCAGACGATGGATCGTAAAAATCCCAGTACTGACTCCTGCACTATCTTCACTCTGGATTGGTCTGGTCACGCCGGTCCCGACTTCGATTGCAAAACCGTTGGTTAACTCCTTGATAAGTGAAGTTGTTGCAGATCCAAAACATTCCATCGATGCGATTATTCCCAAGCCCACGGAAGGTTTAATTCCACTTGCAACGGCAATTGAATTGGCACTTTCTAAGATCTCTGCAAACGATGTCATCACCCGCTGGTCTGACGCCAATGCGCTGACTGCTCCATGGGCAAAAGCTCAAAGTGATCCGGCATGGGCTGGCGAAAAGACATATCTGGATCATCGTGAGAGAGTGACAGAACTTCCCGCTGCACAAGTATGGGCGGCGATTGAAAAGATTGGCGGAGATCAGGGCTGGTACGGCGCTGGATTTCTCTGGTATCTACGGGGCCTCTTAGATCGAGTGCTTGGCGGAGTTGGTTTACGGCGAGGACGTCGCGACCCGGTTCATCTACGGGTTGGCGATTCGCTAGACTTTTGGCGCGTTGAAGAAATTATTCCTGAGAAAAAATTACGACTTTATGCAGAGATGATTTTGCCTGGTAAAGCATGGCTGCAATTTGAGGTATCAGAAAAAGGCGGGAAAACGACGGTGGTTCAAGAAGCATCGTTTTCACCCCGTGGATTAGGTGGCCAGCTCTATTGGGGTCTTGTCGCACCATTTCACTCGTTAATTTTTCCAACTATGTTGCGGAACCTTGTTAAAGCGGCTTCGAAAGTTCAATAGCCCCGTTAGCAGGCGCCGTAAAAAGTCGGTAGATTTGGTTTATGACCAACGATACTAATGCAGCCAAATGCCCTGTTGTAGGGCATGCCGTGACCAATCAAGGCACCACCAATACTGAATGGTGGCCCAATCAATTGAATTTGAAAGTACTCCAACAGAGTTCGCCGTCAGCAGATCCCATGGACAAGAACTTTGATTACGCAAAAGAATTTAAAAAGCTTGACCTCAATGAATTGAAAAAAGATATCAATGTCCTAATGACAACTTCACAAGATTGGTGGCCTGCAGATTACGGTCACTACGGCCCATTCTTTATTCGTATGGCTTGGCATAGCGCTGGCACATATCGCACATCAGATGGACGTGGTGGTGCGGGTGCGGGTATGCAGCGCTTTGCTCCTCTTAATAGCTGGCCTGACAATGTAAACCTTGATAAGGCGCGCAGACTTTTGTGGCCGATCAAACAAAAGTATGGCAAGAAGATTTCTTGGGCTGACTTGATGATCTTGGCAGGTAACTGTGCCTTGGAATCTATGGGCCTCAAAACTTTTGGCTTTGGCGGCGGACGTGCCGATGTTTGGGAACCCGATGAGACATATTGGGGCCAAGAAGCAGAATGGCTTGCCGACAATAGGTATAGCGGTGACCGTGATTTAGAAAATCCATTAGCAGCGGTGCAGATGGGTCTTATTTATGTGAATCCAGAAGGTCCAAACGGAAAACCAGACATCCTTGCGTCAGCCAAAGATATTCGCGAAACTTTTGCTCGAATGGCAATGAATGATGAAGAGACTGTGGCGCTGATTGCGGGCGGACATACCTTTGGCAAGGCACATGGTGCAGGAAACCCTGGTGATTATGTAGGTCCAGAACCAGAAGCCGCTGGCATTGAAGAGCTTGGCCTTGGCTGGAAGAACTCGATGGGTACTGGAAATGGATCGTCAACGATTTCTAGTGGGCTAGAAGGCGCTTGGACTGCCACACCTATTAAATGGGATAACGAGTATTTCCGAACCTTATTTGCATATGAATGGGAACAAACTAAGAGTCCTGCTGGGGCAACTCAATGGATTCCAGTTGGCGGAGCTGCCTCACAGTTGGTGCCGGATGCTCATGATGCATCTAAAATGCATGCGCCAATCATGTTCACGACTGATTTAGCGCTGCGCACAGATCCTGCCTACGAAAAAATTTCTCGCCGCTTTGCAACAGATCTTGATGCATTTGCAGATGCATTCTCTCGCGCCTGGTTTAAGTTAACCCATCGCGATATGGGTCCTGTTGCTCGTTACTTGGGCAAGCTGGTTCCAACGGAAGATTTGATCTGGCAAGACCCAATCCCGGCGGTCACACACAAGTTGGTGAGCAAGGCAGATATTGCACTTTTGAAAAAAGAGATTTTAAAATCAAAGGTGAGTGTTGCTGATTTAGTGAATACGGCATGGGGATCCGCATCGACATTCCGTGGAACTGATAAGCGTGGTGGAGCAAATGGCGCACGAATTCGCTTAGAGCCACAGCGCAATTGGGAAGCTAATGATCCTGAGCAATTAGCAAAAGTCCTTAAGGCGCTAGAGAAGATCCAGCGATCTTTCAATAAGAAGAGCGGTAAAAAGCAGGTTTCACTCGCCGACTTAATCGTACTTGGTGGAGTAGCTGCGATTGAAGCAGCAGCTGCTAAGTCCGGATATAAATTATCGGTGCCGTTCGTACCCGGTCGTGGTGATGCAACTCAAGACCAGACCGATGTTGCTTCATTTGCGGTGCTTGAACCAAAAGCAGATGGTTTCAGAAACTATCTTGCTAAAGGAGTCACTCAGCCAGCAGAAGAGTTACTCGTAGATAAGGCAGCCTTGTTGACTCTTACTGCGCCAGAAATGACAGTTCTTTTAGGTGGAATGCGATCCTTGCAGGTAGGCAAACTTTCTAATGATTTCTTTGTCAAACTCCTAGATCTTCAGGTTGGCAAGATCCCCGCAACGGCAACTCGTGCAGATCTGGTCTTTGCCTCGAATTCGCAGTTACGTGCGGTAGCAGAAGTTTATGCCAGCAAAGATGCGAAAGATAAATTTGTGAAAGATTTTGTCGCCGCTTGGCATAAAGTCATGCAGCTAGATCGTTTTTAATCAGTAGCTCAAAAACCCCTGACTAAGATTTAGTCAGGGGTTTTTGATTGCAATTTTGAACCTTTTTAACCGATTGCCTCGCCAGCCGCTTCCTTCATTGCTTGAGCATGTTGAGCGCCAGTCTTAAGTGGCGTCGCTTTGAGTGCCAACGCAACCAAGAACCCAATTGCAGTTACTGGAGCAGCCGCATAGAAAATAACATGGAATGATTGCACGTAAGAATGGATCACAGTTGCCTGTAATTCTGGCGTGAACGCCTTCATCACAGCAGGATTGTTCTTAAGTTGTGCGAATGCTTGAGGAGTTGCACCCGCTAGCGCTGCCGGATTAGTAGCAGCAAGATGTTTTACTCCACTTCCAATATAGGCGGTTAACTTACTCGCATAGATTGATCCGAAAATCGCTACCCCAAGAGTTCCACCAATGGAGCGCCAGAAAGTATTGAGCGCTGTTCCGACACCCATATCTTTAACATCCAGGGAGTTTTGCAAGGCGATGACCAAGTTCTGCAAGCAGAACCCAAGACCCATCCCTAGCATCGCTGCGAAGATTACGATGTGCCAATAAGGTGTGGTTTCACTCAGCGTGACCATCAAGAGTAGGGCAGCTGTCATCAAGACCATTCCAATTACTGGGAACATCTTATATTTGCCGTGCTTGGTGATCCACTTACCAGAGAAGATCGACATCGAAACGATTCCGAACATCAAGGGAAGAAGTTTTAGACCAGAAAGTGTTGCGGAATTGTGCTTAACCAATTGGAAGTACAAAGGCAACATAACTATGGCACCAAACATTGCGGCTCCCACAAGGAAACCGAGAAGAGAGGTGATGTTAAATGTGTGATTTTTGAATAGTCTTAACGGCAGAATTGGTTCTGTCGCTTTTGCCTGATTCCAAATAAAAATAGCGAACAAGAGCAGTCCTGCTCCGATCCAGATGAGCGTCTTAGTGGTTAACCAACCATTTTCAGGCGCATAAACCGAAATTCCCATGAGCAAAGCCGAGACTGCAACGATGAGCAGAAATGCGCCCAAGTAATCAATCTTGTGTTCGCGGCGTACTTTTGGAATATGTAGGACAGCAGAGGTGATTACCAATGCAATGATTCCAAGCGGAAGGTTTAAGTAGAAGATCCAACGCCATCCAGTGATTCCCAAGACCTTGTTGTGATCAGAGAAGAATCCGCCGAGAAGTGGCCCAGCAACAGTTGCAAGTCCCCATACAGCGCCAAAATAACCTTGGTAACGACCGCGCTCACGTGGCGAAACAACATCCCCGATAATTACGAATGTCAGCGACATCAAGCCGCCGGCACCTAAACCTTGAAGTGCACGGAATGCAATTAGCTGTGTCATATTGTGCGCAATACCCGATGCGAAAGAACCAATCAGGAAGACGATGATTGCGAATTGGAAGACTTGACGGCGACCATAGAGGTCAGAAATCTTTCCGTATAAAGGTGTCGATGCCGTAGAAGTCAGCAAGTATGCGGTGACAACCCAGGTGTAATGGTTGAGGCCACCCAAGTCTACGGTGATCGTCTTCAACGCGGTCGAAACAATTGATTGGTCGAGTGCTGCAAGGAGTAGGCCGGTCATTAGGCCAAACATCACCGCAACAATCTGCTTGTGTGTCATTGGGGTGTGGTCGTTAATTTTTTCAGACATGTGTTCCCTTATCGAGTATTGAACGAGCATCTTGGCTGATAGATTTTTATTGAACTTTCAAGCAAATCTTACAGGTCACAGGAGCCTTCGACTCGGTATTATGGCTGTATGAAGTCCGTAATCGCCGAAGATCTTGTTAAGACCTATAGAAAAGGCGCGGTCCGTGCCTTGGATAGCCTGAGCCTAGATGTTGAAGAAGGCACCGTATTAGGCGTTCTTGGTCCAAATGGGGCGGGAAAGACGACCGTTGTGCGCATCTTGGCTACTTTGCTGAAGCCAGACTCAGGTCATGCTCAGGTTGCTGGAATTGATGTCGTCAAAGATCCCAAGTCAGTCAGGCAGGTGATTGGCCTTTCGGGTCAATATGCAGCGGTTGATGAGACTTTGACTGGCTGGGATAACTTGGTGATGTTCGGCCGGCTTTATCATTTAAGTGGTGACCAGGCCCGGTCTCGAGCCAAACAATTATTAGAACAGTTTTCGCTCACTGAAGCCGCACATCGCCCTATCAAAACGTTTTCGGGTGGAATGCGTCGCCGACTGGATTTAGCAGCTTCGTTGATTATTCACCCGAAAGTTTTGTTCCTAGATGAACCCACGACTGGATTAGACCCACGCGGTCGAATGGAAATGTGGGGGGTGATCGAAGGCTTAGTAAAGGAAGGTGTGACACTTCTTTTGACCACCCAGTATTTAGAGGAAGCAGATCAGCTTGCCGACGATATTGTGGTCATCGATCGAGGTCATGTAATTGCTCGCGGAAGTTCTGATCAATTAAAGAACCAAGTTGGTGGCGAACGCTTAGAGATCGTTGTTGCTGAATCTGATTTAGTGATTGCTCAACCCATCATTGATCGAGTCACCCATGGTGGGAGCAATGTAGATCGAGGGCTTCGAAAAATATCTGCTCCCGTCAGCAATGGTACGCAATCATTGATCGAGGTAATCCGAGAATTTGATACTGCAGGAATCCATGCATTAGATGTAGGGCTTAAGCGCCCTTCACTTGATGATGTATTTATGTCGCTCACCGGACATGCAGCAGAAGAGGCAGTAGCCGAAGAAGCCGTCGGAAAAAAGAAGAAGGGTGACCGCAAATGAACGCGATCTCCGACGCTCTAGTCATTACAAAACGCCAACTTCAGCAGTTGATTCGGGTTCCAGAAGTGTTGATCTTCAACACGATTCAACCTGTCATGTTTGTATTGCTTTTTCGTTATGTTTTCGGTGGGTTGGGCGCAGGAATCCCAGGTGGCTATGTGCAGTTATTGATGCCCGGAATCTTTGTGCAGACCGTTACCTTTACCTTAGCTGCGACAGCTCAGGGCCTTGCGCAGGATATGGAGAAGGGGCTTATTGATCGATTTAGATCCCTACCAATTGCCAGGTCTGCTCTAGTAATGGGGCGCACCTTGGGTGATGGCTTGCTAAATATTGTTGTTCTTTTTGTGATGGGAATCGCTGGCTATGTAGTTGGATGGCGTCCCACATCTGGTCCGATTCATATCTTCTTAGGCTTTTTGATGCTGCTTTTCTTTGGTTATGCGCTCTCGTGGGTCGGCATTTTTGCAGGTCTGATTTCAAAAGATGCTCGAGTCGTCGCCAACGTCTCATTCTTATTTACTTTCCCATTGACGTTTTTATCGAATGCATTTGCTTCGACTACTAGCATGCCAAAGGCGCTTCAGTATTTTGCAGAATGGAATCCCGTGTCCACCATGGTCGCCGCAGCTCGGCAACTATTTGGATTTCATAATCGTTTTGGCGTGACTGCCCATTCTTATCCGAGCGAACATCCAATTGTGACTTCACTTTTCTACATGGTGCTATTAATGGCAATTTTTATGCCGTTGAGCGTTGCCAAGTATAAGAACAGTAGTAAGTAGTAGCTCTTAGAGGTATTCGGCTGCCTTGATTGTCACCGTGATCTCGCGACCATTAGGTGCCTGATACGTAACCGTGGCGCCAATCGTCTGGCCATGGACAGCTCCACCCAGTGGTGACTTCTCTGAATACACATCTAAGTCATCGACCGCGATTTCGCGAGAGCCAAGTAAGAAAATGACTTCGTCTCCCATCAAGTCAACGGTGACTTTCATGCCTTGTCCAACCAGGCCATCCGCGGATGCCGGTGGTTCTCCGATATGGGCGTTTTCCAGCATGTGCTTCAACTGGCGAGCGCGTGCAACAATCTTGCCTTGTTCATCTTTTGCGGCGTGATACCCACCGTTTTCTTTGAGATCTCCTTCGGCGCGTGCTGCCTCGATCTTTTTTACGACGTCAGCAAAACGGGGACCCTCCAGGTCTGCCAGTTCGGCCCGCAGGCGCGCGGCTGCCTCTTCGGTAAGCCAGGTCTGATTAGTCATAAGACGGAGAGTTTACGGTGGTTACGAGCAATGATCAATTGATGCTGATACCGCAGCTACACGAGTGGGGATTTTTACCGTGTGGGTGTAACTATTGTGGCCGGCTGGCAAGACATCTGTCACTTGTCCAACCGTGTTTGCTTGATAGTCACTGGCAATCAAAATGCATTGATGAGCTTTGGCGGCTGTGCGGACACTTGCAAAATATTTAATCGATATGGACTGTGAATCCGTGGCTTGAAAAGAGATTACATTGCTACGGATTTCGGGTTTTGAGAAATGATCTGCCGACCAGATCAGCCAGCCCCCGCCCACAACTAGGAGCGCAGCGGCAGGAACTAGCCAAGCCCTGCGCTTTCGCCCAGATAAGCCATAACGCTCACGAAGGTAGTGAGTCGAGTCTCTATACTCCGATGGCATAGGGGTAAGCATAGGTTAGGAATCCGTAGGATAATAAGACCATGTCGGACTCCACTGATATCAATACTGGCCTCGCAGGCTCACTAGTCATGGTTGTACTCACTATTGCTGTAGTTGTTTTATTGGTGAGTTTCTATCGACGTTACAAGCGCGCTTCCAAGCCGGATGATGCTCAAGGATAAATTTAAGAAGACCGTTGCCGTAGGTATTGCGGTGGTCATCTTGTCAGGAACTTTTTTTGAGCTGGGTGTATGGCAATGGCACAGAGCTCAGGCGACTTCTCGTCAGGGCAAGATTGTGCCGAGTGCAGTACCGATTGCGTTGACTGAGGTCGATGTCGCTGGCAAGAATATGTACACAGCGGCGGTCAATCGAATTGTCACTTTCGAAGGTCACTATGTAAAAACTTTTATTGCTCCCACTCAACAAGTACCCGGCTTGGGATACAAAGATTTAGCAGTTGGACTTATGGAAATTTCTGACCATCGGGCGGTCCTGGTGGTGCGTGGATTAAATGATGGTTCGATATCGGACACAAGTGCGCAGGTATCCGTTAAGGGGCGTCTTTATCCAAGACAACAAGAAGATCATGGGCTCAACAGTGATTCGTCCTTGGGGCGTCTAGATCCTGCATTGGTCGCCGGGATCGGTGGATATAGTCTTTTTGATGGTTACGTAATCGCGAGTTCTGAAGTTGATGGAGCAGGTTTGGCCATCATGGGCCACAGGATCCCATCTCCCGTCTTACTCCAATCTATTTCTGGGTTCTATTGGCAGCACATTTCGTATGTCGTTATCTGGTGGTTTATGGCGCTATTGGTGCTTGCAGCGCCATTTATTGCCAGGCGGAACGCTCGACTCCATCAAATCGCAGATAAGGTGGGGTTATGAAAAAGGGACTAGAAGGTGCACTTCAGCGTTATCGCGTAATGGCTTTCTGGTCGGGCTGTATGTCCTTACTGCTCTGGTTCGTAGAAGTCCCAGAGAATCATATTTTGCATCATTATTCCGGTTCGCAAGTGAGATGGGCCTGGATCGCGATCGTTCACGGCTTTACCTATCCGCTTTATGTGATCGCGGCATTTAATTACAGCCTTAAGGCTCGAAAGAATTTCCTGACCACCATCTTCTTTATATTGGCTGGCACGCTACCGATCGCTTCATTCGCGGCCGAACGACGTGCAACGCGCGATTTCAAAAAACTTCGTGACTAATTTAGTTAAGCAGAGCATTAAAGCTCTGCTCTATCCACTCTACGAACGTAGACTTCTGCGCCAACTTGATTTCACACAGACCCCTCACCATGTAGGCGTTATTTTGGATGGAAATCGCCGCTGGGCTAAATCAAACTTTGGTGGAAGTACAGAAGCTGGGCATCGTGCCGGTGCCGAAAAAATTGTCGAACTCCTGGGCTGGTGTGAAGAAGCCGATGTCTCAATCATTACCTTGTGGTTACTTTCAACCGATAATTTAAATCGAGCTCCTGAAGAATTAGATTCTCTCCTCAAGATTATCGCGGCAGCCGTCGATCGCTTGGACGAACTTGGACGCTGGGAAATCAAACCCCTTGGCGCCTTAGAGCTACTGCCCACATGGCTCCAAACTAGGTTAAAAGATGTAGAAAAACGGAGTAAAGGCCGCACAGATGTGGTGGTTAATGTAGCTATTGGTTACGGAGGTCGCCACGAAATTGTGGATGCGGTACGTAATTACATCAAAGATGGAATTGATCAGGGTGAAAGTGCGGACCAGATCGCGAATAATCTTTCGATCGCAGAAGTCAGCAAACATTTATATACAGCAGGGCTACCAGATCCAGAATTGGTGATCAGGACCTCGGGGGAGCAGCGCCTATCTGGCTTTTTGCTCTGGCAGTCAGCGCACTCTGAATTCTATTTTTGCGAGGCATACTGGCCTGACTTTCGAAGGGTAGATTTTTTGCGGGCCTTGCGTGCATATGCCCAACGCCACCGCCGATTTGGCCGTTAAGTCGTAACCTGAATTTCACCTTTTTGGTTCCGCGTGTCGCCCACCCCCGAGGGCTGGCGAGTTTTACCTTAAGGGGCATAAGTTCCATTTGTCCCCCTTACGGATGGAAACCGCTCTAGCACTACTAAATACGGAAAATGCGAGGACCACTTGGCAACTAGCCAAAATAAAGGGCGCAAGACGTATGTTTTAGATACCAGTGTCTTATTGGCGGATCCCGCGGCTCTCGCTCGCTTTGCAGAGCACGAAGTAATCATCCCGATCACCGTTATTGGCGAACTGGAAACCAAGCGCGATCATCCAGAGCTCGGATACTTTGCCAGAGCTGCACTTCGGGCCCTAGACGATATGCGAATTAGTCATGGCCGGCTTGATGAAGCCATAGCGATCAATGACATTGGCGGAACTATAAAAGTAGAACTAAATCATTCGGATCCTTCAACACTGCCAGCAGGATTTTTAAGGGATGGCTCAAACGATTCTCGAATTTTGGCGATTGCAAGAAATATGATGGCCGAACATCGCCATGTTGTATTAGTTACCAAGGACTTGCCGCTCCGAGTGAAGGCATCTTCGGTAGGGGTTGAATCCGAAGAATATCGGCATGAGCTTGCCTCAACGTCTGGCTGGACTGGAATGGTTGAAGCAACCGTAGGTGGATCAGTTATTGATTCTCTATACGAAAACGATAGGACCCCACACGAACTCGGCAAGGAACATCCATGCCATACAGGCATCGTTTTGCACTCCGAAAAAGGTAGTGCGCTGGCCAGAGTCACCTCAGACAAACAGATTCAATTAGTACGGGGTGATAGGTCTGCATTTGGATTGCACGGACGCTCTGCGGAACAGCGCGTTGCCTTAGATCTTTTATTGGATAATGACATTGGAATTGTCTCCTTGGGTGGACGTGCTGGAACTGGAAAGTCGGCGCTGGCATTATGCGCTGGATTAGAAGCGGTGCTAGAGCGACGTCATCACAAGAAAGTTGTGATCTTCCGCCCGCTCTATGCTGTTGGTGGCCAAGAACTCGGATATTTACCTGGCAGCGAGGGTGAAAAAATGTCGCCATGGGCTCAGGCGGTTTTTGACACTTTAGGCGCGCTGGTTAGTCAGACCGTCATCGATGAAATCGTCGACAGGGGACTTATCGAGGTTTTACCCCTGACTCATATCCGCGGCCGCTCGCTTCACGATTCTTTTGTCATAGTGGATGAAGCTCAGTCACTGGAGCGCGGGGTTTTGCTGACAGTGCTCTCCAGAATTGGACAAGGATCTCGAGTCATCTTGACCCACGACATCGCCCAACGGGACAACCTCCGGGTGGGTCGCCATGACGGCGTTGTCGCGGTCGTTGAATCCCTCAAGGGGCATCCGCTCTTTGCCCACGTCACCCTCACTCGCTCCGAGCGTTCTCCTATCGCCGCGTTAGTCACCGAAATGCTGGAAGAGCCCATCAACTTCATGGCTTGATCTCCATTCGAAATCCCTGTCTAACCTTGCCCTATAGACAAATCGGACATTTAACACTCTTACAGGGCTGACCTGCACTTTTAGAATGACCAAAAACTGTGAGAATAAAGTTTTTCCTCAACCACGCCGATATCGATTTGCCTCTGCCCTGCACCTCTGCAACTCTCTAGCCCTGACGGGTCATCCATCGGAGCCGAAACACGGTCCCGAGGTTGGCAAAAGTGGAGCTAGATCTGAGTAAGTGAGGAGGTCCGATTATGGGTAAGTCATTCCGTAAACCAATAATCATTATGACCGCCGCATTTGGAATTACTGTACTTGCCACCGTTAATACAACTTTCGCCCAGGTCGGCTTCGGCAAAGCCGTTGTCCTGCCGGATGCGACAACTCCAGTCTCGATTTTGATAGATCCACCTACCGCCATTACAGACCAAACTGGGATTGTGGAGCTTGGAACCGGAGCCGCTGCTGATTCAGGCGAGATGGCCTTGGTCTCCTTGGCTGCCCGCCAAGTACAGCTAGCAAAGAGCTCTGCCGGTGCCAAGCAAGTGGCCGCAGCCCTTAACGCGACCACATATAAGTGGGGCGCGCGACAAATGAGTTGTTTAAGTAGCCTCTGGAATAGAGAGAGCCACTGGAACTTCCAGGCTCATAATTATTATAGCGGAGCGACCGGAATTGCCCAGGCAATGCCAGCAGACAAGATGGATGTTGTTGCTACCGATTGGCGCACCAACCCAGTGACCCAGATCAAATGGGGGCTCAGGTATATCAAGATTCGTTATGGAACCCCTTGTAAGGCGCTTGCTCGCTCTCATTGGAGCGGTTACTACTAATTCCTTTTAGGATCTTTTTTTGGATTTCTTTGTACGGTCCGAACCTTGTACCCTTAACTCGCTGGTTCACGGGATTTCCGACCCAGCAAGCCATCGAGAGGAAACTCCCATGAAGCCAGAGATTCATCCAGAATATATTGAGACAACCGTTACCTGCGGTTGCGGCGAGGTTTTCACAACCCGCTCCACAAAGAGCACAGGCTCTATTTATGTTGAAGTTTGCTCCGTCTGCCACCCTTTCTATACCGGCAAGCAGCGCATCCTCGATACCGGTGGCCGCGTAGCCGCCTTCGAAAAGCGTTTTGGTAAGGCAACAGAAGCTAAGTAGCTTTTTTACAAGACCGCTGTCCCATCCTGTACAGGTGGGCGCGGTCTTTTTCTTTTTAATTGATTCTCAGTAGAAATTCAACACAGTAATTCAACACAGTAATTTGAATTAGAAAATTGTCGCTAGAAAGGGGGAGCAGCAATGGTGCAGGGTCATGACAAATTTGGAAATGTTCACGAACTTCTCGATGAATATGTCGAACTTGAAAAAGAGCTTGCCGATCCCTCTATTCATGGCGATCAAGGCAAAGCTCGAAAACTAGGTAAACGTTATGCAGAACTGGGTCCCGTTATTTCGGGCTACCGCGCTTGGAAGAGCGCAACCGATGACCTGGTAGCCGGACGAGAAATGGCTACCGAAGATCCAGATTTTGCTGCCGAAATTCCGGCGCTAGAAGCGACGCTTGCCCAGTCTGAAATTCAATTAGAGGAACTTCTTCTGCCTCGGGACCCTAATGATGATCGAGATGTCATCATGGAAATCAAGGCGGGCGTGGGTGGTGATGAATCTGCGTTATTTGCGGGGGACTTATTGCGTATGTACCAGAGATATGCCGAACGCCAAGGCTGGAAAACAGAAATTGTAGAAGTCACTGACTCAGAAATGGGTGGCTATAAAGATGTCACAATGGCGATCAAATCAAGGGGAACTGCAGAGCCCGGCAAGACTCCGTATGCAAAGTTAAAATTTGAAGGCGGCGTACACCGCGTGCAGCGCGTCCCAGAAACTGAGTCCCAAGGTCGTATCCACACATCGGCCGCTGGCGTACTTATTCTTGCTGAAGCAGATGAAGTTGATGTTGAAATCCGTCAGCAAGATCTGCGAATCGATGTTTTCCGCTCATCAGGACCTGGTGGCCAATCAGTAAACACCACCGACTCAGCGGTACGTATTACACATATTCCAACTGGGATCGTGGTGTCGTGCCAGAACGAGAAATCTCAGCTGCAGAACAAAGAATCAGCGCTCCGTATTTTGCGCGCCAGAATGCTTGCTGCGGCGCAAGAGGAAGCCGACCGCGTAGCTTCCCTCGCTCGTAACGCCCAGGTCCGTTCTGTAGATCGCAGCGAAAGAATCCGTACCTACAACTTCCCAGAGAATCGTTTAAGCGATCACCGCGTTAATTTTAAAGCCAATAACTTGGATGCGGTTCTCAACGGCGAACTCGATGACGTCATCAGTGCACTTCTGGCTGCTGACAAAGCTACAAAATTGGCATCTGGGGACCACTAATTGGCTAAAGATCTACTTCGCGAAACTCGTGAATATTTTCGCGCGCAAGGAATTCCAGAGATCGATGCCACCTTATTACTAATGCATTTACTCGAGTGTTCTCGCGGTGAGTTGCAACTAAAGTTGATGAAGTCCACAGAATCGCAGATCGAGGAGGTCGACCGAGAACTACGTCGAATGGTCTTGCGCCGCCAAAATGGCGAACCCATTCAATACATTATTGGTAATGCCCCGTTCCGCTACCAAGTCTACGAAGTCGGTCCTGGTGTCTTGATTCCTCGTCCAGAAACCGAATCTTTAGTGTCACTAGCCATTAACTTCTTGGCCGACCGGGCCGGGCATCATTCGATAATAGATCTGGGATCGGGAAGTGGTTGCATTGCGATTTCGATCGCCACAGAACTTGAAGATGTTGCTGTAACCGCAGTTGAAAAGTCAACTGATGCGCTTGGTTGGTTGCGCAAGAATGTTTCGACACTTGCACCTGCAGTGAGAATTATTGAAGGTGATGTCGCCGAGGCATGTCTGGGTGAATCTTTTGATCTCGTGATTGCCAATCC
Organism: uncultured Actinomycetes bacterium; assembly: GCA_903838295.1. GTDB lineage: Bacteria > Actinomycetota > Actinomycetes > Nanopelagicales > Nanopelagicaceae > PALSA-747. The sequence goes on from CAILXX010000004.1 coordinate 197,502, forward strand.
ACCATATATTCCAGAGTCCGAGCCGCTATCTGCTGAAGTTAAGAAAGAGCCAGAGGCGGCTTTACGTGGCGGTCAAGGGGATGGGATGGACGTCCCACGCGAATTCATTGGGGCGGCGGCCCGCTTACTAAAAAGTGGTGGTTACTTTGCGATCGAGCATCATGAAACGCAGGCTGATCTAGTCGGCACAGCTCTGGCGACCAATTTTATTTCGATTAAAGGCGTATCTGACCTCACCGGTCGGCCACGGTTTACAACCGCAATCCGTAAATAAATGAAGAAGATATCATCCACTTCGTGGCTGTCTGGGTTTATTGCTCTAGGTGTCACGTGGGGGAGCTCCTTTCTTTTTATCAAATGGGGCTTACTCACGCTAACTTCAATCGGCGTCGCATTTCTACGGGGAGTGATCGGTGGAATAACGCTTCTGGTTTTCTGCTTAGTAACTAAAGTTAAACTGCCAAATAAAGCAGTGGAATGGTTTCATATTGCTGTAGTCGCATTATTTCTTAATGCATTGCCTGGGTATTTGTTCGCCTACGGAGAAACCCATGTCACCAGCGTGATGGCTGGATTGTTGAATGCGACAACCCCCTTGATGACGGTATTAGTTATTTCTATCGGATTCAAAGAGCAGAAGATAAATGTCAATCAAGGCATAGGAGTCATGCTGGGATTTTTAGGAATCCTTTTAGTTTCAGGCGCAATACATGGGCTCAGCAATAACGATTGGCATGGCGCGGTTGCCCTATTACTAGCGACACTTTGCTACGGGGTTTCTTTCCCGTATTCAAAACGGTTTGTCAGTGTGTTGGATTATTCATCGGCTTCACTTGCTGCAAGCCAAGTTTCTTGCTCAGCAGTATTGCTGGCACCATTTGCTCTAATTGGTGGAATTACTCAAAGCCATTGGACCAGTAAAGCGATCTGGGGGATGTTAATTTTGGGGGCAGTTGGTACCGGTTTTGCCTATATCTGGAACTTTAGAAATGTACGTTTGGCTGGAAGTGCCGTTGCCAGCACGGTTACATACATAACCCCAGTGGTCGCCACAATACTTGGCATCTGGCTTCTAAAAGAACCAATAAAGTTCATGCAAGTAATCGGCGGGGTAATGGTCTTAATCTCTGCCGCTTTAGTGCAAAAGCGAATCAGGCTGGTAAAGATTTCATAAAGCTCTCTTTGCACGATGGTGCACAGAAATAAAGGGTTTGGCCATCAAGTACCAGCGTTGCTGCTGCAATATTTTTTTCTACCTGCATCCCGCAGATGGGATCAATCGCATACGGACTGCCGTCACTTTTGTCGCGAGTGACATAAAGCCAGATAACTATCATTCCAACAGCAACCGCAAGGCCATTTAGCCACGTAGTCACATTATTCCCAAAATGTGAGCCATGCATGGATGATAACCCGCCATTCACCTTAGGTGGGATCTCTCCAATAAGTTGAAATATTTTCTCAGTCAGATATCCAGAGATACTCATTACGCCCCAGAAAACCAGCACCAATCTAGTTGTGACCTTTGCACCATAAAACTTTCGATAGATAAGTGCTAATGGAATTGTTAGCAAATCAGCGAAAATAAAGGCGATTGTTCCACCAAAAGAGATCCCAGAGTTCCAAAGTGCAGCGCTGAGTGGCACGTTACCAACAGAACAGACGAAGCTAATGAAGGCGATGACCGGACCAAGAATTGCATTTTCAATGCCGCCAATCACGCCATGTCCAGATAAGAAGAGATGGTGCCAAAAAGAGGCAGGGATCAAAGTATCTGCTAGTCCAGCAACTACAAAGCCAATTACTAATTCAAAACGCACCATCGTTAAATCACCTACGGTATAGCCAGCCGCATCATGCCATGATGGTTTTCTCGAAGTTAATTTCGTGGCGCTAGTTGTCGCAGACGCTAATGTAAAATCAAATCGTGGCAATATCAATGCCAGCAAAGTGATCATTATAAAACCACCCACAAACTCGGCAGCAGCAAATTGCCAACCAAGCAGAGTCCAAAGTACTAGCCCCAGCTCGAATACAAGATTTGTACTTGCAAACATGAAAACTATTGCGGTCGTAAAGTCAGCTCCTTTTTCAATTAGACTTTTCGATATTGCACTCGCAGCATACGAACAACTAGAACTAATTGCTCCCAGGACTGATGCTTTTACGATTGTCTTTGGCTTGTGATCGCCTAGATTAGATAACATTGCCGAGCGAGAAGTAAATGCTTGAATCGCACCAGATATGGCAAAACCAAAGAGAAGAGCCCAGAAAGTATCGAAAAACATCCACCAACTGTCTTGTAGGCCTGTGCTAATGTTTTTCACAGGATAAGTATCTCACCCTATGCATAGGGGTTAGCCCATTAAAATATAGATAATTTATCTCATCCCCAGGGCTACACTGCATAAATGCATCGAATCACATATAAAGCAACTGAGTGGTGAATTACCTAACGGAACTCTTACCGTCGGCTCGTGATTATGCATCGCTGAAGAGCCATTGGCATCGGGATGTTTTGGCTGGCGTCACGGTCGGTATCGTTGCACTTCCTCTCGCTTTAGCATTTGGAATTACTACTGGTGCCGGCGCCCAGTCTGGATTGATCACGGCGATTTATGCAGGATTTGTTGCGGCAATATTTGGAGGCTCTAATTATCAAGTAAGTGGGCCAACAGGTGCGATGACCGTCGTCTTGGTTCCCATTGTGAGCAAGTACGGAGTTGCCTCGCTCGCCCCATTGGGCTTACTCGCTGGTCTCATCGTCATGTTGATGGGAATTTCCCACCTTGGTGGGTTGATAAATAAGGTTCCTTGGGCAGTAATGGAAGGCTTCACTTTAGGCATTGCCATCGTAATTGCCTTGCAACAGTTGCCATCCACATTGGCTTCAAAGAATGTTAGTGGTGCAAATACCATCGCCACAAGTTGGCGCACAATTAAATTTGCGATATCAGCTGGAGTGCATTGGACTTCATTAGCAATTGTCGTCTTGACGCTAGCAGTGAAATTTATTTACCCACATATTGCAGTACAACTGCACCTTAAAATCCATATTCCAGCAAGTTTTGTAGCGATCTTTATTGCTTCATGTGTTGTCGGAATATTTGGAATCCAATCACCTTTGATCGGCGTACTGCCACGTTCGTTACACATGAACTCTTCATTGTCAGCTAGTCATATAGGAATTTATGCATTGCTCGTGGGTGGAATTCAAATTGCACTTTTGGCGTCAACCGAATCTTTATTATCAGCACGAGTCGCAGATCAAATGGCGCATATTCACGATCCGGATCATGCCTATCAACCCAATCGCGAATTATTTGGGCAAGGACTCGCCACTATCGCCTCCTCCTTGGTCGGCGGCATGCCAGCCACTGGAGCCATTGCACGCACCAGTGTGAATATTCGATCCCATGCGCAGAGTCGCTTATCAGCTATAACGCACGCGCTCTTCTTGTTGTTGGTAGTGCTTCTCTTAAATCCGGTTATCTCACATATCCCTACGGCAGCTTTGGCTGCGGTCCTCATCGGAACCTCTTATCGAATCGCAAAACCTTCTAATCTGAAAGAGCTGCTAAGGACTACAAAATTGGATGCAATCACTTTATTGGTGACCGCAGCAATGGTTGTGATTATTGGATTGATATGGGCGATTGCTTTGGGAACCGCTCTCTACTTTGTTGCTAAATTATTGATTAACCAGCGATCCATCTAGCTATAGCGGCCGAAGTTTCTCGATCCCGCAATATTCGGCGGTGCCCCAAATTGTGGGTTTGTAATATCTCACCATGCTTTAGCACCCGCAGCAACGCTTCGGCATCACCAAATGGAATCTCTTTATCATCGCTGTCGTGAACAACGAGCACTGGTTGTTTCACTTTCGGCGCAACTACATCGCCGCGAGTTTCATCCCAACTGCGGCCAGTAAGTCGTTCGATTCTATTCACGAAACTTTTTTCGGCCTTAGCCGGTAAATTAATATATTGTGCGAATCGGTGAAGCACATCTGAGAACAAATACGGTGATGCAATAGTCACAACTTTTTCCACTTGTAATCCGTCAGCAAGTGCAATAAACGCGGCGCCACCACCCATAGAGTGGCCGATCAATGCATAAAAAGGACCTAGATCGTGTGAGGCCTTAAGCATCGCTGCAGCAAACTGAATCGCGTTTGTTGCATCTCCTTCTGCATCGCCATGTGCAGGAGCATCTAGAGCTACAACACTGATTCCTTGAGTTAAAAGCGCATCAGCAAGGACGCTCATGTGTCCGGCGTGCGATTCCCAACCGTGGATCAGTAATACAGATTTAGTGGAATTAGGTGACTTCTTTCCCCAAGCAACATATTGTCCTTTAGAGGCCAACAACTCCCACCCATTCATATTTCTAGGCTTACCTTCACGCGGCTTAACGAAGATTCTTGCTGCGTACAAGCCAACCAAGCCGGGGAAAATAGGACCGATCGCACGATCTAAAACTCTTAGAGTTTTCAAGAAGCCCCCGTCCGCGGTATGGATCGAATCATCGAATTATAGTGTGTCGATTCATACCTTAAGTCAGTGCTATGAAATTTTATATCACCTAGATAAGGCCCAAAAGTTGGGCGTATCGCCTCAGTAATAAAACCCTTAAGTTTTGCTGGCTCCTACTCATGCGATAGCAATCTAATTTGAGAGCTAGCCTCTTGATGGCAGATTCCACTCCCTTTTCGCTCAGGATCATCGTCTTGGCGATTTCTGCGTTAGTCGAACCTTTTGCGAGCAGCATCAGAATTCGAATCTGAACTTTTGTGAGATCGTGCTGATTGAAATATTTTTCTTCCTCATTCAAAAGGTTATGAACTCTCTCTAAAAAAAGGTCGGCTCTCGTTGAATTCTTTAATTCCGATACAAATTCGTTCAAAAAGAGATAGGTAATTCCGGTCGGAAATTTATGTGGATTGAGCCCTAGATAAGCGAGTGAAGGGATAGCGGAGACTAAAATTTGTTGAGCTGAAGGGTCATCGGTGTGCTGTTGCGTGATCCGAAATACCAGCCCTTCAAAATTTCCTGGAGTTAAGTGATACACGTACACACGTCTATAGCTCTCTGTAAGCGGATGCGTAGAAACAATTTCTTGATCAAGGGTGTAAAAGTGAGTAAATAGATTGAGAAAGTCAACAGAAGCGGTAATCCCTGATACCTGCAGATCATCAAAGGCATAGCAATGAAGTTCGATCAAATCAACGTCAGTTGATCGGGTTTTCCCCACTTGTGAACCGTATCGACCGTTACTCCCATTTAGATCTCAGGAAGGTCACGGAAGGTACACGATCCTTAGAGTTAATCTGAATTAATGTGAATTAATGTGAATTAATGTGAATGGAAAAGCTGGTTTACGATCAAATGGTCGGCTTAGATCCGATCGTCAACGGCTTAGAAGTTTCTGCGAAGAAATCATTGCCTTTGTCATCTACGACGATAAATGCCGGGAAGTTTTCAACATCGATCTTCCACACAGCCTCCATGCCGAGCTCGGAATAATCAAGGACTTCTACCTTCTTTATGCAATCTAAGGCCAGGCGAGCAGCTGGACCACCTATTGAGCCGAGATAAAAACCGCCATTCTTTTTGCAAGCATCAGTTACTTGTTTAGATCGATTCCCTTTCGCAAGCATGATCATCGATCCGCCTGCGGCTTGGAATTGTTCTACATACGAATCCATGCGCCCTGCGGTCGTTGGTCCAAAAGAACCTGATGCGTATCCCTCCGGAGTCTTTGCTGGACCTGCGTAATAAACCGCATATTCTTTAAAGTATGCTGGCAAATCTTGGCCAGAGTCCAATAGTTCTTTTAACTTGGCATGCGCAATATCACGGGCCACAATTAAAGTTCCGTTTAGTTCAACTCTGGTTTTGATTGGGTATCGGGAGAGCGTAGCTAAGACATCCTTAATAGGCTGATTTAGGTTGATCGTAACTGCTTGGCCATCAAGGTGTTCCTCGGTTGTCTCTGGCAAGAAGTGAGCAGGTTCGCGTTCCAATTTTTCCAAGAAGACGCCATCTTTGGTGATCTTGCCCTTCGCCTGTCGATCGGCAGAACAGGACACGGCAATTGCAATCGGAAGTGATGCGCCATGCCTTGGAAGACGGACTACGCGAACATCATGGCAAAAATACTTACCACCAAATTGTGCCCCAATGCCGAGCGTTCGAGTCAACTTCAAGACTTCTTCCTCTAGTTGAATATCTCTAAAGGCGTGACCAGTTTTTGCATCACCTTCTAACGGAAGTGAATCTAAATATTTTGTACTTGCAAGCTTTGCGGTCTTAACCGTATTTTCCGCACTAGTTCCGCCTATGACGATTGCCAAATGATAGGGAGGGCAAGCGGCGGTCCCAATAGAACGTAATTTTTCATCCAACCATGCCATGAAAGACTTTGGATTTAGTACGGCTTTAGTTTCTTGATAAAGAAAAGACTTGTTAGCGCTGCCGCCACCCTTTGCGATGAATAAGAAGTTGTATTCATTGGCGTGTTCAGAATCTGAGTAGATCTCTATTTGTGCAGGCAAATTGTTTCCGGTGTTCTTCTCTTCCCATGTGGTTATTGGCGCCATCTGGGAGTATCGGAGATTGAGTTCTGTGAACGCATTGTAAACACCACGAGAGATCGAAATTTCATCTTTCTCAGTAGTTAAAGTACGTTGCCCTTTTTTACCCATAACTATTGCAGTTCCAGTGTCCTGGCACATCGGCAAGACGCCACCAGCAGAAATGTTTGCATTCTTCAACAGGTCCAGAGCGACGAATCGGTCATTAGGCGACGCCTCTGGATCATCCAGAATATTCTTCAGTTGTTGCAAATGCGGACTACGAAGGTAGTGAGAAATGTCGTGGATAGCTTCTGAGGTGAGTTGTGTGATTGCTTCGGGAGTGACCTTTAAGAATTCCATTCCCTCTGCGGTAAAGGTAGAGATACCATCTGTGGTGACGAGCCGATATTCGGTTTGATCCGCTCCGATTGGCAGCAAATCCTCGTAATTGAACTCAGGCATGCCTGTAATCATACTTTTAGATACGATTAGTTCATGACTAAAAAGGTCTTGTTAGCCGCGCCACGTGGTTACTGTGCTGGGGTAGACCGAGCGGTCATTACCGTTGAAAAGGCGCTCGAACTCTATGGCGCACCTGTTTATGTCCGAAAAGAGATCGTCCACAATAAGCATGTGGTCAGCACCTTAGAAGAGCGTGGAGCAATTTTTGTGGGGGAGACCGACGAGGTCCCAGAAGGTGCTTTGGTGATCTTCTCCGCCCACGGAGTTTCCCCGGCGGTGCACGAAGCAGCAGCATCCAGAAATTTGAAGACTATTGATGCGACTTGTCCCTTGGTCACCAAGGTTCATCATGAAGTAAAGCGTTTTGCCAGAGAAGATTACGACATTTTACTCGTGGGTCACAAAGGTCATGAAGAGGTCGAGGGCACAGCAGGTGAGGCTCCCGCTAATGTCCACGTTGTCGAACGTATTGAAGACTTGGCACATATTCAGGTTCGCGACGAGAAGAAATTGATTTGGCTATCTCAGACAACCCTTAGTGTGGATGAAACTATCCAAACGGTACGACAACTCAAAGAGCGATTCCCTCACTTAATTGATCCTCCAAGTGATGATATTTGTTATGCAACGCAGAATCGTCAAGTAGCTATTAAAGAGATTGCTCAATCATCAGACCTCGTCTTGGTTGTGGGATCTATAAATTCTTCTAATTCTGTCCGACTCGTAGAAGTATCTTTGGAGTACGGGGCGAAGGCTGCGTATTTGGTTGATTATGCCGAAGAGGTTAAAGAAGAATGGCTTGTCGGCGTAGAGACTATTGGAGTCAGCAGTGGGGCATCTGTTCCCGAGATACTGGTTCAAGATTTATTAAAATGGTTAGCAGAGCGAGGATTTAGCGACGTTCAAACTGTCACGGCGACAGAGGAGCACTTATTGTTTGCAATTCCGCCAGAGTTACGAAAAGATCTTAAAGCTGCTGGTCGCTGACTTTCTCTGCTTTACCGCGAGAGAGATATAAGTGCCAAGCCCAGCCCAGAACACTTCCGATAACCAGATATGGCGCACCCCCACCAAGAGTGGTGACAAGATCTAATCCAAACTTTGTCATATGTAATCCTGCACCACCGACTGTACCGATTAAGATAATGCTAGAAATAAAGAATGCGATAGGTGGGTTAACGACAGTGGCAAAAGTAGTTCCACTGCGTCCAAGGTAGAAGCCACCTAAAAGTGCGATCCAGATCGCAATGCCGGTAATAATCCCAACTTTTGCTAGCGAATATTCAATTGTTTCTAGGAAGAGAATAAGAAGCAATTGCAAAATAACTATTCCGGGATTCGTGAGTCCACGTCCCTTGATTGGCTTAGGCATGCTTGAAAGTGCTCGAATATTGGTGCTCATGTCAGTCATTCTCCTCTAACTCTAGCGTCAGTTCTACTTCATCAACCTCGATGAAGTCATCATCGCTAGGCGCTAACTTTGAATGCAATTGTCGAACGTTCTCTGAGAGTTCTGGGATTGCCTTAGGGGTTTTCCCTGAAACCTCGAGGCTGCGCATCTTCTTGGCGGCCGACAAGACGGTTGTTTCAGCGGTGGGTATCAAATCGTTGTATGCCTTGAGAGTGCTCTTGAGGCGATCTCCGACAGTAACAATTTTTTCGTGGAGTGAAGAGACATCCTTCAAGAACTTTGTAGCCAACTCTTGGATCTCGGCGGCATTTGTTGCCACACGATTCCGGCTAAAGAGGTATCCGACAGTACGCAGCAGCGCCATCATTGATGTCGGTGTTGCGATAGTTACACCTTGAGCGAAGGCCTTATCAAGCAGCGCAGGATCTGATTTAAGTGCTTCTGTAAAGATTGAATCGACTGGGGCATAGAGGATGACAAAGTCTGGCGAGGATCCACGTTCGGCATATTTTCGCTTTGAGAGCGCATCAATATGCTTGAGAAGATCTTTTGTGTGGGCTGCTAAAGATTCTTTCCGCGCTTGCGGATCTTCTGTTTCGAAGGCTTCATAGAATCGTTCGAATGGAAACTTGGAATCGATATATAAAACAGATCCGCCAGGCATTGCGATTGTGATATCAGGAATAGCACCAGAACTATCATTTCGTTCTGCAGAGCGTTGACGACTGAAATGTTCACCTTCAATAAGTCCTGCACCCTCTAATAATTGTTCGAGCGCCGCTTCACCAAACTTCCCCCGAGTTTGGGAGCTTGCGAGCGCACCAGCAATTGCGCGCGTCTGATTTACGAGATTTTCATTATGGGATGCCATCTGCGTAATTTGTGATTTGATCTCTGCTTCAGCGCCAACACGACGCCGATCTGCATCTTGAGAGATTCGACTTAAATCTTCCACGCGTACCTTCATTGCTTCTAATTCTGCGTTGAGTTTCACGGTGGCTTCAGATTTATTGCGCTCTGCTTCCAGCTGTGTCCGATATTCGATCAATACCGATTTGTTGGAGGTGAGTTCGCTCTCTAGCGCAGCGATCCGCGCATCCTGCTGTGTGGTGTCCACGGGCTTGTTTCGACCCCTGGAGATGACCACCCCAAGCCCAATTCCGATAAAAAGCCCCAGTAGGAGGGCGACGATGGCGGTTGCGCTATTGCTCATAGGCGTATCGTGGCAGGAAGGACCGACAAAGCCCCGTAGGCTCTACTCCTCGTGAGCCTATCTATTGGAATTGTCGGACTGCCCAATGTGGGAAAGTCGACCCTTTTTAACGCTCTGACCAAGAACAACGTTCTGGCCGCCAACTATCCCTTTGCCACAATCGAACCCAATGTTGGGGTTGTTGGGGTACCGGATCCTCGTTTGGCCCAGTTAGCAAAAATATTTGGCTCCGAAAAGCTATTGCCGGCGGCAGTCTCCTTCGTAGACATCGCTGGAATCGTCAAGGGAGCATCAGAAGGCGCCGGACTTGGTAACAAGTTTTTAGCCAACATCCGTGAAACCGATGCAATCTGCCAAGTGATCCGAGTATTTGCAGATGAGAATGTAACTCGTGAAGGTGAACGGACTTCTGCATTTGTCGACCCTGCATCAGATATCGAAGTCATCAACACCGAACTTGCGCTCGCTGACTTGCAGACGATTGAGAAAGCTCTACCACGTCTGGAAAAAGAAGCTCGGATTCATAAAGAGAAGGCCGCAACAATTGAAGCGGTTAAAGAGGCTCAGCAGGTTTTGAATGAGGGCAAATTGTTAATCGGCTCTAAAGTCGATCTTGCCGCGATTGCCGAACTTCAGCTGATGACGACCAAACCATTTCTTTATGTATTCAATGTCGACGCGTCCGAGCTTAAGGATTTAGAACTTCGTAAGAAGTTACAAGCATTGGTCGCACCTGCCCATGCAATTTTCTTAGATGCAAAGACCGAGGCCGAACTCGCAGAACTCGATGAAGCCGACATGATCGAACTTCTCAAAGAGATCGGAATGGACGAACCAGGCTTGGCAACACTTGCAGGAGTCGGATTCGAAACTTTGGGACTCCAAACCTATTTAACCGCAGGTCCCAAAGAGGCTCGCGCGTGGACAATTCATAAAGGTGATACCGCACCAGTTGCGGCCGGTGTGATTCACACCGATTTCCAAAAAGGTTTCATCAAAGCCGAAATTGTGGCATTTGATGATTTGATAGAAGCAGGTTCAATGACAGAAGCCCGTGCTCGCGGAAAAGTCCGCATGGAAGGCAAAGAGTACGTAATGGCTGATGGTGATGTAGTGGAATTTAGGTTCAACGTATGACAATTAAACATAAGTACGAGAAGAGTCCGTTCATCACTGGTGAACTCAAGAAGCGTGAAGATCTGCGAAACGTCGCAATCATCGCGCACGTTGACCATGGTAAGACCACTTTGGTCGATGCGATGTTGACGCAATCAGGGGCATTCTCTGAACATCAAAAAGAGGGCGAAAACCGCGATCGTGTAATGGATTCCATGGATCTAGAACGTGAAAAAGGAATTACCATTCTTGCGAAGAACACATCGATTCGCCGTGGTGCACAGACTGTAAACATTATTGACACTCCAGGTCACGCAGACTTTGGTGGCGAAGTTGAGCGCGGACTTGAGATGGTGGATGGGGTTATTCTGCTTGTTGATGCATCAGAAGGGCCACTGCCTCAGACTCGTTTCGTATTGCGTAAAGCTCTCGAAAAGAATCTGCCGGTGATTCTTTTGATCAACAAGGTGGATCGTCCCGATTCACGTATCGCAGAAGTCGTTGACGAGGCTTATGGCCTCTTCTTAGATCTTGATGCCAATGAAGAACAAATTGAATTCCCAATCGTCTACGCATCTGCCAAGGCCGGACGTTCTTCTCTCAATCGCCCAGACAATGGTGCGATGCCAGATAACGAAAACTTAGATTCACTTTTTGAGATAATTTTTAATACGATCCCCGCTCCGGTTTATCACGAGAATGCGCCGTTGCAGGCTCACGTAACAAACCTTGACTCATCTCCTTATCTTGGTCGTCTTGCACTCTGCCGAATTCGCGAGGGTGTCATCAAAAAGGGCGAGATGGTTATGTGGATGAAGAACGATGGCACAAGTGAGCGAGTGAAAATCGCAGAGCTTTTGATCACGAATGGTCTGGAGCGCGTATCAGCGCTGGAAGCGGGCCCTGGCGATATCGTCGCTATTGCCGGTATCGAAACAATTACCTTGGGCGAGACCCTGGCTGATCTGGAGAAGCCACATGCTTTGCCTCTGATCATTGTTGATGAGCCATCTATTTCGATGACGATTGGTATTAACACATCTCCTCTTGCCGGACAGGAAGGAAAACTTCTTACTGCTCGCCAGGTGAAAAACCGGCTCGATGCAGAACTAATCGGTAACGTTTCACTTCGCGTGCTAAATACAGATCGCCCAGATACCTGGGAAGTTCAGGGTCGCGGAGAACTGCAACTCGCAGTTCTGGTTGAAATCATGCGCCGTGAAGGTTTCGAATTGACTGTCGGAAAGCCCCAAGTGGTTGTCAAGACGGTCGATGGAAAGCTGCAAGAGCCGATGGAACGCCTGACAGTTGATATCCCTGATGAGTATCTCGGTGTCGTCACGCAGCTCATGGCGCTTCGCAAAGGTCGCATGGAGCAGATGGTGAACCATGGAACAGGTTGGATCCGCATGGATTACAAAGTTCCATCGCGTGGTCTCATCGGATTTAGAACTGAGTTCCTGACCGAAACCCGTGGAACTGGCCTCATTCACCACGTCTTTGATGGTTACGAGAACTGGCACGGCGAAATTCGTACACGTCTTAGCGGTTCGCTGGTATCCGATCGCCGCGGAGTCGTCACTGCGTATGCGGTTGACGGTGTCCAAGAGCGTGGTGTCATCTTCCTAGAAGTTGGAACCGAAGTCTACGAAGGCATGATCGTCGGCGAGAATTCACGTACAGAAGATATGGATGTCAATATCGTTCGTGAGAAGAAGTTGACCAACATGCGTTCATCTGGCGCCGATGATGCAAACCGCATTGTTCCGCCACGCTTACTCAACCTGGAGCAAGCTCTTGAATTCTGTCGCGAAGATGAGTGCATTGAGGTAACTCCTAAGCACGTTCGCATTCGCAAGACAGTTCTGGACCAGAATGAGCGCGCACGCACCGTAGGCCGAAATAAGAAGGTTAACCTGACCTCCGAATAACCAGGGTGATGTCAGCGCTTTCGGGTTAAATATCCCTATGGCCGAAGCAGTGAAAAAATTAAAGTTGGTACGGCGCCCCGCGTCCGTGCCAACTTTTACCTTTTCTGCCGAACAGCAAGCAGTTATTGCGCATCGAGGTTCACCATTGGTTGTTTTTGGGGGAGCTGGTAGCGGCAAAACCACCACTTTGATTGAATCTGTAATCGCAAGAGTTAAAGATGGAGTAGATCCAAACTCTATTCTGATTATTACTTATGGGCGTGAGCGTGCATCTGATTTGCGCGACGCAATTGCACGCCGCGCTGGATCAACTTCTTTTGAACCGCTAGCTCGCACTTTCCATTCACTTGCCTTCTCAATTCTTAACGAAAAATTGGCCCCAGAGAACCTTCGTTATGTTTTGATTTCTGGCGCGGAACAAGATGCGGCAATCAAAGCGATGTTGCAAAACCCTCACGTAACCATCCCTTGGCATTCTGAGCTAAAAGATGCGCTAGAAACTCGAGGATTTGTCCGAGAAGTACGCGATTTAATTCTTCGCGCCACCGAACTTGGATTGACTCCGAAAGATCTTCAGGTACTTGCCAAGACACTGGGCGAGAAATATTGGGATGGAGCAGGCCATTTTTGGTCTTCGTATTACGGGGCATCAGAGCTTCAAAGCGCTACGGTTGGTGAAGGACTAGTACGTATCGACCCCAGTGCAATCATTCATGAAGCTTTAGACTTCTTGCGAGCCGATAAGAAGCGGTTGCAATATTTTAGAGAACGCTTCACAACAATTATTATTGATGAATTCCAAGAGAGCGACAAGTCCCAACGTGAATTATTAAGAATCTTAGCTGGGAGTGAGACCTTAATTTTTGCAGATCCAGATTCTGCTGTTGGTAGGTTCCGTGGGGCTGACCCCGATGGCGTTGTGCGCGACCTAGATAATCTGCAGAATTTTCCGACGGCGAAAATGCTGCTCACCAAAAATTTTCGATCGAATGCAGATCTTTCGACTCTCTCTGATGGCATTGCATCACACCTTCACTCACAATCGTTGACTCGTCCGAAGGTCCCTTCTAGTTTCCCTCTAAGAATTGATCCCGCCACTCAAGCAATCCAGCTTGCAAAGTTGGCTTCTCCGAGTGAATCCGCCAATTACATTGCACACGCATTCCGATCTGCACACCTAAAAGATGGAGTCCCCTGGTCTGGCATGGCGGTAATTCTGCGTAGCCCCGGGCAAGAAGTACAAGCACTCCAGAGAGCTTTTTCTCTAAACGCGATTCCAATTTCTATCGATGCAACCGCTTTGGCACTTGCAGATAATCCTGCGATTAAGCCACTTCTGGCCGTTGCTCAAATCGCTCTTCGTAGCAAGCCATTGGTGGCTTCGGATTGGCCGATGCTAGAAGAGATATTGCTTTCAGAATTCGGTGGAGCTGATGCGCTCCAACTGCGGCAGATTCGATTAGCTTTGACGAAAGTTAGAACGGATCATCGGAGTAGCACAGAGATGATGATCGATGCGCTTACAGAGAAGAGTGCAGAACTTCCGTGGGAAGAGATCCTTCCAATCAAGCGGATTAACGATTTGATAACTGCGGCAAAGAAATCCCTGCGCACCTCGAACGATATTTCTGACCTCTTATGGTCGATCTGGAATTGCGCAGTGGATTATGATGGCAGAAAAATGGCAGAAGTTTGGCGGGATCGAGCATTTAAAGGTGGCAACAAAGGTGCAGCCGCAGATCGTGATCTCGATGCCGTAATACAACTCTTCGAGTCAGCTCGCCGATTTACCGAACGCAATCAGAGTGCGCAACCACAATTATTTATCGATCAAATACTCGGCGAGCGAATCTTGAGTGATTCAATTACCTCTACCGCCCAGCGAGAGGAGGTTGTATCGGTAATGACTGTGCATTCAGCAAAGGGATTGGAATGGGATTTCGTTGCGATCACAGGATTACAAGAAGGTAATTGGCCAAACCTCAAGGAGCGCGGATCGCTCTTGGGCTCAGAGCGTCTGGTGGAATCTCAACGTACAGGTCTTACTTCTTTAAATGAAATTCTTGCCGCAACTTCATCTGGGCTGATCGAGGATGAGCGACGCCTACTTTATGTCGCGATTACGCGGGCCAAGAAGCGATTGCTCATAACAGCATTTCAAGAGGAAGATTCTCAACCATCTAGGTACTTCGAAGAGTTATATGAAAGTGTGCATGGCGAAAATTCTGATGAATTCCAGAGCGCCCCACCCCGGTCCTTGACGAGCCAATCCTTGGTCGCAACCTTGCGAAGGGAGGCGATGGATGGATCTGAATTTGCAGCGTCTCTTCTTAGAACTATCGCTGATGCAGGAATTCAAAGCGCAGATCCAGAGAATTGGTTAGGTGTCAGGCCAATGAGTAGTGATTTGCCTGTCGTTGCGCCGTCAGAGAAAGTTTATGTTTCACCGAGTTCTCTCGCCTCTTTCGATGACTGTGGACTTAAGTGGTTCCTTGAACGTGCTGGTGCACAGGATGGAGACTCCACGGCACAATTACTGGGAGTCGCTATTCACTTTATTGCTAAGCAGATCCATAAGAATCCAGATCTAACTCTTGCCGAAGGTATTGCTCAATTGACCGAAGCATGGCCGGTCGTTGATCAAAATGTTGGTTGGTATAAATCTGTGCAACTCAAAGAGGCACAAAATATGTTGACTCGTTTCTTTGAATGGCACAGCGCAAATGAGAGAAAGTTGATCTTGGTTGAAGAGAAGTTTGAAGTTGAATTTGGTCGGGCGATCCTCAAAGGAAGTGTTGATCGTTTAGAGCGAGATGAAATTTCTGGTGAGTATTTTGTTGTAGATCTCAAGACCGGATCACCAAGTACAAAGAAGCAAGCGGAAGAGAATAAACAGCTTTCCGCATACCAACTTGCCGTGGTTAAGGAAGGATTTAAAGACCTGCCCAGCGAGTTGCGAACTTCTGGTGCCGGGTTGCTCTTTTTGAAGAAAGAGACAAAGAAGAACGAAACTATTGATCAGCCATCAATCAACGTTGAAGTGGTTGAAGCTGAAGTCAAAGAGGCAGCAGAAGGTATGGCAGCCGCAACTTTTACTGCTGTTATTAATGATCGTTGCCGTACTTGTGCAATCAAAACGCTCTGCCCACTGCAATCACGGGGTCGGAGCGTGATCGAGGAATGAATGCAAAAATAGTCGATGGCCAAATTATTCTCCAACGAGAAATTACCGCGACCCAGATCGCTCAAGCACTACACCAGGCCGGCGGAAAACTTATTGAACCGACAGACGAGCAGCGCCTAATTATTGAATCTAGACACTTTGGTCCATCGGTGATCATTGCGGGTGCCGGGTCTGGAAAGACGGAGACTATGTCCCAACGCGTGCTCTGGTTGGTTGCTAATGAAGTCGTTGCTCCGCAAGAGATTTTGGGACTCACCTTCACGCGTAAAGCCGCGGGCGAACTTTCTATACGAATCCGAAAGCGCCTACGTCAATTACGCAAAGTTGGTTTATTACCGCCAGATCCAAGTACCGGCTTAGCTCGCGATATTTCCGTCGAGGTATCGACTTACCACTCTTATGCTGGACGTACTTTGGTTGAACACGGCATCAGAATGGGAATCGATGCAGATTCTGAACCACTGGGTGAGGCGGCCGCTTGGCAACTGACTTCTCGTATCGTCAATAGTTTTACCGATGTTGACCATGAGATCGTTCATAAGCCTGATTACATTGTCGAGGCGGTTATGACCTTATCTGGCGAACTAGGAGAGCATGCAAAGACGGTCTCTGATATCCGTAATTATTTACAAGAGAACTTAGCGCGATTCGAAGCCGTCACTAATGGATCAAACGAGGCGATTCGCGATGCGGTGCTGACAGCCAAGGAGAGATTGGCCATATTACCAATGGTGGAAAAAGTTGATCAGCTTCGGCTAGAGAGCGGACAACTAACTTTTAACGACCAGATGTCATATGCGGCGAAGCTTGTTGAATCTGTGCCAGAAATCGGTGGCATCGAACGCTCAAAGTATCGAGTGGTTCTACTCGATGAATATCAAGATACTTCTTATTCGCAAGTCAGATTCCTCTCCGCACTCTTTGGCGGTGGGCACGCAGTGACCGCAGTTGGGGATCCAAATCAGGCGATTTACGGCTGGCGGGGAGCAAGTGCAGAAACATTGGGCACCTTTTCGCAACACTTTGGTGGAGAGTGCAGGGAGTATGACCTACTAACAACTTGGCGTAATGACGAGAAGATCTTAGAGTTTGCAAATATAGTTGTAGGCAAGATTGCCGAACTTTCTCTAAATCAAAATTCTCAACAAAACTCTCAAAAAATTGCTGTAAAACCTCTTGTTGCCCGACCTGGAGCGGGTTCAGGTTTTCTGACCTGTGGGCTCTACTCCACAGTGACTGAAGAGGCAGAGGCTATTGCGGATTATTTTGCAGCGATGTGGAATCATCCAGAGCGAATTGCGCGCCTTGAGGATGATCGATCAAGCTTCGCGGTTTTGGTAAGAGTGAAGGCCTACATACCTTTGATCGAAAGTGCACTTCGTGATCGTGGAATTCCAACAGAGGTAGTTGGTGTCGGTGGGTTAATCCACATTCCTGAGATTGCAGATATTGTCGCGCTGCTCCGGACAATCTCATTCCCAGATTCAGGAACTTCCTTAGCACGGCTCTTGGTCGGACCACGTCTTGCGCTGGGCCCTAAAGATTTAGCCGCCCTAGGTTCTTATTCGCGAACCATCGCCCAATCTTCTCATTCGCGTAGGAGTGAGCGACTAGAAGAGATACTGGAAAACGGCGCAGAGAGCCCTGTTGAAGCAGAAGACTTTGCAATTGGTTCAATCATTGAAGCCATGGAAGTAATTGATGCAGCGCCATCGCAGGATTTCTCGCCCGAAGGACTAAGGCGCCTCAAGGAATTCGCAGGCGATTTGACTGCGCTGCGTCGTGAATTAACTGGTTCGATAACCGATGTAATTATTGAAGCAGAACGATTCCTTAAATTAGATACAGAAGTGCTGGTTCGCGACGGGTGGAAGAATGGTCGTCGTCACTTGGACAAATTCTTAGATGAAGCTGCTGCCTTCCAACGCACCGGTGGCACCATCGCTAATTTCTTGCAGTGGCTAGAAACTGCAGAGAAGCGCGAAGGTGGGCTAAAGCCAGCCACAGTCACTGTTAACAACAGAGCCGCCCAGATCCTGACTGTGCATGCTGCAAAAGGCGCAGAGTGGGATGTCGTTGCAGTTCCTGGACTACTAAAAGATGTATTTCCTAATCAAGCTCGTTCTAGTTCGTGGACAAAATATCCTGGTGCGCTGCCGATTTCATTCCGCGGAGATCATTTGCAGTTTCAGGATTTCGAATTCCCACAGGGTGATGATGCGATTAAGGCATCGGTTGTCAAGAAATCACTTGATACTTTTAACGATCATTGGAAAGCGAAACATTATCTAGAGGAACTGCGATTGGGATATGTCGCTTTCACTCGGGCCAAGACCCATCTCTTCTGTACCGCAACATGGTTCCGCGAAGGAAAAGAGGCGGTGGATCCAAGTATCCTCTTTGATTTACTGCATACGTATTTGGAAGATTCTGATCCAGAAGCAATTCTCTCTGACATCGACAAGCCCGAAGAAAATCCGAATATTGCTAATCCCAAGAGCGCAATCTGGCCGATTACGAGCAGTAGAGCGACTTTGATTCAGGAATCTGCCCTGCTTGTAAAGAAAGCATCTCCTCTTGATGTTGAATCAGCGATTGCGACCGAGACCGATCCAGAGAAACTTTCGCTGCTCCACGATGCCAATTCTCTGGTTGTTGAACTAGCACGGCGGCGCTCACAGGAGATCATTTATTTACCAGACCGCCTTTCGGTATCATCACTCATCAATTTGAAGAGCAATCCAGATGAGATGGCTCTAAATCTGCGCCGTCCGATGCCACGTCATACAGATCTTTTTGCTAAGCGGGGTACCGAATTTCATTTATGGATTGAACGCCATTTTGGATCACAAACCCTCTTTGATGAAGATCTCTTTGACCCGATGGCGAAAGAAGATTTCACTCTGAAGGAGCTGCAAGATAAGTGGCTCGCTTCATCGTGGGGGACCCGATCCCCAATTTCGGTAGAAGAAGGCTTCGAAACCGTTATTTCTGGGGTGGTACTTAGGGGCAGGATCGACGCAGTTTATCGTGTGGGAGATCAATATGAAGTAGTGGATTGGAAGACGGGCAGGATAAAGGAAGGGGAAGATCTCAACACCGCATCGATCCAATTAGCAATGTACCGCCTCGCGTACTCCAAACAACACGGAATCCCTATCGAGAATATTCGCGCCGCTTTTCATTACGTCGCTGATAACCAGACCATCTATCGAGATAATTTAAGTAGCGAAGAGGAAATCGAAGCGATTATTGGTTCAATCGAGTTAATCTAATTCAATCGACACCCCAACTGGTCGATGATCACTTATCAAAGAGTCCGGTACAACTAGCGGCTTAAATTTCAATTTTTTAGCTGCCAGAATATAATCAAATTGCAGTGATGGTTTATATGAAGGGTATGTCTTTTTACTTGCCAGAGATTTCCACGATGTTAATCGATCTGGAAGATTAAAAGCCATGTTGAGGTCACCAACAATTATGTGGCGCCCAGGAACTGTGCGAAGAAATCGCATAATCTTGAGCATTTGGAAATAATTCCAGAACGGCACAAATGATAAGTGGGTAGCGGTAACAGTGAAACCATTCTCGAGTTCGGCAACGATCGCGACACGCGGTTCGTCTTGGGTGTACTTGAGCGTAAAACCTTTTGCTGTCGGAAAAGGTAATGGAATGCCGATCAACGATGCGGAGAGATCGATCCGATGCCACCTGCGAACCGGAATCTTGGATGCCAAGCCGATTCCATAACCACTCTGAATTGATTCGGAGTGAATTATTTTTTCGGCATCCGAGGGGTGGCGCCAACCAACACCAGGGGTTCCAATCACTGCGCGCGCATATCCCCAATATGGAGCCTCCATTGCCGCGGCGATAATTTCCATTTGATGCACATTGCCAGAGCGCGATTGATTTTCATCCACTTCTTGCACAGCCAATACGTCAGCGCCTATCGAAGTGATCGAGGCGCGGATAGAATCGGCAAGCCCAGGTGAAGGCAGGGCGGGGTTGGACGATTGGCCGTTGAATATATTCCACGAGATGACCTTCATGAGGGCAGGCTAGTAGGGTCGCCTCCTAATGAAAATCTTGAATCTGCCCCTTTCTAGGTCAAATGTCGATCGAGCTGCTCATATCCGCAGCGATCAGGCCGCCTTAGAGGCCGCTTGGGGTTCGGCTTCGATTGTTCACTTTAATGGTGAAGGTTTCCTGGTCGAAGGAGTATCTTTAAAGCACATAACTGCAAAGGACATCACTGTCCCAGGAGAACGAATCTTTCTTGGAACCCATGCGGGAATTTTCTATTTTCTTTTCTGCAGCGAAACGATGATCGGCGCCGAAGAAGATTACAAGACGCTTAGAGAGATTAGCGCTGGCTTATCAGATTTAGATGTTGGTCTTGCGGTTCATGGACAGGCAGTTGCTCATTGGCATCACAAGACAGCTATCTGTTCTCAATGTGGTGACTCATTGCATCCGGCGTTAGGCGGATCGGTACGCAGGTGCATAAACGAACACGAACATTATCCGCGAACCGACCCTGCAATCATTGTCCTTGTAAAGGACAAGAAGGATCGAATTCTGATCGGACGACAAGCAGTCTGGCCCCAAAACCGATTCTCCACTTTTGCTGGATTTGTCGAAGCGGGAGAATCATTTGAGCAATGTGTGGTTCGTGAAGTTCTCGAAGAATCTGGTGTTACGGTGAGTGATATAAATTATCTCGGGTCACAACCCTGGCCTTTCCCACAATCATTGATGATCGCTTTTGAAGCGACGATACAAGATCCAGAGAGCGCACGGCCCGATGGCGAAGAGATCGTAGAGATTCGTTGGTATGACCGGGATTCACTATACGCGGATGCAACAGCTGGGCATCTCTTACTGCCACCTGTTGTCAGTGTTGCACGTGCCATGATTCAATCTTGGTATGGCAAAGATCGACCACCATTGCCTGGGGGAGAAACATGGCGATAATGGATCTGGAGTCGATACTTGTTGGCTTGGATCCAGAACAGCGTGAAGTGGTCACCAGCATTAGGGGGCCTGTGTGTGTCATTGCTGGCGCAGGCACGGGTAAGACTCGTGTAATTACACATCGAATCGCTTATGCAATTGCTGCTGGAGTAACTGACCCCACGAAGACTTTGGCGCTAACTTTTACGGCCCGTGCTGCTGGTGAAATGCGTGCCCGGCTACGTACCTTGGGCGTACCCAATGCCGCTGCCCGCACTTTTCACTCGGCTGCGCTCAAACAATTAATGTATTTCTGGCCATACTCTTTTGGCGGAACCTTCCCAAAACTTCTAACCACAAAGGCCGGTTTTTTAAGCGAAGCAATGGGACGCAGTGACACTTCTTTGGTACCTGGCGTTCAGACATTGCGAGAGATCAGTGGAGAGATTGAGTGGGCTAAAGCTTTGCAAACGGCGCCATCGGATTATGTTGAAGAGGCGCTCGGTGCAGGAAGAACTTTGCGGATTCCGAATGGTCGCCCCGATAAGGAAAATTTTTCGGAGGTCGCAAAAGTTTATCAGGCATATGAAACTCTAAAACATCAAGAGCGAGTTATAGATTTTGAAGATGTCTTGCTACTAACCGTAGGAATGCTAGAAGAGGATCGAGATGTCCGTGAAAGAGTTCGAGATCAATATCGGTATTTCACGGTAGATGAGTATCAGGATGTATCTCCGCTACAACAACGACTCTTGAATTTGTGGCTAGGGGATCGCGATGACATATGTGTAGTGGGTGATGCAGCACAGACAATTTACTCCTTTGCCGGAGCAACGTCGGGTTTCTTATTGGGCTTCACGCAACGCTTTCCGAAGGCACAGGTGATTCGACTAACTCGTGGATATCGATCCACGCCAGAGATTATTGAAATGGCTAACCAAGTACTTAAAGCGGGTACTTCAAATGTTGACCATGAATTAGTGTCTATGAATGAACGTGGTGAAAAGTTGGAACTTAATTCTTTTGCCACGACATCTGCTGAAGTAAATGCCGTGGTTGACGCCATTGTAAATCTGGGATCGACTCATTCTGATATTGCAATTTTAGCTAGGACAAATTCTCAACTCGACCCCTATGAAGTTGCACTAAAGAACCGTGGCGTAGAAACACAGTTGAAAAATGCAGAACGTTTCTTTGACCGCGTCGATGTCAGAGATGCAATGCGCGTGATCCGAAGTGCATCAGTTCTGCCAAGTGAGGGGGGTGATTGGCTTGTTGATCTTAAGTCTGTACTGCGTCCATTTGGAGCGACAGATTACGTACGAGCTTTCACGACGCTTGCCGAAGAAATGGAAGCAAACGGGAGAAATAATTTACGAGCGTTCTTACGCGAACTTGAAGATCGAGCCGAACAGAACAATCCGCCGACCCTTCCAGGCGTGGTGTTATCGACCCTTCATGCGGCTAAGGGTTTGGAGTGGGACCATGTTTACTTGATAGGCATCAATGAGGGAATTTTGCCGATGGGTAAGGAGATCGAAGAGGAGCGCCGGCTTTTTTACGTGGGACTCACGCGTGCTAAGCGCACAGTGCACTTGTCGTATGCGGGCCAAGCCTCAGAATTTTTGGCCCCGATTCATGGCTGAGCGTTGATTTTTGAATGTAATTAGGTTGCCTGGCGGATTATCAGTCGGGTACTCTTGCCTAGTTCGATTAATTGATCGCGCATGAACGCACGTAAACGTGGAGGCAGTTGTGTCAGTACAACTAAGAACCGCTAGCACCGCCGGTGCTGCGATTTCTGCTGCCTACGCACCAACAACTCACGCTCATACATACGCCGCCAAGTTCTGGGCAACCAAGAATTTTGCAGCCTATGGACTGCGCGGAACCTGGAGTTCGATTCGGTAAAACGAAAAGAACCCACCAGGGACCGCACATCCAATCGGATGAGCGGTCCTTTTTCTTTTATCCCGATAAGTAGAAACTAACGAAAAAGGAGGCGAGAACAATGGCTGTTCTCTTTAGTGAACTGTTGGTTCCCGGATGGGCTGATGGTGACATGATCGGATTAAGTGAAGTAACGGGAGAGATTTCCCTTCCCTGCCACGATGCAGATGCAGACCTCTTCTTCGACGAGGCGCCAGCACGAGTTGCGCTTGCTAAGTCACTTTGTGCAGCTTGCCCTATGAAGGCAGCCTGTTTAGAAGGCGCCATGTCACGGCAGGAACCGTGCGGAGTATGGGGTGGAGAGTTATTCGTTGAAGGAAGGCCAGTCGCGGTAAAGCGAACCGTGGGCCGCCCTCGAGTACTCCCACAAGTCGCCGCTTTAGAGATCGAAGTGATCGACGACGAAGCGCTTGCAAGTTAACGAGGGTTCTCATTGGCATCCACAGGATCCATGGAAGCCCCAGTACCGATGCTCTGGTATCGACAATGGGGCCAGTAGATCAAGCCAGTATGACGATGCCATTAGAGAACTCTCGCTTGTTGCTACATATTCACTGACACACATGGCGATCAGGCCTGCAATATAGGCTGAAGCAGCGGTAGGTAGTTCGGTGCGCAATTTTTCTGCAGCGCTATTAATCTCCAAATCCCTTTTAGTTAAGGTAACGCAACGTAAGCAGGGCGTAATTCCTGGAATGACTAACGGTCCTATCTCTACATGATTACCTATTATTGAATTTATGTGAAGGTGCTTTGACCCTTCGCTCATCCACCGTTGAACATAATCCCATTCGAGTGGGATAGTCGAAATTATTAAATCAGGGTTAGCTTTGGCGAGCAGTTCGCTTTTAAGAATTTGAGAGTTGCGAATGATCTCTCGAGAAAAATCTATGCGGCTCTTGCCGATATCCGTTGTTCGGGTCGTAAATCCACATACATCATCGGCTTCGATTCGACTCGACAAAAATGCGCGACTAATGATTCGAGTGTTAGCAAACCCAATTCCTTGTAGCGCCGCCAATAAATTTCTTGCCAGTCGATTTTCGCCAGAGATCAAGATTGTAAAAGCTTCTCGTTCGTGTAACTCTTGACTTCCGCCATCACTGGATCCGGCGCGATGGGTAATCAGATCGAGTTCTGATTGAAGTCGAGCTCTAATTAAAAGATGGCTTTCGTTCCTACCAACCAGGTCCGGGGTGATTAAGGTTTCGAGCAGCCCGTACCCAATCAAGATTCCTTGGAGTTGCTGAATTTGGGCGAGATCTTCCCCTAAGCCGTTGGCGATATCTTTGATGTGATTGTGGCCATCAAAATATCGAAGAGTTTGTAGGTGGGGATCTTTAGCAATCATCACTCCAAATGTGGGAAGCCCAACATATATTTCATCCCCTCGCTCGCCGTACGTGACGCCACTCTTGAGCCGGGGGTAGTTGCCGATGGTTGTTGGATTAGTTGCGATCATGCGCAAAGGATTACTGATTCGCAGGGTCTTATTTGCTCAGATCGGTTATCTGGGGATAAAAAAATCGGCCCCGTATAACTCGGGGCCGACCTGGTAATTTATTTAGGCTACCTACAATTTACGCCTTAGTTTTTAAGGCTTACGCCTTAGTTTTTAAGGCTTACGCCTTACCCAAGATGCGATTGACCTTAGTGCCACATGTTGGGCAGATGCCCTGTGCCATACGGCGACCAGATTCAGAGACCTTCACATGACCTTCGAATGAACGCTTCTCTTTGCACTTAACGCAGTAGGCCTCGCCTTTGTATTCCTCAGCCATGATGACCCTCCTATCGCCACACACTCAAAGCTTCGGGAGTGTCCCGTCACGAGCGCGCGTACGAGAACACGATACCCCCGCCGTAGGCTTAAACGCGGGATTTCACGCTCAGTTCTGTGTCGAGAAAGCGAAGATGTACAACTTTCTGGGGTGGATTGGGCTAAATGTCCGAATTTTCTTCCGAATCTTCCGAGTGTGCTTATTGGTGGAGAATCGGCTCTGGCATGGCAGATATTCCAGCCTCGAAGCCTTCCAGAAAGGCTTCGGCACGATCTTTATCTGTATACCTGTCCAAGAACTCTTGGAAGTCTGTGCCATGGCCAGGAATCCTCAAATGGATCAATTCATGAAAAACGACGCAGGCAATCACATACTCGGGAGCGCCATTGAGTCTCAAAGAGATTCGAATCGTGCCATCCCCAGTCGTGCATGAGCCCCAACGCTCGCGCATATTGCGCCAGGTGATTGAAGATGGTCGCTCATGAAAATCTGGAAGGAATCGGCGCAGTAAATCGGCGGCCATCGTCTCTAGGAGCTGGTCACTACTTCGATTCTTGGCTTCTCGACGTAAGACGATCTCGATCATCTCCGGAATTGCTGCAAATTCGTCTTTTCGGGACATGCGATCAGGGATATGGATCTCAATAATTCCATTTTGACGGTAAGCGCTCATGCTGCGTTTTCGTCGGCTACTTCGGATGACTCGGAACTCTGGAAGGTTGTCGGGTAGCGGCTTTATACGCTGAAACTTCTCGCTCTTTTTCTCATTTATCACGGACGGCAAGGTATCGCCAAAGAGGGAGCCTTGAAGAAAATTATCCACCGATTCCAAAAGTTATCCCCCGTTTCTCCACAGTGTTATCAACAAGACACGTAGAAGAATTGTGGCATCTATTTTTGTTATTCGCTCGGAGTTAGCATAGGTTTTACTCACCAAGTCCTCGGATAACCGTTTGATATCTGCAAGGGGAAGGCAGATAACAAATGTGCGGCCGGGGATTTGGCTTTTTAACGCCCTAATCCGATTTGATTGAAAGTTAAATCAAACCCGAAAGGTCATCCGGAACCGTAGTGCTTGCCAAGAAAGCGGCGGGGTCCGCTAAATCATCAGATGTTGGAAGCAACGATGGATCTTCCCAGCGATGATCCCTTATTTCGATTCCTGAATCAGCGCTGATCTTATAAATTTCATTCCAGAAATTTGCGCATTCGCGCATCTTGCGTGGTGAAACTTCAAGCCCAAGCAGCGAAGCAAATAGTTGTTGTGTTGGTGCGCTTTCAATGCGAGATCGACGTTGTGTTTCTTGTAAGGCAGATAATGATGGAAGGCGTTCGGCGGCAGACAAAGTAGTTATGTGATCGATCCAGCCCTCGATTAGCGCCAGAGTAATTTCTAATTTACCAAGTGCCGCAGCCTGTGCTGGGCTCTGTTCAGGTTGAAACATTCCTTGATTAATTGCCAAGTTAATAGATTCTGGATTTGTAATATCCAATTCACCAGAGCTCATGGCGGTTTCGGCTTGTTGCTGAATAGATTGAATATCTACAGTGATACCTTTGCCGTAAGCAGTTATCAAATCACGAATGTATTGTGATAACCAAGGTGTGTGAGCAAATAATCGTTGTGCAGATACTTCTCGGAGCGCCAAATAAATAGCAATTTCTTGTTCAGGGATCTCTAAGCCTGCCCCCCAGGCAGCCACATTCTGTGGAATCAAGCGTGCACCTGGATTCTCGAATAAAGGGATTGCCACATCATTTGAGCCTGTAATGCTCACTGAAAGCGCGCCTATGGACTGGCCTAATTGCGTGGCAATCAGTTGTCCCATGAAACCGCGCATGACCGGGAGAAAAGCATCAACACCAAAATTTGAAGTGCCAGAGTTTTCAATAAAATCTGGATCTGCAATTTCTGGGCTTCCAAATTGCGGCCCCATTTCAGTAAGGACTTTGGTAAGCGCCGAGACCATTCCTTCTGCCAATGGTTCAACAAGTTTTTGCCATCCAGTAATCGAACTATCCAGCCAGTCACGACGACTCCAAGCAACGTCAGAATTGGTTGTCGTCAGGGGAAACTGAGTGCAGTTTTCTACCCAGGTATTCGCAATATTGATCGCTTCCTGAATCTTCTCGACATCAGATTTTCCGACAGGGATATCACCGTGAGTTGCTAGATATTTTCTGGCAGCATCTCGAAGTATCTGCGTTTGGAGCATGGGCGTACCCGGTGTTGCGCCTACTCCGAAGAATCCCTCGTTTGGCAAAAATCCAAAACCACTCACAGCCCCTCCAATTGAGACTCACACTCCCGTAGATTCTTCTGGGTGAAATTAGAATCCGATATTGGTGTTAACAAATTCACCTTCCAGTATCTTCCCCTTTTTCGGTGTGAAATTCTTCTCGGGCAGGGGCTAAGGTTGGCTTATGTTTCGGGTGTACCTATTTGTCGCCAAGCAGGCCGCCTCGACGCCTAAATCGGCTTCAACCGCCTTCGCTGCCCTTATATGGTGGGTGGTACCGCTCATAGCGGTAACAGGGGCGATCGGTTATGTAGTTTGGACTTCCAAATTCAAGGACAAGTTCAATAACGAGACCAATCGTTCGGTAGACAAGTTCCAGCTATTCCAACAGACGCTACGGGAGCCCGATTCCGAGCACTAGAGTAATTCCATGAGTTCATTCCAGTTTCCCAACAATCCCTTCAATAATGGCCGCCCAGCAGGTGAAGGCCAACGTCGCCCGGGAATCAGTCCAGTTGGGCTTGTACTTATTGTGCTGGTTGTCATCATCGCGATTCTTGTTTCACTCACCGGTTTTTATACCGACCTTTTGTGGTTCCGCTCAGTTGATTTTACGAAGGTCTGGCGCACTACGCTGACCACTAAGGTCGAACTTTTTATCGGCTTTGGCTTGATTACATCATTGATCATCACTTCAAATATCTTCATTGCTTTCCGGCGCCGCCCAATTTATGTTCCAGTTACCGCAGAAGCTGACAATTTAGAACGGTATCGTGGACAGTTAGATCCGATCAGGCGTTATGTGCTTGCCGCAATTGCCCTAGTAATTTTTTGGTTTGCTGGAAGTTCTGGCTCAAAACTTTGGCAGATCTGGTTGCCTTTTAAAAACTCGACGATATTTGGCGTCAAAGATCCACAGTTCCATCTCGACGTTTCGTTCTTTGCCTTTAAGTTGCCGATGTACGAGGCGCTCATTTCTTGGGCCATCTCAACACTTTTGATTGCAATTATCGCAACTCTGGCGGTGCATTATCTTTATGGCGGTATCCGCCCACAAGTTCGACAAGATCGAACAACGGTTGCTGCAAGAGTTCAGCTATCTGTACTGCTCGGTGTATTGGTTTTGATTAAGGCCGTTGCGTACTGGTTTGATCGTTACGACTTAGCCCTGCACCAGGGCAGCCTCTTCACTGGTTTGGGCTACACAGATGTAAACGCTCTCTTGCCTGCTAAGGCAATACTCGCTGGCATATCCATTATTTGTGCGTTTCTGTTCTTTGCCAACATTATTCGCCGCTCTTGGGTACTACCAGCCGCAGGCGTCTCATTATTGGTGATTTCGTCCTTGTTGATTGCCGGCGTCTATCCCGCTTTCATCCAACAGTTCACGGTAAAGCCTTCTGAGTCAAATAAAGAAGCTCCGTACATTCAACGCAACATTGACGCAACGCGTGCAGCATATGGTCTGACAAATGTCACTATTAAAGATTATCCGGCCGTGATTTCTACTCAACCTGGTCAACTGGCAAAAGACACCTCAAATATCTCAAACGCTCGCTTGCTTGACCCAGATGTCTTATCCTCAACTTTCCGGCAGTTACAACAAATAAAGCCGTACTACACCTTTCCTGATGCGCTAGATGTCGATCGTTATTCGATCAACGGTAAGAAACAGGACATGGTTGTAGCTGTTCGAGAACTCAACATTGCCGGCTCGCCCGCTCAAAATTGGATTAACGATCATCTTGTTTACACACATGGATTTGGTTTCGTAGCTGCCCCAACCAATGTTGTTGATGCCGATGGTAAGCCAAGTTTCACCGTAGGAAATATTCCACCGTCGAACGGCCTGGGTAAGTTCCAACCCCGTGTGTACTTTGGTGAAAATGTGCCTGGATATTCCATCGTTGGTGGTTCTGGAAAGAGCACACCGAACGAACTCGATTACCCAGATGATAGCCAGGCTAACGGCCAACAAAATTACACATACGCCGGCACGGGTGGCGTTCCAATGGGAAGTTTGTTCACTCGCTTACTTTTTGCCATCAAATATAAAGATCAACAGATCTTGTTATCGAATTTGATCAATAAGGATTCAAAGATTCTCTACAATCGCGGACCTTCCGAACGTGTCCAGAAGGTTGCACCTTGGTTGACTCTTGACGGAAATCCTTACCCAGCGATTGTGAATGGCCATGTTCTGTGGATAGTAGATGGATATACGACGTCCTCTGGGTATCCATATGCTGCGGTTCGGAATCTCGCTGCTGCAACAGATAACTCGGTTACTGCAAACTCGGCATCGGTTACCGCGCTTCCAAACATCAATGTTAATTATTTACGTAACTCGGTGAAGGCAACCGTTGATGCGTATGACGGTACAGTGACTCTTTATCAGTGGGACACGCAAGACCCAGTCTTAAAGACTTGGAGCAAGGCTTACCCAGGTACGGTAATGCCGAAGAGCGATATTTCTCCAGCACTTTTGCAGCACATCCGCTATCCAGAAGGACAATTTGAAGTTCAACGCGACATTCTCACGACATATCACGTTGATAATGCTGCCGCTTATTACGGGGGACAAGATTTCTGGAAGGTTCCTTCGGATCCATCCTCACTCGGTGCAAACGCAGGTTTACAGCCGCCTACTTATCAAACTCTGCAATTACCTGGCGCCCCAGGAACTGCCTTCTCACTTTCGACCTCTTTTGTACCTCGAGGGGGACGTCAGAACCTGACAGCATTTGCAGTTGTAAATTCTGATACTGGCCCTAACTACGGCAAGATAACGGTGTTGCAATTGCCTCGATCGACAAATATTTCTGGGCCGTCACAAGTTGCCTCAAACTTCGAAGCCAAACCCGATGTTGCTCAGACACTTTCATTGTTACGACAAGGTGGTTCTGATGTAGTTCTTGGAAATATGCTGACTCTTCCGGTTGGAAGTGGTTTGCTATATGTTCAGCCGGTTTATGTGAGAGCTACTGCAAATGCGTCATCGTTCCCACTATTACAAAAAGTTTTGGTCTCCTTCGGTGATCAAATTGGATTTGGTAATACTTTGCAGGAGGCTCTGAATCAAGTATTCGGTGGAAGTTCTGGTGCAACAGTAAATAGCAGCACTGGTGTGGTTTCATCGAATGGGGGAGCCGCAACGTCTACGGGTTCGACTTCACTGAAGCAGGCACTTGCTAATGCCCAAGCGGCATTATCTGCTGCAAATCAAGCTCTCAAGAGCGGTGATTTCACTGCCTATGGTCAAGCACAGAATCAATTGAAGGCTGCAATTGCTGCTGCAATTGCAGCGCAGGGTAAGTAGCGAATATCGCTCGTTTTGGACTATTCACTCTTATCTAATAAGATTCAACTACCGACGCGGGGTGGAGCAGCTCGGTAGCTCGCTGGGCTCATAACCCAGAGGTCATAGGTTCAAATCCTGTCCCCGCTACTATGAAATACATCAGCGACCCGTCAAACGATCGCTTGGTGACGCTCTGTGCAGAAGAAGTCGTCAATGCGATTTCACAATCATGGATAAACCTTGATGCCGCCCATATAGTCCTGACTGGTGGACGCACTGGTTTTGCAATTGCCAAAGAGATTGACCTACAGCTGTTTCGTTTGATTCGCCAAAATTCATCCTTCGAAGGGTCGATGCTTCATATTTGGTTTAGTGATGAGCGCTTTGTTGCTTATGCCAATCCAGATCGCAATGACACAACGCTTATAAATGGCTTCGCACTCTGTAAATCCAATATTGTCTTTCACAGAGTTGCTGAAACCGGCGAGGTAGAGGCAGCTTCAGCTCGCTATGCGGGTGAAGTGCAGTTGGAGCTTGGAGATCTTCCCTTTGATGCGGTGACGCTCAGCATGGGAGAAGATGGCCATATAGCTTCACTTTTTCCAGGACTCATAGATATAAGTGAGCATCGGGCGGCGATTGCGGTCCATAATTCTCCTAAGGCACCACTAGTCCGTGTGAGTCTGTCACTGTCACGAATAGCAAAGTCAAAGAGCATTTATATTTTCGTACTTGGTGAGAGCAAGGCTGCAGCGCTGCAGAATATCAACCAAGGCCCGGTTGGTCTGTTGGAGAAAAGTTCACGTGACGGTCAACTTACGATCCTGACAGATCTTTCAATTCCTGCTTAACTAAAACATGTGAAACTCGCGGTCTAGAGGAGAAGACGATGACAAACATTCAGCTGACAATTGTCGGATTGGGAAGAATGGGCGCAAATATAGCCCGTCGAATTAAGAGCAATGCGCAGGAGCCCATCAACATTTGCGTCTTCGATGTAAATCCCGAGACCGTCAAAGCCCTATCTGACGAAGGATTTGTTGGCTTGTCTTCGCTCAATGATTTATCGAAATTGAACGATGTAGCCAATCCACAATTTGTTTGGGTAATGGTTCCTGCAGAAGTCACACAAATGACTATTCATGCGATCGCAGAGCATCTAGCACCAGGATCCACCATTATCGATGGCGGCAACACTTTCTATCGTGACGATATTGCTAATGCAGCCTGGTTAAAGACCAAAGGAATTAATTTTGTAGATGTTGGAACGAGTGGCGGCGTATTTGGTTTAGCACGTGGATATTCCTTGATGATTGGCGGAGAGGCAGGTGTGGTTGATCGACTGACTCCAATTTTCAAAGCCATGGCTCCCGGAGTCGATTCTGCCGAACGTACGCCTGGCAAAGTAGGAATCCCCTCTAATTCTGAACAAGGCTTTTATCATTGCGGCCCGGTTGGTTCTGGTCATTTCATAAAGATGGTGCATAACGGAATTGAATACGGCGCAATGGCTGCATATGCAGAAGGTCTTAACATTATTCACGCTGCTGCGGATGGCATTGCGCATCCAACTTCCGTTGGAGATCATGTAGAAACACGTTATGACTTTAATATGGAAGAAGTCACCGAAGTCTGGCGTCGCGGTTCGGTGGTTGCCTCGTGGTTACTAGATCTGACGGCAACCGCCTATGCCGAAGACCCAGAACTTGCCAGCTATGAAGGTTCGGTTTCTGATTCTGGTGAAGGCCGTTGGACGGTTCAAACCGCCATTGATGCTGGTGTGCCAGCAAATGTTTTGAGTGCTTCGCTCATGGGCAGATTTACATCCCGTGGAAATGATTTATACGCCAACAAGGTTCTTTCTGCGATGCGCAAAAAATTCGGCGGACATCTAGAAACGAAGAAGCAATAATGAACGCACGTAAAGCAGATCTGCAGCAGGCAGATGCCCTAGTGCTCTTTGGTGCAACAGGTGACTTGGCAAAGAAGAAACTCTTTCCCGCCTTGTACAGTATGGCTCTCAATAACTCACTTCATTGCTCGGTTATCGGAGTTGCATCAACAAAGTGGGATCATGCTCAATTTACGACTCATGCGGTTGAGGCAATAGCCAAGGCATACCCAAACCCGGATCCGAAAATTTTGGCAGCCCTAGATGCAGACCTTTCCTTGGTGGTGGGTAATTACGAGGATCCACAGCTATATGAAGATCTGGCCAAGGCTCTTAAAGATAAGCAGAGCCCCGTAATTTATCTAGCAATCCCTCCTGCATTCTTTGGAAATGTTACCCAAGGTTTGGCCAAGGCTGGCATTACCGAACGCTGTCGCCTCGTCGTTGAAAAACCTTTTGGACGCGACCTTCAATCAGCGATCGCGCTTCAAGAAGTCTTGGAAGAAGTTCTTCCCGAAGAACGCTTGTACCGAATTGATCATTACCTAGGCAAAGAATCTGTCGAAGATATTTTGATTTTTCGGTTTGCAAATTCAATTTGGGAACCATTGTGGAACCGACGCTATATCAATAGCGTCCAAATCACATTGGCAGAGGATTTTGGAGTTGAAGGTCGTGGGGCATTCTATGATGGCGTCGGCGCCATACGGGACGTGCTGCAAAATCATTTATTGCAAGTGCTTGCTTTGATAGCTATGGAACCACCGGCTGACCTGACTTCACACACGATGGAAGATGAAAAACTCAAAGTCTTCCGTGCGATCTCTGCGCTCAAGCCAGAGAACGTAATCCGTGGTCAGTATGTTGGATATTTGGACGAGGTCGGAGTTGGATCTGGATCAACAACTGAAACGTATGCCGCCGCAACTATG
The DNA here is from genome assembly GCA_903838295.1 of uncultured Actinomycetes bacterium. Taxonomy (GTDB): domain Bacteria; phylum Actinomycetota; class Actinomycetes; order Nanopelagicales; family Nanopelagicaceae; genus PALSA-747. Next base: position 230,447 of record CAILXX010000004.1, read on the forward strand.
CACGTTGATAACTGGCGCTGGTCGGGTGTGCCCTTCTACTTGCGTACCGGAAAGAATCTGAAGGCGACGACACTCGAAGTTATAATTGAATTTAAGCAACCTCCGCGGCTTTTATTTGCAGAGACCCAAGAGGGATCTTCTAACCTTCTCCGATTCCGGCTGGGTAAAAATGATGGAGTGGATATCGAATTACAGGCGAAATCTCCTGGTGATCATTTAAAGACAGAGCCAGTGAAGCTAACCGTTAATTTCAGCGCCGCGCTTGGCGAACGTCAAGAGGCATATGAGCGACTATTGCGAGCCGCGATGTCCGGTGATCATATGCGCTTTACTAGAATTGATTCTGTCTTAGAAACCTGGCGTATTGTCGAGAACGTAATTAACAGCGAACCCCACTTGTCACCTTACTTTAAAGGTACATGGGGACCAGAACGGGCTGATGAACTTCCAGAAAGCGGATGGATAGAACTTTAATTATTAGAGACTATTAAAGAAAATTTCGGGCAATACGAAAAGTTGCATACGCAATTCCATCTATTGCGACAACATAAATCTCTGGGCTAGCCTTTACCATTGCAGCAATTTCTGAATGAAATGGCGTTGTAGCACGGGAGATTACTGATGGTACCCCGATGAGTACGGTGCGATTCTGTGATCCGTCATGGACTCTTGCCGAAAAACCTTGAGCATCTGTCACATTAAATTCTGTTGTATTTAATTGGTTTGCGCCATGTTCCTGAAAGAATTCTTGAGCTGCTTGGTTAGCCTTTGTTTCTTGATTCCCGAGCACAGCGAAGATGCATGATGATATGGTCGAAGACGCAAGTGCTGTGGATCTGGATGATAAGGGATCGGTTATACAGACATAATCTTCAACAGAGAATACTTCTTGTAATTCTGGAACATCATCAATAATTTCTGATGCTTTTTTCTTCTTTCCAAACCAGAGAAATCTCACGAATTTAGCGCTTTCAGGAAGTCGGCGTGCAAGATCCCATTGCTAGACACTCCATTACCGCCATGAGGGCCGGGCTTTCCGTCAAGATTGGTAAACGATCCGCCTGCTTCGCGCACGATTATGTCCAGCGCTGCCATATCCCAGACGGCAAGAACCGGTTCTACCGCGATATCTGCTGCGCCTTCGGCTACAAGCATATGTGACCAAAAATCTCCCAGGCCACGGCTGCGCCAGATATTTTCTTGCAAACTAAGCATCGCATCTTTACGTGAGCCCCAGCCCACTAAATCCGAATATGACAGAGAAGCGTTCTTAAGTTCTTTTACAGCTGACACTTTTATCTGCCTTGGTTCGCCACCATTTTCGGATACAAAAGCCCCAGCACCTTGTGTGGCAAACCATCTGCGATAAAGGGAGGGTGAACTGACGACTCCCAGCACAACATCGTGCTCTGGATTGCATAGTCCGATCAAAGTCGCCCACGTAGGAATCCCGCGGAGAAAATTCTTCGTTCCGTCAATGGGATCGATCACCCAGTAGTAATTACCAGAAGAAAGGTCAGGAGAACCAAATTCCTCACCAAGGATGAGGTCATCAGGACGCTCTATCGCCAAGATATCTCTAATTTTTTTCTCAACAGCCTTGTCGGCATCAGTTACGGGGGATAAGTCTGGCTTAGTTTCGATTACTAAATCTAAGGATTGGTACCGATTTAAGGAGATTGCATCCGCAAAATCAGCGAGCTTGTGAGCAAGGGTTAAGTCAGCAGCGAGATCTCTCATGGGTTTAGTTTACCCCCACGAAGTAGACCACGGAGATTGGCTAAGCGCGCCAGTGATTGTGATTCTGTGATCATCGAATTTAACGCACAATTTTCTTCATCGTGAGAGCAGTTTCGGGGACAGTGTTCGATGGCTTCTTTGAATTCAGGGAAAGCACTTATGACTCGATCTCGCTGCACGTGGGCTAGTCCAAAAGAGCGAACCCCGGGTGTATCAATAATCCAACCATCACCTTCGTTGAGTTCTAGAGCGAGCGCGCTAGAAGAAGTATGGCGGCCTCTGCCAGTAACGTCGTTGACATCACCTGTAGCACGATTTGCAAGGTCAACAAGTGCATTCACGAGAGTTGATTTTCCGACTCCAGAATGTCCAAGGAGAACTGTGCGCTTACCTGCTAATTTCGCACGAAGCTGGGTTAAGTCGGCGCCTCGTTGAATCTGAATATGATCGACATCAAGATTCTTGTATGGCTCAAGAAAAGTAGTGGGATCCGCTAGGTCGCACTTAGTCATAATGATTAATGGCTTAATACCTTGGTCAAATGCAACCACCAGCGCGCGGTCAACGAATCCGTGTCGAGGCTCTGGATTGGCGATCGCCAGGACAATTCCGATCTGATCGACGTTGGAGACGATCATTCGCTCCATACCTGCATCATCTTCTACAGTCCTAGTTAGTTGATTGATCCGGGGTTCTACCGAGACGATGCGAGAAAGGGATCCTTCTTGGCCAGAGATATCTCCAACAATTTTAACGATGTCACCAACTACAACAGATTTTTTCCCAAGCTCTCTGGATTTCATGGCTGTCACTATTTGATCATTTGATTCTAAAATCGCCGTGCTTCGTCCTCTATCAACCGCAATAATGCGGGCTAGGTTGGCTTCTGAATAATCTGGGCGATCTTTGGTGCGCGGCCTAGAAGAGCGTTTGGGACGGATTCGAACATCGTCTTCATCTAGTTCGCGCGGTGTCATTTAATTTCCTGCAAGTAGTTGTGTCCAGGCTGCGGGGAAATCTGGAATTGTCTTACGTGTAGTTTCAATGTTTTCTACATCAATGCCTTCGACTCTAAGTCCGATCATTGCACCAAGTGTCGCTAAGCGGTGATCGTCATATGTATGAAATGTCCCGGAGTGCAGTGGTCTCGGATTGATTCGCAAGGCCGTGGGCTCTTCTGTGACATCGCCACCAAGGGCATTTATCTCGTTAGCTAGCGCTGCCAATCGATCGGTTTCATGTGAGCGCAAATGGCCGATTCCTCGCAGGTACGATGGAGAATCTGCAAAGGCACAGACACCAGCAATAGTTGGAGTTAGTTCGCCGACATCGTGGAGATCTATATCGATGCCATGGATATTTCTGCCAGTGATTGCCAAGTCATTTCCGACAAAATCTATTTGTGCCCCCATGCGCGTGAAGATTTCGCGGAGTTCATCACCTGGTTGAGTTGTCTCACTTGGCCAATCTCGAATTATCACTGTACCGCCAGAGATCATCGCCGCCGCCATAAAGGGAGCTGCATTTGATAGATCTGGTTCGATCACAGAGTCACTTCCGTGCATCACGGATGGTTTTACAGACCACTGATTTTCTCCAACAACGACTTCTACACCTTTTTCGCGAAGCATCTGAATTGTCATTTGGATATGCGGCATGGATGGCAGTGACATTCCGACGTGTTTTACCGTGATGCCTTCTTTAGTAGCGGGTGCTACTAACAAAAGTGCAGAAATAAATTGGCTAGAAAGAGTTGCGTCAACCTCAACGGTGCCGCCCCTGAGCTGGCCGTTAGCATTAATGGTCATTGGCAATGAGTAACGGCCACCATGTTCGATCGAAACTCCCAGCGCCTCTAAAGCAAATATGACAGGGCCTAATGGTCGTTCGTGAGAACGCGCATCGCCGTCAAAATGAATAAGTCCTTTTGCCATTGCGGCTACCGGAGGCAAGAAACGCATCACTGTGCCAGCATTTCCAACATCAATGTGGGCTGGTCCAAAGAGGGGGGCAGGCGTGATGGTTAGGTCACCATTACCTAATTCTTCGATACCGACACCAATGGCTTTGAGGCCCGCAATCATGAGAGCAGAATCGCGAGAATGTAAAGGCCTACGCAAGATCGAAGACGAATCAGATAAGGCAGCCAGAATCAGGGCACGGTTTGTGACAGATTTAGATCCAGGGATTGTGAGGGTAGAGGAGATCGGCGAATTGCCCCGGAAAGGCGCACGCCACAAATTCGTCATTAAGTAATCCTACCTGAGATACCTTTACGCTCATGTGCGGTAGATATGCGCTCCAAGCAATGCCCGAAGAGTTGATGGATGCCTTCGAGGTCACTACCGGATATGCAGGACCCGTCCTGCCAGCTGATTGGAATATCTCTCCGACTCGAGAGATATACATTATTAGGAATGGGCACGAAGAGAAACGTGAACTGGCGACCGTCTCTTGGGGATTGATAGCGCCGTGGTCGCAAGATACGACGAGTGCGCTTCGCTCTCAATCACAGGCGATAAATGCTCGCACCGAAAGCATTGACGAAAAACCAACTTTTAAAAATGCATTTAGATCACGTAGATGTTTGATACCTGCTTCAGGTTATTACGAATGGGCAACCGAATTAGGGCCGTATTCACCTAAGCAACCTTTTTATATTCATGGTGCATCGAACTCGCTGATTGCCTTTGCTGGAATCTGGGATCGATGGCGTGCACCAGATGGATCGTACAAAGAGAGCGCTGCGATTATCACCCGACCTGCGGTGGATTTCTTAGCAACAGTTCATCATCGAATGCCAACTTTTCTGCCACAGGATAGATGGGATCAGTGGCTGCAACGGGATCTAAATCAAGTCGAAAAAATACGTTCACTGATGGTATTAGAGGAGCCAGCTAAAGGGTTGTCCGCATATCCGGTCTCCAGCAAGGTTAATTCGACGTCAAATAATGGGGCAGGCCTGATCAAAGAGATTGAACTCGGGGAGCCGGAGACTCTCTTTTAGGACGGGAATAAAGCAGCTTCTCAGCGGGTTCTCACAGTGTGGGAGTAGCCTTGTATCCAATGGATATTGATGCCGGTTTAGAGGTGGCGGTCGTTGATCGCGCCACTGAAAGCCCTGCCCAGAAAAAGGCACGCTTTGAGCGCGACGCACTTGCGTACACGAGTCAGCTTTATGCCGCTGCACTTCGATATACAAAGAATACGCAAGACGCTCAAGATTTAGTTCAAGACACATATGCGAAAGCCTTTGTAGCTTTTCATCAATTTGAACCAGGCACAAACCTCAAGGCTTGGCTCTATCGAATTTTGACAACAACTTTTATTAATACCTACCGCAAAGACCAGCGTCGACCACAATTGTCTGATGGCGAACTCGAGGATTGGCAGATTTTTGAGGCAGCGAGCCACACCAGTGACCAAGGTCGGTCTGCAGAGGATGTCGCGCTAGATGGAATTGCAGATGGGGATGTAAAGGACGCCCTAGCTGCGATGCCTGAAGATTTTCGAATGGCCGTCTATCTTGCAGATGTCGAAGGTTTTTCATACAAAGAGATTGCTGAAATAGTTGGGGTACCTTCTGGAACGGTTATGTCTCGACTACATCGCGGACGCAAATTACTCCGCGAATCTTTGGCCGAATATGCCAAAGAGCGCGGTTTCAATCGAGGAGGCAGTCATGTCTGACCTTCAATGGGTTTCGTGTGAACAGATCATGCCGGCACTTGTTCTCTTTATTGACCACGAACTACCCACTGAGTCGGAATATCAGGTATTCGAGTTCCATTTCCAGAACTGTCCACCATGCCTACAAACTATGGAACACGAACGTACTGCTATTGAATTCATGCAGAATCTGCTTCGCAACACGTGTACGGAGCAGGCGCCAGAAGGGTTAAACGAGCGCATTCTGCAGCAGACCCAGATGCTTGCGGGACAAACCCAAGTCGAATTTTTCTCCCAAACCACGATCACTGAATTCAGCTTTGATGGAACAACGTCAATTCAGGTTACTCAGGAGTTCACACAAGAAATTCGCCACGACTTTAACTAGGGCGAATAACTCCCAACTTTTTCTCCCGCAAGCATTAAGTTTTGCCTATGCAGATGGATGATCTAATCGGTTTGGTGGGGATGGCTTCTTTGACCGTCCGTCCACTGGATACCGGAGTCGCCCAAGGTTTCAATGACCTTCCAGTCTTAGCTGCAAATTCCGCACTAACGGTTATCGAAAGCGCATGCAGCGCTGCCCTTGCAGAATTTTTTGAAACTGGCGAGACCTCATTCACCGTTGGCGCCGCGATTCAGATGCGTAGCAGCGTAACTATTGGAAATGAAGTTCGGGCTTTAGTAAAGGCGGTCGAACTCACTGACGATGTTTTGCAATTTGATTGCGAAATTCATCAGGAGCAAAGAATAATCGCCGTTGCGCAATTGCAACGGCGATTAGTAGATCGAGTTACTTTTATGGCTCGAAGCGCGGCAGAAAATTTGCCTCGGACCGAAGCTGCTAGTTAAGCCTTCTTTGTAGCCCAGAATATCTCGGAGATCTCTTCGATCTTTCCAAGAAGTTTTTCTGCTACTGCAACATCATTTGTACCCTTTGTTCCACCAGCGCCTGCGAGCTTTGTTGCGTCATTGAACAAGGTGTTGAGTTGTGGGTAGGCCTCAAAATGAGGTGCCTTGAAATAGTCAGTCCATAAAACCCAAAGGTGATGCTTGACCATCTCTGAACGAGCTTCTTTGACTGCAACCGCACGAGATTTGAAATCAGGATCGCTACTTGCTGCATATTTTTCCATAGCAGCCTTGACCGATTGCGCTTCAATTTTTGCTTGGGCTGGATCGTAAATTCCGCATGGTAGGTCGCAGTGTGCGTACCCAATGAGTGATGGTTTGAACATAAAAACTCCCTTTTAGTTATTGTCGCCTCTTTCTTGTGTGTCAGACTACTACTCTCATGAGTCACCTTCCATTCAGACCATTCAGACTATTTATGCCAGTTAGAGCTATCGCCGTCAGCGGAGACTCCATGTTGCCGACCTACTTAGACGGGGATTGGCTCATTTTTGCTCCTGCTGGTTCTTCGGAAAGACTATTGGGCAAGGTTGTGGTTGTTGAGCGAGAAAGTTACCCCGGGATACTTCTAATAAAGAGGGTGACTCATATTGATCTCCTGCCAAATGGTGCTCATCAGTTTTGGGTCGAAGGTGACAATAGGGATGCCAGCACAGATTCACGTCATTGGGGTGCTATTTCGCGTTCTGAAATTCGTGGTCGAATTGTGTTGCGGTACAAGCGGTCCCATCGGTCTCAGCAGTAATACCCAATCGCTAAACTCAGTTCATGTTTATTAGGCCAGCACGACCAGATGAAGGGCAATTGATCCTCGATTATATTTATGCCCTTGCTCTCTACGAGAAGGAGCCCGATTCGGCGCAAGCCACCCTAGATCAGATAAATTCTTCATTCTTTTGTGAGAACCCTGCGGTGTTCTGCGATTTTATCGAAGGCGACGCTGGCAACGTGGTTGGGTTTGCAACTTGGTTTCTGAATTACTCTACGTGGACCGGCAGCCATGGAATATATCTTGAAGATATTTTTGTCCAACCAGAATACCGTGGCCGCGGATATGGCAAAGCATTCTTAGTTCACTTAGCAAAACTATGTGTAGAACGAGGCTATGACAGGTTTCAGTGGTGGGTATTAGATTGGAACAAGCCTTCAATTGATTTTTACCAATCACTTGGCGCGGTTGCCATGGATGAGTGGACGGTGATGCGAGTCAGCGGAGAATCATTGGAGAAGCTGGCAAAACTTTAATTACCTCCTAACGAGTGAATGCCTCAGTAATTAGCGCATTCTGTTCTTCTTCATGTAGATGATGCGAACCGGTGGCCGGACTTGCAGTTGCTCTGCGAGAGATCCGACGCAAAGTGCGACCTTCTAAGTATTCAAGTGTATTTAATGCCACGAATGGGTATGGTCCTTGGTTGGCAGGTTCATCTTGTACCCACAAGAGGTTTGCTGACGGGTGTGCATGCGCAACGTGCATAAAATCTTCAATGGGGAAGGGATAAATCTGCTCGAGGCGAACAATTGCGGTGCTGGTTTCTCCCAGTCGAGTTCGCTCCGCGAGAAGGTCCCAATAGATCTTGCCTGAGCAGAAAATTACTCGAGAAGCATTGGTGACAGTTGGATCGTCAATCAATGGCTTGAAAGTCCCAGAAGTGAAATCGCTGAGCTTGGAGCCAGCCGCCTTAAGACGAAGCATTGATTTAGGTTCAAAGACGATAAGTGGTCTGCGAGCAACATTCTTCATATGCCAGCGCAACAGGTGGAAATAGGAAGCTGGGCTAGAAGGTTGTGTGACTGTCATATTCTGTTCCGCGCACATCGCTAAATAGCGTTCGATACGAGCCGAGGAGTGATCTGGTCCTTGCCCCTCATAACCATGAGGCAGCAGGAGCACGATAGAAGATCGTTCGCCCCATTTTTGAAGAGCGCTGGAAATAAATTCATCGACGATCGACTGAGCACCATTTGCAAAGTCTCCGAATTGTGCCTCCCACAGAACTAACGCATTCTCGCGAGCAACTGAATATCCGTACTCGAACCCCATGGCTGCGTATTCAGATAGAAGTGAGTCAAACACAAAGAACTGATTTTCATCGTTAATCAAGCCACGTAATGGGAACCAATCGGATCCATCTTCCTGATCGACAATCACCGCATGGCGTTGTGAGAATGTTCCACGCCGTACATCTTGACCGGCCAATCGAATCGGATGGCCTTCAAGCAATAAAGAACCGAATGCCAACATTTCGCCGGTAGCCCAATCTACGGTTCCTTCATCTAGCATCTCGTTGCGCTTTGCAAGTTGTGGAGCAAGCCGCGGATGTACTGAAAATCCTTCGGGTGTTGCAATCTGAGTTGCGGTAATTTTTCGAAGAGTTGCTTCATCCAATGAAGTATTGGTAGCCGCTGCTGGAGAGACCATTGGTACTTGAGAAGAGAATAGGGGTTCTGGCTCTACGTTATGAACCGATGCATAAACTGCATCAAGCTGTGATTGATAATCGCGTAAAACTTCTTCTGCCTCATCAACGGTAATGTCCCCACGGCCGATAAGGGCTTCGGTATACAACTTACGGGTGCTTCTCTTTGCATCAATCAGTTTGTACATTAATGGTTGAGTAAAAGAAGGTTCGTCGCCTTCGTTATGGCCTCGGCGACGGTAGCAAACCATATCGATGATAATGTCTTTGTTAAATGCTTGACGATAGGCAAATGCCAATCGGGCCACGCGTACTACCGATTCTGGATCATCGCCATTCACGTGCAGAACCGGGGCTTGAATCATCTTCGCTATATCGGTTGAGTATGTCGAGGAACGAGCTGCATGAGGTGATGTAGTGAAGCCGACTTGGTTGTTGGCAACAACATGGATGGTTCCACCGGTACGGTAGCCCTTGAGCTTTGAGAGATTAAGAGTCTCAGAAACAACGCCTTGTCCTGCAAAAGCTGCGTCGCCATGAACCAGGATTGGCAAGATCGAATAGGCCTCTTGAACACCGTGCATATCTTGTTTAGCGCGGACAATTCCTTCGAGGACCGGATTTACGGCTTCTAAATGGGAAGGATTGGCTGCCAGATAAATTTTTGTACTGTCACCTGATTCTGAAGTGAATACGCCCTGCGTACCCAAGTGATATTTCACATCGCCAGAACCTTGAACCGCATTGTCAGCGTAATGGCCTTCGAATTCTTGAAAGATCTGTCCATATGACTTGCCACCAATATTTGCAAGGACATTGAGGCGACCTCGGTGCGGCATTCCGATGCAGACTTCTTCAATTTTCCCTTGAGCTGCGCTTTGTAGCACAGCATCTAATAATGGGATAAGTGATTCTCCGCCTTCGAGTGAGAAACGTTTCTGCCCAACATATTTAGTTTGTAAGAAAGATTCGAAAGCTTCGGCAGAATTAAGTTTGCGCAGAATACGCAGTTGTTCTTCACGAGGAGTGCGAGGTACTCCAATTTCTACATGCTCTTGAATCCAAGCGCGTTCGGTGGGATTTTCAATGTACATATATTCGACACCGACAGTGCGGCAATAAGAATCTCGCAAGATTCCCAATATTTTACGGAGTTTCATAAATGGCGCACCACCGAATCCGCCGGTGGCAAATTCGCGATCCAAGTCCCACAACGACAGACCATGAGTAACAACATCTAGATCCGGATGGGTACGTTGCTTGTAGCGAAGTGGATCAATATCAGCCATCAAGTGACCAAAGGTGCGATATGCCTCGATCAATTTTTGAACGCGCGCGGTCTTGCTGATCTGATCTTCTTTAGAAAATTGGAAGTCAACCGCCCAACGGATCGGTTCGTAAGGAATACGCAGCGCGTCGAAAATCTCGTCATAGAAGTGATCGGAGCCAAGCATGATTTCATGAATTCGGCGCAAGAAGTCACCAGATTGGGCACCTTGAATGACGCGATGGTCATATGTACTTGTGAGAGTAATGGTCTTAGAGATCGCTAAATTGGTCAGAGTCTCTTCGCTTGCCCCTTGGAATTCGGCAGGGTAATCCATGGCGCCAACACCAAGAATAAGTCCTTGACCTTGAACTAGGCGGGGGACCGAATGCACGGTTCCTAGAGTTCCTGGATTAGTTAATGAGACCGTTGTACCTGCATAATCTTCAATTGTTAACGTGCCACTTCGTGCTTTTCGGACGGTCTCTTCATAGGAGGCCCAAAATTGAGCAAAGTCTAATCCTTCGCAACCTTTAATTGAAGGCACGAGCAATTGACGAGTGCCATCTGGTTTTGCAAGGTCGATTGCGATTCCAAGGTTGATATGTTCGGGGCGACCTAAAACCGGTTTTCCATCTTGCTCAGCAAAGAACGTGTTCATCTCTGGCATGGCACGTAGCGCTTTGACCATCGCATAACCAATGAGATGCGTGAATGAAACTTTTCCGCCACGCCCGCGGGCTAAATGATTATTTATTACCGTGCGATTATCAATCATTAATTTTGCTGGAATCGCACGAACACTGGTGGCGGTTGGAACCGTGAGTGATGCTTCCATGCTCTGAACAACACGCGCAGCCACTCCGCGAATCGGTTCAAGGGTAGAGGCACCAGGAGTAATCAAAGTTGGGATTGGTTTGAGAACTGGATCAGCTGGCTTCAAAGTATTTGCGGCTGGCGGAGTGGGAATTACGGGAGGCACAATAGGTGGCGTGGATGCTGGAATTATCGGCGTCACGATGGGGGTGAGAACCACCTGAGTCGCAGTAGGAACAACTGGTGGAACTGTTGATTGGGAAGATTTTGGAATTGGGGGAGTTCCGGCAGAAACTGAAGTGTTTGATTGCGCTGGGGGCGTGTAATCTGCAAAGAAATCCCACCAAGCCTTATCGACAGAAGATGGATCTTGTTGATATCGCTCGTACATTTCGTCAACCAGCCACTCATTTGGCCCAAAACTTCCGCCAAAATGATTTGCTGGTGTATTCGTTGCCGACACTGAAAATCTCCCCGCTCTTCCCATCTTTCGCTACTTACAATCTTAATAGGTCTTAACAGGCTTGAATGAGAGCCGTTCCCCAGGAAAGTGTGACCTGGATGACGGTGTTCTTATTCTCTGTATCCGAAGGTACTACTGAAAGCCGTAGCAAATGCGAGCAATCCAAGCGGAATCGCCCCAATATAAAACTTGCCAGAGGCCATGAAGTAGGCGACGCCAAGTGCGATCAGGTTTGCGAGAACTGCTGGCGCTCGCCCCCAGGACTTCCCCTTTGCAAAGGAGATCGAGCACGCGTAGAGCCCGATAGCACCGAGCGCAAGGGCTATAAAGTCTCCGGCCAGAGCGAGTGGTGCGCTAAGCGGTTTCCTCCGCAGCGCATCGAGTAAAGCGAGATAAATGATGAGAGCGATTAAGACAATCGATTCTAGACGCAGTAAAGCGATCGCCCGCTTGCGAGCACCTTCGTAGATCCTTTCGCTAAATGTCATGTCATAAGGGTATCCAAGTAACCTAGGACTATGGCCAATTTCGAGATGAGTGAGGTTGAATTTCGAAGTGATGGCCTGAGCGATTCGCTCACTTTGACAATGTCCCCAGCTATCTTTCATGAAAGCCTTAAGCGAGAAATATCCAATGCCGAACGAGAGAATCGAGACTTAGTTCTTATCTCGATATCGCTATTAGCGGAGCCATTTGATTCAGTTTCCAGATACGAGAAAGCCCTTATCGAGATCGCATTTGGATTGCGTTCGCAATTACGAGGTGGGGATTTCTTCGTACGAATTTCTGACCACGGTTTTTGGGTGTTATTACGGAGTAGCGAAGTCGATGCCCAAGTAGTGCTGAAGAGATTGGATCTGCCGCACGCCGAACATTTAGAAACGTATGTTTTGGCGCGCAATCATGATCAATATTCAGAATGGATCAAAAGAATTGACCCGATCCATTTCTCCTAAACACTCTACTTGCCCGCGCAGGCTTTCTCTGCAGCTTTTACCTTTGAATTCTGACTATCTAAACCTTGCACATCGGCCATGGACTGGACTGGGAGTCCTTGCGTATTTAGACATGCAATGTACGCAGCTCCTGTCCCAAGGGCAGGTGCAACTCCGTTGGTCGTAGTGCCCTGACCGAATCCACTACCTTCGCCACGGTTAAATTTTGGACGCAATGAAGCGCATGCGTTAAATGCCTTTTGCTCTTTAGGAGTCATTTTTAATTTTGATAATTTAGGTGCTGGAGCTGTTGGGAGGTTCATGCCTGTTGGCGCTCCACTTGGTCGCAGACCATTGGGTGTGGTCCCAAGGGCGCCAGGACGCCTTCCCCCAAAAGCAGGCATCTTGATTCCCGCTTTGCTTAGGCACGCCTGGTATTTGGCAAACCCTGCTGCATTAGGACGTCTACCTTCACCGCCGCCTTCACCGCCACTTTCTCCCTCTCCGCCACCGGAGATTGATATTGATGGTTTTGGAGCAGTTGGTTTCGCAGCGGCAAGTGATGGTGCAGCGCTGAACGCTGCAAAGGAGATCACGGCGGCAATAATTAGGGTTTTTTTCATGAGGGAATCGTAGGACAGCGCGAAAGTAAAAATTAAGAATTCACCTTATTTTTTGCTGAGAATACGGTGACGGGTAGGCTCTGCACATGTCCAAAGTGCTTGCATCTCTGCCGATAGGTGAGAAAGTTGGGATCGCCTTTTCTGGTGGACTCGACACTTCTGTTGCTGTTGCGTGGATGCGCGAAAAAGGTGCTGTTCCATTTGCATACACAGCAGACCTCGGCCAATACGATGAGAAAGATATTGATTCGGTTCCTGATCGTGCACTTGCATATGGGGCCGAAAAAGCTCGCTTAATTGATTGCAAACTTGCTTTGGTTGAAGAGGGACTTGCTGCTATTGCTTGTGGCGCATTCCACATTCGTTCTGGTGGTAAACAATATTTCAATACAACCCCACTTGGTCGCGCCGTCACCGGTACTTTATTGGTCCGGGCAATGTTGCAGGACGATTGTTTTATCTGGGGCGATGGATCGACTTATAAGGGCAATGACATCGAGCGTTTTTATCGTTACGGACTATTGGCAAACCCAGCACTTAAAATTTATAAGCCATGGCTGGACGCAGACTTTGTCAACGAACTTGGTGGACGAAAGGAAATGTCTGAGTGGTTGGTCAATCACAAACTTCCATACCGGGACAGTACAGAGAAGGCATATTCAACTGATGCAAATATTTTGGGTGCGACCCATGAAGCCAAAAATTTAGAAGAGTTGGATGCATCGATCGAAATCGTTGATCCAATTATGGGGGTGAAGTTTTGGGATCCTTCGGTAAAAATTGATTCCGAAGATGTAACCGTAGAATTTTCGCAAGGTCGTCCAGTATCCATCAATGGCAAAACCTTTGCCGATTGCGTTGAGCTGATGCATGAGGCAAATGCAGTCGGAGGACGTCATGGTTTGGGCATGGCTGATCAAATCGAAAATCGGATTATTGAGGCCAAGTCGCGTGGAATTTATGAAGCCCCAGGTATGGCGCTTCTCTTCATTGCTTACGAGCGACTTATTTCTGCCATTCATAATGAGGATACGATCGCGAATTATCATGCGGAGGGGCGTCGGTTGGGGCGTTTGCTCTACGAAGGTCGCTGGTTTGATCCGCAATCTCTGATGCTCCGTGAATCACTGACGCGTTGGGTTGCTTCTGCTGTCACGGGGAGCGTGACGATTAGATTGCGTCGCGGGGATGATTTCTCGATTATTAATACAGCTGGACCAGGCCTCAGTTACCATCCAGAGAAGCTATCTATGGAGCGCACTGGCGACGCTGCCTTTGGTCCTGCTGACCGAATCGGTCAACTCACGATGCGCAATTTAGATATTGCTGACACTCGCGCCAAGCTAGAGCTTTATACAAAGCAGGGACAGCTAGGCGCAAGCGAGTTCAAATTGATCAACGAGATCGAATCCAAGTAGCCCGTTTTAGGCGTTCACCGAAGACATATCTGCGTAGCGATCTCCGGCGGTGATGCCAACAGGCGCTGCTGAATTAAGCGCGGCAAGATCGGCTTCACTCAAAACTAGATCAAGTGCGCCAAGATTTTCTTCAAGTCGAGCAACTTTGCGAGTCCCTGGAATTGGGACAACATCATTGCCTTGAGCGAGTACCCATGCAAGTGCAAGCTGTGCGGCAGTGGCACCTTTTTGCTCTGCAATTGATTTGACGGCTTCAACGATCTTAAAGTTGTGTGCAAAGTTTTCGCCCTTAAATCGAGGATGAGTACGTCGTGAATCATTCTCTGACAGGTCTTCGATTGATGTGAATGCACCGGTCAAAAAACCACGACCTAATGGCGAATAAGGAACAAACCCGATTCCAAGTTCGCGCACCGTCTTTAAAACCTCGTTCGTCTCAGGATCGCGGGTCCATAGAGACCATTCGGTCTGAAGTGCTGTGATGGGGTGGATTGAATTCGCTTTGCGGATGGTGGTAGCTGATGCTTCAGAAATTCCAAGATTCCGAACTTTTCCAGCGGTGACTAAATCTTTGAGAGCTCCCCAAGTTTCTTCAACAGGAACACTGCGATCTACGCGGTGCTGGTAGTACAAATCAATGTAGTCAACTTTTAGACGCCGCAATGAGTCATCGCACGCTTTAATCACGTATTCCGGAGTACCGTTGATGCGACGAGTTCCGTCAGCAAAGCGTTCATTACCGAACTTTGTAGCAAGTATTACTTCTGAACGGCGTCCCGCAATGGCACGACCTACTAACTCCTCATTTTTGAAAGGTCCGTACATGTCAGCGGTATCCAGGAGATTGCCGCCAAGGTCTAAGAAGCGGTGAATTGTGGCGATCGATTCGGCATCATTTTGAGGTCCATAAAATTCTGACATACCCATGCAACCTAGTCCGAGGGCAGAGACTTCTAGGTCACGTAATTTTCTCGTTTTCATGTTGCAAGTAAAGCACTTAAAGTGGAAATTGGCGCTCCTGGCAGGCAAGTGCGAATTGTTCGCAGGTATCTCAAACCTGGCTCTGCTACCTTCGCCTAACAATCCACCTGGGAGACTCAAATGAAGATCTACAACAATATTTCAGAAGTATTCGGTAATACCCCGCTTGTAAAATTTCAGCGACTCTTCGGATCTACAAAGGCGATAGTTGTTGGCAAACTCGAGTTTTATAACCCAACTGCTTCAGTGAAGGATCGCCTAGCTGTTGCCATGGTTGATGATGCCGAAAAATCTGGCGCACTAAAACCAGGCGGAACTATTGTCGAAGCTACTTCTGGTAATACCGGCATCGCGCTTGCTTCCGTTGGCGCGGCTCGTGGTTACAAAGTTGTCTTAACGATGCCAGATTCGATGTCAAAGGAGCGTCGCGCTCTTCTTCGCGCCTTGGGCGCTACTTTGGTACTGACCCCTGCAGCACAAGGTATGCGCGGAGCAGTTGAAGAAGCAGAAAAAATTGGTACAGAGCAAGGTGGGGTACTGGTTCGTCAATTTGAAAACCCAGCCGGTCCAGCAATTCACCGCGCGACAACTGCAGTGGAAATTTGGAATGATACAGATGGACAGGTTGCTGCTGTTGTTATGGGTATCGGGACTGGTGGAACGATCACTGGTGTTGGTCAGGGTCTGAAAGCGAAGAATCCAAATATTAAGATTTTTGCAGTACAACCAGCTGCGTCACCAGTTTTGACGGGTGGTTCACCAGCTGGACATCCACTGCAAGGTATTGGCGCCAACTTTGTTCCAGCTGTGTTGGACACGACGATTTACGACGAAGTCCTTTCTGCTCCGAATGAAGAGTCGATGACTTTTGCCAAGCGCGCTGGCCAAGAAGAAGGAATTCTTGCTGGAATCTCTTCAGGTGCTGCTCTTTGGGGAGCTGCACAAATCGCTGATCGTCCAGAATTCGCCGGCAAAATCATCGTCGTTGTGATGGCATCCTTTGGAGAGCGTTACTTATCAACGCCGCTATACAAAGAATTCATCGACGAACCAGTTGCGCCATCAATCTAAGGAACCTTTAAAAACTTATGTCTCGCTTCTTGGAAGATCTTGCCGTAGTACTCAAGAAAGATCCTGCTGCCAGAAATCGAATTGAAGTCGCACTGACATATCCCGGAGTACATGCACTTTGGAATCATCGAATTGAGCACTGGTTATGGCTTAAGCACGTAAGACTGGCTGCAAGAATTATGGCAAATTACACTCGCAGTAAAACTGGAATCGAAATACATCCAGGTGCAACCATTGGCCGTCGTGTTTTTATTGATCATGGTGTTGGTGTTGTAATTGGGGAAACCGCCATAGTTGGAGATGATGTCACGATTTACCATGGCGTCACATTGGGTGGTCGCTCACTTGAAAAAGGTAAGCGGCATCCCACAATTGAAAATAATTGTGTTCTCGGCGCGGGGTCAAAAATTCTGGGGAACATCACTATTGGCGCTGGCAGCACTATCGGAGCAAACCAGGTTGTTACACGCTCACTTTCGCAGATAAACGAGGTCGAGTTTTTTATCTAACACTTGAGTAGAATCTGCTCTATGCGGCGAATAATTGACCAACTGTTCCAACAGTTCGTCGTTCGTTGGTATTGGATTCAGCAAGTATTAGTAACCGCAATTGCTGCTGGTGTTTCTTGGCAAGTCGGCGATTTAATTCTCAAAAACGGTGGAGTAGTTGCTGCCATTGTTGCATCCCTGACGGTTCGATCTTCATTACATAAGTCCACGCGCGAAGGCCTGGGACAAGTACTTGGCTCAACCGTTGGCGCTGGGGTTGCTCTACTTGCCTTGCATTTCTTTGGCCTAGGAGTGATCACGGTGGGTATCACCGTTCTTATCTCACTTGTAGGCGCGCGTCTCTTGCATTTGGGCGAGGTAGCTGCCATCAACGTTCCGGTAACCGCTCTGATTGTTATAGGTCCAGGCCTTAGTCAGACCACCGCCAGTAACCGTCTACTTTCTACGATTGTTGGTGCCTTAATAGCGATTATTTTTTCAACTTTTGCACACCCCAAGACTCCTGCCGGTAGAACGATCGATCGTATTAGTTCTCTGACAGATCGTTGTTCTGTATTGATGGCGCAGATGGCCGAAGGAACGATAGAGAATTACCCACAAGAGAGAGCTGGTCGTTGGCTGGCTCGCGGACGATTATTAGTTGAAGAAATCCCAAGTATTAGAAATCAGGCTGTAGAGGCGCGTGCATTTGCAAAATGGATGCCAATCGCTCGAAGTGAAAAGGCAGAGAAGTTATATCTACGCGGAATCGCTTTAGAACACACAATTATTCAGGTGAGGTCAATTGCACGAACCTTGTACGACTTACGACTACATGGCGGAATATCGAACCGTCTTTCGGAAAGTTTGGGGTCAATGCTTTCGACGGTCAGTTATGCGTTATCTGTAAGTGCAGAAGATTTTAGATTTGATCCATATGCAATGGCCAAAGATCCGCTGACATCAGAGATTCGACTCTCTGCCGATGCCCTAACCACTCAAGTGTTGCAAGAATCCGACCATTTTGAGCAAGGACAGCTAGCACGTTTGATGGCTGCGATTTCTGGCGTCGTGATTATTGCTGATTCCCTTGATCAGATTTCACCAAGTATTCGCAAAGTACCCACGCCCGAAGGACCAAGCAGTCAACAAATTCTTTCAGTTTCAGCCCTTGAGCAAGCTCGAACTTGGCAAAATCGCTTATATCGCCTCATCCCAAGCAGGCTTCGTGGATATTTGGAGCGGATCTTCAATTAATCGTTAGTTCACCGACTATTTACTTTGTGGATGCTCATTCACCATGGGAGCCCACTTAGATTTCCTTGTTCTTACTACCTAGGGATAGGAAATTTCATGAATTTTGCTACTATCAAAAAGAGTCTTGCGATTGGGGCATCACTAGTTTTTGCCTCTGTGGGACTCAGTGCACAAGCTGCGCATGCTGCGGTGATCACGATCAACCTTTACGAAGCCATTGGTTATGCTCCAGATGAGATCAAAGCATTCAATGCATCGCAATCCATGTACCAGGTCGTGGATGTCGGTGGATCTACCGGTCCATTGCTTGCCAAAGTTGCAGCCGAAGGCACAAATCCACAATGGGGTCTCTTCTGGGCAGATGGAGATACCTGGGCTGCTGCAGCTGATACAGCTGGCAATTTAGCTCCACTCAATTTCAAGCCAACATACTCTTCTCTCGGTAAGCGCCTTGCACCGAAGAACAATGCCTATGCAATTACCGGTTCTACAGTGATGGTTGCCGGCTTGTACAACGCGGCGAAGATGACAAACCCACCAGTGCCATTACAGGCCATGCTGCGTTCTGGTTATAAAGGTCAGATTGGAATGAACGATCCGAATATTTCTGGTCCAACATATCCATTTATCGCAGGCTTGATGAACCAGCTTGGATCAGAGGATGCCGGTAAGAACTATCTCCTCGCCTTGAAGAAGAACGGTCTTGTCATTAACGATAAGAATGGGCCAACAATCCATGCACTTGAAATCGGCCAGATCAATATGGGATTGGTTCAAAATACTGCAGCCATTGCAGAAGTAATTAAATTCACTGCTGCCCCAGTTGCTGGATTTAAGCCAACAATCGTGTATCCAGGTCGTCCAACTTTGATGCCAAGTTCATTGGCTATTGATGCCAAGCGTCCTGCGGCAGAAATCGCTGGTGCACAGGCATTTATTAAATATGTCTTGTCACCTGCCGGCCAATCTATCTTGGCTTCTACAGATGCTACGAAGAACTCAGATGTTCTTTGCTATCCATCAATTGTCGGTACTACTCCAAATAAGTACGTGCCTGCAATGCCTAAGGCATACCAGATCATCGACCCTTACAAGTGGGGCCCACTTCAGAGTGAAGTTGATGCTTGGTTTACTGCCAATATCCGCACTAAATAAGAACACTTACTAAACAGCTACCTAATGGCACTCGACAGCGGGCTCTTAGCCCGACGTCGGGTGCCATTTTCCTCTGAACGATCCCAGCTTCGACGCAAATTTGGTCGAATCCGAATTACTCCTATGGCTCTGTTCTGGACACTGATTATTTTGATTCTTGCGATTCCTATACTTCTATTCCTTTCGGTCGCATTTAGTCCACGATTGATGTCACAAGGACACCAATGGTTCACCCTGGCAAGTTTCAAACCTGTTTTCTCGGGCTCTTATGGAATAGCCCTACTTCACTCTCTACTCTTGGGGATTGTTGCCTCTCTTGGCGCCATGGTGATTGCGCTATCGATGGCATGGTTAGTACTGCGCACGGATACTCCAGCTCGAATAATTTGGAATAGTACAATCTTTGCACTCTTTTTAGCGCCATCGTATTTGATTGCTCTTGGTTGGCAACGTCTCTTTGAACAACGTGGTGTTCTGGAAATCATGGGTTTCTATGTAGAACCAATTAGGAATTTGCTTTATGGACCTGTTGGTATTTGCATGGTTTTAATGGTCAAGGGGTTGCCATTTGCCTACTTGGTCATTGCAAATGCGATGCGTGGCCTTGGTGAAGAATTTGAACAAGCAGTTCGAGTCCATGGTGGTTCACGGGTCGAAGCTTTTAAAGTGATGGCAAATTTGCTAACCCCATCCATATTTTCTGCCATGGCAATAGTCTTTGCGGAAGCAATTAGTGATTTTGGAGTCGCATCGACTCTGTCTAGCGTAGGTCACTTTTCAGTGGCTACGTATCAGCTTTATCAAGGTATTAACTCGATTCCAGTTAATTTTCCGGTCTCTGCGGCTACAAGTATTACCTTGCTCTCATTGGTCCTCTTGGCAATTTTTGCACAAAATCGTGCACTTCGCGGACGGAGCTTTAGAACCTTGAGCGGGCGTACGCGCCCGGCAACAATCACAAAACTTTCTTTCTTTGGCAAGTTTTCAACAAGCACCTATATCATCGTTCTTCTATTGATGGTTTTGGGGATACCGATTTTTGGGGCGGTTTCCGCGTCGATGTTGCAAGGCCTGGGTAGCTTGCTGAGTCATTACAGTATTAATTTCAGTAACTATTCTCGAGTTTTGCACTCGCGCTTCTTGCGAAACCCATTGATTTATTCAACTCAGATGTCACTCATTACAGCTACTTTGGCTGTTGGTTTAGCAGCAATAGCGTCAAAGGTCCTGACATCTATTAAGCCGTCCAAATCCAAAAAATTTGTTGATTTTTTCTTGCTAGCTGCGGTAGCTTTGCCTGGCATTGTCTTTGCGATTGGATACATTTTCACGTATAACCTTCGATTTATAAATGATCTTGGATTGCATATTTATGGCACTTCCTTCTTATTGGCTCTTGCGTATTCCGCAAACGCTCTGCCATCCACCTCTCGATCTTTGGTTGGCAATATGGGTCAGATTCAGGAATCTATGATGGACGCGGCTCGAGTTCATGGCAGTAAACCAGCACGTGCTTGGATTGATGTGACTATGCCATTGATTGCTCGGCCGCTTTTAATTGCCTGGCTTCTGACTTTTTCCGGAACACTGCTAGAACTTCCAGTATCAGAACTTTTGTATCCGCCCGGCAGCCCGCCGGTTGCGGTTGGTATAGAACTATCACTCGCAGGGTTTGATTATGGCGGTGGCACCGCGATCGAAGTCCTCTCGATTTTGTGGGCCTTGGTAGTTGTGGGAATTGCATTTTTTCTGTTTAACCGTTTTGCACCACCCGGATGGAAGAGATTGGGGAAGTTAAAGTGAGCTTAGTTAATGCGTATCGCGTGGTGATCAAAGGAGCCGTAAAACGGTATGGCAGCCTAGCTGCACTAAATGACTTTGATCTAACCATCGAACCCGGAACCTTCACGGTACTGCTTGGTCCATCAGGATCGGGGAAGTCAACTTTGATTCGATCGATCGCCGGAATAGAACGATTAGATTCTGGCACTATTCATTTTGGTGATCGAGAAATTGCCGGAGAAGGTTTCCACATGGCTCCAGAAAAGCGAGATCTTGCTATGGTGTTTCAAGATTACGCGCTCTGGCCTCATATGACTTCGTACGAAAATATAGGATATGCACTGAAGCGCCGTAATTTAGATTCGACGGAGTCGGACCGTCGAATCAATGAAGCGCTAGATCGAGTTGGCCTCTCGACTAAAGGAAGCAATTATCCGTTCCAACTTTCTGGTGGAGAGCAACAGCGTGTTGCATTAGCGCGTGCGATTGTAGGTCGCCCCTCATTGCTGTTGTTTGATGAACCGCTATCTAATCTTGATGCAGATCTTCGTGAAAGATTGCGCGTAGAAATCGCAACTTTGACTCGAGAAATTGGAGCAACTGCTTGTTACATTACCCATGATCAGTCCGAAGCGTTTGCCTTGGCTGACACTATTGGCGTACTTCAATCAGGCACATTGCAGCAAATTGGAAAGCCAGAAGAAATTTATCGAAATCCAGCTAATCGTTTTGTCACGGCATTTACTGGCGTATCAGGAAGTTTCCTTGGGACCGTTGAATCGGCAACTGCTGGTAAAGCGATTGTAGTTTTGGGACAATATCGAATCGAATGTCGCACATCTAATTCTTTGAAGGTGGGGGATCTGGCAGAAGTTTTGATTCGCCCAAGTGCAACTAGTTTCACTCAGTCCGGCTCGAATACTTTGCCGGCCATAGTTTTAGATGTTGCCTATCGTGGCCGCGGATACGAGCATGTGGTGGAGTGCGATTTTGGAGTTATTTCCAGCGTGTTCTCACCTCAATCTGTGGCTCGAGGTTCTAGGGTTGAAATATATGTTGACCCAGAAGGTTGCATCGCCTTTCCGACAGATAAGGCTTTTTCACCGGGTGCGGTTACACAAAGTTTGATAGGTATTAAGTAAAATTCACATAATCTAGTAAGGGGCAAAAATGTCAGGTACTTCAGTTGCATTGTTCTTATCGGTCTTCTTGGCCTGTTCGGTCGAAGCCGTAGAAGCCGTAACGATCGTGTTGGCTGCTGGGACCGCACGTGACTGGAAGTCGGCTATTCGTGGTGTTATTGCTGGCCTTGTAACTCTTGGGGCAATCATTGCTGTATTTGGCCCTGCGATTTCTCAACTTCCAATATCATTCTTGCGAATTGCCGTTGGTGGTTTGCTTCTAGTTTTTGGCCTCACCTGGCTTCGCAAGGCTATTTTGCGCTCTAGTGGATACAAAGCACTCCATGATGAAGAGAAGATTTTTCAAGAGGAAATTGCTGCTGCGAGATTAGCTGCTAAAGAAACTCGACATGGAGTCGCTGACTGGTATGCGTTCACGCTTTCCTACAAGGGCGTGTTGCTCGAAGGCTTGGAAGTTGCATTTATCGTTCTAACTTTTGGAACCATTGATCACAAAGTGACGTTGGCGTCGATCGCGGCATTAACTGCTGTTCTTATTGTCACTGCGGCAGGCTTTGCCTTACGTGCACCATTGGCTCGCGTTCCTGAGAACACCTTGAAATTCGGAGTTGGAATTATGTTGACCGCCTTTGGAATCTTTTGGGGAGTAGAAGGTTCTGCTGGTGCCAATAAGAAGTGGCCCGGAGATAATTGGGCGGTTCTTGGACTCATCGTCTTTGTAGCAGTTGTGGCTCGAATATTGGTTGAAGTTCTCAAATCAACACGAAGCAAGCCACGTGTGGCCGTGCCTAGCAAGAATTCCACAGTTAAACCAGAAAAAGTTGCGCCGGTCAGAAGCAAGGGAGCTGCCGCAGTAGTTGCCTTTGGTGAATTCTGGATTGACTTTATTGTGGGCGATGATTGGCGCATTGCTGCTGGAATCGTTATCTCCTTCATATTAACCGCTACTATAAAAGTTTCTGCATTTACTTTTGTGACAGTCCCAGTATTTGTTGCGGCATTCCTTGCGTACAGTTTGTCTCGAGTAGTAAGAGCCCTTAAGTAATTACTAATAGTTGGCGCATAATCTGTGCCCAGGGCTTAAGGGCCTACGCCTACGGGTTTACGGCAATTTTGTTGGGGCATCTGCTAGCTCGTAGAGGTACATCTGCTTTGGGTGTGGGTCTACTTCTGACAGCCATCGTGCTGGGCTCGGCACTCTCATCGCTCGTGTTGATACGCTTCGGTGATCAATTTGGACGTAGAAGGTGTTATCAAACAATCTACTTGATGTTGGCTATTGCTGGATTCGTTATTGCAATTCAGCCAAACTTATGGACTATTGCCTTGGTGGGCTTGACCGGAGTTTTAAGTACGGATGCGAATGACAATGGACCTGCGACAACCCTTGAGCAAGCAATGTTGGCTGAACGTGCTCATTCCACAAACTTTCCAAAATTGTTTGGAAAATATAATGGGGTAGCGGCCATCTTCGGTTCACTTGGCGCACTTTCTCAAGGTTGGTTCTCACATTTTAGCTCCTTTAATACCTCTTTTGTGGGCTATCTAGTAATGGTTCCCGTTGGTCTAGTGGGTTTTTGGATTGCTTCTGGACTGAATCAAGAGGTAGAACGTCAACGGGGCCCGAAGAGAAACGGACTTAAAAATTCTCCTGTGCGTAACAGGATTGTTCAACTGTCTGCACTATTTTCATTAGATGCCGCAGCGGGTGGCCTAACCACATCCGCGTGGCTTTCTTTTTACCTCACACAGAGATACCACGCTTCAGCTACAGACCTTGGTTATCTATTTTTCGCCTTTGCACTATTGCAATCTTTCTCGATGTTTCTTGCACCATATGTTGCCGAACTCATTGGCTTGGTTATGACAATGGTCTGTACCCATTTATTGAGCAATGCAGCTCTGATTATCGCTGCATTTTGTGGTAACTTTAAAATTGCAATTGCCTTTTTACTTATTCGCGCGTCACTATCTCAAATGGATATCCCAACCCGACAAGCGCTGATTATGGCCGTAGTACCCGCGGAGGATCGAATGGCAGCGTCCGCGGTCACCAATGCGGCTAGATATACGGTCAGACCTCTGTCTCCGAGTATCGCCGCATTCTCGATGCATATAGCGATGGCCACCCCCATGGTCCTTGCTGGATCCATGAAAGTGGCCTACGACGTTGCTATCTTGCTATGGGCAAAACGATGTGGTTACCTCACTCGTTTTATTAAGAGTTATTAATCCTTAAGCCCGGATCTTCTTTGTGAACCAAGAATTGATAGCGCCTTCTTGTGGACCCCAAACATATGGATCTATTGATTGGTAAGAAGTTGGTAATGAACCAGCGCCAGCAAGTGAATTAACGCCTGGGATTATTGACCAGTAAAGAGAATCACCTTGTGGGTCACCAGTCTGCATAATTGCTTGGCCGGCTGGTGATAGTACGAAGTCGATGAACTTTTTAGCTTCAGCCTGTTCCGCCACTGGGGCACCCTTGTCGATCCCGATGACGCTAGGAAGCAGGGTCGATTTTGAAAGATAAAGAACTTTCGGAGTAAACCCAGCAACTGGCTTTGAAGCCAACTTCAGAATTTCTCCTTGTGCAGCGGAAGATTGAATCAAGCCCATGTTGATTACGCCAGTTTCGAGGGCATGCAAGGTATCTCCATTTGTATTGTTAACAACCAGTCCATTTGCCTTGAGTGAGCTTAGGAACTTCTCGCCAGCGGGCACGCCACCAAATTGATTCATTAAGCCAGCGATAAATGGATAGGTAGGACCAGATTGGTTGGGGTCATTCATTCCAATTTGACCCTTGTACATTGGGTTAAGTAGGTCGTTATAACTTTTTGGGAGAGTTGTTACCTTGGCCGAGTTGTAAATCAGTGCAGCCATTGTTGTCAATCCTGTTGGGATATATGAATGGTCGGTAGGTACAACGGATTTACCGGCGGCAGTGAATTTTGCCTTAGGCGTGTAAGGAAGTAATTGGCCTTGCTTGTCTAGCGCTGCAAATGCAGTGTTTCCATCTACCCAGAGAAGGCCAAACTGAGGATTGCTTTTTTCAGCAGATACTTTTGCTAGGAGTGGGCCAGTGCTGTCATCGTGTAGGACCACTTTGATTCCAGTCGCCTTTGTAAATGCATCAGCCGCGACTTGGTCGTAACCTTCTGCCGCATAAAGAATGAGCGGAACATTTGAAGAAGCTGCCTGAGCCGATGTACCAGCAAAGATGCCAATAACAGAGCCCAAGATCGCAACGCCAGAAATGGCGGCAATCAGTGGTGATGAACGAGGTTTCATATTTTCCCTTTCGAAAGGATTTTCGCGTGATTCACGTGAAGGTATCTAATCGAGAGAGTGCGAACGGAGGTAGGAAAGGAAGTGAATGGACTCTAGTCGCTGGATGAATGGACGGTTACGGGGAGGTGAGAACTGTTGGCGTCTGCGTAGCAGTGAGCGTTTCTATGGGTGGTTCAGGCGAAGGAGTCACAGTAGGGACAGCACTCCATTTCAGCCATTTAGTTACTATTGGAATTTCATTGGCTACAAATGTATAACTATGTCCACCAGAAGCACTACTCAAGGTGTAGCTGGCATTTACACCCTTAAGTTTTTTCGCCCAAGCTACTGATTGTCCTCTAATCAACGGCGTGTAGTCTTGATGAGATTCCCCAAGGAACCATCGAAACTGATTGGCGACCACGGCAAAATTTGCGGGACTTTGATAAGCGATTTTTGCAATTTGTGATGATTTATTTCCAAAGACATTGGTGTCATCATCGACGACAAAATATCCAGCTAAGCTGATTATTTGTCCATAAAGATTAGGATGATGCATCCCAATTGAGGCTGCGCCGTAGCCTCCCATAGAAAATCCGAGGATAGCCCTGTTATCTTTGCTGCGAATACTCCCCGCTTCAACTTTATCGATCACGTTGGTGGTCAGCCAAGTTTCAATTTTTGCGCGACCATCGTATGAATCAGCCCATTCTGAGTCAGGATGTGAAATCGAATTGCCATCTGGGAATACTGCGATAAACGGCGCCGAACCCCCTGCAAACGCCTTAGTCAATTGGGGAATGACTGCCGACATTAATCCACTGGGAGACCCGGGCCAGCCGTGTAACATATAAACAACGGGTAAGACCGTAATTTGATCTACGGGTACTGCTGGTGTCCACACGTAAACCGTGCGAATCGGGAAGTCTCTTTCGGGGCTGGGAATTTTTAGTTTAACAAGCGTGGAATTGGGAATGGTTGCCTGGGAATTGTTGATGAGCAAGCCAGTAGCTAGATTTAGGCTGAGGGCGAGTACGAGTACCAACCGCCTTGGAATCATCCAATCATCTCAGAATCATTATGACTATTGTCATGCGTACAAGCTTTATTTGCATCGCTTTTTGCACACGTATGGCAAAGCAGGATAAGGCTATGACAAGAAATCTTTCCACAATTATAAAATTGCTTAGTAGCATCGCCGCATTTTTCACATTCGCCGAGTACGGGAGTGTGGTCTGAAAAATCTAGTGTCATACGATTGTCGAAGGTATACAACGAACCTTGCCAAAGCGCATCGTCGCCATATTTTTGGGCATATTTAACAATTCCGCCGTCGATCTGATAGACCTCCGTGAATCCATGGTTGACCATGACTGTAGAAAGAATTTCGCATCGGATCCCGCCTGTGCAGTACGTGACAATCGGTTTGTCCTTGAGATGATCGTATTTTCCAGATTCGATTTCCTCAACAAAGTCACGTGTATGTAGCACATCTGGCACAATCGCATTTTTGAAGCGACCTATTTTGGCCTCAAAAGAATTCCGCCCATCAAAGAAGTAGACGTCATCTCCGCGTTCTTCAACTAATTTATTGACCGCATATGGCTTTAAATGAGTTCCACCATTAACCACGCCTCGCTCATCAACTTGCAAATCGAAGTTCAGATGAAAATCAACAAGTTCATCTTTCACCTTGATTTTTAAGGCAGGGAATTCATTGCCAGTTCCTTCAGACCACTTAAATTCTATTCGCTTAAACCCAGCATATTTCTTGGTGGCGCTGACGTATTTCTTAAGGTCGGACATATTGCCGCCCAATGTTCCGTTGATGCCGTGCTTAGAAATTAGAACTCGTCCCTTTAAATTTAAATCGCCAGCAAGCTTCTGTTGCCAAAGCCGAATAGCTTCAGGGTCTTGCAGCGGCGTGAAGCCGTAATACAAGATAACCTTCTGCAGTTCCATGTGCAGATTCTACTCGGGTGTTTGGGCGTCTGAGTTGGGGCTAAGAATCAACAGGAATTAAGTAGTTCAACACTAGAATTAGAGCATGGCCCGCACAACGCGTGAAAAATTCTGGGAGCGTATTTGGGCCTCCACGGTCGTTCTTTATACTTTCTGTGCGACATTTGTTGTTTACAAAGAGCTGAGCAAGTACGGGGTTAATTGGGTCTGGTACCTCGTTATTGATGTACCTACATCGTGGCTATATGGAATTACCAGCGCCCGGTTGGTAATGGCCGTGGTTAGGAGGCGATGGGGCCAGATTCAAAAATGGGGGTGGCTGGCAGCTGCCAATTTCGCAATTCCACAGCTCTATATTTTGATAACAGCTCGCAAGGCCCCCCACAACGTCTACCTAATTATCTATTCTGTTATTGCAGTACTAGTGATATTTGCCCTTGGTGGAATCGCAAGCCAGGTGAGTAATGCCCGTAAGAATTTGAAGACGATATGATAATTATATGAAAGTTGAAGGAGTTCCACTAGACATTTTACAGACGCGCACAAGTGAAAAATGGAGTCGTTATCCTCACGATATTTTGCCTATGCCGGTTGCAGAGATGGATTTTGAGCTTGCCCAACCAATTCGCGACTTATTAGTCGGCATGGTTCTCAATTCCGACACCGGTTATATGGGAAATGTTGATTCCCTAGGTCAGAATTTCGCGAAGTTTGCTTCTCACTATTGGAGTTGGAACGTAGAGCCGGAACAGTTATTTATCTGTACCGACGTCGGAGTCGGCATGGTTGAATTTGGCAGGACTTTCTTGAAGCCAGGTGAAAAAGTATTGGTACATTCACCGGTGTACATGAATATGTATAACTGGATCAACGAATTAAAATGCGAGAAAGTGGATGTCCCGCTTTTGCAAGATGGTATGGATTACACAATAGATTTAGATGGAATCGAAGAAGCCTATAAAAGTGGCATAAAAGCTCATTTCCTCTGTCATCCTCACAATCCGGTTGGTATGGTTTTTACCCAACCACAACTAGCTCAAATCGCAGAACTCGCAAAGCAATATGGCGTCGTTATCATGAGTGACGAAATTCATGGACCATTGGTTTTCGCAGATCAGCCTTTTGTCCCTTGGCTTGCAGTTAGCGAGACTGCTCGTGAAGTAGGAGTTGTTGTTACATCTGCGAGCAAGACATGGAATTTAGCTGGACTTAAGTGCGCCTTTATTATTACGCAATCGGAGCGTATGAGTGAGTTGGCTAAGTCGATGCCACCGTCAGTTAAGTTCCGTGCCTCCTTGTTCGGAGCTCATGCCGCCGCCAAGGCCTTTGAATGTACCGAATGGTATGAAGCGATGCTCACTACTTTGGACCGCAACCGCAAGTTTCTAAAAGTGCAATTAGCGGAAAATCTTCCCAAAGCTAGATACCGAATTCCGGATAGCACGTTTTTGTCGTGGATTGATTTAAGTGCTTATGAGTTGGGACCGAATCCTGCAGAAGCCCTATTGGAACGGGGGAAGTTAGTGGTGACCCCTGGACATTTATTCGGCCCCACTCATGATCAGTTTATCCGTCTCAATTTTGCCACCAGCGAAGAGATTATTGCTGAAGGTGTACATCGCATCGTAAAAAGTTTAAATTAGGAGCTAAATCCTTCGCCGGCCATGCGGGTATTTGCGTGGACAGGGAGACGTACTAGACCACAACTATTGCAGGACTATTGCAGACATTTATGCTGTTAACTGCTTCAATATCCTCATGACTCAACCGATAGCAGATCCAAGCCGCGGCAAGGAAGTATTTGACCTAGATCGCGCCCATGTATTCCATTCCTGGTCGGCACAAGCACAGATATCACCACTGCCAGTGGCTGGTGGTGAAGGCAGCTATTTTTGGGATTTTGATGGAAAGAAATATCTCGACTTTTCTTGTCAATTGGTCTTTACCAATATTGGATTCCAGCACCCAAAAGTAGTTAAAGCGATTCAAGATCAAGCTGGACTGCTGACTACGGTCGCACCACAACACGCAAATGAAGCACGTAGCGAAGCAGCGAAGAGAATTACGGATCGAGCAGGTGCGCACCTTAATAAAGTTTTCTTCACAAATGGTGGAGCCGATGCAGTAGAGAACGCAATTCGCATGGCGCGACTGCACACAGGTCGCAACAAGATTCTCTCCTTCTACCGTAGCTATCACGGCAACACCGCAGCCGCCATCGCGTCAACGGGGGATCCCCGCCGTTGGCCAAATGAATACGCGACTGGTCACATTCATTTCTTTGGTCCCTATCAATACCGTTCTGCATTTTGGGCAAAGGATGAAGCCGAAGAATGCAAGCGTGCTTTGGAGCACCTAGAGCAAGTAATAATTTTCGAAGGTTCGGCAACAATTGCTGCGATTTTGATCGAGTCGGTAGTCGGCACTGCTGGAGTACTGGTGCCACCTAACGGATATCTTGAAGGCGTTCGCGCGCTCTGCGATAAATATGGAATTAAATGGATCGCGGATGAAGTCATGTCAGGCTTCGGTCGGACCGGTAAATGGTTCGCTTACCAAAATTGGTCTGCCGAGCCTGATCTAATTGTCTTCGCAAAAGGAGTGAACAGTGGTTATGTGCCTCTAGGCGGGGTGATCATCAGTGATGAAATTGCAGCGACTTTTAGCGAGCGGGCATTCCCTGGCGGTCTTACCTATAGTGGACATCCACTCGCCACGGCGGCTGCGGTTGCGACCATTGACGTGATGACCGAAGAGAAGATTGTCGAAAATGCTGCGGCTATTGGCCAAAATGTTATTAAGCCACTGCTTCAGGAATTAATGGCAAAACACAAGGTCATTGGCGAAGTGAGAGGCTTGGGAGTCTTCTGGGCGATGGACTTGGTTAAGGACCGTGCAACTCATGAACCTCTCGCACCTTATGGTGCCAGTAGTCCAGCCATGAACGAACTCGTCGCTGCTTGCAAGAAATTAGGTCTCATGCCATTTAATAATTACAACCGGATGCATATTTGCCCACCATGTAACGTAAGTGAAGCCGAAGTTCGCGAAGGCTTTGCAATCTTGGACCAAGCCCTTACATCAATTGCACATCACTACACAGGAGCCGACAAGTGAGTAAAAAGATTAGTCATTACATAAACGGTAAAATTCATGATGGCTCATTCGATAGATCTGGTGAAATATTCAATCCAGCAACTGGAGAAATCACGGGGTTGGTTGATTTCGCAACGCCAGCATTAGTTGATGAAACAGTTAAGGCGGCAACCATAGCGGCGCAAGCATGGGGAAAAACTTCCCTCACTAAGCGCGTACAGACGCTCTTTGCATTCCGCGAAATTCTCAATGCTCGGAAAGAAGAATTAGCTGCCGTTATTACTTCAGAACATGGCAAAGTGCTGAGCGATGCGCTTGGCGAAGTCACTCGTGGGCTAGAAGTAGCTGAATTTGCTTGCGGTATTCCTCACCTTCTCAAAGGTGGCTATTCTGAAGGCGTTTCGACAGGTATCGATGTCTACTCGATTCGCCAGCCTTTAGGCGTAGTCGGAATCATCTCGCCATTCAATTTCCCAGCGATGGTTCCCATGTGGTTCTTCCCGGTCGCAATTGCTACTGGCAATGCCGTGATCCTCAAACCTTCAGAGAAGGATCCATCGGCTGCCATGATGATTGCGCAGATGTGGGAGCAAGCAGGTTTACCAGCAGGCGTGTTCAATGTTCTCCATGGTGACAAAGTTGCAGTGGATGCAATGTTGCAACATCCTGGAATCAAATCGATCTCCTTCGTTGGCTCGACTCCAATCGCACAATACATTTATGAGACGGGAACTAAACATGGCAAGCGTATCCAGGCGCTTGGCGGTGCCAAGAACCACATGCTGGTCCTACCTGATGCTGATTTAGATTTAGCTGCTGATGCGGCAGTGAATGCTGGTTTTGGCTCTGCTGGCGAACGTTGCATGGCAATTTCTGTGCTTGTCGCGGTTGAGCCCGTTGCTGACAAGATTATTGAAAAGATCAAAGATCGAATGATCAAACTTAGTACCGGCGATGGAACCAAAGGTACAGATATGGGCCCATTGGTTACGCGCGTGCATCGCGACAAAGTCGCTGGCTATGTAGAAGCCGGCGTCAAAGAAGGTGCAACACTGGTTGTCGATGGTCGAAACCCAACCGTCAACGGCGCCGCAAATGGTTTTTGGCTTGGACCTACCTTGTTCGACAACGTGACTGCAAATATGTCGATTTATACCGACGAGATCTTTGGGCCAGTACTCAGCGTTGTGCGCGTAAAGTCATATGAAGAGGGCGTGAAGCTAATTAACGAGCATATCTACGGCAACGGAACCGCTATCTTCACAAATGATGGTGGCGCAGCTCGTCGATTCCAAAATGAAATCCAAGTCGGAATGATCGGCATCAACGTCCCAATCCCAGTTCCTGCTGCCTACTACTCCTTTGGTGGATGGAAGTCCTCCTTGTTCGGCGATACTCACGCGCATGGAACCGAAGGGGTCCATTTCTTCACCCGTGGGAAAGTAGTGACCAGTAGATGGCTAGATCCGAGTCATGGCGGAATCAATTTAGGATTCCCTCAGAATTAGCTTCTCGGGATTTTGAGTGCTAGCACTCAGTATCTACGCTCAATAGACCAAAAAATTATCGGGTTGATAGATAGCGCCTTCACGGCCTTTGGCCTCACCCAGGCGGATACTTTATGTGGGATCGTCAACGGTGACGTTCCACTCAAGTAAGGGGAAGTTCATATGGCCGATTCAAAAATCGCTGATCCGCTCCCACTGGGACTGGCAGCTTTTGGTATCACATTGATCATGCTCAGTAGTTTGAATGCAGGACTATGGCACGGTGCTGGTGGCGGCGCTCTCATAGGCACCTCGATATTTCTAGGCGGAATAACACTATTTTTCGTTGGACTGCTTGAGTTCTTCCGTGGCAATACATTCACGGCCACTGTCTTCACAGCATTTGGCGCTTTCTGGTCTTCTGCTTGGTATTGGCTTACCAACCCAGCCGTTCAGGCAAAGGGCTCCTTGGGAGTCTTTATCGGATGCTTCGCTATCGCATCAATCGTGATGTGGGTTGTCGCGATGCGACTTGGTATCCACTTCAATCTTCTCTTTTTCTTGCTTATGGTGACCTTATTTGCCGAGGCATATGGCAATTGGGGTGGCGGTCATTCCGGCGCCGTGAAATTAGGCGGATGGACTGGCATCGTCACTTCGGTGATCGCAATTTATATTGCGGCAAAAATGCTTATCAACGAGGCGTACGGTAAGGCGGTTCTTCCCTAATAATGGCTAGTAATGGCCAGTAACTGCAGGAAATTGCTTCAATGACAAAACCCCCGACCTAATAACTGGTCGGGGGTTTTGTCATTGAAACTAGCGAACAGATCGAAGTACCGCAGTCACCTTGCCCAAGATTTCTGCTCCATCGGCAGGAATTGGGGAGTAATTGTCATTAGCTGGGAGCAGCCAATAATGTCCATCCTTTTTGGAGAAAGTTTTTACGGTCGCTTCGCCATCGATCATGGCGGCAACGATCTCGCCTTTTTCGGCGTTCTTCTGCGAGCGAATTACGACAAAGTCGCCATCGCAGATAGCTAAGTCGATCATCGAATCGCCAACGACTTTGAGCAGGAAGAGATCTCCTTGGCCAACTAATGACTCTGGAAGAGGGAAGACCTCTTCCACTTGTTGCTCGGCGAGGATCGGCCCGCCGGCAGCGATACGCCCCACAAGGGGAATATTGACTGTCTTATCTGGCTTGATGGAATCCTGATCGTTGGGATCGGTCACTTCGAAAGCACGACCTTTGGAAGCATCCTTACGAATGAAACCTTTTTCTACGAGGGCTTCTATCTGATATTTGACGGAAGCTGGCGAAGCGAGGCCGGCTGCCAGGCCGATCTCTCGCATCGAAGGGGGGTAACCGTTGCTCTCGATTGCGCTCTTAATGACGCTCAGGATTAGTTGCTGGCGCGTAGTCAGTCCATTGTCATCCGCTGGACCGTCGGGAAGTTCACTGATTTTGCTCATGGGTTAAGGGTAGAGCAGTTTTCGCAAAAAGTCGAACAAGTGTTCGAAATTTTCTTGCCAATGTCGGTGGGGGCATGTATTGTTTCTCTTAGAACAGGTGTTCGAATCCCCTCGGCCACCGTTTAAAGTAAATATAAAGGAGCTTCCCCATGGCTACTAAATTAACCGCTAGAGGTCGTAACGTGGTTCGTGCCTCAGCTGGAATTTCGTTATTGATAGTGATCGGCGCTGGTTTTAGCGCTGTCGGTAATGCTTCTGAGAAAGTCATCCCATCCACGCCTTCTTCGAGCGGATATGTTCGCGTAGTCGTAGAAGCTGGCGAGACCCTCTGGTCGGTTGCTTCAATGGTGGCTGGCAATGGATCAATAACCGATGTCGAACAGAAGATCGTCGATGCCAATAATCTACAAGGTCCAGATCTAAGCGCTGGGATGCGCTTGTGGGTCCCGACAAAATAATCGCTTCTGAAGAGAGTCAGCCCCTCGAAAACTATTGATTCACCTACTCCAGAGGCGTACCGTCCAACTCAAGCGGAAGCCGTTCCGCACCTAGGGAGCGAAAATGACTGATTACATTGCACCAGGTTTACCTGGTAGCAAAGCTGTATTTAAGAGTCGCTACGATCATTGGATCGGTGGCAAATATGTAGCACCGTCATCTGGTCAGTACTTTGAAAACGTAACACCAGTAACTGGCAAGGTATTTTGTGAAATCGCTCGCGGCAATGCCGCTGATATTGATTTGGCACTTGATGCCGCACATAAGGCTGCTCCAGCATGGGGGAAGACATCCTCGACAGCCCGCGCGATTATTTTGAACAAGATCGCGGATCGCATGGAAGCTAATTTAGAAGCCCTTGCTGTCGCCGAAACATGGGATAACGGCAAACCTATTCGTGAAACCATTAACGCAGACTTACCTTTGGCAATTGATCATTTCCGTTACTTTGCGGGAGCTATTCGCGCACAAGAGGGTTCGTTGGGTGAGATCGATGATGACACAATTGCATATCACTTCCACGAGCCACTAGGTGTAGTTGGTCAGATAATTCCTTGGAACTTCCCAATTTTGATGGCTGTCTGGAAACTTGCGCCGGCGCTCGCTGCAGGAAACTGCGTGGTTTTGAAGCCCGCTGAACAAACTCCTGCCTCCATTTTGTTCTTGATGGATCTCATCCATGATCTACTGCCAGATGGAGTCTTGAATATCGTCAATGGATTTGGCGTAGAGGCCGGAAAGCCACTCGCATCTTCTCCTCGTATTGCCAAGATCGCATTCACTGGTGAAACAACGACTGGTCGTTTGATCATGCAATATGCATCTGAGAACATCATTCCGGTTACCTTGGAACTCGGTGGAAAGAGCCCTAACGTTTTCTTTGCAGATGTTGCAGCCGAAAATGATGCTTTCTACGACAAAGCACTCGAAGGTTTTACCTTGTTTGCGTTAAACCAAGGTGAAGTCTGTACCTGTCCATCCCGCGGACTTGTCGATTCCAAAATTTATGACAAGTTCATGGCTGACGTCACAGCTCGCACCAAGGCAATTAAACAAGGCCATCCACTTGATCTTTCAACAATGATTGGTGCTCAAGCATCAAATGATCAACTTGAAAAGATTCTTTCTTACCTAGAAATCGGCAAGAAGGAAGGCGCAAAAATTCTTACTGGCGGCACACAAGCCGACTTAGGCGGAGAGTTGTCTGGTGGTTATTACGTAACCCCAACAATCTTCGAAGGCAATAACAAGATGCGCATCTTCCAAGAAGAGATCTTTGGACCGGTAGTTTCCGTCACTCCGTTCAGTGGTTTTGACAATGCCATGGAGATCGCAAATGACACTCTGTACGGACTTGGTGCTGGAGTTTGGACTCGTGACATGAACACGGCATACCGTGCTGGTCGCGAGATTAAAGCTGGCCGGGTCTGGACCAACTGCTATCACGCATACCCTGCTGGAGCTGCGTTTGGTGGTTACAAGGCTTCTGGTATCGGTCGAGAGAATCACAAGATGATGCTCGATCATTACCAACAAACTAAGAATCTTCTCGTTTCATACAGCCCCAACAAGCTGGGATTCTTTTAAGATTCTGTTTAACCGATAACGTTACAAAGGAAGTGAGTTGTGGAGACCCCGTCGCGAGTTGAAGTCACCGAAGAAGCAGCAGTTTTGCTGCGTAAACTTCGTGGAAGTCACGGACCGCTGATGTTTCATCAATCAGGCGGTTGTTGCGACGGGTCTTCTCCAATGTGCTACCCGGCTGGTGAATTTAAAGTTGGTGGCCAAGATGTTTTATTGCAGGAATTAATAGTTGCAGGAATTAGCGAACCCATCGGATTTTGGATGTCGGCCTCTCAATTCGAATATTGGAAACACACGCACTTAACCGTTGATGTTGTTAACGGCCGGGGCGGAGGCTTCTCGATTGAAAGCCCCGAAGGTAAACGATTCTTGATTCGCTCGCGTCTATTCACGGACCAGGAATGGGCGATTTTAGAGAACGCTCCAATAGCGACCGGAGCCTGAGCAGGACTTTTAAGGCAATTCTCGGAATTCATCAAGACACGCCGATAGACCTCCTCAGAACCCTAAAGTGTGGGTGTACGGTTGGCACAACATCTAGGGGTCAACTGCGATTTAAGTTCCATAAGTTGTGGTTTTCCACTAATGTCAGCCCTTCACGGTAGAAATGCCGTTATAACCACAAACTGAACTACATGAGGAGCAATACCCAATGATCTGCCCATTCTGTCGCCACGATGACTCTCGAGTCGTCGATTCTCGGCCAGCAGAAGAAGGCACACTTATCCGCCGCCGCCGCGAATGTACGGAGTGTGGTCGTCGTTTTACGACCTCTGAGACATCGGTCTTATTGATCATCAAGCGTTCAGGTGCAACAGAGCCATTTAGCCGCGAAAAAGTCATCAATGGCGTCCGCAAGGCATGCCAGGGCCGTCCGGTGGATGCCGATGATTTAGCTCTTTTGGCCCAGCGAGTAGAGGAAGCACTTCGAGCAGATGGCCAAGCAGAAGTAGAAGCTCAAGAAGTCGGAATGGCAATCCTCGCGCCACTCCGAGAACTCGACGAGGTCGCCTACCTGAGATATGCCTCTGTATACCGTAACTTCGCTTCCTTAGAAGATTTCGAAGGTGAGATCGCACTTCTCCGCGCGGCACCTTCAAGCCAGACCATGAAATACCCAACCGCCCCAGTTGGTGCAACAAAAAACGACGCAGCACTTACATCAGCATCTAAATAAGGAGAACTACGCATGTCAATTGTCGACCGCCCATCTAAGGCTTCCGAATCTACAAAGAAGTCTTTGGGTAAGGGTTTAACTATCGAACGCATCTATACAACGGCAGGCGTTCATCCCTACGACGAAGTGACATGGGAGCGCCGCGATGTTGTCCAGACCAACTGGAAATCCGGCGAAGTGATCTTCGAACAAAAAGGCGTTGAGTATGCAGACTTCTGGTCAGTCAATGCATCCACCATCGTTACAACAAAGTACTTTCGCGGGGCTGTGGGATACGAAAACCGAGAGTGGTCTCTTAAGCAGGTCATCGATCGCGTCGTATTGACCTACACCAAAGCCGGTAAAGAATTTGGATACTTTGCAACTGATGCTGATGCAGAAGTCTTTGAACACGAACTTACCTGGATGCTTTTGCACCAAGTTTTCTCATTTAACTCACCAGTCTGGTTCAACGTTGGAACTAATGCACCTCAACAAGTAAGTGCATGTTTTATTTTGTCTGTTGATGACACCATGGATTCCATTCTCAACTGGTACCGCGAAGAGGGAATGATTTTCAAGGGCGGATCTGGTGCTGGACTAAACTTGTCTCGCATCCGTTCGTCAAAGGAATTGCTCAAATCCGGCGGAACCGCATCGGGCCCTGTCTCATTTATGCGCGGCGCGGATGCATCTGCAGGAACTATCAAGTCAGGCGGTGCTACACGTCGCGCGGCCAAGATGGTCGTGCTTGATGTTGATCATCCAGATATCGAAGAATTCATCGAAACCAAGGTCCGTGAAGAGGACAAGATCCGTGCACTTCGGGATGCTGGATTCGATATGGATCTTGGTGGCAAGGACATCATTTCGGTTCAATATCAGAACGCAAACAACTCGGTTCGAGTATCAGATAAGTTCATGCGGGCATACGAGAACAACGAAGATTTTGGTTTAGTCGGTCGCGCATCAGGTGAAGTTATCGAAACCGTCGAAGCTCGTAAGTTGTTCCGTAAGATGGCAGAAGCCGCATGGGCTTGCGCCGATCCAGGAATTCAATATGACGACACCATCAATGAATGGCATACAAACCCAGAGACAGGTCGCATTAATGCGTCTAACCCTTGCTCTGAATATATGTCGCTAGATAACTCTTCATGTAACTTGGCATCGCTTAATTTGCTCAAGTTCTTGCAGGGGAATGGCTCCTTTGATGCTAAGACATTTGTGAAGGCAACAGAGTTGATCATCACTGCGATGGATATTTCTATCTGCTTCGCTGATTTCCCAACAGAGCCAATTGGAGTAACAACTCGCGATTACCGTCAACTAGGAATCGGCTATGCAAATCTTGGTGCGCTTTTGATGGCATCTGGTCTTGCCTATGATTCAGATGGTGGCCGTCAGCTTGCTGGTGCAATTACATCTTTGATGACTGGTACTTCCTACCGTCGTTCAGCAGAACTTGCAGGGATAGTTGGACCTTATGCCGGTTTTGCCCGCAACGCAGCGGCTCACACCCGCGTTATGCAGAAGCACACCAATGCATCAGCATCTGCTCGCTCTGTCACAACTCTAGATTCAGATGTCTGGGCCGTTGCAAATTCAGAGTGGACAAAGTGCCTTGAGATTGGTGCAAAGAATGGCTGGCGCAACGCGCAGGCATCGGTTCTTGCCCCAACCGGAACTATCGGCTTGATGATGGATTGCGATACAACAGGTATCGAGCCAGACCTTGCTCTAGTTAAGTTTAAGAAGCTTGTTGGCGGTGGCTCAATGCAGATCGTCAATCAGACAATTCCAATGGCTCTTCGTAAGCTTGGCTATGCAGAAGAGACTGTAGAAGCAATCGTTGAATACATTTCAGCAAACGGAAATGTTATTGATGCTCCTGGCCTAAAGACCGAGCACTATGACATCTTTGATTGCGCGATGGGTATCCGCTCGATCAGCGCTATGGGCCACGTCCATATGATGGCTGCCTGTCAGCCATTCTTGTCTGGTGCTATCTCTAAGACAGTTAACCTGCCTTCTGACGCGACCGTAGAAGAGATCGAAGAGGTTTACTACGAAGGATGGAAGCTTGGACTTAAGGCTCTCGCCGTCTATCGCGATAACTGCAAGGTCGGACAACCATTATCAGATGGCAAGGGCGAAAATAAGGGTACAGATTCCAACATCTCTGCGAGCCCAGTACATCCAGAACGGAAGCGTCTACCAAAGTCACGTCCATCAATCACAACTAGCTTCGCTGTCGGTGGTGCTGAGGGTTACATGACTGCTGGTGCATATGCAGATGGTGCTCTTGGCGAAGTCTTCTTAAAGCTCGGCAAGCAAGGTTCAACTCTTGCTGGCGTAATGGACGCATTCTCCATCGCGGTATCGATCGGTCTTCAATACGGAGTACCACTAGAGACCTTCGTTGAGAAATTCACCAATTTACGTTTCGAACCTGCAGGCATGACAGATGATGCTGATATTCGTATCGCACAATCGATGATGGATTACATCTTCCGTCGCTTGGCGCTCGATTATTTGCCATTCGAGACTCGTTCAGCGATGGGCTTGTACACATCATCAGAGCGCGCACGCGCCTTGGAATCTGGTGATTACACACCAGATACTCCTGTAGCAGTTGCTCCTCAAGCAGCAGTTGCTCCAGTAAGTAAGCCAACAACTGTGAAGATCGAAGCAAAACCTGCAGATAGTGGACTTAGTGGAGTTGGATCCTCGATGGAGCTCTTCGAAAAGATGAGCGGACAATCCTCTGATGCACCACTCTGCATGACCTGTGGTGTCAAAATGCGTATGGCTGGTTCTTGCTTCGTCTGTGAAGGTTGTGGCAATACCTCTGGTTGTTCATGATCTAAAAAGTACTAATTTTTCCTTAGTGCTTTTCGGATTAATTCCAACGCTGTCTTAACTCGCGCTTCATAACCGCGAGTTGTTGGATGGTAATACTCGGTACCCACAAGCGAGTCAGGTAAATACTGTTGTTCCGCTACGCCTGAAGATAAATCGTGTGGGTAGATGTATGAGTGTGATTCTCTTTCAGCGCTCTCTTTCCGGTCCCGGAGAGCGCCTGAATGCTCGTCTCGCATATGTGGCGGCACCGGTCCACCCTTGGATGCCCGCAGGTCGTTAATGGCGGCTTCAATCGCAAGGTATGCAGCATTCGATTTCGGTGCGCACGCCAGGTAGGTCACGGCTTCGGCAAGAATGATTCTTGCTTCTGGCATTCCCACAAGTGCAACAGCTTGGGCGGCAGCCACCGCCACTGTTAGCGCGCTTGGATCTGCCAGGCCGACATCTTCACTCGCGCTGATCATTACTCGTCGTGCAATGAATCGTGGATCCTCTCCTGCTTCTAACATTCGTGCCAAATAGTGCAATGCTGCATCGACATCAGAGCCTCTAATGCTTTTAATAAATGCACTTGCAACGTCATAATGATTATCGCCACCACGGTCATAATTTTCGATTACTCGATCAACTGCATGACTTAAAACATCTGGAGTGATATCACCGCTGGAAGCTCCGGCTGCCGCTTCAAGATATGTAAGCGCGCGACGCGCATCACCGGCCGCTAGTCGGACTAAAGAGTCAGATGCTTCTGGCGTAATGGTGAATTCATTATTAAGGCCACGTGCGTCGCTAATAGCTCGATTGATCAGGGTGGCGATGTCAGCGTCAGATATACGACGCAACGTTAAAACGATCGATCGTGAAAGCAGGGGAGAAATGATTGAGAATGATGGGTTTTCGGTAGTTGCAGCTACTAGCGTGACCCACCTGTGCTCTACTCCGGGAAGCAGCGCATCCTGCTGAGCTTTAGAAAAGCGATGGACTTCGTCTATAAAAAGGACGGTCTCCCGTCCTTCCTTGGCCATACGGTCTTCTGCTTCACTCAAGACTTCTCGGACTTGGGCAACTCCAGAACTTACGGCAGAGAGTTCGACAAAAATGCGTGATTCAGAGCGCGCAATCATTTTGGCGAGAGTTGTTTTTCCGCTTCCCGGAGGTCCGTAGAGCAGCACGCTGGTGATGTGTTTCTCTTCACCAGTTATTAACCGTGCCAGGGGAGAACCAGATTGAAGTAAATGTTGCTGACCAAGAAGTTCTTGGATATTGGCAGGACGGAGTCGGACAGCCAATGGCGCTGACAAATCACCTGCGCTAGTTATGTCCATTTTCATCCCG
Organism: uncultured Actinomycetes bacterium; assembly: GCA_903838295.1. Taxonomy (GTDB): domain Bacteria; phylum Actinomycetota; class Actinomycetes; order Nanopelagicales; family Nanopelagicaceae; genus PALSA-747. Next base: position 271,318 of record CAILXX010000004.1, read on the forward strand.
CCTCGTAAACCATAACTCTACTGGCCTATCCGTGCTTTAATCATAAGTATCTTGTGGAAAGCAAAGGAATGCGAGCAGCAACCGATAGGGTCGCCACATGGGCGCGAAGAAGAACCAACAGATGAAATTGGTTGGCGAAGCCTTGGATGCTGCTGTTAAAGCCATTGGTGGCGAACCTCGCGAAGGCCAGATTCAGATGGCTGAAGCGGTGGCCAACGCCTTGACGGATAGGCACCATCTTTTGGTGCAGGCGGGTACGGGTACCGGAAAATCTTTGGCATATCTCGTGCCAGCGTTAGTTCATGGCAAGAAAGTACTTGTTGCAACAGCGACTCTTGCATTGCAACGGCAGCTCGTCGAACGCGATTTACCAAAGATTAAACCGGCGTTAGAAAAAGTACTAAAACGTGAGTTGTCCTTTGCTGTTTATAAAGGTGTGGGTAATTACTTATGTCTGCAGAAGATGAATGGCGCAGAGCAAGATCCAGATGGTGATGTATTAATGGAGATAGGAACATTAGAGAAGGATCAAAAACGGCTAAAAGCATGGGCTGTTAGTCCTGGTGCATCCGGGGATAGGGATGATGCCCCGGATGTCGACCGTCGCGTTTGGCAAGCAAATTCGGTCTCTGGCCGTGAATGCATTGGCAAAGATGATTGTGCTTTTGGGAGTCAATGCTTTGCGATTGCCGCAAAGGCAAAGGCGCAGACTGCCGATGTGGTTGTCACTAACCACACGCTCCTGGCCATCGAAATTGTGGATTCGCATCAGATATTGCCCGAACGTGACGCGGTGATCTTGGATGAGGCGCACGAATTTATGGACCGTACGACCCAGGCTGTTACCCAAGAACTAACAGCTGCTGGGGTCGAGCGTGCTGCAAAGATGGCCGCGAAACATTTACCAGGTAAGGCATCAATAGCCTTTGGCAAGGCTGCAGATGAATTTGCCGAGGCGCTCGCAGATTTTGCATCGGATGTTAGAAACGATTCGACAAAGGCTGGCAGACTTCCAGAACTTCCTAAACAATTAGAATCTCCAATCCGCAAAGTAAAGGAGTCCTCGGCCGCGGTAATTGCGCTCATAAACGCGGATTCGGAAGTAATTGATCCAGATTCGATGGCACAGCGGGCGCGAGTAAAAGGTGCCACGAACGAGGTGCAGACAATCGCAAGCAAGATGTTGCGACCTGGCTCTCATCAAGTAATGTGGTTCGAACCAATCTTTTCGACACTTTATATGGCACCACTTGAAGTGTCCGATGTGTTACGAAGGAATTTATTGACGGAATCACCAGTTATCGCTACATCTGCAACACTGACTATCGGCAAATCCTTCGATGCAATCGCCAAATCCATTGGTTTTGTCGTTGGACAGGATATCGCTGAAGATGAAGACGAAGGTAAAGGCGCTATAGATCCAGCTAATGTGCAGATGTTAGATGTTGGATCACCCTTTGATTTTGCGTCACAAGGAATGTTGTATCTGCCTCGTCACCTAGCAGAACCAGGAAGAGACGGACCGGCGAAGGATGCCCTGACTGAACTTGGCGAACTTATCGAAGCCGCTGGTGGTCGTACATTGGCTCTCTTCTCTTCTTGGCGTGGAGTAGAGATGGCCGACGAGCACTTGCGCCGAGTATTAGCTGACCTAAAGTTGCCGGTTATTACTCAACGTCGTGGTGATTCAGTGGGACCGCTTGTTGAAAAATTTGCAAAGGATCCACGATCGATACTGCTGGGCACTATTTCTTTGTGGCAAGGAATCGATGTACCTGGACCCTCGTGCACCTTGGTAGCGATCGATCGAATTCCATTTCCACGTCCTGACGAACCAGTCATGAGTGCGCGCTCTGCGGAAGCAGATGAAGCAGGTGGAAGTGGTTTTATGCAGGTTTCCTTACCCCGGGCAGCATTATTATTGGCACAGGGTACGGGACGTTTAATTAGATCCATTGATGATCGTGGCGTAGTCGCAATTCTTGATTCTCGGATTGTGACAAAACGTTATGGATCTATCCTCTTGAATTCGATGCCGCCATTTTATCGGACAAGTGATGGGGTAGTGGTTAAAGAATCTTTAAAGCGCTTAGATAAACAGTTCACTGAGCAAGGTGTGTAATTCTGGCCAACTGCGCGCAAATGATGGGTGCAGGTTCTTTTTTACTACATCGATAAAGGGAATCCACTCAATTTGCTGAGATTCATCGTTCATCTCGTGAGCGATTAGATCCGCTGAAGCCTTCGAAATAATTGTGTCATAACGCCATGGCCCATGATCATCCGTAAAGGTATGAACCGGATCAAGTAAATCTGTATCTATCCCTATCTCTTCGTGTGCCTCTCGCTTGGCAGCCTGTATTACAGATTCATGAGAATCGCGGGCACCGCCAGGAATTCCCCATGTATCGCCGTTGTGTACCCACGGTGCACGATGCTGAAGCAATATTGTTCCGTCTCGGACCAACAATAAACCCGCGGCGCCGTTGAGACCCCAGTGCTTACTTCCACATGTGCATTCGAGCCAACCATCGCCATCCTTATGTGCCATACCCGTAGCGTGGCACTACTTTCCACACTTTTAAACTATCCACAGATGTGATGTCGAGGGAGTTTTATACAGGGGATCGAGTTCTAATGTCACCATATGTTCTTAATGGTCGGACTCTTAATGGCGGTCAACTGTGCGACCGGTCCATGTCTGCAGGTTTATACCGATCCACTTACAAACCAATTGATCATTACCGCTAATCAGCACGCACCGGGAACGATTGTTGCCCCTAAGCCACGACCCAAACGCATATACGTTCCTAGACCTAAACCGAAGCCGACCACGTGGATTCCGTACAAGCCAAGACCAACAATTCACAGTACCTATCGAGCCCCGGTTAAGAAAAAGCCGTCAACGGTCACAAAAGTGGCTAGTGCGGCGATCTCTCTCTCCGATCAGATCACCAAGCTTTTGCCGGGTAGTCAGTTGCTTTACCAACCCACAAATAATCCTGTCTCTGGCATCCCAATATATTTTTGGAGCGATTCCAATCCTGTTTTCCAAGTCGTGACAGCCATCTTGGGAATTGGTGTTTCTGTCGCATTGCAACCAACTTTTGTCTGGGATTTTGGTGATGGTGCAACTTTTACAACCAGTAACGCTGGCGGGCCATTTCCAAATGCAACTGTTACTCATATCTATAAAACACCGGGGAACTATTCTGTTCGACTTACAATTTCTTGGGCAGGTAGCTGGGCTGCGCAAGGACAAGTACTGCCAGTACTGGGCGGCGCCATCGTGCAGACAGTGACAACCACCATTTTGGTCGCTCCTGGGCCAACGAATTACACACACTAAAGTTATGCACATTTCTCTGACAGCAGTCATCATTGTGACACTACTTCGCGCGATCTTTAAGCCATGACAACTCATACCGCAACTCAATTAACATCACCGCACGACCTCCTAGCCGCAGTACCTTTTATGGTTGGGTACCATCCCGCCAATTCATTGGTAGTAATCGCGCTACGCGATGGACAAGTATCAATGGCGATGCGAGTGGACTTCCCTTCTCTCGACATCGCTTCGGATATAGCCATAACAGTGGCTTCACATTTGACCAGGGAGGGCGCCGAATCTGTGATTGTTGTGGGATATCTTCCTGATACAAATGTAGAGATTGATCCACTTCTCTTTGTTCGGCAAGGAATCGAATCACGTGGAATTTCAATCAAGGAGTCGATAGTTGTCAAGGCTGGTCGTTTTAGATCAACAATGTGCATCGATCTCAATTGCTGCCCCCTTGAAGGCACATTGGTTCCACCGTTAAGTGATTCTCGGATCACGGCAGAGCGCGTTGCTTCGGGCAAGCCATTGCCGTATTTAGATTTAGATCAGATGCGTGCGTCAATCGCATCGACTTTGCCGGATAAAGATTTAACGAGGGCTCTTAAAAAAATATTCGAAATTGATTATGACGTGGATTGTGTGCTCGATCTACAACGTGAAGGAGCGCATGCTGTAGATAAATTAATTACTGAATTTGAGAAGAGTGGAATCAGCAAGGACTATCAGTTGATCGCGCTAGTTCTGACCCGTCTCTTGGACCTACAAGTAAGGGACTATGCCATGGGCATGACGACTGTTGAAAATAGCAAGATGATCTGGGATATGTGGCGTTGGTTATTGCGAATCGCTCCCCGTGGGTATGTTGCACCAGTCGCTACCGTCTTTGCTGCCTCTTCATACGAACAGGGCGAAGGAGCACTTGCCCAGCGAGCCCTTGATCGCGCTTTTGAGGATGATCCTAAATATCAGATGGCAAAACTTTTGCGCCGAACTTTTACAGCGGGCTGGCCACCATCAGCTTTTACTGAGATGAGGGCAGATCTGCATCCAAAGATTTGTGCGGCACTTTTTACCACTCCGGCATCCGAGTAGAAGTCACTCCAACTCGTGCTGATTCGGGCTTGTTGCCGCTGATCACAGCCTCTAGTAACCTAGGGACATGAATTCACGCAGCCTCCTCCTTCGCTGCCGCGGCGGGGCCAACTAACCGGTCCCCCTGTCGCGGGGTTTGGTGTTGCCGGTTAACCACCAAAAATCCGCGAAATAAATAAGGAGTAAGAAATGAAATTTCCAGATCAAAAGCCTTCGGTTATGCCAGTGCATCGATATGCGCCTTTTATTCCAGTGGATCTTACGGATCGCACCTGGCCGACAAAGCGAATCACTAAAGCACCGCAGTGGTGTTCTGTAGATCTGCGCGATGGCAACCAGGCGCTGATCGATCCCATGGATCCTCATCGCAAATTAACAATGTTCAACTTGCTGGTGAAGATGGGTTACAAAGAGATCGAAGTGGGCTTTCCGAGTGCATCGCAGATGGACTTCGATTTTGTCCGCAAGATTATCGATGAAAATCTGATTCCCGATGATGTTGTTATTCAAGTATTAACACAAGCCCGTAAACCGTTGATTGAACGGACATTCGAAGCAATAAAAGGTTCTAAGCAAGCCGTCGTTCATCTTTACAACTCGACATCTACTCTTCAACGGAGGGTTGTTTTCGGTCAAGATAAAGAAGGCATTAAGAAAATAGCGACAGATGGTGCTCAGATGTGCCAAGATCTAGTGAAGACGGTTCCAGGAACTACAGTCTTCTTTGAGTACAGCCCAGAGTCATATACAGGGACCGAACTTGAATATGCAAAGGAAGTCTGCGACGCAGTAAACGATATCTGGAAGCCAACACCTGAGCACAAGACAATCATTAACCTACCCGCAACGGTTGAAATGGCTACACCAAATGTTTATGCGGACTCGATCGAGTGGATGCATCGCAATCTCAAGTATCGCGATTCCATAGTTCTCTCATTGCATCCTCACAATGATCGTGGGACAGGGGTCGCCGCGGCAGAACTTGCTTATCTTGCAGGGGCAGATCGGATTGAGGGCACCCTCTTTGGCAATGGTGAGCGGACGGGCAATGTTTGTCTAGTGACGCTCGGCCTTAATCTCTTTAGCCACGGGATCGATCCACATATTGATTTCTCGAATATTGACGAAATACGCAGGACGGTTGAATATTGCAATCAGTTACGTGTGCCAGAACGTCATCCATATGGTGGCGACTTGGTATTCACCGCTTTCTCTGGTTCGCATCAAGATGCAATCAAAAAGGGCTTAGAACATATGGAACGCGATGCAGCGACTGCTGGCCGTCACATCGATGATCACACATGGGCAGTCCCGTATCTTCCAATCGATCCAAAAGATATCGGCCGATCCTACGAAGCGGTCATCAGAGTTAATTCACAATCTGGCAAAGGTGGCGTCGCATACTTGATGAAGAATGAACATCAACTAGATCTTCCACGCCGACTACAGATCGAGTTCTCTCAAGTGGTCCAAGCCAAAACCGATTCTGAAGGCGGCGAGGTTACTCCAGATCAACTCTGGAAGATTTTTGAAGATGAGTATTTACCAGCAACAAATCACAATTGGGGGCGCTTTAAATTAGCAGGGCTTTCCCAGAGTTCCCATTTGGATGAGGATGTAAATCTGACGGTTGATCTGATCGACAATGGCGAAACTAAGCAACTTAACGGAACCGGAAATGGTCCGATTGCAGCCTTTGTAACGGTATTGAGTAATTACTTGGGAAATGTCAATGTTCGCGTACTTGATTATTACGAGCACGCGTTATCAGCTGGTGGCGATGCTAAGGCGGCGGCCTATTTAGAGTGCGAAGTGGGTGGCAAGACCTTCTGGGGTGTCGGTATTGACCCCAGCACTACTACCGCAGCCCTAAAAGCGGTTGTGTCGGCGGTAAATCGAGGCTTGCGCAAGTAATCGGCGATACCGTGGGGCGGTGTCCGTCTATCGTGATCAAGCAATCGTGTTGCGTACCCAAAAATTGGGTGAAGCAGATCGGATTATTACGCTCTTCACGCGTGAACACGGTCGAATAAAGGCTGTCGCAAAAGGTGTGCGTCGAACCAAATCCAGGTGGGGTGCGCGCTTGGAGCCCGGATCACATGTCGACCTTCAACTGTATTCTGGACGAACATTCGATACCGTCACGCAAGCAGTCAGTATCGAAAACTTTGGTGATGCGCTCTCCTTGGATTATCAACGCTGGACCGTTGCCTGTGCAATTTTGGAAGCTGCAGAACGCTTCGTTTCGCAAGAGCACGAACCAGCACTGCAACAATACCTATTGGTAGTTGGTGCACTTAAGGCTCTGGCACATGAAACGTATGACCCTTCATTAATATTGGATGCTTATTTATTGAGGTCCCTTGCGGTTGCCGGATATGCACCATCTTTAACCAATTGTTCCCGTTGCGACGCACCCGGTCCCCATAAGTTCTTTTCGTTGGTCGGAGGCGGAAGTGTCTGCGCAGCGTGTAAACCAAGTGCGGCTCCGACGCCGCATCCAGAAACTTTGGAGCTTATGCAGGCGCTATTGAGCGGGGATTGGGCGCCAGCCACAGTTTCCGAGCCAAGATATCGGCGTGAAGCTTCAGGGTTGATTGCGGCATATTTGCAGTGGCATCTCGAGCGAGGATTGCGTAGTTTGCCATTAGTTGAGCGAAATGCTGAGAGAATTTGATCGTGAGCATCCCTAAACCGCCAAAGGTTTCTGACGTCCCACACCATGTTGCAATTGTTATGGATGGAAATGGGCGTTGGGCTAAGAAGCGAGGGCTACCTCGTACCGCTGGGCATGAAGCAGGAGAGAAGGCGCTACTTGACGTTGTGCACGGTGCGATTCAAATTGGCGTTAAAGAGCTGAGTGCGTATGCATTTTCTACAGAGAATTGGCGACGTAGTCCAGATGAAGTGAAATTTCTGATGGGGTTTAACCGCGATGTTTTGCGACGCCGGCGCGATGAAATGAATGATCTGGGAGTCCGTATTAGGTGGGTTGGCAAGACGGGTCGACTCTGGAAATCGGTTATTTCAGAGCTACAAGAGGCTGAAGAGTTAACCAAGAAGAACAAGATTTTAACTCTGAATATGTGCGTAAATTATGGGGGACGACCAGAGATTGTTGATGCTATCCAAAGAATTTCGGCAGACGTGGCAAAGAGAAAGCTGAAGGTTGAAGCAATAACCGAAAAGACCGTGGCTAAATATTTATACAATCCACAGATGAGTGATGTCGACCTATTCTTGCGGACATCGGGCGAGCAGCGAACATCCAATTTTCTGCCCTGGCAATCGGTGTATGCAGAAATGGTTTTTATGGATGTACTCTGGCCTGATGTAGATCGCACAACTTTATGGGAAGCAGTTAAAATTTATTCAGAACGGGAGCGAAGATTTGGCAAAGCCTAAGGACCAATCTCGACGAGATTTTTTTAAATTTGCAGCAGGTGCGCTCGTCATTGGTGGAGGTGTGTTCTTCGCCGGAACCCTTGGTCATACCCGGATCATAAAACAGATCCAAAAGGTTGCTCAAAAATTGCCTAAGGTATTTAAGCGGCTTCCACCGCTCCCAGTTGATCCTGCCGTGAAAATCAATGGTTTGTCACCACTGATTTCGCCAAATAAATCTTTTTTTCAAATTGATACAGGTGGCGGAGCACCAATAATTGACCCAGATACATGGACGCTCAAAATAGATGGCATGGTAAAAAATCCAATTACTGTGACGTACAAGGACCTTTTATCCCGTCCACTTTTTGAACTAGACAACACTCTCTCATGTGTTTCCAATCCTGTTGGCGGATTGTTGGTTGGTAATGCCAGGTGGATTGGCGTCCGTTTGGATGATCTAATTCGGGAAGCAATGCCTACAGCTCGCGCTGATCAGGTACTTGCTTCATCAGATGATGGGTTTGGCGCCGGCTTTCCGCTCTCTGTTTTGGATGGTCGAGATGCAATGATTGCTATCGGCATGAATGGTGAAGTACTTCCGGGCAAGCATGGCTATCCAGCGCGCTTAATAGTTCCCGGTTTGTATGGTTATGTTTCTGCAACGAAGTGGGTAACGCATATTGAATTAACCCGATTTGATATCAAGCAGGGATATTGGATTTCACAAGGTTGGTCGGCGTTAGCACCAATTAAAATGGAATCCAGGATAGATGTGCCTCAACAAGGAAGTCAGATTGCTGGCGGAAAAACCACTATAGCAGGGGTTGCATGGGCACCCGATGACGGTGTATCTGCGGTGGAAGTGCAGGTAGATAACGGCGAATGGGTGACGGCTTCGCTGGGTCCAGAATTAGCTGCAACGAGCTGGCGCCAATGGTGGCTTGAAACGGACTTCAACTCCGGAAATCATGGAGTGACCGTGAGGGCAAGAAATTCGCGAGGCGAAGTTCAAACGCAGACACCGGCAGATGTGCTTCCAAATGGTGCTCAAGGCTGGCACTCTGTCAATTTTAGTGTCTAGTACTTTTCTTACATTAGAATGAAGTTATGCATAAGGCATTATTGCTAGCAGCTCTAACATCGGTAGCAACTGCCCTGGGTGGATTCTTAGCTGTAAAAATAAAAGATCGCACGCATATAATTTTGGGGTTAGCCGCGGGACTGATGCTAGGTTTAGTTTTCTTTGATTTAGTCCCATCGGTTTTCAATCAAAATATTACAAAATTTGGTGGCGTAAAATCCGTTGGCTTAGCGATAGTTCTCGGCTTCTTGATTCTTCATTTTTCTGAGCGTTGGTTTGCGACGCACGAACCCGAAGACTCACATCATGATGACCACCATCATCACCATGCTGGCTGGTGGGCCGGGCTGGCAATGGTTGGGCATGTCTTCTTCGACGGACTGGGCGTAGGAGCAGCATTTAAGATTAGCAACTCACTTGGAATCGCCGTGTTCGCAGCGATTATGGTGCATGCCTTTAGCGATGGTCTAAATACAGTTGCCTTTTTAATTAGAGAAGAGAAGTGGACCAAAAAAGCTCGGTTACTACTAGCCGTAGATGGGATCGCCCGCATCAGCGGAGCTGCCGTAGGTTCCTATGTAGCTTTTGGGAATAATATGATCGCACTGTATCTGGCCCTTTTTGCTGGCTTTGTTATCTACATCGCGACTTCACACATCTTGCCCGAAGCACATTCGCGACATCCATCGAGGTGGACACTTGGAGCAACAATCGTGGGCGTGCTTATCATGTGGCTGGTTGTGGCAAGCGGGGCATAAGCGCATCACCAGCAGGGTAAACTTTGATCTCTTGCGACCCGCAAGGAAAGCCGACAGCCAGCCGGACCTAAGGAGAAAAAGATGGCCGCAGATCGTTTAGAAACAATAGTTAGTCTCGCCAAACGCAGGGGCTTTGTCTACCCAAGTTCAGAAATTTATGGCGGATTGCGCGCGGCATGGGATTACGGCCCGCTAGGCGTCGAACTTAAGAACAATGTAAAGCGTCAGTGGTGGAAATCAATGGTGCAAGGTCGTGAAGATGTTGTCGGCCTGGACTCATCTGTCATCTTGGCGCCAGAGGTTTGGCAAGCTTCAGGCCATATCGAAACTTTCTCAGATCCGCTTACAGAATGCACTTCGTGCCATAAGCGATATCGTGCTGATCATCTCGAGGAGGCATTTGAGGCTAAGCACAATCGCAAGCCATCGTCGATGGAAGAGATCGGTTGCCCCAATTGTGGAAATAAGGGCCAATTCACTGTTCCGCGCCAGTTCTCTGGCTTGCTGAAGACTTTTCTTGGTGCCGTTGAAGATGAATCCGGTCTTGCATATTTGCGCCCAGAGACAGCCCAAGGAATCTTTATTAATTTTGAGAATGTCGCGACGACATCTCGCAAGAAGCCGCCATTTGGAATTGGGCAGATTGGAAAATCTTTTCGTAACGAAATCACGCCAGGTAATTTCATTTTCCGCACACGTGAATTTGAGCAGATGGAAATGGAATACTTTGTCATTCCAGGTACTGATGAAGAATGGCACCAATATTGGATCGACACCCGCCTATCTTGGTATACAGATTTGGGAATCAATCCAGATCGCCTTCGCCTCTTTGAGCACCCTAAAGAGAAGTTGTCACATTATTCAAAGCGCACGGTGGATATCGAATACAAATTTGAATTTAACGGAACTGAGTGGGGAGAACTAGAAGGTATTGCTTCCCGTACCGATTTCGACCTCAAGGCTCACAGCGCTGCATCTGGAAAAGATCTATCGTGGTTTGATCAAGAGAAGAACGAACGGTGGACGCCATTTGTTATAGAACCCGCAGCCGGCGTTGATCGTTGCACTCTGACATTCATGATGGATGCTTTCACGGAAGATGAAGCACCTAATTCCAAGGGCGAGATGGAGAAGCGTGCGGTAATGAAGCTTGATTATCGACTTTCTCCCATCAAGGTAGCAGTCTTGCCGCTATCTCGTAATGCTGATCTTTCACCAAAAGCCCGGGACCTAGCAGCCGAACTTCGAAAGAATTGGTCTGTCGATTTTGATGATGCAGGTGCCATTGGCCGTCGTTATCGTCGTCAAGACGAAGTTGGAACTCCTTATTGCATCACCATTGACTTCGAAACACTTGATGACAACGCGGTTACGATTCGTGAACGCGATTCAATGGCGCAAGAGCGTATTGGAATTGACCAAGTTCAGGCGTGGTTAGCACCACGTTTACTTGGCGCATAGGAATTTAATTTATGATCACTAAGGCCGCTCCACTGCGACTGCCCATTGCTAATGGACAGTTTGCGAACAATGAAGTGGTCTTAGAGACTCCAGTCGTCTTGGCCCCCATGGCAGGAATTACAAATTCTGCTTTTAGAACGCTTTGTCGCGAACAAGGTGCTGGACTCTTTGTTTCAGAGATGGTGACGGCGCGTGCGCTCATTGAGCGCCATCCAGAAACGATGCGATTGATCACGCCCGGTAAAGGTGAGACACCACGCTCTGTTCAGTTGTATGCAGTAGACCCAATCGTTGTAGGCCAAGCTATTGCTCTCTTGGCATCTGAAAATCTCGCCGACCATATTGACCTCAACTTCGGTTGTCCGGTTCCCAAAGTAACCAGAAGAGGGGGAGGAGCAGCGCTTCCTTTTAAGCGCAAACTCTTTAGCGCGATCGTGGCATCTGCAGTGAAGGCTGCAACGCCATATGGAATCCCTGTAACCGTAAAGATGCGAATCGGAATCGATGCAGAACATCACACATATTTAGAAGCTGCAAAATCTGCTGCTGATCAAGGAGTTGCGTGGGTCGCCCTTCATGCACGTACTGCAGGGCAAATGTATGAAGGTAAAGCTGACTGGTCTAGAATTGCCCAACTCGTTGAATATATGGCACCTACTGGTGTTCCTGTCTTAGGAAATGGTGATATTTGGTCAGGGTCTGACGGTGTTCGGATGGTTGAAGAGACCGGTTGTGCTGGAGTTGTCGTAGGTCGTGGCTGTCTTGGACGACCCTGGCTCTTTGCAGAATTAGCCGCTGCATTCAATGGTGAACCTAATCCAGATCTTCCAGATCTTTTTCATGTGCGATCCGTTATGTATCGCCATGGTGAGTTGTTAGTCGACTTCTTCGAGAGTGAAGGCCGGGCTATGCGTGATTTACGTAAGCATATGGCCTGGTATCTCAAAGGGTTTTCTGTTCCCCGGGAATTGCGCGCAAATTTTGGAATGGTTTCTTCTCTGAGCGAGCTTCAACATTTGCTAAATCAGCTTGAAAATCAGCCGTATCCAACGGAGATCGCCGAGGCTCCACGCGGTCGGCGTAGCCACGGACGAGCAGTACATCTACCTGACGGCTGGCTCCATGATCCCGACGAGTTTGCATCTATCACTATTGATGATGCTGTTTCTGGTGGTTGATATTGTTTTTATTTAGAATAGTTCGACGAATCATAGTTGCGATTGTGTTAGCAGTAATTGTGGTTCCGTTATATATCGCAAGCCAAATTTGGTGGACCGCGCATCATCCATCGGTAAAAATAAGTGATGCAATAGTTGTTTTAGGTGCAGCACAAGACAATGGAATTCCTACTCCGATCTTGCAGGAACGAGTGACCCAAGCACGTCTTGCATTTGAATCTGGCCTGGCGCCACTCATTATTACTATTGGCGCGGGACAGAAAGGTGATCGATTTACTGAAGCACAAGCCAGCCACAATGAATTGGTAAAGGAGCAAATCCCTAAGAGAGCCCTAGCTACTATCGGAATCGGAACGGATACGTTGTCTAGCACGATTGCTTATACGACGTGGATGAAGCTCAAGGGGTTGAAATCTGTGATCATCTCCACGGATCCTTATCACTGTTATCGGGCTGAAACTGAAGCAAGAGACCTTGGCATTAGTGCCACCTGCGCCCAGGCGCAAAATGGTCCTGGGAGTCTTAAGGAGACTGGTTTTCGGTACATCATTCGAGAAACTGGAGCTTATTTAGCCTACGAGACCGTTGGTCGCTTTGGAATTCACTTGAGCGACCAAATTAAGAAATAGGCTTAGGGTCTTATGGTTTTACGACAAGCACACGAATCGTCAGGGTACTCGAACTCTGATCGCGACCGCTTTTTAAGCGAACCCGCAAAACGATTAGGGCGCACCGAATTTGCGCGAGATCGTGCCAGGATTATTCATTCATTCGCTCTTCGCCGCCTCGCCGCAAAAACCCAAGTGGCCGTCCCATGGCTAACGGATTTCCCACGAACCAGGCTTTCGCATTCGTTGGAATGCGCACAGGTCGGAAGAGAGCTCGGTGCTGCTTTGGGGGCCGATCCTGATTTGATGGAAGGTGCGTGCCTAGCTCACGACATCGGTCATCCACCGTTTGGTCATAACGGAGAAGATGCACTTAATGCGGTTTCGGAGTCATGTGGTGGTTTCGAAGGTAATGCACAATCTTTTAGACTATTAGTCCGCCTTGAAGCTAAAACAGTGGACCAAGCTGGAAATTCTGTTGGACTTAATTTGACTCGAGCATCACTAGATGCTGCTACTAAATACCCTTGGCCGCGCGCCATCAACTCGCGCAAATTCGGTGTATACGACGATGACCTAAAAATATTTAATTGGGTTCGATTAGGTGCTCCAGAAGGAATGAAATCTATGGAAGCCCAGATCATGGATTGGTCTGATGATGTTGCTTATAGCGTTCATGATCTTGAAGATTCACTTGTTACTGGTCAAGTAAAGTTAGAACACTTGGCTGAGGACTTACCAGCCATTTTTGAAGTTGCAAAAAATTCTGCTATGGAAGATATGACAGAAGTGGAAGCTCACCAAGCGCTTAAAGATTTACAGTCACTTTCTTGCTGGCCGACAAATTACGACGGCTCTCACCGCCACTTAGCAAGGCTGAAAGACTTGGCCTCGCAATTAGTCGGAAGATTTGCCCTGGCTGCAGAAAAAGCAACTCGAGAAGAGTTTGGCGATGGAGACCTGACTCGATATTGCGCAAGTTTGATAGTGCCACGTGAGCAAAGAATTGAAGTTGCTATTCTTAAATCAATCGCGACTTTTTATGTGATAAATGCGAGTTCGTCGGTTGAGCGCTATGCCGATCAGCAGATAGTGATCAAAGAGCTAGTGGAAATGGTTTTAGCCGGAGCTCCAGCGACCTTGGAGTCATTCTTCCAAGAGGATTGGCGACAGGCTACGAACGATTCCCAGAAATTACGCGTAGTAATAGACCAGGTTGCTTCACTCACCGATCCTGGGGCTTACACGCTACATACCAAACTCAATTCATTAAGATAACCCCATGGCCGGGCGCATAAGAGATGAAGATGTAGCGTATGTACGAGAACACAGCCCTATTGATGATGTCATTGGAGACTTTGTTCAGCTAAAGGGCGCCGGTGGGGGACAGAAAAAAGGACTGTGCCCATTTCACGATGAGAAGAGTCCATCGTTCCATGTCACTCCCAGTAAAGGATATTTTCACTGCTTCGGATGTGGAGTTGGTGGGGATGCAATAAATTTCTTAATGAAACTTGAGCACCTGACTTTTACTGAGACCGTAGAGCGTCTTGCCGAACGTATTGGCTACCAACTTCATTATGACTCAACCGGGCCATCACAAAATTCTGGAATCAATCGATCACGATTGGTTGCCGCCAATACCGCGGCTGCTCATTTTTACCAGGAGCAGCTCAACCTTTCTGGACCTGCACAGGTTGGTCGTGAATTTTTGACTGGTAGAGGATTTGATAAGGCGGCCGCTGAAACATTTGCTATCGGTTATGCACCCGATGAATGGGATGCGTTGTACAAATACATGAGTGGTATTGGGTATAAAGATGACGAGCTCAACCTGGCTGGTCTAACAAAAGAAGGATCTCGCGGTGGGCTAATTGATCGATATCGAAATCGATTGGTCTGGCCCATTAAGGATATTTCAGGAGATATTGTGGGGTTTGGGGCACGCAAATTAGCGGGGGATGATAAAGATCAAGGCCCTAAATATCTCAATACATCCGAGACTCCCATTTACAAGAAATCCCAGATTTTGTATGGCTTAGATATGGCGAAGAAAGAGATAGCTAAAAAACGCCAAGTGGTTATTGTAGAAGGCTATACAGATGTGATGGCGGCGCATCTTGCGGGAATTACAACGGCGGTTGCAACATGCGGAACTGCATTTGGAGATGACCACATTCGAATTATTCGTCGCTTATTGATGGATGATGATGCTTTTCGTGGTGAAGTAATCTTTACCTTTGATGGGGATGCCGCTGGGCAGAAGGCAGCTTTGAGGGCCTTTGATGATGATCAGAAATTTGTTGCCCAGACTTTTGTTGCCGTCGAACCTTCCGGAATGGATCCGTGCGAACTTCGCCAGTCTGGTGGAGATGCAGCTGTCCGTGATTTGATTGCTCGTCGAGTCCCGCTCTTTGAATTTGCGATGCGAAGTGTGATCAAAAATTATGATGTGAGTTCTGCTGAAGGTCGAGTTTCTGCGCTCAATCAAGTGGCTCCGCTTGTCGGAAAGATCCGTGACGCTTCACTGCGCCCTGAATATATTCGCCTGGTCGCCGGCTGGCTGGGCATGGAAGTCGATACGGTGACTGCGGCAGTGAAGCGGGTAGCTGGAAAGAGCAATACACCTCTTCCAGATAAACCAGCGCTGGCGGTCAACCTAAAAGATCCATTATTAATGCTGGAGCGCGAGGTATTAAAAGTAAAACTACAGGTCGCCGAACTTGCCCCGCAGTGGAATGAGATAGAAGAGAACGCATTTTCGTATGCTCCTTACGCAGCCTTAAGATCCCAGATTGATGCTCTCCCTGAAATGGATATACCCACCTTGCTGGAGAGAACTGAAGATGAAGATATCCGCGCCTTGATCACCGAATTGACGGTCGAGCCGATCCGCACAGATGGCGAGATTTCTGAGCACTACGTGGCCAGCGTTATTGCCCGGTTACGTGAAGTCGCCCTGAGCAGAGCCATTGCCGAAATAAAATCGACATTGCAGCGACTCAATCCAGTTGAAGAAGAAGCAAGGTATAACGAGATTTTTGGGAATTTGGTCGCGATGGAGGCGAAGAAGCGGGCCCAGAAAGATTTGGCGTTGGGCGAGATTTAGCGGTCTGCAAAGATCTTGCTAGGATTCGTGATCTGGCCTAACCGCCAGTAGTCCCTGATAGCTCAATTGGCAGAGCAGCCGGCTGTTAACCGGCAGGTTCTTGGTTCGAGTCCAAGTCAGGGAGCCAGGTTATTCAGAGGTGAACTCTCAGGTTGAATCAGTAAAGTGTCCGCATGGCTCTTACTTCCATTGCTGCTTCTTGGCGCTCGCAAAATATGGCAACTCGACTTCTTCGCCTTTGGCTAGGTGGCACCTGGTTTTATGGGGGTTGGCAGAAGGCTTCGGATAACACTTTCTTAAATAAGGCCTCTACAAATTACATCGGTGCGCAATTGGCAGGTCTCGCACAACATTCACCTCTCAAGTTCGCCTTGCGTCACATGGTGGAGCATGCCTCACTTATCGGTGTCTCTGTGATGCTCAGCGAGTTCGCGATCGGGATTGCAGTACTTACTGGAATTGCGCTTCAGTTAGCGATTGTTGGCGGAGCGCTTGTCTCACTTATCTTATGGCTCTCGGTTACTTGGACGGTCTATCCATACTTCTTGGGGAGCGATTCCGCATATCTAGTCATGTGGATCGCACTTTTGTTTTTGGTTCGCCAACAAAATGTTGGGCGAGGTAAGAAGTCTGGTGTGATTCCTGACCTAACGGATCGCCGTGAATTTGTTCGCATAGTTGGCGTCGGGACCACTGCAATAATTGCTGCGCTCGCTGGCAGTCGATTTCAGAAGCCGGCACCTAAATCAAAGGCGGGCGCAATCCTTGTAAAACTTGCCTCCTTCCCAGTTGGATCAAATATGCAATTTACCGCCCCCGATGGAAATCCCGCATTCCTTTTCCGAACGAATGCTGGTGTTTTTGCTTATTCCGCGATCTGCACACACCAAGGATGCACGCTTGGATACTCAGTCCTTGAACATACCCTTAACTGCCCATGTCATGGTGGCAAGTATGATCCTGCCAACGGAGGTAAAGTAATTGCTGGACCACCGCCAACTCCACTACCCAAATACAGGGTCGCCATCAAAGGCGATTCGATTGTGACGGTTTAAATTATGGCTATCTTTAAATTACAGATTGCTCTTCCGGATCGACCTGGATCTCTTGGCGCAGTTGCATCTGCCATTGGTTTTGCTGGCGGTGATATTCGTTCGTTAGTCACGATCCGAAGTGAGAGCGGCCAGGGTATAGACGACATCACCGTCGCGATTCCTGGATCGGACCCCACTGATCTATTAGAAGTCCTTAATGCAATCGGTGGAGTTGAAGTGCGCTCTATCGAACCTGCGATTTAGCCGTATCAGAGATCATCGCCTCTAAGTTTCTTTCTGGTTGCCAGTTGAGTATTGACTTAGCCTTTTTGATGGAAGCGACGAGCGTTGCTGGATCACCTTCGCGGCGTGGACTTTCAACGGCCGGGACCGTGCGACCCAATACTTTTTCGGCAGCGCTTATAACTTCTCGAACCGAATAGCCAGAACCGCTACCCAGATTAATAATTTGGTGTTGGTGTGGCGTTAGGTTTTTGAGAGCCAAGATATGGGCTTCGATCAAGTCCACCACATGTACATAATCTCTGATGCAGGTTCCATCTTTTGTTTCCCAATCAGTACCAAAAATCTTTAGTGGATTCTCCACCGAAGATTTGAGAACATTAGGAATTAAATGAGTTTCTGGGTCATGTCTTTCTGATAACCAACCGTTGCTGCCTTGATGAGATCCGGCAACATTGAAGTAACGCAAACTAATCGCGCTTATTCCAGAGGCGGCAATCAGATTATCAACCGATAGCTTTGAAGCACCATAGGGATTTGTGGGCGTCGCTACAGATTCTTCTGTGATCGGATTATCAAGTGGCTGCCCATACGTTGCAGCTGATGAAGAGAAAACTAATCGGTCGATACCATGGATCTTCATCGCATCAAGCAAATTTTGAGAACCATCGATATTCACGTGGCGGTATAAATCTGGCTTCTCAACCGATTCACCCACTAAAGATTTACCAGCGAAGTGGATGACGGCCTGGCAACCCGCTGCTGCACTACGTAGTGCATCCGGATCCAGAAGTGATCCAATCGCCAAAGTAGCGCGAGCATCAACTGAATCAGAATGTCCAGTAGAAAGGTCATCAAAAACTACAACTTCATAGCCGCGGTCGCACAAAATGGCTGTTGCAGTCGACCCTATATAGCCAGCGCCACCAGTGACCAAGATCCTTGTCATATGAGTAAGTCTAGCGTCCCTGTGTATCGCCGCCGTTCGTGGTTAGGAATAATTAATTCTCTTGTTAAAGTAGTTACATGATTATTGATGTCTGGGCCGATGTTGTTTGTCCATGGTGTTATATAGGTAAGCGGCGTCTGGAGAGAGCAATCTTGAACTGCGATTTTCGGGATCACATTACCGTTCGGCACAGGGCGTTTCAGTTACAACCTGATGCCACCGGAATTGTTCCTACTAACGAGTTATTGGCTAGTAAATATGGTGCATCGCTAGATCAGGTCAAAGAGATGCAGGCCAATGTGTGCGCCGTTGCTGATGGCGAAGGACTTTGCTACGACTTGGACGGCACATTATCTGGAAATACCTTTGATGCTCATCGTTTGCTCTTGTGGTCAGCTACCCAAGGTAAACAAGACGAACTGCTAGAAACTCTATTCGCAAATTACTTTGAGAAATCACTACCCGTATTTGAGCATGCCGATTTGGTTTCTGCAGCAGTATCAATAGGAATTGATGCAGATAAAGCAGATGATTTACTTCTCTCTGATCAATTTGCTGATGATGTGCTTGCTGACCGCAACCTGGCAACACAACTTGGCGCCACAGGAGTCCCATTCTTTGTTTTTGATATGAAATTTGGAATTTCTGGTGCACAGCCGTTAGAAGCCTTCACTCAAACGCTCTCTCAAGCGTGGGCAGAGGAGAGCAACACACTTAGATAAGGGTCGGCTCTCACCTAATTTACTTACCTTCTCTGGCGCACGAGGTACTCTAGATGTATGACAACGGAGTCTCCTTTAAGTACGGCCCGCTCCCAATTACGCGGAGCCATTGATCAACTAGGTTTGCCAGAGAATGCGTGGCATACGCTTTCTACACCCAGACGAATATTGCAGGTAGCGGTCCCTCTTCGCCGGGATAATGGCGATATCGAAATGTATAACGGTTATCGCGTCCAGTATTCAACTACTCGCGGACCATCGAAAGGTGGCGTTCGATACCACCCAGATGTAGACCTGGACGAGACAATTGCGTTGGCGATGTTAATGACCTGGAAATGCGCACTAACTAATTTGCCCTATGGTGGAGCAAAAGGTGGCATTGCGGTAGACCCTGCGACTCTGTCGGATCGCGAGAACGAACGTTTGACACGACGTTATACATCAGAGATTTTGCCAATTATTGGCCCAGAAAGAGATATTCCGGCACCAGATGTTGGTACCGATGAACGCAACATGGCATGGATGATGGATACCTATTCGGTTAATGCCGGATTTTCAGTTCCAGGTGTCGTGACCGGAAAACCAATCGTTCTGGGTGGTTCACTTGGCAGGACATCTGCTACTGGTGATGGGGTGGCCATTGCAACTCGCGAAGCTTTACGGGTGCGGGGGATAAATATTGAAGGAGCAACGGTAGCAATTCAAGGTTTTGGAAAAGTTGGTTATTGGGCCGCGGTTGCACTCGAGAATATGGGAATGAAAGTTGTTGCAATCTCTGACGTGAATGGTGGAGTTAAGGGGTTTCCTTCGGTTGCAAAATTGTGGGAGCATTTTCAGTTACATCAGAATTTGGACTTTCCCGGTGCGGATCGATTAACGAACGAAGAGTTACTGCATCTAGATGTTGATGTGTTGATACCTGCCGCCTTAGCAGATTCGATTTCAGAGAAAACAGGGCTTGGTATTAAAGCAAAGATCGTTGTCGAAGGCGCTAATGGTCCAACGACTCCGAGCGGAGATGCAATTTTGCGTGACAAAGGTATCTTGGTAGTTCCAGACATCTTGGCTAACTCTGGCGGTGTAATTGTTTCATATTTCGAATGGGTCCAAGATAAGCAGAACTATTTCTGGAGCGCAGAAGAAGTCAAAGGTAATTTATCGTCGATCATGATGAAGGCTTTTAAAGAGGTTGAAGAAACAGCTGCAAAGAAGTTGGTCACATGGCGCGAATCTGCCCTCATGATCGGAGTGGGAAGGGTTGCTGAGGCTCATCGGCTGCGTGGCCTTTATCCATGATGTAGTTTTCTCTAATGAAGCGACGGATTCACCCGGCCTGGATCGCCGCACTCGTAACTTTCTTCACGCTGGTCGCGACATCAGGATTTAGGGCTGCGCCTTCAGTATTAATTGTCCCGTTGCAGTCGGCATTTGGTTGGAGTCGTTCCTCTATTAGTTCTGCCGTCTCGATCAATGTACTTGTTTATGGTTTGACCGCTCCGTTTGCGGCAGCGCTTATGGAGCGATTTGGAATTCGTCGTGTTGTGATGATTGCGCTAACCGTGGTTGGTACTGGTGCATGGTGCACTCAGTACATCACTCACCCGTGGCACCTCGTAATTTTGTGGGGATTAATCGTTGGCGGTGGTACGGGATCTATGGCCTTGGTCTTTGCGGCATCTGTAGCGAACCGTTGGTTTATTAAGCGCAGAGGCCTTGTGGTGGGAATCTTGACCGCATCTAGTGCAGCGGGAAATCTAATTTTCTTGCCAGGTCTCTCCAGATTAGTCTCTCATTACGGTTGGGAATCCGTTTCTATCACGGTAGCACTTGGCGCATACCTCATGGTTCCAATGATCTTTCTCTTTCTCAAAGAGAGCCCACTCCATGCTGCTGTTAAGCCATATGGCGCACCAGAAGATTATGAATACCCTGAAAAAATCAAGAGAAATGCCGGCAAGGAAGCAATCGACACTTTGCGTGAAGCTAGCCATATTAAGGATTTCTGGTTGCTCTGCGGTTCATTTTTTGTCTGTGGTTTGTCCACGAGTGGATTGATTGGCACGCACTTTATCCCGGCAGCCACGGACCACGGAATGGCTATGAATACCGCTGCTGGCTTACTGGCACTGGTAGGTATTTTTGATGTGATTGGAACTATGGCATCTGGTTGGCTGACAGATCGAGTAGATCCGGTTAAGTTGCTATTTTTTTATTACTTCTTGCGCGGGCTTTCGCTCTTTCTTCTCCCATCGATTCTTTTTAGGAGCGTCCATCCTTCGACACTAGTCTTCGTGATTTTCTATGGGCTCGATTGGGTTGCTACGGTTCCTCCGACCGTCATTCTTTGCCGTCGCGTCTTGGGCGCTGCGCAAGGTTCGGTTGTCTACGGATGGGTATTTGCATTCCATCAGATAGGTGGTTCGATCGCAGCTTTAGGTGCCGCGATCATTCATGACAAATTAGGTAACTATGCCGCAGCTTTTTATGGCGCTGCAGTGCTGTGCCTGGTTGCTTCATATGCCGTGCTACAAATGACAAAGCAGGATGCCACCGTCAGCATATAAAGACCGTATAAAGCGATAAGTTTCTCCTATGAGCGACCTATATTCTGATCCTGTTGGCATGGCCGTCACCGCAGCTGCCGAGCTTGCCCGCTTAACTGGCAAAGAGAAACATGACGTGGCCCTTGTGATGGGCTCTGGATGGATATCGGCCGCTGATGCGCTGGGAACACCAACTCATGAATTTTCGATTACTGATCTACCAGGCTTTCCTGCGCCAACAGTCGCCGGGCATGGCGGGAAAGTCCGTTCATATGATCTGCAAGGCATCAACGGAACTATTCGAGCACTAGTCTTTTTGGGACGTACTCATTTATATGAAGGCAAAGGAGTGGAACCGGTTGTGCATGGCGTCAGAACCGCGGTTAAAGCCGGTTGCAAGGCGGTAGTTCTTACTAATGCATGCGGTGGGATAAATAGGGATTACATAGTTGGTCAACCAGTACTGATTCGCGATCATCTTTCACTAACCGGTATCAGCCCTCTGATCGGCGCAGATTTTGTGGATCTGACCGATCTTTACAGCAAAAGAATTCGTGCCTTATTAAAATCCGAGGACCCCTCGCTGGCAGAGGGTGTTTATGCTCATTGGCGTGGACCGTCATATGAAACACCTGCAGAAATTTCGATGATGCGCATTATGGGGGCAGACCTGGTCGGAATGTCCACGGTGCCCGAAGCAGTAGCCGCTCACGCATTAGGTGCCGAAGTCGTTGGAATCTCTTTGGTGACAAATGCCGCTGCGGGAGTCACGGGCGAGAAGTTAAGTCATGAAGAAGTTATGGCTGCTGGAAAAGCTGCTGCGGGTAAGATGGGCGAACTTTTAAGTAAAGTGCTGCATAAAATATGATCGAGAGCTCTCTTCGTAGAGAAGTCGAAGATTGGATCAGGTTAGATCCAGATCCACTGACTGCCGCAGAATTGCAAATGTGGCTAGATACAGAAGATGAAGCATCTATACATTCAGCTTTCGCTGGATTTCTTCAATTTGGAACCGCTGGATTACGTGGACCGATTGGCGCCGGTCCATCACGTATGAATCGTGCAGTTGTGAGTCGAGCGGCGGCAGGCATAGCGGCATATATGAAGGAACGAGGGCTTTCTTCAGTCGTTATTGGTCGAGATGCGAGGCACGGATCAGAAGAATTTACGGATGAGAGTGCCCAGATTTTTGCAGGAGCCGGATTTGAAGTTTATGTATTACCAAGACCGCTTCCAACACCAGTTCTGGCTTATGCCGTCCGTGACTTAGCAGTCGATTGCGGTGTCATGGTTACAGCGAGTCACAACCCCCGGCAGGACAATGGCTACAAGGTTTATCTAGGTGGCGTGGTGGATGGAATCAATTACAACGGTTCGCAAATCGTGTCACCCGCTGATGAGCAGATTGCAGCACTCATTGATTCCATGAACCACGCGCTGCCTCGCGGCAATTTTTGGACCACTCTTAATGAAGATGTGGTCGATAGATATATTGCTCGCACCGCTTTGATTGCGGGAGTTCGACAGGATGTTAAGGCGATCTATACCGCCATGCATGGAGTTGGAACCCAGACGGTGCGGGCGGTATTCGAGAGCGCAAAATTTTCGCCACCGATCTTGGTTACCGCACAAACCGAACCGGACCCAGATTTTCCTACTGTTACATTTCCAAATCCGGAAGAGCCTGGTGCCATTGACATGGCCTTAGATCTTGCTAGACAAGAAGGCGCAGATCTGGTTATCGCGAATGATCCAGATGCAGACCGTTGCGCTGCCGCGATTTTAGACAATGATGATTGGCGGATGTTGACGGGTGATGAACTTGGGGCGCTCTTTGGCGAATATCTGGCTACGACAATGCCTGATAGATTTATAAATAAATCCTTTGCAAATTCAATTGTATCTTCTTCTATTTTGAGAAAAATCGCAGGCAATCATGGCATTGAATTTCATGAAACGCTCACAGGTTTTAAATGGCTAGCCAAGATTGAAAACTTAGGGTTTGGGTATGAAGAAGCAATTGGGTATGCGGTTGATCCCGAGACAGTAAACGATAAGGATGGAATTTCAGCCGCCATCATGCTTGCAAGAATTGCAGGGGAGTTGAAAGCTCAAGGATCGAGCATTTCCCATTACCTCTCTCAAATAAATGAGAAGTATGGTTTCCATAAGACGGTTCAGATATCGATAAGAGTTGCCGATCTGACTTCGATATCTCGAACTTTGGATGATATCCGTAAGGAAATACCCAGTGATATTGCGGGATTAGTTGTTCACGGTTTTGATGATCTGATGAAGCCAAGCGGGGGACTTCCACCGACAAACGGCTTGAGATTTTTCTTGGATAACCATGTCCGCGTGATTATTAGGCCAAGTGGGACAGAGCCAAAGGTTAAGTGCTACATTGAAGTCGTGTGCAAAAATGGATCGGAATCTGAGCGCCAGCAGGCCGATGAGCTGGTTTCACGCCTGATGCCAGCGTTGACTGGATTCTTTCAATGATCATTGACGGCACAGAAAGTTCGCTTCGTGCATATTTAAAGACACTTCCACCGGTTGATGAGGTGGGTGCACACGCACGTGCCGCCATGCTGGCAACGCGAAGCATCAAAACGACAAGTAAGTCATGGGCGATCGATATGGCAATCAGTATGGTGGATCTGACAACGCTCGAAGGCGCAGATACTCCAGGCAAAATCGGAACACTCTGTGCAAAGGCAGTGCGTCCTGATGCTATGGACGCAACGGTTCCTTCAGTTGGGGCTGTCTGTGTCTATAACGATATGGTAAAAATTGCTCGAACAAAGTTGGATGCTATAGGAGGTACATCAATCCCGGTAGCAGCTGTTGCGACCGCATTCCCGTCAGGTCGGGCTTCTTTTGCCGTCAAAGCGCAGGATACAAAAGATGCAATCGACGCGGGCGCAGCCGAAATTGATATGGTGATTGACCGGGGTGCTTTTTTATCTGGACGCTATGGTGAAGTATTTGAGGAGATTTCTCAGATAAGGGAGATCTGTGGGGATAAGGCTCATCTCAAAGTGATTCTGGAGACTGGCGAGCTAGTCACGCTAGACAATGTTCGCAAAGCTTCTTATTTGGCAATGTTGGCTGGCGCAGACTTCATTAAAACCAGTACTGGAAAGATTAGTCCGGCTGCAACATCACCAGTAGTACTGGTGATGTTGGAAGCTGTCAGGGATTATTACTCACTGACCAAGACTCGCATCGGCGTAAAGCCTGCCGGTGGAATTCGTAATACCAAAGATGCAATTAAGCAGTTAGTACTTGTCAACGAGGTTGCGGGACCAAAATGGCTGACACCTAAGTTATTTAGAATTGGAGCAAGTGCTCTGCTTAATGATTTACTCTTACAAAGAATGAAGATGCGAGATGGCTTTTATGCAGGTCCTTCGTATGTCACGCTAGATTGATGAGATAGAGAGAAAATGAACCCATTTGAGTATGCGCCAGCGCTAGAGTCAACATCGATCGTCACGATAAAGGACAGGTATGGTCTCTTCATCAATGGGAAATTCGTAGCACCTAAATCTGGAAAATATTTTCCAACTATCAACCCATCTACTGAGAAGAAGTTATCAGAGATAGCCCTTGCCAGTACCGAGGATGTTGACCTCGCTGTAAAAGCGGCGCGAGTTGCTTATGTAAAAGTATGGAGCAAAATGCCTGCCGCAGAACGTGGCAAATATTTATTTCGCATTGCACGAATTTTGCAGGAGCGTTCACGAGAATTTGCCGTTTTGGAGACGCTGGATAATGGTAAACCGATTAGAGAATCCAGGGATACCGATATTCCTCTGGCGGCTGCGCATTTCTTTTATCACGCGGGATGGGCCGATAAATTACAATATTCTGGAAATGGTTCTGGGCCAAAACCGTATGGGGTTGTGGGACAGATAATTCCTTGGAATTTCCCGATGCTCATGTTGGCCTGGAAGATTGCACCAGCATTAGCTACTGGCAACACTGTCGTTTTAAAGCCGGCAGAAACAACTTCTTTGACTGCACTGTTGTTCGCAGAGATTTGTCAGCAGGCTGGATTACCCAATGGCGTTATAAATATCATCACAGGTGAAGGCGCAACTGGTGCTGCATTAGTAAATCACCCCGGCATCGACAAGGTAGCGTTTACCGGATCTACCGAAGTTGGAAAATTGATCGCAACATCTATCGCTGGAAGTAAAAAAGCTGCCACCCTAGAACTAGGTGGGAAAGCGGCCAATATAATTTATGATGATGCCGCAATTGATGAAGCTGTAGAGGGAATCGTCAATGGAATATTTTTCAATCAGGGACATGTGTGTTGCGCGGGATCTAGACTATTAGTGCAAGAGAGTATTCAAGATGAGGTTTTAACCAAACTTAAAGAGCGGATGGCTTTGATCCGTCTGGGTAATCCTTTGGATAAAAACACCGATATCGGAGCCATCAATAGCGCTGCGCAACTTGCTAAGATTAAAGAACTATCCGCCGCAGGAGATGCAGAAGGGGCTGAAAGATGGAGCCCTGCATGCAATATTCCTGCAGACGGTTACTGGTTCCCGCCAACCATCTTTACTGGGGTATCTCAGACGCATCGCATCGCACGTGAAGAGATCTTTGGGCCAGTGTTATCGATACTCACTTTTCGTACTCCGCAAGAAGCAGTCGAGAAAGCTAATAACACCCCTTATGGATTATCTGCTGGAATTTGGACAGAGAAAGGGTCGAAGATTCTTTGGACCGCTTCGAAATTACGTGCCGGAGTCATTTGGGCAAATACATTTAATAAATTCGACCCGGCGAGCCCTTTTGGGGGCTACAAGGAATCTGGCTGGGGTCGCGAGGGTGGCAAACATGGCTTGTCGGCTTACCTGAAAGCGAGTAACTAAATATGGAACGCATCTATGTTTTAAAAACTTATAAGCTATTTATTGGTGGAGCTTTTCCGCGCAGTGAATCAGGTCGGGTCTATGCGGTCAAGGATTTTAAGGGCAAACATTTAGCTAATACATGCCAAGCTTCTCGAAAAGATTTGCGAGATGCCGTTGTGTCAGCACGATCAGCTTTCCCGGGCTGGTCCGGTGCAACGGCCTATAACCGTGGCCAGATCCTGTATCGAATGGCAGAAATTCTAGAGGGTCGAACCGATCAATTTATTGCTGAAATCTCAGCCCTAGAGGGAGCCAACCCCAAAGCTGCGGCATTACAGGTGGAAGAGAGTATCGATCTCTTGATTTGGTACGCAGGTTGGAGTGACAAGATTTCTGCCCTTGATGGTTCAACTAATTCGGTTTCCGGACCGTTCTACAACTTCACGATTCCAGAACCGATCGGAGTCGTTGCGGTATTTGCGGCGGCCAAGCCTTCACTTCTAAATCTAGTTGGTGCTATGGCATCTGTTATTACTTCTGGTAACACTGCGGTAATGGTCGCATCAGAGAAATTCCCTTTACCTGCAATAAGTTTTGCTGAATGCATGGCAACGAGTGATTTGCCTGCTGGTGTGGTTAATATTTTGACTGGGGTTAGTTCAGAACTAGCTCCGTGGGCTGCTTCTCACATGGATATCGATGCGATAGATGCCGCTGGCTTATCTCCAAAGGTTCTCAAAGAAGCTCAAATAGCTGGTGTCGGAAATCTGAAACGGATCAAGACTCCACCAAATATTAAATCACCCAAGCGGATTCTTGACTTTATGGAGAGCAAAACAGTCTGGCACCCAATCGGGATTTAGTTCTATTCTGCGCTGATTTTTAAGTAGGCCGGCTTGACTATTTTTTCGATGATTTCTAATCGTTCTTCAAATGGAATGAAGGCGCTCTTGAGCGCGTTGACGGTGAGGCGTTGTAAATCCAAGAATGACCAATCGAAAGCTTCAGTGACTTTCTGCATCTCATTGGACATAGAAGTACGGCTCATCAAACGATTATCGGTATTGATCGTGACGCGGAAGCGAAGTTTTTCTAGAATTCCAATCGGGTGTGATGCATAATCTTTTGCAGCTCCAGTCTGAAGATTGGAAGTAGGGCAGAGTTCTAACGGAATTCTCCGGTCACGGACATAGGATGCCAGGGGTCCTAGCTTTGCTGTACCACCAGTGAAATCAATGTCATCGATTATCCGAACGCCATGACCCAATCGTTCGGCGCCGCAGATCTGAATCGCTTGCCAGATTGATGCCGGTCCATAGGCTTCCCCAGCATGAATTGTGAAGTGAGCATTCTCGGCGCGTAAATAATCGAATGCCGAGAGATAATTTTTTGCTGGATATCCATCTTCTGGGCCAGCTATATCAAAACCAACTACGTGCTTGTCGCGGAACTGAACGACTTTGCGAGCAACTTCATCTGACAAATCGTTCTGACGAAGCGCACAAAGAATTTGTTCTACCCTAATGAAATGTCCTTCGGCCTTAGCGTCAGTCATTCCTAACCGGTAACCTTCTGTTGTTGCTTCGATAACCTGGTCCAGGGTCATTCCGTTACGTGTGAAGAGTTCTGGAGCGCCTCGGATTTCGGCATAGACGACGCCATCGCGTGCTAAATCCAGCGCCGCTTCCCTTGCTATCCGAATCGTCGCCTCTCGGGTCTGCATCACGGCAATCGTGTGGTCAAAAGTTTCAAGGTATCTTTCGAGAGATCCCGAACTGCAAGCTTCGAAATACCAGCGACCAAGCGCCTCTGCTTCGTAAAAAGGAAGTTTTGTATAGCCAATTTCATGCGCAAGATCGATAATGGTTTGAGGGCGCAGTCCACCATCTAGATGGTCGTGCAATAAAGCCTTCGGGACGCGCTTGATTTGGTCCGGGGTTGGTTTCTTATCAAGTGTCATACAGGAGAGTTTAGCCTGTTATCTTTTCTATGATTAATGGCAACCGCTCAACCTTTTTACCGGTACTCGAAATTCGAACAGCACCTTGTAAGACTTCCATCGCCCGTTCAAATCGTTCTGGTTCATCGGTATGTAAAGTAAATAATGGTTGACCTGCTTTAATAATCTCACCGGGTTTTGCATGAATTTCGATGCCCGCACCGGCTTGCACGGCTTCACCTTGACGTGATCGGCCAGCACCAAGTCGCCATACGGATAGCCCAACGGATAGAGCGTTCATTTCTAGGATCTCGCCAGATTCAGGCGCGGGGAATATATGTTGTTCTTTAGCGACCGGAAGTTTTGCATCTGGATCACCACCTTGTGCTTTAATCATTCGGCGCCAGACATCCATTGCTGCACCATTTTTGAGTGCATCTTCGGGGTCTAGAGATGATTTGATTCCCGCAGCGTCCAACATCTCTCGCGCCATGATCAAGGTGAGTTCGACAATATCTGCGGGCCCGCCACCAGCTAATACCTCTACCGATTCACGAACTTCTAGCGCATTCCCAGCTGTCAAGCCCAACGGAACATCCATGGCAGTTACTAGCGCACGGGTTTTGACGCCAGCACGCTCGCCGAGTGCGACCATTACTTGGGCCAATTCACGAGCCTTTGCAGGGTCGGACATAAATGCACCACTGCCTGTCTTTACATCCAAGATAAGCGCACTAGTTCCTTCGGCAATTTTCTTGCTCATGATGCTTGAGGCAATCAAGGGAATGGCAGGAACGGTTCCCGTGACATCTCGGAGCGCATAAAGCTTTTTATCGGCAGGAGCTAGACCAGCACCAGCCGCGCAAATGACAGCGCCGCAATCCTGAAGTACATGCAACATCTCATCATTGGATAATGATGCGCGCCAGCCAGGAATTGATTCTAATTTATCTAGTGTGCCACCTGTGTGACCAAGGCCTCGTCCAGATAATTGCGGCACGGCGCCACCACATGCTGCCACAAGCGGAGCAAGTGGGAGAGTTATTTTGTCACCGACGCCACCGGTGGAATGTTTATCAGCAGTGGGTCGAGTAAGTGCAGACCAGTTCATGCGTTCGCCACTATTAATCATCGCATCAGTCCAACGAGAAATTTCCCGCATAGACATTCCATTCAATAAAATCGCCATCAACAATGATGACATTTGTTCGTCTGCAACAACCCCGCGGGTATATGCGTCTACGACCCAATCGATCTGAGGAGCACTGAGTTCGCCGCGATCACGCTTTGTGCTGATGATCTCAACAACTGCAAATGCTTCAGCCATTACTTAAGGTCTTCTGGGCCAAAAGCCCATGGCAATATTTCTGACATGGGAAGTGGACCTGCGGGCGTCATAAGCAAGCAATTTGAGCCACCGTGCTCGAAGAGTAATTGGCGACATCGACCACACGGAGCTAGGTACTGTCCAGCGCTATCAACGCAGACCACGGCGATTAGGCGGCCCCCACCACTTGAAATCAAATTGGAAACCAAACCACATTCGGCGCATAGGGTCAGCCCATAGCTAGCATTTTCGACATTGCACCCGGTGATAATTCTTCCATCATCGACAAGTGCAGCGACCCCAACAGGAAACTTTGAATAAGGCGAATAAGCCAGCGTCATTATGTGCTTTGCTTGCGCATGTAGCGCTTCCCAGTCAATGTCTGCAGAACTCAATGTGATTCTCCTCGGCTATAAAAGACACCATCTGCTGCTGGCGCACGCACTCGGCCGATCAAACCAGAAACAGCAATAATTGTTGCAATGTAGGGAACCATCAGCATGAATTCAGATGGGACAGATACGCCAATAATCGACAAGGTTCCTTGTAAGTTATCGGCAAATCCAAAGAGTAGCGCGGCCAAGATTGCACCTTTAGGAGTCCACTTGCCAAATATCAACGCCGCTAGAGCAATGAAACCAGAACCCGCAGTCATCTCCTTGCCAAAACTGCCAACAGAGCCAATCGTGAAGTAAGCACCACCAAGGCCTGCGACTAGTCCAGCGATTACAACGTTTCTAAATCGCAGCTTGTTGACGTCGATACCGACACTGTCAGCTGCTTCAGGATGTTCTCCAACAGAGCGAGTCCTAAGCCCCCATTTTGTTCGGAAGAGCCCATAAGAAATAGCTGCGACGATTGCATACATGAGGTACACGATGATCGTCTGATCAAAGAAAATAGGTCCAATGATCGGAATTTTTCCTAGAATCGGAATGCTTATTTGTGAGAAAGAAGGTGCTTGGTTCCATGTTGATTGGTAGGGGATCAGCAACCGCTTATAAAGAAAGTCTGTCAAACCGTAAACCAGTACGTTGAGCACGAAGCCAAGGATGACTTGATCAACCCCAAATTTAATGGCAAAAGTTGCCAACAATACAGAAACTGCAGCACCAGCTATTGGCGCGATGATCAGCCCCAACATTGTCTTGTGCGTAACGCTCGCGACTACAGCTGAAGCAAAGGCACCTGCCAACAATTGTCCTTCAATCGCAATATTGATGACACCAGAGCGTTCGCAGAGCAAACCAGACATCGAACCGAAAATTAAGGGGACTGCCAGCATTAATCCGCCTTGAAGCAAACCTGTGAGCGGAATAAATTTTCCGGTAGCTGCCCAGCAAATAAAGGAGAAGAGGATGCTAATTGAGGCGATAGAAATCCCGGCTAAGGATGTTTTATTTAACTTAAAGAAGAGAAACCCAAGTCCGCAGCCCAGCAGCCCTAAGAGCGCAAAGAAGGTGGAACCAGTGCTTGATTTAACTACTACAGAATGAAGGATGATCCATTCGTGACCCAAAACCAGTCCGTAAGTAGTAGAAAGAGTTGAATGGTTTCCAAACCCAAATTTTGCTAAAGCCAACAAGTTGAGCGCTCCTAGAATTATTAGAAATCGCAAAGTTCGCTTTCGGGCGACCGACATTTTTTTCATTAGCCGTTCCACCCTTTCGAAGCGAGGGTTCCTTGAGACTGAAGGTTTTTAATTCGGAAAATAAACCTGACCAAGGCAGGAGATGCAATAAATAGCACTATGAGAGCTTGAATGACGAGGACGATATCAAGAGGCGTAGATGTATTTGCTTCCATAGTTCTTCCACCAGTGCGCAGCGCGCCAAAGAGTAGTGCTGCCATCACAGTCCCACGTGGCTTGGCTCTGCCTAAGAGCGCAACGGTGATCGCATCAAAACCAAAACTACCTGCAATATCTGATGTCAACGCATATTGATTTCCCAGAACATGTACCGCACCACCAAGACCAGCTAAAGCGCCGGCGATTGTCATGGTCAACATGGTTGTAACTCCCACAGATATTCCTGCTGTTTTGGCAGCCGAAGCATTTGCACCAACGGCACGGAATTGAAAACCAATGGTCGTCTTATTAAGTAGCCACCAAACGAAAACGGCCGCAAGAAGTGCGATCAAGATTCCCGCGTGTAGGCGCATGGTTGATCCCAATAAATGTGGGAGTTCTGCGCTGGGTTTGATGTTTGGGGCAAGGGGATCGATCCGACGAGGTCTTAAGAAACTCTTTGTTTTGAGGATCCACAAGATAAAGAAACCTGCAATGTAGTTCATCATGATCGTCACAATTACTTCGTGCGCCCCGGTTCGTGCTTTTAATAATCCAACGAACCCACCCCATAAACTGGCCAAGACAATTCCTGCCAAAAGTGCAAGCGTTACATGAACTACGGGGGAGAAGGTGTAGTGAAAACCTACGTAGGACGCCCCGATGGCTCCGAAGATAAATTGTCCCTGCGCACCGATATTAAAGAGCCCGGATTGGAATGCCAAGCTAACTGAAAGACCCGCCAATATAAGGGGGGTAGCGGTCACGATAGTTTCTGAAAGTGGATAAAAACCTTGGAGCAGAGTGTGGCCCTGCGTCAGGTGCGGATCAAAGAAAGCTCCTTGGAACAGTGCAATATAAGCGTTCATGAATGTCGAACTAGCGACTTTGATGAATTTGCCAGGTGAACCAATTACTTTTAAGACAGCCGCATCGGAGAAGACGATCAACAATCCAGAAATAACAAAGGCCATAATGACCGAGAGAAATGGCAGTAACGCCGTTTCGGCTATTCGGTTGTAAAACTTTTTCATGATTTTACTCCCGCCATCAGCAAGCCAATTTGCTCACGTGTGGCAGACGCATCAACAATCGACAAGATTTCGCCCTTGTACATGACTGCGATTCTGTCTGCCAAAGTCATTACCTCATCAAGCTCGGTACTAAATAAAAGTACAGCTCGACCGGCTTCTCTCTCTTCCAGAATTCTCTTATGAACAAATTCGATTGCGCCAACATCTAGACCGCGAGTTGGTTGGCACGCAACGACTAATCGCACAGGCCTGGATAGTTCTCGCGCCAGGACTACCTTCTGTTTGTTGCCTCCGGATAATGAAGATACCGGTGCATCTATGGATTGAGTTCGGATGTCGAACTCCACAACTTTCTTTTGCGCCTCTTCTTCGACAGCTTTATTAGACATAAAGATGCCCTTGGCAAATGGTTGCTCATGATGAGTATCTAATATCAGATTCTCTGCAATCGAAAATTTACCAATCAAACCATCTAGTTCACGGGATTCTGGAACGTAGGCGATGCCGGAATGGAGTGATTTATTCACTGACAAACCAACAATCTCCTGCCCGTCTAGGAGAATCGATCCATGCACATTTTTATGGAGGTTGACCATGGCGTTGGCAAGTTCGGTCTGACCATTTCCCTGAACCCCAGCGATCGCCAAGATCTCCCCTTTGTGAATTTCAAAATTTATGTTCGATACCAGGGGACGGCCCACTTCATCTGCAATATTGAGTTCAGAAACTTTGACAACAACCGCATTGTCATGGTGGATCGTCTTTTTCTCAGTAAGGTTGACGGGGCGTCCTACCATTAAAGAAGCAAGCTCTTCCTGTGTAGATTTTGGATCGGCTATCGCAACTACTTTCCCTTGTCGTATTACCGTGATTTTATCTGCCACAGCTTTTACTTCGCGTAACTTGTGAGAAATGAAAATTATCGCGGTGCCACTCGCTCTAAGTTTCTTCATGATTTCAATGAATTCATCGGTCTCTTGCGGAGTAAGTACAGCAGTTGGTTCATCTAAGATTAATATCTTTGCGTCGTACATCAGCGCTTTAAGAATTTCTACTCGTTGCTGAACACCAACGGAGAGATTCTCCACAATCGCATCCGGATCAATGTGGAATCCAAATTCTGAAGCGAGTTTCAGAATTTTTTCACGAGCCGCCGAACTTTCTAAACTTCCTATTTTCGTTGATTGTTCATGGCCCAAAATAATATTTTCTAGAACTGAAAAAACTGGTATCAACATGAAATGTTGGTGGACCATCCCTATACCCACCGCTAAAGCATCGGCGGGTTGGTGAATTGTCACGGGGTTCCCATCGACCAAGAATTCACCTGAGTCAGGTTGCACGAGTCCATAGACAATATTCATGAGCGTGGACTTGCCTGCGCCATTTTCGCCGAGTATCGCGTGGATTTCGCCGTCGTCAACCTTGAGGTTGATGTTGTCATTTGCAACGAGAGACCCGAAAGTTTTAGTTACTCCGCGTAACTCAAGAGACACCGGTAGACCTTTCCATACATTGATAATACGCAGTATTGCCAGTAAAAAATACAGGGACCCAGTGTTAATTGGGTCCCTGTATAAGTTTGATAACTTAGTTAGAGAGAGAAATCTTTCCACTTCTTACGCCAGAACCAACGATCTTGGTATCAAGCTGTAGACGAGAAGAGACCTTTGAAGCGAAGTCGTGCAATGGCGCGATTGATACACCATTGTTTGAGAGGGTTCCAACATAGGCCTTATTGTTGAATCTATTGAGGGCTACATCGAAAATTACCGACTTAATGGCAGCGCCAAGACCCTTTTGTACTGTCGTCAGAATGACCGAAGAGTATTGAGGGTATGAAGCAACTGCGTCGGTATCTACGCCGACAACAACGGACTTGCCACTCTTGAGTGATTGGCTAAGTGTTGCTGCTTCTAGGCCACCAGCAACAGGCATGATTACATCTGCACCTTGTTGTTCGAAGTTAGAGGAAATCTGGCCAGCTTTGTTCATGTTGGCAAAGTCACCAACGAAGGTTCCGCTGGATGGATTCTTAGGATCCCAACCGAGAACCTTGACTGACTTGTGCTTTGCACTGTTGTAGTAAGCAACACCTTTTGCAAAGCCATCCATGAAGATGGTAACAGTTGGGTATGGAGCGCCACCGTAAGTAGCAACAATTCCCGACTTGGAATAACCAGCGGCTAGGTATCCAGCTTGGAAAGCAGCCTGATCGGTACCAAATGTGAGTCCTTTAACGTTTGCAACTGCGTTACAGACTGAGTAGTCAGCGTTGCAATCCATCGCTGAATCATCAACGACTGCAAATTTGACGCCTGGGTTTGCTTTTCCTGCAGCAACGATTGCTGAGCTAATGCTGAAACCAACACCGACGATTAATTGGCACTTGAGGTCAATGAACTTCTTGATGTTTGGTTGGAAATCTGCACTCGATGTTGAAGGCAAATACTGAACATCAGCAATTGAAGTTGCAGATTGCATTCCAGCCCATGAACCAGCATTGAATGAGTGATCATCAATACCACCGGTATCTAGAACCATACAAGCTTTTACCTTGGCAGCTTGCGACATTGGAGCGGATGCGATTCCGATCAGTGATGCAGAGATCACTGAAAGAATGGCGATCGATTTGAACGTAAATGATTTCTTCAAGATTCCTCCCGAGGGTCCCTCGCTATTGAGGGGTTGAGTGCGAATAACTTACTCATTCTTGCTCCCACTGGCACGCCAATGGCCTTTAAAAATCACATTTAAAATCTCAACCATGCCTTGAGGGTTTCATAGATCACATCTGACTGAGGGCTGGCTCTTGCAAAAATTGTAGAAGGCAGCCTCCTGAAGTCGCAGACTTAGGACTGGGACAAAGTTCCTGCGACAGCAGCGCTCTTCATCGAAAGGAAGAACAATGAATAAGAAAGTTACGGTTAATAGAAAGGTTATTGATCAGACTGCAAGCCTGATTGGGCTGCTCTTGGCGGTTGTATTACTCGTGGCAGGTGGATTGCTATCTTGGGGTTATAACTTTGCCAATGACCAGGTAAAAAGCCAACTTGTCGCACAAAAGATCTTCTTCCCAGCGGCAGGGACTGGTGGATTAACCAGCCTTCCGGCGGCAGATCAAAATCAAATGGCTAAATATGCAGGCGAACAACTTCTTACCGGCAAGCAAGCCCAGGTTTTTGCGGATCATTACATTGCCGTACATTTAAACAAAATTGGCGGAGGTCAGACCTATTCGCAAGCCAGCGCTGCATCTCAGGCAGCACCAACTGATACGGCCCTTGCAGGCACAGTACAAACATTGTTCCGCGGAGAAACCTTACGAGCTACTTTGCTTACCGCATATGCATTCTGGCAGTTAGGTCAAATTGCGATGTACTCCGCTTGGTTCACATATATCGGTGGCATTTTGTTCCTACTGCTTGCGTTATTGGGCTTTGCTCATGCTCGTAAAGTTGCAGGAGAGTTAGAGGTATAACGAAAAACTACTGGTTTTGGCACGGGCGGACCCTCATCACCGCGTCGATAAGGGTCCGCCCGGCGCCATTTTTATATTATTAATGCTTAAGTGAGGAAGCCAATCCAATATTGATGACGGTGAGCCCCAATAAAAGCGTCCACGTTCCTCGAGTGATTGTTGGAGCCTTTGCATTCTTGAAGGCAAAGTAAAGGAGAACAATTACTACACCTAATTTGGCGACTACTGTTCCATTGTTATAAGCCGGATAGAGGGCGGGGTCGGAATGGTGTTGCGAACTTCGAATTCCCACCATTGCAATTCCTGCAACTAGTGCACCGAGGCCAGCATGTGTCAAACCTTTAGGAACAACTTTGTTGGCCTTGCCACCTTGCTTTAAAAGCAAGACAACTATCGTCGCAACACAAATCAAATGTAGAACGAGAAAAATGTTTGCAAGAAGTTTCATCAGATATCCCTTTTTCTATTCTTTTTCTATTCTTTTTTATTCTGTGTGGCGAGCACACATTTGTTTGCCATCTGGCCCAATGCTCATGTGCTGACAGGCAACGTCGAGTGAATCAAATGCCGCGTCTCCAAAATGAGTTCGGTATGCCAATGCTAATAAGACTCGAACATTTGTGTCGCCGTTGGATGTTATGCCAAATGCGCGTGCAGATCGCGAAACCGTGTTCTCAATAACCTTTTCGGTATGAGCAGTTTCTACCGCTATCGCTATGTTCGATTTACCTTTGCACAACAGATCAAGCACCAAGTGTTCGAAGGGTGTTAGGTCCCTTTGCATGATCGTGATATCTACCATTTTCTAATCACTTTCCACCGCGTCGGCCCATTGGGTTGTACCCCTTTGGTCTTGTCACTTTAGCAGGAGTGCTGGCACTCAGCCATCACTTCGTGGCGCTAGCCCTCAAGAAAAAGATCAAAAATCTCACATGGGAGCTATATCTTCTTCACATGGGCATAATTTCGCATTTCATGAATCTGAAGGCCGTTTACATACATGTGGGCTTCTTCCAGATGTCGATAACAAATCTGATCACGATCCTGTGCATGCTCACAATTTTTGTGGCAGCGCTCGTAATCCCGTTTCCAGGAAACAGAAAGAAGGATAAGAAATGAGTGCCCAGCACGAAAAAGAGATGTGGACCGCAAAACTCCGTAAGGCTTGGCAGAAGAACCTTCCAATAGAAAAACTACTGCCAGATACTCAACCAGCGTACGTTGCCTCGTGGATCTATCTCTTTGGGGTAGCTACTTTGTCTGCTCTTGGTGTCATTATTTTTTCTGGTCTTATTCTCGCCTTCGAAGGTCCTAGCTGGTACCACCTTTCATCCCCCGGGCACTTTGTTAATAGCCTTCACTTTTGGAGTGTCCAGTTGTTCTTTGTTTTTATGGTGATTCACCTCTGGGGAAAGTTCTGGATGGCTGCATGGCGCGGAAATCGAATGCTCACTTGGGTAACTGGCGGTATTGCTTTCGTCGCATCAATTGGGACGGCGTTTACTGGTTACTTAGTACAAACCAACTTTGATTCCCAGTGGATTTCTTACGAGGCAAAAGATGGATTTAATTCTGTGGGAATTGGCGCATGGTTCAACGTGACTAATCTTGGGCAACAGTTGCTTCTCCACGTCGCGTTTATGCCGTTAATTCTTGGAGTCATTACCGTAATACATGTGTTGATGGTTCGAGCAAAGGGAGTAGTGCCACCGATCGATGCATTCAATAAGGTTTTAGAGGAGAAAAAATGAGCACACGGCATGAATTGGAAAGTGCGCCATGGGCTGGCAGGACTCGACGTTATGACATTCTCAAAGAGGGAACTGCCGCACTCGTAATTATCACTGTGATTGTTGTAGCTCTATCGGCGTTCTTTGGGTCACCCGACGACAAGCAGATCACCTTCAAAGAATGGGCGATAAACGCGCCAGCAGATTTTTACGCAACATCGGTTCAAGAGCTTGCTGGTACGAGTGGATCTGCCGGATACGGGGCTCCGTATAACACTGCTTCTTCTGGCGTCAATGTTGGGCCCTTTCACCTGGCTCAGATAATTGGCGTCAAGCATCCCGTCGACAACGTCAACGATTTTGTCATTACTCCATTAACCACCTTTAATAATTCTCCTGATGTCGCATCTGGGCTAAAACAATGGCAAGGGGCTGATTCCAAGACCCATCTCGCTTGGGCCACGGCGTATGACTCTGCTTTAGGCAAGGCAAACCAGGATGCATCTAAAGTTCCTGCGGGCGACTATGGTCCTGTTCCGCAATTAGCTACTGGATTGTTGACGATGGCTAAGTCAGGTTCACTCGATGGCGTCCTTTTATCCCAAGGGAATTACTTCCAGAATGACAACACAAAGCAGACATTGTTCCTGGGCGATGGAAATTACTTTAATGACCAGAGCACTGCGGCTCATTTGCAAGGTGACACATGGGGCATGATGAACGAGACTGGTCGCTATCCAGGCCAGGCTTGGTTATGGCTTTATTCGTTCTGGTACCAGATCCCACCATTTAATAATGGTGACAGCCACCCATTTGGAGCAAACGCTGACGCCTACATCATGGTAATCATGGGGATTTTGAGCCTCAGTTTGGTCTGTATGCCATTAATCCCTGGGATCAAAGCGCTTCCTCGCAAGATTCCGGTTCATCGCTTAATCTGGCGCAATTACTATGAGGAAGAAAATCTCTAACATCTGTAAAGTACTGCCATGACAATTATTGAAGCTATCAAGAGTTACGAGGAAGCCACCACCACTTTTCTTAAAGCGGTGGATCTGATCACCCCTGCGAATATTGATAAGGCAGATTATGCCGGGTGGACTCCTCGCCAAATCGTCCACCACATGGCCGATAGTGAATCTCAGTCAGCAGCTAGGCTCCGCCGAATTCTTGCCGAACCAGGCAGTCAAATTTTGGGCTATGACGAAAATAAGTGGTCAGATACGCCAGAACTTGGGTATAAAGATCTACCTATCGAAACAAGTTTGGCGGTTTATGTAGCGTCCCGAGCATCTTCACTAGAGATCCTTAAGCGTTTGACGGATGATGATCTCAAGAAGTTCGTGATTCACTCAGAGCGTGGAGAATTTTCGATACAGCGTTGGCTCGAAGCATATGGAAAGCATCCCGTAGATCATTCCAATCAATTACGTGAGGCGATCGCCGAATAAATTTATATTCCACCCAATGAAAAATCGTATTGCTAACCGTTTCCGAGAAATAGTTTCGGGCTCTAAAGATGGTCGTCCCGACTGGGTGAAGTTCATAGACCTTGGCGAAGGGCCGGGCCTCTTTGGACCCAACAGTGCTGTTTGGCAGGTACATGGATCTGTCGCGACACTGGTCGGAGGAATCAGGGCGTTACTTTTGCAAGCTGCTCATCCTGCTGCACTCACCGGGGTAAGTCAGCATTCGAGGTACGAATCAGATCCGTTGGGGCGACTAGCGGGTACTTCGCGATGGCTAACTATTACGACGTTCGGCACAGAAGAAGCGATCGCGAAAGAGGCAGCCAGAGTAAACGGTATGCATTCCAAAGTGCAGGGAGAGTACACAACTAAAGCTGGCGATACTGCCGGCTATCGTGCAAGTGATCCACGGTATTTATTATGGGTCCATTGTGCGTTTACAGATTCCTTTTTAACAACACATCTTGCATTC
Source organism: uncultured Actinomycetes bacterium (assembly GCA_903838295.1). Lineage (GTDB taxonomy): Bacteria > Actinomycetota > Actinomycetes > Nanopelagicales > Nanopelagicaceae > PALSA-747. The sequence continues at coordinate 310,938 of CAILXX010000004.1, forward strand.
AAGTACCCGATCGATCAAGGTGCGGATGCCTATGTTCGGGAGTGGAGTAAAAGCGCAATTGGCTTGGGTTTAATCAATGCACCGCAATCGGTCGCAGAACTTAAGGCCACGATGGAAGATTTCCTGCAAAAGGATCTTGCAACGAGTGAGCAGACTGCGACTGTCGTTAAATTTATCTTGAAACCGCCTCTTGGGACCGCAAGTCTTTTGTTTTATAGAGTGCTTGCTCGCGCAGCAATTTATACTTTGACGCCAGAACAACGCGCAATCTTGGGGTTAAAACCTGTTAGTAAGTTTTGGTTATGGCTCTGTGCACGCTTGCTGCGCATTCTTAGCTTTACCTTGGGCAAGGAATCCCCAAGTCAAGAAGTTGCAAGAAAACGAATTGCTCGAACTGCAAAGTGATTGAATCTTCAACTATCTGATATTCTACGGATATGTCATTGACTCCTGCGCTATATATAGGCCATGGTGCTCCGTTGCTTTTAGATGATCCCGTGTGGAGTTCCCAACTATCAGATTGGGGTAAAAGGTTAGATCGACCTAAAGCAATTTTGATTGTGAGTGCGCATTGGGAATCAGCACCGCTTTCATTGGGTACGACAACAACCGGGACCCCATTAATTTATGACTTTGGTGGTTTTGATCCTAAGTTTTACAATCTTCAATATCCAGCGCCTGGTGCACCTGAACTGGCAGCTCGAATTAAAGCGTTAATTAACCAACCGGTTACTGATCAACCAAACCGGGGATTAGATCACGGAGCTTACGTACCATTATTAAAAATGTTTCCAGATGCCGATATTCCGGTTTTGCAGATGTCGATTCCAACCTTTGACCCAGAGCGACTATTCAAGATTGGCCAGCAATTGGCACCATTGCGTGAGGAAGGCGTGATGATAATTGGCAGCGGTTTCTTGACCCACGGTTTACCTTTTCTTCGCGATTTTAGTATTGATGCAACGCCTCCCGGCTGGAGCCTTGAATTTGATATCTGGGCCAAAGAAGTACTGAGTCGCGGCGCAGTTGATGAGTTAATGGATTACAAAGCAAAGGCGCCAGGTATGCCTTACGCGCACCCGACTGTAGAACACTTTGCGCCCATCTTTATTACTTTGGGGTCGGCATCCAGGTCAGATGATCCGCCAGAAACCGCTATCGATGGTTATTGGATGGGACTTTCAAAGCGTTCGTTTCAGGTTGCCTAGTTTCGTTTAGAGAAGGCTACGTTTTGCGTAGAAGCGCCCCAGAAAATCCTTTTTGAAATCATAAAACTCGCCGGATTCGATCGTTCTGCGCATTTTTTCAACTAGCCCAACAATGAAATGCTCGTTATGTATGGTTGCAAGCGTAGATGCGACCATCTCTTTAGACCTAAACAAATGCCCCAAATATGCGGCGGTGTAATTCTTGCAGGTGTAGCAGGTACAGCTCTCGTCAATCGGTACAAATTGGCGTTGGTACTTTGCATTGCTCAAATTTACTCGGCCGTCTTCGGTAAAGACCGCACTTGTCCGCGCCTGGCGAGATGGGGCAACGCAGTCAAAAGTATCTGCGCCGTTTTCGACTCCGACGAATAGGTCATCCGGTTCGCCGATTCCCAAGAGATGACGTGGCTTATCGCGGGGGAGTTCTTCGCACAACCAGCCAACGATGGTTCCCAACTTCTCTTTGTCCAACGCACCACCAAGGCCAAAGCCATCAAAGGTGATTCCACCCTCATTTAATTCAGATAAATCTTTTGCAGCTTTGCGGCGCAGATCTTCGTATTGTGCGCCTTGTAAAACTCCAAAAAGAGCCTGATAAGGATGTTCAACTCTTTCGTTGGTCAACCGGCCATGTTCCAGGAGACACCTTTTTGCCCATAGCCGAGTCCGTTCTAGTGATCGCTCTTGATAGCCACGAGTGTTGTGCAAAGTCGTGCATTCGTCGAAGGCGAAGATAATGTCGGCGCCAAGCTGATGTTGAACCTGCATCGATATTTCTGGAGTGAAACGATGCATGGATCCATCAAGGTGAGATTTGAATGTCACGCCATCGTCATCCACATGAGCTAGTCGTTCTTTCTTATCTGCAATAACTTCGTCGGATCTAAAAGTTTCTGTGTCCATCGCTATAACTTTTTTAAAACCAACCCCTAGCGAGAGGACCTGAAACCCACCGCTGTCGGTGAAAGTGGGGCCTGGCCAGTTCATGAACTTTCCAAGACCACCTGCCTCATCTACAACTTCGGGACCTGGCTGCAGGTAAAGGTGATAGGCATTGGCCAGAACCGCCTGAGCTCCTAACTCTTTGATGGATTCAGGCAGTACGCCTTTCACGCTCGCCTTGGTCCCGACGGGGATAAAGGCGGGAGTCTGAATCATGCCGTGTGGGGTGGATATGGTCCCGGTTCGGCCTAAGGCACCATCAAGGGCGATACCTTCCTTATATGCGAAATTTTGACCCGAAAAGGAGTTCACGGGCCTAGTCTATTGATAGAAACCCGACAAATAGGGCAGGATAAGGACACTTGATACCCCTCGATCAGGTCGGCAACTTTTGTTGTTTGCCTCCTGTTCATCTATGAAGGAGAAAATATGAATGCACGCCTAAAGACGCGTTCTTTCGTAGCAGCAGTTTCTGCTGTTTCGGTCGCGTTGATTGGCTTTGTTGCAGTCCCAGCTCATGCTGCGGCTCGCACAACCGCCATCATCATCGAAAGTAATACTTTTACCTCTCTTAACATTGGAAATCCTGCTGACAACATCGTGATCAACGGCGATGTCTCTTACCTGACGAGCATGGGTTTCTATCACTATGACAATAACCTCAAGATCGTCCCAAACACAGTTCTGGGCACTTACAAGAACACCGTAAACAAGGCCGGTGACTTCGAAGTCAAGTACACAATAGCCCCTGGTCGCGTTTGGTCAGATGGTGCGCCAATTACTGGTGCGGATCTTCTACTTGCTCACGTAACTGCGAGTACTAAATTTGCTAAAGCAGCTGGCCTTCCAGATCCAACAGACTCTTCAGTCACTCCTGCATTCGATTCTGGTGCGTATGGTGGAGTTTATGATCAGCATGTAGTTGGCGAGCCAACACTCAGTGCTGACAAGATGAGCGTCACGGTTAAATATGACACTGCAATTCCAGATTGGGTTCTCAACGGAATCGGCGGTCCATTCCCAGTACATACTTTGGAGATGCTTGCTGCTGGCAAGACCACACTTGGAACTGCTGCTGAAAATGCTGCAGCGACAGCCAAGTTTGTATCCGACTTCACTTCCAAGAACAAGGATGCATTTGTTGCTATGGGTAAAGTCTGGACAACCGGATATGAGGCAACAACTATTGACTCATCTACAAACCCATTGCTCCTAGTCAACAATGGTGCCTATTTGGTCAAATCAGTTGATACAAATCAGATCACTTTGACTGCAAACCCAACTTATAACTCTGGCCCGGCCCTTTCGGGAATCACGACCATGGTTATCAAGCAGGGAATCGGAGATGGTTCACCTTCTGCCCAGGCTATTGCAAATGGCGATGCAGATGTCTATCAAGGTCAGCCAACTGCGGACGCAGTGGCGCAGCTCAAGGCCATTAAGACTGCCACCGTCGTGACTTCTAGCTCACTTGCTTATGAGCATATTGAATTACGCGTAGCGTCTAATGACTCAACTCCATATACCGGTCCTTTTGCAATGTCAGCTGGGCAAAAATCTGCCGATCTACGTAAGGCTTTCTTGCTTGCTTATCCACGCCAAGATATCGTTTCTAAGTTGATTCAACCTATCAACCCAAACGCTATCGTCTTGGGTTCTACATGGGCACTGCCTGGAAATCCTAACTACGATCACGCTTCTAGCCAGGTTGGATCTTCTGTCTATAGCGCAGGCACCCAAGCCTCACGTTCCGCTGCTGCACTTGCATTGGTGAAGAAGTGGTATCCAAAGGCAGGTAAGGGCAACACTCCTGTTGCCATCAACTTGCTCTGGGGTTCTCCAGGAAACACGCGTCGTGCATCTGAAGCAGCTTTGATTATCGCTTCTGAAGCCGCTGCTGGTTTCAAAGTTACGGCTCCAGCAACCAAGGGTTGGGGTGGAAAGCTGACATCTAGTGCTTATGATGCTCACTTCTTCATCTTTGATCAGACTGCAAATCCACAAGATGCGCAGAGTTGCGGAACCTTCCAGACAAACCAAGGTTCTAACTACACCGGTTATAGCAATGCAGTGGTAGATGCAGCCTGCGTAAAGCTTCAATCTGCAACTCTTCCTGCTTCAACTGTTGAACGTGAACAGGTCATAGCTGAAACACAGATCGTGAAGGATGCCTTCTTCTTGGGTATCTTCCAAAACCCAGATGTGACCGCATACAACTCGGCACTTTCCGGTGTGATTCCTGCCCCACTATCACCAAGCTTGGTCTGGAACTTCTGGACTTGGCACTTCACTGCATAACTAGTACCCCTCTTACGAGGTAGTAATTAACAGAAGTGGTGTTGGGTTAAACTCCAACACCACTTCTTTTTGAGAGATCAAATGAATTGAGAAATCAAGCATCAGCGTCAGGCAATTAACCAAGAAAAAGGATTCCGCACATGTTCGCCTATATTGGCCGTCGCGTCGCGATTTTACTTGTGATCCTTTTTGGTTCAAGTTTCCTACTCTACAATTTGGCAGCTATATCTGGCGATCCTCTTGAAGGGCTTCGGGGAAGTACTGACCCCAAAGCAAAAGCTCAAATCGCCGCATTAGTAAGAACTTTGCACCTTAATGTTCCACCACCCGCACGATACTTTATGTGGCTCAAAGGCATAGGTGGAATATTTACCGGGCATTTCACTTTGGGAACTACCCGAGATGGTAACCCCGTCAGTACATACTTAAATTCCGCTATTCCAACAACGATTCGATTAATTACAATGGCAACGGTTGTTGCAATAATTATGGGAATTGCTGTGGGAATTATTTCTGCCCTCCGTCAATACAGCCGATTCGATTACGCCATGACCTTTGTGGCATTTTTAATGTATTCACTCCCTATTTTCTGGGTTGCGGTCTTATTGAAAGAGTACTTGGCGATCAATTTCAACAATTTTTTGGCAAATGGAAAAATTTCACCTGCTTGGATTATTTCTGCTGCCATTATTTCTGGGTTTTTCTGGGCCGCGCTTATCAGTGGGAACCGCAAGAAAGTTCAAATTATCTTCGCCATAGCCGCATTTTCAACGGCGGTTTTCCTCTCTCTCTTAAGTCTTACTAAATGGTTTACCCATCCAGGTTTGGGTCCACTCATGATGTTTGTGCTCGGAATGGGCTTTGCATTCGCTGTTACCTATACTTCCACTGGTTTTAATAACAAGGCCGCACTCCGATCTGCGCAGGCCATGCCGATAATAGGTTTGATCTTCTACTTCCCGGTGGAATATATATTTTCAAAACATCCGGGAGTAACCCCAATTGCCCTTATGTTCCTTCTTACCATTATTGTTGCGGTATCTACTGCACTCTTCTTTGCGAAGATTGATCGTGGCCCGGTGATTCGAACTAGCGTAATTACATCAGTCTTAGTGGGCATATTGTTTTTGATCGATAAACTGATGAAGACCTGGGTTCCATATATCAACACTGATGCTATTCACTTCCGACCTATCCCAACAATCAGCCAATCTAATTCGCTGCTTCCGGCGGGGAATTTTTGGTTTACCTTTTTGGATACGGTGACTCACCTAGTATTGCCAACAGTTGCTTTGACGTTGATTTCATTTGCCGGATACGTGCGATATTCGCGTGGAACTTTGCTAGAAGTTCTTAATCAAGATTACATTCGTACCGCACGAGCAAAAGGCTTGACGGAGCGCACCGTTATTATGAGACATGCATTTCGTAATACATTGATTCCGTTGACCACAATTATTGTGGTCGATTTTGCCTCAATTATCGGGGGCGCAATAATCACTGAGCATGTATTTGGCTGGCAGGGGATGGGGACGCTTTTTAATACGGCAATCAATAACTACGACCTCAACCTCTTGATGGGAGTCTTCTTCGTGACTTCTTCGTTAGCGGTCTTGGCCAATTTAGCTGCTGATTTGTTGTATTCCGCTTTAGATCCGCGAATCAGGGTTGTGGGGAAGAAATGATGAATTTTTTTAAACGCACCCCTAAAGTCGTTCCGCGAGTAGCTGACTCGGATATTTTTAATAAAGAGACCGAAGGATTGAGCCAAAGCCAGATTGTCCGTGGTCGTTTTATACGCCACCGAGGTGCGATGATTTCTGTCTTTGTACTTCTTTCGATCATCATATTTGTTTTCAGTGCGCTGGGGTTCAAGATCTTGGGCTTGGGCTATGGGGGATGGTGGAAATACAACAGCATTGACATGACTCCATTGCGGAGCGAGGGCTGTCCTGGTGGACTGGGTGGATGCCCGACTCTGGATTTGCTACCAGGGAAAAACTTCGGATTGGGCGATCACCCATTTGGCCAGGATGATATCGGGCGCGATTATTTTGCTTTAGTTATGCGCGGTGCACAAAGATCACTATTGGTGATGTTTGTGATCGGCATAGTTGCTGGCTTGATTGGCACCGTCATTGGTGCAGTTTCTGGATATTTCCGTGGCTGGGTTGACGCAGTACTCATGAGATTCAATGATTTTATTATCACTATTCCTACCATCATTATTGGTTCAGTTATTGGTTTTCATTTTGGCAATAAGGGCGTGCTCTTTCTCGCGGTATTTTTAGGCTTATTTACTTGGTCCGGCTTGGCGCGTTTGGTGCGAGGCGAATTTTTAACCCTTCGTGAGCGTGAGTTCGTGGATGCTGCGCGTGTTGCGGGGGCAAGTAATCGACGGATCATTTTCAAACATATATTGCCAAATGCTGTCGGCGTAATCATCGTATCAATAACCTTGATTATGTCTGGCGCGATTTTGCTAGAGAGCGCTTTGAGTTATCTGGGCTTTGGTGTGGTTTCTCCGGATGTATCTTTGGGACTCCTAATCAGCCAATATCAAGATTCATTTACTACTCGACCTTGGCTATTTTGGTATCCAGGTTTATTTATTATCGTGATTTCACTCTGCGTGAACTTCATAGGTGATGGCTTGCGGGATGCTTTTGATCCACGCCAACGACGACGCCTCTCTCGAAAAGAGCGATCAAAAAATCACGACTTGACCACAGTCGCCAAAGCTGGTGAGATAAATTGACGAATTTAACGGTTAATTTAATGGCTAAGGAAATTAAGAATTACTACGCCGATGAGGCAAACAATGCCAACAAGTGGTGCTTGCCAGAAGCGGGAGACCGCAAAGACCAGAGAAGGGGCGCTGGTTTTGCTTCGGTATTGATCGAGTCGAAGCTGGGCCAGGTGAGTCGCAACTCCACTATCAGTGCGAGGAGAGAGCGCGGGCCTGATGCTGCCTGTTTCTGCGATGCGCAATCCTTTTACTTCACTTGGGTGGACAGTACGTGCGTGATGTCGACCGGGACCTGGGGCAGCCCATGCGCTGATACGGCGACCTTTGAGTTCGAGAGTCAGAGCCCATCTGGTTTCAATTTCTTCGACGTCCTGCCAACCGATCTTAAATTGGGTAATTGGGTTTGTAATGACCAGCCCTTCATCGTAGAAAATAATCTTGGGACGAAGCAGAAAAATGTAAATCAAGTCGATGGCCACGATAGCGATGAATATGCCAGTCCATTCGGTCACAGTTCCGCCTTGAACGAAGCTAGACCAGAGAAAGAGTCCCGACATAGCGCCACCGATTCCACTCAGCCAGTAGTTGATGTAAGGCCGAAACATTTCGGGGCTAGTCACCTACCAATCTTGTCACAGCTTCCCATCAACCTTCTTAAGGCGGTCCGCTAAATGAGTACCCCAGTACTTAAAGTTACGCAGTTCACGGTTGAATTTTGGGTGGATGGCGTGTGGTATCCAGCGGCCATAAATATGAACTTTGAGGTTAAGGCCGGGCAGACTCTGGCAATTGTCGGTGAATCTGGATCAGGTAAATCGACTGTTGCGATGGGGGTAATGAGCCTGCTGGCTTCAAATGCTCGGACTTCTGGAAGTATTGAAGTTAAAGGTGTTGAAGTCCTGGGGGCGCCAGCGCAGCTACTACAGAAATATCGTGGCAATGAAGTTGCTTATATTTTTCAAGAGCCAATGACCGCGTTAAATCCTGTTTATACGATCGGCTTTCAAATAATTGAAACGTTGCGTAACCACTTTGATATGGGTCCCAAAGAGGCCAGGTTGAGGGCCATCGAATTAATCACTCTGGTCGAAATTCCCGATCCGGAGAAATCGATTGATAAATACCCACACCAACTTTCTGGTGGACAGCGCCAGCGCGCCATGATTGCTCAGGCACTGGCTTGTGACCCAGCCCTGTTGATCGCGGATGAACCTACGACTGCGCTGGATGTGACAGTGCAGGCAGAAATTTTGGATTTGATGCGCGGGCTTCGTACCAAACTAAACTCTGCAATTTTATTGATCACCCATGACATGGGAGTGGTCGCGGATATGGCGGACGAAATTTTGGTAATGCAAAGTGGTCGTATGGTCGAACACGGAAGTGCGGACCAGATATTTAATACTCCCCAAGATCCATACACCCAAGAGCTTTTGGGATCTGTTCCCAAACTTGGAAGCACCCCCATGCGCGTCATTGCGCCAGCGGCGGTAGAGCCAACCCCAGTTCTTAAGCTCGACAGTGTCACTATCGAATATCCAAAGCGTGGACGTATCCCCGCCTTTGTCGCAGTAAAGGATTTCTCACTAGAAATTTTCCCTGGCGAAATTGTTGGCCTGGTTGGAGAATCAGGTTCAGGTAAGACAACTGTTGGACGAGCCGCTATCGGACTTCTACCCATTAAAGAAGGCAAACTAGAAGTTGTTGGCCGAGACATTAGCGGTGCCTCTCAAAAAGAGTTACGACAAATTCGCCGCAACACTGGAATCGTTTTCCAGGACCCTGCCAGCTCTTTAAATCCACGCTTACCGATTGGCGAAAGCATCGGGGAACCCCTGCTATTAGCCAATATCGCCAAAGGTAAAGAACTCGACCAGATGGTGGAGGAGCTATTAGCTAAGGTTGAATTACCCCGCAGCTATCGAAACCGTTACCCGCATGAATTATCTGGGGGACAACGCCAACGTGTGGGAATAGCTCGTGCGCTTGCACTAACTCCAGATATCTTGATTGCAGATGAGCCAACTTCGGCCCTTGACGTATCTGTGCAGGCCCGTTTCCTTGACCTTCTGCAAGAACTCCAAGAGCAACTCAAATTCGCCTGTTTATTTATTAGTCATGATCTGGCGGTCGTCGATATTTTGTCGCACAGAATCGCAGTGATGCAGGATGGTCTCCTTGTAGAAACCGGAACTCGAGACGAAATTCTCAAAAGCCCTAAACATCCCTATACCCAGCGCCTGCTGTCTGCGGTCCCTGTGCCAAATCCAGCTGAACAGAAGATCCGACGCGAGGCGCGTTTAGCTTCTAAATAATTACCAGATTTCTACGCGCTCTGATTCTGGCAAGTAGAGCGCATCGCCCTCTTTGACATCAAAGGCTTCATAGAATTCTGAAACATTTTTGAGGATCTGATTGCATCGAAATTCCGCTGGACTATGAGGGTCAGTTGCAATGCGACGACGCATCTCTTCTGCACGAACTTTGCCCCGCCAGACTTGGGCATACCCAATGTAAAAGCGTTGGTCCCCGGTTAGGCCATCAATTACAGGCGCTGGCTTGCCTGCTAGTGATATTTGGTAAGCCTTATGTGCGATCGTCACTCCGCCAAGATCCCCAATATTTTCGCCAATTGTTAGGGCCCCGTTGACGTGGGTATCGGGGGTATTTTCTGGGTAGAGGGCGTCGTACTGGGCAATTAATGCAGCGGTACGTTTTTCAAACTCATCACGGTCTTTCTCGGTCCACCAATTTTCTAGGTTTCCGTCGCCATCGTATTTAGAACCTTGGTCATCAAAACCATGACCAATTTCATGGCCGATGACTGCGCCGATCCCACCATAGTTGACCGCGTCATCTGCATGTAAATCAAAGAACGGAGGCTGCAATATCGCCGCTGGGAAGACAATTTCGTTCATCCCAGGGTTGTAATAGGCATTTACGGTTTGAGGCGTCATATGCCATTCCTGGCGGTCTATAGGGGCACCTATCTTGGCAAATTCATAATCCTGGCCAAATTTTGCAAGAGCATTTAGGTTTCCAATTAAATCTGTCGGAGAAATCGAGAGTGCGCTGTAGTCACGCCATTTATCTGGATACCCAATCTTGGGGGTGAACTTATTTAACTTCTCTTGCGCTTTCTTCTTGGTCTCCGGCGACATCCATGTAAGCGCATCAATGTCGACTCGATAAGCCTCGATCAAGTTCTGTACAAGCTGGACCATCCGATCCTTTGCAGTAGGAGGGAAATGCCGGTCCACATAAATCTCTCCGATCGCTTCACCGAGTGAACCTTCTATCAATCCAACGCCACGCTTCCAGCGCTCGCGCAATTGGGGGGTTCCAGAAAGCGCGGTGCCATAAAAGGCGAAACTCTCATTGACGAAAGCCGAACTTAAGAAGGAAGCGCTGCCAGAAAGAAGGTGCCATGTAAGCCACGAACTCCAGGAATCCCGGTCAAAGTTGCGGAGCATCTGCCCGATACCAGTGAAGAAGGATGGCTGGCGGACAATGGCCTGGTCAATAACTTTTTGCGGGGTCTTGGAAGCGGCCACCCAAAGCGGCCAATTAAGGCCATGGGACAATTCTTGCAGTTGGGCGTAGGTGACTTTGTTATATGTTAGCTCTGCATCGCGATCTCTGACTTGATCCCAATGATGAGACGCGATCTCTGTCTCCAAATCCATTATTCGCCTAGCGTGAGATGCGCCGTCACTTATGCCTGCTAGTTCAAACATTTTCGCAATGTGCGCCAATAATCCGGTGCGGGCACTTTCGAATTCTGGCTCACGGTAGTAAGCCTCGTCTGGAAGGCTCAGTCCAGATTGACCCATGTAGGTGATGTAGGTACTGGAATCCTTATCGTCATTGTTAACGAAGGTATAGAAGAGTCCACCGCCACCTCGAGATTCGAGGTCGCCCATGACCGCCAAGAAATCTTCGACGCTTGTAATGGATTGAGTCTTTGCAAGGTCTGCCGCGATAGGGGAGATACCTGCTTTTTCGATGCGCTCTTCGTCCATGAACGACCGGTACATATCGCCGATCTTCTGGGCGTTAGACCCGATTGGCGCAGGAGAATTTGATAACTCTTCGATGATTTCTCGGACCTGCTTTTCGCTTCTATCTCGGAGCCACATGAAGGCGCCATCAGAGGAGCGATCACTTGGGATCTCTGATTCGTCCAACCATTTTCCATTAACGTATTTAAAGAAATCATCTTGCGGCCGGACCGCCGGATTCTGGTGGATCGATTCGACGCCGCTCACTAAACTATTTGCACTCATAAGCCAACTCTAATAGACCCCAGAAATACCGCAAAAAATAAAGTAATTCAACTTTCAACGACCTTGGATTGTGCGTATCATTCAGGTATGCCCCCAAAAAAGCCCGAACCCAAATGGCTTTCGCCCAAGGAGCTTAAGGCTTGGCGTGCTTATATTGTTGCCTCGCGCCGAATGTGGGAGGCGATGGAAAATGACCTTTCGCCCCATGATTTATCCATGTCCGATTACGAAATTTTGGTCCATCTCAGCGAAGCCCCCGACCGTCAGATCCGTATGAGCGAACTTGCCGAATCTGCGATGATTTCTAAGTCACGGTTATCGCATCGGATGAAGGTCATGGAGAAGGCGGGATGGGTTCGCCGAGAACTATGCAAGGTTGATAAGCGTGGTCAATTTGCAGTCATGACAGAGAAGGGCTGGAAGGCGATAGTCAAAGCCGCCCCCGATCATGTCTCAAGCATTCGCTCGCGATTTGTGGATCACTTAACCGCGAAGGATCAAGAAGATTTAGCCCGAATCTTTGAAAGAGTCAGTATGAAAATGCGCGAACAGTTCGAATCCGAAGAGTAGATAGTTATTTTTAGGCAATAAAAAATCCCGCCACTTTCGTGGCGGGATTTTTCAATGGGGATTTATTTCTTCTTCGCAGCAGCCTTTTTACGGCGCTTTGGAGCAGCCTTCTTAGCAGGAGCAGCCTTCTTCGCAGCAGCCTTCTTGCGGCGCTTTGGAGCGGCTTTCTTTGCTGGAGCTGCCTTCTTAGCAGCAGCCTTTTTACGGCGCTTTGCTGGAGCTGCCTTTTTAGCAGCTGCCTTCTTGCGGCGCTTTGGAGCAGCCTTCTTAGCAGGAGCAGCCTTCTTCGCTGCTGCCTTCTTGCGGCGCTTTGGAGCTGCCTTCTTTGCTGGAGCTGCCTTAGCAGCTGCCTTCTTGCGACGACGCTTTGGAGCTGGAGCTGCCTTAGCAGCTGCCTTCTTGCGACGCTTTGGAGCAGTTTTCTTAGCTGCAGCCATGTACATCTCCTATCAGAATGGTTCGATCCGTCACCGAACCTGTTCAAGGAGAATCGTGA
>CAILXX010000005.1 GCA_903838295.1 uncultured Actinomycetes bacterium
ATAACCAACTCAATGATAATTACACGGGTTTTACTCACAAAGATGATCATAATCCTTCCCGGCTAAGAGTTATTGCCCGGCTAAGAGTTATTGCCCGGCCAAGAGTTATTGCCCGGCTAAGAGTTATTGCCTGGCTAAGAGTTATTGCCTGGCTAAGAGTTATTGCCCAGTGATGAATCCTTCCCAGTGATGAATCCTTCCCAGTGATGACTCATCCACAGCCGACAGTTATCCCCAATCTGATTCCTGAGAGCGGGATCAGTGTCGGTGAGGTAGTTCTCTAGGGGAGTGGAAGAAGAGCGTTCAGAGTTTGGGCCATTAGCAGCACTAATGGCAGATCCAACCGTTGAAGAGGTCTGGATCAATTCCCCTCATCGAATCTTCATTGCTCGCGCAGGCGTCAGTCAGTTAACAAATCTGGTGCTCAGTGAACAAGAAGTTCGGGATATTGTTGAACGGTTATTGATGTGGGGTGGAAGGCGACTTGATCTTTCACACCCCTTTGTCGATGCTCGTTTACCAGATGGAAGCCGGCTTCATGTCGCGATTCCCGAAGTAACTGCCACTCATTGGGCTGTAAATATACGTAAACATTTGATTCGTGGGAAATCTCTTCAAGAACTTTCTGCGCTGGGAGTAATGACCCCCATGATTGCAGATTATTTGCAACGCGCAGTCGTAGACGGACTCAATATTTTGGTGAGCGGTTCTACTCAGGCCGGGAAAACAACTCTTTTGAATGCACTTGTGAGCGCTACTCCTTTTCACAATCGAGTCATAACTATTGAGGAAGTTTTTGAATTAAAGCCACGGCTTCCAGACTGGATCGCCTTGCAAACTCGACCCGCTAATTTACAAGGGGAGGGAGAGATTCCGCTTCGGCGTTTGATTAAAGAAGCTCTACGTATGCGGCCTTCACATTTGATCGTGGGAGAAATTCGAGAAGCGGAAGCCCTAGATCTTTTGATCGCCTTGAATTCTGGGCTTCCTGGAATGGCAACAATTCATGCGAATTCCGCACGAGATGCGCTATCAAAATTGCAAACATTGCCCTTGCTGGCTGGAGAAAATATTTCCTATCAATTTGTTGCTCCAATTGTGGCCTCAACAATCGATTTGATCGTGCATACAACTATTTTGAGAGATACCGGCGAACGTCGAATTGTAGAGATTGCACATGCCACAGGACGAGTTGAAAATGATCGTGCAGAAATTGAAGAGATCTTTACCTACAAAGATGGCAAATATGAAGTTGGACTGGGCGATCCCGAACGATTGTTTCGCTCTAATCCAGTGAAGATTCGGAATTGATCGACGTGGGCACAAGCACGATGGGAAGAAGCACGATGGGCACGAGCAGGATGGGCACGAGCAGGATGGGCACGAGCAGGATGGGCACGAGCAGGATGGGCACGAGCAGGATGGGAAGAAGCACGATGGGAAGAAGCAAGTTCGTCAGAAAAAGTGTGAACCCCACTCTTATTTGGAAGAGTTCTTTGACTGGAATCGCAGGATTGGTCTTTGCCACTTTCCTAATGGGCTCCAGATCCCTGGCATTACCTTTTATGGTTCTTGGATCTACCTTTCCTTACCTGCTTGCGAAGCGAAAGAGAGAAAAAGAATTGGCGCAGCTGGCAACGTTATGGCCAGAATTACTCGACCATATGATCTCTGGCTTACGTTCTGGCCTATCGATAGCAGAAACAATTATTGGATTAGCACGGAGGGGTCCCGAAGTTTCACGGCCAATATTTGCCGAGTGTGAGGACATTTTGCGTGAAGGTGGTGATATTGGCGCTATTTTTCGATTAATAAAACTTAGATTTAACGATCCAGTTGCCGACCAAGTGTGTGAGGTGCTGGATTTTGCGAGAGGAACAGGAAGTCGGGATACGGCGACAACTCTACGAACTTTGGGAGATTTCATTCGTAGTGATATCGCTATCCGCAGTGAAATTCGAGCAAAACTTGGATGGGTAAAGAATTCTGCAGTAGTTGCTTCGATTGCACCCTGGATTTTGCTACTTATTCTCTCTGCACAACCCAGCACTGTCGCGGCATTTTCGACAACTACTGGAATCGGAATTCTTGCGATGGGACTTGCTATGTGTGGAGTTGCCTATGCGTGGATGTCACGGGTTGGCAGAGTTGAAGAAGTCCCAAGAATATTCGCTGCCGTAGGAGCAAAATGAAGGCATTACTGATCATTATCGCCTTCGCTCCACTTATCGCCTTTGCAACCTCAATATTATGGAGAGAGTTTCGAGATGAAATCATCACAGGATATGGGGGAGTTCGGTATAGAACAGAATCAAAGAAGGCCAGGGCCGAGATCGAACGTGAATTTCCATTGGTTGTCGAGCTATTCGCAATCCTTTTAGCTGGCAACCAAAGTCCAGCAACGGCTTTAGCGCATATCAGTGAGCGTGCGACGGGAGAGTTTGCCCTGGTGCTTCGAGAGGCTGTTGTAGAAGTTCGCAACGGAGCCAATTTTGCGGATGCACTAGATATTTTGAGTGATCGCATTAAGTCACCTATGGTCCGTCGATTTTCAGACTCACTAATGATCGCAATTGAAAGAGGTTCACCACTGCTTGACGTGGTGCATCGTCAAGTTGAAGAGGTCAGGCAAGAACAGAAGGCACGTTTGCTGGAATCTGCAGGAAAGGCAGAGATCGCGTTGATGATTCCGGTCGTCTTTCTAATATTGCCAGTATCCGTCCTATTTGCCCTGTGGCCCTCCTACTTTTCGCTGGGGAGGAGCGTCGGATTGTAAAAGGCAAGTATGAATCAAGAAGTATCAATCAAGAAGTATGAATCAAGAAATATGAATCAAGAAGTATGAATCAAGAA
Source organism: uncultured Actinomycetes bacterium (assembly GCA_903838295.1). Lineage (GTDB taxonomy): Bacteria > Actinomycetota > Actinomycetes > Nanopelagicales > Nanopelagicaceae > PALSA-747. The sequence continues at coordinate 2,854 of CAILXX010000005.1, forward strand.
GTATAACTATCTGATCAAGTGAAAGAAGGTAACGTGAATAAAAATTGGCTAAATAGTATTAGAGAAAATATCTCCAAATGGATTATGAATAGATCAATTCGCACCTATGAATTGATTTCTAGCGAACGTGGAGATGTCCCGGGTTGGGTTCTCGTTGTGTTGATGACCACTGGTCTGGTCACGGGTATTTGGACACTTGCTGCGCCGAGAATCAACGGAATTTTGCGAAATTCTTTAGATTCTATGAACGGAATTCGTTAATGCTTTGGGCCACGTGGAAAAAAGAATCGGGTAATGTTGAAAGTGCATTGACTCTTATCCCTTTGATGATTCTTTTTCTTGGCGTACTTCAAATATCAATTAGCGTCTACGCACGTTTGTCGGGGGATCAGCAAAATCAAGGTGCGATTGCTTATGCCGCTATGGGGAGCGCGTCTAATTCCGGCACCCCATATGGTCCAGGAATAACATCACCATGGGTCGATCCATTGATTGCTGTGCCGCTACCCGGTGGTGGATCGTTACTGGTGGGGACTCGCAAGACAACCCTGCCAGCGATCTCACCTTTATTGCCGAATGGCGATGGATTCTTTACCTCTGGAATCGCAGTGCAGGAGTGAAAAAAGAAATAGTCGAAGCGTTTCGAAGTGAGGAAGGGAGCGCGGTTGTGGAGTTTGTGATTTTAGCGCTCACGCTCTTTCTTCCCATGGTTATTTTTTTGGGTGCGGTACACCAGAGCGCAACAGTTTCAGCTGACATACGTAGTTTGGCGCGCCAGAGTGCCCGTGCATTTATTACAAGCCCCAGTGAGGATTTCGAGAATGCCAGAATGCAGACAGTCCTTCAACTCTTTGAGAGCAAAGTTTTACGACCTGCGGGAATTAGGGAAGTCCCGGTAATTTCCATTATGTGCTCTGCAACCCCATGTCTCACTCCAGATTCACGAGTGCAAGCTAAGGTCACTTTGTTTCAATCGGCAAATCAGTTATCTGGAATATTTAGATTTCTTTCCGCCCCTAATCAAACTTTTGTCGCAACTGATACCCAAATAGTTGATGCATGGCGATGATTAGAATGTTGGCTGAAACAAGGCCCCATAATATTGATGACACGCTTCGGCCTCGAGAGGTTGAGCTTGCCCAACAAACACCCACCCAACAAACACCCTTAGCAAAGATTTTTTCCGACGATCAAGGTTCGCTCTCCATTTTGATATTTTCACTATTTCTCATGTTGCTCTTATCTGCTTTTGTGGTCGTGGATTCGTCAGATGCATATCTAGCAAAACGAGAACTCGTAGGAGTTGGTGAAGTTGCTATCACTCGGGCAGCACATCAAATTTCACTATCACGGTATTATTCGGGAAATGTGCTTATGGATACTTCTATTGCAGATGGTCCGCAATTTCGCATCCCTATAGATTGCAATCGAGCGCTGGCATCCTTTACAAATGAAATCTCTGCTTCAAATCTCCGAGGGATGCCAATACATATTGACTCCTGGAGCTGCGTCAATGACGAAGTGCAGTCCAGTATTTCCGCCGTTATCCCAGCTGCAATTCGCTTCCCGCTAGGAATAGGGAATTCAGAGAATCAAATCGCATCCTCTGTCGGTGCCGTCTCGATCATCGCCGGTTCTCGCTAGTACCCGTTACTCTTCACCTATGGCCGCGCGTGATTACTTGCAAGAGGTAAAAGCACTCGATGCCACCTTGGTAAGTATAGAAAAGGTTCTTAACCTCCCTAAGTTGCAAGCCGATTCCATCACCTTGGAGGCGGAAGCAAGCGCACCGAATCTTTGGGACGACCCGGAGAAGGCGCAGGTAGTAACGAGCAAACTCTCACGTGTTCAGGCAACGTTAAACAAGGTAACAACAATCCGACGCAGGTTGGAGGATGTGCCGGTCTTACTAGAACTTGCCGAAGGTGAGAGGGATCAAAAGGCACAAGCCGATACTGTTGCAGAGTTAGAGGACGTTGCAAAGGCAATTAGAGATCTTGAAGTACAAACTCTTCTAAGTGGTGAATATGATGAGCGTGATGCGCTCGTGACAATTCGTTCCGAAGCGGGCGGAGTCGAAGCAGCAGACTGGGCAGAAATGCTAATGCGCATGTATCTTCGATACTGCGAACGGCATAATTCCAAAGTAGATGTATTAGAAACATCTTATGCAGAAGAGGCAGGAATCAAATCCACGACCTTTCGCGTCAGTGCACCATACGCTTATGGAACTCTTTCGGTTGAACAGGGAACACATCGCTTAGTAAGAATTTCTCCTTTTGATTCCCAAAGTCGCCGCCATACATCATTTGCGGGAGTGGAAGTCGTACCGGTCGTCGAGCAATCGGATCACATTGATATCGATGAAAAAGAGATTCGAGTTGATGTCTATCGATCATCTGGCCCTGGTGGACAAGGCGTTAATACAACCGACTCTGCTGTTCGAATCACACATATTGCAACAGGAATTGTTGTCTCTTGTCAGAACGAGCGTTCACAGATTCAAAATAAAGCCACGGCGATGGCTGTTTTGCAGTCAAAACTATTGGAACGTCGTCGTCAAGAAGAGCGTGCTCGCATCGATGCGCTCAAGGGGGATAATTCTGGATCTTGGGGAAATCAGATGCGTTCGTATGTTTTAGCGCCATATCAAATGGTGAAGGATTTGCGAACAGACTTTGAAGTGGGAAACCCAGCAGCTGTACTCGATGGCGATATAGATGGATTTATTGAGGCAGGAATTCGCTGGAGGATGAGTCGCGAAAGAGCGTAAGCAACATCAGAACCCGAGCAACATCAGAACCCGAGCAACATCAGAACCCGAGCAACATCAGAACCCGAGCAACATCAGAACCCGAGCAACATCAGAACCCGAGCAACATCAGAACCCGAGCAACATCA
>CAILXX010000006.1 GCA_903838295.1 uncultured Actinomycetes bacterium
AACCCCGCTCTATCCGCACTCATATCTGGACACTTTGGTCGATTAACCAGCAGTCCTAAGTTTCATCTAGAGATTGCCCAACTCTCGGGAATGGAGTGACTAGTCATCCATTTGAAGCGTTGTCATCGCGACTATATTTCAATCTAAAATATGCTTGAATTTGGGAGTCGGCTTGGAAGTATCAGCTGATGAAGATTTACTTGGCCGTAATTTTAAAATATATGCATTCGATGGAACTGTACCCAACCCGCTACCAGACGAACCGTCTTATATCTTCACCGAGAAGAATATTGGCTTTGTTGAAACTAACGAGAAAATGACCAACTTAAGGAAAATTTTCACAGAAAATGCAGATTTAGAAGAGTTAGATTTAATTCTCATTGATATCGAAGGTAACGAGTATTCTGTTTTGAAAGAGGAGTTAGAGTTTGTAAAGAAGGCTAAGCAGGTGGTAATTGAATTCCACGGTTTGGAGCTGTTAGGCGACTCCAACTTCAGTGTGACTTTCATAAATATTTTAGATCAACTGACAATGACCCACAGCCCAATCCATGTCCACGCCAATAATTCAGGAGGTGCATTGCCGTTGGGAGGGGCGCATTGGCCCACTATTTTGGAAGTTACTTTTGCTAAGAATGAATACTGTACTGGAGAAATCAATTATGGACCATTTCCAACTTCCATGGATTTCCCTAATGTCAACATTCGTCCCGATATGGATTTAACTCCGTTTTATGGATGCCAAAAGACCTATGCATCTTTAGCCCGGACTATTTTTGGTATTGATTAAATGATTAACCATTAGATTCTTGTTTGTATCTAAACGAAAAACAATTAACCTGATCCAATTAGAAGGGGAAACATGACTAAGCAAACGATGATTACGGCTATAAGCGCTCTTGTTATAGCCATAGCAGTTATAACTCCCACTCAGTCATTTGCAAGTGACAGTGATCGTATTACGCAATTAGAACTTAAAGTGACACAGCTTGAAGCACGATTGAGCACCCTTGAAGCCCAAAGTAAGTCGGCAAATCAAATTTTGCAGTGTTTGCAAAGTGTAAAGGGAAACAGTTTCACACTTCCCTTTAAAGCCTTAAGTTGTTTAAAGAAAAAGAAAAAGTAAAGCAATTTAGATTTGAATAACCCACCTCCCACCCTTTAACTTATCCACGCTCTACGCTTAATCCATGTTAAACAATCTCGAGAAGCGCCTTCGTTGGATTGCGGATTCGACTTTTATTGGGCTTTTACTTGTGATTATGATTGTGCGAGTGGGCCCAAGCCCAATTGGGAAGCCCTGGGTCGGATGGGTTTATGACGCAGCTCGGGTATTTCCTAAGACGACAAGTTACCTCTCTTATTCACCACTGCCAGTTTTGATAGCAAAGACGATTGGTGAACCAAGAACTTTGGTCTGGTGGGGTCTCTTTGGGTTGATTCTTATCCTCTGGTTTGTCGCTGTCATGCGCAGATTGCGTGATTTATTTCCAGATCATTACAGAATTGTTCAAATTATCTTTGCAGCGAGCCAAGTTGTAATGTTGGAGACAACTCACATTGGCCACTATGACAACATCAGCGTGATTGCTGCCTCTCTCGTCTTTCTCTGGGATTCAACGTGGTTGATTTATATCGGCGCACTCTTGGCCGCTGGTGCCAATTCCTATATGTCATTTGCTACAGGTATTTGTGTATTGGTCTTGTATCTAGGGACGAAAGAGAAGCGACATCTAAAGATCGGTGCTATTTGGACGATTGTCAGTGCTGCCATGTTGATTGGGTTACATGTTTGGTTGAATGGTCCCGCCAGCAACACCCGCGAGAATATTGTTCTGCATCAAGTTGGTTCTGTCGTCAAAGGAGCATTTGGCGTTTGGAGTTTCATTTTTCTGGCAGTGCTGGGACCTCTTTGGTTTCTTTATGTATGGTTAATAGCTCAACCAGAATGGTCATTTGGACCAGTGACAAAATTTCGTAAGCTCTGTGTAATCAAGGGCACGGTTATTATTCCCATGCTGATGTCGTTCTTTATCCTCGATCACACTCGGATCGGTGTCGTTGTTGGCGGATTGCCACTCTTCTTATATCTCCTACCCGAGCTGAAATTGCATTTGAAGAGAATTGGTTCGCTGAAGGAATTTAAGTTCCCAGTTCTCTCAACGATGCTGATTGTGTGGATTATTTACCCGGCAATCATTGTCGATAATGCGGGTGTTTTCCGGCTGCCATATGCCAAATTTATTTCACTGGTAAGTGGGGGATAGAGGAGCAGCTACAGATTGACAAAGAAATCCTTTCAATGAAATGTTGAAAGAGTTTTTGTTATTAGTTAATTGAGGTGGGCTACACCTAAAACACCTAAGCACATCTCATCTGATGATCCTTCGCCCCAAGTTACATACCGGGGTGGCAGGTTTTTGAGTTGTGGAAGCAGGCTTCGAAGACCGGGGTCAAATGTGCACTGCACCCGGACGGTATCGCCGATCTTGAGGCGAATCGGTGTTGTAAGTATTGTGGGGGATTGATCATCGAAGTTGTAGTCGGGTCGATCAAGCAAAATCTGTTCAGTGGGGGTACCTGGATTTAGGATCATTCGCAATGAACGCCCAAGTAAATGCATGTGTGGTGTGGCTTTCACGACCAACTCGTTCTGTGTGATCTTTTTATCGCAGGTAGAGGTGTTACTGGGGGTCGGGTTAATTGCATTGTGGCCACAGATCAAATTAAGACCAACAGATTCCATGGCACTGGACTGACTGGTGCGCTGGGCAAGGTCGATTAATGACTTGCCTCGATCACATAGATAGCCGGTGACACCTTGTGGACATGCGAGCTCTACGGGCGCTGCCACAAGTTCGGTATAAAGAGTTGTTAGGTGAGAACCTTTTGCTGGCACAGCAGTAATCAATACCTTTGATTGATCTGTGGGAATCTTGCCAGAAGTGATTGCCAGTAAGTTGTAATGCACTTGCAAAACGATCTCATCCGATTTAGCAACCGGTGTACCAAAACCTGCTGGCATGATGTCTTTATCGCGTCCAGGGGCCCACGAAGATAACCATGGCGAAGTTAAGAAAGAGGAGAAACTAGAGCCCAGGCCGGTGCCGCCGAAACACGGCCAGCCGGTTCCGTTGTTATCAAGCGCTTTGGCTGCTGCCAGATCTTTCTTGCCGACCAAAAACATGATTGCGTGATGCATCATGATCCGTTGTTGTGGTTGAAATTGAACCTGTGTAATAAGTGAATCTTCTGTGATCTTTGGATCTATCAGAAAGCAGCGATAGTCATCGGTCCCACCATTTGGAGCCTGCGGCAGGTGCGGCTTAACCATCTGTGCCACATAAACTTTTGCCTTAGGGGTGTTCTGTGCATCACTAACTGCGGTGCCTATAAAGGTTGCAGAGAAGAGGCAGGTGATAGCAATAATGGCTAGTTTTTTAAGTCGCTGATCCACTCTCTTATTGTAATAACCTTCTTAAATGGCGTCATTCTGAAATCCTGACTACCTTTATTCTATGGTTCGGATCCGAAAGTTAATTGCGGCCGTCTTGCTCATTACATCAATTGGTATGGGTTCTACTGCTTACGCAGGGACAAATTATTCAACTCAGGATTTGCGCTTAACTGGAGCAGGTGGAGTCGCCCTGGATGCAACCATCTACCTACCAAAGGCTACCCCCGCACCCGCAATTCTTTTGGCTCATGGTTTTTCTGGAGATAAGACGAGTGTGGCGACACAGGCAGAGCAATTGGCAAGTAACGGTTATGTAGTTTTGGCATGGACAGCGCGAGGATTTGGGAATTCGACCGGAGAAATTTCGATGGATTCTCCTAATGGTGAAGTAGCCGACGTATCTAAGTTGATTGATTACTTATCAACGCGCAAAGAGGTGATTCAGCAAGCCAAGAACGATCCAATGGTGGGGATTACCGGAGATTCATACGGTGGTGGGATTTCTTTAATGACTGCGGGTTATGACAGGCGCATTGATGCAGTTGCTGCAAATATTACCTGGAACAATCTTCGTCAATCGCTTTTTCCTCAGAATTCAAATGATCCCGCACTTGGACCTTATAAGAAGTTCTGGGCTGGTACATTTTTTGCGCTTGCCACTTTACCAAATTCTCTAGCTGGTGAGTGTGGGACTTTCACCCCTGAATGGTGCAACGCATTCAAAGATGCAGTGGCCACTGGCCTACCAACAGCTGCCGATGTGAAACTTTTAGAGGCTTCTTCTCCTTCGACTATTACTAACCGAATCACCGCACCGACTCTTCTAATGCAAGGCGAAGCAGACTCGCTCTTCCCACTATCAGAGTCGATAAAGAACGCGGAGCAGATTCATGCGGCACACCCAAAGACTCCGATTGCGATGATTTGGCATAGCGGTGGGCATGACGGTGGTACAGATGAGTCGCCACGGTTGCATCAGGCTGTAATAGATTGGTTCAATATTTATCTAAAAGGTATGAAGAAGAATTTCCCAACTTTTCAGGTAACAAATACCAATGGGTCGATCTCACTTGTGGACTCCTCTGTTATTCCAAAATTCTTAAGCAGCCCTAATCTTCCTTTGAATATCCCGACAAAAATGATCCCGATCGCTGTTCCATTTGTTGCTTTGGTTGCACCAATCGGGGGAATTCCAGGCGCAATATCCTCGTTACCGGGGGTTGGATCAGCTCTTGCCTTGGCGGGCAACGTCGGTGGAGTCACTGCGGCGTTTTTACCTGGACAGAGTGGATTTTTAGAGAGCGCTCCGCTGGTTGCCCCGATACATATTGTGGGACCGTCATCAATCAAAATACGGATCTCTTCTAACAAAACCGATGCCATTCTCTTCTTCTCACTTGTCGTAAGAACTGCTTCTGGTCAAACTAAACAACCGGATGGAATTGTTAGCCCAGTACGTCTTACAAATATTGCAAATACTGGCTCTGATTACACTATTCAATTACCAGCAGTAGTTCTGGATGCAGCCGTGGGTGACAAGCTGGCGATCGGAATTTCTACAACGGATCAGGGTTATGCACTTGCACAAGATGGACGCCAGTACACCATCACCGCACAGTCACCTATAACGATCCCGCAGATTATTTTCACGACAAAAGTGAATCGAGTTTCGCTCTATGGCTGGCCAATCACAGCGCTGCTCTTTATCTTGCTTGCTTTTATTGCAATATATGTACGCAGGCCTCGGCATAACACTCAGCCGGCAGAAGTCAGTGATGCACTTGTCACGGTTAGTAATCTGACGAAGGTTTATAAAGATGGGTATAAGGCGGTCGATGGGCTCTCCTTCGAAGTAAAGCGCGGCCAGGTGTTGGGCTTGTTGGGTCCAAATGGTGCTGGAAAAACGACGACCTTACGCATGATGATGGGGTTGATTTTCCCAACTGAAGGCGAAATTGCTATTGATGGTCATCCGATTTATCCAGGATCACCAACTCTTGCAAAACTGGGGTCCTTTGTCGAAGGTTCTGGTTTCTTGCCACATCTGTCGGGCCGCGAAAACTTAGAACTTTATTGGAAATCAATTGGTAGGACAGATGAACCATTTTTTGAAGAGGCAATCCGAATCACAGATCTTGGAAGAGCGCTAGACAAGAAGGTGCGGTCGTATTCGCAAGGCATGCGCCAGCGACTAGCAATTGCGCAATCGATGCTGGGGATGCCAGATCTACTAGTTCTTGACGAGCCTACAAATGGGCTTGATCCTCAGCAGATCAAAGCTATGCGTGAAGTTCTGAAGAGTTATGCAAAGACCGGCCGGACCGTCATTGTTTCTTCGCACCTATTGGCGGAAGTAGAGCAGACCTGTTCGCATGTGGTCCTGATGCACCGTGGCCGATTGATTACTTATGGAACCATGCGCCGAATTTTGACTAAGGCCGGCAAACGCGCAGGGACGCTTGAAGAGATCTTTATTGAACTTATTGGTGATGACCTGACAATCGGAAAGGATAAGTAGATGTATCTGCCTAGTAAGACACTCCCATATCGGCTTGAAATGTACCGCCAGATCAAGCGCAAGCGAACTCTCTTCTCTTATCTATTTGTGATCTCACTCCCGGTAATCGTCGCCCTTGCCGTTAAATTTGGAACGTCAGGAAACAGTTCTGGGCCCACTCGATTTGGCTCTGGTACCGCAGATTTAATTGGCTTAGCCACCAAAGGCGCAGCAAATTTCACGACAACTATGTTTTACTTCGCAACGCCGTTTTTGTTGATAGCAGTTATATCTATTTTTAATGGAGATACGGTTGCATCAGAAGCATCCTGGTCTACTTTGCGTTATCTTCTAGCTGCGCCAGTGCCCCGTACTCGATTACTGGTTCAAAAGCTTAAAGTCAGCCTGACGCTTTCACTGGCGGGAGTTGTGCTTTTGATTGTGACATCATGGGTTGTAGGTGCCATTACATTTGGCTTTGCACCAATGCAAACTCCGTTGGGTGTAACACTTAGTAATTCGATAGCAATTGAGCGCATCGCGATCATCGGGTGTTACCTGGCCCTAGTGCTCTTATCGGTGGCTGGACTGGCTTTTTATTTGAGCGTTTCGACGGATGTTCCACTTGGCGCTGTTGGTGGGGCGATCGGAATTATTATTCTCTCCAATATTTTGGATGCAATATCTGGGCTGGGATCAATTCGTAATTGGTTGCCGACCCATTACTCGTTCTCCTGGTTTGATGCTTTATCAAGTTCTATCGACTGGTCGCAGATGATTCGCGGTGTTTCATATAGCATCGTGCTCTTCTCTATCTTTACCTCTTTGGCGGTCATTAAATTTAATAAGAAGGATATAACTTCTTAGTCCTTTGCAGTATATTTTCTCTCAGGGTGCAGGCATACTTCCACCTAACAGAAGAACCTGGATACCCTTAACGTAGATAGAAACGGGCTGAAAATTATGTCATCACAAACCTTTCAAGCAGTCAATCCTGTTGATGGTCAGCCATTTGGTAAGGAATATTCTGAGGGTACCCACGGTGAAGTTACCGCTGCGATTTCTGCGCTATCCGCAAGTGCCACGGCATTTGCCGCACTTTCATTGTCAGATCGAGCAAATCTTCTAGAAAAGATCGCGAGTGAATTGGATAGTGCTCGCGCGGATCTAGTAAAAATTGCGGAGTTAGAGACCGGGATCCCGCAAGCGCGACTTAACGGCGAAGTTACTCGCACGATGATTCAGTTACAACTTTTTGCGGCACAAGTGCGTACGGGTGCACACCTGAATGCAGTTATTGATTTAGCTGATGCTGACTATAAGCCGGCCCCACGCCCAGATATGCGCAAGATGAATCTTCCTATCGGTCCAGTTGCGGTATTTGGTGCATCCAATTTTCCCTTTGCATTTTCTACAATTGGAGGCGATAGCGCTTCTGCACTTGCTGCTGGCTGTCCTGTGATTGTTAAGGCCCATCCATCTCACCCAGGTGTTAGCGAACTGACATTCCAGGCGGTTCAAAGAGCGTTAAAGAGCTGTGGCATATCGGGCGATGTTTTTGCAATAGTCCAAGGACGCAACCCAGAGATCACTCATTGGCTTGCTTTGGCGGAAGAAATCTGTGCCGTTGGCTTCACTGGATCTGCTGGCGTCGGAAAATTATTGGTAAAACTCTGTAACTCACGGCAAATCCCGATTCCTGTTTATGCAGAGATGGGAAGCCTTAACCCAGTTTTTGTCACTGCAGCAGCAATGACCGAGCGCGGAGTATCAATTGCGGAGATGCTTTTTGATTCAGCGGTTCTTGGCGCGGGTCAATTTTGCACAAAGCCGGGGTTGATATTTATTGGCGCAGACCATGAACCATTTGTTGCGACCATACGGAGCAAAATGGAATCTGTGGGATCACAACCTCTGTTGAACAAGGGAATCTTGGATCGATACGTCGAATCTGTTAAGAGTTTGAACCAAATTGAGGGCGTAGAAAGCATCACTGGCAGTGTTTCGGTCGAAGGATTTATCGCACAACCCACCTTCTTTGTGATGGATTATGCCCACTTTAAAACACATCCTGAATTTGCAGAGGAACATTTTGGGCCAACCACGGTAATTGTTAAATGTAGCGAAGAGGATTTCGAGGAGATCATTGCGCAGTCACAAGGACAATTGACGGCTACTTTGCATATTGGGGCGGCCGAGCCGAAGGCAGCTTTGCTTCAGAAGCTGGCAACGATTGCGGGCCGTGTGATTCTCAACGGCGCTCCAACTGGAGTATCTGTGACCGCTGCGCAAAGTCATGGTGGCCCATGGCCATCTTCTTCTACTCACACAACATCGGTCGGTACCGATGCGGTATTTAGATTCATGCGACCAGTAACATTTCAAGGCTTCGCTGATGATCTATTGCCGCCAGCGCTACAACAGGCAAATCCAGAGAAAATTGAACGTGTGGTCAACGGCGTCCGGAGAATCTGAGGCGCCGAAAGCACTTTTCGCAGGTGATGGTCTGCGGGTGCATTGGTAGAACAATCTGGGTCGCAGATCTCTCTTGCGAGTCATTGACATTTAATCGTGCTACGAAATAATGTATTACCGAACGGTGTTCGGCACTACAGAACGGAACTATTATGTTGGCTGATTCACTCCTAGGTGGCTTTCCTTCCGAACTTATTCCGCCATCAAGCAAAGCCAAATTTCCTGATGGTGCCGATTTTCGAATCGAAATCCCATCAGTAGAAGGTCCAAAAGTTTTAGAGGCTGTCCTCAAGGAAGCTAAGCACTACGGAGTTACTGTAAACCGAGTTTCGCAAGGTAGTGGCGCGATGCTGCACACCGAGTCTGAATTAAAAGAGATGTCAAAGATTGCATCTGATGCTGGTGTAGAAATATCTCTCTTTATTGGCCCACGTGAAGAGTGGGGCATCGGGGCGATGTCACGAAGTAAAGAAGGCCCGGTGCTCAATGGTTCTATCCGCGGAATGCGACAGCTGCGATACGCAGTCGAAGATTCGCTTCGTGCGATCGAATGTGGAATCCGTGGCTTGTTAATTGCTGATCTTGGTTTGTTACAAGTTCTTAATGAAGCAAGAAGCCAAGGAAAAATTCCGATGGATGTGGTTTATAAAGTGTCGGTAATGAAGGCACCATCAAATCCGGCAACTTTAAAAGTCATTGAAGGACTGGGCGGGGATACGATAAATCTTCCGACAGATCTAAATTTAAACGAACTTCATGAGATGCGTTCTGTCACAAAGCTTCCAATCGATCTTTATGTTGAAGCCCCAGATGGACTTGGTGGAGTTGTTCGTGGCAACGAATTGGCTGATCTTGTTGCCGCAGCATCGCCTTTGTATGTGAAATTTGGGCTACGCAATTCTCGGCCTTTGTACCCATCTGGGTTACATCTAGAAAATGATGCAATTATTATCGCGCGTGAAAAAGTACGTCGTGCCAGCATCGCGCTGGAGTGGATGAAGCGCGATTCTAGGAGCTTTGTTCAATCTACAGCCGGAGCAGAAGGGCTTGGAATTCCAAAACCGTGACAGAAATGTCGAACTGTTCTAACAATTGTCACGGGTTTTTACTTGATAAAGTGAAGTTGGGTTTTCTAGCGGGAAAAAGTAACTAGATTCTCGCCATTGCGACCACGCTGAATTTTTTTGTATGACTCCAAGACTTCGATATGCCCCAACACGGGGTATACCAAGTATTTATAAGCGGGATCTGCCCAAACACCTAAACGCTCATGCGCGATTTCGATTATCTCTAGCAATGTCAGCGGTTGATCTGCAGCCACAATGGTTTCTAATACAACCTTCTCTACCAAATCTGCATAATTTTTAGACTGATCCAAGAAATCCATAGCGGCCTGGCGTTGGTAGCGAGGGTAATGTGAAGTCAGAATCTCTGATGGGTTACGGCCTTTTAGCAGAGCAATTGTTGCTCGATAAGCTTCAACAAATCGGTAGGTAGGCGGGAATGCATGCGTCCCATCTGCCAACAGGACACTCTCACCTAGAACCGCGTCACCAATGATGACGGCACGCGTGGTTTCGTCCCAAAATGATAAGTGGCCCCATGAATGTCCTGGCGTATGAACTATCTCAACAAATCGATCGCCTAAGTCAATTCTTTCACCACCAGTAAAACCGATATCAATCGAAGTTTCGCGGGCCACCGTGAAGATGAAGTCTTTAGACTCTTGTGATTCTGCAAAACCATGGTCTTTATCGAATTCGTTATAGCGATCATCAATCATTTTTTGCAGGCTTACAATCATGTCGCGGTCTCGTTCGCCACAACATATGAGTGCGTTTGGCATGGTTTCTCTGACCACGACGTTGCCGCCGGTATGGTCATAATCCGAATGGGTATTAACCGCATAACGCACTGATTCCAGCGCGATCCCAGCCTCTTTCATATAAGGAATCAAGGTCTCACGGATGGAGTCTTCAAACCCGGTGTCGATCAGCATGGTTTGGGTCTTACCGACGATCAAATATAAAGCAACAAATCTTTCACCTATTGGACATTCGACCCTGTGGATCCCAGGGAGTATTTCGCCAGATATTTTCATAGAAGGTCCTCTGCATCACAAATTGCCATTGCCAATGGACCCTGACCCCACGGAACTAAGAATCCACGAGGAGTAAATTCGTAATGAGATTTACGTGTGGAGGCCATGACGGCTGCCGTAACATTTTTTAGGTATCCATTTTCGTCGGCATCATCAATTGCTCCGCCCAAGGCTGCTTGAAAAGCGGGACGTAATTGCGTATCACTTATAATTCCCAATTTAATTGCGCGCGCGAAGCCAGCTGCCATAAACGCCGCAGTCGACCCTTCTTCGCCAGAGCGTGGGCTATCTAGGACGCACCACCAACGACCATCTGGTCGTTGCAATTTAACCATTGCATGTATTTGTTTCAACACAGCGTCGGTTATGGCAGCTCTTGCGGGATGGTCGGTAGAAATATTTTTTAAAACATCTAGCATCCCCAACATCGACCAACCTTGGCCACGTCCCCATGCTGGTCCAAAAGTGCCGGGTTCGTCCCGTAAGAAGAAATGATCGAATATTCCATTGTCTCTTTGGAGCGCTGCAATGTAAGCAAGCGCCTGATTAACACCGACTTCGGTAAATTCGCTGTTATTGGTCGCTTTCCCTAGCGCTGTAAAGAAAGGTGGATCAAAATGTAGGCAGTCGACACAGGTGCCCGCAGGTGGATTTGCAAGTAGTTCGGCTTCGCGCGGTGGTAATTCTTCCCCGCCGTATGGTGGGATCAAACAAAGAGATTCCCAGGTATCAAGAATTCCGCGATCTACTGGACGCGACATTAAATATCTAGCCAGTGGAATTAACGCTGCTAGCAAGACCTCGTCGCCGGTCTCTTCTGCGACTTGCACCATTGCCATCCCAGGCGCCGTGCAGTCCAATCGTCGATATGGCTCTGCTCGGGTAGCCCACGATCGCATCCACCCGTGTGCAAAAGCAAGGTATTGCGCATCTTTTAGCACCCGGCCAGATTCAAGAATTCCTTCAAAGCCAGTCGAATCGCCAAAATTCCAGGTGCTGTACGGCATCTTTAAAAGCGATTGCCCAACCTTTTCTAAGAGTTGAATTCGCTCTGCTCGTGGTGGAATTGCAGGGGCAACTGATTGCATTTAGCGACCTTTAAAGTTTGGTGGACGTTTTTCGGCGAATGCTTTCTGGCCTTCGGCAGCGTCTTCAGTTCTCATCAAATAAGCAAATGAATCATTTTCATAGAGCAAACCGATTTCTAGTGGAGTGCTCTGAGCCATACGCACCATGTGCTTCGTCATTTGCGCAGCGATGGGACCCTTGGTTGCGATTGATTCAGCAATTTGAATTGAGCGATCCATAACTTTGTCTGCGTCTATGATCTCTTGGACAAGTCCCATACGTAGGCTGGTCTGGGCATCGACTGGTTCCCCGTGCAGCAAAAATAGGGAGGCGTTTCCGGAGCCAATTGTGTGGGTGAGCAATTGTGTCTGTCCTGAACCACCATGCCAACCCCAGCGAATTTCACCTGCTAAAAATTTTGTATTAGGCGCTGCAATTCTGATATCGGAAGAACATGCCATTTCTAATCCGCCGCCGACAACCCAACCATGAAGTGCTGCAACAATTGGTTTGCGCATCAGCCACAGTGCTCGCGCATAATCCATATGTAGCGAGAATCGATTGCGGTATTCCCAGTTAGTTCCGTATTGATCCAGTTCTGTGATGTCACTTCCTGCACAGAAACCTTTTTCACCTTTGCCATAAAGAAGTACCGAGCGAATTTCTTGATCATTATTGATGCGATCTACATGTGAGTTCATTTCTGCATCCATGACGTGTGACATGGCGTTTATTTTCTCTGGACGATTAAGGATGATGTGGGCGACATGACCATGGACTTCTAGATCAACTGATCCGGGTGAGCTCATATTTACTCCTTTAGGGTACCCACGGCGTTTGCCGCGATTAAAGATTTAATTTTTTGATCGTCATATCCCAAAATATCTCGAAGGATTTCTTGATTATGTTCACCTAGGGCCGGTGCGCCACGCTCTATAGAAGGTGGGGTTTCTGACATTCGTACGGGTGGACGCAGGGTTTTTGCGGTACCTCCGCGATACTGAGGCTGTTCTACGAAGTATTTCTGGTCAACGATATGTTGGTCTGACTGCAGATCTTCGTAGTTATATACGGGCCCACACCAGGCACCAGCTTTATCACAAATATCTATCCATTCTGCGGTCGTCTTGGTTACAAAGCGATTGCGGATGGTGCGATAAACCTCGTCTCTATATTTTTGTCCATCGTTGTAATGCTTAAGCGAACGTAGCCAATCGTCATCCAAGACTTCGCCCAAAATTGGTAGGGGGACCATGGCTAGAGTGAACCAAGAATCTTTAGTCTTATAGACACCATACGGTGCAGGGATCGATCCGTGCGCGCTTTTCTCTTCGGTACGTCGGGGCATCTGACCAGCATTTAAATAGGTAACTATTTCTTGTAACTGACAATCTAGAACGACCGAGAGCATATCTATCTCTACATGTTGTCCGACTCCAGTTTGGTGCCTAGATTCCACCGCAGCCAAAATTCCAATCACGGCTTGATATCCGGTCATTACATCTGCGCCCCACAATGCACTGGGGATGGGATCTTCACCAAGTGCGCCGACACTGAACATAGAACCGCTATAGCCCTGTATTACCAAGTCTTGCCCTGGTCGATCCCGATAAGGTCCCGTGGATCCATAACCAGATATTGAACAATAAATAATTCTAGGATTGATTGCTTTGAGTTGCTCGTAGCCGATACCTAATCGATCGGCAGTTCCGTGACGGAAATTTTGTAAAAAAACATCTGAATTTTTTATAAGGTCGTGTATAACAGCAAGACCTTCTGGATTCTTTAAATCGACTGATAATGAACGTTTATTACGGTTGACAGCTAAAAACGTGGTCATTTCGCCATTGCTCTGCAAATCTTCAAAGCCGTGGGTGCGATTGAATTCACCTGACAGAGGCGGTTCAATTTTTATTACATCTGCGCCTAAGTCACCTAACCGTGTCCCGGCTAATGGACCCGCAAGCATTTGTGTTGCATCAAGAACTCTGAGACCTGCAAGTGCGCCTTTTCCCATGCGGTTAATCATTTAGTATGAAGAATTGAAAAGCAATAGCCGAGAAGCATTACTTGATTAGTTATTAAATCTGCTTCCTTAATTAGGACTTAAGAGGTTGACCCTTATTAAATTCACAATCCTCTATCGCCTCCAGCTCTAGGAGCCGATTCCATTTAGAAGTTCTATCGGAACCATGGGTCGAACCAACTTTGATCTGACCGGCGCCCCAACCCACGGCTAAATCAGCAAGCCAAGAATCTTCGGTTTCACCGCTACGAGCAGAGACGACGGTGCGCAAATTACTTGCCTTAGCTTCTTTTAGAACCTGCAAAGTCGTGGTGAGTAAGCCATTCTGGTTTGGCTTAATAAGAATTGAATTACTTGAATTGTGCAGGATCCCTCGATTTAATCGAACCAGGTTGGTTGTGTAGAGATCGTCACCGACAACCTGAAGGTTTGTGGGTATACCAGTCATGAATTGATTCCATGAATCCCAGTCATCTTCGGCAAAGGGATCTTCGATCGAAATAATTGGTTGATTCTTAACAAGGTTCTGCATGTAAGCGATGAAATCGTTCTTTGTGTGTACCTTATTTGCGTTGGGTAGGTGATATGAACCGTCGATGTACAGTTGGGTTGCCGCTACGTCAAGTGCGATTGAGACATCACGACCCACTTCTAGACCAGCCAACGTAATGCATGATGATACAAAATCACACGCACTTTCGATTGTAGTAAAAGGAATAGCAAGTCCACCTTCATCGGCAATCAAATGTGTCGGAGCACCCAGCTTTGCGCCTTCGGTGGTTGCAATTTCTCGGATTGCGGATATCCATGAGATGGCTTCACGGAAAGATGTCGCGCCATGTGCCATCACCAGGACATCTTGAATATCCATAGTCTTCTTAGCATGAGCACCGCCAGAGAGAATATTGACCATAGGCATTGGTAATTGCAAAGGGCCAGTTGGTTGAAAGAAACGAGCCAAAGATTTGCCTTCGGTGTGCGCTTGACTTTTTGCGACCGCAATTGATACTGCCAGGGATGCGTTTGCCCCAATTGTATGAAAATCTTCGGACGGGTCGATTGTCTTAATCAATTGATCAGCAGCAACGAGATTGGCTACATTTCCTACTAACTTTGGGGCAATCAGCTCATTAATATTGGCGCAGGCCTGGAATACAGATTTTCCATTGAAAATCTTCTCTGAATAAGGGGTCTTATGGTCCCGCAATTCTTTAGCTTCATGTAATCCAGTAGATGCACCTGATGGGATATGGGACGTATGAGAAGTTCCATCTGATAAAAGAACGGTTGCAGCTACTGTGGGCCGCCCTCTGGAATCAAGTACTTGATAGCCAACTAATCGCGTGATGGTCATGGGAACAACTCCAAGATATCTACTTTTTCACTAGAAAGTGCCTCGATAGTAAGTGTACGCAATAATTCCTGACCCGCGGGCTCCAAATAATTAACAGGTGAGACACCATCGACCCTGGCCAAAGCAACTAAAGCAGCGTGATTGGCAAAATTGTGAGCGACAGGGATCAGCGAATTTTTCTGGTAACCATCTACAAATTTTAAGGCTGTCTCTTTCAGAAGGCTTTTTTGATCCGGGGAGGTTGCTCGGATATTTTTACAGATCAGATGAGCAAGTAAGAAACCTAAATCGAAGACTGGATTGCCAACATGGATTACTTCAAAGTCCAGGACAATAGGCGCCATATCATTTGCAACCATGACATTTTTTGGAGAGTAATCGCCATGAACAATTGTCAATTTTTCTTTGGTTATCTGATCCATCATTGACGATATCTTGGAAGCAAGCTTTGGGTTCTTATCTCGAAGCACACCATAAAAAGGTTGCACTCGCAATTGTCCAAATAAAATATCTTCCTGGAATTGGTCTTGTATTGCTTGGTTATTGAATCCAAAGTTGTGCCAAGCAGCCAGGATCGCTCCTAATTGATAACCAGTTGTTGGGTCGATATTTCCTTCGAGTAATTCACTCTTCCACACCTTAAAATCGCGAGGGCAGCGGGTCATTGTCAGCGTGAATTCAATTGGGTCAACATCAACAAGTACTGGAATATTTTTTGGAGTGACTGAATGCAAAATCTTGATGGCCCGAGCTTCTGTGATTGCCCGTTTTTGATCGGCCAACCACTCAATTTTTGTTTTGAGTTGGGGCAGCGCTTGCTTGAGTACTAAATCTGAATCAGATGTGCGAATTCCTAAAACAACGTTAGAGACTCCGCCGGTCAGGATTTCTACTTCCACATCCCCAGAAATAATTCCCCTGTCGCGAAGGTATGGCACCACGGTGGTTTCATCTAAGAGGTCAGCAGAATTGGAAGTTGTCATAGACCTCTACTCCTCACATTGATATGGAGCGGATGACGGGAATCGGACCCGCGCTGTCAGCTTGGGAAGCTGACGTGATACCACTTCACTACATCCGCCTATATTCGATCTTGATTATTACATATTCGAAGATAGCTATCTAGGGTTACAGAAGAGATCGAATCCAATTTACTTGATTTACCCATTGATGAGCCTGGCCGCCTTCGTGGTCATTGAATTTAAAGACTTCGATGGTCGAATTTCCCGCGTAGGTATTTTTAGCAGCAAAGACTGTAGATGGTGGGCATATCGTGTCCATCATCGCCACAGAGAAGTAGGCAGGAGCATGTGCACGCCTTACGAAATTGAGCGAATCAAAATAATCAAGGACTGCAAAAGTTTCCTCGTATTTATCACGATGAATCGATAGATAGTTGGTGATTTCTGTATACGGCGCGCGTGGCGTTATTTCGATTGCTCGCCGGTAATAAGTAAGGAACGGGACGTTTGGCATCACAGCAAATAAATCATCGACAAGTCCAGCGACCGCTAGTGAAATCCCGCCACCTTGACTGATACCAGTAACTGCTATTTTCTTTGGATCAACAATATTGAGTGATCTGACTGCATCAATTGCTAGTACTGCATCGGTGAAGAGGCGCCGGTAGTAATAGGTCTCTTTCGATTCAATTCCCTTGGTCATAAATCCCGGGAATTGTGATTTGCTACCGTGGTCGTCATATGTGCTTCCGCCGCTGCCCCAAGCACTTCCTTGGCCTCGTGTATCCATAATGAAATATGCAAAACCAGCTGCTGGCCAGGCAAGGTGTTCGTGGGGGAATCCACGTCCACCGCCATAACCCAAGAATTCGACTACTGCCACGGTTGGTTTTGAATTGCGGGGAAGTATGTACCAGGCACTTACATCTTCTCCATTAAATCCAGAGAAGGTAACGTCATATATATCTAGTTCAGAAATTCCGTCATCAATCTTCTTGAGAACTGGTGGTTTCCATTTAGCACGACTACTTGCAAGTGTCTGTGCCCAGAAATCGTCAAAATCTTTAGGGAGATGGACTTCCGGGAGAAAACTTTCGAGTTCAGGCAGTGTTAAATCTGAATAAGGCATGTTTATACCTTATCCCAGAATCCGACCAAAACGTTGGTCGTGAGTTTTGGATTATCTTCATTTGGACAATGTCCGCAATCTTCAATCACCGTCACAGATGCATTTAAGTCACTGGCCATGGCGATTTGATCCGAGATGGGCCAGGCATCGTCATTTTCACCGTAGACAACGTGTGTGGGGATTCCTAACTTGGCGATATCTGCAACGAGTGAAGGTTGGGTGACCAATTGGTCACGCTGAGTAGCCGTGGAAAGACCATCACTGGCGAGCCAACGCTTCTTATGAATTTCGTAACGTGGGTGGCTCTTACGTCCTTCATCAAAGAAGGTGAACCAAATTTCCGACATCGTCAGAGTGCCTAACTCTTCGAAGGCGGGGTCTCTCTTCCAGGCATCGCGTCCACTGGGTCCAGAACACATTAATGTCAGAGATTTCCATAATGAAGGTGCGAGGGTAGCTGCACGTTGCGCAACTAAACCGCCAAAGGAGTGCCCCAACAAATGTGGATTACTCATTCCGTGCGCAGCAGCAAGTTCGATGACATCTTGTGCCAGTGAATCTATTCGGTAAGCATCCACGCGCTTGCTATGTGAGGATTCAAATTGTCCACGGTTATCGAAGGTGAGGACCCTATATCCGTGGTCTGCTATCAAATTGGCAATGTCGGTGAAATCTTCTTTACTGCCAGTAAATCCATGGACCAAAATCACGTCACCGCGATTTCCCTTACTTTCAAATACTGCAGTTGCTAGTGGTTCACCCTGGATATTTATCATGGTTGATAATAACCATAATCAATCTGCAATTGTAGGTTGAGCCAACAGGACGAGAGAGCTCGGTTGAACTTTGCTCTTAATCAATTCCCTAGCCGAACCATTTCCAGATTTTAAAATAGCTTCCATGATTTCCAGGACGTGTAGCCCTAACTCACCAGATGCGCGGTGCTGTCGATTTTCTTCCATAGCTGTGGCCATATCGGATAATCCAAATCCGCGGCCAGCATCGACATAACCAGCCAGTGGTTTAACTTCTTTCCACTCTGGCTCTTCTTCGGTAAATAGAAATGCGGGATCGCTGAAGCGATTGGGATCAGGCACCGAAATTGTTCCTTTCGTGCCATAAATTTCTATGGTTGGAAGTTTTGATCCCCAGATTTCGAAGCTCACCATAATTGTTGATTGTGCCCCCGATGCGTGGGTCAGAATTGCAGAAATATGAGTATCTACTTCTACTGCGATGCGTGTCCCAGCCAGGTCACCGGTATGGATTTTGCGTTCCCTGTTGGACCTAGTCGTGTTGCCGATGACATTTACGACTGGACCTAAAAGCGTAACCAGCGCAGTTAAATAGTAAGGCCCCATATCAAAAAGTGGTCCAGCACCATTTAAATAATAGAACTGAGGAGACGGATGCCAACGTTCGTGGCCAGGTGCGCTCCAAGCAGCAGAAGCGGCAAAGGCGCCACCAATGGCGCCATTATCTAATAAATATTTAGATGTCTGAATACCAGTACCAAGAAATGTGTCTGGCGCACAACCAATTCGTAAATTATTTGATGCTGCGTATTCGATAACAGGACGTGCTTCTTCCATCGTAAGAGCGAATGGTTTTTCTAGGTAGACATGCTTTCCGTTCTGCAAAGCTTTGAGCGTAACTTCTGCATGAGACTGCGGAAGAGTCAGATTCAAAATGACATCCACATTGGGCGCGGTATAGATCTCTTGGACCGTGAATGCCTGCACACCTTGCGCAGCCGCAACTTTCTTGGCCCGTTCTACATCAAGGTCTGCTACCCCAATCAATTTCAAATTCGTTAGTTTTGGGATATTTTCAAAGTATTGGCCACTGATATTGCCAACGCCAACTACTCCAACGCCTAGCGGCTTGCCCACAGCAAACCTCTTTCGATAATTGTGCGTACGTTTTTATCTAAGACGATGTCGAGGTTGTGGCCACTGGTAGTTACAAATATTCTTCCTTTGCCCCAGTTGCGGGTCCAGATTGCTGGCGAAGTTATTTCGCGATTCCAAGGATCCCAGGCACGAACTTTCTGAGTAGTTGTCGCCAGGACATCGTTGTAGCTGTCATGGAGAACCCAATACTGTTCGGTGACAAGATCAAAATCCCCAATGCCCTCTGTGATTTCGTGGGTTCGGCCTAGTTCTGTCATATTAATTGTGTGCGGAACATAATTGTCAGACTGTTCACCGATACGTTGATCAGGACTCTTGCCTGGATGATTAGCGAACTGCCCACCCACCATCTGCAAATAGTCGGAGGTGTTTCGGTATGAGTCAGCGATACCCCCATGCCATCCCGCGAAGCCTGCGCCGTTGATGATTGCGTCTTGTAGGCCTTGGAATTCTTCCTTTTCAATCACATTCATGGTGTTTGTCTGTTGGATCAAATCGACGGTGGCCATGTAAGTGCTATCTGCATAGATTGCGGGGGACTCTTCGACTCGGACTTCATACCCATTGGCCTTAAGAAAAGGGATAAATACTTCAGTGGTTTCTACGGGTTGGTGGCCAAACCAGCCGCCACGGACGACAAGCGCATTTTTCATACCTAATTATTAAGCTATTTACATCTAGTATCAACCCCAATATCCATTTATTCACAGGTAACTCAAGGGTGGGGTTCTGTTATTTCAGAGAGTTCTTCTTTATCCTCTCCTTTAGTCAATCAACTAAAGGGATAAATAAACAATGCGTCTAAAAACATTAATAACCACAATTTCAACAACAGGTTTATTGCTGGCTGGGATCTCATTTGCCCCTGCATCGCAGGCAGCCGCATCATCGTGTGCATCGATTACTAAGGCAGCTGTCGTGGGTGATGGATTTACGGGCGCGATCGATCCAACTATTACTTCTTATAACTATGCAAATCCTTCTGCTAATCAAGCAAATGCTCTTGGCACCACAATTGATTTTGGTATCAAAGCACTAGTTGTTGGCTGTATCAGCCCAGCAGATATTGCAAAGCTTTCGGTGACAGCTCAAGGAGCAAAGAAGCCAGCGATGACCGCCACACAATACTTAGCCTATGTCGTAAAGCAATCTGCCGGTGCTATGAAGAAGAGCGCGGTTGGTGGCTTTAGTGATTATCTTGATTTTGGTAATGGCAAGGAAGATGGAGTTGGTTCAACTTCGAAGGCAGGAAGCTTGAGACTAGATTCATGGGTAGCAGGAAAGTATATTTTTCTAACATTTTCTGCCCCTGCTGGTGCGCCATCGCCTGCTTTGTTGAAGTTCATGAAATCTACTAAATCCTTTTAAATCGTTTTAGTAGGTAGTTCTTCCGCCACTGATATCAAAGACGCTTCCAGTTGAAAATGTGCATTGATCTGAGCTAAGCCAATAGATCAATGCAGCAACTTCTACTGCAGTACCTGTCCGCCCCATAGGAATCCTTGAAATCATATATTCCAATAATTGTTCACTGGTGTCTTTATTCATCGGTGTGGCAATCACGCCAGGTGTAATTGCATTAACCACAACCCCCTTTTGCGCCAACTCTTTACCTAGTGACTTGGTAAGACCTAAAACGGCTGCTTTCGAGGCAGAATAGGCGCTCAGATTTGGATTTCCCTCTTTACCGGCGACGCTGGAAATATTTACTATCCTGCCCCATTTTCTTTCAATCATTCCGGGGATGACGGCGTGGCAGGTGTTGAAAGTACCCCGAACATTTACTGCAAATGTTTTATCCCAGTCAGCAGCTTCAATCTCCCATAACGGTGTGGTCGGACCAACAACACCAGCACAATTTACAAGAATATCGATGGGCCCCGCCGCGGCAATAGCTTTGCTGACAGCCGCAGAATCAGAGACATCGACCGCTAAATCTGCATCTTTGTGAAGATCTAACGAGATGGTTTCTATACCTTCTGCTTTAAATCGCTCGATACACGCAGCCCCAATTCCACTTTGGCCACCAGTGACAAGTGCACGTTTCATCTTTTTCTCCTATGGATTATGCGGTTAGTTAATACGCAGACTATGCAATCCAGCATCTACTTTAAGGATGGTTCCGGTTGTTGAACCACTTAAAGGACTTGCTAGGTAGGCAATTGCATGAGCTACCTCTTCGGCACTTATTAATCGTTTCATTGGTTGGCGCGCGATAAGGCTAGCGCTCATTGCCGCAGGATCTGGCGCATCGGATAACAAGCGCGCTACCCATGGGGTATCAGCAGTTGCCGGTGAAACCGCATTGATTCTAATTCCGAGAGGAAGGTAGTCAGCGGCCATCGCTCGTGTAAGTGCTTCTAGTGCGCCTTTGGATGCTGAATAAAGTGCACGATTTGGGATTCCAATTTCGGAGACCACGGAACAGGTATTAACAATTGCGGGGTTTGATGATTTTTTAAGGTATTCCATCGCCGCCCTGGTAACTCGTACGGCACCAAAGACGTTGACATCAAAAACTTTTTGCCATTCGGAATCTGAGTTGGTGGCTACATCTCCGCCGGCACCAATACCCGCATTGTTTATTAAAATATCAATACCGCCGAATTTTTTAACGATGGTAGCAATGGCATCCATTACTTCGGCATCATTGGTGATGTCACAGATAATAGAAAAATATTTATTGTTAGAAGATTCTGATGTATCCAGCAATGCTACTTTGGCACCACGAGCACTTAAGTAATCTGCCGTCGCAGATCCAATTCCGCCGGTACCGCCGGTAATCACGGCAATTAGTCCTAAAAATTCTTGCCCTAGAGGGAACTTATCAAGGCTCATGCGATATCTCCCTCCGAAATAACCATGTTTTTACTTCCTATAAATTTACTATAAATTAAGTGTAAATACAGCATAAGATTAACTTGACTATACACGACCTAATTGTGGAATAGAAGGGGAATAGACAAATGAAGTTACTGCGTATTGGAGAAGCTGGGCAAGAAAAACCAGCAGCGCTTATTAATGAAACTCATTATGTGGATCTCTCTGATGTTGTAACAGATTTTGACGAATCGTTTTTCGGATCTGGAAAAATTGCTGAACTTCCAGCGATCATTAGTGCAAAAGTTGGGCGTGGCGAAAAACATCTTTTAGCGGAGAAGCGAATTGGATCTCCCATTGCGCGTCCACATCAAATTTTGTGTGTTGGCCTGAATTACAGCGATCATGCTGCCGAAACCGGGCAACCGGTTCCAACCGAACCAATTATTTTTAATAAGTCCCCCAATACTTTAATTGGACCAAATGATGATGTTCTCATCCCAAAAAATTCTATGAAGACAGATTGGGAGGTAGAACTTGCGATCGTCATTGGAAAGAAAGCCCTCTATCTCAAGGACGAAGCCGCCGCCGCCGATGCGATCGCCGGCTATACCTTGGTTAACGATGTATCCGAACGTGAATGGCAGGTTGAACGCGGCGGCCAATGGGTGAAAGGAAAGTCCGCGCCAACATTTAATCCAGCAGGTCCCTACCTGGTGACTGCGGATGAGATACCTAATGTTTTGAATCTCAAAATGAAACTAGATATTGATGGCGTCAGTAAGCAGAATGGTTCGACCGCAACTATGTTATTTAGCCCTACCTTTGTCGTGCACTATGTTTCCCAATTCATGCAATTAGAGCCTGGCGATCTTATTAATACCGGCACTCCTCCTGGGGTTGGAATGGGTAGCAAGCCTCCTACGTATCTCAAGGGTGGAGAGACCATGACGCTTTCAATCGAGCACCTAGGAACCCAGATCCAACACGTCCGCAAGTACTAGAATTGAGTTATTGCTCGTTTAATTAGCTACTTAAAAGGATGTAGATGGTTCTCTCGTTAAATAAATTAGATACAGATTGGTGGCGCCAGGCCGCTATTTATCAGATCTATCCACGTAGCTTCAAAGATTCCAATGGGGATGGTCTTGGTGATATCAATGGCATTACCTCGAAAGTCGCTTACTTAAAATCTTTGAGTCTCGACGCTGTGTGGTTGAGCCCGTTTTATCCCTCTGCGCTCGCTGATGGAGGCTATGACGTATCGGATTACCGAAATGTGGATCCACGTCTGGGCACTCTTGAAGATTTTGATCAAATGGTCACGGCGTTGCACAACAATAATATTCGCGTTTTCGTAGATATCGTCCCCAATCATTCTTCGGATCAGCATGCATGGTTCCAAGAAGCTCTTGCTTCTAAACCTGGCTCTCGGGCACGTGACCGTTATATTTTTCGTGATGGTAAAGGTAAGAATGGTGAATTACCACCAAATGATTGGGTATCTCACTTTGCGCCATCTGCGTGGACGCGCTCAAAGAATTCGGATGGGACCCCAGGGCAGTGGTACCTGCATTTATTTGCACCCGAACAACCAGATTTCAACTGGGATAACCGCGAAGTCCAATTAGATTTCTTAAAGACGCTCAAGTTTTGGGCAGACCGTGGGGTAGATGGATTCCGCATCGATGTAGCACATGCTTTGAAGAAAGATATGAGCAAGATCAATAAGTCATATCCAAAGCTTAAAGGATTTGATATCACTGATAAAGGAAACGATATTCTCTTTGATCGCAACGAAGTCCATGAGATTTATCGCGAATGGCGTAAATTATTTAATGAATATAACCCACCCCGCGTTGCTGTTGCCGAAGCCTATGTTATGGCAAAGCGTCGCATGCTTTATGCGCGCCCAGATGAACTTGGCCAGGCATTCAACTTTGATTTATTGGTTGCTCCATACGACGCTAAGACCTTTAAAAGAATTATTAAAGATAACATAAAACTAGCCAAGACCGAAGGTTCGTCGTCTACATGGGTCTTAAATAATCATGACAAAGTACGTCATGCCACGAAATATGGATTGCCAAAAAATGCAGATTTAAATCAATGGTTATTATCTGACGGTAAAGATATCCCTCTTAATCGTGCTCAAGGAAGCAAGCGTGCCCGTGCGGCAAGTATGTTAACGATGGCGCTGCCAGGGTGTGTCTATATCTACCAAGGTGAAGAGTTGGGACTCTTTGAAGTAGAAGATTTGCAGCATCAAGATTTGCAGGATCCCAATTGGATCCGCAATGTCGAAATAAAAAGCCAACGTACTTTTTTCAAAAAAGAAGGTAAGACAATTAAAGGCGTCGCCGTGGTCCACACAGAGAAAGGACGTGATGGCTGTCGAGTGCCGCTTCCATGGACAAGTTCGGGTCGATCCTTTGGTTTCGGTAGTGCTGATGCTCATTTGCCACAACCGTCGTGGTTTGCGGAGCACTCGGTTCAGAGTCAAACTGGAGTAAATGAATCCACCCTGGAGCTTTATCGGATGGCGTTGGCGCTGCGTGCCAAGTATCAGTCAACAGAGGAAATTGAGTGGATTAAAACTGGAGATCCTGAAGTCCTGCACTTCAAGCGTGAAAATAGTTGGCACTGTGTCATGAATTTTGGTGGGGCTACTTATACGTTGCCAGCTGGAGAGATCCTGGTGACAAGTGCTCCAATCAAGGGTCGTTCGTTGCCAAAAGATACCTGCGCATGGATTATGGCCCCCCAGTAGATTCAGGAGATTCAGTAGATCCAGCAGACGCAATTCAGGGAATAGAAGAGATATAAGATGGTCTTCTACCCTTGAGGAGGCACTATGAAAGCAAAACTATTTGGCTTAGTTGTCACAACTCAACTTTATTTATTGACGTCAAACGCGTGGGCAGAAGAAACAACGAGTCGGCCAGAGATTTCAAATATTGGTGGCGAAGACCATAGCCCCGGTGCAACATTGGTAATTGTGCTAGCGCTACTAATTATTGGTTTTGGGGCCGGATTTTTAGTAGGCCGCCGTACAAGCAAGAAAAAATAATCATGGGAAGCAAAATTTCTTATACATTCCAAGGTAGAACTGGTGAAGGTTATTTAGCGCTTCCAGAGTCTGGTGCAGGTCCCATTGTCATAGTTATTCAAGAGTGGTGGGGATTGGTCGGGCATATCACCGATGTAACAGATCGATTTGCTGCTGCTGGTTTTGTGGCATTTGCTCCCGATCTTTATCATGGTCAAGCCGCGGCAGAACCGGATACTGCTAAGAAATTAATGATGGAACTTGACCTTAATCAAGCAGGTCAAGAAATTTCTAACGCTGCTAGTTATCTATTGTCGCTTCCAGAATCTTCGAGTAAGAGCGTAGGTGTGGTTGGTTTTTGTATGGGCGGCAGTCTGGCAATCTGGAGTGGGACCCTGAGCGAGAAAGTCTCAGCAACCGTTGGTTTTTACCCTGGCGCATCGTGGGAACGTCACGCTCCGGTCTGGAAAAATTATTCTGGGAAATCCACCATGATTCATTGCGCAGAAGGCGATGGAACTTCTTCGGCTCCTGGAATTCAAGAAGCAGTGCGTGAAATATCTGCGGCGGGTGGATCAGCTATCACTTTCGACTACGAAGGCACCCAGCATGCATTTTTTAACGATGATCGTCCGCAAGTTTATGCACCGATTGCTGCAGCTTTGGCTTGGGAACGTACCTTAGATTTCTTCTTCACAAAACTTAAATAAGTACTAGGTTTATGCAATGATCAAAATTGCGGTGGTTGGTGGTGGTTGGCGAGCCGAATTCTATTTAAAGCTGGCAAAATCAATGCCAGATAGATTTCAACTCGTAGGTATCGTTGTCAGAAATTCTGACACTGCTGCAAAATTATCCGCAAAATATCAGACCAAATCATATGCATCCGTTCAAGATTTATTAAGACATGAAAAACCTGATTATGTCGTGAGCTCGGTTTCTTGGATCTCAAACCCCGGTATCTTGGAAGAACTAGTTGCGGCCAAGATTCATGTATTAAGTGAGACCCCACCGGCACCGGATACAGATGCGCTACGCAAATTATGGGCGAATGTCGGGGCATCGAACTTGGTGCAGGTGGCAGAGCAATATTTATTACTACCGGGACACGCCTCACGGATGCACGTGGTTAAAAGTGGGGCTATAGGAACTGCAACATCGGTAGAAGTTTCATCCACACACGGTTATCACGCCATATCTATGATGCGTGGATTTTTAGCTTCGGGGTATGGTCGCGCAAAAGTTAGTGCACAACAATTTGAAGCTCCATTAGTCAATCCACTCTTGAGAGATTCCTGGAATCACGACTTATCCGAGAAGAACGCAAAAACCACAATTGCCATGATCGATTTTGGAGATCATGGTTCTGGAATATATAACTTTGTAGATAACCAATGGCATAACCAGTTACGTCATCGTCGGATAGTTATCAGGGGCAGTAAAGGTGAAATTGTTGATGACACGGTAATTAGATTGGTTGATAGCCCAGCCATAGTCACTTCGCGCTTAGAGAGATATCAGTTGGGATATGACCTGAATCTCGATGGCTATGACACCGAACACATCTCATTCGATGGAAATGTGATCTATAAAAATCCATTCATAGGCCACCGATTCATGGATGAAGAGATTGCGATCGCGACAATGATGGTCCGAATGGGGGATTGGTCGACCGGGAGCGCAGATGCTCCTTATCCACTGCAAGAAGCGTGTCAGGATCACTTAATCTCGTTAGCAATGGATCAGTCGATAGCCACAGGCGAGTCAGTGTGTACTGCGGTCGAAGCATGGTCGGATACTCTATAGCCATGGAAGCAAAGAAGAAGTCATCCCTGTTCACCCCGAAATTTACGGGGGTTATTCTCGCTTCGATAATTCTTTCAATAGGCCTGGGTTATGGATTAAGTCTTGTTGGCCAAGGACTTGCCGCTAAAGCTGGCAACTCTGTGATTGTTACTGGTCAGGCGCGAACCAACGCAACAGCCGATAACGCAGTGTGGACGCTTAATGTTCAAGAGAGTGCGCCGACTGTTGCAAATGCTGTAACTAAAGTAGGTAAGAGTGTCATAGCTTTATCCAAATACTTAACTGATGGCGGCATTGCGGATTCTGGAATTCAGGTTGCAGGAGTAAATACCAATGCAATCAATGAATATGTAAATGGTAATCCGACTGGACGTGTGCTCTCTTATCAGGCTTATCAGAATGTCGTTGTACGTTCGACCGATGTTAATTTGATCAACAAGTTAAGTAATGGGATCGGTACCCTGTTACAGACAGGCGTCAATTTAAATAACAGCGGTCCTCAGTTCTATGTTTCTAATCTTGCTGCTTTACGTCCAGCTCTGTTGGCACAAGCGATGATCGATGCAAAGAGTCGTGGAATTTCTATAACTAAGGCTGTGGGTTCAAAGCTTGGTCCTGTTATTGCAGTATCGAGTGGCCCGGTTCAAGTTACTTCACCGGATTCGGTAGATACATCTGGTGGCGGAATGTATGACACAACTACCATCCCTAAGACAGTCACTGTCACGGTTTCAGTTAGCTTTAAAGTTAACTAACAACCATAGATTCTGCTCCGGTCTGTTCTTTTAGCTCGGTAAAACTTGTAGGAAAAACCGCATGTGAGTGGCCCGCTGCTGCCCATACAACATCAAAATCATTGAGGGATTGATCGATAATAATCGTTGGGGTCGCAAGCCACCCAAAAGGTGAAATACCACCGATGCTGATTCCTGATGCTGACTTCACAAAATCTGCATCCGCGCGATGGAGTTTTTCGACTCCGAGCTTTTCTGCAACCATTTCGGTATTGACTCGATGGGAGCCAGAAGTGATGACAAGCAGAGGATTTCCATCTGGCAGCTTGAAGACGATCGACGCTGCGATCTGACCAACCTGAATTCCCAGCGCAGCAGCAGCTTGCGCGGCGGTTCTCGCGCTCTCGCTCAATATTTTGATTTCACCGGCAATATTGCGACGCTTCATTTCGGCCATAATCCTGCGCACCGATGAATTTTTAAGAACATCTTCCATTCTGGAATTCTAGGCGCCTTGCCATGCTTAGGTTATGCAAATTCCTCAATAATATTTATTGGATCTTCACCGCGGGCAATTCGCTGTAATTGTTCTTCGATCAGCTTGCGGCCCCGTTTTTCAAAGGCTTCGGAATCTCCACCTACGTGTGGTGTAATTAAACAATTCTTAGCAGACCACAGTGGATGGTCTTTTGGTAGTGGTTCTGGATCGGTGACATCAAGGCCCGCATAGATTCGCCCGGTATTCAACTCCGTTATCAGGGCATTTGTGTCAATGACCGCTCCCCGCGCAACATTGATAAGGACAGAACCATCTTTCATCCGCGACAGGCGTTCGGCATTTATCAAGTGTCTGCTCTCGGTATTGAGTGGAAGGATCAAAAAGAGAAAGTCAAAAGTTGGTAAATACTCGTCGAGTTCTGTGATTTTAAGTGAACGGTTCATGCCAGAGCGTGAAAAAGTTGTGATTTCAACATCATATGGTCGTAGGTAGGAAACTAAGGTTTCTCCGATTGAACCTGCACCAATGATTCCGATTTTGCTATCGTTGAGAGATCCCATCCGTTGGTGAGTCCATGCCCCGTGTGCTTGCGCGCGTACAAATTCTGGAATTCCTCTGCGCAGAGCGATTGCCATACCAACAGCAAGTTCTGCTGTTGATGCATTATGTACCCCACGTGCATTGCACAAAGTCATGCCAGATCGAATGAATGGTTTGACGTCGTCGTATCCGGCATTCGGTGTCTGGACCAAGCGCAGATTAGACATTCGATTTATGGGCTCTAGAAATTCAACGCCGGTCATGTAGGGCGGAACATAAATTGTGATTTGTGACAGGTCAGAACTATCTAATGGAAAATTTGCAGGAGATAACCTTTGAATTCCTTCGGGGACTTTTAAGTCGGGCCATTGGCTCCAAACGGAATCTGTATATTTAGCCATCATTCTTCGCCAATATCCTCGTTCCAAACTTCTGGCTTTTCAGAGATGAATTTAGCCATCAAATCTTTGCACGCTTGTGAGTTGAGGTTGATGACTTCGACGCCATGGGATCGAAGTAAATCTTCTGCCCCCATAAATGTTTCGTTTTCCCCCAGGACCACTCGAGGAATTCCATAAAGAAGAATTGCACCGCTACACATATGGCATGGTGACAGAGTGGTGTACATGGTCGCTTTACGATAAACGCTCGCGGGCAACCGACCAATATTCTCCAAACAGTCAGTTTCTCCGTGACGAATCGCGCTTGCCTGCTGTACCCGCTTGTTAAAGCCGACACCCAATACTTTGCCATCAACAACGAGTGCCCCGCCGATGGGGACTCCACCTTGTGCCCCGCCTTCGCGAGCGGCGGCAATTGCGAATTCTAGAAATCCTTGATCATCCATTTTCTCCCCCTTTTTACGCTTTGAGCCTACTTTAAAGCCAAGAACTCTGCGTGTGACACCTGGGAATCGACCCGTTTGCTTATACGGTTTTCCTATTCCCACGGTCTGTGAGCCGCCATTTCACACGGGGTCGCAACCACCCCCGATAACAAAATTAGGAGCTACATCGATGGCTAATCTAGAGATTCGTGAAGGCGAGTATGGCGATAAAGTCATGGCCCTTGAACCGGGAGGCATTGAATCAATTCCGGCAAAAGATCGTCATGGCAAGGCGCGAGATCTTTTTGCTACATGGACAAGTCCAAACCTTGAATTTGCAACGATTTATGTCGGCGCGCTAGGCGTCTTTTTTGGAATGAGCTTTACCCAAGCAGTTCTTGGAATTCTTATTGGAAATGGATTGGGAGCTCTTAGCCAATATTTCCTCACACAAGATGGTCCAAAGTATGGCGTTCCACAGATGGTTATGGGGCGCGCAGCATTTGGAAAGCTTGGAAATATCCTTCCTTCTACTTTTAACGCAGGTGCCGCTGGTATCGGCTGGTTCGCTGTAAATAGCGTTTCGGGTGCATTTGCATTAGCAACCCTGACAAAACTTTCTGCGACCGTTTCACTTGTGATTGTTGTATTGATCCAAGTTGCGATTGCATTCATTGGCCACAATCTTGTTCAAACCGTTGAAAAGTACCTGGCCCCATACCTTGTTGTAGTTTTTGCGATAGCAGCAATCATTGTTATCTCCAAGGGCCATATGGGTGCACATGCTAAGGGTGCATTCCCAGGAGCATTCCTTGTATTTGTCGGTGCGGTTTATGGTTACGCAGCAGGTTGGAACCCATTCTCTTCCGACTATTCACGTTATTTGCCCGCAACCGAAGATCCAAAGAAAGCTGGTCGTGCGGCAAGTCTTGGAATCTTTGTTTCTTGCACAATCCTTCAGATTGTTGGCGCTGCAGCTGTAACAGCTGGTATCCATGATTACGGCGCTAAAACAAACCCAGTTGCTGACTTTACGGGTCTACTGCCTAGTTGGCTGGGGAAGTTGATCTTGCTTGGCATTGTTGGCGGTTCAATTTGTGCAAACGTATTGAACATCTACTCAGGCTCAATGTCGTTCCTAACAATTGGATTCAAGCTTGGTTCTGGCCAACGCCGTGCACTCTCTGCAGTTCTCTTTGGTATCGCAGGATTCTTACTTGCTCATAGTGCTATGAACAACCCAGCAAACAATTACGAGAACTTCTTGCTCGTTATGTCTTACTGGATTGGGCCATGGCTGGGAGTCATCTTTGCCGACAAGGTATTACGTAAAGGCGCATCGGTTGAAAGACTTCTCTTCTCAAAGCGTGAGAATATAGCTGGACCAGTTGCTTTCGTGCTTGGTGCAGTTATTTCGATCTGGTTGTTCTCTAACCAGAAGTACTACACAGGAGTAGTTCCCAAGCACAATGGAAACTTTGGTGACTTGGCATTCCCTGTGGGCTTCTTGATAGCTTTTGTTACTTATTACATATTGGGTGCCAAGAAAGCTAAGGCAGGAAATTAATTAATAAGTAATTACCAAGAAGTGTGAAGTGGGCGTCCCTCTGCATAACCCGATGCAGATTGGATGCCCACTACGCATTTATCGTGAAATTCATTGATGGTGGCAGCACCTGCATAGGTAAATGATGAACGGACACCAGCGATAATCTGATCTATCAGATCTTCAACGCCAGGTCTTAACGGGTCGATATACATGCGGGAAGAAGAGATTCCTTCTTCAAAGAGGGCCTTGCGTGCCCGATCAAATGCGCCTTCTGATGAGGTACGAGCGCTTACGGCTCGGGCAGAGGCCATACCAAAAGATTCTTTGTAGAGCTTGCCGCTTGTATCGCGAATCAAGTCCCCGGGGCTTTCTAATGTGCCAGCAAACCATGATCCGATCATGACCTGTGATGCTCCTGCGGCAAGTGCCAATGCGACATCGCGTGGATGACGGACTCCGCCATCAGCCCATACATGTTTGCCCATAGACCTTGCTTGCGCAGCGCATTCAAGCACAGCAGAAAATTGTGGTCGCCCTACTCCGGTCTGCATCCGGGTTGTACACATTGCGCCCGGCCCGACTCCGACTTTCACGATATCCGCACCAGCGTCAATTAAATCTTTTGTTCCGGCGGCGGTGACGACATTGCCTGCGACGATAGGAACGCCAAGATTAAGTGATCTAACCGCTTTAATTGCTTCGATCATCTTTACTTGGTGTCCGTGAGCGGTATCAATGACTAAGCAATCACTACCTGCGGCCACTAATGCCTTTGCCTTAGCTGCAATGTCACCATTGATCCCAATGGCAGTCGCAATTCGCAGGTGATGGTTCTTATCTAGCGCTGGTTTGTATAAGGTCGCACGCAGGGCACCTGCCTTGGTCAAGATACCAACGAGATTCCCAGCGGCATCAAGGATTGTGGCAAAATCACGGCGGTTCTTCTCTAGCGCTTCAAAGGCCTCACGAGGCTGCGTGTTATCCGCAAGCGTCACAAAATCTGTGTGCATTATCTGACGTAATTGGGTAAAGCGATCAACTTTTTCTAAATCTGTCGCGGAGATGACTCCGATTGGTTTTTTGCCATCAATCACTACTAGTACTCCGTGGGCACGTTTGGTAATTAGATCCAAAGCGCTCGCTGCGGTTTCGCCACCTTCTAAGGTGACCGGCGTTTGAAAAAAAGGATCCCTTGCCTTCACCCAATTGATTACATTGGTAACGATCTCTAACGGAATATCTTGTGGAATAACTACTAGTCCACCACGCCTAGCAACAGTTTCGGCCATGCGGCGGCCTGCAATTGCCGTCATGTTTGCAACAACTATAGGAATTGTTGTACCAGTACCATCATCGGTGGATAGATCGACATCCATACGACTGGCAATCTGAGTGTAATTGGGGGCCATGAATACATCATCGTAAGTGAGGTCATGGGAGGGAGTACTTAGGAAACGCACGTTGCCTAACTATACACCTGACTGTATGGTTCTTATATGTTCGGAATTAGCATGGAGAAGCTACTCACGCTTACCGTGCTTGCTGCAATCTTGATTGGGCCAGATAAATTGCCACAATTTGCCGTTGACGCTGCTCGTTTTTTACAAAAAATTCGCAGTATGAGCCAACAGGCAATGTCAGAATTTAAAGGGCAGCTTGGCCCAGAATTTGCGGATATGGAGATTAAGGATCTGAACCCCAAGAGATTTCTAGCGAATCACTTAAATGATCTAGATGATCTAGATAATCTTGCGGGAGAGACCAAGAATATTGCAGAGAGTGCCGTGGCCGATATCAGAGCCATAGTGAATAATTCTCGGATTGATCCAGATTTACTTTAAAATTATAAGAGCGCACCCACAAAAAATAAGTACTCCTGCTACCACTGCACTTAATTTGCTGCCCAATCGTTGGGGTAATCCCATGATCAACTGCTCCCGATCTTTCTCCATATCCTTGATTACATTGAGAAAATGAAAGGCAACAGTAAAAATAGCAAACCCCGCATAAAGCCAGAGCGGTGGTGATTTATGGTTCGCTCGGTACACCGCCCAAGGCATTGCGCCAAATGAGATCACATATGGCAGAAATGAAATCATGGTGCGCTTCAAGCCAAAGTTGTATGCCATTGCGCTTGCGATCCCTAATAGATGGATGATCGTGCCGACTAATTTGAGTGGGCCGAATATGGAGAATACGATCGCCAAAATGAGAGATACAAAAATTAGATAGTTGAGAGTTTTCGCCTGGATTGACCCAATCACAAGTGGCTTATTGAAGCGATTAGCGCTGCGGTCGCTCTCTAGGTCGATCAGATCATTACTCCAACCTACGGTACATTGACCGAAAAAAATTGCAAGAGTTACTTCCAGAGACCCTTCAGTCGAAAATTGGGTAGAAGCAAGAAAGAATGCTGCCGTACACACCAAAATTGTTGGTCCAAAATGAGTTGCTTTGCCGAATCCAATAATCTTCTCCGCAATCGTCATCGCTTCTGGCGGGCTCTACGCCGATCAATGGTGACAAGTATCGATACTGTGAGCAGAGAGAAGACCATAATTTCAAGTGATGCAATCGTAAAATCACGATAACCCCACTTTGCTGCGTTGAGAAAGCCGTAAGGGTATTGATGGATAACCGCACCCCGAGCAAGGGTATAAATCAGATAAGTAATTGGTACGATAAAATAATTACCAATCTTCTTAAAACTCATTAAATATGGCCCACAGGTAAACCAGACATAAAGTGCCAAGAGCGGCGTCAAGATATGCTCAAAGAAGCTGGTAAATATGAAGAATCCATGTGGTGGATAACTAGGAGCGATTAAGGCGTTGTAAAGAATTCCGGTAACAGTGATCATTAAAAGAGATGTTGGAATTAAGGTAAGCATCCTTTTTGAGATCTTCTCTGGATTTCTTGCTAATTTTGTAAAAATAATCGCCACTGCCAGGTTACTCCAGAGAGTGAAGTAACTCATGAAATCCAAGGTACGGGCAAAGACGCCCATAAATCCAGGGTGATAATTAAATAATGTTAAGTCTGGATGTAAATCCCATGACGGTTGATAATCAATCAGCGTAAGGAGTAATCCGACTGAAAAACCAATCCACGCACTTGCAGCTAATACCTGATACCAAAATGTGCGAGGCTTTATTTTTAGGCTCATGACCTTACTTTACTAGTCGACTTTAATCTTTGGAATACGTTTTTCCAAGAATTCTGGTAACCACCAGTTTGCCGAACCCCACCACTGCATTAACGCCGGCACAAGCATCGAACGAATCACGGTTGCGTCAAAGGCAACGGCAGCCGCTAAACCAATACCGAATTCCTGGATAACTCGTTGTCCACCAAAGACAAACGCTGCAAATACAGAGAACATAATTGTTGCTGCAGCAGTGATAACACCACCTGTTGCAGCTAGGCCACGGCGAACCGCGGCAGAATTATCACCAGACAATAGGTATTCCTCTTGAATTCTAGAGACCAGGAAGACCTCGTAATCCATAGATAAACCAAAGAGAATTGCAAAGAGCATTACGGGTAAGAAGGCTTCGATCGGACCACCTTTTATCCCCATCAGCCCAGCGTCCCAACCCCATTGGAAAACTGCGACCAAGATTCCAAATGCTGCGCCGATTGATAGCAAGTTCATGACTGCTGCTTTTAGTGGAATCAATAGCGACCGGAACAAGAACATCAGCAAGATGAAGCTCAACAAAACCACAGAGCCAATGAAGAGCGGCAACTTGCCATCCAAAACTGTTGCAAAGTCGCTGAAGATCGCGGTTACACCGCCAACATAAACCTTGAGCCCAGAATTACCAATGGTTGAAGGAATTATCTGCTTACGTAAGCGACTAATCAGGTCGTTCGTGGCTTTAGATTCAGGCGAACTCTTAGGATAAATTTGAATTAAGGCAACCTTTTGGTCTCCACTTGGGAAAGCTGGGGATGCTTGTGCAACATCAGAATCACCTGCGACTGCCGCAGAAAGTTTGTTCATTTGAGCCAAATCCGCAGGCGTACTAATAGGAGCAACGATCTGAATCGATCCTGCGTATCCGGCACCGAATCCCTTTGCTAGTAAATCATAAGCTGCGCGGGTTGTAGTTCCCTTAGGGTCGTTACCAGAATCGGCAGAACCTAATCGGATGCTCAGCGCTGGTATACACAAAATACCGAGAATCAGTACTCCTACTATTACATATCGCACCGGACGCTTTTGAATTCCAGCAGCCCAGCGGGCCCAACCGCCACCTTCGATCTCGTGCGTTTTTTTACGGCGACCCGGTAACGATAGGCGGTCGATGTTATGC
This sequence comes from uncultured Actinomycetes bacterium, assembly GCA_903838295.1. Taxonomy (GTDB): domain Bacteria; phylum Actinomycetota; class Actinomycetes; order Nanopelagicales; family Nanopelagicaceae; genus PALSA-747. The sequence continues at coordinate 35,125 of CAILXX010000006.1, forward strand.
CCGACCATGGAGAGTAGCGCCGGAAGTAATGTGATTGCTGCGCTCATGGTTACCAAAACGGATAAGGCTGCAGCAATCGCAACGCCATAAAGAAAGCTGACATGGACCGTAAATAAACCTAGTAGTGCGATACATACGATGATTCCGGCAAAGAGAACTGCGCGACCAGATGTACGGATGGCAGTTTTTACAGAGTCTTCGACCGATGCACCACCGTGAAGTTCTTGTCTAAATCGAGTAACAATGAAGAGCGCGTAATCGATTCCTACGCCCAGTCCAACCAGTGCTGCCAGAATTGGGGCAAAGGATGCAGTAGAAAAGATGTGACTGAACAATGAGACGCCACCGGACAAGATTCCTAGTCCAAAGGCAGCGACTACTAGGGAGACCAAGGTTGCGACAACACTGCCAAAGGTGAAGAGCAGGATGATTGCCGATGCGAGCAGTGCAATTCCTTCGGAAGAACCAGGCTTGGCCTGACTTGCTTCTTGGACAGATGCACCAAGAAGTTCGATCTGCAGGCTCGAATTTTGATAACTTTTTGCGGTATTAATAATTGCTTTGATAGCCGGAAGAGGCACGGCACGGCCGATGGTGTCTAGGTAGACCGTTGTAAAAGCTACCGTTCCATCTTTACTGATCGCACGAGTGTTGGGAGAGAAAGGAGATTGCACAGAAGTCACATGCATCAGTGTTTTAAGTTGTGCGTCTACGGGATCAACTTCGGCTTGCGTAACCGGTGCGCCATTTTTCCCGGCAAAGACAACCTGGATGCTGGTGCCCTTTTCGGCAGGGTTGTGTTGAGTCAATAAATCTAACGCCATCTTGCTCTCTGTATTTGGCAGAGTAAATGAGTCACTATAAGCAGAGCCGGCCTTCTGGCTCCAGGTGCTAATTCCTACAAGCAGTAAGATCCAAATTACTGTGGTTAATTTGCGATGCTTATAAATAATGCTTCCCAGACCAGACACAAGAACCTCTTCAATATTTTAGATTTTTTCACTGCAGGACTCGCTGAGTCTAACTTGTCAGAGAACATTTACCCGTTTAAAGGTATTTGGGAGAAAGGGTTGATACGCTCACAATATGGAGTTCAATTCAGTTGCATTTTGGCGCGCTCGCTACGAAAAAGGTCAAAATTCAGGTTCTGGAAGTTATGGCGCGATGGCGGAATTCAAGGCGGAGGCATTTAATGAATTTGTAAAATTACACCAAATCCATAGTTGCTGTGAGTTTGGTGTGGGGGATGGCAATCAGCTGGGGTATTTAAAAGTTCCACAGTTTCTTGGGCTTGACGTTGCGCCAGCCGCGATTGATTTGTGTATCTCAAAGTTTGCAGATGATGCCAGCAAGAGTTTTATGGTTTATGACCCAGCACATTTTGTTAATAATGGCGCGATCAACGCGGACCTTGGGTTATCCATGGATGTAATTTTGCATCTCATTGAAGATCAAATTTACGATTCTTATATGCGCAATCTGTGTGCAGCCAGCAATAGCTATTTAGCGATCTTTAATACTGCTAGTGATGCCCAATTGCCCAAGATGGCAGTACACAATAAATACCGTGATCATCGCCATTGGCTGAGCAGGTGTGCACCAGAGTTCAAAGAGCTATCCGTGGCGCTCTGCCCAGCCGAATTAGGCTACCCGGCCGAAACCGGGTTCTACTTTTATAAGAAGTGATTAATCTTTCTTAGACTTCTTCTCTTGCTTCGCTAGACGCTTCTCCTTGAGAGAAGACTTTGGTTCCTTCTTAGTCTTTGCGTTGCTCTTCTGTTCCTTGTTTGCCATTTCTGACTCCTTCGTGATGGTGTGAATAGATTACTCGATGCTCCAATAATAAAGGCCCCACAAGATCTAACTTGGGGGGCCTTTATTAGGATTCTCTGGTTACTTGAATGATGTAGCTATCGCGCAGAGGATTCCTGAGACCGCGATCCACGTGAACCACGATCCAGCAATGCGTTGGCGCCATTCTTCTAATACTGGGTCGATCGACGCGCGGCGTCCACGGATTACTAGTCCCAGCGCAACAAAGCCACCGATCAGGTAATGGAACATATTTGCTCCAGCAACTAATACCCAGTTAGAGGCGTAAGCACCGTTATAAAACGGACGGCCAGCATCATCTTGAGCAATGAATGGCATGTGTGCCATCTGGTGCCATTGGTAGTAGAGACCAAAAATAAGGGCAAGGAATGCAACCATAGAAGTTATCTTGCGTGCTTCCATCTTCTTTTCACCAATGCGGTGGGCCACAGCTGCTACAACTAATCCAGCAGCAGCCATATATCCAGATGAAGTTGTGAAGGTATGGACACCCTTGGGCAACCATGCACCGTTGACATTTAGATTACGAAGATAGAACCACGAGAAGATCATCGAGAATAGGAATGAACCATCCGCAACAATCAATATTCGAACGCCTAGACGTTCGCGGCGACCAACTTTCTCTGGTGAGTCGTGATGTATATGAAACTCTGTGTCATGTGCCATTACTTTGCACTCCTTCCATAGCCATACGGATCACTTGTAACAACTGGTGGTGTATCAAAGTTCACGAGTGGAACCGGATAAGGAACCGTCCATTCGAGTGTCTTTGCACCCCATGGGTTCATTGGAGCGACAACTCCGCTACGTGCAGAATGAATAATTGCCCAGAGCAGAGTGAGCATTCCGATACCTACGCTGTAAGCGCCGATGGTGCTGATTAAGTTGGCATGAGCGAAGAGATGCGCATAGTCAGCGACGCGACGAGGCTGCCCTTCGGCACCTGCAAGGAACATTCCTAGGAACAAGACGTTAAATCCAATCTGGACTAACCAGAATGAAATATAACCACCACGTTCGTTTAGCATGCGTCCGGTCATCTTTGGGAACCAATAAGCCAGGCCACCAATTGCGCCGGTGAGAGCAGCACCCATCAAGGTGTAATGGAAGTGTGCTGTCACATACATAGATCCATGTAGATAGTTATCGGCGGGAACATCTGAAAGGTAAATTCCAGTGATTCCACCAATTAAAAAGTCCCAGATGAATGCATACACAGAGAGCATAGGAAGTTTCATCCACGGTTTACCACGCCACAGAGTTCCAATAAGAACCAAGAAGAGCAGACCCGTCGGAACCGAAATGAATTCGGTGGTAACCATGAATGGACCATTGAGTGCAGGCATCCAACCAGACATGTACATATGGTGAGCCCATACCAAGATAGATAATCCCGCAATGCCTGCAAAGCCAGCGATTGCTGCGTTGTACGAGAACAAAGGTTTGCGCACAAAGACGGGTGCAATTTCCATGAGTGCCGCTACACCCGGAATCAAGATGACGTAAACCTCTGGGTGACCCATAATCCAGAACAAGTTGGCATAGAGCCAGCCACTGCCACCGACGTTTGGATCGTAAAAGCCGGTTGCTATTGTGCGATCCATTGCGGTCTGAATCATGGCGACCATGAAGGTTGGGAATGCGGGAACAGCGAGAGCAACCGAGATAGTTGCTCCGATAACGAAGATCGGTACGCGGTTCCACTTCATGCCCTTGGCACGCATTGCAATAACTGTTGTGGTGATATTTGCACCAGCTACAGCGGTTGAAAGCGCGAAGATAATAATTGTGGCTAAGAATGCGTTCATTCCTGGACCAGCCTGATCGCTCAAAGGTGCATATGCGGTCCAGCCAGTTGGTATCCCACCCAAGAACCATGCGCTACACAGAACCGGGATAGCGGTGAACAAGACCCACCAGCTAAGAGCGTTGAGGCGTGGGAAGGCCATATCTGCAGCACCAATCATGATTGGCATGATGTAGTTACCGAAAGGACCGGTCGAAACGATGATCAACGCAATAATCATTGTGATTCCATGGAGTCCAACTAATGAGTTGTAGACGTTTGGATTCACAAAGTGCGAACCAGGTGTAGCTAGGTTGGTCCGGATCATCATGGCCATAGTTCCACCTGCGCCAAGCATGGTCATAACACCTACTAAATATTGGATACCTACAACTTTGTGGTCGGTGCAATATTTGAAGTAGCGCTTGACCCCTTGGCCATCGCCAGCGAGATACAACTGTTCTTCTGCGGTTAGATCTTTGCCAATCAACCAACGGAATGGTCCGATCAATGCACCGATACCAACGAGGAAGCCAAAGCTCCACATCATCATCGAAGCGAGCAAAACTTTATTCACGTTGTGAGAGTCGGTCATGTCTCGACCGGCCTTCATTGCAAAGTACGTACCCCAACAGAAAATAATTCCTACAACCATGCCCGTACCCATATGGAGTCGGGTGATCAAACTCTTCTTTGGGTTAGGGATTGGACGCGATGATGCTGGTGCGTGTGTAAGTGTGGTCACTGTTGGACACCTCCTGTTGCTTGAATGGAAGAGACCCAACTAGTGAAGTCTGCCGAAGTTTGTACTTGGCCACTGGTCTCCATGTATGCGTGGTACAGACCGCAAAGTTCTGCGCACTTCACATCTAGTACACCAACCTTGGTTGGGGTTGCGTGAATCACTGTTGTTGCTAAGCGATTGGCATCTACCTTCACACCTAGTTGTACTGGCCAGAAAGAATGGTTAACGTCATCAGAGATGACATTAAATGTCACTGGTCGGTCAACTGGCAAGTTGAGAGTATGAGTATGAATATTCTGTGCTGGGTAGAAGAACGACCAGTTCCACTGTGCCCCAGTGACATCCACAGTCAACGAAGTAGCTGAATCCGCAGCAGCCTTAGTGGCATCAGTATTCATGACCACTAAGCCCCAAACGATTGCAACGATACAAAAAAATACCGAACCTGCGGTCCAAATAATGACCACCGGGGTGTTTGTACGGATCGCAACACCCTCTTCAGGGGGAGTATCGCCGCGGTGCATATTAAGAAAAGACTCCATAGCTACTGCCAGAACAATGCCGGCGATCGGTGCCGAAATTACGGTGAACCAGATCATTATGTCTTCGTTGCCCTGCATCTCTTTGCTCAGGACTGGCGGCATCCAATGGGGATATGCCAAGCGCCCCAGTACACAAAAGACTATGGTGAAGAAGAGCCAGAGCCAAAATGTACGCTTGACATCTTTACGTTTAGAAAATGTACCTACGCGCTGGCCGGGGGTTGGGGCCAGAACTTCTTCTTCGTGATTAACCATTGACGACGGTCACCTTTCCGCTCATGTAACCGAGTTGTCCCATGACGGCACCGAATCCTTGATAGGTGCTATCACCACATGGATATTCGCAGTTCCATACATAATGGCCTGCGCCTTGCGTAATAAAGGAGAAAGTAACTTTATGTCCGATCGGTAACTTCGTTGGATCTGCGTTGTACGCCTTCATCTCTGCATCCGTGTTCATTGGAAGAGGAACGTTAACGAACAATGGATCCTGAGTTGATGTCGGTAAACCGTGAAGGGTAAAAGTGTGTTCGACTCCATCTGGAGCTAAATTGGTTTTATCAACTCCGTCAAAATTAGCAGTTCCGCCAACTGTGCCGACAATGCTTGCAAAATATGGAGTATTGAGTTTTATACCACCGTCATACACAGTTAACGTGACTGTCACATATGAATGGGCAGGTAATACAAAATCTGTATATGGTCCATACGAAGGCCAACTTGGATGTCCACCATCACACGTTGCACACGTTCCGTGCGCCTTTGAATTAATTGGATCGGCATAAACACTGTCCGCAATTGTGTAGTGGTTATATGTTTTGCCGTCAGCGGCCACGATTGTGCCTATCTTTGTCGCGTATAACTTAGGCTGTGGATCGGCAGAGACTTTGTGCAAAGTGAAGCCGACACCAGCTACAACACCGATACCGAGCACTATTGCAACAAGTGCCCCGATCGATTTCTTAGCTTGAGGGGTAGTGGATGTTTCCACGCCAGTCCTTTCTAGAGGTAAAAGAAATACGCTGGAAGTGTACGCTCATGGGTAGTGTTAGGGAACACAATCCCTTATATGAATTAGGTATAAAAAATTAGACATTAAATTTATTTTTAATTGCTTTAAGAATCAGGAGTCGAGATGAAACTCAATCCATTATGGGACCTCATCTTTGCGCTGCTCCTATTTCTGGTAGGTGGCTGGTATTTTTCTGAGAAAGATGCACGCAATTCGGTCTCAAAGCTTCGTCAATCACTTTTTATAGTAGGGCTAGCACTCACATTTGTTTTATTGGTTGGTCCAGTTCCTCATTACGCGATTAAGATTTTTTGGGTTCACATGATTCAGCACATTGGATTGATGATGCTTATCTCACCGTTGCTGGTTCTAGGTTCTCCGATCAAGGTAGCGGTCAACTCTCAGTTTCTGCTCATTCGCAGCGTGACTGGTCTTATATTTTCAAATCATCTGGTCAGACAGTTGTTCAAAGCTCCCGTTGGCTTCACACTCTTCTTGGCAATTTTGATTGGGACGCATTTTTCACCACTAGCTAATGCAGGAATGACTAATCCAAATATCCACTGCCTAGAACTCATTCTCTTCTTGGTTGGGGGCTTTATCTATTATTACCCGGTCCTTGAAGGAAATCCACATCCGTTTCATGTCCCATACGCGACTCGAGTAATCTCCCTTTTTGCCATGATGCTGCCCGAAACTATGGTCGGTTTCTTTCTTTATTCGGGTAACAAAGTCCTGCACTCACTTCCTTCTGGTACGTCTATGAGTATGGGCCTCGCTGATCAACACCAAGGCGGGTCGATTATGTGGGCGATGGGCATGTTGATCGATACCATGTGGATCGTCCTAGCTGCCAAAGATTGGTTTGCAAACGAGCAACGAACCGCGGAAGAAGAAGATGAAGCCTCAACCAACTCCTGACCTGGACCCAAAACGTAAATGGGTGCTCTGGGGCCTACCCCTTTGCGGACTTATGGGAGTTTGGGAATTTAATCGCGCTTTAGGTGGCAATCACTTGAGTTGGGTCTACGTTTTTGAATGGCCGTTTTTTGGAGTCTTTATTTATTACATGTACTGGAAGTTGGCACAGCCACAAGAGCCCTACGATGATTCAGATGATCCCCCGCGGGAAGTTGAATGACACTTAAATAAAACTTAATTAAAAACTAGTCGAGTAGAGTTGCCCCTAATGTTCCAATTACTTTCATTAAGCACCGAAGTTACCTTCTGGATTTTTACGCTTATCGGGATTGCTCTAACCATTGTTTTATGGAAAAAAGTAAGCAATAACAGGTGGCCTCATATTGTTGGACGTCTGGGAATTATTCTCGTTATTCAATCTCTAGCGCTCGCTTCAGTTGGTGTTACGGTCAATAGGTATGGTGAATTTTACGAATCATGGGGAGACTTATTTGGGGCTAAACAGCAGCTTGCAAAGATTGCGATCAATGCACAAAATTTATCTCAGATATCTTTTTCCGATATTGCAAAGGCAAAGAAGACAAAGGGTGGGAGCTTAATTTTTAGAGAAGTAATCAAAGGTGCTAAATCTGGAATCTCTGATTATGTTTACGTCGTAGCATCCCCGAAAATAGCGGCACAGCTTGAACAACCAACTCGTTTGATCGGAACCAAATACCAAGTTATTGAATTGTTCCCTGGTTCACCAGGGGTTCCTCAGACATGGATCGGGACTTTGGGTGGAGTCACCACCATGGAAAATCTTGAGAACGCTGGAAAAATTGGGCCCACCATCGCGGTAATACCGGCTATCAATGTAGTAGCTGGAGAAGATACTGAATGCATGAATTTTGTGGGTGGCGCAAAAGTTGAAACTTGGATCACTGATGATATGCAGACATTTATGCAAAGATTCATGGGAATTGATAGTCGTCCCTGGTCAGCATTTGGTTATTCGACAGGTGGTTGGTGCGCCGCCGAAGTTGCTATCAAGCACCAGAATCAATATTCCGCCGGGGTATCACTTGCCGGGTATTTTCAGCCGATTCTTGCGCGTGGATTATCTAAACGTGAAAGAACCTATCTATCGGATCGTTATGACCTAGCAAAGTTATTGAGAACCGGTCAACGAAATACCAAGATCATGATTATTTCTTCGGTTCAAGATAAATTTACACATGCATCCGCTTTAAATTTTATCGCTCAAGCTGCCTCGTTAATACCTATCAAGTACGTATCAATTCCCCACGGGGGGCATAACATCGATGTCTGGAAACCCTTTGTTGCAAATGGGTTCTTGTGGATCAATGCACAAAATTTATTAGCAGGGCCCTCGACCCCGCTAACGCCTTAAATAGATTTTTTGCGCCATCCACTGATAAATTTCTCGGCACGTAGCGCCGCCCATGCAACTTTAGGTAGATCCGTCGCGCGGGGGTACAACACGTAGCGTGTTTCCCATTCTGGCTGGAACTTGGCATTGAAGCGATAGAGCGATTCAACTTGAAAAAAGTTAGAGAAGAATCGAAGTACATTGCGCCTACCTCGAGTAATTGGTCCGGCACTGATCTTGTCAGCGCGTTCGAACAATGATCGAAATGCAGCGAAGTTGAGTGATACATGCTTTAAATTATTAGCACGTGCATACTCGACCGTATCTACAATCATCAATTCGTTGATTCCAGCATCGGTCCCGCGTTCGCGCTGCATTCGATCCAGTGAGAGCCCATCAGTTGTCCATGGTACGTAATACTGCAATCCCTTAATTTCTCCGTTCAAGCGCGCGATGGTTATATAAGTATCGGGATCGCCTACTTCACCAAATCGATCCATCGACATAGAAAATCCACGCTCTGCCACGCCATAACGCCACTCATGAGCTAGCTTTCGCAGCTCTGCTTGAGTTTGAGGATCAACGTCTGACCACTTAAGTGTGAGAGATGTATATCCCTTGCGCCGAATCCGGTTGACCATCTGGCGTACATTCGCCATGGGACGACCCTCTAAAGTGAAATCATTCACCTGAATAATTGCCTCATCACCGATATCCACGGCGATCATTCCTGCATGCTCCACCCACACTTCACCACCATGATCACTACAACCCATTACAGCCGGCGTCCATGCGTGTTCTTCGGCGATTGCGATAAATTCCTTAATTGCATCAGGCCACAGGCTGTATTCACCAAAAGGGTCACCGCTGGCTAACATAACGCCGCCCTGCACGCGGTAAGCAATACCAGCCTTGCGGTTGGCAGACCAAACAACACTTTTGTCTCTGCGGGTTGCAAAATAACCCAAAGAATCTTGCTCTAAATCATGTTTGATAAGTAATCGCACCTGATCCATGTCAGCGTCAGACATTTTTGGAATTGGTTTGATGCGTCGAAAGTAAAGCCACATTGGCACTAAGACAATGAATACTCCAAAAGTTCCGAGCGTAAAAGCGCTGAGGTCGGATGCCCGTTCTGATGCAAAATGGACTGGCCCTGCAACGCCAACGAAACCTTCAATGATGAAGAGGAAGATGCTTGCGTACGAAGGAGAACCAATGATCTCATCATGACTGCGATATTTAAGGAGCAATAAGCTGGCAACGAATAGGACAATTACTGCTAATCCAAATCCAATCAACGGTTGCGATTTAGTCGAAGGATCAGATTTAGCGTAAAAAGATTTACGAAAAAATCCCAAGATAATTATGAGAATTACCGAAAGAAATATTTGCAATGGATGGTGGGATGATCTAAATATTTCAGTTGCCAAATTTACTGCCAAGATAATTAAAGTAAGAGTCCAAGCGCGGTGCTTCCTGCGAGCTAATCCACTAGCAAGAATCATCAGGATCAAGCCTGTAAAAATTGCGGTAGCAAGAGCTGATGCATTAAGGAAGACAGGCAAAATGTGATCAAGCCTATGAATTGGATTACGAATTCGACGACTGACGTTTGCCAAAATATCGAAGAGGCCCACCAAGAATGTCGCTCGACCTATCCAAAGAGGCACTGACCGTTGTAATTTCATTACCTAAATACTCCTGTATGTCCGAGCGAATAGCGACCGGGTTGTGGGTAGATCGCTAGACCATGTGGCTCTTTTCCTACTTTAATGCTTCGTAAGAATTTTCCGTGGGTTATATCAAAGACATAAACCACATTGTTGTAGCGCCCTGATACCCAGAATTGAGTTCCATCAGCTGAAATTCCACCCATATCTGGGGAACCACCACCTGGGATTTTCCACTTCGCAACAAGTTTATTATCTGAAAAACGCAGAACTGAGATACTTCCCTCACCACGGTTAGAGATAAGCGCGAATTTTGAATCACGCGTCACATAAATCCCGTGCGCTCCATTTCCGGTCTTGATAAATCCAAATTTTCCAAATTGATGAGCCTTCATAGTCCAGACACCGTTTGACATCATGTCTGCAATATAGAAAGTAGATCCATTAGGAGAAATTTTTACATCTTGTGGCATCGGGCTTTTGCTATACGTGCGTGGCAACATTGCGGTCTTCAATATTTTCATTTTTTCGGTATCTACAAGTAAAACTTCACCAGAGAATTCACAGCTGACCACAAAGAATGTTCCATCAGCGCTCCAGTCCGCGTGATTTAATCCAGAACATGGGACTGCAACCTTTTTCTTAATCGCCATGGTGTGCGGATCACGGAAGACCATTTGCTTATCTGACTCCGCCATGACGATCGCATACTTACCATTTGGAGTGAAATACAGGTTATATGGATCGTGAACATAAATCGATTTACCAGGTAGGCCGGTCATCGGATTAATAGGAGTGAGGTGATTGCCTGCATTGTCGTTTACCCACAACGTTTTGAGATCCCACGATGGCACCACGTGTTGGGGACCCTTTGGTACCGCAAAGGTCCGTATTACTTTGAAGGTCTTGGGGTCGATCTCTGTAACAGAATTACTAGTGTGGTTAGGCACATATACGCGTTCCGGAAAGTTTTTAACAACGGGACTTAATAGGTTCGGACGATCCGCGGCATAGATATCCGTCGGGTTTATCACGGGCGGCATTCCTACAAGAGGTGTGGCTGCACTTGCGGATCCAGAAATAACAGGAATAAAAAGAGCCCAGATTGTTAGAAGAGCAATGCTTCTTTTAATTTTATGCCCCTAATAAAGTTGTTAATGTGACTGGTTTTAAACCTTTTGCATGCAGATTCTCGAGCAGGGTTGGCATTGCATCGATCGTATCTTGATGTCCAAAGTGCAGACTGATGATGCTTCCGTTTTTGATTCCATGTGAAATATCACTGAGCACTAACTTTTTACCGACATTTTGATAATCGTGAGAATCAACGTCATAACTAATGCACTGTTTGTAGCCATACTTGAGCGCCGCCTTGCGAATAATTGCATTCGAATACTGAGTACCGGATGGTCGAAACCATTTTCCATGATTGCCAATCAATTTTTTTAGCTCTACCGCGCAGCCTGCAATTTCTGCGTCCGCGATCTTGGCACTCAATGTTTTCATTTGGTAATGATTCATCGTGTGGTTGCCCAAGTCATATCCCGCATCTAGCATCTGTTTGGCAACGGTTGGATAACCCTTCAGCCAACTTCCAATTGCAAAAACCGATACCGGGGTCGATGTGCTCTTAAATATGGCCAATAATTTTTGAACCATAGCGGGATCTCCTGCGCCATGAAAAGTTAGGGCGACGTTGGGGACTGACCTTGGGCCGTGGGTGATATCTGGATTCACAGCCTGTGCGCCCTCAGAAATTCCTGCAAGGAGCGTGGCCGAGGCGGCAATCAGGCTGGTCTTGATGAATTCTCGGCGGCTAAAGGACATGAGGCAAGGATACTTGCTGCGTTGGACGACACCATTACCCCACCTATTGCTAGGGTAAGACAAGCACTCATTTAGGGGGGATCACGCCTTGAGCGATGACGAAGAAGACAATGGCCTAGAAGACATCGTCACCGAAGAGATGCTCTGGGAGCGGATACCCGAAACTACTGGGCTAGATCGTGCAAATACCTTCTATGAACTCAGCGCCCGTATTTATGCTCGTGGTCAATATGACGAAGCACTTGCCCTCGCAGAGACCGCGCGTGATATTTATGCCGAACTTGGACCGATCGTTCCTGCAGATGGTTTAGCGCAGGCATATTCGGCTATTGGCTATAACCTCAATCAGTTAAAGCGAAATTCCGAAGCAGCACACGCAATGAGCAAGGCAGTCGAACTACTCCGCGAATCTAAATCTCCATTAGCAATTGACTTAGCCTGCACATTAGGTGAATGGTGCTTTGGCGCAAAAGATTATGAGAAGACGATTGAATGTATGCGTGAATGCGTACAAGAACATCTTGTAGACGGTAATGAGGCTGGTGCCGCAAATGATCTGCACTTGATTGGTTGCGCGCATCGCGAACTCAATCAACACGAAAAATCATTAGAAGCTTTTCGTGAGGCACGAGTCATCTTTAAAAATATTAAAGAGGTCATCAATGTTGCCCGCTGCGATCAGAAGATTGCCCATGCTTTGATTGAACTGGGCGAAGGTGAATCGGCACTTGCTGCCGCTCAAAAATCTTTGGATGTTTTCTCGACTGCGCATGATCATCGCCGCGAGACTTACTCGTTGTTCGAACTCGGCAAGGCTCAGATTCTGACCGGGGAAGAAGATGAAGGTTTAGATACCCTGCAGCGAGTCTTGGATATCGCGACGGAGAGTGAGTGGAAAGACTTTGAGTTCATCGTTGAAATCGAACGGCGTATAGCCACTGTTATGCGCTCACTTGGTCGAATTGATGAAGCCGATGAGATCGAACGTCGGCTCGCTTCGGTGACAGAAATTACTGAGGATTAACTAAACCAGGATTTAGGTGCGCCATCGCCCAGGCATACATGGCGATGGCGCCAGCGGCAGAGGCATTCATAGAACGAGTGGATCCATATTGTTGAATCGCTAATACAACGGAACAAATATCGACAGCTTCATCGGACATCCCCGCACCTTCTTGACCGAAGAAAAGGACGCACTTTTCGGGGAGGGGATAATTTTCTAATTGTTTGGATACCGGCAAATTATCGATTCCGATAATGGGCACGCCTTTTTCTTGGCACCATTGCTGAAAATCTTGAACTGTAGGGTGATGGAGGACATGTAAATACTTATCTGTGACCATGGCACCTCTGCGGTTCCAGTCGCGTTTGCCAACGATATGAACAAATGAGACGTTGAATGCATTTGCGGTTCGAACCACAGATCCAATGTTTAGATCATGTTGCCAATTTTCTATTGCAATTTGTAAGGGGTGCCTCTTAGTATCTAAATCCGCGACAATGGCTTCAACTTTCCAGTATCGATAATGATCGAGCACATTTCTGCGATCCCCGTTCTCAAGAAGTTCGGGATCTAGGCGTTGATCATCGGGCCAAGGTAATTCATGTGGCCCAACGCCTACGACCGGGAAAAATTCTCCAGGGCCAATTTCAGATGCCATTGCAGCACCCTATTCCATGAATTCGCAGGTTGGGCGTGCATAATCACCTAATGCGTCGGATCCCCATCTTCATCCTTGCCGGCATTGTGATGGCCCTAAGCGTTGTATCAGCGCAGGCGGGTACCGTCCCAAGTACTTTTGTTAAGTATGCGTCCTCTCCCACGTTACGTAATCCTGGAATCCTGGTGCTTGATCCAAGCTCCAACCAGATTATTTATTCACTGCATCCAGATGTCATGCGGGCCCCGGCCTCGGTACTGAAGCTCTTTTCGATGGCAACCACGCTCGACACTTTTAGCCCAGACTTAGTATTCACAACAACAATTTCGACCACCGCTAATCCAGATACCTTTGTGGTGAATGGGCAGGGTGATCCCTGGATGACGTCCAGTGAATTTGAGGCCACCAAGTATCATCGCGCCTTCTTGCCACATCTGATTGATGAAGTTCTTGCGGCGAATCCATCGCTGAAAACCATTAATTTGGAGTACAGCGGTGTGTATACCTTAGATATGAAAACTGTAAAACGTTTCTTTGCTGGCAGAGTCACAATCAATCTCGTGCCAATTGCTTCTCCGCATATTGCGCTAGCGGACGCCGTAAATCCGATCGCTACTGTTTCTTCACCAAAACTTGCCGAGATAGTGCAATTTACGCTTTTATATAGTGACAATATTTTGGCTGATCGGTTAGTAAGAGCTGCGGCAAAGCAATTGGGTTTTGGGAGTGATGCGGTAGGAATCAAATCTGCAATCGACAAAACTTTGAATGATTTAAAAATTAACAGCACGGGGTTGTCAGTTCAGGATGGAAACGGTCTCTCCCATGCGACCCGTGTAAGCGTTCGCCAAGTTGTTGATTTACTAATAGCAATTAAATCTGATCCAAAATTCCAGGTAATTTACGATGGGCTACCCACGGCTGGAGAAACCGGAACTTTAAAGACTCGATTTGTGAAGGACGCGCCAAACGCAGTTGGGCTTGTACACGCAAAAACAGGGTGGATTGATACAACCGTAAGCTTGGCGGGATATGTAAGAGTACGCGCGCGAGAATATGTATTTGCAGTTGTGGCAAACCACATAAGAAATCATGAAACTGCGCGTGAAGATGCCAGAGTCACGATAGACAAGATGCTGGGAACTATTGCGAGGCCCCTAAATTGATTCAATTGCCGACTAGTATCCACTTATGAGCCAATTATCAGTAGCGCCCTATGTAGCGCTAATGAAGCTACGGGTCGTAGAACTTTTACTTGTTACGACCCTTCCAGCTTTGTTTATGGCGACGTATGCTCAAAATCATTCCCACAAATTTCCGACTCTGGTTCTGACGTTGGCAACTCTTGTCGGGGGCACTCTTGCAGCAGGCGCTGCCAATGCCTTCAACATGATCATCGAAGTTGAATCTGATCGATTAATGAAGCGTACAGATAAGCGCCCACTGGTTAATGGAGATGTAACAAAAAACCAAGCTATGGTTTTTGCTCTGGTAATCACTGCGATATCTCTCTTAGTCTTTGCTTTATTTACGACGGCATTAGCGACGTGGCTTACATTGGCTGCAATAGCTTTTTATGTTTTTGGGTACACCATTGGTTTAAAACGTAGAACAGCGCAGAACATTGTGTGGGGTGGAATAGCTGGATGTATGCCGGTACTTATTGGGTGGGCCGCAGTGACCAACTCCTTATCGGCAACCGCTTGGTTCTTCTTCCTTCTTATCTTCTTCTGGACCCCACCACATTTTTGGGCGTTAGCAATCAAGTACAAAGATGATTATGCCGCCGCCGGAATTCCAATGTTGCCTGTTGTGGCATCAATTAAAACGGTGCAGAAGCAGATGTGGTTCCACACTATCTTCATGGTGGCTATGTCGTTACTTGTTTTGCACAGTGCCCATATGGCCTGGTGGACCTGGGTTATCACCATTGGGCTTGCACTTGGGTTCGGAGTCCAATTGGTGAAGATTTCCGGTGGAGATTCTGAACGTACTGCGGCGAAGCTTTTCCAGTGGTCGATTACTTACCTGAGTGTTTATTCACTACTACTAGTCATTGGCGTATTGGTCGCCTCCAAATAGGCATATTGTTGTGATATGACAACAGCTATATCTGTTCAAGATCTGACGAAGGTTTATGGTGAGCGCAGCGCGCTATCCCATGCAAGTTTTGAGGTGCCATTGGGTTCTGTCTGCGGATTCGTTGGTCCAAATGGTTCGGGCAAAACCACCACAATTCGAATGTTGTTGGGTTTGATCACACCCACTGGTGGGACAGGTACGGTTCTTGGAGAAAGCATTACTCATCCTGAAAAATATTTACCAAATGTTGGCGCCATGATTGAAGGACCAGCTTTTTACCCAGCTCTGTCCGGTGCCGAAAATCTACGTGTTCTTGCATCACTTGGTGGCTTTCCACAAGAGCGAGTTGAAATACTTTTAGAAAAAGTTGGACTTGAAGATCGAGGCCAATCTAAATTCAAAACCTATTCATTGGGAATGAAGCAGCGACTAGGGATTGCTGCTGCGCTCTTGCCACAACCAAGGCTGCTAGTCCTGGATGAACCGACAAATGGATTGGATCCATCTGGAATACAAGAGGTACGTAACCTTATTAAGGAATTGGCTGCGGATGGTACTAGCGTGTTTGTATCTTCACACTTACTGAGTGAACTCGAGATGATTGCAGAGCATTTAGTTATGTTGCGCGAAGGCAAAGTTCTATTTGCCGGAAGAACTCAAGATCTGCTCAGATCCCAGAGCGCGATCTTGTTGGCAAAGCCAGAATTTGCAGTGGACCTCAATAAATTTGCAACAGTACTTCAAAACTCTGGTTTTAAAGTCACGGTAGAGAATGGTGTGGTAAATATTGTCGCAGATGCAGATAGTGCGGCAAAGGTCAATCGAATGGCATTTGAATCCGGAATAACTCTCTCTTCATTGGTTGCAACTCAACCAACGTTAGAAGAGACATTCTTCGAAATGACTGGGGAATAATCATGCTTAATGTCACTAGAGCCGAGCTTCGCAAATTACGCAGACCCACTCTTCTTTATTCAACAATTCTTGTGGTCATGCTTTTAACCGGGCTTTTCACCACGATTATCTTCCTGCGGATCGGATCTGCGCATGGTCCTAACCGTCGGGGAGACATGATTGATGCATCTATTTTGAGCCAACCACAAGGACTTGTATATGGCTTCAAGATCGTTGCGTTCTTTTTAGGGATTACAGCGCTCTGTGTTTTTGCCTCGCAAACTGCTCAGGAATATACGCTTGGCACTTTGCGGAATCTCTTGGTGCGGCAACCTGCCCGGATGAAGATCTTGGCTGGCAAGTACCTATCTATGACGATATTTGCAATAGTCCTAGTTCTTGCCGATGCACTTGTCGCAATTGGGGTTTCTTTTGCACTCGCTGGTCACGCAAAGGTAAGTACTTCTACGTGGATAACTTCTGCTGCACTAGTTCTCTTTGGCAAAACATTTGTGAATGTATTGTTGGCAACGATGGCATACGGAACCCTGGGCATGATTCTTGGTTTACTCTTTAGATCTCCAATTAGTGCAATAGCGACAGGTGTTATCTGGTCTCTAATACTGGAGAATATTCTGAGCGCAGTGGTATCTAGCACTAGCAAATGGCTCCCTGGCCAGAATTTTTCAAATATTGCACAAGGTGGGGCGCCAGAAGTAAGTTATCACTGGTCCTTAATACTTTCCCTGATTTATCTCACCGGAGCATTTGCTATCGTCGCAATTTTATTTAAGAGAAGAGATGTTGCTAACTAACTTCTACGACACAGCAATTTCTCATTAACTAATAGCCCTCTTACCCCTTGGTATCAATTATTCTTGGGTGATTATCTTGGAGGCGAAATGATTAATAAGCAGAGGCAGGTGACCGCATTGGCGGTGACCTTCTGCCTACTAACGGCAGCCCCAGTTCTAGCTGCCACCCCCAAGCCAAAAGTGTCGGCACCCACCAAGGCACAGATTGCAGCAGCTCAGGCAGCAGAAAATGCAAAGGCAGCAGCAGCTGCAGCAGCATCAAATAAGTTAGCTTCTGCACAGAACGTATTAGAACAACTGACAACTACTGCGAATCAGACACATGCACGATTAAAGAGTGCACAAGGTGCGTTGGCAGTTGCTGTGTCCCAAGCAAATTTGGCAACTGCTCATGCGGCGCTGACTCAAGGAGCTGTACAAGAAGCCAACCGAACAATTGGTCGAATGGCCAACAATGCTTACATTATGGGTGGTGGTTTCACGACCCTTAACAGCGTCCTGGAAGCAAATGGTCCGCAAGATTTGATCGATCGGTTAAGCACGCTGAACCAAGTAGGCGCATCCGACTCTGTAGCTCTATCTCGATATAAATCGGCTTTAGTTGTCGCAAAAGCCGCACAGGCAGCCGCGACGACGGCAAAGATTGCTCAAGCAAATGCGACCGCAAAAGTTGCGATTGCAAAAAGAGAAGCAGACGCTGCGCAATCTGCACAGGCAAGTGCGGTAGCAAAACTTAAGGCCGAGCAAGTTCTATTGATCGCCGAATTATCTAAGGCCCGTAACTTTAGAATTACCTTGCAACAACAATTGGCGATGTCACAATTAGAAGAGGCAAATTCTAATACCGCTGCAAAAACTAGAGGCCAAGCAAAGATCTGGCCGGATCGAGGCTTTAAAGGACGATCAACAATTCGTTCGACAGATTTAATACGAACTGCGGCGGTTGCATTTGCACGCGCACAAGTACTTGCACGTAAACCGTATGTGTGGGGCGCGCAAGGTCCAAGAAGTTTTGACTGCTCCGGTTTGGTATATGCATCGTACAAAGCGGCTGGGCTGGGCTATCCCAACTGGTCTCGACTAAATGCTGCCCTATATTTTGTTGATACCCAGCGCGTCCCCCTTGCAAACCTTGTTCCAGGGGATTTGCTCTTTTATTCTTACGACGGGTCGGTACAGAATATTCACCACATCACCATCTACGCAGGTAATGGAATGATGTGGGAGGCCAACTCAACTCGTACCGGATTACTATTTTCTAGTATGTACAGCGTCTCAGGTTTGATGCCATCTGGCGGTCGGGTTTAGGACGATTAGGCTAGGGGCATGAAGGCGACCCTGCAGATTCGACAAGCGGTACGTCCTTGGGTTGAATCTAGCGTTGCAAGAATTTTGATTGGCGTTTCTGGAGGAGCCGATTCGATGGCATTGGCTGCAGCCACCATTGCAGAATGTCGCAACACCGGAATAGAAGTGATTGCAATTATTGTAGATCACCAACTACAGGATGGCTCTTCCGCGGTAGCATCGAAAGCGCAAGAAACTTTATTGGCAATCGGCTGCAATAAAGTGAAGATCTATACGGTCAATGTAATTCTTATCGACGGTTTAGAGGCAAGTGCTCGAAGAGCGCGATATGAAGCATTTGAAAATGCAATTACAGAATTTAATCCAGATTATTTCTTCTTAGCCCACACTAAAAATGATCAAGCAGAGACCGTTCTCTTGGGGTTGGTGCGCGGTTCTGGTACACGATCATTGTCAGGAATTGCAGAAGTTCAAGATAAATATGTACGGCCACTTTTGGAGATATCTCGTGAAACCACAGAAACTGTATGTAAAGAAAATGAGATCATTCCCTGGCAAGATCCGCATAATTTTGATACACAATATTTACGTGTTCGTATTCGAAGAGAGATTTTGCCAGATTTAGAGAAAAATATTGGACCAGGGATTATTGAAGGGTTGGCAAGGAGCGCACGTCTCTTACGCGAAGATGCTGATGCCTTGGATCAAATCGCATCAGAGTTTCTGGCCCCCCTAGACCCGACCGACTTGCCCATCGATGCCCTAGAGCCCCTTCCCAAGGGGATCCGATCGAGGGTACTTCGACTCGCTATTTTTGCCGTTGGAGCCCCTCCGGGCTCGCTGAGCGCCGAACATCTGGCCCCAGTTGAGGCGCTGATCACAGATTGGCACGGCCAAGGGGTGATCTCGCTGCCCGGTGGTGTGAAGGTCGAACGAATTTCGGGCAGACTTTCGCTCTTGCACCGTTAACGAATAATTTAACCAATAATTAACCAATAAAAGGAGCACCGTGGACCAGGCAACATCAAACGCTGACATTGACCGTGTAGTCGTTACTGCTCCAGAGATTCAGGCACGTATTGCAGAACTAGCCGTCCTGGTCGAGAAAGATTATGCAGATAAGAACTTGTTAGTGATTGGAATTCTTAAGGGCGCAGTTATGACTATGGCTGATTTTGTTCGTCAGCTCAACATTCACGTTGAGATGGATTGGATGGCTGTAACGTCATACGGTTCGGGAACCAAGTCGAGTGGAGTTGTTCGAATCCTTAAAGATTTGGATCGAGATATCACGGGGAGAAATGTTTTGATAGTGGAAGATATCGTCGATACGGGTCTGACACTTTCTTGGCTTAAGTCCAACTTGCAGTCACGCGGGACCAATAGCGTTGAGATTTTAACAATGCTTCGCAAGCCCGAAGCGGCAAAAGTAGATGTCCAAGTCAAATATGTTGGATTCGATATCCCTAATGAGTTCGTAGTGGGATATGGATTGGATTACAACGAAAAATATCGCAACCTTGATTACATTGGAATTCTCGCTAAGCATATTTACTCCTGAACAACCCCGAACTTTTTCCATGTCCAACCTACAAATCTAACGAGAAGATAGAGAAGAGAAATGGCTGACAAGAAGATCAACATTCCGCGAAAGAATGTTCGCAAGTTGCTTCGTGGTCCACTTTTCTGGATCGTTCTTGCCCTGGTCCTGGTAGTTGCAGTTGGACGAATCTCTGGTAGCGGGGCAACCTATACAACTGTTGATACATCAACAGTGCTCGCAGAAATTTCGCAGGATAAAGTTGAGTCGGCGCTTCTGATTGATAAAGATCAGAAGATTCAAGTCGTACTGAAATCAGGTTCGTCTTATAACGGCTCGACTCATCTAGAAGCTGCATATGTTGCGAATCAGGAACCCCAAATCACCGAACTCTTGACCAGCAATCCGCCGTCAAAGTCTTGGAACGTCAAGGTCCCCACAACCTCTGTTTTAGCCTCACTTTTCTTTAGTCTTGCACCAATTTTGCTTATTGGATTCTTGTTGCTCTTTTTCATGAGCAAAGCACAGGGTGGTAACCGCATATTCTCATTTGGTCGGTCTAAAGCAAAGATGCAGAGTAAAGAGAGCCCCAAGAGCACCTTTGCTGATGTTGCCGGAGCCGATGAAGCAGTCGCCGAACTCCAAGAAATTAAGGACTTTTTAGCCGAACCTAAGAAGTACCAAGATATTGGAGCGAAGATTCCAAAAGGCGTCTTGCTTTATGGACCTCCGGGAACTGGTAAAACTTTGTTAGCTAGGGCGGTTGCTGGTGAAGCAAACGTACCTTTCTATTCAATATCAGGATCGGAATTCGTAGAGATGTTCGTGGGTGTTGGAGCATCACGAGTGCGTGATCTCTTTGCGCAGGCTAAAGAAAATGCGCCAGCAATTATCTTTGTCGATGAAATCGATGCAGTTGGTCGCCAACGTGGTGCCGGACTTGGTGGCGGACACGACGAACGTGAACAGACGCTTAACCAATTACTTGTTGAGATGGATGGCTTTGAAGCAAACGGTCAAGTTATTTTGATTGCTGCCACCAATAGACCAGATGTTTTAGACCCAGCTCTGCTGCGCCCGGGACGTTTTGATCGACAGATTCCGGTGGATCGGCCGGATCTTCTTGGTCGCAAAGCGATTTTGGAAGTTCATGCTAAAGGCAAGCCAATGGCAAAGACGGTTGATTTAGGATCTTTTGCCAAGCGCACTCCCGGTTTTACTGGCGCTGATCTTGCAAATGTGTTGAACGAAGCAGCGCTTCTGACAGCACGCGAAAATTCAAAGGTGATTACAACTATGGCGTTGGATGAGGCCATTGATCGAGTTATGGCAGGGCCTCAACGAAAGACTCGATTAATGACCGAAGAAGAACGTCGAATCACGGCATATCACGAAGGCGGACACGCACTTGTTGCGCACGCGTTGCCACATACTGATCCTGTTCATAAAATCACGATTATGCCACGCGGGCGTGCACTTGGTTACACCATGGTCCTGCCTGATGAAGATCGCTATGCAACTACACGTAATCAGATGCTCGATCTATTGGCTTATTCGCTGGGCGGGCGCGCAGCAGAAGAGTTGATTTTCCATGATCCAACCACTGGTGCTTCGAACGACATTGAAAAAGCAACTAACTTGGCTCGCGCGATGGTTACTCAATATGGAATGACCGAAAAAATTGGGGCGATCAAATTAGGAACTTCCGACTCCGAACCGTTCTTAGGCCGTGACTATGGCCATCAACGTGATTACTCTGAATCTGTTGCCGGAATTGTGGATTCCGAAATTCATAGTTTGATTGAAAACGCACATCAAGAGGCTTTTAATGTTCTTGTTGAGAACCGAGAAATATTAGATCTATTGGTTATTGAATTACTTGAACGAGAAACTCTGCTCAAGGAAGATATCGAACGAATCTTCTCGAAGGTGAAGATGGTCCAGCCCCGTCCAGCCTGGACAGGTTCGCCAACGCGAACTCCTTCAAATAAACCACCGGTCGCACTTGCACCAGCAAAGCCACAGGTGGATCCCGAAGCAGTAGCAACTAAGTCTCTTCGCAAGCCACGCAAAAAGGTAGCTTCACCAGATAACAGTGAGCAAGTATAAAAATGACTAACGACATCAGTTCGGTATCGATGGGTCCGCATGATGGACGTGCCCGCGCTGAATTTGATCAGGAGCGAGCAGAACGTGCTGTGAAAGAATTGTTGCTTGCTATTGGTGAAGATCCAGATCGTGATGGATTGCGTGATACACCTGCACGGGTAGCTCGCGCCTACCGAGAGAATTTCGAAGGATTATGGCAACAACCAGAAGATGTTCTTACTACGACCTTTGATATCGGCCATAAAGAGCTAATTATTGTGAGAGATATCGAGGTTTTCTCGCACTGCGAACATCATTTGACTCCATTTCATGGATTTGCGCATATTGGTTATATTCCTGGGGAATCTGGTCGGATCACCGGAATTTCGAAATTGGCACGCCTCGTTGATATGTATGCCAGGCGACCTCAGGTTCAGGAGCGGCTGACAACTCAGATCGCTGATGCGATAGTAGAAATTTTGAAACCCGCCGGTGTCATTGTCATTATCGATTGCGAACATTTATGTATGTCGATGCGTGGCGTTCGCAAATCACAGGCTCGCACCACGACTTCTGCGGTTCGTGGCCAGCTCCGAACACCAGCGACTCGTGCGGAAGCGATGGCGTTGATTACATCTTCGGATAGATAATGAAACTGACTAATCCCACGCTAGTTATGGGCATCTTGAACGTCACACCAGATTCATTTGCAGATGGTGGGCGACACTTTGATTTTGATGCTGCGATTACGCGAGCGAAAGTGATGATTGCAGAAGGCGTTGACATTATTGATGTGGGCGGTGAATCGACCCGCCCGGGATCTGAACGAGTCTCAGTGGAAGATGAACGCGACCGGACAATTCCCGTAATCACCGAATTGCAACCACTTG
Organism: uncultured Actinomycetes bacterium; assembly: GCA_903838295.1. GTDB lineage: Bacteria > Actinomycetota > Actinomycetes > Nanopelagicales > Nanopelagicaceae > PALSA-747. The sequence goes on from CAILXX010000006.1 coordinate 58,114, forward strand.
GCGTGAGCATCAGTATAGATACAACCAGGGCAGAGATCGCTCGAGCAGCGATTGCTGCGGGAGCAACTATGGTTAATGATGTTAGCGGCGGATTGGCAGATCCAGCGATGGCTAAGTTGATTGCAGCAAATCCTTTGGTTCAATATGTGGTGATGCACTGGCGCGGAGAGTCTGTCGATATGCAAAGTCGAGCTGTGTATACAGATGTAGTGAAAGAAGTAAAAGAAGAACTTGATCAACGGGTCACCGCACTTTTGGCTGCTGGAGTATCTCCAGAACAAATAATTTTGGATCCTGGAATTGGCTTTGCAAAAAATGGCAAACACAATTGGGAATTGCTGCGTAATATTGATCGACTGCAGCTATTGGGATACCCGTTATTAGTCGGCGTCTCTCGTAAGCGCTTTTTAGGGGATTTGCTAGATGCATCTAATCCGGACGACCGCGAATCTGCCACCCTGGCTATCACCACCGAACTAGCCCGCCAAGGTGTTTGGGGCGTAAGGACACATAGTGTTAAACCACACGTTGACGCAATCAAAGTAGTTATGGAGCTAAATTCATGAGTGATCACATAATTATTAATGGCATAGGTGGTTTTGGGTATCACGGAGTCTTTGATCATGAGCGGAAGAATGGTCAGAATTTTTCTATTGACTTAGATATTGAATTGAAAAACAAAAAAGCTGGCAAAAGTGATTCAATTGATGATGCAGTGGATTATTCAAAGGTAATCAATCTTGCCCACAAGATTCTAGTTGGCGAGCCAGTAAATTTGATCGAGCGAGTTGCAGAGTTGATTGCGAAAGCAATCCTTGCGGAATTCCCCGCAAAATCTGTCGAAGTAGTGGTTCATAAGGCAAATGCCCCGGTGGGATTACCCGTGAGTGATATTGCAGTACGGATTAAGCGTTCACGGTGAAAGCAGTTATTGCCCTTGGTTCTAATTTGGGAGATCCACTCACAAACCTTGAAAATGCAATCGAAAGCCTTAAGGCAGAATTACATGTCTTATTAGTTTCTACTCTGATCCAAACCTCCCCTGTGGGTGGACCGGCTCAAGGGAATTACCTCAACGGCGTTGTAATCGCAGAGTCAGAATTAGAGCCGATCGAGCTACTTAAAATTCTACAAAAGATCGAAGATGCTGCTGGCCGCACCCGTGAAGTCCGTTGGGGGCCACGTACGTTGGATTTGGATTTGATTTCGTATGGTGACTACATGTTTACATCCGATGAACTTGTATTGCCCCACCCTAGAGCTCACGAGCGAGCCTTTGTCTTAGAACCTTGGCTTGAGCTACAGCCAGATGGAGTGTTGGTTGGAGCCGGTCCGATCAAGGATTTATTGGCAAGAATCTCGTAGTAAACTTCTCTTGCACGCCCGGTACCCCGTTAGGACTGGAGCACTATGCCAGAAGTAATTGCAGAAGATATCGCCTTCGTTCCAACGATGGGTGCGCTTCACGCTGGGCATTTGGCGCTTATTCAACAGGCCAAAACGCTTTCAAAAAAAGTAGTAGTTTCGATATTTGTTAATCCACTCCAGTTCGAAAATCAGAAAGATTTGCAGAATTACCCAAGAGATTTAGATGGCGATATCGAAAAGGCTATGACCGCCGGAGCAACCGAGGTGTGGGCGCCTACATACGAAGAAGTCTTCCCTGGGCATATTATGAAAATTAGTGCTGGTCCAGTTGGCGATATTTATGAAGGAGTTCATCGCCCCACCCACTTTGATGGGATGTTAACAGTAGTAAATCAATTATTTAAAAAAGTTAGACCAAAGTATGCAATTTTTGGCGAGAAAGATTTCCAACAATTATTTATTATTAAGCAATGGGTGAAAGATGCCCAGATTCCTGTGGAAATTGTTGCTGGAAAAACTGTGAGAGATTCTGATGGACTTGCGCTATCTTCACGAAATATTCGATTGACGGTGGAAGATCGGAAGGCGGCTCTTGTAATGTCCAGGGCGCTAGAACAAGGTTCTAAGGCCGATATGCTGCAGATGTTAGATAGCGAACCACGGTTTACGCTCGATTACGCAGAAATAATCGATAGCGAGACTTTTGAGATTGCCACGAGTGAGACAGATCTAGCTCGGGGAATCATTGCTGGGTGGATAAATGGCATCCGATTGCTAGACAATTCACTTATGTCACTTATGTCACTTATGCCACCGATATCACCCATCTCAGAGATGGACATAGGGAACGACATAGGGAAGAAGGAATGAAACTCTTCGCCGGCAAACCCGGATGGACTGTGACCGCTGACGTTATTGTCATTGGTTCTGGGGTCGCTGGTTTAACGACGGCGCTCAATGCGCGAGCCGCGGATTTGTCAGTGTTACTGGTAACAAAGGCCAAGATCGATGAAGGTTCTACAAAGTGGGCTCAAGGTGGAATCGCTGCAGCACTTGGACCCGGCGATACTCCAGACCAGCATAAAGAAGATACTTTGATAGCCGGAGCCGGACTATGTGATTTGGATGCAGTAAACGTATTGGTGAAAGAAGGACCAGAAGCAGTTCGCAAGTTGATTGCTCGAGGCGCTGTATTTGATAAGGCCGAAACTGGCGAGATTGCTCTAACCCGTGAAGGTGGTCATCACCGGAATCGAATTTTGCATGCAGGTGGAGATGCAACCGGTGCAGAAGTATCACGTGCCTTACTGGCAGCTGTGCAAAATGACTCTGGTATAGAAATCATCGAGCACGCCTTAGTAGTAGATGCACTTCAGACAGAAGATGGTCGAGTATGTGGCGTCACCTTGCATGTAATTGGTGCCGGATCCACAAATGGTGTCGGTCAAGCATTGGCGCGAGCAGTAGTAATTGCCACAGGAGGATTGGGTCAGGTTTATTCACAGACAACCAATCCATCTGTATCAACTGGCGATGGTGTAGCAATGGCATTGCGTGCAGGCGCAGCTGTTGCCGACGTTGAATTTATTCAATTTCATCCGACCGTACTGTGGCGCGATACTTCGCAAGCGGGACAGCAACCATTAATCAGTGAAGCGGTTCGGGGTGAAGGTGCAATTCTTCTCAACCACAAAGGTGAAAAATTTATGGCTGGAGTACATCCTCAAGCCGACCTTGCTCCTCGTGACATCGTGGCTAAAGAAATCTTTGGCCAGATGAAGGAAGCGCATGTTCCACACGTTTGGTTAGATACAACAGCAATGAAAGATTTCAAGGAGCGATTCCCAACAATTTTTGCATCCTGCATGTCTAATGGCATTGACCCCCAAAGACAGTTGATTCCAGTGGCTCCAGCCTCGCATTATGCCTCTGGCGGTGTCCTGGTGGATCTAAACGGTCAGAGCACGGTGGCCGGTCTGTATGTATGCGGGGAAAGTGCTTGCACGGGTGCACATGGCGCAAACCGATTAGCTTCAAATTCACTTCTTGAAGGTTTGGTCTTCGGAGCACGTATCTCTGAGCACATCGCTAAGCATCTTCCAGAACAAGGTGTTCCGCAGATCGATGAGACCGAAGAACGAGTATTAATAGATCCATCGATCAGAATCCCGCTACAGCTGGCTATGAGCGAGGGGGCAGGGGTAATGCGCTCGGAGAAAAGTCTTAAGGCAGCTCTGGCGACGTTACAACAACTAGGAACCCATCGAACCAAGACACCTGCCGTAGATGCTTGGGAAGTATCTAATCTTTACTTTTTAGCGACAGCGATTGTGCGTTCCGCCCTTGAACGCAAGGAATCTAGGGGATCGCATTGGCGGAGTGATTTCTTAGAGACAGATAAATTATGGGAACGAAGAATTATTCAGCACCTAGACACGTCAGGTAACTGGACATCAAGCGAGCAAGAGGTGAACGTGTGACTACTTCACTCCAAACTCTTATTAAATTAGCGATTGATGAAGATTTAGCGGGAGGAGTCGACATAACTTCTGTCGCCACAATACCTGCTGATCAACGCTCGATTGCTCAATTTGTGACACGCTCTTCTGGTGTCATCGCTGGCATTCCAGCAGCTGTAGCCGTTCTAGAGCACGTAGGGATTACCGATATTTCGGTCCCCGTTACGTGCGCACATGAAGTCGTGGCAGGAACCGTAATTTTAGAGGCGCGCGGGAAGACTCGGGATTTACTGCTTGCAGAGCGCACAACCCTTAATTTCCTCACACATTTAAGCGGCATAGCGACACTGACTCGTGCTTGGGTTGATGCGGTAAGTCATACCAATTGCACGATAAGAGATACGCGCAAAACCACGCCGGGTTGGAGAACATTAGAAAAAGAGGCGGTTCGCATGGGCGGTGGAACCAACCATCGCATGTCTTTGTCTGATGCGGCGTTGGTTAAAGATAACCATATAGTTGCAGCGGGTGGCGTACTTAAAGCATTTGAATTAGTTAGGTCCAAATATTCATCCGCACTCATCGAAGTAGAAGTAGATACTTTGGATCAGTTGCAAGAAGTATTGGTGGGCAAACCAGATTTAATTCTGCTCGACAACATGTCCCCAGCAATGTGTAAAGAGGCGGTTGAACTGGTCAAAGGCAAAGTTCCGTTGGAAGCTTCCGGTGGTCTTACCTTAGAAAATGCTGCTGCTTATGCCGAGACAGGTGTGGATTTTCTGGCGATTGGTGCACTGACTCATTCTGCTAAAGCACTAGATATTGGTCTAGACCTAAAGATGGAGAGATAAATGTTACTTGCCATTGATGTCGGAAATACAAATACCGTTCTTGGCGCATTTGATGGCGAGAAGTTAGTGCGATCATGGCGAGTAAAAACCGATCCACGGGATACCGCCGACGAACTTTGGCTTCAGTATCGTTCGCTTCTAGATGGAATCGCTATTGATGGATTATCTGTGTGTTCGACTGTTCCAGCAACTCTTCGCGAAATTCGTCAGATGATCAAGACGTATTTTGCTGACATTCCTACAACGATAGTCGAGCCTGGAATCAAAACTGGGGTTCCATTGCTGGTTGATAATCCAAAGGAAATTGGCGCAGATCGCATTGTTAACACTTTGGCTGCACATACGCTTTTTGGGTCGAGCGGACCATGCATCGTGGTTGACTTCGGAACATCAACAAATCTAGATGTGGTTTCTCCCAAAGGTGAATTTCTTGGCGGGGCATTGGCACCAGGAATCGAAATCTCGGTGGATGCGCTGGCAGCACGCGCTGCCCAATTGCGAAAAGTCGAACTTGTAAAACCAAAATCTGTTATTGGAAAGAACACGGTAGAAGCATTGCAATCCGGGACCATTTACGGCTTTGCAGGCCAGGTTGATGGGCTGGTGACCCGGATAATTGAGGAACTCGAAATCCTTTATCCAGGGGCGGGCGCTACAACAGTGGTTGCCACCGGGGGGTTGGCGCCTCTCGTCGTTGGAATCAGCGAAACAATTGATTCGCATGAGCCAGATCTGACCTTGTTGGGATTGGCAATGATCTTTGATCGTAATTCTGGGGCCAATAACTAGACTAATAATCGACACGGTAGGCTTGGCTGATTATGAGCGAAGCACCAATCGAAGACGACCTACCCGAACAACTGCGGATTCGGCGCGAAAAGCGTGCTGCAATCTTGGCCAGGGGGGATGAGGCCTATCCAGTAGCGGTAGCCCGCACGGCTTCGCTTAAAGATATCCGGGAACGGCATATCGGATTAGATATTGATGTTGCAACAGGAATTTCTGAAAGTCTTTCGGGAAGAGTTATCTTTAAACGCGATACTGGCAAATTATGTTTTGCCACCTTGCGTGAAGGTGATGGCACCGAGCTTCAAGCTATGTTCTCGTTGGATAAAGTCGGTGCAGAAGTATTAGATCGTTGGAAGAGTGATATTGATTTGGGCGACTTGGTCAGTGTTACCGGAGAAATAATTACATCCAAGCGAGGCGAACTTTCCATTCTAGCTACTTCATTTACTTTGGCGGCAAAATCTCTGCGGCCATTGCCGGTAGAGCACAAACCGTTATCTGAAGAGACGCGTGTGCGGATGCGTTATGTGGATTTGATTGTGCGACCAGAAGCTCGATACAACGCACGGCTTCGCCCACAAGTCATGACGGCGTTACGTAATTCATTTGCGCAGCGCGAATTTATCGAGGTAGAAACGCCGATGCTGCAGGTTATGCATGGTGGCGCAGCGGCGCGGCCATTTAAAACAAATAGCAATGCTTACGATATGGATCTCTTCTTGCGGATAGCTCCAGAATTATTCTTGAAGCGGTGTGTAGTTGGTGGACTCGAACGTGTCTTTGAAATAAATCGCAACTTTCGTAATGAGGGCGCTGATTCAAGCCACTCTCCTGAATTCGCGATGATTGAGTCATACGCCGCGTACGGAGACTGGAATTCGATCGCAGTTCTTACACAAGACTTGATTCAAGAGGCAGCCATGGCGGTCTTTGGCTCTCATGTTGTAAAACATCATGATGGCAGAGAAATAAATCTAGGCGGAAAATGGCGTGAGGCTAACCTCTTCGATCTAATCTCAGAAGGTGTAGGAGAAGTCATCTCCCCACAAACTTCTCTGGAAGAGCTTAAGAAGATTGCAACAAAATTGGGGATGAAAATCGATCCTAAGTGGATTACCGGCAAGCTTGCAGAAGAGATTTTTGAGCATGTTACGGACGGCCAATTAATCGAACCAATCTTCGTTCGGGGGTATCCAACTGATACTTCTCCTCTTGTTCGTGCCCACCGAGAAACCCCAGGCCTGGTTGAGAAGTGGGATCTTTATGTTGAAGGCTTTGAATTAGCAACTGGCTATTCCGAACTTATCGATCCTGTCATTCAACGTGAACGATTGGTCGAGCAGGCAACGCTTGGCGCAAAGGGCGATCTTGAAGCAATGCAGCTGGACGAAGATTTCTTACGTGCCATGGAATACGGAATTCCACCAATGGGTGGAATGGGGATGGGCGTTGATCGCTTATTGATGGCACTAACTGGTCTTGGTATCCGCGAAACAATCCTCTTCCCGCTAGTGAAACCAGAAGAACAGTAATCATGGCATTCATCATCCGCCCAGCGCGCACATCAGATATCAAGGCGATTCGCCAGATTATTGATATGTATGTTCTTGCACGCCGGTTGCTTCCAAAAGAAACTGTTACTTTGTATGAGACAGTTCAGGAATTCACAGTTGCAGAATCAGAGGGAGAAATCGTCGGTTGCGGTGCACTCCACGTACTTTGGGAAGATCTCGCAGAAGTTCGTACTGTTGCGGTGTTAGAGAAGATGCGTGGTCAAGGCGTCGGTAATGCAATCATTGAAAATATTATGATTCGCGCCAAAGAAATTGGTGTCAAACGGATTTTCTGCCTGACCTTTGAAACAGAGTTCTTTGGCCGCAATGGATTCAACGCCATAGAAGGTACGCCCGTAGATCACGATGTTTATGAGCAGTTACTTCGCTCTTACGACGAAGGTATCGCAGAGTTTTTGGAGCTCGAACGCGTAAAGCCAAATACCTTGGGTAATACGCGGATGTTGCGGATTCTCTAACCCCCAGAGATTTACTGGGCGCTCTTTACGCTGCGGAGCAGTATTTGGGCAACATCTAGAACTTCGACATCCGACTCACGAGAAGTGACACCATCGCTGACCATTACGCGACAGAATGGGCAAGCCACGGCAACTTCTTCAGCGCCAGTAGCCAGAGCTTCATCTACACGATTCAGATTGATTTTAGTACCAATACTCTCTTCCATCCACATCCGTCCACCACCTCCTCCGCAGCAGAATGAACGTTCTTGGTTACGAGGCATTTCTGTCACGTCGCAACCACTTGCTTGAAGCAATTCGCGAGGCGGTGCATAGATTTGATTATGGCGACCCAAATAACATGGATCGTGATACGTCAACTTCTTCTCAGATTTATGCGGACTTGGCTTTAGTCGTCCCTCTTTTATCAAAGTATTCAATAGTTGAGTGTGATGAAGCATTTCTAGTTCGAATCCACTTTGTGCGTAATCGCGGCCGATTGTTGTAAAGCAATGAGGGCAGGTAACAACGACTTTTTTAGTGCCTTTGGAGCGCCCTTCAAATACCTCACCAAATGTGGCGATGTTTTCTGATGCAAGAATCTGATAAAGAAATTCATTACCCGATCGACGAGCTGGATCTCCGGTGCAGGTCTCACGCTTTCCAAGAACGGCAAAGTTAACTCCTGCGACATACAATAATTCTGCCACTGCCTTTGTCGTCTTCCGTGCGCGTTCTTCATAAGCACCAGCGCAACCAACCCAGAACAAGTATTCAACCTCGTCCGGAAGCGTGCCACTCACAACATTTATAGGAAAATCACATTCAGCAATCCAGCTTTCACGATCTTGTTTGTTGGCGCCCCAAGGATTTCCGGCTTGTTCTAGGTTCCTGAAAGTGCCACCCAAAGCACTTGGGAATTTAGATTCAACAAGTACTTGGAAGCGACGCATATTTACTATGTGATCAACGTGTTCGATATCTACAGGGCATTCGTTTACACAAGCACCGCAGGATGTACATGACCATAAAACATCGAGAGATATAGGGGCTTTATCGCCGACTAAGTTCTCGGTCTCGACAACGTTGGCCATCGCATGATCGCGCATAGCCATAATCAAAAGTTTTGGTGAGAGCGGCTTATCTGTGTGCCATGCGGGACATTGTGACTGACAGCGACCGCATTCGGTACAGCTGGTCATATCTAGCAAGCCCTTCCAGGAGATATCAGCTCGGGTGCCAAGACCAAAGAGATCATCTTCTGAGGGATCCTCGAAGTCAATTGGCTTGCCCTTAGAGAGCATTTCAGGGAGCGCTCCCAGGGCAGGCTTAGAAATATTTCGCTTGTAATAAATATTAAAGAATGCCAAGAACCGGTGCCAAGCAACGCCCATTGTTAAATTAGATGCAATCACAATAAACCATGCCATCGAGACCAAGATCTTCAGAGTCGCAACGATAACAATTGCATTCTTGATAGAACTTGGCGACATCGATCTAAAAGCAAGTACGGCGGGCCACGAGATTGCGTAATGCCAGCTCCAAGACTGCTGCCCAGCGAGTGCACCTTCAAGTCCTCGAAGTGCAATTACACAGAAAACAACCGCAATAATTGTGAATTCGACGTAATAAGCCTTTAACATTCCCGAACCCGCAAAACGATTACGTTTGCGCAAGCGAGTGACTTGACGGATTGCAATGAGCGTAACGATTCCGATACCAGTCAATGCAGCAATTAATTCGGCAAAGAGTTCGTATCCTACGAAATGACCAATAATTGGTAATGAAAAACTTGGGCTAATTACTTGTCCATAAGCGGTGACCAAAGTACCAACGAGTGAAACAAACCCAACCATGACAAACCAGTGTGCGATTCCGGTTCCGGTGAAGTTGAGCATCTTCGAATGCGTGAGGACTTCTCGAAACATATTTCGCAACCGCGCAGATCGATTATTGCTTCGAGTTGGATCTGGTTGTTGCTTCTTATAAATCGCAATCAGTTGACGAATCCTTATAGTGATAAGCGTCAATGCAAAGGAGGTAACAAGGTAAGAGAGAACCGCAAGTGAGGTAATCATTCGGATACAATAACGCTAATGAAATGTTTTGCAACGTTATTGCGTGCAAATGCGAGCAAGGTCAAATCAAATTCATCAGCCAATTCAACAGCTAGAGATGTGGGGGCACTGACTCCTACAAGGGCCGAAATGCCTGCACAAATGGCTTTCTGGACTATCTCGTAACCGACTCTTCCAGAAACCACCAAGGTCCAATTGGATAATGGAATATGGCCTGCCATCAAGGCCGCTCCTATGACTTTATCCACTGCATTATGGCGACCAACATCTTCTCGAAGATAAAGCGCCTTGCCTTCTGGGTTAACTAAAACCGCAGCATGAAGTCCGCCAGTTTTTGAGAATACTTGTTGGTTGCCGATCAAGAGTTCTGGCAGCGCTGCTAGTTCGGGTAAGGGCTTAGTAGTTTTGAAAACCTTCGGAATACCACGTTGATGAAGATCAGAAATGCTTGTTGATCCGCATACCCCACATGCCGAAGTGATCGTGAATCGTCGGTCCAGATTTCTGTGTGAAGTCGGTGCATCCATTGAAACTTCTGCAATAACAACATTTGCGCGCTGCCTTGGGGAAAGTGTGCGATCTCCACAAACTTTAACTTCCATTAATTGATCTGGAGAAGTAAGAAAGCCTTCACCCCAGAGAAAACCCGCTGCCAGTTCTAGATCAGAGCCAGGGGTTCGCATCGTTATACCAAGCTGTTCTTCAACGTCGCCACGCTTCAAGCGGATCTCAAGTGGTTCTTCAACTACTACATTATCTGAGGTTGTGTTTTCTGAATCAGATTTTTGTACCTTTACTTTTGCAATCGCAGAAGGCGCACGATTGTTATCCGGCATGGCGATAATATTCGGTGTTTTCTGGAGGTAGTGGTTTATTTCCAAGAATAAGGTCAGCCGCTTTTTCTGCAACCATCATTACTGGAGCATAGATATTTCCATTTGTGACATATGGGAAAACCGAAGCATCGCAGACACGCAAACCTTCTAAGCCATGGACCTTCATTGTTTGTGGATCTACAACTGACATGGAATCGGTTCCCATTTTTGCTGTGCAGGATGGATGTAATGCGGTTTCACCATCTTTGCGTACCCAATCCAAAATTTCGGTATCGGTAGCAACGGATGGTCCAGGTGATGTTTCTCCCGCGTTGTATTTATCCATAGCTTTTTGAGTCAAAATATTACGAGCAACTTTTATAGCCTCAACCCATTCGCGCCGATCTTGATCTGTAGAAAGATAATTAAAACGTAGCGCTGGCTTTTCCAGCGGATCCGTACTCTTAATTTTGATGGAACCTCTGGCGTCGGAATACATAGGGCCGACGTGCACCTGATACCCATGCCCACCAGAGGGAGCGGTACCGTCGTACCTTATTGCCAGGGGCAGGAAGTGGAACATCAAATTTGGATATTTCACATCAGCATTGCTTCGGGCAAAACCACCAGCTTCAAAGTGATTAGTTGCCCCAGGGCCACTGCGTAAGAATAACCAGCGCGCACCAATAAATGGTCGGCGCCATAATTTGAGCATTGGTTGCATTGATACCGGTTCTTTGCAGGCGTATTGAACATAAACTTCTAAATGATCCTGAAGATTTTCGCCAACACCGGGAAGATCCTGGACAACATTGATTCCCATTGCTGTTAGATCTGTTGCGTTACCAACACCAGATAATTGCAGGATTTGTGGCGTATTTATTGCACCACCGCAGAGAATTACTTCGCGCGAAGTGATGACTTCTCTCTTGCCTTTGATAATGACTTCAACACCAGTTGCACGCTTTCCCTCAAAGAGGACCTTGGTAACCATCGCACGAGTTTTAACGGTCAAATTTTTGCGCTTCATAACAGGGTGTAGATATGCACGAGCAGAACTCAATCTGCGGCCACGACGCACATTGCGGTCGAAGGCAGCAAACCCTTCCTGTCGGTAGCCATTTACATCATCTGTGCGGGGATATCCAGCTTGTTCAGTTGATTTAAAGAATGCTTCAAAAAGCGGACTCTTGATTGGTCCGCGTTCGAGTTCTAGTGGGCCACTATTTCCACGAAAAGGATTATTGGGATCTGCTAAACAATTTTCCATCTTTTTAAAATAAGGCAAGCAATGGGCATAATCCCAATTTTCCATTCCAGGGTCTTTGCTCCAGCGTTCATAATCCAATGGATTACCTCGCTGCCAGATCATTCCATTGATGCTTGCGGATCCACCTAGTACTTTTCCACGCGCATGATAAATACGGCGATTATTCATAAATGGTTCTGGTTCTGATTCGTATTGCCAGTCGTAATGCTTGTTGCCGATCGGAAATGCAAGCGCGGCCGGCATATGAATGAATACATCCCATTTGTAATCAGGACGTCCTGCTTCAAGAACCAGGACTTTATTTTTTGGATCAGAGCTCAAGCGGTTTGCGAGTGAGCTTCCTGCGGAACCGCCCCCGACTATGAGGTAGTCATAAGAGGCTGTCATATAGCTATTTTAATGCAGTAATAGATCAGCGCGCCAGTGGGGCGATTTCTCAACTCACTGGCGCGCTGACTTTATGAATCAGTTCCGAAGTGGTGCTTGGCTTTAGTTACCCAACCACTGCTTCACGATTGCTGGGTGTGCTGTAACCCAGATCTTCGCTGCTGCATCATCTTTCATCTTGCCAACAGCAAGCGACTTTGCAACCGAGTTCTGGTCTGCATTAGTCCACTTGAAGTTCTTGATCACAGTTGCTGCTGGTGAACCAGAATTCATGAACTTTGCACTTGCCACCTTGTTAAGTGGATATGGAGGATAATCGCAAGCTACGGTCTTTGGATCGGCATCGCACCCTTGCGTCCAGGCTGGAAGCTTAATATGGACTAGCGGAACTTCAGCTAAGAACCATTGTGGTTCGTAGAAGTATCCGATAGCTGGCTTCTTCTGTGCTTGAGCCGCACGATACGAAGTAATAAGTGCTGCTTCGCTACCAGTAAAGATAACTTTGTAATTCAATTTAAGGTTCTTTACGATTGCGGCATCGTTGGTTACATATGAAGGATCGCCATCAAGGAATGCGCCTTGGCTTCCAGATTCAGAAGTCTTAAACAGGCTTGCATACTTGTTGAGGTTCTTCCAGTTAGTGATATCTGGGTACTTAGCAACCATCCAAGGAACCACGTACCAACCGATTATTCCGTTGTTACCAGTGCTTCCAAGATCAACAGCTGCCTTTTGTTGGGTAATGTACTTTGTAGCAAGGTCAGCATGGCCCCAGTTTTCAAGGATTGCATCTACTTGACCCGTTGGGAAACCCTGCCAAGAAACTTCTTCACTTAGATTCTTAACCACCACTTTGCAACCAAGACTATTTTTCAAAACGTATGAGACAACAGCCAAATCGGCTTCATAACCAACCCAAGCATTGTCGGCTAAATTAACCGTTCCGCATTTTGCCGCCGCTTGCGCTGGGAGCGCTGCTGGAAATGCAAATGTCATTGCACTTACTGCAAGCAGTAATGCAGTTCCTCGACGGAACCGACGCGTCTTTAACTCCATCATTTCCTCCTGATCTATTGACCGAAGTCGACTTAGCCGCCAACCGTTCGATTAGCGGAACCTATTTATTACCTTGGAGAGTACTCCTAGCGGCGATGGCTTGGGTGATTCTGTCCAACATAATTCCCAATAAGACGATTGCCAACCCCGCGGCTAACCCCTTGCCCGTGAGGCTAATTTGTGCAAATCCAGCGACAACCAGATAACCAAGTCCGCCGGCCCCGACGAGTCCACCGACAACGACCATGGCCAATACATAAATAATTCCTTGGTTGGTTGATAGCGCCAATGCTCGGCGGGCACTTGGGAGCTGCACTTTGATGATCATCTGCCATTTACTGGAACCGGCTGCGATACCGGCTTCGGTGATTGTTGCCGGCACTCCCGCAATTCCATCTGCCATTAACTTAATTGATGCGGGTGCTGCATAAACGATTGCTGCAAGAATTGCAGTAAATCGTGTTGCGCCAAAAAGTCCTAGGAATGGAACTAAGTAGACGAATGCGGGCAGGACTTGGCCAGCATCGAGAATGGGCCTAATTATTCTGTCCGCTCGTTTACTTCTGCCAATCCACACACCAAAGATAATTCCAATCGCAACAGTAAGAATTGCGGCTACGAGAGTTGATGCCAATGTCGCCATAGTGTCTGACCAGAGCCCAGTTCCAACAATGCCTAAAACGCATACCGACGAAATTATTCCAAGTTTTTTACCGCCAAAAATTATTCCTAATCCAACAAATGCGATACCTGTTACAAACCAAGGGCTGTTCGTTAAAATAGATTGCAATGGATTTATTAATCCATAAGAGACCGCATTTGTAATGCCATCTGTGTAATTGACGAAATGCGCTTGAAACCAATTTGTCGCGTTGTCCGTATATTTTGCGATATCGCTACCGATAAATCCGGTCCCAGGGAAGTTGCCAGCCCAAGTGAAAATTCTTGAAAATATTATTGCGACGAATGAAAGGACTCCGCCAGCAATGAGAATCTGGCGATGACGCTTGTGGCTAATTGCAAGAGTCATCTCGGCATCTACTTTTGATGCAGCCGCGGTAGTCGTACGGTCTAGGACAACGGCTAAAATAACAATTCCTAAGCCCGCTTGGAACGAGCTGCCAATATCAAGTGATTCAAGCGCACGAATTACGACTTTTCCCAAGCCCGGCGCATCGATCAACGCAGCAATGGTGACCATGGATAGAGCCGCCATAATTGTTTGGTTGATGCCAACAACGATTGTGCGCTTAGCCTGCGGTAACTGAACTTTACGCAAAGCCTGCATTCTGGTGGAGCCCATAGAGATTGCTGCTTCAACGCTGGACCAAGGGACTTCATGCAGTGCAACTGCAGTTATCCGAAGAGCCGGAGGTAAGGCATATACCAAAGTCACGATAGTTGCAGACGCCGGGCCAATCAGAAAGAAAAGTGTTACTGGCGTCAGATATACAAAAGTCGGCATTACTTGCGCAAAATCCAACAGGGGAGTTATTAACTTCTCAAAGCGTGGGAAGAGCCCAGCACAAATACCCAGTGGAATTCCGACGATCAGCGCCAAAACGACAGCTGCCAAAGTCAGCGCCAAAGTATCCATTGATTCTTGCCAGAAACCCAGTAGTCCCAAAGCAACCAATCCCGAAGCAACAAGAATTGCGATTCTGATATTTGCAACAGCGTAAGCAACAAAGCTAAGTAGAACTACTATTCCAAACCAACCAATCAAAGGCGCAGAATTGTTGCCGATTGGCTGGCTAATAACATATTGAATTCCGGTAACAAAAGAGTTGATCGAGTCCCTAATTATATTAATAAAGAAGGTAAAAATAGGATTTGAAGTTCTGTTGTTTCCGATCCAATCGCTGACGCTATTGAGCCAATTTTGAAATGGTGTCAGGCTAGAAGTATCTAATGGAAGAGTGGCAATGCCACGAAGTAGAATTGCGAAAAACAGAAAAACACAAGTAAGGATTGATAGCCGAAATCCTAATTTTGATCTCTTTTTTTCAGCTGGCTTTGATTCGTTAGACGGCCTTGAAAGCAAAGTTGTAGACATCTATAACTCGCTTCCAGAAATGACGTTGAGTACATCTTGAGAAGTAACAACGCCTAATAAGTTGCCGTTTTCCATTACGCGGATTGGCAAATTGGATTCTACGATCTGCCTGGTTGCATTATTGACGGTTATGGTGGGTGGCAAGATCGGGCCATTCATATCTTCACCTATGGCAGGGGGACGCGCAATCCAACGCAGCGTAAGCACTTGTGATTTGGGAAAATCGCGAACAAAGTTTGCAACGTAATCATCGGCGGGTTTTGCTACCAACTCTTCTGGAGTCCCAATCTGTACGACTGCACCATCTCGCATAATTGCAATGCGGTCACCAAGTTTGACTGCTTCGGCTAAGTCGTGAGTAATAAAGACCATGGTTTTACCGAGCTGATGGTGAAGCCTTATTACTTCTGCCTGCATATCTCTTCGGATAAGTGGATCAAGTGCGCTAAATGGCTCATCCAAAAATAACACCTGCGGATCCACGGCCAATGCTCGGGCTAGCCCGACGCGCTGTTGCATGCCGCCAGATAGTTGCTCTGGATATGCCTGGCCATAACCCTGCAGTCCGACTAACTCAATGACTTCATTTGCGCGAGAATGTCTTTCAGATTTTCCTACGCCATTGATTTCTAAACTATAAGCAACGTTGTCAATAACTTTACGATGCGGCAGTAATCCAAAATGTTGGAAGACCATAGAGAAACGAGTCTTACGTAGTTCACGCAATCGCTTCTCATCTACTTGCAAAATGTCTTCGCCTTCAAAGCGCAGTTCGCCTCGAGTGGGCTCAATTAATCGAGTCATACATCGGACCAACGTGGATTTTCCGGACCCTGACAGACCCATCACGACGAAAACTTCTCCTGGCGCTACATCAAAGGAGACATCACGTACGGCGATGGTGTTGCCGGTCTTTGCACGCAATTCTTGACGAGTTAAATCGGCATCTGGGTTTCCAATGATTTGCTCGGGATTGGCTCCAAAAACTTTCCACATATTGCGAACCGAAATCATGGGAGCCTGGCTATCCAACATCGCCCCCTTTAAATCCCATCAGCAAACCAACCTGACTTACTTGGTGAATTGTTGGTCCAAATGTGTTTAATTTCAAGGTACTCCTGAAGGCCATGTTCACCTAGCTCCCGACCATTTCCAGAGGCTTTAAAGCCACCCCATTCGGCCGCGGGTTTATAAGGGCCATAATCGTTGATCCAGACCGTCCCGTGGCGAAGTGCCTTTGAAACGCGCTCAGTTTTGGCGTTATCTTTACTCCAGACCGCGCCAGAGAGTCCATAAATAGTGTCGTTGCCCAGCCTGATGGCCTCTTCTTCGCTCTCAAAAACTTCTACAGTCATTATTGGACCGAAAGACTCTTCTTGAACGCAATACATAGATGTATCGCAATTGTCCAGGATCGTTGGCGGGAAGTACCAGCCACGTGAAAGTTCTGGTGCCGTTGATCGAACTCCGCCCACCAATAATTTTGCGCCCTCTTGCACGCCTCTTGCTAAATATTCTTCAACTTTCTTTAAGTGCCCTTCGCTGATCAACGGACCGGTTTCTGCGGTCAGGTCGGTAGGGCCACCTAATCGAATCAGCTTTGCGCGGCGCACGATTTCAGTCACCACTTGGTCGTGGATGCTTCGTTCCAGTATTAATCTCGTCCCGGCAGAACATACTTGTCCTGAATGTAAAAAAGCTGCGGTGACTGCAAAGTCGGTAGCAGCATCTAGATCTGCATCGGCAAAAATAATATGCGGATTCTTGCCACCAAGTTCTAGGGCAACCTTCTTCACTGTTTCTGCTGCCTTGCTCATAATGCGTTTACCGGTTGATAGACCGCCTGTAAAAGAAACAAAATCGACTCTGGGATCGGTGGTCAATGTGTCACCAATAACCGAACCAGCTCCGGTCACCAAATTTGCTACACCTCTGGGGACACCAGCCTCTTCAAGTAATTTAAGGAGGTGCATTGCAGTGGATGGCGTTAGTTCGCTGGGCTTTAAAATAAACGAGCATCCTGCTGCTAGTGCTGGCGCGACTTTCCAGGCAATTTGCAGGAGTGGGTAGTTCCAGGGTCCAATCAGTGAACAGACACCTATGGCGTCATAAGTAATTCGGCTTGAAACATGGGGTATGCCGCTGTCTATTTTCTTATCATGTTGTTCAGATGCCAACTGAGCGAAATGGCGAAAAGTTGCCGCGACATCTGCGACGTCATACTTAGATTCGATTATTCTCTTACCGGTGTCGCCGCTTTCCAACGCTGCAATAAGTTCGACATCACGTTCCAATAAGTCAGCAACTGTGGCGAGCAATGCACTTCTTCTGGCCCAACCCCACGATGTAAATACACCAGAATCAAATGAAGAACGCGCCGCGGCAATAGCCGCAAGCGCGTCATCAATTTTCCCTTCCGAAACGGTCGCGATTAGTGACCCATCGGCTGGGCTCCGTATTTCTCGGGTTGCGCCATCGGATGCTGGACGCCACTCACCATCAATAAATATGGAACTTCTCATTTATTTAGGTAAAACTAGTCGAGTTCGCTTTTGCGTTTGGCAACATAGTCAGTCAAGCCTGTCAAAATCGATGCATCGATTTCTGGTGCTTGATAGTCGGCCAACTTCTTCTGCCAGATCTCTTCGGCGCGCATACGAGTGTCTTTGGCGCCTAAGCGAGTCCAACGCTCGTAGTTATCGCTATTAGTAAGGAATGGTCGATAGAAGCAGTCACGGAATCTATCCATGGTGTGGGCTGCGCCCAGGAAGTGTCCGCCATGGCCAACTTCTAGGTGTGCGTCAAAAGCCAAGGAGGATTCATTGAATTCAAGAGGGGTAAATTCTGCAATAAGGCTCTGCAATATCTCAACGTCAACGATGAACTTGTCGTAAGAAGATACTAAGCCACCCTCAAGCCACCCCGCTGTGTGCATAACCCAGTTGGTGCCAGCAAGGAAAGTTGGCATCATGGTCATCATTGTTTGATAAGCAGATTGTGCATCTACTGACTGAGAAGAGTTGAGTCCACCGCCACCACGGAAGGGAAGATTAAAGCTGCGCGCAATCTGGCCGGTACAGAGCAAACCGATTCCTGATTCTGGAGTGCCAAATTGTGGTGACCCTGACTGCATATCAATGTTCGATAAAAATGAACCAAAAACAATGGGACACCCAGGTCGGATCAGTTGTGCCAACGCGATCGCCGAAAGTGCTTCTGCAATCTGCTGTGCCAGTGTTGCTGGAATTGTTACAGGGCTCATTGCCCCCATTAGCAAGAATGGTGTTGTGACGACTGGCTGACCAGCAAGAACGTATTCGCGCATCGAGTCAAGCATCCGATCATCCCAACGTAATGGCGAATTGCAGTTGACTAGTGAGATCAAAGCAGGAGTCTCTTCGATTGCCTTTCTTCCACCATGGATGATTTCTGCCATGGCAATCACATCGCGGGCATTTTCGGCGGTAACCACGTTACCCATAAAGAATTTGTCAGTAAGGGTTGCAGCTGCAAAGGCCATATCTAAGTGGCGACTATCCAGTGATAAATCATTTGGCTCACATACGACTCCACCGACGCTATCAATTGCGTCAAAGCTCTGAGCTAATTTGCAGAAATTTTCGTAATCTTTAAATGTGGCATCGCGGCGAGTAGTTCCTTCAAGGACGAAGGGAGGTCCATACACTCCACCAAATACCATCGAGTCTCCACCGATATGTACATTATTCTTAGGATTTCGGGCGCGAAGATTGAAATCCTTTGGTGCCTTAGCAACCTGCTTTAAAATCCAATCTGGATCAAATTTAACGTTTTCGCCGATGACGGTCTGGCCGGCTTCACGCAACATATCTACGGCCCAAGGACTAGCGAATTCGATCCCGATCTCTGAAACGATTCGGCGCCAACCCTTTGTGAGGGTGGCCATCGACTCTTCACTCAAAATATCGTATCGAGGCATCTTGTTTTGAAACACGCTTGCTCCCCCTTTTGGGACTTTTGGGACCCTGAAAAATCATCACTCGGTGTGAGCCGATATTAACTACTAGTTTCTTACTTTGGTTACATACTTTGGTTACATATTGTGGCCAAGGTATTGCAGTCGAACACAGAAAAGAATACGCTGGATTATGGAACAAGCGTTCCATAATGTGGAACACTACTTCTGTGGGACCGATTGCCTCAAGTGATGGGAGAAAGATATGACGCAGACAGCGCTCGCCGGAACGCGCGCAGTTGATCGCGCAACCGCACTTCTCACACACATTATTACCGCAACTAATCCTCCTCATTTAGGAACTCTGGCTCGTGAATTTGATATTCCAAAGAGCACAACATCACGATTGATCAGCGCTCTTGAGCGTCAAGGATTTGTAAAACGTGATCGCAACGGCGCCTTTCTACCTGGCGATGTCCTTACTCAATTTGCCCGCGAACAAAATCAAGATTCAGTCCTTGTGGCCCGAATGCGTCCAATCCTTGAAGAATTAGCAAAAGAGAGTGGTGAGACCGCGAATCTGGCAATTGTCGGTCATGGGCATTTAAAGATTATCGATCAAGTAGATAGCTTGTTTTTGTTGGGGGCGACTAACTGGATTGGTAGAGATGTTCCTTATCATTGCTCCGCGCTCGGAAAGATTTTGCTTGCCTATGGCGCCAACACAATAAAGGCTGGACCTCTCTCAAAATTGACTTCTAAGTCGATTACTTCTCGCACAAAATTATTGACCGAATTAGAAGGTATTCGAAAAACTGGATATGCAATCATTGATGGCGAACTCGAAGAAGGACTAGTTGCTGTTGCCGCGCCGGTTCGAGAAAGTGATGGTCGCGTGATTGCGGCTATCTCTATTTCTGGTCCCACTGCACGGCTGTCACACAAAGATTTGAATCGGATCGGACTATCTATTATCGGAAAGTTAGATGAAGCATCGACTCCACTCCCACATCAGATAAAGCTAGGAAAGGTAGGCGCAGCATGACACACGAAGAGATCTTAAAGGCGCTATTTGACGAGACCCTCGTTGGTAATGCGCCAGAAGTACTTCGCTTAACAGAACTTGGGATTACAGAAGGCATGACACCTAGTTCTATCCTCTTTGATGCGCTGATTCCATCACTGGAAGAAGTAGGAGCTCGTTTTGAACGCGGTGACTTCTTCGTTCCAGAGATGTTGATCTCTGGAAAAGCCATGTCTGGCGCTCTTAATGTGCTTCGGCCATTGCTCGCAGCAACCGGTGCAGAAACTGTCGGGACCTACTTGATGGGCACCGTAAAAGGCGATGTTCACGATATTGGCAAGAACCTAGTCAACATTATGTTGGAAGGCGCTGGTTTTAACGTTATTGATATTGGCGTGCAAGTTGCACCAGAAAAATTTGTTGCTGCCATTATTGAACACAAGCCAGATATCGTCGGAATGTCAGCATTCCTCACAACAACTATGCCAATGTTCAAGGTAAATATTCATGAAATTACTAAGGCCGGGCTTCGTGATCAGGTCATAATCATGGTCGGTGGCGCTCCTGTGACTCAAGAGTATGCAGATGTTGTTGGAGCCGATGGCTTTGCAGCCGATGCTTCGACCGCTGTCCGAGTTGCTAAGGATTTGATCCAAAAGCGTCGCGCCCTGGTTACAGCTTAAGTCAAGGTAATGCCTAAGCTGCTGCCTCTTATAGAGGATGCCATTAAAAAACCGATCTGGGGATGCCAGATGTGCGGACAGTGCGTTCTACATTCAACCGGAATGGTCTGCCCGATGACTTGCCCTAAAACTTTGCGCAATGGTCCATGCGGCGGTGTCCGTGAAAACGGCAATTGCGAAGTTAAGCCAGAGATGCAATGTATTTGGGTAAAGGCATATGAACGAAAAGAAAAATTGCCATTGCCTCAATCGTGGCGTAACCACTATAACGACTTGCGACCACCGGTCGATATGCAATTAAAGGGCACTTCTTCATGGATCAACTTGCTAACTAAACGCGATCAAAAGCGGCCAGCAGGCTGGCAAGCCTCTTTCGAAAATAGTGAGCATTAATGTCTATTGTTCGTGAGATTCTCGAAAATTCAGAAGAGAAGTTATTCACCGTTGAGTTTCCAGAAATTGATAGCGGTGGCATGGAGAAGATTGCAAAGCATGTAGCACGGATCGCGCCTTGGTTTGATGCCGCAAATTCAACCGACAATACGGCTGCCCATGCTCATGCCTCTAATCTCTCAGTCGCAATTGCCATGAAAATGCACGGTGTAGAGCCTATTTTGCAGATCGTCTGTAGAGATAAGAATCGATTGGCAATCCAGGCCGACCTGATGGGAGCCGCACTTCACGGTATCTCGAATGTAGCGATGCTAACTGGGGATGATGTCACCGCAGGGGATGAACCCGAAGCTCGTAGAGTCTTTGACTTAGATGGCCCACAAGCAGTAGCTGTTGCCAAAGTGCTTACCACTGGACAATATCTTTCTGGCCGCAAGATCAACCCAGCACCCGATTTTTATATTAGTGCTGTTGAAAATCCTGGCGCACCTCCATTCGATTATCGCATTGAGCGCGCATTAAAGAAACATCGTGCGGGTGCCCGATATTTGCAGTTGCAAATTTGTTATCACCCAGACCGACTCGAAAATTTCTGCCGGGGTGTTTCGCAAGGAGCTCCTGGTCTTCACATAATTCCGACAGTCGTAATGGTGAAGAACGAGAAAGCTCTCAATTTTATGAATGACAAGGTACCTGGCATTGATATTCCGTTGGCGACAATCGATCGAGTAAAGAAGAGTTCTGATCCCAGCGAAGCTGCTTATCAACTGGTTCTCGAAGAGTCCAAACATGCACTTTCATTACCTGGCGTACGTGGGCTGCATGTGATTGATTTTCGTCGAGATGATTCACTCGAACGCTTGATGCGCGAACTCGGTCGAACCCCTAAATTTTAAATAACTAGCGAACAAACGGAGAAAATAATGCATACCATCGTCAAGTCGGCCACCAAGACACTTACCATTGGCCATGATCAACCGTTCTGCATTATTGGAGAACGTATCAATCCAACAGGTCGCAAGAAGTTTCAGGAGCAATTACGTGCGGGTGATTTGTCGGCAATTAATAAGGATGTTGCAGATCAAGTTGCTGGAGGTTGCGACATGCTTGATGTCAACATGGGTGTGCCTTTAACTGATGAACCAGTTTTGTTGAGCAAGGCCATCAAATTAATTCAAACTTTGACCGATCTACCAATCTGTATTGACTCTTCGATCATCGAGGCGTTGCAGGCAGGTTTAGAGGCCTATGAAGGCAAGGCCCTCGTAAACAGCGTCACCGGCGAAGATGAGCGTATGGAGATCGTGCTTCCGCTTATAAAGCAGCACGGGGCCGCGATTATCGCGTTGCCAAATGATGAAACAGGTATCCCAGCAACTGTTGAAGAACGCCTTGTTATTACTGAAAAAATTATGCGAGCAGTCGAACATCACGGAATCGCACTCGATGATTTAGTGATTGATCCACTTGCGATGACAGTCGGTGCGGATCCAGAAGCTGTAAAAATTACATTAGAAACCATCTATCAAATTCGCCAACGTTGGGGCCTTAATATGACTTTGGGAGCATCAAACATCTCCTTCGGTTTGCCTCATCGTCATGCGCTAAATGCGGCATTTCTGCCAGCGGCAATGAGCGCTGGTTTAACTTCTGCAGTGATGGATGGCCGAACCGCGCAGATTGTGGATGCGGTTCGTGCTTCAGATCTTCTTCTAGGATTAGATCCTTGGGGTGGAAATTGGATTTCACGGTATCGGGCCGTAGAAGCAGCAAAGGCAGCGGCAGGGGCATAACATTAGTAAACGCCAGCTAGAGGAGTCATCACTTCCAGATCATGATGGCACAGGACGGATAAAACTCTCTTTTCGCGCGCTCGAAAAAGATGGCACTGTTGCCAGCGAGAAAGTCATAACCGTCCCAACCGGTGTAAGTGCATTTGATGCTGCATCCTGGAACGGCATAGCTATTGATTCGACATGTGGTGGATACGGCACATGTAAAAAGTGTCGCATCAAGGTTACTGATGGCGAAATTGAACCTTCTAAATTAGATTTCCGAGCATTTTCGCAGGACGAGATCAAAGCCGGCTGGCGGCTTGCATGCATGGTTCGTCCCGTTCAAAATATTTCAATTGATGTTCCACCACTTACAACTAGGCCAAAGGCTGCAACGGTTGGAGTGGGACGTCAGGTCATATTGCGGCCAGCAGTGCAGAAACGTTATGTCGAACTTGAATCACCCACGTTGCATGATCAACGTACGGACATAGTTCGACTCTTGGATGCGATCGATGATTTTGAGGCGACTGTTTCACTCCCGGTGATGCGTCGACTTCCGGTAGTGCTTCGTAAAGCAGATTACAAAGTAACCGCTGTATTTATCGAGCAAGAGCTGATTGACATCGAGCCAGGGGATACCACGTCGATCAGGTACGGAATTGCCTTTGACCTGGGAACTACTACCGTGGTGGCAACCCTCCTAGACCTAAATACAGGTGCTCCGGCAGCGGTAGCTTCTATGTTAAACAAGCAACAGCCTTTTGGCGCGGATGTAATTACTCGTATAAGTACAACAATGCTTGACCCAGAAGGCCTCAACAAACTGCGTAGCCTGGCGCAGCAGACTTTGTCAGAATTGACCGAAGAAGTTATCGCTGAAGCAGGGATCGATCGAAATAATATTTATGAAGTTGCCCTTGCTGGTAATGCCACCATGACTCAGATCATTCTAGGAATCGATCCAGAGCCACTCGGGGTAGCCCCATTCATTATGGCTAGTGCCACATATCCTGATGTGAGTGCTGCGGAATTGGGCCTCAATCTGCACCCACTGGCAAGAGCTTTGGTGATGCCATCGCTTGGTGCGTACGTAGGCGGAGACATTATTGCTGGTGCATTGGCATCTGGAATGGATCGCGACAAGCGACTGAGATTATTTATTGACGTCGGCACTAACTGCGAAATTATCCTGGGAGATGGCGATCGAATTCTTGCAACAGCGGCTCCTGCCGGACCAGCTTTTGAAGCAGCTTCGATCAAATGTGGTGTACGCGCTGCTGCCGGTGCGATCGAGACAGTCAAGGTGAAAGATGGCGAATTGATTATAGGAACCATCGAAGATGCACCTGCGATCGGAATATGCGGCTCTGGTCTTGTTGATGCCTGTGCTGTCTTAGTCGAACTTGGCTTGCTAGATGCATCCGGTAAATTTGTTCCGGACGAGAAAGTTTTAGAAATTGCGCCGCAGCTATCAGATCGATTGTTGATGCGCGAAGGCGAACGCGTCTTTGTTCTTACCTGGGGGAAAAACGTCGGAGATCCAAGCGACGCTGTATTTTTAAGTCAACGCGACGTTAGAGAATTGCAATTTGCAAAGGCCGCTATTGCAACTGGTTGGGCACTACTGGTTGAAGAGTTCGGGATTCAAGAAGCCGATATCCAGCAAGTCTTGCTTGCAGGTTCCTTTGGCTCTTACCTCTCGCCAGCGTCGGCGATCAAAATTGGCTTGGTCCCCAAGATCTCTGTTTTGAGAATCATCTCTGCGGGTAATGTTGCTGGCGAAGGCGCGAAAATGGTGCTTTTATCCGCTCAAGAGCGCAATGGCGCTGATGCTTTGCTCGAGCAAATTGATTATGTCGAACTTTCTGATCGCTCTGATTTCAACGACAAATTCGTAGAACGCCTAGCCTTTCCGGCATAGCTGAATACTCAGATGAATACTCAGATGAATATTGGCATCGTTGCATGTGGTGCAATAGCGACCCATATCGAATCGGTGGCTAAGAATCACAACTTAGATATAACGATCTACCCACTCCCGCCGTTGCTTCACAATCATCCAGAGAAAATTGCTGGCGAAGTCGATCAATTGCTTAATGAGATACAAGAAAAACACAGTAAGTGTGCGGTCGCGTATGCCGATTGCGGGACATATGGCGCGTTGGATCTCGTGCTAGAACGTCACAATGTGCCACGATTGAGTGGCAATCACTGTTATGACGTCTTTGCTGGCAAGGCGATGGTCGAAGATTTGCTAGCAGAGAATGCCGGGACCTATTTTCTAACTGACTATTTAGTTAAATCTTTTCACCGAAGTGTGATTGTAGAACTGGGATTGGATCGTCGACCAGAGTTACGTGACGATTACTTCAAAAATTACTCGAAGGTAATCTGGTTAGCGCAGTCACCTACTCAAGAATTAGAGAGCGCAGCAAGGGCAGCTGCAGAATTACTCAAATTACCTCTAGAAATAACGCAGGTCGGTGAAACTGGATTAGCCGATCAAATCCTTAAGCTAGTTGCTGGTTGATTCGAGCTCTAGCGCCTTTAATACAACTGGTGATAACAAGGACTTATCAACATCTTCATGAAGATGTTTGCGCATGGTAGGTGTCCAGAATTGAACTATGTGATGAGCAACTTCTATTTCTGGAGCTCCGCTAGATGGAATATTGGCGGCAATCTGATTAGCCATTCGGACTATTGAAGATAGCTGAATGTTCTTATCAACGTCATGTTCGTGGATCGCGCCAGGTCCTTTAGCGCTTGGAGATACCTCTACGGCAGTAACTTTGTATTCTGGACAGTTAGTGGCCCAATCTGAAAAATCGGTAGTGATGACGTTGGCACCACTTTCTGGGAAATGGAAAGTCGTGTAAACCACTCCGGCAGGGACTTCATCAGTAATTCGAGCACGCATGATTGTGTCTCCCACGCGACTTCCGAGTTTTACCCATGTCCCATCTTTGATTCCACGCATTTCTGCATCCGACTCATGGATATCGAGCGTATCTTCTGGATGCCAGATGGAATTTTGAGTTCGACGGGTCTGGGCTCCTACGTTGTATTGACTCAAAACTCTGCCGGTAGTCAGCAACAGTGGGAATTTCCGATTTGCCTTCTCTTCGGTAGCAACAAAAGGTGTCGGCATAAATTTACCTTCACCTCGAACAAATTGATCCTTGTGCATGGTTGGAGTGCCATCCGGTGCGTTGGCAGTAACCGGCCATTGCAAGCTTCCAGCAGCATCCAATTTTGCAAAAGACACTCCTGCAAAAGTTGGTGTGACAGCAGCGATCTCATCCATGATTGCGGCACCATTTTCATAGCTCATCGGGTAACCCATTGCAGTGGCCAAATCGCAAGTAACTTCGTATTCACTCTTGCCAGTTTTGCTCGGCATGACCGGGCGTACCCGATTAATTCGTCTTTCGGCATTGGTAAAAGTTCCATCTTTTTCAAGGAAAGAAGTGCCGGGTAAAAAGACATGTGCAAATTTCGACGTTTCATTTAAGAACAGATCCTGGACAATGACCATATCCATTGCACGAAGTGCTGCATGCACGTGGACGGTATTTGGATCAGACTGAGCAATGTCTTCACCCTGGATATAAAGTCCCTTGAACTCGCCGGCAAGGGCAGCATCGAACATATTTGGTATGCGCAAGCCAGGTTGTGAAGGAAGTGTCACTTCCCACTTTCTATCAAAGATTGCGCGAGCGTCAGGATCAGAGATATGGCGATACCCAGATAATTCGTGAGGGAATGAACCCATGTCGCAAGAACCTTGGACATTGTTCTGTCCCCGCAGCGGATTAACTCCAACGCCTTTGCGGCCAATATTTCCGGTAGCCATGGCTAGATTCGCGATTCCCATAACCATTGTTGAACCTTGCGAGTGTTCGGTTACTCCAAGGCCATAATAAATTGCTCCATTTGGCGCTGCTGCAAAGTGACGAGCGGCTTGGCGGATGTTTTCTGCCGGCACACGCGTGAATTCTTCTAGCGCTTCAGGACTATTTTCTGGCAATCTAATGAAGGATTCCCATTGGGCAAATGACTCTAGGTCGCAACGAGCATTAACAAATTCACGGTCTATCAAACCTTCGGTGGCTATGACATGCGCGAGGGCGTTGATGACAGCAACGTTTGTACCGGGCATCAGTTGTAAATGGTGTTCTGCTTTGACGTGTGGTGTACGAACAAATGGAATCACGCGAGGATCAATGACGATTAGTGATGCGCCTTTACGTAACGCTTTCTTCATTCGTGAGGCAAAGACTGGGTGCGCTGCAGTTGGGTTTGCGCCAATTAGCATGATGACATCCGCGTGTTCGACTGACTCAAAATCCTGAGTTCCGGCGGATGTACCAAAAGTTTGCTTTAGACCATAACCGGTAGGGGAGTGGCAGACACGTGCACAGGTATCGATATTGTTATTTCCAAAGGCAGCACGTACTAATTTTGTCACCACAAATACTTCTTCATTTGTGCAGCGTGAAGAAGATATTCCACCGATTGCGTTTACCCCAAGCTCAGATTGAATCTTTTTTAGACCATTTGATGCGTACTCAATAGCTTCTTGCCACGAAACTTTTTGCCATTCGTCGTTGATCGACTTTCTGATCATTGGGGATGTGATGCGATCATCATGTGTGGCATAACCCCAAGCAAATCTTCCCTTGACGCAAGAGTGACCTTCATTTGCACCACCATCCTTAAGTGGGACCATGCGGACTAATTCATCACCTTTTAGTTCGGCTTTGAAGGAACATCCGACGCCGCAGTATGCACACGTTGTTACTACAGATCGAGTCGGGCTTCCGATTGTAAGAAGGGTCTTTTCGGTCAAGGCGCCAGTTGGACAAGCTTGCACACAGGCACCACAAGAGACGCATTCGGATTCGATAAACGAGGTGCCGGATGAAGAAACTCGAGCTTCAAAACCACGATTTTCAATAGTTAAAGCGAAGGTACCCTGTACCTCATCACACGCACGTACGCAGCGATTGCAAACTATGCATTCGGTGGAGTCAAAGGTGAAATATGGATTTGATTCATCTTTAGGAAGATCTAAGTGAGTCTTTCCTGAGTATCGAATCTCCTTTAGCCCAACTTCTCGGGCCATACCGTGCATTTTACATTCCTCGCCAGTGGCACAATTTTCCGGATGATCAGACATGTAAAGTTCCATGACGCCTTGGCGCAGACGGTCGAGCTTCTCTGACTTTGTTGAGACCTTCATTCCGTCTGCAACTGGCGTTGTACAAGAAGAAGGAGTGCCATTTCTTCCATCAATTTCGACGATACAGAGTCGGCAAGAGCCAAATGCATTTAACTTATCAGTGGCACAGAGTTTTGGAACAGTCACGCCAGCGTTAATTGCTGCTCGCATGATGGATGTATCAGCTGGCACTTCTATGGTGGTGCCGTCAATTGTGACTATAACTTTTTCAGTTCGCTTACTTGCCGGGGTCCCGAAGTCTGGTTCAATTAGTAGGGTCATTTCGCTACCTCCACTCGACTATCAAAATCCTCCGGAAAGTTAATCATCGCACTTTTAACAGGCATTGGAGTCAACCCGCCCATTGCGCACAGCGAACCATCGGTCATTACTTCGCAGAGATCTAAAAGCAACTTCTTGTTCGACTCTGGGTTATGACCATCAATAATCAATTGAATTGTCTCAGCGCCTCGAGTGGAGCCAAGACGGCAAGGAGTGCATTTGCCGCAGGATTCAATTGCACAAAATTCCATGGCGAACTTTGCCTGCACTGCTAGGTCAACATTCTCATCAAATATAACGAGGCCACCATGCCCAAGCATCCCTCCAGCTGCGATCAAAGATTCGTAATCCATAGAAATGCCAAAATTCTTCACCGCAAAATAGGCGCCTAGTGGTCCACCAATTTGGACGGCTTTAACTGGTTTTCCAGAGAAAGTTCCGCCACCATAATCCATTACTAATTTTTCGAGGGTGATACCAAATCCGGTTTCGACTATGCCGCCACGTTTGACATTGCCAGCGATTTGAAAGATTTGAGTACCCAGTGATCGACCAACACCGCGTGATTTGTACGAAGCAGCCCCATCAGCCAAGACCGCCGGAACGCTAGAAAGTGTCAGTACATTATTGATGACAGTAGGTTTCCCAAAAAGTCCAGATATGGCAGGCAGCGGCGGCTTGGATCTAACAACGCCCCGCTTACCTTCGATACTTTCTAGCATTGCGGTTTCTTCTCCGCATACATAAGAGCCAGCACCAATTCTAATTTTCACATTAAATGTTCGCCCAGAACCCAGAATATTTGGGCCAAGTAATTTGAATTCTTGCGCAATGGCGATTGCTGCTTCTAATTGTGCAATAGCGGCTGGATATTCTGACCGAATATAGATGATGCCTTCTTTTGCACCTACCGCGATCCCAGCGATAGTCATTCCTTCGATTAATGTGAATGGATCGCCTTCCATCAAGATCCGGTCTGCAAAGGTCCCGCTATCGCCTTCGTCGGCGTTACAGCAAATGTATTTGGTCTCACTTGATGCTTCTGAAACCGTCTTCCATTTAATGCCAGCGGGGAAGCCAGCTCCACCTCTGCCACGCAAACCTGATTCTGTTACTTCTGCAATTATCTCTTTTTCGCTGATCGCCAATGCGCGACGTAGGCCTACCAATCCACCATTGGATTCATAATCTACGATAGAAAGTGGATCAATGATTCCTACTCGCTTAAAAGTAATTCGATCTTGTTCTGCAAGCCATGGCAACTCATCAACCTTGTTGATGCAGAGTTGGTGTGCGCCACCCTCCAAGAATTTCGCTTTAAATAGGTCTGCTACATCTGCAACCTGTACCGGTCCATAACCGATTCGATCTGCGCCCACCTGCACTTCTACTAATGGTTCTAGCCAAAGTGCGCCTCGAGTACCGTTTCGAATTATTTCGACTGAGAGATTTTCCGCCACCGCACGTCGTGCTATTTCTAGGGCAACATCATCGGCCCCGACTGAAACCGCTGCGCTATCTCTTGGGATGAATATCTTTATTGTGCTCATCTAATAACCGCTGCAATCTTCGCTGCCGTCGCACGACCAATGAGTTTCCCATTGACCATGACCGCTGGGCCAAGGGCACAGTTACCAAAGCAGTAAGCATCAGTGACCTGATCTTTGTATTGGTTTTTGAGTGCTTTCTCTAAATCGCGTGAACCTACGGCTTGGCAGGCTTCGGCAACACAGATGTGTATTGCATTTGCTAATGGTGGGGTAGTCCGTAGATCGTGATAAAAAGTTAGAACCCCGTGAACATCGGCTCTGGAAACGTTGAAGAAAGTCGCCACTAAAGCAACCGCTTCTACATGAACATACCCGAACTCCGCTTGTAGCGCTTGTAGCGCAATCAGAACTGGACCTGGTTCATGCCGCAGTGGCTCAAGGAGAGCCAGTGCGTGATCTTTTGACCAGGTTGCAGTACTCATCAGAACAAGCCAACTACCTTTCCATCAATGTAATCAATGCGTTCACTCGATGGGATTTTTGGCAATCCTGGCATAGTCATGATCTCTCCACAAACAATAACTATGAACTGCGCTCCGGCAGACAATCGTACTTCACGGATATTGAGTATATGGCCAGTCGGTGCGCCCCGAAGTGCTGCATCTGTCGAGAACGAGTATTGAGTTTTTGCAATACAAATCGGGAACGAACCATAACCAGCTTCTTGAAGCTCCTTGAGCTTGTTGCGAATCTTTGCGTCAGCGCTTACGTCGCTGGCTCCATAAACCTTGGTCGCTACTGAATTGATCTTCTCCCAGAGGCTTGCCTCATCCTGATAGACGAAGGTCATTTTGTTAGGCTCTTCGCAAAGTTCGACGACCGCATGAGCCAAATCAGCTGCGCCGGCGCCACCATCAGCCCAATGGGTAGCAAGGACGATCTTTACGCCGAGTGCCTCAACTTTTTTACGAAGTAGCGCAACTTCAGCCTCAGTATCACTGGTGAAATTATTGATTGATACAACGACCGGAAGGTTGTAGACATCACGAATGTTCTTTACATGGCGTTCGAGATTAACCATGCCGGCCTCTAGTGCTGGCAAATTTTCTTCGGTAATGGTCTTGAGATCAGCGCCACCGTGATACTTGAGCGCACGTATCGTGGCCACCAATACACAGGCAGAAGGTCGCAAGCCGGACTTGCGGCACTTAATATCAATAAATTTTTCTGCGCCAAGGTCTGCGCCAAAACCAGCCTCCGTCACAACATAATCCGCTAGTTTCATGGCCGATGTCGTTGCAATAACAGAGTTGCAGCCATGGGCAATATTGGCAAATGGTCCGCCATGAATAAATGCAGGAGTGTTCTCTAAAGTTTGTACCAAGTTGGGCTTAAACGCATCTTTGAGGATAACAGTCATGGCTCCTTGGGCATTTAGGTCGCGGGCACATATCGCTTTTTTATCTTTTGAGTAACCAATGACAATATTGCCGATTCGTTCTTTAAGATCTTCGATCGAAGTCGCAAGACAGAAGATTGCCATGATCTCTGAGGCAACAACAATGTCGAATCCGTCACTTCGTGGAAATCCATTACCGACCCCACCAAGTGATTGCACGATTTCTCGAAGGGCGCGATCGTTCATATCCACAACGCGCTTCCACGAAATTCGGCGAACATCAATATCGAGCACATTGCCGTGGTGAATATGGTTGTCGATCAGCGCGGCTAACAAATTATTGGCTAGTGCAATGGCGTTGAAATCACCCGTGAAGTGCAGATTGATATCTTCCATCGGAACAACTTGTGCATATCCACCACCAGCTGCGCCACCCTTCATGCCAAAGACTGGCCCAAGTGAAGGTTCCCGCAAGGCGATCATGGCGTTTTTACCAATATGGCGAAGCGCATCGCCTAAGCCAACCGTGGTTGTGGTTTTGCCTTCTCCGGCCGGTGTTGGACTGATTGCAGTGACAAGAATCAACTTACTGTTTGCACGCTTTGGCAGCGAATCAAGATACTTCAGTGAAACTTTAGCCTTATAACGGCCATAATTTTCTAAATCATCTTCTGCGATACCCAACGCATGGCCAATTTCAAGAATTGGCTTCATGACCGCGCCTTGCGCAATTTCGATATCAGACACGATTAACCCCTCGCCGCTTTTACTGCTGCCGTCAAAGCCGGAATGACTTTGTGTAAGTCGCCGATGATTGCATAATCGGCATAACCCAGAATCGGTGCCTCTGGATCGGTGTTGATAACAACGATTGTTTTACTGTTTTTGCAGCCAGCAATATGTTGCATAGCGCCACTAATTCCACAGGCCAGGTACAGATCTGGCGCAACTTTAGTACCAGTCTGACCAACTTGTTCTGCATGGGGACGCCAGCCAGAGCTAGTAACAACGCGAGAGCAACCGACTGTGCCTTCAAGTAATCCGGCAAGCTCTTCTAGAATTCCAAAACCTTCTGGGCCGCCAACACCGCGCCCACCAGAAACGATGACCTTGGCATCGGTAAGTGAGACTCCACCACCCTTGCTTTCACCAGCGCGACCAAGAACTTTCACCATGGTGTCCGCCGGTTCTAACTTTACTTCGAACTCTTTCACTTCTGCAGAACCACCAACAGCTTCAGCTTCTACCGAAAAAGCCAAGACGGTAGCGATCAGCAAATCAGCATGGACAAGCGCTTCTTCATACAAGTTGGCGGCCCAACGAGCGCGAGTTACTTGGTGTGGATTGCCGATCTTGATGGAGCTACATTCTGCTGCCATTGGTAGATCCATAAAAGCTGCCAAATGCGCTAGCTGTTCGTTACCGCGTGGACTTCCCGCTGCTAAAACTGCTTCTGGCTTGATTTCTTGGACTAGTTGTAGCAAGGCACGTCCGCTGGCCATTGGTGTGTAATCCGTAAGCTGGGCGTTGGTGGCAACATGAAGAACTTTGGCACCGTATTCGCCAACTTCCTGTGCAACCTTTGCGCCATCTTTTCCAATAACTATTGCTTGGACATCACCCGATAATTTTCGTGCTGCGGTTAAGGCGCGCAGTGAAAGTGGATCTATAACACCACGATCATGGTCAACGAGTACAAGAATCATGCGAGTATTCCAATCTTCTTCAGAACTTCGATTAAAGCAGGGACGGCCGCTTCGCCCTCACCCAAAATTTCTGCACCCTTTGAATTAGATGGTGCAACCGTAAGCTGTAGCTTCTCCAACTTTGGAACCCGTGGCTCGGCCTTCTTGATATCTAATGGCTTTTTACGAGATTGAATTCGTCCAGGCACAGATGGGTAACGGGGAATATTTAAGCCATCACGGACGGTCACAATCGCAGGAAGTGGTGCTTCGTATAGTTCGCGTTCGGAACCGACGACTCGTTCACACTTAGCAATGCCGTCAGCTATGGTCATCGCCTTAACATTGGTGATAATTGGACGATTAAGTGCATGCGCGACTCGGACGTGAATCTGGTAACCAGCGCTGTCAGCAGATTCGGCGCCGAAGAGAATCAAATCAAATTTTGTCTCTTCTGCATTGATTGCATCTACTAAGGCTGCCGCAGTTGCTTGGGGGTCCCAATCTTCGCCATCGGTTTCTAGCAAGATCGCGCGAGATGCACCGATCGCTAATTGAGCCCGTAATTGTTCTTCAGAATCCGTTGGTCCAAGTGTCAACAATGTGAGCGAACCACCCATTTGCTCTACTAATTGGACGCCGGCTTCAACTGCATTTTCTTCGTGAGGGCTTACTCCAAATCCCAAATGCTTGGTTTCTATATTGCGATTATCTGGTGTCAATAAAAAGGTGCCACCAGCAATAGGGACTCGCTTTAAGCAGACAAGGACATCCATTACGCCAAAATCCTCTCGTTTGCTGGGTCAAATAGTGGGGTTGCGCCTACACCAGCAACGCTGACTGGATAGAACTCACCAAGGTATTCGACCAAGAACTTATTACCCATAACTGCAAGTTCGGTAGGCAAGTAGGTCATCAATACATGTTTTCCAAGTGATGGCGCCGATCCAGCGCTTGTTACATAAGAGCGACGGCCATGTGAATCAATTATTGGCTTCTTATCGAGGGTCAGAATTGGTTCGCGACCAAGCATGTAGCGCTTCTCTCCAGTTGATGATGTGTGATCATCAACAAATAGAGAGACCAAAGTTGCCTCTGGTTTTGTAGCGCGGTGTTTCTCATGTGCTGCACGTCCAATAAAATCTTGCTCTTTTAACTTAGGACTTTGCATGCCGGCTTCGACCACGTTGTACTCAGTTTCTAGTTCTGCACCGTATGCGCGATAACTTTTTTCCAGACGGCCAGTAGTTCCGTAGACACCGATTCCGACTGGAATCAATCCATGCTTCTTACCTGATTCCCAGATCATCTCCCAAAGCTTTGCACCTTGTTCGATGGGGATATAAAGCTCCCAACCAAGTTCTCCTACGTAAGAGATTCGTGAAGCCAAAACATTTAGGGGACCAACTTCAATGTTCCGGCAGGTACTGAATTTGAAATTCTCTTTCGTAAGATCTTCCGAGGTAATGGCTGCAAGAATTTCTCTCGCCTTTGGACCCCA
This sequence comes from uncultured Actinomycetes bacterium, assembly GCA_903838295.1. GTDB lineage: Bacteria > Actinomycetota > Actinomycetes > Nanopelagicales > Nanopelagicaceae > PALSA-747. The sequence goes on from CAILXX010000006.1 coordinate 92,647, forward strand.
GATACCTATCGTTGTGTAATTAGAGGTGAGGTCGACTATCTGCGCCGAACCGTCTGCTGGCAATTGATCCTTAAACCACTTCTTATCAGCCATGCCATGTGCACCACCAGTAACAACGCGGAAGTGATCTGCGCCTAGGCGCATGATGGTTAGGTCGGACTTGAATCCACCGTTGATTCCAAGAACTGGTGTGTAAACAACGCGACCAATCGCGACATCCATTTGGCGAAGTGCAACTTTTTGAACTACAGCTAACGCATTTGGACCAGTGACATCGAAGATTGCGAAGGCGCTCAAGTCAACTACGCCTGCGGTTTCACGCATTTGCAGGTGCTCTGCATTGATTATTGGTGACCACCAGCGTGATTCCCACTCGGCTGTACGTGGCATGACCTTATCGCCATATTTGGCAACCAATGAAGAATTTGATTCATACCAGAATGGCCGTTCCCATCCAGCAGTCTCAAAGAAAACAGCCCCAAGTTCCTTTTCGTGGGCATTGAATGGAGATAACCGAACATTGCGGTTGCTGCTCCACTGCTCGTTTGGATGCACGATGCCGTACATCTTGTTGAATCCTTCATGGGATCGAGCCTTGATGTGATACGTCATCTTCTGATGCTGATGGAAACGAGCAACATCTGATGAATGTAAATCGATTTCGGATTCCCCAAGGACCATCCATTCGGCAACTGACTTACCAAATCCTGGGCCTTCTTTAACCCAGATTGCCGACGCGGTCCAGAGTCCTTTAACTTCAGGTGTCTCGCCAACAATCGGATTGCCATCTGGTGTGAGTGAAAGAATTCCGTTGATCGCATATTTTTCACGGACGTTTTCATCGCCAACGATTGATGGCATTAGCTCTAGCGAATGCTCATCTTGAATATCAAAATCTTCCTGCGTAAACGGAAATTCTGTAGGGGATAAAGCCGCTGTAGCATTTGAAGGAATGTCTTGTGGGGTATACAAAATTGGACGGTGTGCATACGAACCAACTTCAAGACCGGTTCCGTGCTGGCGCTCGTACATATTTGTATCCATGTCACGAATAATCGGCCATTCGATATCGCCCTTTGTGTCTTTAAAGAATGGGACCGGACCAATATCTTTCATCTGATGTACTGCGGGAGTTAGCGGAATAAATGCACCGGCCATTGCTGCCAATTTTGGACTCCAGCAACCTGTCGCAATAACTACATATTCTGCTTCGATGTCACCTTGGTCGGTACGAACTCGCTTGATGCGACCATTTTCAACATCCATTCCCAAGACTTCTATATTTGCAAAAGTTTGAAGTGCGCCCATAGATACGGCCTCTTCGCGCATCAGGGTTCCGGCGCGTAATGAATCCACGACGCCAACAGATGGCGTATAAAAGCCACCCAGGATTACGGATTCATCGATATATGGCACCAGCTCTTTTATTTCTGCTGGTGTAACAATCTTCGTATCTGGGATTCCCCAAGAATGTGCAGAAGACATTCGGCGCTCTAGTTCTTGCATACGCTCTGGTGTACGTGCAACTTCTATGCCACCGCATTCGGTAAATGTTCCGCGCTCTTTATATTGGCGCATTGAATCTGCAGTGATCGCGGTCATCTCTTTAGAGTGATCGGTTGGGAAAATAAAGTTTGATGCATGGCCAGTGGATCCGCCTGGATTTGGCAATGGGCCCTTATCGATCTGGACCAAATCACGCCAGCCCAGACGCGCTAGGTGATAGGCAACACTGTTGCCAACGATACCTGCGCCAATTACTACGGCCTTCGCCTTTGCTGGAACTGTGCTCATGATCTTTCCTATCTGTTCTTTGAGGTAGTTGTTTATAAACTCTTACGGATACTTGTTTCAAAACCTTCGACATGTTCTTTCATTGCTTTCGATGCAGCTTTGGCGTCGTTCTTGGAAATTGCTTCTAGCAGTGTGCGGTGTTCGATGATTGCATCAGCAAGTCCAACAACCCGGTCTAGGGCCAAGAACCAGATGCGAAGCACGTGGGCATAATAATTATCGAGAGCTGATGCCAAGAATTCGTTATGCGTGCACTGATAAATATGGTGGTGGATTCGCTGATCCAAACCGATCAGCTTTGCCATGTCGGGCTGGCCCTTTATCGCTTTAATTTCGGCGATCAAGGCTTTGGTGATTTCGTGGTCTTCAGGAGTCGAACGTTCGGCGGCTAATTCTGCTGCTTTGATTTCTAGAACGCCGCGTACTTCAGAGATCGCGGATAAATTCTGAACATCGACGCTTGAAACAAACATTCCGCGACGCGGGTAAACTTCGACCAATTTTTCATTTGCGAGCGCTCGCAAAGCTTCGCGCACTGGAGTTCGACCGAATTTTAATTTGGCCATCAAATCGCTCTCGCTGATCAAAGAACCGGGCTTTAATTCAAGACGAATGATCATCGAACGGATCTGGCTATAGGCCTCTTCAGAGAGGGAAGCGCTCTCTCTGGCGAGAATATGTATGGCCTGGCTCACGGTTTGATGATATATCAGTTGCTGTTTAATTGATACACAGCGTTGGGAACTTTTTAAGGCAGCGGGAGCCAGCCCACATCGCTACCTTCTCTGACTCCACCAGGAGGCACAATGGCGAATCCACTCGAGGCGGCAAGCCCCCGGAGCATGCCCGATCCCAGATGGGTACCCATTTCAAAGCGGCCAGATCTCAGGTTTCCAAGTATCAGACGAGTCGAGTCATCTGGCGAATTGAGAGCCTGGGCGCTGGAAACCATCTCTAATTCTGCATAACTTTTCCCGAGCATCGCAGAAGTCATGACCTGCCCCAAAGACATTAATGCAGCTATTGCCGATTGTGGGTTACCTGGCAGTCCCAAGATTGCGACGCCACCCAATTTTGCAAGGATCATGGGATGACCAGGCCGGACTTTGACGCCATCAACCACAACATCGGCAGAGATTTCAGAGAGCGCATTATGTAAGTGATCATGCGAACCGCGAGCCGTTCCTCCAGTTGTGACAATGACATCTGCGTTTTCTACATTCAGAGATAGTGCGGATACAAAATCAGCGTGCCGATCCTGTATGTAGTTGACCTTAACTATTTCGCAGCCCATTCTTTCTAGCCAGCCAGGAAGCATCACTCCTATTGAATCGCGCACGAGTCCTTTGGATGGTAGTCCGGTCTTGATAATTTCATCTCCGCTTAGGAGCAGCACAACTTTGGGTTTGCGGTGAACATGCACGACATCATGACCAGCCGCAGAAATCAGACCGAGTAACCCTGGATTGATTGTGGTGCCTGCGCTCGCAATTATCTCCCCAGTTTTACATTCAGTTCCTGATGGGCGGATATCTTTATCTTTTGTGGTCGAACCATGCAGAATCGTGCCATCTACTTTTGCATCTTCCCACCGCAATATTCCATATGTGTTTACAGGGATGGCGCCGCCCGTAGATATTTTTACTGCAGTACCATCCACAAGATCAATACTGGTTGAGGTAAAAGCGGTTACCTCACCGACTAATTTCCACGGTCCATTTCCGGCAACGGCGTAACCATCCATTGCCGAAGTCGTAGTAGTGGGTAGATCGACTAAGGCCAGAACATCACTAGACAGGGTTCGCCAGAAAGAATTGTTTACTGCAACAACTTCTGACGCATTTTCTGCATTATGTGAAAATGCAAGAAATGCTGCTCTACGTGCGTCTTCCCAACGTCCATCGACAAGTGGAGCCATTTAATTGGATGGCCATTTTTCTGCCAGCTCCGAAATTTTCTTGGTGGAATCGTTCATGTCCTTACCAAGTGCGACGGCGTAACCCAATAAGAAAGTAGTGATCGGCGCAGCTGGCCTTTCGACAGCATGTGCCGCGTCACGAGCCACATCTAAAATTGCCGTGACATCACAATCGACGTCTAGCCCAAGTTCAGCTTTTACTTGTTCAATCCATGTAGTCGTGTCACTGGCTTGGCCTGTCATAAAACTCCACCCATCTTTGATTTATCGTCGCTTCTTAAACTATCAGCAATTGCAATAGCTCTCTCATAATCTGCTGGTGTATCTATGTCTATAAAAGCGGTTTCGACCTCTTGCGTCATCGTAACCGCTTGAATCTTTAGCGTAGATATAAACCTTCGCATTGATTCTCCCGTCGGGTCACCCAATTCGGTAAACCTTTTTACAAGCGCAGACCTTCGATATATCCCTGCGAGAGGTTGTAGAAAACCCTTGGAGTCCTGAAAAAGAATTGCGTCATCTTCTTTCTCGAGTAAATCCATTAAAGAGAGGACATAACTAAGGGCGAACGGCATATCTGTAGCTAGAAGAATTAATAAGTCGAATTTAGCTTGGGCTAACCCGGCCATTAAACCGGCTACCGGACCCCCGCTGGGTGGATTCTCGCTGACTACGGTGAAGTCACGATCAGTGGATGTCTTGGGATCGGGCCCAACAATGATCAACGGTATCGAATCTGGAATTGAACCCACAATAAAGTCGAAGATAGAGCGACCATTTATTTGCGCTTGTGATTTATCTGATCCAAAGCGCCTACTGGTGCCACCCGTCAGCAGGACAAGACCTACCTGACCTACCTGGCTCATACGGGAAGACTACGCCTGATTGCATTAGATAGACTCTACTTATGAGCGAATATCAAGTGATGCGGTGGCGCGAAATCCCCTCGATGATTATTGCGCGTCAAGGAGAGACCCAAATCAAAATTGCACTCCCAGCCAGATTCCAAGAGGCGATCGATGAAGCTGCCATGCGCCTTGGAGAAATAGATGCCGACGCATATACCGCCGGTTGGATCCGTGACCCGTGGGTTGAAGCAGAAGGCGCCCCGGATGAGTTGGCTGCAAGAATTGTTGCCGAATATGAAGTTAGTTTGAGTGAAGTAAAAATGGCTGAGTTCTTAGATTCGTTAAACAAAGGATAAATCATGTCAATAATTTATGAAGCGCTCGAAAAAACGGTATTGGCTTCGGACGGCGCCATGGGCACAATGTTGCAAGAAGCTGGACTTGTCGATGGCGGCGCACCTGAGTTGTGGAACGTTGAAAAACCAGAAGAGATTGAGAAAATCCTTGAAGCATATGCATCAGCCGGTGCTAGCTTCATAACAACAAATACTTTTGGTGGCACACGTGGTCGTCTAGCAATGCATGGCCTAGAAGCTCGGGTGCATGAGTTGAATAAAGCTGGTGCAGAGATTGCTCGCAAAGTTGCGGATCGTCATCCCGGTACTTTTGTCATGGGAGATATTGGTCCATCTGGAGATTTGATGGAACCTATGGGGACTCTTACTTTAGAAAGCGGTCAAGAGTTATTTGCCGAACAAATTCGTGGACTTGTGGCCGGTGGCGTCGATGCGATTCTTATCGAAACAATGTCAGATTTAGGCGAGGTAGAAGCTGTTGTTAAGGCGGTTAATGAAGTGGCGCCAGGGTTACCGATTATTGCGACAATGAGCTTTGACACCAACTTGCGAACAATGATGGGTGTTAAGCCGGCAATGGCAGTCACTCAGCTCGCCGCGCTTGGGGTTCGAATCATTGGCGCCAATTGTGGTCGGGGTGTTGATGAAATGCTACAAATTGCAAAGGAATTGGTAGGTGCCAGACCCGAAGGCGTATTCATTATTACGCAGTCAAATGCTGGCCTGCCAAAGCTTCAAGGAGATGTATTTATTTACGATGGAACTCCTGAAGAGATGGCTCGATATGCGCACGAAGTAAAGGAACTTGGCGTCAACATAGTTGGATCATGTTGTGGTTCAAGCCCGGCACATACTGCTGCAATCGTTGCGAGTATAAAGTAAAAAACGCCTAACCTTACAAATTGGTTAGTTGCTCGTTAAAGAATTTGGAACCAAAATCACTTTGAGCACCTTCGTACTTTCGCATTGCCCACTCCCAGAAATCGAATTCTAGGTCAGACATTGAATCCTGGATTGCGCCCCATAGGGTCCATCCGTATTTTGCAAATACCGAGTAAAGCCAAGCACGTGCAAATTTATCGGGCCGCTCTTCTCCGTAGTACGCCGTGACCAATTCGTGTAGCGCATCAATTTCTAAATAAGCTTCTGCCCAAATATTGCCGAGTTCGAAGCATGGATCGTTATTGCCAGAATATTCGTAATCGATAATCCAAATTTTGGAACCATCATCAATAAAATTTGCAGGGAGTAAGTCGTTGTTGCATGGAACGAGCCCTGTGTTCGTTGCCGCAAATGCTTTAGATAAGATATCCGCATATTTCTGGTAATCGTCGTATTTATCTGGCTTACGGAATCCTCTGTCGTTGACGATTTTTAAATAATTTTTCTGAACGCTAAACATATTGAATTCGCGTAAGAATGGTCGAGCCGAATGCAGAGTCCGACAACTTTCTGCAATTCGCGGAAGGTTGTTCTTTACATCGCTACTATCAAAGGTTTTTCCAGGTAAATAACCTATGACCAACAACCCGCCGCCAGGTACATAGTCATAAACCGGAGCAGCAATTGCCACTTCGGCGGCAAGTTTTGAATTTTCAAATTCTGACTGGCGATCAATTTCTAGCAATTGGGAGTCGTTACTAGATACTCTGGCCACATAAGTACCAGAGGGTGTTGAGACTTTGAGGTTTCTGTTTGTCAGTCCGCCAGAAAGTTCAGAAATTTCAGTACGGCCGCGCAAAATGTCAACACGATCCAATAATTCACCAAAAATTTTTTCTAATTCCAGTGCGGACAAAGTCACTCAAGAAGGATACATTTATCATGTGTCTATGTCACAGCTCCCTACTCGCGCAAAGATAGTGGTCATAGGCGGCGGGGTAGGCGGGACTTCGGTTGCCTATCATCTATCCAAATTTGGCGAACGCGATGTTGTACTGCTGGACCGGAGCGAACTGACCAGTGGTTCCACTTTTCACTCTGCTGGTTTAGTAGGGCAGTTGCGAGCAGATCCAACACTCACGAAGATGAACATGTACTCCGTCGAGCTGTATAGAGAATTGCAAGGAACTGATTCACCCCCTTCCTGGAATGAATGCGGAAGCATTAAATTGGCATCGACCCCAGAGCGCATGGAAGAAATAAGGCGCCAAATCGGGTGGGCAAAAACTTTCAATCTGGACTTACACGAAATTTCGCCACAGGAAGCACAAGCGAAGTTTCCGCTGATAGATCTGACTGGGATTGTCGGTGCTTGCTATATGGGTTCAGATGGACAAGTAGATCCGTCACAACTTGCACAAGCAATGGCAAAAGGTGCGCGTAAAAACGGAGTGTCAATCTTTACAAATACTCGTGTGCTAAAAATTAACCAAAAAGGTGGTCGGGTTACAAGTGTCTTGACCGACAAAGGCGAAATCGAGTGCGAAATCGTCGTGAACTGTGGCGGAATATATGCAGCAGAAATCGGTCGGATGCTAGATGTTCGTATCCCTATAGTTCCGATGAGTCATCAATACCTGATCACCGAGAATTTCTTGCCAACCGGAACTACGACCCTTCCTTCGTTACGCGATCCAGACCTGCTTATTTATTTCCGGCAAGAGGTGAATGGATTGTTAATGGGCGGGTACGAGAGAAATTCACGCCCATGGCTTGCAACTCGCGAAGTTTACGAAGAGATTCCTCAGGATTTCAACTCTAAATTGCTGCCCGAAGATTGGGATCGGTTCGAAGAAATTGCGGTTAATTCGCAGATTCGCGTTCCAAAGATGGCAGAACTAGGAATCAAAAGCTTTATTAATGGCCCCGAAGGTTTTACTCCAGATAACGAATTTTGTTTAGGCGAAACGAGTGTTGGCGGATTTTATGTCGCCGCTGGATTCTGCGCGCATGGTATCGCTGGCGCTGGTGGTATTGGAAAAGTAGTTGCCGAATGGATTATTGGAAATGAACCACCGATGGATTTGTGGCACATGGACATTCGCCGATTCGGTGACTCATATAAGTCCCCCGCATTCACTCTTGATCGAATCCAGGAGAACTATGAAGAGTATTACGACATTCATTACCCATTAGAAGAACGTAAGACTTGTCGCCCAATGCGAACATCGCCTGTTTATGAATGGCATAAAGCACATGGCGCTGTATTTGGCGAGAAGGCCAGCTGGGAACGCGTGAATTATTATCAATCGAACCAGGGCGATGATGCGCTTCGTCCTAACGGGTGGGCTGGTAAAAATTGGTCCAATTCAGTCCAGGTAGAGCATAAATTAACGCGTGAAATTGCCGGAATCTTTGATGAATCAAGTTTTGCAAAATTCAAGGTCGCTGGTGATCGTGCCGGAGAATTCCTGAATCTGGTCTGCGCTAACAACGTTGTCCGGGGTGAGGGCCGAACAATTTATACACAGGCGCTTGGGACCAAGGGTGGAATAGAAGCCGATTACACAGTGACCCAACTGAGCAATACGGATTTTATGATTATTACGGGTACTGCTTTTGCAACTCACGATATTCAATGGCTTCGCAAGAAACAACGCGAACATTCTTATCTAGATGTAACGATTACTGACATTACATCTGATTTGGCAGTTTTTGGTATTTGGGGACCTAAAGCCCGCGACATTCTTGCGCAGGTAACCCGCACTAGTCTGACTAATGAAAATTTCCCCTTCATGACTTCGAAAGAAATCGAGATAGCTGGGATCAATCTTCGTGCAACCCGCATTACATATGTTGGAGAACTTGGGTGGGAGCTATACATTCCCGTTGTTGATGCGCTTAAAGTATGGGAAGCACTTATCGCTGCTGGCGAGGCTTTTGGTGCTAAACCATGTGGCTATCGCGCGATCGAATCACTTCGCCTAGAAAAAGGTTATTTGGCATGGGGAACAGAAATTTCTACCGAGACTACTCCCATTGAAGCTGGATTAGATTTTGCGGTATCGAAGAAGAAGAGTGAATTTATCGGTAAGAAAGCCTTGGAACTCGCCGGGCCTGCCACACGTAAGCTAGTTGTCATAACTTTTAACAACATTTGTGATGTTCCATTGGGAAATGAACCAATACGCGTCGCCGGGAATGTGGTGGGGCGCGTTAAGAGCGGCGGGCAGGGGTATTCGATTGAAAAGGCGATCGGCTATGCCTATCTACCGATAGCTATGTGTAATCCAGGAACACCAGTTGAAGTTGAATTCTTTGGGGAGTGGAAATCTGGAGTTATAGGGAAGTCACCCCTGTTTGATCCAGAAGGCATACGTATAAAGTCTTAAGTCCTATGCACTTCTCTATTTATATAGTAACTTGCGATATATGGAAACAATCCTTGATGCAATTGGTGATACCCCGCTAATAAATATCGAGGGTATATATGTAAAGATGGAATTTCTTAATCCATCGGGATCCATCAAGGCACGCATTGCAAAATACATGATCGAGCGGGCAGAACAAGAAGGATTGTTAAAGCCTGGTGACACCATCGTTGAAGCCAGCAGTGGTAACACTGGTAACGCAATGAGCATGGTTGCCGCGGTCAAGGGTTACAAAATGTTAGTTGTCATGCCCGAAGGATTGACGCAAGAGCGCACCGCGATCTCTCGAGCATTTGGCGCAGAAGTCCGCACCATCGGAGATTTCCATGTGAATCACGCACTCGAAGAGGTGCGCAGACTTGCACAACTACCTGGCTACTTCGCGCCACAACAATTTGATAATGAATGGAATGTCACCGAAAATCATGATTGGTTAGGTAAAGAAATTCTTAAAGAGTTGCCAGCAAAACCAGACCTTGTGATCAATGGTGTTGGAACCGGTGGAACTCTCGTAGGCGTCGGTAGGGCATTCAAAGAAGTAAACCCCAACTGCAAAAGTTATGCGCTAGAGCCATCGGAATCTTGCACGATCGCATGTGGAGAAGTAGCAAAACATTTAATTGAAGGAATTTCGGATGGATTCGTACCGGGCATCATTTCTCGTCACAGCAAAGAGATAGATGGATTCGTGCATGTGCATTCGCAAGAGGCAGTTGAGGAGACTCGTCGACTAGCTCGCACTCACGGACTATTCGTTGGACCATCATCAGGTGCGCATATGATCGCCGCAAAGCGTCTTAAAGCACAACTAGGCGTCGAAACTGTTGTCACCTTCTTCTGCGATGAAGGCGAAAAGTACATCAACGATTTCTGGCTTAATCTGTAGTTGCTGGGGACTCCACCAGATCTTTGCGGGTAGATGATCCCATGGCGTAGAAAACCGCACCAACCACCAAAGTGGCAGCAATCGCGATGAATGCATACGTCGTAAATTGAATTCTGGTTACCCCATCTGGCAAGGCACTGTTATCCAAGATCTTTCCATTAGATAGTAGTCCAGGAAAAATTCCAGTTGTGGTTGCAAGTATTGCCCAGAAAGTTGTCACGATCGAACAGATCCATACGCCGGCTACTCCACCTGGTACGCGGTAAGGACGATGAACATCTGGATGGCTCTTTCGCAGTTTAATTAGCGCTGGGAATGTAACGATGTAATTTACAGTGGTGAATAAGAGCACGATACCGATCATGATATTAAAAGCCTTTGCCGCGCTGCCGCTTCCTAGGTTGGCGGCAACCAAAAATGCAATGGTTCCGACTATTCCGGAAACGATATTGGCGTTGATAGGTGTACCAAATTTTGAAGAGAATGTCCCCAGCCATTTAGGTCCAGTTCCATCGATCGAAGCTATCGCTTGAATACGGTCAGCTCCCATGAGCCAAGAAACGCCGCCAGCAAACATAGCTAGAATAAATATGATCGCAGCAATTTTGAGCATCACATTTCCAGCTGATCCATAAACTGTAAAAACGGTTCCAACGGCATCCAAGAACGAATCAACGCCCTTGCCTTTGATCTGATCAGAAGGAACAACGCAGACAATTGCGAGGACCGGGAGTCCATAGAGCAAGACCGAGGTTGTAATAGCCCGCAGAACCGTGAAAGGAACATCCCGCTTTGGATTCTTCATCTCTTCACCAGCAGAATTTGGAAGTTCGAATCCGACAAGATTATAAAAAAGAACTGGTGTCAATGCGATAAAGCTTGCCCATGTTGGCGAGAATTCATGAACCTTAGGAAGATGTAAACCCTTTTTCACGCCATAAATAATCGTGGTGATAGCAAAAATTCCTATGAGAAGTATTCTTAACGCTGCGCCAAAAGTTGGAATCCACTTTCCAATATCAAAAGAGATGATCGCCATAGTGGTGGTGATCCAAATGAAACTTAAACCAATGAGATAGAACCAGATGCTTCCGTTAGAGAAATGGAATATGTAGTTCTGGATGGCAGCAATGGCTAACAGTGCAAGGGTGGCACCAACCCAAACCGGGTTTGCAAACCAGTAAAAAATGGAGTTCATGCCTGCCGTGCGGCGTCCCCAAGCCATTCGATTCCAAACATACGGGCCACCTTCACCCGTGAATGCTGATCCAAGTTCTGCAACCAAGAGGCCATAAGGGGCAAAGAAAAATATTCCAAGAAACATTAGCCACAAGAATCCACGTGGACCGGCCGCCGCCACCTGGCCCAAAGTATCGACACCAACGATTGCACAGATGAGAAATGCCAACATATCGAAACGTCCAAAATGTTTTCGGAGTTTCAACTTTTCTAATAAAGCTGCCTTAGTTATCAAATTGGAACGTGAAATACTTGTTGTGGCCATGTCTATCTCCATCCGCGTCTGTCTAGAAGAATTAACGTAAGGAACTGTACGCAGGTACTAGCCACGTATTCAATGACCTTGCATAAGATTCTTGGGACAAATATTGGGAAATCCATAAGCCGGCACGCTTATACTTAATTACGTGAGGCACCCACTCGATCCACTCAGCGCAGTCGAACAAGAGCAAGTCGTTTCCCACGCGAAAACTGCTTGGAAGCTTGACCATCGACACATTTTTTCTATGGTTCAACTTGAAGAGCCTACAAAAATTCAGATCCTCAATTGGAAGTCAGATGAGGATTTTGAACGAGTAGCAAGAGTCACCATATGGAATATGGCGACAGCAACTGTTTCGGAGGGTTTAATAAGTGTCGATGGTGTTGTAAAGGAGTGGAAAGAGATCCCTGGCGCAAAATCTCCGGTCTCAGTCATCGAATCAACTATTGCGCTGGAAGTTGCGAGAAAGGATCAATCGGTAATTGATGCTCTTAAGCGCCGTGGAATTAATGATCCGCAATCAATACATATGGAGGCGTGGCCTATTGGTGCGCAGATCCCCAAGCACTTGGCTGATGGCCGCCGACTCATTTGGACGCCAATGTGGCACAAGGTAACTGCAGATGGGAATTTTTATGCTCACCCAATTAGTGGACTGCATGCCATAGTTGATATTGATGCTCACAAAGTTGTCGATCTGGAAGATAAAGAAGATATTCCAATTCCACAGACGCCTGGTCCTTATCGTGCAAGTCAAACCGGCGGTACCGTTGAATTAAAACCTTTAATGATTCATCAACCCGATGGCCCATCTTTTACTGTCGATGACTGGAAAATAAACTGGGAACGCTGGCAGTTTCGAATCGGATTTGATCAGCGCGAAGGTTTAGTGATTCATGATGTTCAATTCAACGACAATGGAAAAATGCGACGGATCGCGCACCGACTATCTATTGCAGAATTGGTTATTCCCTATGGCGATCCAAGCCAGGGTGCTTACCGAAAAAACGCCTTTGATACTGGTGAATACGGACTTGGTAATTTCACTAATTCATTAGTACTTGGATGTGACTGCCTCGGTGAGATCTATTATCTTGATGCAGCCGTAACCGAAGGTGATGGCACGGTGCGCACGATCAAAAATGCTATCTGTATGCATGAAGAGGATTTTGGAATTCTCTGGAAGCATGTCGATGTTGATGGCCATACAGAAGTGCGACGTGCCAGACGCTTTGTGGCTTCATCTATCGTTACCGTTAATAATTATGAATACGGGTATTTTTGGTATTTCTATCAAGATGGATCAATTGAATTTGAAGCAAAACTCACCGGAATTGTTCTTACATTGGCCGACCATCCTGGGGCGGATCATCCATCTGCAACAGAAATCGAACCTGGACTTTTTGCTCCGTATCACCAACATATTCTCTGCGCCCGTCTTGATTTAGATATAGATGGCACCGAAAATAGTGTTGTAGAAGTTGAATCATTTGCCCATCCACGTGGCGAAAAGAATCCTTATGGCGGTGCTTACGAGACCAGAGAGACCACACTAAAGAGTGAAAGCGGTGCTGGACGATTGATGGATGTCATGAAAAGTAGATATTGGAAAGTCATAAATCCCAATCGCAAAAATCATATGAATCAGCCGGTTGGCTACAAGCTGGTTCCAGGTCATAACACCTTTCCACTGGCTCTTGAGGATTCAGTGTTAGGTAAGCGCGCGGCATTTATGTACAAACATCTTTGGGTGACAAGAAATGCCCAACATGAGCGTTACCCCGCTGGGGATTATCCATTCCAGCATGACGGTGGTGCCGGGATTCCAGAGTGGATTGCTGCCGACCGAGATATCGAAAACGAGGATGTAGTGGTTTGGTATGTATTTGGAACCAACCACATTCCTCGGATAGAGGATTGGCCAGTTATGCCAGTTGAGAGAGCCGGATTCCACCTCAAGCCAAGTGGTTTCTTCGCCAGAAGTCCCGCGATGGACGTTGCTCCAAGCGAGTAGCTGTTCCTGAGAATTACCCTTTTTGGGCATAAATCGAGGGAGTCGGGCGTTACAGGTAGGCTAACCCTGAGTAGTTAAGTACCCGAAAGAGGTGTTCTATGTTCGAGCGGTTTACAGATCGAGCTCGTCGCGTCGTCGTTTTGGCGCAAGAAGAAGCTCGCATGCTCAATCACAATTACATTGGCACCGAACATATTCTTCTTGGACTTATCCATGAAGGCGAAGGCGTTGCAGCTAAGGGACTCGAAGCCTTAGGCATATCCCTCGAAGCGGTGCGCTCGCAGGTTGAAGAGATCATCGGCCAAGGCCAACAAGCGCCATCTGGTCATATTCCCTTTACTCCTCGCGCCAAGAAAGTTCTCGAACTCTCACTTCGTGAAGCGCTACAACTTGGTCACAATTACATTGGCACAGAACATATTCTCCTTGGACTTATCCGTGAAGGTGAAGGTGTCGCTGCACAAGTCCTCGTTAAATTGGGAGCCGACCTCAATCGTGTCCGTCAGCAAGTTATTCAATTGCTCTCTGGTTACCAAGGTAAAGAAGCTGCGATTTCTAGCGGTCCACAAGAAGGTACTCCAACAACTTCGTTGGTCCTTGATCAATTTGGCCGCAATCTGACACAAGCTGCGCGCGAAGGAAAATTAGATCCAGTAATAGGTCGCGAAAAAGAGATCGAACGCGTCATGCAGGTTCTTTCACGCCGCACAAAAAATAATCCAGTGCTTATTGGAGAACCAGGCGTTGGCAAGACCGCGATTGTAGAAGGTTTAGCCCAGGCAATCGTCAAGGGAGATATTCCAGAGACGCTTCGCGATAAGCAACTTTATTCACTCGATCTTGGAGCCTTGGTTGCAGGAAGTCGTTACCGTGGTGATTTTGAAGAGCGACTAAAGAAAGTCCTCAAGGAGATTCGCACGCGTGGGGATATTGTTCTATTTATTGACGAGATTCACACTCTTGTTGGTGCTGGCGCAGCAGAAGGCGCGATTGATGCTGCAAGCATTCTCAAGCCAATGCTCGCTCGTGGTGAGTTGCAGACAATTGGTGCAACCACACTCGATGAATACCGTAAGCACCTTGAGAAGGATGCAGCACTTGAGCGCCGCTTCCAGCCCATTCAAGTTGCTGAACCAACCCTGACTCACACAATCGAAATTCTTAAAGGACTTCGTGATCGTTACGAATCCCACCACAAAGTTTCAATTTCTGATAGCGCGCTCGTTGCAGCGGCAACTCTCGCCGACCGTTACGTTGCTGACCGCTTCTTGCCGGATAAGGCAATCGATCTGATTGATGAAGCTGGTTCACGTCTACGTATTCGTCGTATGACTGCCCCACCAGAGCTTCGTGAATTCGATGAGAAGATCGCAAACGCTCGTCGTGATAAGGAATCTGCGATCGATGGTCAAGATTTCGAGAAGGCAGCCTCACTGCGCGATAAAGAGAAGAGTCTGATCGCAGAGAAAGCCGAACGTGAAAAGACATGGAAGGCAGGGGATCTCGACGTCGTTTCAGAAGTGAACGAGGAATTGATCGCCGAAGTTCTCTCCCACTCAACTGGAATCCCAGTATTCAAGCTGACCGAAGAAGAGACTGCTCGACTTTTGCGTATGGAAGATGAATTGCATCGCCGTGTCATCGGACAAGATCAGGCAATCAAAGCCTTGTCTCAGGCTATTCGTCGTACCCGTGCCGGACTCAAGGATCCTAAGCGCCCTGGTGGCTCTTTCATCTTTGCCGGTCCATCAGGCGTCGGAAAAACCGAACTTTCGCGCACACTTGCAGCATTCCTCTTTGGCGATCAAGATGCTTTGATCCAGCTCGATATGTCTGAGTATTCAGAGAAGCACACAGCGTCTCGCTTGTTTGGTGCGCCTCCTGGTTACGTTGGTTATGACGAAGGTGGACAGTTGACCGAAAAAGTTCGCCGCAAGCCTTTCTCTGTGGTGCTCTTCGATGAAATCGAAAAAGCGCATCCAGATATCTTCAATTCGCTTCTGCAAGTTTTGGAAGATGGTCGTCTGACAGATTCACAAGGACGAGTCGTTGACTTCAAGAACACGGTGATCATCATGACCACCAACCTTGGAACCCGCGATATCTCCAAAACCCTTGGCCTTGGTTTCCATAATGCTGATGATGTCCTCGGAAATTATGAGCGAATGAAGGGCAAGGTCAGTGACGAACTCAAGGCTCATTTCCGCCCAGAGTTCTTAAACCGTATCGATGATGTCATTGTCTTCCATCAATTATCAGAACAAGAGATTGTTCAGATTGTTGACCTGATGATCGCCAATCTTGATGAGCGTCTGCGTGCCAAAGACATGGGTATCGAACTCACATTTGCAGCGAAGGCTTTGCTTGCAAAGCGTGGCTACGATCCACTCCTAGGAGCACGTCCGCTGCGTCGCACTATCCAGCGCGAAATCGAAGATGTTCTCTCAGAAAAGATCCTCTTTGGGGATGTTAAGGCTGGGGAAATCACTCTCGTTGACGTGCAAACCGTTGATGAGAAAGAGTCCTTCACCTTCACTGGTGTTGTTAAGTCAACAATGCCTGACACGCCTGGCGACCTCGAAAGTGCGACGCCTACCAGCAACTAATCCGGTAATTTAAAACTATTGCCGACGGACTCTATGAGACCGTCGGCAATTAGTGTTTTTAGGGCTAATTCGAGCTGAGATTTTAGATGCCACAATTCGTGAAGTTGCTTCTTAGAAAGTTTTGGATTTTCACGCAGGGCTTGCAAAATTGTGCCGCGACATTGTCTATCGGTTCCGGTCCACGGTTGGCTTTTACGGATTAATTCGGATTTTGGATACCCAGCTTTTCGCCATTCGCATTGCGTCATCACTGGACATTCCGTGCATTGTGGATTTCGGGAGGTGCAGACCAAGGCACCTAGCTCCATCGTGGCCGCTGCCCATTTGGCACCATCAGTAGGGATTAATTCATATCGAAGTTTGCGCTCTATCCTTGATGGAGCGCTACTAGGGTGTTCGACACCATCTAAGACTCTTCCAAAGAGGCGGCGAATATTTATATCGAGGACCAAGGTAGATTCGTTATATGCAAAAGCTGCAATTGCTGCTGCTGTGTAATCTCCCACACCAGGTAATGAAAGTAAATCTTCGATAGATCGAGGAACCTCATTATTGTAATCACGCGCGATGATCGCCGCTGATTCATGTAGGCGTAGCGCTCGGCGTGGATAGCCCAATCGCCCCCAGGCAGTAATTACTTCTGATCTCTTTGCAGCGGCCAAAGATTCGGCAGATGGCCAGCTTCTCATCCACTGTGTCCATATTGGTAGAACTCGATTGACCGGAGTCTGCTGCAACATGAATTCGCTCACCATGACTCCCCAAGGAGTTGTATTACGCCATGGCAGATCTCGTCTGTTCTGATCAAACCATTGGAGGATTAGATCTTGCTCCACTTAATTAATCTTTACCTTGGCAATCGCTTGTTCGAGCCGGCCTACTTCCATGATTTCTATTCCCGGGATTTTAAGGTCAGAACCGACTGGAACCATTGCTCTCTTAAAGCCAAGCCGGGCGGCCTCAGAGATGCGTTGCTGGGCTCCGGTTACCTTGCGAATTTCTCCTGCCAATCCCACTTCACCAATTGCCACAAGGTCTGATGGCAGAGCCAAACCTTTTGCCGCAGATGCGACCGCCAGAGCAACAGCCAAATCAGCAGAGGGTTCGTTCATCTTCATTCCACCAACGGTTGCAACGTAAACATCGCGACCAGATAAACGGATATTTGCGCGCAGTTCTAAGACAGCGAGGGTCATGGCCGTACGAGGATTGTCGAGGCCAGAAGTCACACGACGGGAATTTCCGAAATCACGACCTTCGGCAACAGGAGTTCCGACAAGTGCTTGAATTTCTGCAAGCAATGGTCGACGGCCTTCTAGTGCCACGGTGACACATGTGCCTGGCACAGGTTCGGTATGACGGGTGGTAAATAAACCAGTCGGATCGGGAAGTCCGATAATGCCCGCTTCAGACATATCAAAACATCCGACTTCATCGGATGCTCCAAATCGATTCTTCATTGCACGAATTAATCGCAGTCTTGAGTGGCGTTCGCCTTCGAAGTTAAGGACAACATCTACTAAATGTTCGAGTAAACGCGGTCCAGCTATCGAACCATCTTTAGTTACATGTCCAACTAAAACCAAAGTTATGTTGCGCTCTTTTGCAATTCGAATTAAAGCAGCAGCGATCTCTCTGACTTGAGTCACCCCACCAGGTGCACCGTCTACGGCGGCACTTGCGATGGTCTGGATCGAGTCAATAATCAGGAGTTCTGGCGAAACCGCGTCGATATGACCTATGACTGCACTTAATTCATTCTCTGCTGCCAGCCATAATTTAGGATCGATTGCATTGAGACGTTCTGCGCGAAGTCGCACTTGCGATGCTGATTCTTCACCGCTGATATAAAGCGCCGTCATATTTTGGCGGGCCGATTCGGCGGCGACAGATAAAAGGAGAGTGGATTTTCCTACACCAGGTTCACCGGCCAAGAGAATTGCAGCTCCCGGTACTAATCCGCCACCTAGGACACGATCTAATTCGCCAACTCCACTTGTACGCGCCTTAGCACTTTCCAGGCTTACTTCACCAATCGGTGTCGCGGCTTGAGAGACAGGACCTGCTACTAAAGATAGTTTCTTAGGTGCGGCAATTTCCTCTACCGATCCCCATGCTTGGCATTCACCACAACGTCCGACCCATTTGGTTGATGTCCAACCACATTCAGAGCAACGGAATGGATCTTTAGCGGGAGCCTTTGCCATTCAATCCTCCTCGAAATTCCTCTGGCTACTTTTGAGCAGCGACCGTGGCAGGGTGGATGACAAAGAGTGGAAGTTCGCGCTTTTTATTTGCCTTTGCAGTCAGCGCGATTGCTTCTACACGCGCATCGCAATGCTTGACGAGCTCGGCATAAGCTTCTTCACCCATAAGGGCAATCAACTCATTGTTGTTAGATTTATAAACTGGTTCGCGTCCTACATGTGCTTCGGTATTTGCGGTGCAATACCAGGAAAAATCTGCGCCACCTTCTCCCCAAGCCAATCGTTCGTACTCTCCGATAACAGTTACAGAAATCTCTCGGTCACCAAATTCGCGAACCTCGAAGGAACGTCTGATTGGTAATTGCCAACATACATCTGGTTTTGTTTCAACAAAATGTACGCCCTCTTTTTCGGCGAGATGATGGAGTACGCAACCAAAAGTTCCAGTAAAGCCTTCGGCTTGGTGACCTTTACGATTTAAAAAGATACAAGAATCTTCGACCATACGCGTTTTACGATCACCATCAAGTCCAACCTCAGAGATCTTTAGCGCACCGTTCTTCTTCTTGGGTTGTGCCTCGCTATAAAACTGCCACATCTCTGGAGTCAAGCGTTCGGCAACTTTTAGAGTGCGGGTCTCGTCTTCTGCATCCGAGTAATACGCACCATCGGAACAGCAACCTGCATCTGGCTTATCTGCATCGATCCCGCAACAGCCGGCCCCATAGATACAGGTCCAATAAGAGGTGAGCCACGTCAGGTCGCAGCGAAAGATATCTCCATCCTTTGCGGGGTCAGCAAACTCAACATAATCACGCGCAAAACCATCTTTTACTTCGGGCATAGTGCAAGAGCCTACTAGCAGCCACCCTCGTCGGCATCCACTGCTCCTTTTATCAACAGCTCATTGGCTAGGCTACTTCTATGAACCAGATCAAGTTGGCTACCGCTTCTGTTGGCTTTATAGGTGTAGGCAATATGGGCGAGGCCTTGCTCTCAGCGTTGCTCAAGGCCGGTGCTCCTGCCGCCAAGATCTCTTTTTCCGAACGTGGCACAGAACGCAGCGCCCAAATCGTTGAGCGATATGGAGTCACATCTTCGACCATCGCTGAATTGTCTTCTCAGAGCGATGTCTTGCTAATAATCGTAAAACCACAAGATTTGGAGACCGTTCTTGATGCGGTTCGCCCGACCCTAAAAACGGATTCATTAGTAATTTCATTTTTAGCCGGAAAGCGAATTTCGACAATCGAAGCGGGTTTGGGAAGTCAAACATCTGTAGTGCGAGTAATGCCAAATACACCGACGCTATTGGGAGCGGGAATGTGTATTGTCTCTTTTGGTTCATTCATAAATGATATCCAAAGAGAGTATGTCCGCGATTTCATGAAGGCATGTGGAAAATTTGTCGAACTTCCAGAGGAATTACAAGATGCTGCTGCCGCAACTAGCGGTTCTGGTCCCGCTTACTTCTTCGCTTTTGTCGAGGCAATGATTGCCGGTGCAACAGATATGGGAATTGATGAGGCAACAGCCACACAACTAACAATTCAAACAATAGTAGGCGCTGCAAAAATGTTGGATGAATCTGGCAAAAGCGCTACAACACTTCGCGAAAATGTGACGAGTCCCAAAGGAATGACCTATGAAGGACTCAAAGTATTTGCTGAAGCAGATCTCAACTCGCTAGTTGCCAAGGCTATGAAAGCAGCTGCTGACCGATCCCGAGAAATGGCGTGAAATCTTTCGGCGCCAAGTTATTAACTATATTTTTGATCCTGGGATTAACTCCTGCCAATGCCGCAACAAAAGTAATTACAAAGCCGATAACGGTCACTCAACTTGTCCCAACTTTAAGTACAAATTTTGCAAGCGGGGATGATCTTTCGCAACTCCTTCCTGCGCAAACAGCTATTTATCTCACCGGAACAATTGAATCCAATACCGTCTCAGTAGTCTCATCTGCTCTTCTGGGGGGCACAGATGGGTATTTGGTGAGCCTTGATGCCACTGGCAAACATCTTTGGGACCTCAGATTAGGCACGACTAATGATGACCTCGCAACGACTATGACTACTGATAGTTATGGAAATATTTGGGTAGCAGGGGCATCAACAATTCCTACGCCACCATCAACACCCTCTAGCACTCCGGCCGCAACGCTAAATCCAGCCCAAGTGAACGCACAGCCTGTGACACAACCACCAGTGGGATTCCAGCGAATTTTGGTCTGGGAAATTACTTCGGCAGGTGTATTACTAAACACTTACTCCACAGATTTTGTTGACGTCGCGGTTCCGTCAGTAATTACACTAAAAAATAAAGTTTTTACGATCAGTGGATTTTCGACAAACACTAAGCTCAATAAATTTTCATTAACAATGAGCGCCACTGGAAAATTTGGGGTTCCCTCATTCACAACCCAAAGAATTTCTCTCCCAAGTCCAGTCGTGATGGTAAAGAGTCCGAAGTATACATGGCAGAGTTTTCTTACCACCGGAGGGATTCAGGGTGTGAGTGGATTCAAACCCAAGACACCGACTTCTGTTTTAATTAAAAGTTCTCTGAAGAGTGGTGCTATTGCCAGTGTTTATTCTTTCGCCGGAACGTTGATATCCATGAATTACCTTGCAGGGACTGGAATTGTTTTAGCAACAACCTACGGCCAAAGTGAATATATTACTATCATTCACACTAGTTAAATTTAGAGTGCTTTCAAAAGGACTAGCTTCCCGCCAACCCCGACCAAGGCGTATCTGACTTTATTAAGTACAACCCACGATGCGCCGAGCGAACTAGATATATCGCTGGATGTAACTAGTGATACGGTTTCATCAGAGGTATTAAATGCGCATAGTCGACTCTGACAATTGAAGAGGAATTTTTCGCCATCACTAGCCAATGGCGCACTCGGAGTTCCGTATATGTCCGTACTTGAAGAATTTACGGATCCGCTATGCGTGAAATCCATCCAACGCAATTGATCGGGATGTGGAATCGTCAACGCTTCAGCGACCATCCAGGTTGCAACAATTGTCGATCTTGCGCTGCTTAAAGCCACGTCATAACCCGCAACAGCGGTATCCGCCGATGCGCTATCTAAGACGTTATATTTCCAGTCCTCTGGATACGCGCTAGAGCGAACAACCAAGCGTACTTCGCCTTGGATCGCTTGCTTCTGTTGGTTCACTTGCAAAATAGAGTCATATACAAGATATACCGTGGGACCAAGATTGGTAGCTTCGATATGGAATCCAACGTCACCCGTTGTACGGCCATTAGTTGCCCGATCACCATCAACTAATTCGTACTGCCAGTTTTTACCATTTTTGACTGCACCAAGCAGAATTCCCTGACCTTGATCACGATAGAAGACTTGTAGTCCATCTTTAGTGTCAACGCATGCACTTGGGCCGCTGACATCACTTGAAGTTCTGACACGATTTGGATCCGTGTATTTGTTGATTTCGGGTCCGTTGCCATCAACAATACTAAAAGTCCACGATTTACCGTCATAGGCCGCATATCGTAACGATTTGTTACTCAGGTCTGCATAGAAGATATTTAGTCGCTGCTTTGGTCCGGAAGCAGAAGTACAAACTGAAATATTTCCAGAGACATCATCTAAAGTTCTGCCAGCAAGAGTCGAATTTCCATCTATCGTGGATTTGACCCAGCTCTTTGCGTTCCACGTAGCAATTTTAAGATCACCTTTTTTAGTATCGGTATAAACAACTATTGGATTATTTCTGAAAGTTGTAGAAACCAAGTACTTTGCGTCTGCTGATGAATCCAGAACCGTTGATTTCCATTGTGCTTGTGGGAAAATTGCATTGCTAGTAGCACCCATGGAAGTCCCCATGGCATTTGTAGCGGTCACGGTAAATGAATAGTGCGAGCCGTTCTGAAGTCCGCTGATCGTTACAGGGCTATTCAAAGCCTGCACAATCGCACCTGTTTCATTGACTTTAATCGCATAGGAAGCAACTTGAGAAGTACGGGCATTATCTGGTGGATCGAAGCTGACAATTGCGGTTTTATCACCGACAATGGCATAGACATTCCTTGGTGGGTTAGGAATTCCAGCCGGTATACCTGCGGGAGGCTTAATGCGCATATCTTTCATCATGGCTAAAGCCAAGGGGCCGGGTTGATGGTAAACCGCTCCTGCGGGCCAACTTGGTGTCATAAGTGCATTTGCCCCAGCATTTGTAAATGTATTTTGATCAAGGTGACTGACAGATGAGCCGGATTGATAAGGAGTAGGAGTGTAAAGCAACGGCTTTACACCATTATTTGCAAGAACTCCGTTTTTGCCTGACCACACTAATTTATTTTGAAGTGCTAATCCCAATTGAATCGATGGTGATGGTAGATCCATCAACCTGCCACCATCAGGTGTTTGTGCATATGCATCAAAAGGAGTTGGTTGGTCAATTGTCCCGTAGCCCAGAGTCATGTCATAAGTATCGTTAGATAAAAAACCAAGTCCATGTGCCAATTCGTGCAAGATTATTGATTCAAGGTCGTACTGATTATTCGGACAGTTACCATCTGTTCCAAGGTAATAACTACTAGCCATCGTGGAATTAATATTGATCGTAATTTCTGGATTAGCTGGATCTAAATCTTTTCCGGCAAGGGCATTGGCGAGTGCTGATGCATACCAAAGAGTAGAGTCTGGGGCGCCAGAAAAATTATGGAAGAAACTCACGGGTGTGGCCGATGCTAAAATTCCGCCAGTACCCTCATTGACATAATTAGCAACAACGTTTACCGGGACCGTAGAAATCCAATTGTCAGACCAGATATCAACTGCTGCCTGAACCGCCGCCTGTTCGAGCGTGGGTACATCTTTATAGGTAACTTTAATTGAACTAAGAGTTCCAACATGTTGACCGGCAGGATTTACACCGACCACATGGGGAGAGCGTTCGGTAGAAGGGGACGCGTAAAAATTGACCCAAGGAGCAGAAACCTTTTCAACAAGGAGCGCTTGCGCACCGGGGATTGGCAGTAAGAAAGTAGATAACAATGAGGAGACCACAAGCGTACTGAGGGCAATTCTCCTGGCTCGCATAGGAAAGAATCTTACGGCTCTGAGAGGATAGACACCATGCGCATAGTTCAGGTTTACTCCCGCCAGCATTGCCATCTATGTGAAACGGCGGTCGAAACCTTAAAAGTTCTGCAACGAGAGCTGGAATTTGAGATTGTCGTGATTCACATCGATGGTGACAAGGTGTTAGAAGATTTGTACGGCGAACAGGTTCCGGTTATTCAGATCGACGGCGTGCAACATGATTTCTTCCGAGTTAACCCCGAAAGGTTTAAGAACTCGTTTAATCAGAGTCTTTAGACAGTACCTCGTCTGCATCAATGATGCGATACGCGTATCCCTGCTCTGCGAGAAATCTCTGACGATTTTGAGCAAAATCTTGATCAATGGTGTCACGTGCAACTAAAGAATAAAAACGTGCGGTACGGCCATCGGCTTTAGGTCGCAGAATTCTTCCAAGTCGTTGTGCTTCTTCTTGTCTTGATCCAAAAGTTCCGGATACTTGAATTGCAATCGTTGCATCTGGAAGATCAACCGAGAAATTTGCAACTTTTGAAACAACCAAACACTTTATTTCACCTGATCTGTAAAGGTTATATAGGCGTTCGCGTTCTTTGACAGGTGTGTCACCTTTAATGAGAGGAACTCCAAGTTCTTCCGAGAGTGCATCTAACTGATCTATGTACTGCCCAATAACCAAAACTTGGTCATCTGCATGTTGTCGCGCCAATGCAACTGCAACTTTAAGTTTTGTCCGCGTTGTCGAACAGAAGCGATACCTATCTTCCTGCTCTGCGGTTGCATAGTTAAGACGTTCTTCTTCGGTCAGAGTAATTCTCACTTCAACGCAATCAGCCGGTGCAATGTACCCCTGAGATTCGATTTCTCGCCATGGTACGTCGAACCTCTTTGGTCCGATCAAGGAAAATACTTCGCCTTCCATGCCATCTTCTCGAACCAAGGTTGCGGTTAAACCTAAACGACGCCTGGATTGAATATCTGCCGTAAAGCGGAAGATTGGCGCAGGCAATAAATGGACTTCGTCATAAATAATGAGGCCCCAGTCGATCGCGTCAAAGAGGTCTAGATGCGTATAAACGCCTTTACGCCGCATAGTCATCACTTGATAAGTAGCAATAGTGACGGGACGAATCTCTTTTTTTGCACCCGAATATTCGCCAATTTCATCTTCGTGCAGAGTGGTTCTACGTAACAATTCATCACGCCACTGTCTGGCTGCCACTGTGTTTGTTACCAAAATCAAGGTTGTGGCTTTGGCGTGTGCCATTGCTGCCGCGCCTACGATTGTTTTTCCTGCCCCGCAAGGGAGTACGACTACCCCGGATCCACCGTGCCAAAATCCTTCTGCAGCCATTGACTGATACTTGCGAATAGACCAACCATCTTCACGAAGCGCAATTTCGTGGTGTTCGCCATCAACGTATCCGGCAAAGTCTTCCGCCGGCCAGCCTAATTTTAAGAGCGCTTGTTTGAGAAAGCCGCGCTGTCCTGGATGAACAACGATAGTTTCATCATCGATTTGCAGACCCAACATAGGTGCAATCTTCTTACCTCGAGTAACTTCTTTAAGAACTGCGGGATCGTGCGAGACCAGCGTCAAGCCATGAACTGGGTGGGCTTCAAGGCGAAGGCGTCCATATCTGGACATAGTTTCTGCAATATCAACCAAGAGTGCGTGAGGAACTGCAAAGCGAGAATATTTGAGCAAGACATCAATTACTTGTTCGGCGTCATGTCCGGCGGCGCGCGCGTTCCATAAACCGAGGGGAGTAAGACGATATGTATGAATATGTTCAGGTGATTTTTCGAGTTCTGCAAAGGGTGCGATCGATTTTCGGCATTCGTCAGATAACGGATGGTCAATATCCAAAAGTAGGGTCTTGTCACTCTGAACGATTAATGGGCCATCAGTCATTAAATTAATTCCTTTAAAAGTCCAGCGATGAGTGAGATTCGATCAGGTACACGACTAGCAAAGATATGTTCATGTGCGGCGTGAGCACCATTTCCAGATGCACCTAAGCCGTCTAATACT
The DNA here is from genome assembly GCA_903838295.1 of uncultured Actinomycetes bacterium. Classification (GTDB taxonomy): domain Bacteria; phylum Actinomycetota; class Actinomycetes; order Nanopelagicales; family Nanopelagicaceae; genus PALSA-747. Next base: position 118,205 of record CAILXX010000006.1, read on the forward strand.
TGGGCCCCTGCGGCAGCTGCGATATTGCCATCACTTGCTCCACCAACTGAAACGTGGCCAACAGGAGGTGCTCCCAATTTCTTTGCTACCTCTTCGATCTTTTCGTACAACTCCATAGTGGCGTTGTGTTCTAACGGTGGGCGATTAATTCCGCCCGTGATTTCGATTCGCGCTTCTGGATGTACAGGCTTGAAGGATTTAATGGCAACATCTATCCGTTGAAGTTCGGAAGACAAGAATGATCGAGCATCGATATCAAGGGTAGCCGTAGCTGGCACTGTGTTTGTCGTAGATCCTGACTGCATCATCGTTGGTACAACTGTAGTTCCGTACTCTAAATTTTCTAGCGCCGCCAGTGCCAGAACAATATGTGAAATTTCTGTCGTTGCATTAATGCCTTTTTCAGGTTCGAGCCCGGCATGTGCAGCTCGTCCACGTACCGTGATTCGATACATAGAAGTACCTTTGCGGCCGATCTTGACGGTGTCATCGATAGAAGATTCAAAAACTAGAGTTGCCTTGCTTGACTTTGCCAATCGTTGGATTAAATCTCGTGATGCATGCGATCCAATTTCTTCATCAGTAGTACCGATTAATGCAATTTTTTCGTGAGCGTTTGGAATCTCTTTTAACGCATACATTGCTTGCAAGAAACCGGCTTTCATATCGAAAATCCCGGGTCCAAATATTTGATCGCCATCAACGCGCCATAACGGAAGGTAAGAATCAATCGGCCACACGGTATCTAGGTGACAAAGCAGGACGACTTCTGGATTTTGCGATCCCCACCAAAAAACTGGACGACCAGATTCTGTAATTATCTTTGCATCATGCGGCAAGTTATTGCCAGAGATTTTGACAGCCAATTTAATAACCGAGTTACAGGCATCTAGATCTTCACTGGGTGATTGACACTCAACAAGTTCTTGGAGGTCTGATAAAAAAGTCATGGGATAAGCCTAGTTGGCTGGGCTTACGCCGGTGATACGGGGTATGCGGAAATGGGCGATTTCACCGGTTGCGTGATCTCTGGCGACCAGAGTTCCCAGCGAAATGGAGAGCGGATCAATTAAACGGTTCGAAACCCCGCCATTGGTGTCTGCATATCCGATCGTCAGACTGGCCCGCTCTTCTATATATTGATGAAGCAGGTCTAGAGTTTCGTTGGCGGTGGTCCGAGGAATGTCACGTGGCTTATGAGAACTAGCTCGTTCACCAGCACGCAACGCCCTGACCGCTGATGTAATCAATGTTGGGTTTGGCGCAGTGATGTCGGTTATTACTCGTGGAGGTTTAGGTCGAGTTTTTGCACGGCGAACTGTTGGAGCAGAAATAAGAATTCCGGTCGCATTTTCTGCAGCCGGCAAGTATCCGGCTTCACGAAGTGCGATTATCAATTCATTTGATTCCACATCACTAATCAGGACTTGCGGAGCTAATTTGCGCAATCGCAAAGGTTCTAATCTCTTATCGTGTAGTAATTCTTGGATAAGTCCTTCGTCTTCACACCGGAGATAAGAATTATTGTGTCCCACTCGTAGCTTTCCATGTCGCTTAGAAACATCTGCAATCAAGTATTCAAGTGGTTGTGGCATTGGAGTTTTAGAGATCTTCTTCAAAAAGTCTTTAATCTGATCGCCAGTTTGTCCATGGTCAAGTCCACGCCTGATCGATGCTTCACTAAATCGATACACACTGGCACCGCCGCGACTTTCTATATCTGCAATCGTGCCGATGGCATTTGCAAGTTCCAAAGTTAAAGGACCTGGTGCGATGGCACTATTATCAGCCTGGATCAGAATATGATCAACTGGTTTTGGCAGTGCTGCTTCAATCCCTAAATCATCTCCTTTTAACAGCGCAGCTCCGAATGCAGAGATGGCTCCTTGTCCAGTAATACCTAGCCATTCAGCCTCACGCAAAATCCACTCTACATATTCATCGTTGGCTCGCGTTGGCGCCAACCACTTAACCACCGATTTGATGGAATCGAGAGCTGGATCTTTTTCAGGATTTTCTACAAGCAGCGCTACGATCAATTTTTTGAGTGCCGACGTTCCACCTCGATCTAATTCTGGCCCCAGGGCTGCAACACTCTTGCTTTCGGCTTTACCTACTAGGCCACTCATGCGAGATGTCTCTAACCACAGCACTGCCAGTGAGTGCCACTGCTCTTCTATCGTGCGGGTTAAAAATACATCGAAAGTACTTGTCGGAAGTATTTGATCATTGGTGTCGATGACTATCAACCCGGCGATATAAAGAAGTTCGGCGACAAAAGCTGCACAGTTTTCTGCAATGCCTAAATGCTCTGCTGTTCTCTTAAGATCTCTGACACCTAATCCACCAGTCTTAAGTGCAGCAGGAGGTTCATCTGACCAATTGTGCCCTAGCTCTTCTGCCCACCGGACAAAGGTAGAAATATTTGCAATAGCGGCCAAGTCAGCCGCTTTCTGCTTGCGTGCGACGCCGGTGAATAGTGGTTGCGCAGATTGCATATCCTTAAAGATTTTTCCACCACGAAAATGCATCGCAACTTCGCGAGGCAAAAGTACGGTTTGCGAATCAAAGGCGATAAGAAAATTCTTCTCTATTAGCCACCTTACATTTGGTGCAGCTTTTTTTACATCAGCAACTTGGCCCTTTGGTGGCCCCCAAACCATACGCTGCAATACCTCGGTTGCACCTTTTGGAGCAGCTTCTAACTCTGCGAAATCAATTTTCTTATTTGATTGCGGCCCAAGACCAGCAGGGTGTTCGCCAACCATTGTTCGAATATTTGTTGGAACTCGATAGCGCTCATTTTCGAGATAAAGCAGACCGATTTCCCAGAGCGCTTGGACGGCGCCTTTAGCCTCTTTGGATGTCATGCTCATGATTTCTACAAGTGAAACCGGTTCTTGAAGTGCGCAGATGGTGGTGAGAATATCGAACTGCCATTTATTAAGTGATTCACGGGCTCTCATCAAACTTGGCATCGAATTAGCGCGAGCAGCAAGTGCAGTGATATCAGTCGGAACTGGAGAGATCAGATCTGGACGCAAAGTAAAAAGCATGGCAATCTGATCGTCGGTTCGACCGCGTAGCTCGTCGGCGAAGGAAATAGTTGGATTAGACATAACTGCCCTACATTACTGGGGTTTTACTTCGTGCCGCGCCGCCAAGTTCGAGGTGAAGCGAGCGTGGCAGCTTTCATAAATACCCCCAGGATCGGCGCCACAGCCTTTTTGAGGGCACGAGCGCGCCGGAAATCGTGGATTGGCCAATGTTCGCGGAGTGCATGAAGCTGCAATAGAGCATCTGGATTAATGACTCGAGGATTGCCGACTGCTTCAAGGAGTGGAAGGTCATGGTGACTGTCAGAATATGCGTAGGAATTTTCTAGATCGATTCCGCGTTCGGCGGCTAGCTGTCGGACCGCAATCGCCTTGTAAGGTCCGTGCAACAACTGACCAATTATTTTTCCGGTGTATTTACCACCTTTAACCTCTGCCACAGTGCCCAGTCCACCTGTAAATCCCAATCGTTTCGCAATTAACTCAGCCAAATCTTTTGGAGTGGCGGTCACCAACCAGACTTCTTCGTTCTGACTCAGATGTTCATTCGCAATTTCGATGGTTCCTTGCCATAGCGCAGGAGAGACGTATTCATCATAAATCTCAATGCCCATTTTTTCGATTTCGCTAGCTTCATGGCCTCGGATAAATTCGCAGGCAGCACTTTGAATCTTTGCGATTTCGTCCTTGTTTTCGACTCCAGAAAGGCGGTAGCGCAGATTGGCCACAACGAAGTTAGAGATATCTTTCTTTGTGAAGAACCCACGCTGATACATACCTTTGCTCAAAAAAAAGAGCGAGGAACCCCTCATCAACGTATTGTCGACATCAAAGAAGGCCACTCGCCTCTGATTGAGCGTCATATCACTAGCCTATCCATCCTCGCTGAGAAGGCGCCTCTTAGGCTCGTTTATGATTGCGCAATGGCTACCACGGTTCACCTGTTGCGTCACGGAGAGGTGCACAACCCTGAAAAAATTCTCTACGGTCGACAGCCGGGCTGGCGCTTGTCAGACCGTGGTCAAGAGATGGCGCGAGTCGTTGCAGATTGGTCAAAACAATTTGATGTTGGAGCAGTTATTGCATCACCACTACAGCGTGCGCAGGAAACGGCTGCGCCACTTGCACAAACGCATGGTTTAGAAATCCTTACCGATGCAGATTTAATCGAAGCCGCAAATATATTTGAAGGCCAGAAATTTGAGCTGGGTTCTGGGGTGCTTCGCCACCCAAAGTCGTGGCGTTACCTCACCAAACCATGGGTGCCATCTTGGGGGGAACCATACGACGTCTTAATCGAACGGATGTTACGCGCGGTCTTTTCCGCACGAGATATTGCTAATGGAAAAGATGTCTTTTGTGTATCTCACCAACTTCCAATTTGGATATTGCGCTCGGCGGTAGAAGGTAAACGTCTGATGCATGATCCACGTCGCCGGGAATGTACTTTGGCATCAGTAACAAGTTTTCACATAGATAGTTCGGGAGCGATCGAAGGTGTTAGTTATTTAGAACCAGCAAAGCATCTGCTGCCGGTAAAGAAGTGAAGAAACTTCTCCCTGTGCTCTTAGCAAGCACGGTCTTGCTAACCGCATGCAGTACTGGCGGTATTTCGACCAGCAACCAGAATGCATTTGTATCTGGTAATGGAGTCGCTGTTTACGTTAAATCTGCTGATAGAAAACCCGCACCAGTTCTGAGTGGAGCCACTTTAATAAATGGCACTATTACTTTGCCGCATGCAAAAATTACGGTTGTAAATGTCTGGGCTTCATGGTGCTCCCCATGTCGCGCAGAAGCCCCACTCCTTTCAGATTTTGCTAAGAAGTACGCTTCGCAAGATGTTCAATTTGTAGGGATTGTGACTCGAGATAATCTTTCGTCGGCACTAGCATTTGTACGGAGATTTAAGCTCGATTACCCCTCATTTACCGATGACTCTGTTCTTGCTTCATTTCGGAATTCGTTGGTTCCAAATGCGATTCCTACGACCTTGATCATTGACGCTCATGGATATGTAGCAGCCCGCGTGAGTGGTGAAGTGACTGTTGCGCTCTTGAGCGAATTAATTGCCCGAGTCCGTAAGGACCCAGCTCATGCATAATTTCTTTGTTAATCAGATATTTTCTGGCAATTTGATCTTGGCGATGATCGTCGCGGTTATTGCTGGTCTAATCTCTTTCTTCTCGCCATGTGTACTTCCATTGGTTCCAGGGTATTTGGCGTATTCGGCGGGCATGACAGATGTTAAAAACAAGGGCAGAACCGCTCTAGGGGCGCTCCTTTTCGTTCTGGGATTTTCTCTACTCTTTATAAGTTACGGCGCACTCTTTGGATCTCTTGGTGCAAAGATCGTAACTGGGTCGCGTTGGATTTCGATTGTTCTTGGACTGCTGACCATCTTCATGGGAATTGTCTTTCTTTTTAATCAGAAGTTTTATCGCTCCTTTAAGCCACAATGGAAATCCACAGCCGGACTTATGGGAGCACCACTCCTAGGATTCTTATTTGGAATTGGTTGGACGCCTTGCATTGGTCCAACGCTGGGAGCTGTACAAGCTCTTTCGTTCCAAAGTTCGAGCGCTCTGCGTGGCGCAATTCTTTCGGTCGCGTATTGCTTTGGTATCGGCGCACCATTTATCTTGGTTGGTGTTTTCTTTGACCAATCTGCAAAGTTACGACGTTTCATATCTAAGCGTGGCAATGTCCTAACAATTCTTGGGGGAATCTTTTTGATTCTTATTGGGCTCTTGCAAGTCACTGGACTTTGGATTCATTTAGTAAATACGCTTCGCGATTCAATTTCGGGATTTGTGCCGGTGCTATAAATGACTCAGACATCGCATTCCGCGCCAGAACTAGGTTTTATGGGCCTGCTCCGTTGGGCTTGGCGCCAACTTACGAGTATGAAAATTGCGTTGATCTTGCTGATGATGCTTGGTGTTGCCGCAATTCCCGGCTCGCTCTTCCCTCAAAGAAGTCAGAATCCTCAGAAGGTAGATCAGTACTTCACTAGTTATCCCACGCTCTCTAAATGGATGGATCACCTCCATTTCTTTAGCGTTTATTCATCACCCTGGTTTAGCGCTATTTATTTACTCCTTTTTATTTCGCTCATAGGCTGTGTTTTACCACGTACTTTTCATCATCTCAAAGCCATAGGCCAGAAACCTCCGTTAACACCTCGCAATTTGGATCGAATGGAAGGCCACAGAGTTGTTAGTGCATCAAGCGTGGATGCAATTGCCAAGTCAGAAATATGGCTGAAGAAGAATCGGTTTAGAGTCCGCAGTGACGGCGACGCTATTTCTGCCGAGAAAGGTTATAGCCGCGAAACTGGCAATTTGATGTTCCACTTATCACTCATTTTAATTCTTGTTGGCGTGGGTATGGGCGGATTGTTTGGAATGAAGGGCGAAGCGATATTGAACGTGGGTGAGCGATTTATTAATACTCCAACGTCATACGACAATATTTCTTATGGAAAATTCCAGAGCCAGGGATCATTGGTTCCCTTCTCGCTTTCAGTAACTGATTTCAAAGCGACTTATGATCCAATTACTCAGCAGCCGAGTAACTATGTTTTAACCACCATGGTTTCTAATCCAATTGGAACCCCTGCAAAACCAGTAACCATCCAAGTCAATCATCCACTCACATTTGGTAGTACAAAGATTTACCTTCAGGCCAATGGATATTCACCGGTGGTTACAGTCCGAGATGCTTCTGGTTCCATAACTTTCCGAGGTCCCACAACATTCTTGCCGCAAGATGCAGATTTGAGTTCATTGGGTGCAATCAAGGTCCCTGATATGAAACCTCAGATTGGATTCATAGCTTCATTTCTCCCTACGGCGTCGAGCAGTCCAACGCGTGGAATATTTTCCTCTTACCCAGAAGTGCTTGATCCTCGGTTGGTCTTATCGGCTTGGTCTGGAAACTTAGGGCTAGATTCCGGAAACCCGCAATCGGTGTATTCGTTGAACACTTCACAAATGAAAAAGATCGGGTTAAAAGCCCTGACCCTGGGCAGTACATACAATTTTGGTGCCGGCTCGATCACTTTTGATGGATGGAAGCCTTGGGTCAACCTGCAGATTGTTGATGACCCTGGGAAGATATACGCATTCCTAGGAGCAATTTGCGCGATCTTGGGGTTGCTGATGTCACTATTCACACGCCAACGTCGGATTTGGGTCAGGGTAGGTGATCGTGTTGAAATTGCCGGGTTGGCAAAGAACGGGATTCCTGGTCTGGAAGAAGAGCTGACTTTACTACAGAAGAAATTAGAGGAGCAGTAGTGTCATCAACAAGTTTTTCCTACTTTTCGAACGACGCCATCTACGCATCTTTAGCAATCTTCACGATTGCATTTATTGCGCACACATTTGAAGTCGCTTGGTCGGTTAAAAATGTTGAAGGCGTGAGCGCTACAACCTTTGATTTTGAAAAAACAGATCGTGTCGGCCGTATCGGCACCGCGATGATGATCCTTGGTTTTACGCTCTTGATTGTGGCAGATACAACTCGTGGACTTTCTGCACACCGGGTTCCCTGGGGCAACATGTACGAGTTTTCAATTACCGGTGCGCTGATGTTGACCGGCGCCTATCTATTTTCCTTAGCAAAGTATAAATTACGTTGGCTTGGATTACCTGTTTCAATTTCGGTACTTCTCACATTAGGTACTGCTATTACAGTCTTGTATCGACCTAGCGCTCCACTTGTCCCCGCTCTTAAATCGCCATGGCTAGCCATACATGTGTTAGCTGCAATTATTTCTGGCGGCGTATTTTTGGTTGCCAATTTGGTGGCTGCAACATATTTATTGATGGACAGATTCGAACTCAAGGGTGGCCGTCCTCAGTGGGCTCTGAAGATTCCTTCACTCGAAGCGCTCGATCAATTGTCGTATCGCCTGGTGGCCTTCGTATTTCCGCTATGGACATTTGCGGTTATTGCTGGAGCAATCTGGGCAGAATCTGCGTGGGGTAAGTATTGGAGTTGGGATCCAAAGGAGACTTGGGCGTTCATCACATGGGTTGCGTACGCTGCCTATTTGCATGCACGCATCACGGTTGGGTGGCGCGGACGTCGCGCAGCGTGGCTCTGCATCTTCGCTGGATCGACCTTCTTATTTAATTACATTTACGTAAATATTTGGGGCACTGGCTTACATACATATTCTGGCTTGTAAGAGGTATTAAAGCTTTCTTAAGAAATCATCGTTGTCATCAGGCGGGATCAATCGGGTTGGTCTGCGATTAGTCGTCCCAGGTGTTCTTGGTCGTCCGGCGATCAACCAGGCAATCGATCCGAATAAACCAAAAATGATAACAATTAAAAGCCAACCCCATTTAGGCAGGTTGCGGACTGATTCCTGATTTGTCTTCGCGCAGTCAAAGATTGCATAAAGTTGTATCGCGATTCCACCAACTACCAACAGGACATCTAGCATGACTTTAGTTTACCTGTTAAATCAAAAGTGCAAGAGCCAGGGTTGTGGAGAAGAAGAGTTGTAGTTTGCCGACTTTACCTAACATAGGGATTAATTCGACCCCTTTCGCTCCGGCAAAGGTCCCACGAGCAATCTGGACCGTAGTTGGGATAAAGATGAGCGTTAGTAGTGCCCAAGGTGAAATTGAAATTGCGCTCAATGCCGCGATATGTGAAATCACAAGTAGCCCAATAAAGAGCCGACGAGCACCCGCATCACCTAAGCGAACCGCCAATGTCCTTTTTCCGACTAAAGCGTCTTTAGGTAAGTCGCGAAGATTGTTTACCGCCAGAATCGCACAAGAAAGCGCTCCTACTGGAATAGCAACGAGGAGACTCTGCCAAGTGATTCGGTGAGCCTGGACAAAATAACTGCCCATGGTTGCTACAAGGCCGAAGAAGAGAAAGACGGAAATTTCGCCAAACCCTAAGTATCCGTATGGCTTAGATCCACCGGTGTAACCCCAGGCGGCGACAATACTTACGGCGCCAACAATTACCAACCACCACGAAACGCGCCAAGATAGTAGAAGCCCTAATGCGGATGCCAGAAAGAAGCAGAAGATTGCGGCCTGCTTTACTGCACGCGCAGATGCCATTCCGCTGGCAACGAGTCGGATCGGTCCAACTCGATTCTCATCTGTACCTCTAATGCCGTCGCTGTAGTCATTCGAGTAGTTAACCCCGATTTGAAGTAAAAGGCTGACGGCCAGAGCCAAGACAGCGCTGAGGAAGTTGATCGAATGATGATCACTATGACGCAATGCAGTCCCTACCAGGACGGGGGCTATTGCGGCAGGGAGAGTACGGGGGCGTGCGCCGGCGATCCATTTGTTCATTTGTAAGATCTCTCAAATTTCTTCGCCAATGTAAGGCGATCTGGTTTGCCGATTGTAGTAAATGGAAATTCGACTTCATCTAAGAAATATTTAGGTACAGCATACGCACCGAGGCGTACTCGCAAGAATTCCTTTATTTCTGCCTGATTAAGTATGGTTTTAGAAGCCAGACATAGTGCTTGGCCCCATTCTGGATCTGTTACCGCACAGGCCATAAACGAGCTCGTAGGAAACTTTTCCGTAAGTATTTCTTCTAATACGGTGAGTGATATCTTTTCGCCACCAGAAATAATCTGATCATCGATTCGGCCTTCCACAAATAATTTACCTTCTACAATCTTTCCTAAATCACTCGTGAGAAACCAGTCATTCAACTTATTCATTTGCCAAGTTTCGGCATCTCCAAGATAAGTGGTTGCTTGCATTGGACCTTTAAGCGCAATGCGCCCAATCGAATCTATTTCCACATCTACTCCGGCAAGCGGTTGATTATTATAAATACATCCACCACTCATTTCTGACATTCCGTAAGTTGTAACAACATGTATCCCATTGGCTTGTGCATCTTTTTTAAGCAATTCCGAAGTCGCAGATCCTCCGACTAAGACGGTCTTCATCTTCTGAAGGTGGGCAAGTAATTCTTTTTCACCGTTGATGGCACGATATAACTGAGTTGGGACTATCGAGGTAAAATCGGCATCGAGGTAATCCATCGATTTACGAAGGTCTATGACTTCGCTATTCAATTCAAGTGCTCGAACTAAAACATTGACGCCTGCAATGTGATTGATCGGAAGCAAAAGCGACCATCGGTCAAGAGGTTTTGCCCCAATGAATTGGTGTGCGGCTCTTGCCGAAGCGCGCAGTGCCATAGCGGATAGAGCAACTTCTTTTGGCGCCCCCGTCGATCCACTCGTCGGAATGACTACAGCGATATCGGGGTTTACCTGCTGGAATTTAGAGGGACCAAAGGCTAAAGCGGGCCCATCGCCATCGAGGGCAGCCTTCAGGACTCTCATCAGCTGTGTAATTGACCACTCCGGTGGCACAGAGACTAATTCCCGCGGTGACGTTTTAACCATAGCCACCGTAGGCTACCTGCTTAGAAGCGCAGCAGCGATACATAAATCACCGAGATACCCCGAGATACCCCGATGCAAGAGGAGTGGCCGTGAGTAAGCCGTTTAAACGTGACCCCGGTAGCCGGGAAATTCCGGCATGGAAAATTCCTGCTGGTGGCGAGCAATTTACTGACATTATTTACGAAACAGCCGAAGGCATCGCCAAGCTCACAATCAACCGTCCAGAAGTGAGAAATGCATTTCGACCTCAAACACTTTTTGAATTAGAAGAGGCGTTCTCGATGGCTCGGGATGATGAAACCGTAGGAGTCATCATTTTGACAGGCGCTGGATCAGAAGCATTTTGTTCTGGTGGAGATATCAATGTTCGCGGTGACGACGGATATATTGGCAGCGATACTTTAGGAAAAAAAGGAATTGGTCGATTAAATGTTTTAGATCTACAAATTCAAATCCGACGTCTACCAAAGCCAGTAGTTGCGATGGTAGCTGGATGGGCAGTAGGTGGGGGACATGTCTTGCATGTTGTCTGTGACCTGACTATCGCCGCCGATAATGCAAAATTTGGTCAAACCGGTCCAATGGTTGGTTCCTTTGATGGTGGCTACGGTGCCGGTTTACTCGCAGCTCACATCGGGCAGAAAAAGGCACGAGAGATTTGGTTTTTGTGTCGTCAATATGATGCCCAAGAAGCTTTAGATATGGGATTAGTCAACACTGTCGTACCGATTGCAGAGTTAGAAGCAGAAACCGTTTCGTGGTGCCGGGAAATGCTTAGACATTCTCCAATGGCACTTCGTCTATTAAAAGCTGGCCTCAATGCAGCCGATGATGGATTGGCTGGCGTGCAACAACTTGCGGGCGATGCGACTCTACTCTTCTACTTAACCGAAGAAGGTCAAGAGGGTCGCGATGCTTATAAAGAGAAGCGCGAACCAAACTTCGAAAAATTTCCGCGCCGTCCATAAAAATGCTTGATCAAGTATTTAAAGATCTGGCAATATTGCAGATCCCGATGCGCAATAGATTTCGCGGGGTTACCATACGTGAAACCGCTATTTTCCGGGGGAGTCACGGGTGGAGTGAATTCGGAGCTTTCACAGAATATAACGATCAAGAATCTTCTTCTTGGTTGAAGGCTGCGCTGGAAGCAGCAAATAAACCCTGGCCTGCCTTGTTTAGAGAGCGCGTAGCAATTAATGCAACTCTACCAATCGTTGCACCGGCACAAGTAGCTGGAATATTGAATAGGTTCCCGGGATGCACCACAGTCAAGATGAAAGTTGATGATTTTTCCAATGGCTCTGAAGTTCTCGAAGAAGTTTTAAACATCAACCCTGATTACAAGATTCGTCTCGATGTAAATGCAGGATGGGATGTGGATACCGCGATCAGCAATCTCTTGGAGTATCACCTTCGATTTGGCAATGTCTTTGATTATGTAGAACAACCCTGTGAATCATTGCCTGAATTGGCGCGCGTCAAGGCAGAGTCACCGATTCGAATTGCAGCTGACGAATCAATTCGTAAACATCTCGGCGAAGATTTCTCGCAGATTAAACTCTATGCAGATGTGGCAATTCTTAAATGGCAACCAGTAGGCGGATTTGATGATGCGCATCGGATTGCGAAAGAAATTGGTTTACCTGTGGTTGTTTCCAGCGCGCTTGAAACTGGAATCGGTATTTCTCATGGTTTGGCACTAGCAGCCTCCTTTGAAGAATCGGATTTTGCTTGCGGATTGGGAACTGTTGCGCTCTTTGAGGACGACGTTTGTGAGCCGGCCGTGATTCCAATCGATGGGTACTTAGAAGTCAAGCGTCACGAACCACACAACCATGAGAGGTACCTCGCTAATTCAGAGCGAACCACTTGGTGGCATGAGCGTATTCTTCGAGTCTGGGAGTTAATCGAGCGGGGAGAAAAATGAACTCAACAACTTTCGCCCGCAATATGGTCCGCCAACTAATAGAAGTTGGGATATCGGATTTTGTTATTTCTCCAGGATCTCGAAACGCACCGTTGTCGATCGCGCTATATCAAGCAGAACTAGCAGGTCTAGTCGATCTACATGTTCGGGTAGACGAACGCGGAGCAGGTTTTTTTGCATTAGGACTAAGCAAAGCTTCACAGAACTATGTTGTAGCGATCTGCACTAGTGGAACCGCGGCAGCCAATCTGCATCCAGCAATGCTTGAAGCATTTCACTCACACGAACGACTCTTGGTAATCACTGCAGATCGTCCAGAACGCTTGCGTCGCACTGGTTCTAATCAGACAACCGATCACGTGGGAATCATGGCTCCAGTAAAGACAATTGATTGCACCCAATCCATAGATATCCGTGGCCACCTAGAAGGCGGTCCGATTCATCTGAATTTACAATTTGATGAACCGTTGCTGGGTGATGATCGAACAGACTGGTTAAATGGTTTACATGTGCGCTCACTAACCCCCTCATCAATTTCAGCACAGGCGATTTCCGCACAGGCGATCTCAGTATCTGGCAAGGGAGTACTGATCGTTGGGCACGATCGTGCCGGTTTTTCGGTAGCGCAGGTTGAATCTCTTGCAAAAGAGCTTGGTTGGCCGCTCATTGCAGAAGATCCATTAAGTTTTTCGCATTCCGTACCGCATGCAGCCTTGCTCTTGAGTGATCCAATTATTCAAGAGTTTTTGGCGCCAGAGCAGATCATCATTGTAGGTCGAGCAACACTTTCTAGAAGTATAAGTACATATCTTGCTACCTGTAAAAATTTGGTGGTAATTGATCCACGGACAAAGACAGTAGATGTAAATCGTAAGGCGAATCAAATATTTACATCGATTCCCGCCGTCAATTCACAACCAGATGCGCAATGGGTCGCGCGATGGAAGAAAGTTTCTGCATCCGTTGCGCACCTGCCATTCGAATGGTCAGAACAAGCCGCGATATCTGCAATAACTCGCGCCATTCCAAATGAGAGTGCGCTCTTTGTAGGCAGCAGTCGTCCGGTTAGAGATATCGAAGCATTTGCCCAACCTCGTACCGGTATAGACACATTTGCCAACCGTGGATTGGCAGGCATTGATGGCAATATTGCATCTACTTTTGGCATTGCCACCCATTACGAAAGAAGTTATGCAATTATTGGTGATCTAACCTTCTTGCATGATATTTCTGCGTTAATCAATCCGGTAGACGCTAAATTGATGATTTTTGTGATCGATAATAATGGCGGTGGCATATTTGATACCTTGCCACAAGCTGGAGTTGAGGGCTTCGAAAAAATCTTTGGTACGCCTCATGGTCTCAATTTGGAGCATGTCATATCAGGTTTTGGTTATCCCGTTGATAAAGCCAAGAGCGTTGCAGATCTCGAGCGACTAGTGATCCATCCCTTTGTGGGCTTGCACTTTGTGATTGTAGAAGTTCCTGATAGAAAAGAGAATGCCGCAAGACTAAAGGAGATAACTCAGAGTCTTTGCAGTGCTGTGCGGATTGGTAATAATTTAGCCTGACTTTCTGCTAGCTCTTGGGTTGCTTCAGAACCTGCAACAATTCCGCAACCGGCAAATAATCTGATCTCTAAATGATCCGGAGATAGTTGTCCACATCGCAGCGCGATTCCAATTTCACCATCACCATGAGCATCGATCCAACCAACTGGTCCGGCATATCGACCACGATTCATTGACTCTAATTCAATGATTAACTCTAGAGCTGTATCAGTAGGAGTCCCGCAGACAGCAGCAGTCGGATGCAGAGCCGCCACAAGTGTAAAGATATCTACGTGAGCCGCGGATTCATTGATCACACCGGTGACATCAGTAGCTAGATGCATAACATTGGGAAGGTGCAGGACGAACGGCGCCTCTGGCACGTTAGTGGATGATGCAAATGGAGCAAGCGCATCCGCAACTGATCTAACTGCATATTCGTGTTCCTCTAAATCCTTGGAAGATTTTGAGAGCGAACCCGCAAGTGTGGCATCGCGTACCTCATCACCAGTTCTTTGAATTGTTCCGGCCAAGACTCGAGAAGTAACCAATGATTTGTTAAGACGCACTAATAGTTCTGGTGTCGCTCCAATTAAGTCATCAACTAGAAATAGCCACGTTGATGGATATTCACTTTCCAGTGAGTGCAGTAAAGATGCTGGATCGATTGGAGAATTGCTTTGCGCGATTACATCTCTGGCGAGCACAACTTTTTCAAGTGAGTCACTCTTGATTCGCTTTACTGATTCATCAACGCGTTGTGACCATTCTTGATCGCTCAATGTGCCGCCACGCCAATCTAGTGTCAACGAGGGTTCAGATAAAACCCGGGTGGCTAGTTCTGGTTGTACTTCTCCGATCCAGGTAATCCAAGACTTACCATTTTTTTGCACGATAACGACTTCGGGAATCATAAGAACCGAGGGCTCATTTTCCGAGAAGGCAAATGATGTGAAAAGAATTGGACCAGTACCAACACCATGCACATTATTTTTAATATCTAGACGGGATAGTTCGTTCTTCCACCAAGCCGACGCATCCGAGAAGCGCTTCTTTCCTATAACGGTTGTTGACTTATATGTGCCAAAGGCAATAAAACCATCTGCGCCACGAATCCACGACCCAGTTATTGGTAACCCACAGTCGATCTCAGTTAATCGAGGGTGCTCCCCAAGAAGCTCAGTGGTTATTCGCGATGCCATACCCCTAAGTTAAGTGCTTTTATTGCTTTGGTACAAAACGCCATAAAGTTGGCAATGTTGTACAGGCAATAGCGATCTTGATCACTTCACCCAAGATAAATGGCGTGAAACCTTTGGAAAATGTCCAAGTCCAAGTCGCTCCTGCAACGTGATGTAGCCAGATAAGTCCAGTTGTAAAAATTACCGCATCACCAATCAGCATTGTTGGGATCACAGTAGAAATTTTCTGATCCCATTTGCGTCCTGCTAGGAACCCAGTGATCAATGAGGCAATCAACATTCCTACTAAGTACCCGCCAGTTGCCCCCGTCATGCGTGCTAAGCCATGTCCACCAGAAGCAAATACTGGTGCACCAAGAAATCCAATAATCATGTAACTTGCAAATGTTGTGAATCCCAAACTTGCGCCGTATGCGGTTGCCAAGAGAAGTGCGCCCAATGTTTGGCCTGTGACTGGGACCGGTGAGCCTGGAACGGGAACCGTGATTTGTGCCATGAGTGATAGAAATGCAACGCCGCCAAGAACGAGCGCGACTTTTGTGGCAGCGTTTGAACGAGTCACATAGGCATTACGAAGAGTGGTGGCAGTTGAAATCGACATTTGCTTGCCTTTCCTGGAGCTAACCAATTTGTCAGGCGAGCCTACTCCCAGAAGAATGTACGGGTGAGTAAGTCAGCAGATCTCAACAAAGAGCCCGAAGATGTTTCGGCTATGTTCGATGGAGTAGCAAAGCGCTACGACATTATGAACGACCTTTTGAGTTTGGGCCAGACTAAAGCTTGGCGCAAGAAGGCAACCGCAATTATTGCCCCGGGGCCCGGCATGAAGATATTGGATATTGCCGCTGGTACTGGATCTTCTAGTCGACCATTGGCCGATGCAGGAGCAGAAGTTATACCTGCAGATTTCTCGCAAGGCATGCTGGATGCAGGAAAGAAACGCCATCCCGACTTGAAGTTCACATTGGCCGACGCACTGAACCTGCCATTTGCAGATGAAGAATTTGATGTAACTACAATTTCATTTGGCCTTCGAAACACACACGATGTCCAGAAGGCGCTGAAAGAAGCGCTGCGCGTTACAAAGTCAGGTGGCCGTTTAGTAGTTGTTGAATTCTCGCACCCGACTAATCCAATCTTTCGGAGCATCTACATTAAATATTTAATGGCTGCGCTACCGAAGGTTGCCCGAAAATTGTCTTCTAATCCAGATGCATATATTTATCTTGCGCAGTCGATCCGCGCCTGGCCAACCCAAGAGCAACTGGCAGAAAAAATCAAGACAGCTGGCTGGGGAAGTGTTGCATGGCAAAATTTCACATTTGGAATCGTTGCGATTCATATCGCTTTCAAGGATGCCGAGAAGTAAATGGCATTTGGAATTCCACATCTAGATCTAAAACTCGAATTGTCTCTGAAGAGCGATATGAAGAAAGTCGAAGCATTGCTGCGTTCGCATATATCTGGTGACTATCCATTGGTTGTAGAAACCTCTCGCCACTTGGTAGAAGCCGGAGGTAAGAGATTGCGCCCGCTGCTGACCCTGCTTGCAGCGCAATTTGGAGATCCTAAGGCAGACGGCATCGTTGAAGCAGCAGTTGTCTGCGAACTTACTCATCTTGCAACTTTGTATCACGATGATGTTATGGATGAAGCGCCATTGCGTCGCGGGGTAGAGAGCGCGAATTCGCGGTGGAACAATACGGTTGCAATCCTGACTGGCGATTATCTTTTTGCAAAGGCATCTGATTTGCTCGCTGATTTGGGAGCAGAAGCTGTTCGATTACAGGCTCGGACATTCGAAAGATTAGTTATTGGCCAGATCACTGAAACTCAAGGTTCAACTGTCGGATTAACAATGCTAGAGCACTATTTGCGGGTTGTGGCCGACAAGACTGGTTCGTTGATTGCCACTTCTGCCAGATTCGGTGCTCTGCTTTCTGGAGCCACGCCTGAAGAAGTAGAAGCCATGACTCGATTCGGTGAAAAACTAGGCGTTGTTTTTCAATTAGCCGATGATGTAATCGACATTGCCAGTGAATCTAATGAATCAGGCAAGACTCCGGGAACCGATCTTCGGGAAGGGGTTCCGACTTTGGTCACACTTTATATATTGGAGTCAAAGGATTCCGCCGATGCAGAATTACGAAAGATTCTTTCGGCTCCAATCACCGATGAAGCTATTGTGCAAGAGACGCTAAAGAAATTGCGTAACCATCCTGCAATGGAGAAGTCGCGCAAACTATTGCATAGCTATGCAGATGAAGCGCGATTGGAGATTGAACCTCTCAGAGATATTGCAGCGAAGCGAGCTTTAGTCGAGCTTTGCCAAACCATCATCACTCGCACTTCCTGATTTCAATAAATCAGTACCCAGAGTAAAGAGCGCTAACCAAACAATAAAAAAGCCAATCCATCGGCCGGTAGTCATGACTTCGTGCCGTACCAAGATGCCGATGAGAAATTGCACCGTCGGAGTGATGTACTGCAGTAAACCAATAATTGTGTAAGGCAACCTATTCACTGATCCATTGAAAAGTAACAGGGGGACGGCGGTAACGACGCCCGCACCCATTAAAAGAATTGTTAAACCAAGATGGTGCCCAAATTGCCCCTGACCTTTGTGGCCAATCCAGATTAAGTATCCAAAATATGGAAGGAAGGAAATTAGGGTTTCAAGTGCTAGGCCCTCTAAAGCCCCGAGTCCAAGTTGTTTTTTGACCAACCCATAACTTCCCCAAGAGACAGTGATTGCCAATGCGATCCAAGGAAAATGTCCATAGTCCAGCGCAAGCACCAGAACACCAATTGTGGCGATACCTATGGATAGCCATTGTAATTTCCGCATTTTTTCTTTCAGAAGGATTACCCCGAAAAGTACAATAATCAGTGGGTTGATGTAATACCCAAGTGCGCACTCGACAACGTGTCCATGAATGACACCCCACACATAAATCAACCAGTTGCCAGATATAAAGAGAGATGAAAAGAACAAGCGGATTAAATTCCGTCTCACCTTTAATAGCGCCAAGGTTGATCGGAGTCGCCTTGAAAAACCAAGCACTATTACACAAAAGACCAAAGTCCAGACCGCACGATGACTGACTATCTCAAAGGAGTTAGAAGGTTCTAGCAGCGGCCAATAAAGGGGGAACAAACCCCAAAGAAGGTAGGAGGCGACTCCGAACAACAACCCAAGCTTGTTTTTGCTCACTAGTGGCTAGCGATAATTCTGGAACTGAACCGAAAATTCCCAAGGATGATCCTTAACAATTTGGATTGCGACCTGAAGGTCATCACGACTTTTGCTTGAAACCCGAAGTTCTTCGCCTTGAATCTGAGTTTTAAGCGTCTTGGGACCTTCATCTCGGAGCAATTTTGCAATCTTCTTGGCATCTTCGGTCTTAATGCCTTCTTTAAAGGCACACGAGATCTTATAAATTTTTCCGCTCAGTTGTGGTACTGATGGATCAAGATGCTTAAGTGATACACCGCGCTTCACCAACTTGTCTTTAAATACATCAAGCGCCGACTTTGCCTTCTCTTCACTATCTGCTTCGATGTTGTACTTTTCACCAGATTTTTCAATCTTTGTTCCAGTATTTTTAAAGTCAAAGCGGGTAGATATTTCGCGATCAGTCTGATTGAAGGCGTTATCAACCTCCATGTGATCAACTTCCGAAACTATGTCGAAACTGGAATCAGCCACGGTGCGCCTCCTGTTGTCTAATTCTTGTACGAGATAAGAGTATGTGTCCTACGAAGCCTATTACTAGGGCGATGATGATCCCAACGTTGGCGCTAGCCCAACTGCCGGTCTTACCGCCGATTAATCCCATGAAATAGCCTTGCCAGGAGAGCCACGAGGCAAAGGTATTAGTGACAAATCCCCAACCCACGGCCGTCCCAAATATCACCAATCCAATGGATCGCAAGTTCCAGACGCCGTAACGACCATCCAATTCAAATAGTTCGTCTTGCGAGTAATCCACCTTTCGCATTAAGACGTCAGCCACAAAGATAGTTGACCAGACTGCGATAGGTACCCCCAAGGTAATTAAAAATCCCTGAAACGGTCCGATGAAATTAGGGGCGACCCACACAATATAAATTGTTCCAGCGGCCATAATTGTGGCATCAATTGACGCAGCCACATGTCTTTTAACGGGTAGTCCAATCGAAACCAAGGTAATCCCTGATGAATAAAGATCAAGAATTGCCCCACCAATCAGGCCAAGAACTGCAACGATCACAAAAGGAATCAGATACCACGTTGGTAGCAGCGTAGTCAGCGCACCAATTGGATCGGAGGCAATTGCATCGCTTAAAGATTTAGAACTACCAGCCAAGAGCGAACCATATATGACAAGAATTATTGGAACGATAGATGCACCAAATACGGTCCAGCCAATAACCGATTGACTAGATGTTTTTCGGGGTAAGTAACGCGAATAGTCTGCTGCAGAATTTACCCAACCAAGCCCGATACCCGTGATGCCAAAGATCATTGCACCTATAAGGCCCTGCACTCCACCAGAATGTAATGTGGATACAGAATGCCAATTAACTTTATGAACTGTTAAGGCAACATAACCAATTGTAAGTATCAATGTCGCGACTGTGAGCCAGCGTTGGATTTTCATAATTGTTTGAAAGCCAAGTACTCCACCAAAAACTGTCAGACCTGCAGCAACAAGAAATCCAAGGACTCCAGCGACGTTGTGATTAACATGCCCAAGCCGAGCAAAAACGGTTTGAGAGGCGAGGGTGGCAAGTGAGACAAGCACGGTCTCCCAACCAACAAATAGTAAATAGGAGAGCAGACCGGGCAATATATTTCCTTTTACCCCAAAGGCAGCTCGAGATAACGTCATGGTCGGTGCGTTAGATCGTTTTCCGGCGATTGAGCTGATTCCAACAAGGACAAAGGAGCCGGCGGTTCCTACTACTGCAGCGAAGGTGGCTTGCCAAAAAGAGATGCCAAAGCCCAAAAAGAATGCACCATAGGAAAGCGCAAGTAAGGAGACATTTCCTGCCGCCCACGGCCAGAAGAGAGAGCGTGCCGTTCCGTGGCGTTCTTCTTCTCGTATGAAATTAACGCCGTTAGGTTCGATCGAATTAATAATGTTCATAATCAAATTCTAATGGAGCCACATAGACAACATGTTACCTAAATTGACGCTATGCGCTAATTTTCTCGTATGGCCGAACTTATTTATTACTGTGGAACTATGGATAGTGGCAAATCCACTCTTGCGCTGCAGACGGCACATAACCGAACAAGTCGTGGCCTTGAAGGAATTATTCTCACCAACCGTGACCGAGGCGGCGAAGGAGTCATAACTAGCCGTTTAGGTTTGCGTTCGCCCGCCTTTGAGGTAAGCCCCGAACTAAACATTTTGGAGCATTTAAAGAGCGAGATGGCTCGTGGCCGAAAAATTCAATATGTGATTTGCGATGAGACACAGTTCTTTGAGCCAGAGCACATAGAGCAGTTAGCCATGGTGGTGGACGAACTCGGGATTGACGTATTTGCTTTTGGAATTCTGACCGACTTTAGAACAAAACTTTTTCCGGGTTCAGAACGACTTATCGAATTAGCCGATCGAGTCCTGCCGCTTCAGGTAGAAGCGCTCTGTTGGTGTGGATTGCGTGCCACGCATAATGCCCGTGTTGCAAATGGAGTAATGGTTACCGAAGGTGATCAAATTGTCCCTGGTGATGTCGCTTCAAAAGATGTTATTGGTTACGAAGTATTGTGCAGAAAACATCATATGCAAAAGATTAATTCAACTCGGGCCTGAAGTCGCAAAGGACTCTTAAAGTGAGCAAAAAACTTAAACTTGCCATTATTGGTGGCGGGCAGTTCTCTGCCTCTTTTATTCATCTATTTCAGGCACATCCGCTAGTCGCAGAGGTTGCCCTGGTCGAGCCAAATGAAGAGCGAGGAAAAATCACTTCTGCAAAGTTTTCGATCAAAGACGTTTTCGCTTCATTAGATGAATTGTGGAATAGCGATTTCGATTCGGTAGCTATCTTTACGCCACGATGGACGCATGCCGAAATCGCGCTGGCTGCCTTAAAAAATAATCGCCATGTATATACCGCCGTACCGATGGGCATCACCATCGAAGAAGTGACCGAACTTGTGAAGGTTGCTAAAGCAACAAAGCTGACTTATTTTATGGCCGAGACTAGCTACTACTACCCAGCAGTTGTCTACGCCAGAAAGAAATTTCTTAACGGTGATATGGGCCAGTTCGTTTATGGTGAAGGTGAATATTTACATGACATGTCTCATGGCTTTTTTGATGCATTTGCCGCAAATGGAGGGGATGACTGGAAAGCCAGTGCAAGTTTTCCACCGATGTTGTATTCCACGCATTCGACCAGCACCATACTTTCTGTAACTGGTAGTCATGCAATTTCAGTCACATGCCTAGGCTTAAAGGATTCGATCACTGATGGGATTTTTGATGAGGATGTAAGTATGTGGCAGAACAATCAGAGTAATCAGATCGCGCTCTTCAGGAATAGTGATGGCGGAGTTATGCGGATTGCCGAACTTCGCCGAGTAGGTACCGCTCCATTAGAGCCAACCGTGCGTATGAGCATTTTTGGAACCGAAGGTTCATTCGAACAACAGGTGGGGTACGCGTCCTGGTCGACAAAAAACTCCTTTGATATTGTCACAGATGAAATAAATACTTGGTCTGATGTCGAGAATCCATACTCTCTTCAGAAAGATTTTATTTCCCCTAATAAGTGGGATGGTGGCTTTGCAAGAATCCATGATCGTTCAGCTTTACCCTCATCATTTAACGGACTTTCCAACGGCCATGGTGGTTCGCACCAATATATGGTCCATGATTTTGTGATGGATGCAGTGGGGGAGAAACCCGCCCCCATGAATATTGATGACGCGGCTCGATTTACAACTCCCGGGATCGTGGCTCATCAGTCGGCGATCAGCGGTGGGGTAACCATGCCAATCCCGTACATCTTTTAACTTCGTAAAATGGCCAAATATAACGAAATCGTTATTTATTTCCGTTGGTTTAATTGAATACTGGCTATCTTATATAAAAGAAAAGTGCCAGAATTTCGACGACTTGTTACGGGGTGCGCAAGTAGTCCGTAGCGATAAAACCAATAGGCCTATCGAAAGGTTTTAAATGACATCAATCAAGAAGCGCAGTGTTGTCGTTGCGGTTGTTTCCACCTTGGTGGCATCAACAGCAATCCTCAGCGTCTCTGCTCAATCAGCACAAGCAGCAGTAGGAACAAGTGCTGCAATTACAAAGGCGCTTAATACGCCAACAACTCTTACATTCTGGAGTTGGCTACCAGGTCAGCAGAACGAAGTTAATTTGTTCCAAGCTACCTATCCAAAAATTAAAGTAAAGCTTGTTAACGTCGGCTCCGGTGGCGCTGAATACAACAAGATCAAAGCCGGAATTGCTGCCAAGTCTGGTCTTCCAGATGTTGCTCAAATTGAGTTCCAGTATGTTCCAACATTTAAAGTTCTTGGCGGTCTAGCTAACATTGCACCTTACCTTTCTAAAAATTGGGTAAGCCAATTCCCAGCATGGATCTCTGCTCAGGTAACTGATGCTAAGGGTGGCGTATACGCAGTTCCTCAGGATTCAGGCCCAATGGGACTTCTGTATCGCTCAGATGTTTTCACAAAAAATAACATCACTCCTCCTGCAACATGGGCAGACTTTGCTAAAGATGCCGCGATCATCCACAGTGCAGATGCAAATTCATACATCTCTAACATGATCATGGATTCAGGAAATATGAATGGCCTTTACTGGCAGGCTGGTGCTCGTCCGTTCCACATGACGAGCGCGTCATCAATCAACATTAAGTTGAATGATGCAGCAACCAAGCAGGTTACAAAGTTCTGGGGCGATCTATACTCTTCAGGCAATATTCCTGCAGATCCATACTGGACATCTGACTGGAACGCAGCCTTCAACAAGGGTAAGTACGTTTCTTGGGCAGCAGCAGCATGGGGTCTTGCAACTGTATCTGCAGCTGCAGCAGACACTTCAGGTAGCTGGCGTGCTGCACCACTTCCAACATGGGGTTCAACACCTGTGTCTGGTAACTGGGGCGGATCAACTTCAGCTGTGATGTCAACATCAAAGAATGTGATCGCAGCTGCGGCTCTTGCTGATTTCGTTAACACGAATGCAACAGCTTCATTCGCACTCACACAAGCTCCAACCTTTGACTTCCCAGTAGCAAACTCTGTATTGAGTTCAGCAGGATTCAAGGCAACTGCTCCTGCGTTCTATGGCGGCCAGAAGGTGTACCAGGCCTATAGTGCTTACAACGCAGTTGTTGGTAAGAACTATGAGTGGAGCCCATTCCAGGATGAGGTTTACACACTCTGGACCAACGATGTGCTCGATTCGATCTTGAAGAAGAGCGATACGGCTGCAGGCGTTGACAAGTGGCAGGCTGACACCGTTGCTTATGCAAAGGCTCAGGGATATACCGTCACGACCAAGTAAGTAGCTAAGTACTAAGAAAGATAGAGAGGGTTATTGAAACCCTCTCTATCTTTTAGATTTTCTCAAAAACTTAGTGTCAATTAATATTGAAATGGTGATCATGAGCAGAAGCAGTCTTGCATCCACAAAAAGAACCGGACTTTTTTTCGTACTACCCTTCTTTTTATTGTTCGTTGTTCTTCTTATAGTGCCTTTGCTTTATTCGGGCTACATCAGTCTGTACCACAAGGGCCTTATCGGTGGTAATAAATTTGTTGGATTGCAAAATTACGTAACGATGATTCATGATCCACAATGGGTCACATCAGTAGTTCGAGTGGCACTGTATTTCTTGCTCCAAGTCCCACTAATGCTGATTATCGCGACTTTCTGTGCGTTGGCTATCGACAGTGGAAAGCTTCGCTTCCCTAGATTTTTTAGAATTGCAATATTTATCCCGTACGCCGTCCCAGCCGTTATTGGCGCGATTATTTGGTCTTACTTCTATGGCTTCAACTACGGTTTCATTAATACTGTTTTAGGTTATGCGCACATTCACAAGATCAATTTCTTTGGGAGTCAATTTTCCTCATTAAGTTCTATTAGCGCTCTTGTAACCTGGGAATTCGCTGGCTATAACATGATTATTTTGTATGCCGCACTTAAAGGTCTCTCTACAGAACTTTATGAAGCAGCAGCGGTTGATGGCGCTGGTGCCATAAAAACAGCGATCCGAATCAAACTACCGCAGCTTTATCCAGCCATCTTTCTGACTCTGATTTTTTCAATTATTGGAAGTTTCCAGCTCTTCACCGAGCCACTTCAATTCTCAAACCTAGCCCCAACAACTTTTGACGATCACTACTCACCAAACGTGTATGCATATAACGTTGCGTTTAAGGGCCAGCAGCTTAATTATGCTGCAACTATCTCGTTTTCTCTCGGATTGATTATTGCGATCGTCGCAACAATCGCAACATTGGTCGGCCGCCGCAAAGGGGAGCAACTGATATGAGTTCAAAGAAGTTTTATATGACTAAGAAGAGTAATTTCCTTACTCTTATCATGATCATTATTTCTACTTATTTCCTAATCCCTCTCATTTGGGTTATCACATCAAGCACAAAAAACACCACCGATCTTTTTTCTACCTTTGGACTCTGGTTCGGTAAGTCGTTCCACCTCTGGCACAACCTCAGGATGGTTTTTTCAAGTGATGCCGGAATTTACAAAATTTGGTTGATGAATTCTCTCATCTATTCAATTGTGGGTGCTTTAGGCGCTGCATTGCTCTGTACATTGGCAGGATATGGATTCTCCAAATATAAGTTTGTTGGATCTACTGCCATCTTTAGAACAGTTTTAGCAGCAGTAATGATTCCCACAGCGGCCCTTTCGATTCCAACTTTTATCATCTTTTCAAAGCTGGGACTGGTTAATACCCGCTGGGCAGTAATTTTGCCATCATTGATTAGTCCGCTCGGTGTTTATTTGATGAAGGTTTATTCTGACACCTCCATCCCAAACAACATGATTGAGGCGGCTCGAATCGATGGAGCAACAGAGTTTAAAATCTTTAAGTCAATTTCTTTACGCATGTTGATGCCAGGGTTTGTGACTGTCCTATTGCTATCAATCGTTGGAATTTGGAATAACTTCTTCTTGCCTTTGATTATGTTGAGTGAGACCAATTTACAACCATTGCCTGTTGGACTCTTTATTTGGTATGGCCGTGCATACAATGGTGGATCTGGCACGGATCCTCAATTCCAAGTTGCAGTTATTGCCTCTGCGGGTCTCTCGCTATTGCCGTTGATTATTGTCTTCTTGTTCTTACAGCGTTATTGGGAGAACGGCCTTTCATTAGGCGCGGTTAAGGAATAGAACTAATTTCTTAACCCTTTGAAACTGAGGTAGTCTACGCAGGCTGCTTCAGATATAGCCTTGGCGGGTTGCCCGAGCGGCCAATGGGAGGGGACTGTAAATCCCCCGGCTCTGCCTTCGAAGGTTCAAATCCTTCACCCGCCACCAGTAAGACCTCATGTGAATGAGC
>CAILXX010000007.1 GCA_903838295.1 uncultured Actinomycetes bacterium
CTCAACCGGCGCTTGTAGCTCAACGGATAGAGCATCTGACTACGGATCAGAAGGTTAGGGGTTCGAATCCCTTCAAGCGCACCAGTCAGCGGGGTCACTTCTCTACTTTGAAATAGTCTTAAGGTGAAGTTCAAACCCTGTTCATACTTGCTACGTCTGATTTTAATCTGACCCGCATTTGATTCGGTCATGACCTCAATCATGAAATCCCTATCACGCTCCTTCACAGCGATGAACAGCATTGCTCGTTCATCGCTCATTGCAGTTGTAGCCGCGTCATTGATGTTCGGCTTCTCAACTTATTCATCTGTCGCAACCGCGGCCACAAAGGCTAAGCCAGTAGCAACAGTTGCATCTGGTCTACCTAAGGCAAAGCACGTCTGGTACATCATCATGGAGAACAAGTCCTTTGATGCAACATTCTCAGGCTTGAATAACAACACCTACCTTTGGAAGACTCTCCCTTCAGAAGGAACACTTTTGACCAACTACTACGGCACTGGCCACTACAGCCAGGACAATTACACCGCCCTCGTTTCAGGTCAAGCACCACTTTACGATCATCAGATCGACAGCCCAACATACAAGGATGCGGCTGGTTCGGTGATTACTGATAAGACTGATCCAAACTACGGTCAGTTCAAGGCAGCTGGCGATCCATATACACTTCAGGGTTCTGTCTACCCATCATCAGTTCAAACAATCTTTAATCAGCTCTCTGCAGCTGGTGTCAGCTGGAAGGGATATGCCCAGGATCTTGGAAATTCAGATTCTTCAGGTGCCGCTCACTCAGTAACAACATGCGGAGCACCCGGTACTGATCCAACCAACAGCCCTGTTGCAAATCCAGGTGGAGCGAATGCTACAGATCAGTATGTTGCAAAGCACTTCCCACTACCTTGGTTCCACTCCATCATTGATAACGCAAACACAATGTGCGATTCAAAGCACTCAGCGAATATCTTTGACAAGACAAATGGTCTCTACTCAGATCTCCAGAGCGAGTCAACAACGCCAGCGTTCTCTTGGATCTCACCAAATAACTGTTCAGATGCACACGATGCAGTTTGCTACGGAAATAATTTGTCAGGTGGCTGGATTGATCCAAATACACCAGGATCGCCAATCAATTACACAGGCGGTCTTTACGCGGGTGACTTGTTCCTCAAGCACATCATCCCTGAAATCCAAGCATCGCCGGCCTATAAGGATAATGGTCTGATCATTGTCTCATTCGATGAAGGATTCCCTGCGTACTCTTTCACTGGCAATAGCTTCCAGGATTCAGCTACGCCTGCGACTGTCGCGGCTTCACTTGCTGCCGACTCTGCGGGTGAAAATCTCAACGGTAAAAATGTGAACTTCGAGCCAACCGGTCCTAATGCAATCGTCAAGACCGATGCATCGGGCAATCAGCTCTACCCTGGCCCAGGCTTTAACGCCTTCGTGAATCGTGATCCATCAGTTCCAGGGATCATTATGGGTGGCGCAGGCCCAATCGCGGCAGCTCGCAACGATAAGGCCGCTACAGCAGATGGAAGCTCTTCATACATTACTGACAACTCGATCTCTTCTGCAGATCTCGGTCGCACTGTGACTGGAACAAATATTCCAGATGGTGCAACTGTCGGAGCTGTATACAACCTTCCTTCGTGGGCATCCCTTCCAAAGAGTTCAACATCAACATGCCCAACAGCATGTGCTGTCTCTGGATCATTCCAGCTCTTCGTTAACGGAGTTCCAATGGCACCAACTGGTCCAGTAACTGGAATTACGCTAGGAGCCCGCACGGCAGCAACCGATCCGATGTTCGATGCAACCCATGCAACGTTGGGTGGCGGAGATGTTGGAATGGTATTGATCTCAAATTTCAATACTCCGGGAACCACAGATTCAACCTTCTATAACCATTACAGCTTTCTGCGTACTCTCGAAGATCTCTTTGGAGTTGCAAAGGCTTCACCTGGTCTCGATGGCAAGGGACACCTTGGTTTTGCGGCACAAGCTGGTTTGAAGCCATTTGGAAGCGATGTTTTCAACAAGAAGTAAGTTCGCAACCGCTGCGATCGTCACAATTGCGCTTGCTGGGATTATTTTCCCGGCGGGCGCAATTGCCACGCCTACGCCAGCCGTGCCAACAGTCATTAGCGCTAGCCAAGGTCATCCTGTTATGGCGATTCCAGGAGACTTTGTTAACGTCACACTGAAAACTGGTGTTACACAAGTACAGATTCTCGGCCCAAAGGTTCCCCAGATCAGTGCAGAAGCTCTACCTGGAGTATTTGTCTTTACCTTCAGCCAGAAGAGAGGTTCAACTGTGATCGATGTTCGAGATTTTGGAATTCTCGATGGAAATGCGGCGCTTATTCGCCCGGTGAAGTTCGATGATGGAAGTAAGAAGTTCACCCTCAAGGTGGGTCAAAGGCGGACCGTGAAGTTAACCGAAGTCATGGCTGTAGGCACCGGGACTCTCAGATGGGCTCCACTCAATCATTATGTAGCTGACTGGCAATTCGTAGAAGAGACTGCTTAACGACTTCGAAGAATCGCGGCGCTGAGATTTGGTACAAGTGGCTCCCTGCTAACAATTTGCTAACACGCCACTCTTCTGCATGACAAATGAAGCCAATTAACCAGTGGGCTTCGCATCCCAGATTGTTTTTTTAACGACGGCAAATGAAGCCCAGGTTAAATTTGGCCAAGGAGCAACCATTCCTTTTTTAATGTGATTCTTGCCGAGCCCCAGCAATTCAGTATGGACCTCAAATATTGCCCGCATATCTTCAAAATCGTAATCAATCGCAATCTTCGCCATTGATAATGCATAATTTTTGATAATTTCTTCAGCTGATTCATTTTCATCAGAGAAATCTTTTGGAAAATCAATTGGCAAATTAACCAAGAGAGTTAGGTTGGCCATGTGTGCAAATTGCCAAGGTTCACAAACTGATAAGTCAGCCTTCCAACCACTCTCAATTACATCATTTGCTGACTCACGAAAATTAGAGTTCCATGTATCTACAATATAAAAAGTGATGTCTTCCCAAGTATCACTCTTAGATACTGCGGCCATAAATAGATTTCCGTTCATACAATTTAGCGTACCTTATGTTTCTGAGGAAAAAATGAGTAAGACGGGTGTAGAAACTTAGGGAGTGATAGAACTCACTTTTCTCAATTCTTGTACAGGGTGAACCCTTAGTTTTTATGGTTGGACTGTGAGATTTGTCGCTACATATTTGGTGATTGATTTGGAGCTGAGCCGCTTGTACCCAGTTGGGCAAGTATTTGTAGTAACAGATTTTTTTACTTTTCCTTTTTGACAGACTAATTGAGTCACCTTCACCGCTTTATATAGCGTTGTAAAAGTAGGTGTAGGGGTCGCAGTCGGTGCAGCACTTATGGTCGGTGCAACTACTACTGGTTGTGCTTGTGGTTGTTGCGGAGTTTGTGACGGTCCACCCATTCCAGGCATTGGTGCCATGCCACCTTGTTGTTGTGGGCCACCCATGCCAGGCATTGGTGCCATGCCACCTTGTTGTTGTGGGCCACCCATGCCAGGCATTGGTGCCATGCCACCTTGTTGTTGGCTACCTGACTTAGAAATTGTTGAAGTTCCGGTGAAGCAATTGATAGTGGATCTATTACTTTTCTCTTCGGTTAAGACATAGTGGTAGACACCTGCCGGAAATTCTGGGGTGGGACTGGTAATACCGTTACATGAATCTAATTGTGTGGATGAGATAATTTTTCCGCTGATGTCTCTATCGCCATATATAAGGAATCCATCAAATGCGATACCTAATATGTGTGAAGGTCCACCAACTTTATCAATAACCGAAGTTACACATGGTGGCATACCGTGATAGTGATACATCCCCCCCATTCCCGGGTGGCCATTACATGTATCAAGAAAGCCCCACTTCACACCGTTGGTATCGGTTAAGTAAACATTGTTACCTACGGCGACCGTTTTGCCATCGCCTTCAAAGGGATTATAGAGAACTGCGCCGTTCACCAATATTCCAATTGGTCCCAATGTAGTTGTTGTTGGAGCCGAAGCCTTTGTCGGGCTTAGAGTGATCGAATAATTTAAATTTTGTTTTGAGACTAAATGAGTTGCAAAATCTAATGTTACGTCAGAGGCACTTGTCGGAACTACGATTCCTGCATTCGGCTTGGCATATTTTTCTGCCATCCAGTTAGGAATGCCATCAGAGGCAATGCTGACGTTATCTCCGGAGAAATTAACCGTTACACTGCTAAACCATGATGCTTGGCTGATGGCAGTTTGTTGTAAAGAGGCAGCATTACTTTCCGGTGCGGATGAAATCGACATTGTCAATAGCAGCACGAGCGATAGGAAAAGTGAGGGTAATTTAGCATTTCTGAAATCGGTGCGAACTTGCAAACGTAGATTTCTCATATTTCTCCCCAACGGTCTATCCGGACTTTGACAAGTTTAGGGTCAAATAGGTAAAGTTTTCATGTCGAGGGTCGACAACGGAAAGGATGGTTTTGCAAATGGCCAAATTAATTGAAGTATGGAAATGGCAAGCAGCACCTACGGTTAACCCCAATGACATTAAGACGGATGTACGAGCACTTCGCGACATATTGCTCAGCCATGGTGCGACATGGGTTTCACTATATAGTGGTTCCTATGGGGATGACGATAGAAGTTGGATTGTCACAATCGAGCATGCAAGCAGCGAAGCATGGGGTAAATATCATGACAAGCAACGCGAATGGCAAGCAACTCCTGAAGCTCAAAAAATGTTCTCTTCACTGAAAGTTAACCCACCTATTTCTTGGGTTGGCACAGGATTGTTGGTCGAAGAGACTATTTAAAAATTACTTAATAATCCCGCTACTCAGAAATAGTAGCGGGATTATTAGTCAGACCAAATACCGTTTTGTACGGCCCTTGTAGTTGCCACGCGTACCAGCTGTGGCGAAGCAATGCGCTGCACGCCAGCAAATAGTTCATTTCAGGTAAAAATAAAGGTGATTCGCTAGAAACTACGCTCATTGAGTGTCGGGGGCTCACCGATAGACTCATCCCATGTCTCAGGCACTGCCGTACCCATCGGCACCGGCGCACTCGGAATCCCGAAGTGTTCTGGCGATCCCTGCCTTTCGTAAGTTATGGAAGAGCATGGCATTCTCCTCGTTTGGAGATTGGCTTGGCCTTCTAGCGACCACTGCACTTGCACAAGAACTCGCTGGTGGCAATTACAAGAAAGCCAACTTTGCAATCGCCGGTGTTTTCATCGTCCGATTACTGCCCGCAGTTTTACTGGGTCCAATTGCTGGGGTGATCGCGGATCGATTCGACCGTCGGCGCTTAATGATTTTCTGTGACATATTCCGATTTGGTTTTTATGCATCAATCCCAATTATTCATAATTATCTCTGGCTGTATACGGCCACTGTGATCGTTGAAGCGATCACACTTTTCTGGTCGCCCGCAAAAGAAGCATCGGTTCCCAATCTTGTTCCTAAAGATAAATTAGAATCTGCTAATCAGATGACCCTGCTTGCAAGTTATGGCAGCGCACCTGTCGCGGCTTTGATGTTCTCACTTTTAGCTGGTGTAGCGGCCACTATCTCTTCATTTACCAGCAAGAGATATGCATCTACCGCTGATCTAGCCCTTTATATTGATGCAATTTCATTCTTATATACGGCTTGGGTTGTCTACCAATTGCAGAGTATTCCAAAAGGTGCGGCTTCAAAGTCGGCCGTCAATGACAATATTGGAAAGTCATTATTCGAAGGTTTCAAATTTGCTACTCAATCAAAAATTATCAGTGGTTTGATCTTTGGAATGCTTGGTGCCTTCTTTGCCGCCGGCGCTGTCATCGGTCTTGCCCGTACCTTTGTTGGTGACCTAAACGCCGGTGATGCTGCTTACGGAATTCTCTTTGCCGCGGTCTTCACAGGTCTAGCTTTGGGTATCTGGCTTGGTCCAAAAATTTTTAGTCAATTCTCCCGCCGGCGTATCTTTGGTGCATCCCTTACGGTCTCTTCATTTTTCTTAATTATTCTTGCCACGGTTTCTAATATCGTTCTAGCAATCTTGCTAACAATCATTCTTGGCGCATTTGCTGGACTCTCTTGGGTTACAGGCTTCACAATGCTTGGAATGGAAGTTGAGGACGAAGTACGTGGTCGGATCTTTGCCTTTGTACAGTCACTGATTCGAATCTCATTAGTCTTGGTACTCGCAATTTCGCCGGTGCTTGCAGCTGCAATTGGCCGTCACAGTTTTGTTATTAACCACATACATCTACATTACAGCGGCGCTGCCTTCACGATGTTTGGTGCCGGAATTATCGGTTTGATCGTTGGAATTGTCTCCTACAAGCGCATGAAGGATCGCCCCAAGGTCTCGTTCTTTTCAGATGTACGTGCGGCATTTAGAGGCGAACTAGGTGGGACCACGGAGACAAGTCGAAAAGGCGTCTTCATCGCCTTTGAGGGTGGTGAGGGATCTGGGAAATCAACTCAAGCCGAATTATTGAAAACATATTTGGAATCAATTGGTGAAATTGTTGTTGTCAGTCGTGAACCTGGCGGAACTCCATTGGGCAAACAACTACGGAAGATATTGTTGGATCCTGCGACTGGTGCAATCTCGCCAAGGTCAGAGGCTTTGCTATATGCAGCGGATCGCGCCAACCATGTTTTCTCGTTAGTTCACCCCGCTTTAGAACGTGGTGATGTTGTAATTACTGATCGCTACATTGATTCTTCTATTGCGTATCAAGGTGCAGGTCGCGTTCTGCAACCCGCAGAAGTTGCACGGATATCGCGATGGGCCACAGAATCACTGACACCCACCCTGACTATTATCATGGATGTGCCAGCAGAAATTGGATTGAGCCGTCTCAACGGTGCTGACCGACTGGAACAAGAACCATTAATTTTTCATGAGCGTGTACGTCGAGAATTTTTAAATTTGGCCAACGTTGATCCCGAACGTTATTTTGTTGTTGATGCTACGCAATCAAAAGAAAATATTGCAGAACAAGTAGCAGAACGTGTTTCTTTGATACCTTCTCTGCGCATCAATCGTGATAAGAACAAGAAGTAATAGATGTCAGTTTTTGAAAGTTTGGTAGATCAGGAAGAGACTATTGCTATTTTAAAAAGTGCTGTAGTCGCGGCAAAGCAGAACGAAGACGAATCGCAGGATATGACCCACGCGTGGTTGTTTACTGGGCCACCAGGATCGGGACGTAGCAACGCAGCACTTGCCTTTGCTGCCTCTTTGGTCTGCAAGGATTCTGGTTGTAATAATTGTGTCGATTGCACCACGGCGCTCAAAGGTGCTCACGCAGATGTAGAACTCATTAAGACCGAGGGATTGTCGATCAAGATTGACGAGATCCGCGAATTAATCACTAGGGCCTCATGGACGCCAGCTGTGGCGGAGTATCGAGTTGTGGTCATAGAGGATGCAGATCGATTGACCGAATCTGCGGCTAATGCGCTGCTCAAAGCCATCGAAGAGCCCGGATTGCGCACTGTTTGGTTGCTTTGTGCTCCTACATTGAGCGATGTCTTGCCCACGATTCGATCACGTACGCGTAATCTGATTTTGCGGACTCCTTCTATTAAGGCTGTCGTTCAATTGTTACAAAACGAACAAATCCAGCCTGCAACCGCCGAATTAGCGGCCCGAGCTTCACAGGGGCATATTGGCCGGGCACGTTTTTTAGCGAACAATCCAGAAGCTAGGACACGTCGGACAGATATCTTGAAATTGCCACTAACAATCACTGATATTGCCTCTGCATTTAAGTGCGCCCAGTTGTTGGTAGATGCCGCCAAACGCGAAGCAGAAGCAGAAGCAGAGAAACGAAATGATGTCGAGACCAGCGCTCTTAAAGAAGCTTGGGGTCAGCAAGGTAGTCGTGTTGTTCAGGGCGGTGCTAAAGCTGTTAAAGAATTAGAGAAAGAGCAAAAGTCACGTCAGACGAGAATGGTCAGGGATTATTTAGATCGCGCACTACTCGATATCGCAACTTTTTATAGGGATACCCTTTTATTACAGAGCGGCACTCATGGTCAGGATTCGCTCATAAATTCGGATATGTTTAGAGAATTGCAGATTATTGCGGGCAATACCAAGGCAGAAGATACTTTAAGAAAGTTAGAGGCGATCATGAAAACCCGCACTAATCTTTCTCATAATGCTGCGCCACTTTTAACCATCGAGGCCATGATGGTGCAATTGCGTTGAAAAAACTTTTTGCAGTATTTGCTTCAATTACAGCGCTCCTGTTGGCATCTCTACTCCCGGCACAAGCGTCACAGATATGGACCCTTCAGAAATTCCAACAGCAATCCCTGAACTGGAAAGCTTGCGATCAAGGTTTTTATTGTGCAAGTTACCAAGTACCGGTTGATTACAACCATATTGATTCCAATACTTTTACGCTCCAGGTCTTAAAGCACCCAGCAAATACTCCAACGAAAAAAATTGGTACTTTGATCCTCAACCCTGGCGGCCCTGGTGGTTCGGGCGTGGATTACGCCTACAACGCCGATACGGATGTCTCTAAAAGCATTGAAAATGTCTATGATTTGGTGGGTTTCGATCCCCGCGGCGTAAATTTAAGCCAGCCAATTAGATGCTTGAATGATAAGCAAGAAGATGATTTCTTATCAAATAACGGCACCGTACAGAGTCAGGCAGATCTCAGTGGTGCGATAGCAAGCAGCCAAATGATAGCTAAAGCCTGCGCGCAAGCAGCGGGAAATAGATTGGGTCATTACTCCACGTTAGAAACTGCTAAAGATATGGAAATCCTACGTATCTTGTTGCACGAGCCACTTTTAAATTATTTAGGAAAGTCCTACGGTACATATCTTGGCACTTTATATGCGGCGCTGTATCCACTAACCACTGGCAAAATAGTTTTAGATGGCGCTGTTGATCCCAACGTACCTATTCGAGATCAAAACTTGGTGCAAGCGGTTGGATTTGATTCAGCTCTTAAATCGTTTATTTCAGCAAGCTCAACCATTTCTCTTAAAAATATTCAAGATTTCTTACGGAAGAGCCGAACTAAACCATTGCAGAATATGCATGGCCGCTCTTTGACAGAGTCACTGGTAATCACGTCGATTGCTGCAAGTCTTTATGATCCTGAGCAAGGTTGGCCAGAATTAACTAAGTCACTCACTGAAGCATTCAATGGGAATAATCCCACAGGTCTATTTGCGCTCGCAGATTCTTACAACGAACGAGATGATGCGGGCCACTATGTTTCTAATCAGACCGATATCGCCGAGGTCATTTCCTGCCTTGATTTTTCTGATACAAGGTCTATCGCAGCTTTGCAAAAGGATGCACCTAATTTCACGAAAGCTGCACCAATCTTTGGTCCTTATCTTGCTTACTCTGGCTTGCCATGTCATTTCTGGAAAGCCTCCGCTGTCACACCACCCCTCATGAGAAATTTGAAAACTAACCCGTTACTGATTATCGGTACAACTCGCGATCCGGCTACGCCGTATCAATGGGCACAGGGGTTACGGAAAGACTTTTTGAACAGCACCTTGATCACCCTCAACGGTGACGGCCATACCGGCGCCAACCGGGGAAGTAGCTGCGTGGACAATGCCATGAATACCTATTTATTAACGGGGAAAGTGCCCTTCAAGGATCTGATATGCGAACTAGACCCCAAGAAAGTCGCCGTAACCAACGCATAAGCCGTGCTTGGCCGTGGTAATTAGCACCCCTTTGGATAAGGCATTATTTCCCTATGCGCCTAGACCATGTCTCCTACGTAACCAGTCACGATCAGCTTTCTGACACTGTTCAACGCTTGGGAGCCAAGCTTGGGACATCCTTTGTTGATGGTGGAATTCACCCACGCTTTGGGACTCGTAACTTTACGGCGCCTCTAAAAAATAATCGTTACATCGAAATTGTTTGCCCACTTGACCACCCTGCAACCGAAGGTACTCCTTGGGGTAAAGCAGTTTCTAAAAAAGCGAATGAAGGTGGCGGTTGGCTCACTTGGGTTTTCTCAACAGAGGATCTTGCGCCAATTGAATCAAAATTTGGTCGCAGCGCTTTAGAGGGGCACCGTACTCGCCCAGATGGAACCGATCTTAAGTGGAAGCAAATTGGCGTTATTGAGATTGCAGAGCAACCAGAACTTCCTTTCTTCATCCAATGGCTAACCAAGGATCATCCTTCGCAAGAAGGTAAGGCAGTTGCAGCGATCAGCAAGATCGAATTGTCATCAGTTGGTAATTTAGATAATTCTTATTTCAAGAGCGAAATAATTGATGGGCTTCAAGACGTGATCATCGAATGGGTCGAACCCTCAGCAAATGATGGCGAAACTGGAATTGTTGCAATTTATATCAAGACCGATAAAGGTGAAATACGAGTCGACTAGGTTTGACTCAAACTTTAGATCAACGCCTCGGTGGCTCAGTGGTAGAGCAGCCCACTCGTAATGGGCAGGTCGCCGGTTCAATCCCGGCCCGAGGCTCCATTTTTATTTAACGAGCAAGTGCATCTAATCGCGTAAGAATATGCTCGTAGTCATGACCGGTAGCCCGTGACATCCCAATTTCACAGGTGCGATTACAGGAAACGTAGGCGTCAAATACTTCCGAATTAACCGCATCTGATTCTCGAGCTGTTGCACTCTTGGTGAGTTCGGGATGCAACATTCCGCGATCACCGGCAAAGCCACAGCACCCCCAGTCATCAGGAATAGTGACTTTATGGGAGATGGCATTAGCCAGGGTGTTTAAGTGGATGTTGGTATTGAGCGCGGTGCTAGAACATGTTGGGTGCAGAACAATCGAATCTAGACGATGGTGCAGGTTCAACTTAGGCAGGACATTCATCGCGGTGTATTCGACAGCATCGATCACTTTAACTCCGTTGTCACCAAGTAACTGGATCAATCCTTCTGTGCAGGAGGAATGGTCAGAGATGATTGGCAATGCCCCATTATTGGATGCCTTGAGAAGCGCGTTGACTGTCTGTTGCTGCATATGTTTGTAGCCCAATGCCATTCCTTTTGATTTAAACGGGGTACCACAACACAAATTATTAATAGATTCTGGAATTACGCAATTAATTCCAGCTTTCTTTATAAGTGACAAAAAGCTCTGTGATTCACTTGCAAACATAGAGGTGGTACATGATTGAAAATATACAAAATTTACTAAATTTCCATTGTCAGGAACAGTAGTTGTGATTGATTTCTTGAACCTGGGCTGACCACCACGTGGTAAATCAGGACTCCACAATGGAACCAGATCTTCTCCAAGAGTTCTGCGAGCATATTTATTGAGAGGCGAGATCATTCCTACAGGTGGAAGGCTCGCTAAAGTTAAAAGTTTAGAGATACCTCTCGTCGCCAAACCCCAATTACGGGCAAGCATAAACCACAATAATTGTTGGAATTTCGTCGCAGTATTTTGACGCAACCCTTTGACCAGATCACCAGTATTAATAGCGAGCGGACAAGTAGTCGCGCACATACCGTCGGCCGCACAGGTATCAATAGATTGATATTGCTGCGCCACATTCAATTCGCGAATCAAAGTTTTGTTATTGTTGTGTGTGGCGGTTGCAATAGCTCTGCGGATGACGATTCGCTGACGAGGAGTAGTGGTCAAATCTTTGCTCGGACAGACAGGTTCGCAGTAACCGCATTCGACGCAAGTATCGATCGAATCTTCGATTTGAGGATTGGCCTTGATATTCTTCATGTGGGCCAAAGGATCTTCTGAGACCAAGACGCCAGGGCTAAGTATTCCGGCAGGATCAAAGATCCGTTTGATATCTTGCATCATCGTGTAAAGCGCTTCGCCGTATTGGCGGCGTACAAATGGTGCCATCATGCGGCCTGTCCCGTGTTCGGCCTTAAGAGAACCACCTGCTTGTAGTACAAGGTCGACCATCTCTTCTGTAAATGCCTTGTAGCGAGTAGCAGATACTGCATCAGTAAAATCTTCTGTCAGCATGAAATGGATATTTCCATCTTTGGCATGACCAAAAATGACGGCATCGTCGTAGCGGTGCTTTAGAAATAATTTTTGAAGCGCAGTGCAAGTATCAGAAAGCTGTGGAACCGGTACTGAAACATCTTCTAGCAGGGCTGTTGTGCCAGATCTCCTGGCACCTGCCACAGTGGCATACAAGCCTTTGCGAAGGTGCCACAGTGATTCACGTGTGGCTACATCTTGTGTCAGAGTTGGCTCATTTATAACCGCAAGAGCGCCAAATACCTTGGTGGCTTGGATATTTAAATCCTGCAATTGCATTTCTGTACCCGCCTGGTATTCAACAATTAGCGCAGCGTGATCTTTTATGAGCAAAGGCAATTTATCGTTATCAACCAAGAAGCGCGCGCCATCGGGAACTTTTTGTATGACTTTAAGTGAAAGCGCATCCATAAGTTCGATCGTGGCTGGACCAGTTTCCACTAGCTGAGGCAGCGTATCTGTAGCGGACTTTAGATCTTTGAAAATCAAAAGTGCTGTGGTTGCATGCTTATATAAAGGGACAGTTTCAAAAGTTGCTTCTGCAATAAATCCCAAAGTGCCTTCGCTGCCAACCATCAGGTGCAAGAAAGCAGGAAGTGCTGTGTGAAAATCAGTTAATGAATTGAGACCGTATCCCATGGTGTTTTTAATTTTGTATTGAGCAGCTATCTGATCACGCAGCTCTGGGTGCTCAGAAATTTGTTGGATAAGACTGGTTATTAAATTCCAAATTTCTGGTGCTTGCGAATGTAAAATATGAGCAGCATCATCATGATTGGTATCAACGATCACTCCGTTAGGCAGAACAATAATTGCGGAATGAAGCGTCTGATATGCATTTTGTGTAATGCCGCAAGCCATACCGCTGGAATTATTAGCAATCACTCCACCAATGGTGCACGCGACTTCGCTGGCAGGATCTGGTCCTAATTTGCGCCCGAATCGCGCAAGCCTGGCGTTAACTTGCCTAACAGTTGCCCCGGGTTGAACGCGGACTTGTGCGCCATTGTTAAGAACGGTGATTTCGCGAAAATTACGGCGGGTATCGACTAGCAATCCATCACTGACTGATTGCCCGGAAAGACTCGTTCCACCAGAACGAAAAGTGAGGTGTTCGTGATGTTTTGTTGCATACCTAAATATTGCTGCCATTTCGTGCGCATCGTTGGGGTACAGGACGGCGTTGGGAAGCAACGCATAATGAGAAGCGTCAACCGATGTTGCGATACGAGTGAAAGTATCAATAGCCACGGCGCCAGCCCTGGGAAGAACCTGTAGCAGCTCTTCGGAATCTAATGGCATCTGCAAATAGTGGCATAAATTGAGCTTTATGTACCTGCATTCGCAGGGGGTACTCTTACAGCACACAGTAAATAGGAGCCCCGCTTGCTAACTCAGATTTTGAAGACCTATCTTCGCCCATATAAGAAGCAGGTATATCTGATCATCCTGATGCTGCTTATTCAGGCGATCGCTAGCTTGTACTTGCCCAATTTAAACGCAGATTTGATCAACAACGGCGTCGCCAAGGGAAATATTAGTTATATCTGGCATATCGGCGAGATTATGTTGGGCTCCAGCGCGCTGGTCATGGGCGCATCTGTCCTATTAGCTTTCTTAGCAGCGCGAGTTGCAATGGCTTTTGGCCGCGATTTACGCGGCGCGGTTTTTACTGCAGTAGAAGGTTTTTCTGCGCGCGAGCTAAATAAATTTGGCGCACCATCTCTGATTACTCGTAATACCAACGATGTGCAGCAAGTACAGCTGGTTTTGTTCATGGGATTTACGATGATGATCGGCGCACCTATTACCGGATTCGGCGCGATTATTATGGCGCTCCGTTCGAACCTTCGACTTTCAAGTCTTTTGCTAGTTGCAATTCCCGTGATGGCAGTGCTGATTATCTTCTTGCTTCGCAGAATAGTTCCGGCCTTTAGAGATATGCAGATTAAGATTGATCGAATCAATTTGGTTTTACGCGAGCAGATTGCCGGAGTCAGAGTTATCCGTGCCTTTGTTAAGACGCGGCAAGAAGAAGAACGATTTGCTCAAGCTTCTGGCGACTTGATGCAGACTCAATTATTAGTCACGCGCACTTTTGCAATTATGTTCCCAGCTCTATCGATGATTTTAAACTTATCGTCGGTTGCGGTCATTTGGTTTGGAGCAAAACTTATTAATTCAGGTAATCTGCAGATTGGCAATATGACGGCATTTCTTTCGTACATAATGCTGATATTGAGCAGCGTAATGATGGCAGTTTTTATGTCATTGCAGATTCCCCGTGCTGCTGCTTGTGCCGAACGAATTCAAGAGGTGTTGAATACAAAGTCTTCAGTTGTGGATACTTTGACACCGATTACTCCTGATGCACATACGGGTTTGGTGGAATTTAAAGATGCAGAATTCCGCTATCCAGGTGCCGAACATCCGATTCTTTCAGGTATATCTTTCACGGCTCGGCCAGGACAATTTACGGCGATCATCGGTTCGACAGGTTCGGGAAAGACGACCCTACTTAATTTGATTCCACGATTTATTGATGTGACCAAAGGAGCCGTCTTGATTGACGGCGTTGATGTTAGGGAGCAATCCCTTGAAGGCATCTGGTCAGATATTGGATTGGTGCCGCAGCGCTCATTTCTCTTCGGCGGGAGCGTTGCGCAGAATCTTAGGTTTGCTAAAGCAGATGCCACAGAAGCAGAGATGTGGGCGGCGCTAGAGATTGCACAGGCTCGCAATTTTGTCGAAGAGTTGCCAGATAAATTGGAGTCACGTGTAGCTCAGGGTGGAACCAACTTCTCTGGTGGTCAACGTCAACGCCTGTCTATTGCGCGTGCATTGGTGAAGAAGCCACAAATCCTGATCTTTGATGATTCTTTTAGTGCACTTGATTACACAACAGACTCCAAATTGAGGACCGCTTTGCATTCCGAAGTTGCCCACACAACCATGATTGTGGTGGCCCAACGTGTATCAACTATTTTGAGTGCAGATCAGATCATTGTCTTGGACGAAGGTAAGATTGTTGGAATCGGTAATCATGCGGATTTAATGAAGCAGAGCAGTACCTATCAAGAAATTGTGTTGTCGCAATTAAGTCCAGAAGAGGCGGCATCATGAGCATGCAGCGTCCGGCGCAAGCGCCTACGACCGCGGCGCGTCCAGGTGGTGGACCAATGGCGGGCATGATGGGTGCTCCACCTCAGAAATCTAAAGATTTTAAGGGTTCGCTAAAAAGACTTCTTCGTGAAGTCGGGGCCGAACGTAAGAGTTTGTATGCCGTGTTTATCCTTATTACATCTGCCGTAACAATTGGTTCATTTGGTCCAAAAATCCTAGGTCATGCAACCAATGATATTTTTACGGGGTTCTTAGGGCACAAGATGCCAGCGGGGCTTACCAAAGATCAAGTAGTGGCCGGATTGCGTGCTAAAGGTGAAAATACTTTGGCGGACGTTGTTAATAAGAGTGGTGTCATACCTGGTAAGGGAATGGACTTTACCGCTATCGCACATTGGATCTCTTTGGCTATCGGCTTGTACATAATCTCTTCGTTCTTCTTATGGCTTCAGCAATACTTAATGGCTGGCGTGACCCAGAAGACCGTCTTCCGGTTGCGTCGATTAGCCGAAGAGAAGATTGGGCGCCTGCCACTTAGCTATTTTGATGGGACTTCTCGTGGAGACCTTCTGTCGCGTGTAACCAATGACGTTGACAACATTTCTACATCGATGCAGCAAGGTCTGTCTCAGATTCTGAACTCTGTGCTGACAGTTGTTTCTGTGCTGATCATGATGGTCTGGATTAGTCCATTATTGGCGGTTGTCTCTTTGATCGCGATTCCCTTGTCTATGTTCGCGTCGATCAGAATCGCCAAGGCATCCCAAAAACAATTTATTGCGCAATGGGACTGGACCGGCAAATTAAATGGCCATGTCGAAGAAATGCACACCGGTGCGGCTTTGGTCAAGGTATTTGGCCGTCGCAGGCAAGCGATTACTGACTTTGGGGATTTAAATGAAAATCTCAATAAGTCATCCTTTAATGCTCAATTTATGTCGGGCATCATCATGCCGACAACAACTTTTATTTCTAATCTGATATACGTTGGAATTTCGGTACTTGGTGGATACCGGGTCGCAACAGGTTCGATGTCGCTGGGGGATGTGCAGGCTTTCATTCAGTATTCACGACAATTTGGAATGCCACTGGCGCAGATTGCTGGTTTAATGAACGTTGTTCAGTCTGGGGTCGCATCTGCTGAACGTCTCTTTGAATTATTGGATGCTTCAGAAGAATCACAAGATAAAACAGATGCGATCGTCATGGAGCGTGCCAGTGGTGCAATCGCATTCAAGGATGTTTCATTCAGGTATAAAGAAGATCAACCTCTGATTGAACACTTTAATCTCGATGTAAAACCTGGACAGACGATTGCCATTGTCGGACCAACTGGCGCGGGCAAGACAACATTGGTTAATTTGATCATGCGCTTTTACGAAATCCAAGGTGGCAGCATTACGTTGGACGGAGTCGATACTCGAAATCTGACAAGAGATGATTTACGCAAACAATTTGGTATGGTCCTGCAAGAGACCTGGTTGTTCAGCGGAAGCATGCGAGAAAATATTGCATTTGGTACTTCGGATCCAACTCACGACAAGGTTGTAGCCGCTGCAAAGGCGGCAAATATCGATCACTTCCTGCGCGGTTTGCCAGATGGTTATGACTCTCTGTTGACCGATGACAATGCCACGGTCTCTAACGGAGAACGGCAGCTGCTCACCATCGCGCGGGCCTTTATGGCCGACCCAGCGATCCTTATCCTTGACGAAGCGACCTCTTCGGTGGACACCAGAACTGAAGTCTTGGTTCAGCAGGCGATGGCAAAGCTGCGAAGCGGCCGTACTTCATTTGTTATTGCTCATCGGCTATCGACGATTCGAGATGCCGACGTGATCCTGGTTATGGACAAGGGTTCGCTGGTAGAACAAGGCGGGCACGAAGAATTGATGGCAAATAAAGGGTTTTATTTTGACTTGTATGCCAGCCAATTTGCTTCTGCTTTGGAAGGCTAAGGGGTACGATTTCGTCGTCTCTGTTCGCCGCATCAATGGATGCCCTCTCAATCCGGAGGTCCTTGTATGGCTAAATCCTCTTCGCATGAACACAAACTTGCCCCAAATGTTTTGGGATTATTCGAGTCTGCTGTCATGGGTGTTGCTGGATCAGCTCCCGCTTACTCAATCGCCGCAACAACGGCCGGCTTAGTTGCCGCTGTTGGTCTAGCCGGACCAGCCTCGTTGCTGTATTGCGGAATCGCAATGTTTGGAATTGTCTTTGCATTTAATTATTTAGGTCGTACCGAATCAAATGCTGGCGCAACATATGCATGGGTCCGTCGTGGGCTCCATCCAGCACTTGGTTATATTGCCGGCTGGTCATTAATTATGTGTTCTTCGATCTTCATGGTCGCTGCCACACTTCCAGCGGGCTCCTCATTCCTAGGACTCTTTTCGGACAAGCTGTCCAATAGCAAGGGTTGGGTAACCCTTTTTGGAACAGTCTTCTTCTTGCTCATGGTCGCCGCTGTTGCTTTCGGTGTAACCATCACTGCTCGAGTACAGGTAATCATGTCTGGTATCGAAGTCGGCCTCTTACTTCTCTTTGGATTGCTCGCAATTTTCCATGGACATCCTGTGCACCCATTTAGTTGGCATTGGTTTGCTTGGACCAATCCATTTGGATCACATTCCGCATTTTTCGCCGGCGCGCTCTTAGCAGCTTTCTATTATTGGGGCTGGGATGTAACCGCTAACTTAAACGAAGAGACCAAGGGATCTCGTAAGACTCCTGGACGCGGCGCAATCATCGGTATGTTGATTACCTTTGCGCTATTCGAAGTCTTCACTGTGGGTTCGAATATGGTCTTGACTTCTAAGCAAGTCAGTGACAATTCCGCAAACGTACTTGGCGTACTCGGCCAAGAAGTGTGGAAGGGTAATGGTGGAAAGCTGTTGGTTGTCGCTGTACTGCTCTCTACTGTTGCGACCCTAGAAACTCAACTGATTCAGGTGACTCGCACAATGTTCTCGATGGGACGCGACGGTACATTATTCAAGAAGTTTGGAACCGTCCATCCAACGTTTAAGACCCCTATCGTCGCCACAACGACTATCACGATAGTTGGAATTGGACTCTTCGTAGGATCACAATTCATTGGCTCTATCGGGACCATCATGGGCGATGCGATTGCGGCAATTGCACTTCAGATTTCGATTTACTATGCCTTTGCTGGCTACGCGGTGGTTGTCCTTTTCCGCAAAGAGATGACGAAGAGCATTAAGAACTTTATCCTCATGGGAGTCTGGCCATTAATTGGCGCTGTATTTATGACCATCATGTTCTTTAAGGTGATTCCTACTCTGAATAGCACCACGAAGTGGATCGGCCTAGGGACCATTGCTTTGGGCTTAATTCCAATGGCTTGGTATTGGTCTCAAGGACATGTGTACTTCAAGATGCCTACAAAGGCAGAGCGGATCGCAGTACTAGAAGAGATCGAACATAACCTCTGAGGAACTGTTAAGCAGCGGATAGCTCTAAATCCCACACTTTGCCGTGTGGGAGCAAGATAATGGTGG
Organism: uncultured Actinomycetes bacterium; assembly: GCA_903838295.1. GTDB lineage: Bacteria > Actinomycetota > Actinomycetes > Nanopelagicales > Nanopelagicaceae > PALSA-747. The sequence goes on from CAILXX010000007.1 coordinate 18,684, forward strand.
CGTGAGAAAATTAATTTTTAGCGCTGCCATTGTCATTTCTTCATTCGCCTTGGTGGCCACAGGGGTTCAGACAAGTTTTGCTGATGTCCCATCTGCGGCGGCGCCATTAACGGTCTCTCTCGATTCAAAGACTGCAACCGTGACAGTTCCTGCTACAAGCCAGGCAACAACGTGGACCATCACATTAGCGGATCCGACTTTAGCGACAGTTTCTGGAACGACACTGACTTTACTTAAGGCCGGTTCAACTGAGATGACATTTACTCCAGCAGCGACTGGTCCATACTATGGGCACCCACGCCAATCCTTGTTACGAATTACGCCTGGGACCCCGATTGTCTCGCCTTGGGCGCCATTGATCACAAATATTACTGCCGGGAAATTTATTATTCCTCAGCCTGTATCTACATCGAATGGAACATGGGCTTATTCATTATCTGGAACTTCTGGAATTGCCACGCTAAGCGGAGCAACGGTGACTCTGTTGGATGGTGGAGTCGTGACAATTAATGCCACCCAGTTTGCAACCAATAACTGGCTCGCCACGAGTACAACTACGACGCTGACGATTAACGCCATTACTCCAACAATTGGAAGTTTCACAAATACAACTGTCGCGAAAGATGCAATATCTTCATTCTCGCTCGTCCCGCCTATATCTAACTCGCCAGGTATATGGACCTTTTCGATTGCGGACCAATCAGTCGCTTCAATATCTGGACGTACAGTAACCCCGGTCAATGTTGGGAGCACAACGATCACGGCAAAACAGGCGCCGGCAAGTGGGTTTAGCTCAGCAAAGGCCACAATGACTTTGACTGTTACTGGCGCAACTGCGTCGGTCGGAAGCTTCGGCCCAATAACTTATGCGTATGGTTCGATCCCAAATAACATTATTCCGCTAACAAATCCGACTTCGAATTCTCCTGGTTTGTGGTCTTATTCCATCGCAGATCCAACTGTTGCCACAGTTTCGGGTAGCACTTTGCGAGTCCTAAAACCTGGCATTACTACCATTACTGCCACCCAACTCGCTGTAAACAATTACAATGCTTCAACTCCGCAAACAGTTGCTTTAACTGTGACGACAGTACCCACATACACAGCCTTACCGAATAAAACTCAAGTATTTGGTGATCCCAACATTACGATTACACCACCGACGTCATTATCAACCGGTGCCTGGACTTTGACCTCCAGTAATCCTGCGGTTGTCGCTATAACCGGAACAACCCTTTCTATTGTTGGTGCAGGTACCGCAACCATTACCCTCAATCAAGCAGCTAATAGCTATTGGCTAGCAGGATCGACATCATTCACTGTTAGCGTTGCTGGTTTGGTTCCAACAATCGGAACGTTGACGCCGGTCTCCATCGCTGCGGGTGAGACGATTGCTACGATTATTAGCCCAACATCGAATTCAACGGGTACTTGGCTTTATACATCGAGTGATCCGACGATCGTTAAAGTTGTTAATAATTCTTTGGTAGGGGTAAAAGTAGGTTCGACCACTCTATCGGCGGTTCAACAGCCTGCTGGTAAATATGGACAATCAAATACAGTTCAAGCAACTGTTATCGTTACTCCTGCTTTAATCCCAACTCCAACTCCAGTAGCGACGCCAAAGGTCACACCAACTCCAACCCCAGTAGTGACACCAGTAAAGACACCAGTAGTGAAACCAAAGGTCACTCCTAAGGCGAAACCTAAAGCCAAAAAAACTGCCGTGGTTCCGGTGGTTAAAGCATCATTGGCTGGGCGTACTCTGACGGTGACCGCCAAGGGTGGCAAAGTAACTGTGATGATCAATGGTGCTGCTGCAAAAGTGGGCAAGAACAAAATGCCAGTTGGAAATGATCTGGTTATTATCGAATTCGGCTCCAAAGTTATTTATTCCAAAGTATTTTCGGTCAAATAACCGAAGCCAATGAAGGCTGTGAAGGTAGGGACCTTTACGCCTTCGACCGTTCTCCAAATTGCTCACACCCAGGGGTACTTCGGTAGCGCTGGAATCGAAGTCGAAGAGATCTCCGTACATTCTTCCCCCGGGCAATTTGAAAGCCTAGAAGCTGGCTTGATCGATATTGCGCTCACCAATCCCGATAACGTAATTGCCTATGCATACCTGAGCGAAAATCCGCTTCAACGAAATTTGGATCTTCGAATTTTGGCTGCGATTGATCGAGGCCTTGGTGTCTCGCTTTCATTAGCACCAGGAGTAAATCAATTAGATGCCAATCTAACTTTAGGTGTGGATGTCTCCAAATCTGGTTTTGCTATCTGCGCCTACGCTCTTCTAGAGAAGTTAGGTTTTGAATTTGGCAGATACAAAATTGTGGACCTTGGTTCGACTCCCAAACGTGCAGAGGCGCTGATCAAAGGAGAGATCTCAACTACGATACTAAATGCTGGGAATGAGATTCGTGCAGCTGGCCATGGTTGTCATATCATCGCGGAAGTAACCGATCTAGGTCCTTATATTGGGACAGTAGCTGCCGTGATTGGTAATCCAGATCCATCGTTGATTCAGGTTTCGAAGATCTTGACCAGTGTTTGTGACGAAATTTTGGCGGGTGAACATCAAGAGCTAGTGTGTGAATTAGCAAAAGATCGCCTGAAGCTAGATGATGCTCAAGCCCTCGAACATTATGAAAAGATGCTCAATCCTAAGATTGGTCTAATAAGCGGCGGAATATGCGACATGGAGTCACTCGAAACAATCATACGAATCCGCAGTCAGTATTTTCCCACCACAGAACTAGCGAACGCTGTAAGAAAGTTGCCCGAACTTCTAGCCAACTAAGGGTTCGCAGGGTAACCTGCAGGCATGTCACAATCCTTTGATACAAAAATTCCAGTGAAGGTAATCCCGGTCCCGGGATCTGATATCGCTGCCGAATATTTCTTGGCTCAAACAATTGACGGACTTTATGTTCCATATGTCATGCGCGTACCAAAAGGAGATGGACCGTTCCCATTTATTTTCTTGGCATACGGAAATGGCGGAGTAGGATTTGAATGGTTAGAGGACCGAGTCCATCGGTTTAGTTACATTATGGATAAATTATTGGCGGAGGGATATGCATGCGCGTGGGGCAGGTATCGCTCTGAAGTCGAATTAGGGTTTCATACTGGGGGTAAGTTGCAGGTTGATGTCCGTCAAGGAATGCAGCTGATGAATCGCTCCCCATTGGAATTTGAAGACGAGATCGCGATTTTAGAGAACGTAAAGAAGGATCTTCGGATCGATGCGGATCGCTTAGGTCATATTGGCGTCAGCCATGCTGGCGAGATGCTCTTCAAGATAGCTTCGCAGTATGAAGGAATTGTTAAAGCGGGCGTGGCCTGCGAACCAGCAAATCACGAATTTTTGGCGCTTACTCCGGATCACACCACGCATATCAATCCAGCAACAGGTCTACGGGATATTGAAGATATGGTGATGAGTAACCCCATCTATGTCCGCACCCGGATTGATGAAGTAATTGCAAAGAAGCGTATCGCCGCAATTAACACTCCAATGTTGGTGATGGGACGCGATGAAGATCACCTGCAGGGAATTTTCCGCACCAGCTATGACCTGCTAGAAGAAGCTAAGAAGGAAGCCGAATGGGTGTCGTGGGATCACGAATTGCATGGATATATCTTCCCGGTTCGAAATGAAACTGGCACTATAGAAGTAGATGAAGTACAAGAAGCCGCGATCGATGGTTTAATCGATTACCTAGATAGATACCTAAAATAGGAGTACAGATGAGCACACCAACACAGCGGATTTCCTTTGTTCCATATGAAGAAATGGACGAGGCCATGCAGGGAGAGATGCAACGCTGCGCTCGCGAAGGAACTCCGCGTCCAGAAAGTAGTGCGATTCGTGCTCATGCGCCGAATGCTTTTTGGGCGTTTGCGAATAGCTGGCAAGATATTTTCTACAATGGAGTTTGTGACCATTCCATTAAAGAGTTGTGCCGTGTATATATTTCGCGAACCGTGAAGTGTGAATTTTGTGGTAACCAACGCAGTGAAAAAGCAACCACTCAAGGTTTACTAGAGATGAAATATGACGACTTGCTCAACTTTGAAACATCGGATAAATATGATGATCGACAGAAAGCGGCGCTTGCTTATGCAGAAGCAATTGCTTGGCGATTAGATTTGGATGAAGCTTTCTGGGTTCGCTTGCGTTCTCACTTTACAGAAACAGAGATGGTCGAACTCGGTTGTTTTATAGGCCTTACCTTTGGCCAACAGAGTTGGATTCGAATCCTTAATATCGAACACCAGACCTATATGGCCGAAACCACCGCAGGTCTAGTTAAGAAGTAAAACCCTATAAATTCGAGCTTAAACCAAGCTTTTCTGCCATCCAATCTGCAGTAAAATAACGATGTTCGTTGGGAACATTGGCACATCCGTGATTGCCACGTTCTAGCATTAGCAATTCGCTATTACCCTTCATGATCTCGTGCATTTTGACCGCTTCTTGCCACGGAATCAATCGATCCATCTTGCCGCCGACGATCAAAGTAGGACACTTAATCATTTCGAGGCGACCTTCGTTGGACAAAGTGAGAGCATGTTGTTCTGCATCCGCATCGTCTTTTGAAAATGATCGAACCGTAAACGTTTCTCTACTTAATGCAGGTAGGTCTTTCCACAATTTTCCAAAGTTGTAAGGTCCGCAGAGCGAGACGCAGGCCTTGATACGTGGATCTCCTGATGCAAAACGAGGTGCATAGTAACCACCAAGACTTACGCCCCAGACTGCAATTTTCTCGTTATTGATATCTGCGCGACTGATTAAGTAATCGACGATCGCGCGACCCGGGATTTCCCAATCAGCACGAATTGGTAGGTCGTATTCGGCTTCGCCTTGACCTGGGCCATCGACGCTAAAAGTCGCCATACCCCGTTCTAAAAATAAGTTTTCGGTCGGATTAAATTCTTCTTTTGTCGAGTCTAAACCGGGAACCAGAATCACAACGGGGTACGGACCTTCTCCGTGCGGCTTGCGTAAGATGCCAACCATTTTTGCGCCTTCAAATGGGATCTCTATGCGTTCGCCAGGAAACTCGATGTACTTGATTGCAATTTCACGACAGCGGACGGCATTGAAATGCGCGACCTTCATCTCTTCGTAATGACGAACGAAGACAAATTTGGCGAAATGATAAAAGGCAGATGCCGTGCTGTAATGCGCACCGGCTGATTTGTAGTGCTTTTTGGCTAGGGCTTCCTCGCCCATTTGCTCGTATTGTGCCCCGCCCTTAGAAAAGGCTGCACACCAGTCATCCCACGATTCCAACCCCTGGGTCGTACGTTCGAAGTCCACAACCGAGACGCCATTTGATGTAAAACGAGGCGCCCAATGGGCCTTGGCTGAAGCTACATATTCGTCCATATGGGGCCTTTCTTGCAATCGATTGCGGATAGAGGGAATTTAACGGACGGCAAGCCAAAGGGGAAGACCTATCCAGCAGGCAAATACCCTGTTACGTTCCCGCAATGGCTCGAATTGGCTTTTTAGGACTCGGTGATATGGGTCAAGTGATCATTCCGCGCTTGATGGCAGCCGGCCACGAAGTAACCGGATGGAATCGCACTCCTGGCAAAGATGCAGACCTGAAGAAATTGGGAATGCTGATCGGTGGATCCCCGGCAGATATTGCACACACAAGTGATTTCATATTTTCGATCGTTACAAATGGTGAAGCGGTTCGAGAAATTTCGCTTGGCAAAGATGGAGTGATTCACGGAATATCCGACCAAGCTGTTTATTTAGACATGAGCACCATAGAGCCAGAAGTTAGTAGAGAAGTACATCATGCATTTAAAGCGGTAGGAAAGATCATGGTGGATGCACCAATATCTGGAAGCCCGGTGACTATTGCACAAGGCAAAGCATCGCTGATGATCGGTGGTGATCCAGAAGTTTTCCCAAAGGTGGAGAAGGTCTTACTTGATATTGGAGCCAAGGCAACGTACATCGGTACTAGCGGACTAGCCACACAAGCAAAACTTTCCATTAACTCGCTATTGATGATCGAAGTAATTGCGTTTGGCGAAGCCGTTGCGCTTGCAGAAAAAGGTGGTGTAGATAGAGCAATAATGGTCAATGCAATTCTCAATAGTGTTGCGGCTTCACCCGTACTTGGCTACCGTGGACCATTTATTCTTAAAGGCAATATGCCTGATAAACCCTTAGCGGATGTTCGAGTACAGCAAAAGGATATGTCACTTGTTTTAGAACAGGGACGTAGATTAGCTATGGCTTTGCCAATCGCTGCATCGGCTAATGACATGATGAATGTCTGCCGCGGAATGGGAATCGGTCACAAAGATTTTGTCGTCGCACACGAAGCGTATTTGCGCATGGGAGGAATCACCGAATGAAGCCAGATCTATATGTAACTAATTTAAAAGATGTCCCGGTAGTCGAAGGCCTGCGCCGAGATGAAGGGTGGGTCAATATGCAGGTCCAGTTTGCGATAGATAAAGCAAAGGCGGGATCTGACAATTTGTTGGTGGGTTGGACGGTAATGCCACCTGGAGCCATGCACGATCGCCATCGTCACTCTAATTGCGAAGAGTTTTGGATAGTGGTTGAAGGCGACGGCATTATGTACACGAATGACGGCGAACGACCAGCGCACAAGGGGGATTTTGTATTGATCCCACGTGGCCACTGGCATGGGTTCAAGAACACATCTAATCACGATGCGGTTTTGGCTTGGGGTTGGAGCGGTGCCGGATCACTCGAAGATTCTGGATACGAAGCGGACCAAGACAATCACCACCGATAATTGGCGTAAGGATCCTCGACTTACAGCAGGGTATGCAGCGTTAAAGACAAAATTAATTTTTGATCAAGCTGCTCGCAATAAGCAGGTTGGATGGAAATTAGGATTTGGATCCCCGACAGGATTGGCCAACCTAAAACTCGGAGCACCTTTGGCTGGGTACCTTTTAGCTGAACGTGCGTTAACCAATAACGCCCATGTGGACATTAAGGATTGGGTAAAGCCAGTCGGTGAAGCAGAGATCGTGGTTTATTTTGATCGCGATGTCAGACCAGGATCATCGCAGGATCTTGTTCTGCAAGCCATTTGTGCCATAGGACCCGCAATCGAGTTGGCAGATTTAGAATTTATTCCCGACGATCCGACAAAAATATTGGGTACGGATATATTTCAGAAACATTACATATTAGGTGATCGCGATGATTCACGTCGGGGTGGAGTAATCGATGGATTAATCGCGCGGATCACCATGCCCGATGGTTCTGAGAAGGTCGTCACAGAACTTGAAGAGTTGATCGGCAAACTTCCAGAGATAGTCACGCATTGTGCAGACGTTGTCGGTGATTTTTCTGGTGGTATCAAGAAAGGCGAATTTATTTTGATTGGTTCGATTGTGCCGCCAATTGCTTTAACCGCTGGTGGGCTTTTTAGATATTCGTTGGGTGATTATTTGGCCTTGGAAGTGAATTTTTAACTAATACTGTTGACTCTTTAAATCTTTGGGCTAGGATTACTGCAAACGATTGCATAGTCTGGAGCAGATAATCTTGGAGATAAACCATGCTCATGGCGGTGCGCTGCTTACGTCATTATTGATCGAGCACGATGTCGAATATGTATTTGGTTTACCAGGCGGTCAGACTTATGCCTTGTACGACGGGATCGATCATCGCTCAGAAATTAAGCATGTATTAGTCCGCGACGAACGCACCGGTGTTTATGCAGCAGACGGTTATGCCCGTGCCACTGGAAAGGTGGGGGTATGTGACGCTACCGTCGGACCAGGTGCCGCAAATCTTCCCGCAGGTCTAGGCGAAGCGCTAGGTGCATCAATTCCGATTGTTGCTTTGGTCAGCGCATTGCCGGCAAATTTAACTTTGCATCAATATCGCTCTGCGGCTTCACAAGCGATGGATCAAGTCAATTTATTAGCACCGGTATCAAAGTGGTACGCCACCGTACCTAGCCTGCAAGCCATGCCAGCTTTAGTTAGACAGGCTTTTCAGCAAGCCACAACTGGGCGTCCTGGCCCAACCGTATTGTTCTTGCCGCAAGATATTTTAGATTCGAAATTACCAGACGAGATGCTCCACCTATTAGAAGCGACTACAGAACGTTCTCGGTTTGGACAATTTCCTGCATTTAGGACGGCGCCAGATGTCGAGGATATTGCTGCAGCTGCAAAAATATTTGGCACAGCTAAGAAGCCAATTATTGTTGCTGGTGGCGGTGCACTGATATCTGGCGCGATCAAAGAAATTACCGATTTTGCAGATGCGCAGTCGTGTGCGGTTGCAACAACCTTGTCCGGTAAAGGTGTCATCGCAGAGAACCATTCATTGGCTGTCGGAGTTGTTGGGCAAATGGGAACCCCGGCTGCAGTAGCGGCGCTTGATGCTGCCGATGTGGTGCTGTTTGTGGGAACAAAGGCAGGTAGTGGTCCAACATTTGGCTGGAGTCGCCCACGTCCTGATCAAAAAATTATTCAGATTGATATTGATCCTGCAGAAATTGGTCGTTCATTTGCAAAAGTGACCGGAGTCTTTGCAGATGCTCGCAGTGGAATGCGTTCACTTGCTAGTGCGGTAGGCACCAATCTACGCCCAGAGTGGAAGTCAGAAGTTGCGAAAATAAAAGAAGATTGGGCTACCGCACGTCACGCCGAACGAACAAGTGAGGCCAAGCCAATTTTGCCTCAGCGGGTACTTGGCGAATTGCAATCGCTGTTGCGTGAAGATGATCTGATTGTTTGTGACGCAAGTCTGTCTAGTGGCTGGGCTGGTGTTTATTACGAGCAAAATCTGCCGGGCAAGAAAGTCTTCATGCCTCGTGGTCTTGCCGGTCTTGGATATTCGGTTCCAGCTGCCATTGGAGTTGCGATTGCAAATCCGGGAAAACGAACCATTGTTCTTACCGGTGATGGCGCTTTGGGCTATTCAATCGGCGAATTCGCAACGATCCTAGAACTTAAATTGCCGATCACGGTTGTTGTTTTAAATAATGCACAGCTGGGATGGATCCGTTGGTACAGCCACCTCAACTTTGGTACATCCGATCATGGTACTGACTTTGCTGATATTGATTTTAGTGCGGTAGCAAAGGGCTTTGGCTTCGAAGCAGAACGTGTGGTTGATCCATCACTGTTAGCCATGTCGCTAAAGCGGCTCTTAGAAAGTGAGAAACCAAGCTTGATCGATATTATTACCGAGACTTGGACGACCCCGGTGTCAGGCCACAAAATTGCACTCGCCAAGAAACAATCAACCGGATACGGAGGGTAACAACCATGCCACGCCACCCAGAACGCCAACTAGAAAGAATTTCACAACCTGTTGCAGCAGAGTTGATGAAGAAGAGTGGGGTAGCAGTCGTAGTTGCTGGAAGCATCGAGCAACACGGAAGCCACTTGCCCCTAGGAACAGATTTGTTTGCTGCCTTATCAATCGGAGAGCGCGTTGCAGAAAGATTAAACACAATTGTTGTGACACTTGGTTCAGTTGGCATCGCGCACTATCACGCTGGCTGGGCCGGCTCTTTAACTCTTAAGCCAGAGACAATGATTAGCGTCTTTGTGGATATCTGCGAAGGGCTCAAAGAAGCCGGAGCAAACCGAATTTTGGTGGTCAACTGGCATGAAGGAAATTCTGCAACGATGCGGATTGCAGCTGACCGCGCGCAAATGGTTCATGGAGTACAAGTAGTTGTTGGTGAGTCACATATCATCACAAATTCATTGCATCCAGAGGAGATGGAATTTACACATTCTGGCGCCATGGAGACATCTGCAGTTCTTGCATATGATGCATCATTAGTGCATTTGGATCGCTTGGCGGCGCCGAGTGATCGCGAAGCGGGGGATGAAGCACACGAGCTTTTCCGCCGCCGTGATGTGTATCCAATCATGCGCGATTTTCATGATGTCGCCCCCACGGGTTGGTATGGACATCCAGAAACAGCCACGGTTGCAAGATCAGAAGAGATTGCCGAAGAAGTTGCGGATCACATTGTTCGTAGGGCAAAAGAAGTCTGGGATGCACTAGGAAAGGTTTCTCACTGATGACTGAGCAAAAAACAATGCGGGCCGCTGTTTTAGCGGACTTTGGTTCACTATCGGTTACGGATGTTGCGATTCCAGAACTTGAATACGGCGAAGTCTTGTGTCGAGTCAACGCATGTGGGATGTGCGGTACCGATCTAAAGATTGTTAACGGTGGATTTAAGGGAACCTGGCCACCAAGCATGCCTTTCATCTTGGGACACGAATGGTCTGGAACCATTGTAAAAATGGGTGCTGGTACCGAAAAGAGTGGACTTGCGGTCGGAGATCGAGTCGTCGCAGAGAACCATGCTGGTTGTTCCGCTTGCGTGATGTGCCGACAAGGTCGTTATAACTTATGCGATCGTGTCAAAGATCCTGGTTTCAAGTTGTACGGTCACACAGCTCCTGGTGCATTGGCAGAATTTGCATCACGTCCAGCAGTAGCGGTTCATAAAATTCCTGACTCTGTTTCTGATCTTGCGGGTGCCCTTGTTAACCAAGCAGCCCTAACAGTCCATGCCGGGCGCCGTGCTGATATTCGTCCTGGTTCTACCGTCGCAGTTTATGGCCCAGGTCTCTTGGGACTTTTGATGTTGCAAGTTGCACGCGCTGCTGGCGCAACACAGGTAATTGTTGTGGGACGTGGCGCTCGGTTGGAGACCGCGCTAGAACTTGGCTGCGATGCTGTCGTAGATTATGAAAAATCTGATCCGGTCGCAGAGATCCGTCGCATGACGGGTGGACGTGGAGTTGATTACGTTTTTGACTGCTCTGGCAATCCTGCAGTTGTCGAGCAGCTTTTTAGATCCACGCGCCGTGGCGGCAAGATCGCGATGTTGGGTTTGACTGGCGGTCAGACCGCAACCCTGCCAATCGATCTATTGGCATTGGACGAGATTGACCTCCTGGGAGTTCGCTCAAGCCCCAATTGTTATCCAGCGACGATTGCCCTGATCGCCTCCGGAGCCATCAAGACCGAACCGCTGACGACTTTTACCTACGGTCTAGATCAGATAGACGAGGCCTTTGCGGCTCTGGAATCCCGCCAGGTCATTCGCCCGATCGTGCTCCTCTAACCAGCCCATAACCAGCCCAAAATCGTTATAACTTAAACGGCAGAAATCCATTGACACGACCAGACCTTGGGGATACCTTTCTGCAAACGATTGCGTACTTCACTTGGAAGCACATCGCGACTAACCGGGAGGAAGAAAATGCATAAATTAAGGCTTGGCAGTGTTGCCAACCGACGTAAGGTTCAAATCGGCGCTGTACTTGGCGCTGCCGCTCTAGCAGTTACGGGACTTACAGTTCCTAATGCAATTGCAGCTGGTAAGCCGATCACGATCGGTATCTCTGTATCACTTTCTGGCGACTTCTCCGGTGACGGTGTCGCTACCCAACAAGGTTACAAAATTTGGGCTGCATGGCAGAACGCGCACGGCGGAATTCTTGGACGTCCAGTTGTCCTGAAGTTCTTGTCTGATGCCTCAAGCCCTACGCAAGTCGTAACTAACTACCAAAAATTTATGACAGCAGACAAAGTTGACTTTGTCCTCGGACCTTACTCAACTAAGTTGACCAAGCCAGCATCAAATACTGCAAATCGTTATCACTATGTAATGCTTGAAGGAATTGGCGGCGGACCATCCGTCTTCTCACGTGGCTTGAAGAACGTCTTCGATGTATCTGCATCGGCTACGTATCAGTTAGTTACTTATGCAAAGTGGTTGGCCGCAACACAGAAGCCACAGCCAATTGCATACGCAACAATGGATGATCCATTCATTCAACCAATGGTGGATTATGCTCGTGCTTATCTTGATAAGAAGGGCTTCACTGAAGCCGTTTACAAGGTATACCCAGCAGAGACAACAGACTTCTCACCTATCGCTTCGGCTGTAGCTGCTACAGGCGCGAAGATTGCAATCTTGGGAACTATGCCACCTGATGGTTATGCGATGGTTCAGAATTTCATTCAGGCTAAGTACAACCCAGAGCAATTGATTATGGCTTCAGGACCTGACCAAGGTGCTGACTTCACCAAGAGCGTGGGAATTACAAACACTGAAGGATTGATGGTTCCAAATACTTGGATTCCAACATCTAACTACCCAGGTAACAAAGATATGGTTGCTGCGTATATCAAGGCTTACGGCGGAGATATCAATGCAATCAATGCTGACGTTCCTGAAGCATTCGCAGCAGGTCAAGTTCTAGCCGAAGCTGTTAACAAAATTGGATCTACTGACAACAAGAAGTTGCAGGCCTATCTACACTCTGGTGCTTCATTCACCAGTGTTCAGGGTCCGGTTCAATTCGCAGCAGATGGTCAAAACTCTGGTGCCGCTCCTTATGTCTTCCAATGGCAGAAGGGCGTTTACCTTCCAGTATTGCCACTTGGCGGTCCTGACAAGGTTTCACCAATCGAGACAATGCGTCCCGATTGGGGTACCACACCAGGTATGTAACAAATAATTGCCAGAAGGAAGGCAGCCACTTGGGTGACTGCCTTCCTTCTTTTAATAAAAACACTTCAACACTTGGAGGCTTAATAGCGTGTTAGTTTTACAGGCAATTATTGAGGGAGTGCTCGTTGGCGGGTTCTATGCGCTAATGGCTGCAGGACTCACACTGGTATTCGGTGTGATGGATATTGTTAATTTTGCGATCGGTGCGCTGATCGTCCTTGGTGCATATCTTAGTTACAGCGTTTGTAACCATCTGCACATTGATCCATTCCTATCCCTTCTCATCACGACACCTTTGATGACAGGTCTGGGCATGTTTATTTATGTCTTCCTGATCAAACCTATTAAGACCAATCGAGTAGTTATGTCATTGTTGACGATGTTTGCGGTCGCAACTTTGATAGAAGGTATTCTGGATATTTGCTACAACAGTGGCTTTGTTCAAATTCATGCCTCATATATCAACAACTCACTCAAGATCGGCAAGCTCAATTTCCCTTTGATTTATGTCCTCTCTTTCTTATTGAGCGTTTTCTTGCTCGGCTGTCTCTTCTTGATTACATACAGAACCAAATTTGGACGCTCGCTGCGTGCTTCAATGCAAAACCCGGTTGCAGCTAGGCTTGTGGGAATCGACACCGATCGAGTTTCGATGATCACACTTGGTATCGGCATCGGACTTGCCGCTATTGGTGGAATGGTCTTTGGAACTACCAACGCATTCAACGCTTCTAGCTCTTATGACATTATTTCTCGCCTCTTGGTCATCGTGATTCTGGGTGGTTTTGGCAGCGTAGGCGGCGCACTCGTTTCAGCCATTTTTATGCTTGTTATCCAAGATGTAGTTGCGGTTGTCTGGTCGCCAGTATGGGGATCAACCACGTTCTACATGATTTTGATTCTGGTTCTATTGGTTAGACCACAAGGTCTATTTGGTAAAAAGGGAGTACGCGCTCAGTGAGTACCGACATAACTACATCCCAGCGCCCAACCCCACCTTCGTACGAGGTTCCAAAGGTTTATCGCTATGGCGCATTGATCGTTGGATTCTTCGCACTCGTCATCTTCCCGTTGGTATTTAACAATCCAACGATTTCGACCATAGGCGTATTTGCCATGATCTTTTTGATGGCTGTTACTGGATGGAACATTTTCTCTGGTTACACCGGCTATATCGCTCTAGGCCATGCGGTCTTCTTTGGAATTGGACAGTATGCGACGGCGATGCTCTCGTCCTATTGGCACATCAACCCCGGAATGTGGACCTTTGTATTAATCCCAGTTTCGATGATCTTGGCTGGCATTGCCGCAATTCCTATCGGATTTATGATTCTTCGTGTTCGCAAGCACACGTTTATCGTGCTGACGATTGCGTTGATGTTTATTTTCCAATTATTTGCTTACAACCTCCGCTCGTGGACTGGTGGATCGCAAGGCTTAGAGGTAGGTCAACCAGGATGGGACGGTAGCGTCTTTAACCTCCCTTATTACTATGTTGGTCTCTTTGTTGCGATCATTGCAATTATTACCTCATTCATGATCCGACGCTCTAAGTTCGGGCTGAGCCTTCTGGCTATTCGCGATGACGAAGACCGCGCTCGCAGCCTTGGTATCAACACCACTCGATCAAAGTTGATCGCGTTTATTATCTCGGCCGTCTTCTTAGGCGCCGCTGGTTGTATCTATGCGATGTTTGTCGGATCTGTGTATCCACAGTTCTCCTTCGATCCAGCTTTTGACTTAGAACTTTCGATTATGGCCTTTGCTGGTGGCTTAGGGACAATCCTTGGACCCTCACTCGGTGCTTTGATCATCTCTGCCGCGCAGCAGTACTTCTTGATCAGCTTTGGTGGAGCAAACGTATTCTTGATCGTTTACGGTGCACTTTTCATCGTGATACTGCGGTTGCTTCCTGGCGGCGTTGTGCCAGCTATCTCTGATAAATGGCGATCACATGTTGTCCGCAAAGAGCAACGAAAACTTGATGCCGAAATCCAAGGTCCTGCCGAAGGAGGTGCCAAGAAATGACACTATTAGGCGTAAATAACATCAGCAAGAGCTATGGTGGGATTCAAGCTCTTCGCGAGTGCACAATGAATTTCCAAGAAGGTGCCATCAATGGTTTGATCGGACCTAACGGTTCCGGTAAGACCACTCTGTTTAACGTGATGACGGGTTACGAAACTCCAGATTCTGGGACGGTAACATTCCGTGGAAACGACATTACTAATGCGACGCCAGATGAAGTATTTGCATCTGGTATCGGGCGCACTTTCCAGTTAACAAGAATTTTCCCACGTTTAACTGTGATTGAGAACGTTCATATTGCGGCGCAACGTCAAGGCTTCTTAGCTCAGTTGCGTCAATGGTCACAACCGGATGAGCGCGCTCGCGCATTAGAAAGCCTTGATTTCGTGGGTCTCACCAAGTTGTCACGCGAACCCGCAGGCAGTCTCTCTTACGGTCAGCAGAAACTACTGGAGTTTGCATTTATTATGGTTGCAGAACCAAAAGTCATGTTGCTCGACGAACCTGCCGGTGGCGTAAACCCAACCTTGCTGAAGCACCTTGGTGGTCGTATTAAGGAACTTAATAAGTCCGGAGTCACCTTTATTATCGTAGAACACGATATGGAATTCGTTATGGGAATCTGCGATCAGGTATCTGTCATGCACCAAGGCCACGCGCTTCTTGAAGGCAAGCCAGATATTGTTCGAAATGATCCTGCGGTTCTTGAGGCGTACCTTGGTACAGATATGTCGGAGGCTGAATAAATGCTTAACCTTAAAGGCGTATTTGCAGGTTATGGTGGTGGAGATATTCTTCGCGGCGTTGACCTTAATATTGAAAAGGGTTCTATCACCTGCGTTGTAGGTCCAAACGGCGCTGGTAAATCCACTTTGCTCAAGGTAGTTAGCGGATTGCTTACACCTCGCCTAGGTGAAGTGACATTCTTAGGTGAGTCAATTGCAGGTAAGTCGCCCCAGTCAATCCTCAAAGGTGGAATAGTCCAAGTAATGCAGGCACGTAGCTTGTTCCCTGATCTGACTGTTCGCGAAAATATCGAGCTAGGCGCATTCCTGATCAACGATCAAAAGCTTGTGCAGAAGCGCTTTGACGAGATCATGGATCAATTCCCCATGGTTAAAGATCGTCTAAAAGATAAAGCAGGTTCGCTTTCGGGGGGACAGCAACGCACGGTCGAATTTGCACGCGCTCTGATGTTGGATCCAGCACTCGTCGTTTTGGATGAACCATCCATGGGACTAGAACCAAAGGCAGCAGCTTCTATGTATAGCTATGTCCGTCAGATGCGCGAACATGGACGCACCGTTTTGCTCGTTGAGCAGAACGTACGCGCTGGTTTGGGTCTTGCAACCCATGGTGTTGTCTTAGAAGCAGGAAGAGTTCGTCTTACAGGCACTGGCAAAGAGATTCTGGAAAATCCACAGATGAAGGTTCTTTACTTGGGTGGCAGTACCCAACAGGAAGATGCTTGACCTAACCGCGCAACAGAAGGAACTCATCCGTGCGACTAAAGATTACGTGGATCGAGTTATTCGTCCCGCAGTTTCACGGTTAGACAGTCTTCAAGAGATTTACGAATTCCCGTATGACCTAATGCGCGAAGGCAGCGCATTAGGACTCAAGTCAATGCCTTTGCCAACAGAACTTGGCGGCATCGACGCCGACATGGTTACACAAGCATTGGTTGTTGCAGAATTAGCGGCTGGTGATGTTTCGGTCGGTTATTTTTTCCGACATTACTGGCGCTTTGCCCGATTGATTCCCCGCCTGCCGGATGAGATTCGAGCAATGGTGGTTGATGGAATTTCCCATGATGAAAAATTTGTGCCAGCTAGTGCCAGTACCGAATCTGCGGCAGGAAGTGACAATTCTGTTCCATATGATGCCCCAGGTGCTGGCGCAATGCTCTCAGCCGTCAAAGATGGCGATGATTGGATTCTTAACGGCGAAAAATTCATGATTACAAATGGCGGCATTGCTACTTTGTATTTTGTTTTAGCACGGACGGATCCCAGCAAGGGAGTCGTTGATGGCTGCACCATGTTTGCGGTCCCAGCAAGCACTCCTGGGCTGACTTGCGGCCCATTGTGGCCAAAGCTGGGTCAACGCGGATCTCCCCAGGCTGATATCACTTTTAAAAATGTACGAGTGCCAGCCGCCAACGCAATGACAAAAGTTGGTGAAGGATATGCTGCGAGTGAGCGCGGGCTTATTGCAGCAAATATAACAAATGCTGGAATGTGTCTTGGAATTGCTCGTGAAGCATATGACTTAGCCCTTAAATGGAGCACCGAAAGAGTTCAGGGTGGTCAGGCTATTTATAAGCATCAGTTGGTGGCCCATGATTTAGGCCGCATGAAGACTCTGGTTGATTCAACTCGTAGTCATTTGATCAACGTGGCATGGCGGTACTCACATGATCGCGAATTTCATGAATCAGAAAGTTGGCAGATACGAGTCATGGCGGCCGATGCAGCAATCGAGGTAACTCAAAAAGCGCTATTCCTCTTTGGTGGGCGAGGCATTATGAAAAATTATCCAATCGAAAAATTGGTGCGTGACGCCCTAACGATGACGCATGGAAATGGAACTAGCGAGTTGATGACCATGAAGATTGGTTTGCACGAAGGTGAAAAACTTATAAAAGGAGATGGCTGATGACAACAGGAGATCCAACGATTGATGATGAACGTTTAGAATCGATGTATCGCCGCTTTACTTGGCGCATCATGTCTAATTCGGTATCACCATGGGAATTTGAGAAGTTAAAGAAGGATATTACGGATTACGAACAGTGGTGCACAAAGTGGAGCGCTCTAGCAGCCGAACACGTAGCGCGTGGTGATGCAGCATTGGCAGCAGGTCATTCCATTACAGCCGGTGAGGCGTATATTCGTGCCGGGCTGGTTTATCACTGGGCTACCTTTATGTTTACGCACGATCAACCACAATTTAAAGCGGGTCTAAAGGCAATGGGGGAAGCGTGGGCGAAAGCCGCACCGCTCTTGATTCCAAAGATGGAGATTGTGAAAGTGCCGTTTGAGGGCATCACCTTAAATGGCTACATTCAAAAGCCAGCAGGCGTGGAAAATCCACCACTTGTCGTCATGGTTCCTGGCGCGGATTCCACAAAAGAAGAGCTGTATGACCTAGCCCAACATATTCTTCGTCGCGGAATGGCCATTGCAGCTTTTGACGGTCCTGGTCAAGGCGAGGTCAGCCTTAGTATGAAGATGCGGCCTGATTATGAAAAAGCGATTGTTGCGATGATTGACTCTTTGGTAACCCGTAATGACATCAATAAAGATCGCGTTGCTATGTGCGGTATTTCTTATGGCGGGCTTTTCTCATTTAGAGCAGCATCAATTGATTCACGGATCAAAGCCCTAGTCTCGGTTTCTAGTTGGTATTCCCCGGCCGGAAGATTTGCGGGAATGGAACGTCTGACTAGTACCGGACAATATCAATATCTTGGTGCGGACCCAGCAGCTGTAATGGAATCGATAACGCTTGAAGGCATACTCAAAAATGTAACAGTCCCTGTACTGCAGGTCTTTGGTGGATTGGATCCTTGGTCACCTGCTACCAAGGCAGAATTAATTGCCGAAGAGATTAAAGGACCAAGTACGACATTGCTCTTTGATGATGGCGTGCACATTGTGAACAATATTTGGTACAAGTCCAGGCCCGCGATTGCGGACTGGTTAAGTTCGGCCTTTTAAGGAGAAAAGATGAACTACACCAGAGAAAACTCCAAAGCCGCCGCCCTAGAAACTTTTCATGGGTTGTGGGCAGCTATGACGACTCCCTTCACCATAGACGATCAATTGGATGAGAGCGCGTTAATCAAAGATATAGATATCTTGGTTGATGACCTGAAAATTGACGGTGTTTTTTGTACCGGCGTCATGGGCGAATTCTGGGCCTTGACTTTAGAGGAGCGCAAACGCGCTGTAGAAGTGATCGTAGAAAATACCCGTGGGCGGATTCCGGTCTTGGCCCATACGGGATCGCATTCGGCACGTGAAACTATTGAGCTGACCAGGCACGCACAAGAAACTGGCGCAGATTTTGTTGTCGTCATCAACCCGGTTTACCCGCCAGGCTCTGAAGTGGGCTTAAAACGCTGGTTTTTAGAGATTTTGGATGCAGTTGATATTGGAGTCTGGCTCTTTGATACGAATTATTCTGGTGTTTCCCTACCTCTGTCTCTGATTGACGAATTAGCGGATGTAGAAAATGTCTGTGGCATCAAGATGGCTCATGGCCACGATCGATATCTAGAAGTTTTGAACAAAGTTGGGGATCGTATGATGGTCTGCGAACCTAGCGAAGCTGACTGGCTAGAAAATATGCGCGACCATAACCAGAAAGTTTATATGTCAGCATCCACTCCCTTTTTGATTCAAACTCCTGCTCGTCAGGCGATGTTGGAATATACGACTGCTGCTTTAGCAAAAGACTTTGCAACGGCTGAAGCAATATCTCGAGAGATTCAACCCATTAGGGATCTGACCGAAAAATGGTTGCATGGTCGCTGGAAGAGAGACCGCATTAATCCTGTGCCGGCAATTAAATATTGGTCGGGTTTGTTAGGTATGTCAGGCGGTAGCGTAAGGCCACCACTAATGGACCTCAGCGATGAACAGAAGCGCGAACTCCGTGGTGATCTGGAGCGAGTGGGATTGATTTAAGAAAGAATCCCTGCTGTATCTACACCCAAATCCTTCAACATAACGATGGCAGCATTGCGACCAGGTGCGCCAGTAATTGATCCACCCGGATGTGTTGTTCCACCAGTCTGATACAGACCAGGGATTGGCATACGGTGAGAAGCCCAACCAGGAACCGGACGATTAGGTCCACTAAATGTTGGACCGCGATCGCCACCGTGGAAAGCACCGTTGATCATATGGCGATTGGTTGCCCAGATATCTGCTGGAGATTTTACGTAACGAGAAATGATTACATCATCGGTAAATGAAGGCATAAATCGGCGCATATACGCGAGTTGACGGTTGACGACATCGTGCTTAACAACGTCCCAACCAGGAGAACCGGCAGGTAAGCCAAAACTTTGTGCGCTTAAGAATTTAACTGTATGTCCACCATTAGGTGCCCTCCCTGGATCGACCAGGGTTGGGGTCGCAACAAGAATCCACGGAACGGTATCGATATGGCGCCCCAGCTTTACATCTAGGCTCAACTGCAGCATATCTTCTGGCCAACCAACGGCGCCAGCAGATACTGCGCTGCGTGGACCAAGTTCTGTATCGAACACCGGCGGGCTCTTAGTAGTGAAGTAAGCAGCAAATCCAGATATGCCAACGTTGTATGTTTCTACGCCGAACTTGAAATCTTCTGGCCACAATTCTTTTGGTGCCATATCAATCAAATGCTTGACGTGTATCGTCGATAGCACGGCTTTCTTTGCGCGGTATTCATCGCCATCCTCGGTTTTGATTCCAACGCAACGACCGTCATCAATGATTAACTCTGAAACAACTTTGTCACAAATAATTTTTCCACCGTGGGCTTCTAAGTAAGCGACTAGTCCGGCTGTCAATCGTCCCGATCCGCCTTCTGGGATTGACCAGCTTCGCGCTTGGCGTGCAAATATCGAATACGCCATCATTCCGGTTCCAGGTTGGTCGTACCAAACAAATGTTTGGAATGCCATCCAGAGCATAAAGGCCTGGATATGCCGATCTTCAAATTCGAGTTTGATAATGTCCCACGCACTCATAGCACGACGACGTGCCCAGATTTTTCCATCAGGATGTTCTGCTAAACGTTGATCCAGTGATGGTCCAAATCCAATCGGAGTAAAATTACCTGCTGTGAAAATACTTTTTACAGTGTCGTATTCTTTGGACATTCGGCGGTAAGCAGCAGCGTCCTTTTTGCTGAAGCGAGAGATCTCTTCAATTGTCTTTTCAAAATCTAAGTACATCGTAAATTGTTTACCGTCGGGAAATGCAACATGTGCGACTGGATCCGGCTCAAAATATTTAAGGCCATATTGTGAGATAAGGCCGAGTTCGTCTTGTAGTAAGAGTGGGTTGGACCGGATCAGTGTGTGGCCCGTTGAACAGGTATCAATGTGGAAGCCAGGGTCCAACAACTCTTCGGTTGCGGCGCCGCCGCCCGGTATAGAGCGAGCATCCAAAAGGACCGTGCTAAATCCAGCTTTAGCTAAATAGCAGGCCGTGATTAAACTGTTATGGCCGGCGCCCGCGACGACGATATCTGCTTCCATTTTTCACACTCCTTACTCAAATCTTTCCACAGCAAACGATTGCATACAAGGGTTTAGGGTGAAAGAATGCTTGACGGAGGTGGTCCATGAAGGCGATAGTTATTAACGAGTACGGCGGTCCAGAGTGTCTTGAATATGCCGACGCCCCCACCCCAGAGCCGGGCCCGAACGAAGTCCTTATCAAGTCCAAGTTCATCGGAGTCAATTTTACCGATATCCGAAATCGCGTTGGCGATGGTGACGGCGTGGTCCCGATGATTATTGGTGTAGAAGCCAGTGGCCAAATAGTGAAACTTGGACCTGGATGCACAAAATTTAAAGTGGGGGATTTTGTTACCTCTTTTACCCGCGGACATGCATATGCCGAATACGTCACCGGGTTAGAGAAATTTACCGAGAAGATCTCGGAAGAATTTGCGCAGAAGCCAGAATCTGCCGGAATCTTGGTGACAGTTCCGTTGGCGCTCAACGTAGTAGAACGCGCGGGACGGATTCGTCCGGGAGAGACCGTACTACTTCATGCAGCGTCGGGTGGTGTGGGTTCGATTATTGGGCAGCTAGTAAAGAAGATCGAAGACACCAGACTTTTTGGAACAATTAGTGATTCTTCAAAATCAGGGTATGCGAAGAAAAATGGATATGACGAATTAATGAGTTATGAAGAATTCGCAGATCGCGCAAAGGAATTAACTAACGGCAAAGGAGTAGATGCAATCTTGGATCCGGTTGGCGGAGAGGTTCAGAAGCGCTCATTAGAAATCGTTGCACCTTTTGGTCGGTTGGTTTCTTACAGCAATATTTCGCGCGCGCCTATGGATTTGCCATCAGCTTTGTGGTTTAGGAGTAAGTGCATTGGTTTTGTGGGAATTTCAAATGGTTCACTATCTGAACACAGCCCAGCAATATTGGCAGAGACCTTAAGACGTTCGGTCCAGCTTGTGGAAGATGGAACTATCCGGATTGATGTGACCGAAGTTCTCCCGCTCGCCGAAGCCTCCAAAGCACATGCAATATTTGAGAGCCGTGCTGCGACCGGTAAATTCATTTTGGCAGTCTAAATGCGCCGAAAAATATTGGTTTACGGTCTCTTTAGCCTCATAATTCTTTCGATAGTAGGAACAGCAGTAATGCGATTATCGCTGACTCCTAAAGGAAGATCTACAACAACAGGTGTCCAATTTTTTGTGGGACCGGTTGTAAAGACGATTTACAGCAGTCTGCAGGTAAAGGTTGCAGTTAAGGACCACAAGATTGTTGATGTCATCCCCATTACATTGCCAAATTCTGATACCCGATCAATAACTCTTGCTCATGTTTCAGTGCCGATTATGCGCAACGAAGCAATTACAAAAAATACTGGTGATATACATTCGGTTTCTGGGGCAAGTGTGACAAGTAGTGCTTACAGACAATCATTGCAAGGCGCGCTAGCCAAGGCAGGTTTATGACAAAAGTTGGCAAGTCTGCAGATCGCTGGGAAGTAGGACCCGTTGCTTTCTTGATCGCAGGATTGCTCTTCATGGAGAACTTTGACGCTTCAATAATTCCAACTGCTGCACCGACTATTGCCAGACAATTTCATATTCTCTCTGGTCAAATGGGTATTTGCGTTACGGCTTACCTGATGACGATGGTGGTCCTAATTCCGGTAACCGCGTGGTTTGTAGAAAAATGGGGAGCACGACCAGTTCTCTTCACAAGTATTGTTTTATTTACCGGCGCATCTTTGCTCTGTGCCATTAGTAGTAATTTGGCCGAACTCACTTGTATGCGGGTATTACAAGGTGCCGGTGGCGCAATGATGGTGCCGGTAGGGCGACTGGTGGTTTTGCGTGCAACGGATAAAGCTCATGTGATTCGTGCAATTTCCTATCTGACCTGGCCAGCGCTTACGGCACCAATTATCGCGCCAGCTGTATCTGGATTGATTATTGCGCATTTCTCTTGGCCTTGGATTTTTGCGATCAATTTGCCAATCGGAATCGTAGAACTGTTGCTGGCGATCAAGATGATTCCCAAAACTGCGCACCTTGGGGCAGGAAAACTTGATTGGCTTGGATTTATCGGTGCTTCCGTGGCCTTGGGATGTTTGGTTTTTGGTTCTGCAGCGCTAGGAAATCCCCGTGTTAATTCCCTGGAAACCATCGTACTTTTGGGGATCGGTATTGGCGCTGGGGTCCCAACGGTGCGCCATATGCTGAACTCCCCCATGCCATTAGTCAGTTTTGTGGCGCTACGGGTTCGAACATTCAGAGCCGCAACAACAGGCGGGGCAGCTTTTAGAGTCGGCATCAACGCGGTTCCATTTTTATTGCCATTGATGTTTCAAGATAAATTTGGCTGGTCGCCGGTACGTGCAGGTAGCGTTGTGCTTTCGTTATTTGTCGGTAATTTTCTATTCAAACCGTTTACGACACCCTTGTTAAAAAAGCTACCTTTTCGTTCCGTATTGATGCTCTCCACAGGTTTGTCGGCGGTGAGTGTTCTGCTGATTGCCTTGCTACAAGCTTCTACTCCATTGCTTGTAGTGTGGATCCTCTTATTATTTAGTGGGTCGGTTCGATCATTGGGTTACACCTGCTACAACACGATTACATTTGCAGATATTGATCAATCAGGCATGCAGCAAGCGAACAGTCTTGCGACCATGATTCAAGTTACTACTCAGGTATTTTCGGTTGTAGTAGCGGTGTTGGGAATGAAACTAGGCACCGTCCTATTTGGAGCGGTTAATCAATTTAACTTCGCATTTGTAGTACTTGCCTGCCTAGTATTTTGTGCCTTAATAGATTCGGTCCGTTTGCCACATAAAGCCGGGGATGCAATTCGAGTAAAAAGGAGTGATGTGTAATGGAACCTTTAGCTGGCGCCTTGAAATCAGCGCAACGTGATGGGATGTTTATCGATTGGGATGTCCCCATAACCATGGATGATGGTTTGGTATTGCGTGCAGATGTATACCGTCCACTGAATAGCGATCGTTTGCCTGTGATAGCGAGTTATGGACCGTATGCAAAGGGTCTGACCTTTGCAGCTGGATATCCCCGTCAATGGGAACGTTTGAATGCGCGATACCCCAAGGATTTAGAGGGAAGTACTGGCAAATATGCGGCATGGGAATTAGTCGATCCCGAACATTGGACCGCATTTGGTTATGCATGTGTCCGAGTCGATTCACGTGGTGCAGGACGTTCACCAGGTCAGGTGGATGTGTGGAGCAAGCGCGAAGCAAAAGATTATTACGATTGTATTGAATGGATCGCGGCGCAAGATTGGTCCAACGGGAAAGTTGGGTTGGCTGGAATCTCTTACTACGCAAAGAACCAGTGGCAAGTCGCTGAACTAAACCCACCTCACCTGGCTGCAATATGTCCATGGGAAGGTGCTAATGATTACTACCGAGATATGTCACATCACGGCGGTATCCATAATGCATTCTTACCCGATTGGTATCAGCGGTTTACAACAATTCAGAATGGTTTGGGATCTAGAGGTTTTAAGAATCCAGAGAGTGGATTATGGGCCTGCGGTGATACCGATTTAACAGATGATGAGTTATATGCAAATCGCTGTGATTTAGCCAAGCAATTAGTAGAACATCCCTTTGATGATGATTGGCATTTTGCACATTCAAGCCAGCCAGAAAAAATTAAAGTACCGACGCTTTCAGCTGCGAACTGGGGTGGTCTTGGCAATCACCAACGGGGAAACCTTTATGCCTGGGCTTCGACTAGTTCTGATAAGAAATGGTTAGAGATACATAATGGGACCCACTGGTCCGGTTTTTATACCGAATATGGTCGCAGCCTGCAGAAGCGCTTCTTTGATTATTTTCTTAAAGGTGAGGGAGATTGGCAAGATCAACCACTAGTCTCACTCAACATACGCCAAGTCGATGGAACGGTTACATTACGTCGAGAAAACGAGTGGCCATTGGCGCGGACAGAGTGGACACGGAAATATTTGAATCTCGATACTAATTCGATTGACGCTAGTGCTTCTATTGATTCAAAATCCATTACCTATAGCGCGATGGGTGAAGGCGTTACCTTCTTCACGACCCCACTTACCGAAGCCACAGAAATTACTGGTCCAGTGAGCGCCAAGGTTTGGGTGTCTTCATCTACAACCGACGCAGATTTATTTTTGACCTTGCGAGCATTTGGCGACGATGGTAACGAAATATTATTCGAAGGCGCAAACGATCCGAAGACTCCGATGTCTCAAGGCTGGTTGCGTGCATCGCATAGGGCTCTTGATGTTGTTCAATCAAAACCTTGGGCGCCGTTCCATCCACATAAGGTCGCAGAGCCAATAATACCGGGCCAGATTTATGAATTAGATATAGAGATCTGGGCTACCTGTTTGGTGTTGCCAGCCGGATATCGACTGGCCTTAACCGTAAAAGGATGCGATTTTGATCATGGGCTAGAGCCGGTAGAGATGGGCGGTCGAATCATGAAGGGCAGTGGTCCATTTAGACACGAACATCCAGAAGACCGACCAGCCGCAATATTTGAAAATCAAGTCACCCTATATACCGGTGATCAATACCCATCGTCCATCTTGTTGCCGATTATTCCTGCATAATTAAATTAGAGGTGATCGACCATCCAGTCACCGGCTAGTGGGTGATACAGGTACGGATAGTTATTACAGACGTGATTGCCGTCATCAATCATAACTAGCTTGGCATTCTTCGCCTCTGCCACGACTCTTTCTGCGTGCTGATACGGAACCAAGCGATCTTTCTTACCAAAGATAACAAGTAATGGCTGCGTAAGATTCTGCAAGCACCCTTCGAGGGTGATGCTGTCAGCGACTTTTCTTGCCTCATCTTCAGTTGATGCGCCAGAATATTGATAAAAGGCGGCGCGACTAATCGGTGGGCGTGCGTCGTATCGACTTCCGGTGTCATACGAACCACCAACCGTGACTGCTACCTTAATACGCGAATCATGCGCGGCGCTTCTGGCAGCGTAATAGCCGCCCATACTGACGCCTACTACTCCAAGTCGTTCTGCATCGATATCTTTACGAGTTAAAAGTTCATCGATAGCTACTTTGATCGCGCTCTCATAATTTGGTCTCAGTGGAAAGTAAAAACCAGATTCGCCTTGACCGGGTCCATCGAATGAGAATGTTGCAAGACCGCGAGTGATAAATACATTCTCCCAATTAAAGAATTCTTCTTTGGTCGAATCAAGTCCTGGTAGCAAGATCACCACTGGTGGATGGCTTACACCTGCTGGCTTTCGCAAGTTACCAACTAACTGGTGGCCTTCGAATGGAATTTCTACTCTTTCAGCGCTTGAATCCAAATTTTTATGGGCACGCAGTAAAGCATCGATTGACTTCTCTGTTGCCATTTTATGTTTTGCCATATCTAAAACCCATACAAATTTTGCGAAGTGATAACTCAGGGCAGCGCGATTCCAGGCATTCCCGGCGCTTATTTTGTGTCCTGCCACTTCTGCTTCACTCGCTAGTCCCGCGTGCATATCACCGTTAGCTACCCATGCATCTAGCCACTGAGACCAAGTTTCAAGGCTATTGGTTACACGCGCAAAATCATTGGCATCGACGCCTTGAGTTATAAATCTTGGTGCCCAATGATCTATGGCTGATTGAATATCGGAATCTCTCATTCTGCAATGCTAACGCTGGGCCAAATCAAAGTCACTACTTTTTCAGAACTGGACCCGTTGACTCGCGGACGACAAGGGTCACCGGCAAGGTGATTTTTCTTGGCCCAGGTTCATTTCCTTGGATCTGACTGAGCAATAATCGCGCAGCTTCTGCGCCCATTTCAAAATGTGGCGCACTTACTGTTGTCATCGGAGGCTGAAAATCTTCTGAGAATGGCATGTTATTGAATCCTATGACCGAAATATCTTGTGGTGTGCGAAGACCGTGTTGACGAATTGCGTGGTAGACGCCCAACGCTAACAAATCATTACCTGCAACCACTGCGGTGATCTCTTTCGGATGTGCGTCCAAAAATTTATTCATCGCCATTTGGCCGGCCTCTACTGAAAGCGTGGTTGCCTTTACAATTTTTGTAGTCAGTCCTAACCGTTTTGCAGTATCTGTGAATGCTGTGCTTCGGACCCGTGATGTAGAAAGCGTGGCTGGTCCAGAAAGATGAAGTATTTTTTTGTGGCCGAGTTTGACTAGATGTTCGAGTGCTGATGCGATTCCAGACGCATCATCTCCAATAACAGATGGATAGGGAACACCGGAAGCTTCACGGTTAACCATCACAGCTTTAACTCCTTGATTGTGATATTTGGCGATCATGCTTCTTTCGGTATGGCCAGTTGCAATTATCAGGCCATCAACTTGGCGTTCCATTAACGAATCAAAGAGTGCATCTTCTACGGCCGCATTGTTATCGGTATTGACGACCATCGCTGAATAGCCGCGTGACTGCAAGACGCTGTCGACACCTCGAACTATCGGTGGAAAAATTGGATTTGTGAGATCTGGCACGATGACGCCGATTGTCATGGATTTACGAGTTCGCAATCCGCGAGCCATTGTGTTGGGGGTATATCCAAGTTCTTGCGCAATTTTGCGGACCCTTTTCACGGTTTCTGCGCTTACCTGACCTTCGGTCTCGCTGTTGAGCGATCGCGAAACCGTACTGGTGTTAACCCCAGCCGCCTTGGCTACATCGGCCAAAGTCACTCGATTACGCATGGTTTAACACTAGTGGTCGAAGATTAACCTTGACGAGGGGGCACAGGTCATCAATAATGGTTCAGTGCAATCGATTGCACGCATTCTGACAATGAGGAGCACTTTATGACCATCAGTCCAAAGCCAACTATCGGTTGGATCGGTGCGGGGCGTATGGGATTCCAGTTGGCCACTCGACTTTTAGATGCAGGGCACGATGTCACCGTTTATAACCGGACGCGTGCAAAAGCAGAGCCACTGGTGCAAAAAGGCGCAAAGGTTGTTGATCATCCAAGTGAACTTGCAGGACTCGACGTTGTTTTTATTATGGTCTCTGCACCAAAAGATTTAGAAGATGTCACTATGGGCGCCAATGGCGTATTGACCGTTGACGGCAAATCTCCCAAAGTAATTATTGATTCATCAACTGTATCAACCGAAGTATCGGAGAAGGTTCGAGCATTTGCTAAAACTAAGGGCACAGAACTCCTTGCAGCCCCTGTCAGCGGAAATCCAGCTGTAATTGCAGCTGGGAAACTTACCGTTGCGGTTTCTGGACCTAAAGATGTTTACGAACAAGTTGCAGGATTGATCAATCTCTTTGGCCGCAAGGTTACGTATGTGGGCGAAGCAGAAGTTGCTCGCCTAGTAAAGATCGCGCATAACATCATGCTTGGTGTCGTCACACAGACACTGGCAGAGATCATAACGTTGACCGAAAAAGCCGGCGTAGAACGCGCGGCATTCTTAGAATTCCTCAACGATTCAGTGATGGGATCAACATTTACTAAATACAAGTCCCCATCAATTGTTAATTTAGATTTCACACCAACATTTACGATTCCGCTCCTTCTGAAGGATTTTGATCTTGGACTTGACGCGGCTCATGAGCTTAAAGTTCCGATGCCAATTACATCTGCGGCGCAACAAATCACCGCTTCTGCTTTAGGAGCAGGGTATGTTGATGAAGATTTTATGGTTCTCCTTATAGAACAAGCCCGCCGCTCTGGAATGACACTAGTTTCTGAAAATAAGAAAGTATTGAGTGGACTGGAAGTGGAAAAATAATGGCCAACACCCCTCAACTACAAGCGCCAGGCCACATGGGTGTTGACTATGAGATGCGCGTGGATTTTGATCGGTTGCGTAAATATCGGATTGGTCGTGCGAAGGCCTCGTTAGAGGCAAGTAAGTGCGGAGCTTTTTTGCTCTTTGATTTTTACAATATTCGTTACACAACTCAGTCGTGGGTTGGTGGAGCTCTTGGTGACAAGATGACTCGTTATTCATTGCTCACTCGCGGGGGCGAACCCATGCTGTGGGATTTTGGTTCTGCTGTCCGTCACCACAAGTTGTATTCGCCATGGCTGAAAGAAGAGAACAATCGTCCAGGAATGCTTGGTATGCGCGGTGCAGTTGCACCGTCTGCTGGCTTGATGGAGTCAGCTGTTAAAGAGATCAAAGGTTTATTGATTGACGCTGGCGTCGCTGATCAACCAGTAGGTATTGATATCGTCGAACCCGCATTTTTATTTGAAATGCAACGTCAAGGTCTAACCGTGGTTGATTGTCAGCAAGACATGCTTGATGCTCGGGTAATTAAGAACCAAGACGAAATTATGTTGCTAAATCAAGCGGCAGCGATGGTTGATGGCGTCTATCAAAATATTGTTGACGTCCTGAAGCCTGGCATCCGCGAAAATGAGATCGTTGCTCTAGCAAACAAGCGTTTGTACGAGATGGGTTCAGATCAAGTCGAAGCAATCAATGCGATCTCTGGCGAACGCTGCAATCCTCATCCGCACAATTTCACCGACCGGATTATCCGCCCAGGAGATCAAGCTTTCTTTGACATCATCCATTCATTCAATGGATATCGCACTTGTTATTACCGCACATTTGCAGTGGGCAGTTCTACCCCGTCACAACGTGACGCATATACAAAGGCGCGTGAGTGGATGGACGCCGCAATCAATGCAGTAAAGGTCGGAACAGATACAGCTGCTATTGCAAAGGTCTGGCCAAAGGCAGAAGAATTTGGCTTTGCCAGTGAACTTGCCGCCTTTGGGTTGCAGTTTGGACACGGCCTGGGCCTTGGACTTCACGAGCGTCCAATTATTTCTAGGCTCAATAGTTTAGAAAACCCGGTCGAAATTCGCCCAGGCATGGTCTTTGCACTCGAAACGTATTGCCCAGCTTCCGATGGTTTCTCTGCAGCGCGTATCGAAGAAGAAGTGGTTGTCACAGATAATGGAATTCATATTTTGACGAAGTTTCCGGCCCAAGAACTCTTTGTGGCTAACCCTTACTAATTACGATGACAACCGGCAAAGGAATTCCTGGGTTACAACGTGTAGATCACGTTGGGATTACGGTGCCCAATTTAGAAGAAGCAACTCGATTCTTTATTGATGTCTTAGGTTGCGAATATATGTACACGCTAGGGCCCTTTGCTAGCGATGAGAATTGGATGAAAGAACACTTGAATGTTGATCCACGTGCGGTAATGAAAGAGCTACATTTCTTCAGGTTAAATGGTGCCGCGATTTTTGAAGTATTTGAATATCAAGCACCCGATCAGCAAACTTTCGTACCAAAGAACAGTGACGTTGGTGGCCACCATGTTGCTTTATATGTCGATGATATGGAAGCTGCAATTGCGCACTTAAAGTCTCACGGAATCACAATGCTGGGCGAACCCACTGCAAGTAAAGGTCCGAGTGAAGGCCAGCATTGGTTATACTTTTTATCGCCTTGGGGAATGCAATTCGAATTAGTTTCGTATCCCAACGGCAAAGCTTTCGATCACCACCCCGAGAAGTTCGTCAAGAAGGTAGTAAATTAAATGGCGCTTCATAATAAGCACAAATCCACTGCTCCTTGGCTAGAAGTAGTCGTTATGCCCTCGGACTGGGATAACGCAGATCCACAGGTACTCAACAATATGTTGGTCGAAATGGTTCTGATCCGTACCTTTGAAGAATATTTATTGGAACTTGCTGCTGCAACGTTAATTCATGGGCCGGTTCATTCCAGCATTGGTCAAGAGGGTGGCGCAGTTGGTTCTGCGCTTTTGCTTCGCAGCGCCGATAGCGTAAATGGTTCGCACCGTGGCCACCATCAATTCTTAGCGAAAGTTTTTACTCATTTACAGCCACAAGGGTATGACCCACGTGCCGAATTTTCGGCAGATATCCGTGATGCAGTGCTTCGAACAATGGCAGAAATTGCTGGCCTTGATCGCGGCTTTAGCCATGGTCGTGGTGGATCAATGCATTTACAGATGAAGGAAGCCGGCGCAATGGGTACTAATGCCATCGTCGGTGGCGGAGTTCCGCTTGCCGCAGGTTTTGCGTGGTCCCATAAATTTGCAGGAACTGATGCAGTTTCTGTGACATATTTTGGTGATGGTGCGATCAACATTGGATCGACGCTAGAAAGTTTCAACTTGGCTGCTGCCTGGAAACTACCGATCTGTTTCTTTATCGAAAATAATATGTACGCGGTTTCCACGCATGTTTTGGAATCCACCGGCGAACCTCGGTTGTCCGCCCGTGGCCAAGGTTTCAATATCCCAAGCTGGAAGGTTGATGGCATGAACCCACTTGCGGTTTATATCGCCATGACCGAAGCGGTTGCGCATATGCGCGCTGGTAACGGACCAACGATGATCGAAGCCGATGTCTATAGGTACTACCATCAGAGTGGCACCTTCCCTGGCAGCGCATTTGGTTATAGAACAAAAGAAGAAGAAGCAAGTTATAAAGCGCGTGATCCGATCTTGCAGGTATCTACACAAATGATTCGCCGTGGGCTTATAACCCAGCCAGAGATTGACTTGTTGATTGCTCGTGCTAAATCATTGATGTCCGATACTGGCAATATTCTGCTCGAACCTATTCCAGATTCGAATCCACCTAAGCGCAAGATCAAAGATAGCGAATGGCCAGATCCAGCATTCGTTAATACTGGTGTCCGTGGCGATCTTTCAGAATTTAATGGGGCCAGGTATGCCGAACTTGAAAATTATGGGGGAGAAATCACCCAAGCCAAATTCATAGATTCTGTTGCAAATGTTTTGGGTCGTCAGTTAGAGAAAGACTCAAGTGTTGTGATCATGGGTGAAGATATTCACCGCTTAGCCGGTGGAACCAATGGTGCAACAAAAGGACTCAAGGATCGTTTCCCAGATCGTATTCTTGGTACTCCCATCAGCGAAAATGGTTTTACGGGCCTTGGCGGCGGTATCGCAATTGATGGCCGGTTCAAACCCATTGTGGAATTCATGTATGCCGACTTTATGTGGGTAGCAGCGGATCAAATTTTTAATCAGATCGGCAAGATGCGTCACATGTTTGGTGGTACCGGCGCAGTTCCATTTGTACTTCGCAGTAAGGTTGCAATGGGTACAGGGTATGGGTCACAGCATTCGATGGACCCCGCTGGAATCATGGCAACAAATCCCGGTTGGAGAATTGTTTCTCCGACGACTCCCTTTGATTATGTTGGACTCATGAACAGCGCAATCTTGTGTAAAGACCCTGTGATTGTCTTGGAGCACGTTGATTTATATAACTCAACCGGGCCGACCCCAACCACTGATCTGGACTATTGCATCGAAGTAGGTAAGGCTGCGATTAGACGCCCTGGTAAAGATTTGACTGTACTCACGTATATGGCAATGACGCAGTACACACTTGATGGAGTTGCAGAATTTGGAGAGATTGATGCCGAAGTCATTGATCTGCGCTGGTTAGACCGCGCAAGCATTGACTGGGAAACAATCGGCAATTCGATTAAAAAGACTGGCCATGTTTTGATCACTGAACAAGGTGCAATCGGTACTTCCTATGGCGGATGGCTAGCGGATGAAATTCAACGCCGATTCTTCCATGAGCTCAAAGGGCCAATTGAGCGAGTCACCGGTGGGGAAGCCTCTCCTTCTATTAGCAAGGTATTAGAACGTGCCGCGATTGCAAAGAGTGAAGAAGTTGTCACCAAGCTGCGCTCGCTTTATGAGTCTGGCCGATTTAGCGGCAAGTGAATCTTTATGCGTGACTCGGCCTAACTCCCCGTAGGCTTACCCCATGGCGAGCCCACGACTGACCATTGCGATATTTCTAGCAAAGAGCGCAAGCATGGCTTCTCGAATCATGGGCAATAAGGGTGAGACTATTTCTGGACGAATTCTTCTTGCATTGGAACCAGAAGCAATTTCGTTATTGGCCCGCAAAAAGCAAGTAATTTTGATCTCTGGAACCAATGGAAAAACTTCTACGACCAGGGCAATTGCCGCAATAGTGCGTCAATTGGGAGCGGTGACGACAAGTGGTTCTGGATCAAATTTATCATGGGGTGCGGCGCACGCACTGATGTCCAAAGCTGCGTATGCAGTATTAGAAATTGATGAACTTCATTTACCCACCGTTATAGCGCAGACCGACCCGGCAGTTGTTTTATTACTTAACTTAACGCGCGATCAATTGCACCGAATGCATGAAGTAAAACGCGTGTCGGATCGTTGGCACGTGGAATGCACTGAAGCAAGTAATACCGTATTTGTGGCAGATATTGATGATCCGTTTATTAATTATGCGGTAGCCAATGCCACTAATGTTGTACGGGTTTCTTTCGGTGGGAGGCCACACCCAGATGGTGCGGTCTGCC
The DNA here is from genome assembly GCA_903838295.1 of uncultured Actinomycetes bacterium. Classification (GTDB taxonomy): domain Bacteria; phylum Actinomycetota; class Actinomycetes; order Nanopelagicales; family Nanopelagicaceae; genus PALSA-747. The sequence continues at coordinate 51,849 of CAILXX010000007.1, forward strand.
CACGCTGTGGATCGTATTTAAAGTGGAAGAGCGGTAATTATTCCTGCACATGTGGATTAACCAACAAAATCAGCGACCGCAAGTTTAAAAAAGGTTCAGCTGCAATGCGCAATGCAATCTTGGCCAATGTTGTGGGTGAAGTACTTGATGCCAAACCTATGAAATTTAAAGAGAGCGAATTAGAGCGGACTATCAGTAAAGCTTTTGGTGATAAAACTGCACATTTTAGATTGACCAAGAATCCTGCGTCCTGGACCGAAGCTTTACAAGCCGATATCAAGAAAGATGTCATCTTGGTTTTAAACGCTCGTCAAGTAGATGGGATTGATACTTCTTGGTTGTGGGATCTTTCTTTTGCGCCACTTAAAGGCAAACGGATAATAGTTTGCGGTGAACGTGGCCTCGATATTGCTTATAGATTGCATGTCGAAGGCATCGAATCAACAGTGGTCGATACCTTTGATCAAGCGATTGTTTTGACCAAGAACAAAGAGGTTTCGGTACTGTCTGCATACACCGCATTCTTTGAGCTGGTGATGTGATGCTAGAGATCATCAGAATTCATAATGAATTGTTAGGTACATACGGTGACCGAGGAAATGCAGATGTGCTTAAATTTAGGGCAGGGCTACGTGGCATTAAAGCAAAAGTGACGGATATTTCTTATATAGATGCACTACCCAAAGAGGGTGATATTTATTTATTGGGTGGAGCAGAAGATGCTGCTCAAATGTTGTCTTTGACTGCCCTTAAAAAAGGTATGACGTTAAATAAAGCTGCAGATAAAGGCGCGGTTCTTCTGGCCATATGTGCTGGATTTCAGATCGTTGGTTCTAGTTATGTCACTCGCGACGAACAAGTAGCCGGCTTGGGTTTGCTCGATGTATCTACTAATCCTGGTGACAAGCGTTTGGTAGGTGATATTGCTATTGAATCGGAATTCTTTGATGTTCCGTTGACGGGATTTGAAAATCACAGCGGAGTTACTACTTTGGGAACCGATGTCATGCCATTTGGAACAGTGCTATCAGGTAATGGAAATGGTATTAACGGTGTTGATGGTGCAATTAGTGGGAATGTATTTGGTACATATTTACATGGACCAATACTGGCGCGTAACCCAGAATTTGCTGATCTATTACTTGAAAGAGCGATGGGAATCCAAATTCCACACGTAACTGATGAGATTGCTGATCACTATGCGAAGTGGCGAAGAACAGTAATTAAATAGGTTACACTTGGCTAAGCTTTGCGAGTCTTACTTTGATTCCTTTTAATCACTGGGCACCACGAGACACGCATTCATGTCTCGATTGGTATATCTATGTCCACGTTCCGTAATTTAGGTGTTACTCCCGCGCTCTGTGAAGCGCTGGAAACCCAAGGTATAAGTTCGCCCTTCCCGATTCAAACAGCAACACTTCCGGATGCAATCAAAGGTCGCGATGTTTTAGGTCGTGGACAGACTGGTTCGGGAAAAACTTTAGCTTTTGGTTTGGCAATGATGACCCGCTTAAACGGTCGCACTGCAAAGCCTCACAAGCCACTGGGTTTAATTTTGTCTCCGACCCGCGAATTAGCGGTACAGATTAATGATGTTGTGTCACCACTTGCTCGTCGTATTGGATTATCTTCACAAGTTGTTGCTGGCGGGCTTTCATATATCGGCCAAATTCAAGCATTGAAGCGCGGTGTGCCAATCATTGTTGCTACACCTGGTCGCCTCATTGACTTGTTGGAGAAAAAGCACATTGATCTCTCTGATGTCATGATTACAGTTCTTGACGAAGCAGATCAAATGGCCGATATGGGCTTCTTGCCCGTAGTAAAAGAGATTTTGTCACTAACCAAAGATGACGGACAGCGTTTGTTATTCTCGGCCACTTTGGATCGTGACGTTGATTCATTAGTAAAGCGTTTCCTCAAGGATCCAATCACGCACTCGTTAGAGAACGAGAAGTCACGGGCAGTTGATATGAGCCACCACATCTTGATTGTTGATCAAAATGTCAAGGACGAAGTGACCACGCAGATAGCTGCTCGTGATGGACGTACAATTTTCTTCGTGCGCACTAAGCATGGTGCCGATAAATTGGCCGAAAAAATGTTGCGTAGCGGTGTCCCGGTTGGCGTATTACATGGCGGCAAGTCTCAAGGGCAACGCACACGTGTACTCAAGGCCTTCAAAGATGGTCGAGCAAATGCATTGGTTGCAACAGATGTTGCTGCTCGTGGTATTCACGTAGATGATGTCTCACTCGTCGTACACGTTGATGCCCCAGCAGATCATAAGGATTATCTACACCGTGCAGGCCGTACCGCACGTGCTGGTGCGACAGGAACAGTTGTAACTCTGGCTACTCACAAGCAGAAAAAAGCTGTTTTTGGCATCACAATCCGTGCAGCTGTAAAGCTGATTGAAAATCAGGTTCGCCCAGGCGATCCAAAGCTTGCAGAGATCACAGGTGCACAAACACCATCGGGGATTCCAATCGCAGTAGAACCAGAGAAGCCGTCTCGTAATGAACGTAAACCTGGTAGCCGAAGCCGTTCAAATGATCGCGGAAATCGTGATGGCAATTTCAAGCCACGTCGCGAAGGTGGCGGACGTTTTGATCGTAGTGAAGCTCCTACTCCAAAGAAATGGGAAGATAAGGCGTACGCAGATCGTGCCGAAAAGCCAGCACGTAGCGAACGTAATGATCGCCCGGTTCGATCTGAACGAACAGAACGAACAGAACGAACAGAACGTTCAGCAACTGCGGGTAACCGTGGTCGCGTAGAAGAAAAGCCACGCGCAGCCAAGAAGGCTCCTCGGATGCCGTTAGAGAAGCGCATTGCTCTCGAAAAAGAATCTTCTCGCGCACGTACAGGCAAGCCAGCTTCAGCAGGTGGATTTAAGAAGAAGCCAGCTGGTCCGCGTAAAGCTAAGCGAGCTTAACTTTAGGAAGTTAGTTCTGGGCAAGGGCTCGGAGTCCAGCAAGTGCAAAAATGACTGCACTCTGGATTTCGAGCTCTGCGTCATTTCCGGCATCTATCCGGATTGATGCAGCATCTGTCACGCCTGATAAAAATGCGGCAGCGCTTTGTGAATCATTAATACCAGTCTCTATAAGAGATTGACGCAGTGGCGCTAACATTTTTCGGTGACCAAGTGAAATCTCTTCCTTGCGAAAATCTGGGGTATCGATGGTGTTTAAAGATTTGACCAACATATGGCGACCATCCGCGACATAGCGAAGACTTTCGGCGATCCAGAGCTCTATTTTTTCATATGGATCCGTGGCACTTCCAACAGCATCCGCTAATCGTTTGGTGTAGTAATCAAGCTCTTCAAGGACTAAGTCGGCAACGAGATCTGCACTAGAAGCAAAATATTCGTAGATAGAACTTCTGGCTAGCCCGGCTTTAGAAGCCACGGCAGCAACCGTAATTGCTTCAGCCCCACCCGCAATAGCTAATTCCAACGCAGCGCTTATTAATTGCTGGCGGCGAAATTCGCGATTTTCTAGGAGGCTAGCGGCTTTGATCTTGGGCATAAGAGAAGAAGTATCTCACTTAATGGTGGTTTTAGCGTTTCTGAGCTGGAAGTATCTAGAAGAGACGACAGCGCAGAGCGTCATCGCGGTTCCTGTGAGTAAATAGCCGCTGACCGAAGTGTGTGCAGCGGGGGCTAGCCAGTCAAAGAGGACCGCTCCTATCAATTGTCCACTTACGCTAAAGGCGATGAAATTGAGCAGGCCAATATGTTTGAGCGTAAAGGCTGATACGGCAATAAATGTGAGACCAAATAAGCCGCCGAGGTATAACCATGGACTTGTTGGCAAATGACCGATTGTGCCACCACGCGCAATATTTATTGAAAGCGCGATTATCAAGAAGAAGGTACCGATCATGAAATTAAAAAAAGTTGTTGCCAACGGTCTTGTAGTAACAACATTTACACGCGCATTGAGTGCCTGCTGAAAAGCAACAACTACACCAGCAATAATCGCAAGGATCACTGGCAGGAATCTAAAGGTTGATTTTATGAGATCTGGGTAGACGGCAACAGAAACAGCTAGGAGAGTTATTAAAGCGATCAATATCCGAGTCAGCGTGACTGGTTTCTTGCCAGATGGAGTTAAACCAATTTTATCAACCATCAACGAAGAGATGGTTTGACCGCCAATCAAGGAAATAGTAAAAATTGCAACTCCCACTTCTGGTACCGCGACACCTTGAGCGATTAAAAATATAGTCCCACCTATGCCACCCACCATTTCCCACCAGGCTAATCGCCCGGATTTCAATGCAGCAATACCTCTGGCTATTCCCTGTCGTTCGCTCTTAAATAGTAGAGCGATCAAGATAAGAATGGTTGAACCTACAATGTTGGAGATTAGTCCTGCCCCAACTCCGTTATGAATCTTGTGCGAAAGTTCGCCGTTAAATCGCGATTGAGCAGCAGTAAGGCCACCCACGAGGACCGCTAGGAGTATGTACATTAATTAACGCAAGGGATGCCAGAACCCTGTACTGCCGAACCATTTGCTAGGTGAGCGAAGTTAAAGTGTGTTGGCTTTGGTTTTGGTACCGCTACACCTGATTGTGCTGGCGTAGGTGAAGTCGTAACTTTTGGGGCAGGATAGAACAAGTCATGAACAAATTTTTGTACTGTTGGAATATCAATAATATTTACATCTTGGCGATTACGTAGGGCATAACCTTCGATTGGCAGGGTATGAAAAGTAATGTGCCCACCGGTTAGTGCCTTTGCTTGTGGCAAGAAGCCGAGTACGTCCCACCCAGAATCAATAACTACATCTTTTTGTGCGACCGTGAGGAGGGATTGTAATTTTCCTAAGTCACCAAATATTCCCTGGGTACGAAATTTGGTGATGACGCCAGTAATAAATGCTTGTTGACGGTGAGTGCGGTCTAGGTCTCCGAAGGGAAGACCATGACGTTGACGCACGAATTCCAATGCCTGAACTCCGGTAATTGTCTGAACACCCGCAGGAAAAATTGCTCCCGAATATTGAGAATCATTGACGGCGCGGTTGAGGCAAACCTGGATTCCACCAAGAGCATTGGCTAAATCATAGAATCCGACAAGATTGACTTCGGCAAAGTGATCGATCGGAACATTGAGCAAGGTGCTAATAGTAGAAATTGTGAGCGCACGGCCAACATCCCTGCTCTGCTTTTCACGTGCTGGATTTGCCACTTTCTGCTTAAGCAGAGCATTTTCAGCCGAGTATTTACCAAGGCCATAAGCCTCTTTGATTTTCTGCATTCCCCATCCTGTGACGGCGACATAATCGTCGCGAGGTATTGATATCGCAACGGCACTTTTACCATTTGCAGGAATGTGAATCAAAATCATGGTGTTGGTGTTATAGCCACCAATTGCAGAACTAGAACCCACATGCATTAAATCTAAGAGTTTGCGCGGCAGATTGTTACCGTTGTTATCGCGCCTGGAGTCCAACCCCAGAAGCAAAATATTGGTATCACCACCCGATGACTGTTTTGCGCCCTTGAGAACATTGGAACGAGGTATGGCACTTCCCGCGGTCTTACCAAAGAAGTAAAAAGCAAAGGAAAGGAGGGTGATCGCGATCGAGAAGGTCGCTAGGTACTTACGAGATCGCATGGCGGGAATCTTACCTGCCTCGACTCACAACTATGTGCAGGGCCGTGAGGGTATTTTTCATTAAACTTTATGTATGAGCAAGATCAATGATTTCAACACCAAACTAGCCGCAAAGATAACTTCTGGTGTTGCAACGATGTGGTGTGCCTATATTTTTGCTGGCATCGCACTTGTTTCATTGCCATCAGCCCTAAAATCTGGTGACCTAATTGTCATTGTGGCGTGGGTCGCTCAGACTTTTCTACAGTTAGTGCTTTTGTCGATCATAATGGTGGGACAAAATGTTGCATCTGCCAGCGTCGAGCAGAAAATAACCGAGACGCATACGGCTTCCTTAGGAGAATTCGAGCTCGCGAAAGAGGCAAGAGATCTCAATAATCAAGAGATTGTCGAGCTTCGTAGGATCGCAACGGATATTCACCGGGTACTCAAGGATATTGAATCAGCTACTAAAAAATGACTTTACGATCCACGCTTAGTCACCCTTATATAAAGCGGTTCTACATAGCTCGATTTATCTCTAACTTCGGAAATGGCATGGGTCCGATCGCTTTAGCATTCGGAATCTTGCATCTAGATAACGGATCTGCCAGCGAATTAGGATTAGTCCTTGCGGCGATGACGATATCGATGCTCTGTGTCTTGCCATTTGGTGGAGTAATTGCTGATAAATATGGTCGAATCAGGATGTTTGCGATCGCAGATATCGTGGGCGGCGCCGTTTTATTGGTTCAGGTGTATTACTTCCATACTGGCCATGTTCCTATTGCCGCACTCCTATTTTCTAATATCGGATTTGGTTTGATGTGGGGAATTTTCTGGCCAGCTTTTTCTGGCGCTCTGCCTGCATTGCTACCAGAAAATCAGCTGCAACAGGGAAATGCGATCAATCAGTTCATCTCAAATTTCGCATTAATTTCCGGAACCGCAATCGGCGGATTTCTTGTAGCTCAATATGGCAGCACATTTGCACTAGGGGTTGATGCCTTCACCTTTTTAATTTCAGGGATCCTTGTTATTCATTTTAGACACCTGACGCCACCACATCCCAATCACGAAAACTCGATGCTAGAAGATCTTCGCGAAGGCTGGAAAGTATTTAGGTCTTTTCCGTGGATCGTTATAACAGTGGCTGGATTCTCTTTAATTGTGATGGTCTGGTCAGGATCTGAAGGAGTCTTAGGACCTTTGATCGCTCTAAAATATTTTCATGGCGCTAAATCATGGGCCTTTGTGCTTTCATGTGAATCTGCCGGCTACATAGTCGGCTCGTTGATTGCTATGCGGATACGAATCCGTCATCCCATGCGCTTTCTCACTTGGATTACATTTACGATATCAATTTATATTTTTACATTGGCAAAGCCCCAATCGATAATTGTGATTGCGATTGCTGGTTTCATGTGGGGGATAACCCTGGACCTATGGGGTTCTTTGTGGAGCACCGCATTTCAGCGGACCATTCCTCGGGAAGCCCTTTCTAGGGCATCTGCATTTGATGGCTTTGGCACGATGATGCTGCGCCCAGTTGGGCTTGCAATCGCGGGGCCGCTCGCAACGTGGATCGGCCTTTCGCATACTTTGGAGCTCTTCGCCGGCGTCACAGCGGTTGTAATTTTAGCGATGGCGCTCATCCCCGCCGTTCGAAGCATGGAACTTCCCGCACCTCTCACAGGAAACTCTTAGCCTGCGTTGCGTATCCTTTAGGCTCCAACAGTTTTAATATCCACAGCTATCAATTACAGATCAATTAAAGTTCAATTAAAGAAGGAGCCTTGTAGGAATGTCAGTATTCACTAAGGTCAATGGGCTAAGTACCATTTCGAAGATCGCTATTGGTTTTGTAGCAGGGGCTACCGTCATCGGTGGCGTTGCAACCGCAGCCAATAGTTTGGTTGGTTCAGCGATCGTGAAAGCGTGTGCAGATAAGCGCACCGGAGCACTCTTTGCGCCGACCAATGGAATCTGTCCGAGCAATCGAACCGCCGTAACAATTGGATCAACTTCACTGAAAGGTATTGTCGCAAAGGTACAACCATCTGTTGTGACGGTTAATGTGCTGGCAACTGACGGAACTGGCGACACCGGATCTGGTTCGATTATCAAATCCGATTCCACAGGTTCTTACATTGTGACAAACAATCACGTGATTGATGCACTTACTGTTGCAGGAAATCAATATTCGCTAACCGTGGATCTTAATAACGGCTCAAATGTTCCGGCCACGCTTATTGGACGCGATATTTCTTACGACCTTGCAGTTCTACACATTACAACCCCGAATCAACCAGTTATTCCACTGGGAGATTCATCCACCATATCTGTTGGAGATTCGGTAATTGCATTTGGTTCACCGCTCGGCCTTACAGGCACGGTGACTGCTGGAATCGTCTCTGCTATTAATCGCCCAGTGACTACTCAAAGTGCAAATGCAACTACACAGTCATACGTAGATGCAATCCAGACCGATGCTGCAATTAATCCTGGTAATTCTGGTGGACCACTCACAGATTCATCGGGCCGAATTATTGGTATCAATAGCGCCATTGCTTCAAATACAGGAGGTGCTACGGGTCAAGCCGGTTCGATTGGTTTGGGATTCTCGATTCCTATCAATGAAGCCGAACGTACGATCAACGAAATTATTTCCAGCCCAACTCATACATCCACACGTCCGTTATTAGGTGTCAATTTCGATAACACCTACACCGGGAAGGGTGCGTTGGTTCAGAAACTTGTGACTGGTGAAGCGGCCGATAAGGCAGGAATCCCAGTAGGTGGCATCATCACGAATATCGGTGGTGTCCGGATCCCAGATCAGGAGACCGCCATTGTTCGAATTCGTTCGTACACTCCGGGATCCTCGGTGCAGATCACCGTTACCTTGCCAGCGGGCGGAACTAAGGTCTTCACAGTCACGTTGGGTTCAGCGCCTTCGAATTCATGACAGACTTATAGGTAGTGAATTTACTTAACCTAGAGTCGGTCTCTAAAGCCTTCGATATCCGCCCATTGTTGGATGGCGTCTCACTTGGCGTCCACGACAATGAGCGGATTGGCATTGTCGGACGCAATGGTGACGGAAAGAGCACGCTCTTAAAAATCATGGCCGGAACTTTGGAGCCAGATTCTGGGCGCGTTGCAAAAGCTAATTCGGTCAAAGTCGGAATCCTAAGCCAATCTGATAGTGCAGCTGTTGGTGCCACAGTTCGTGAAGTTGTACTGGGTGATATTCCTATTCATGAATGGGCTAGCAATAGCCGAATCAGAGAGGTGTTGGCGGGTCTTTTTGGTGGCCATAGCGATGATTTACTAGACCGTGATTTTCATTCACTCTCTGGTGGAGAACGACGCCGGGTAAATTTGGCAAAGTTATTGGTTGATGATCTGGACTTAGTTCTGCTCGATGAGCCAACAAATCACCTTGATGTAGAAGGTGTTGCATGGCTAGCGAACCATCTTAAATCTCGGAATTCATTATCAGTCGTCGTGATCACACACGATAGATGGTTCTTGGATGAAATTTCGGATCAGATCTGGGAAGTTGTGGACGGCAAAGTATTGGAATACGAAGGTGGGTATTCCGCCTTCGTTCTCTCGAAGGCAGAGCGCTCTCGCCAGTCTTCGGTCGAATCTGGCAAGCGGGATATGTTGATTCGCAAAGAGTTGGCATGGTTACGTCGTGGCGCACCAGCACGAACAGCAAAACCTAAATTCCGCATAGAAGCCGCTAACCAGTTGATTGAAAACGAACCTCCGATTCGAAACCAAGCAGAACTTCTCAATTTTTCAGCGAACCGCCTTGGTAATACCGTGTACGAACTTCATCAAGCATCAATAAAAGCTGGCGACTTAGAACTTTTGGATCAGGTGTACTGGAACATCGGTCCTGGTAACAGAATTGGAATTGTCGGGGTTAATGGCGCCGGTAAAACAACTTTGATGCGAGTGCTTGCCGGCCTTCATAAGATATCGGCGGGAAAATTAGTAACTGGCGTGACGGTTAAACCCGCATACCTTTCCCAACATTTAGAGGAGCTGAACCCAATGTGGCGCGTTTTGGAAGCGGTAGAAAAGGTAGCTAACAGAGTTGAGCTAGGTAATGGTAGAGAATTGTCCGCAAGCCAATTGTGCGAGCGACTTGGTTTCAATAAAGATCAACAATGGACTCCGGTTGGAGATCTATCGGGGGGAGAACGCCGTAGGTTGCAGTTGACTCGACTGTTGATGGATAGCCCCAATGTCTTGTTACTCGATGAGCCAACCAATGATTTTGATGTAGAGACTTTAACTGCTCTTGAAGATCTCTTAGATTCTTTTGCAGGCACACTCTTGGTAATTTCGCATGATAGGTATTTTCTAGAACGTGTGTGTGACACATTTGTTGGTCTGGTTGGAGACAAATCACTCCGGGATCTGCCCCGTGGAATACAGGAGTATTTGGATTTACGTCGCTCCAATGGTGAATCAAAAGATAAGGTGTCGGCTGCGAAGAAAGAGTCAACGATTTTGGAGCAGAAAGCCGCGAAGAAGGAGCTCGCTCGCATTGAAAAGCAGATGGAGCGACGTGCCGAGAGAATCGCTGCTATCAACGTGCTTTTGGAGGCACCTTCTACAGACCATGCAAAATTGGTAGAGCTACATACCGAATTAGAGAATTTGAAGAGTGAACACGAAGCGCTTGAGATGGCTTGGTTAGAGCTTAACGTCTCGTAACTGTTGGGCTGATTGCTCGGGTTTTAGATCCATAATAAATGCACCCATGGCCGACTCGGACCCCGCTAAATATTTAAGCTTGCCTGGCGCCCGCCTGATACTTGTGATCTGCCAATGCAGACCAAGAAGATCTCGGCCCTGCCGGACTGGTGCCTGATGCCAAGCAGCGATGTAAGCCATTTCGATCCCAAATACACCGTCGAGTCGTTGCAAAACTTCTTTTGCTAGTACCGGGAATGTGTCCGCAACATCTTCTGAAAGTTCGGCAAAGTCTGGAACAAATTTCTTTGGAGCCACATGAATCTCAAAAGGATAACGAGCCGCAAATGGAACATAGGCAATCCAATGTTCGTTCTGGGCAATGATTCGAACTTCGTCTTTAATTTCGCGTTCAATGATGCTTGTGATCAGTGGCTTATGCGTTTTCTGGTAATGCTCTTTCGCCACAGCTAACATTTTCTCTGTCCGTGGCGTGACAAAGGGATAAGAATAAATTTGGCCATGGGGATGGTTAAGCGTCACACCAACTTCTTCACCACGGTTCTCAAAAATAAATACTTGCTCTACATAAGAAAGCTGTGATATCGCGCGAGTCCGGTCTATCCAGGCAGCAAGTACGGTACGCATCTGGGTAAGTGGCAACGTCCCAAAACTTCCTTCGTGCTTGTCGGAAAAAACGACGACATCACAGCGTCCGCTGGACTGGACGACCTCTTTCGGCAGAGCAACAGAAGGCGCAGCAAATGATGGCGAACGATTTTCAAAGACAACAACTTCAAAAGTACTGTCTGCAATTTCTGTACCAAAATCTGTCAACGTGGGGCAGAGTGGACAGAACTCTTTTGGAGGCAAGAAGGCACGTGTCTGACGGTGGCTAGCCATCGCAATCCATTCACCGGTGAGAAGGTCTTGGCGCATTTCTCCCGGTAGTGGCCGCTCTTCAAATGGACGCTTATCAACCGCAATTCGATCTACCGACACGGAGTCGTAATAAAAAATCTGTCGACCGTCGAACATCGAAAGTTCGGTACGTTTGACGGAGGTCATGCTTGAATCCTAATCTATTCGTGCAGATGGCTAGGATTGCCGCATGAATTCCTCTGCTTGGTGGCGTGATGCCGCAATTTATCAGGTCTATCCCCGTTCCTTCCGGGACAGCAATGGTGATGGTGAAGGTGACCTGCAAGGTGTAATTGCCGGTCTTCCATATCTTGCAGATCTAGGTATTGATGCAATTTGGTTGAGTCCGTTCTATAAGTCTCCCAATAACGATGGTGGATACGATGTTGCGGATCCACGCGATGTAGATCCACGCTTTGGAACTCTCGCTGATGCTAAAGAACTCATCGAAGCTGCGCATAGCCACGGCATTAAATTTATTACTGATATCGTCCCAAATCATTTCTCATCCGAACATCTTTGGTTTCAAGAAGCCCTGACTTCAGGGAAGGGTTCTGTAGCGCGTTCTCGCTTCCACTTCTATGATGGACGTGGCGAGAATGGCGAGATTCCGCCAAATAACTGGATCTCAATCTTTAGAGGTCCTGCTTGGAGTCGCACTCCAGATGGTCAGTGGTACCTCCACCTCTTTGATTCAAGCCAGCCAGATCTTAATTGGGATAACCCCGATGTTATGGCTGATTTTGAAAAAACTCTACGCTACTGGCTTGATTTAGGCGTCGATGGATTCCGTATCGATGTGGCGCATGGTTCGGTTAAAGAGAGCATATTGGTGGATCACCGCGATCCAGAACGCCTTGTCGATGCGTTGCGCTTGGATTTTCTTGATATCTCAGAAGAAGAGCGATCCGGCTTACTCAGCGATATTCCATTCTTCGATCGCGAAGGCGTTCATGAAGTTTACAAGAAGTGGCGCGCCATTCTCGATGAGTACAGCGGTGAGCGCATGAGCGTTGCCGAAGCATTTGTGTATCCATCAAGTCGAGCTGCTCGATATGTTCGTGAGGGCGAACTTCATCAAGTCTTTAACTTTAATTTCATGATGTTGGGTTGGGACGCAGCTGCGATGCGCGCTAGTATCGAGCGCACCCTCGCGGAGTTAGTAGATGTAAAAGCCCCTGCAACATGGGTTCTGAACAATCACGACACTCCACGCGTCCTCACTCGCATTGGCGGAGTCCGCAAGGCTCGTGCTCTGGCGATGTTAATCCACGCTCTACCTGGTGGTGTTTACATTTTTCAAGGTGAAGAACTCGGGTTACCAAGTGCTGATCTTCCAGATGCTGCCCGACAAGACCCAGCATTTATTCGAAGTGGCGGAACCGATAAAGGTCGTGATGAATGTCGCGTTCCAATTCCATGGATATCTGATGCAGAGAATTATGGATTTGGAACTGGTACCCCTTGGTTGCCTCAACCTAAAGACTGGGCGCAATTCTCGATGGATGTTGAAGCAAAGGATCCAATGAGTAGCTTGGCTCTATATAAGAAGAGTCTGGCCTTGCGCCGCTCCCATCCTGCTCTGGGTGGCGAGGGTTTAATCACCTGGATCGATGAAGCTGAAGGTCTCATGCACTTTACTCGCGAACATGGTCTTGAAGTCGTAGTTAATACAACCGAAAAAACTGTGGAAGTTGTTGTCGCGGGCCAGGAAATAATTCTTGAATCTGTACCTGGAAATCAACTGGCAGATGGCCGTCTGGCAATTTCAGCTAATACGACCATCTGGTTACAGCTTTAGGCAATCCGGTAACAGCCTTAGGCAATCTGGTTACAGCCTTAGGCAGTAAGGCTGTATTTACTTAACGGAGCCAGAGAGCAAACCGCGTACGAAGTACCGTTGCAGTGAGAAGAAGACGATGAGCGGAACCAGGATCGTCACGAATGCACTTGAAGTTAAGAGCTCCCAGTGACTTCCCCATGTACCGGCAAGTCCTGCCAACTTATTGTTGAGTGGATCAATGCCTTCGGTACCACCAGTAAAGGTAAGGGCCACAAGCAGGTCGTTCCATACCCATAAGAATTGGAAGATCGTGAACGCTGCAATAGCCGGAACCGAGAGCGGAAGCACGATACGACGGAAGATCGTGAAGTGACTGGCACCATCGACATTTGCAGCCTCCATCAGATCACGTGGAAGCGATGAGATGAAGTTATGAAGTAGATAGATAGCTAGAGGCAATGCGAACATTGTGTGAGGAACCCAAATACCCAGGAACTTTCCAGCGATATGAAGCGCCGGAACTAAGGTAAATGAACCAATATGGACCCCACCAGTAAAGAGGTTAAGTAGTGGGACTAACGCCACTTGGATAGGAACGATTTGCAGTGCAAATATTCCATAGAAAATGAGGTCACTGCCACGGAACTTAACCCAAGCCAAGCAGTAAGCAGCCATAGTTGCAATTGTGATTGGAAAGATAACTGCAGGAATTGTAATCACGAAAGAGTTAATAACGTAAGGCATGATTCCATTTGGAATTCCGCTAACAGTACTCGTGCTGAAAATTGCGGAGTAGTTTGCAAAGGTAAAATGCGGATGCAGGAATAGATTCCACCAACCAGTTCCTGAGATCTCAGCCTTTGGTCTGAAAGAGGTTGCAAATAGGCCAAGCGTGGGGATAGTCCACACGATGGCTATCAGCCACACAATAATTGTTGCAGGACGACTTCCGAAGAGCTTGCGACCGGCATTGTGTTCAGCGAGTTTAGATGCCTTTTTCTGATTTGCAGGGTTTCGAGTTAAGAGGCTCATGCGATTGTCCGCTCCCGACGTAGATTGATAATGTTATAAACCAGGACAGGTACTACCAAGAGGAAGAGGACAATCGCCATTGCGGCGCCCCTACCTGCGTCATATCGAATAAATGTTTCGGAGTACATCTCATTTGCCAACACCGAGGTGCCAAAGTTTCCACCGGTAGAAGCGCGAACGATATCGAATAGTTTTAGTGTGGCGACCACCATCGTTGCGAGAACTACGATGAAGGTGGAGCGAACCATGGGGAATGTAATACCGCGGAAGAGACGCCAGCCGTGTGCGCCGTCGAGAGCGGAAGCTTCCATGATGTCAGCTGGCACAGCCTTGATTGCCGCCGAGAGAATCACCATTGCAAAACCGGTTTGTGACCAAATGAATACGACCATCAATAGAAATGTATTGAGTGGTTGTGTCAAGAGCCAGTTAGGTGGTTCAAAACCTAAGTGATGAGCGATAGAGGACATCAAGCCAATTTGTGGTTGATCTGGATTTGCAAACTTATAAACAAATTCCCAAACGATGGAGGCTCCTACAAAGGAGATTGCCATCGGCATAAAGATCAGTGATTTTGCTATGGACTCTCGACGCATGCGATCGAGGAGAATCGCAAGAAGAAGCCCAAGGCCGGTTGTAATGATCGGAGTCAGAAGAATCCAGAAAACGGTGTTGCGGAGCACGATACGCATGCTCGGGTCAGTGAACAACCAGTGGTAATTATTAAATCCCACCCAGTGCTTGGAGGCAGATCCTTTAAAGCTCAACAGGAATGTTCGGACCGCCGGTCCGAGTAATCCAAAGAGAAGGAGGATTAATGCAGGTCCAAGGAAGACCACAATGGCGATTGGACGCTGTTTCTTGCCATTTGCCCTACCCGCAATAAAGAAGATGACAGTAAGGACGGCAAGGAATATTGCGATCGCCGCAGACATCTGCCCTAACTTGGGCAGATTATCTTTCCAGAAAGTAGACATGGACTCTCTCGTCTATAGAACGTCGGATATTCAAAGTAATCTCTAGTGCGCAAGATTAACGGGGAAATGCTCAAGCGATAATGGCGGGGGCTGTATGCCCCCGCCATTATTACAACAAGCTAGTTACCTAGCGTATTAGTTACTTGCTGATGGCCAAGCTGCATCGATCTTCGCTGCAACTGTCTTCACAGGGGTTCCGTTTGCGAACCAATCCGTGAATCCTGTCCATTCTGCACCGTTTCCAATAGCAGCTGGCATAGCGTCAGATGCATCGAATACGAATGTTGAGCGTGGATCAGAGAGGTACTTAGCTGACAACGCATCCAAAGGATTGTCGTATGCAGAAGCAGGTACGCCACTGTTAGCGCTCAACCAACCACCGTTTGAACCAGCGGCCGCAATGCGTGATACAGCCCACTGTGGTGTTGAGAGGTAGGTCTGAACTTCAACAGTTGCCTGGTTTGAGTTAAAGGCGAGGTAGAACTCTCCGCCACCCTCGACAGGTGTTGTCACAGCTGGGTTGATTCCTGGAAGGTAGTAAACCCATGCATCGCCAGTTGGTGTAACAACTGAGCCCTTAGGCAAAGAGGCTGCGATGAACGAAGCCTGTTGTAGCTGCATGCAACCACCTGATGGGATGCCTGTTACTGCATCTTGGAATGAAGTTGTAGCAATGGTTGAAACCTTGCCGACATACTTCGAGTTACCCATCCAACCTGACACGGTGTTCATTGCGTGGATGATTGGAGCATCTGAGAACTTAACCTTGTGTGAGATCCAGTTGTTGTAGACGGTCGCACCTTGTTCGCGAACAACTACTTCTTCCAACCAGTCAGTTGCAGGCCAACCGGTAGCTCCACCTGAACCGATACCACCACACCAAGCTGTTTGACCAGCTGCTGCCATCTTGTCTGACTGTGTCAACATTTCGTTCCAAGTTGTTGGAACTGTGTAGCCATACTTAGCGAACTGCTTTGGTGAATACCAAACCAAGGACTTCAAGTTAGCTGAGTTAGGTGCTGCATAGAAGGTTCCATTAACAGAACCGAGGTTACGCCAGCTCTTTGACCAGTAGCGGTTGATGTTGTTCTTGACAGCGCTTGGCGCTGCCACGGCCTTGCCTGTGGCAACCATCTGTTGGATAAGACCTGGTTGTGGAACAAGTGCGAGATCTGGGGCAGTGCCACCAGCTACGCGTACAGGAAGTTGCGCTTCGAATTGATCGCTACCGTTCCAGTTGATCTTGATTCCAGTACATGCGGTGAAAGCGGCAGAAGCCTTTGCATAGCGAGTGAGTTCATCGCCGACAACCGAGGTGAAGACTTCAACTGTCTTACCTTTTTGAACTGCATAACCAGAACCAACATTTGCGCAAGCAGAAGCTGAAATTCCAGCATAAGCTGCAGGTGTAACAAATGTTGCAACAAGTGCAACGGTTGCTGTGGCTACGCCAGCAAGCAAACCTTTTTTGCTGATCGAC
>CAILXX010000008.1 GCA_903838295.1 uncultured Actinomycetes bacterium
GTAAAACGAGCGGAGGATGTCCAGAGTTGTGGATTCTGCATCAGGCAGTAGTTCCAGGTAAATGAGCGAATAAACAAATGGGTGATTCAGCCGTAGCGAGTAAAACGAGCGGAGGATGAGGGATTTGAACCCTCGAAAGGTTGCCCTTTACACGCTTTCCAAGCGTGCGCACTCGGCCGCTATGCGAATCCTCCATGACTCGGGGATCCGGGTCAGAGGAGAAGGCTATCGGTCTTAGTACCTATGATTACCCACAGATCCTCCGTGCGGCGTTACCGCACTGAACTCCCCCAGGGCAGGAATGCAGCAAGGGTAGGTGCGCTCTGGCGGGTGTGCGGAGGGTCCCTATTAACTTCAGGAATTAGGGGTACAGGTGTCGCTAGCTCTATATAGAAAGTATCGTCCATCGACCTTTGCAGAGGTCATCGGGCAAGAGCATGTGACCGTGCCACTTTCAAATGCGCTCGCATCAGGAAAAATTCATCACGCATATTTGTTTAGTGGTCCTCGCGGATGTGGCAAAACATCAAGCGCTCGTATCATGGCGCGCAGTCTCAATTGTGAAAAAGGTCCAACACCAGAACCATGTGGCGAATGCCAGTCGTGTAAAGATTTAGTTGCAAATGGTCCAGGTTCGATTGATGTCATGGAGCTCGATGCAGCAACCCATGGATTAGTTGACGATGCGCGTGACCTGCGCGATAAAGCATTCTTTTCTCCCGTTGGCTCCAGATACAAGATTTATATTATTGATGAGGCGCACCAACTTGGACCCGGCGCTGCCAATGCGTTACTAAAAGTTGTTGAAGAACCGCCACCCCATGTGATCTTTATTTTTGCAACGACAGAGCCAGATAAATTAATTTCCACAATTCGTTCACGTACTCATCACTATCCATTCCGATTGGTGCCACCGGGAATTCTTGGCGCACACCTAGAAAAATTATGTGAATTAGAAGGCATCAAAGTCGCTAAAGGAGTAATTCCATTGGTCGTCCGCTCGAGCGGTGGATCTGTGCGGGATGCTTTATCTGTGCTGGGCCAACTTCTTGCTGGTGCAGGTAAAGATGGTGTTACCTACGAAATTGCAGTGCAATTATTGGGATATACCGATGGCGCTTTGCTGGATGAAGCGATGGATGCATTGGCTGCGCGCGATGGCACAACGCTTTTTAATACGATCGATAAAGTCATCGAATCTGGATTGGATCCCCGCCGCTTTACTCAAGATTTCCTTGACCGGATGCGTGATCTAATCATCATTGGCGCGGTCAAGGAGAACGCTTCTCACGTATTGCGTGATTTTCCAGAAGATCAATTGGATCGGATGCGCACCCAAGCCAATTTGATTGGTGCCGGAACATTGATACGTGCCGCTGACATAACGTCATTGGGACTTACAGAGATGCGTGGTGCCACTGCTCCTCGGTTGATTCTCGAGCTGATATGTGGCCGAATCCTCTTGCCATCCGGTGATGATTCAGCGCTGGTTGCACGTTTGGAAAGGCTAGAACGTCTAGAGAGTTTGGAACTTAAAGTTAATCCGGTCAGTGCGCCATTAGTTGCTGCACCGGCAATCCAGAAACCGGTACTAGCTCAAGACGCACCAATTGCAACAGAGATCAAGAAACCCGTACGCGCTGCGCCACCAGAACCATCCAAGAATCAACCAACCGGACCAGTAGATATTGCTGCTTTGCGTAGATTGTGGCCGGACGTAATCGAAAATGTAAAGAAGCGTCGTCGATTGACCTGGTCTTTGCTATCTGCCAGCGCACAAGTACTAGCTGTTGATGACAAGGTAATTACTATCGGCATTGTAAATTCTGGTGCGAGGGATTCATTTGTCCGCAGTGGCAGCGAAGAGATTCTTGCTGGTGCATTTCAAGATGTCACCGGCCTAAACCGTAAGATCGAAGTATTAGTTGATCCGTCGGTCAACGCACCACAGACGGAACGTACCTTCGAAGAGCCAGGCGATGCGAACCAACTTTCGGGCACAGCTTTGTTGGCTCGAGAACTTGGCGCGCAAGTCATTAAGGAATTTGAAAAATAATGTATGAAGGCGCGATTCAAGATTTAATCGACGAACTTGGGCGGTTGCCAGGCATTGGTCCCAAGTCTGCGCAACGAATCGCTTTCCATATTATCCAATCAGAGCGAGTTGACGTCTCTAGACTGGTAGATGTTCTGCGTACCGTTAAAGAGCGGGTTAAGTTCTGCGTGGAGTGCGGGAATATTTCGGAGGAAGATTTATGCAGGATTTGCCGCGATCCGCGTCGTGATGGCACGTCGATCTGTGTAGTTGAAGAGAGCAAAGATGTGATGGCGATAGAGAAGACGCGCGAATTCCGAGGGAAGTATCACGTGCTGGGTGGGGCGATCTCTCCGATTGATGGCATCGGCCCTGAAAACTTACGCATCCGAGAATTGATGATTCGCCTCGGTGATACAAATATTCAAGAGTTGATTATTGCTACCGACCCAAACTTGGAAGGTGAAGCGACTGCCTCTTATTTGATCCGACAGATCAAGCCACTGGGGATTAAAGTCAGCCGGCTGGCTTCAGGTTTGCCTGTAGGCGGGGACTTGGAATATGCCGATGAAGTTACGCTTGGTCGGGCTTTTGAGGGTCGCCGAACGATCGAATAAGATTTATCTCAATATTTAAGACGTATGGGCGTCTCATATAGCAAGATGATAGATGAAAAGTGCTAAATATATGCAAGGCTTCCGCCATGGGTTTAATTGTCCAAAAATACGGCGGCTCTTCCGTTGCCGATGCCGAAGGGCTGAAGCGAGTCGCCAACCGCATCGTGGCTACCAAGAAAGCTGGCCATAAGGTCGTCGTCGTGGTCTCTGCGATGGGAGATACCACCGATGAACTGATCGATTTAGCCAATCAAGTATCACCGCTTCCTAATGGTCGCGAACTCGATATGTTGCTTACCGCCGGTGAACGAATTTCTATGGCGCTACTGGCGATGGCGATCGGCAATCTTGGCCATGAAGCAATGTCTTTCACCGGTTCGCAAGCCGGGGTGATCACCGATTCCACTCACGGTAAGGCGCGCATTATTGATGTCTCACCTGGCCGCATCCTGGAAGCACTTGCAGGTGGACATATCGCGATTGTTGCTGGATTCCAAGGAGTATCACAAGACACCAATGATGTTACAACATTGGGTCGTGGGGGTTCTGACACCACAGCTGTTGCACTGGCCGCGGCGCTAGATGCAGATGTCTGCGAAATTTATACCGATGTCGACGGAGTTTATTCTGCCGATCCACGCGTCGTTCCCAGCGCTCGCAAATTAACAACTGTTACCTACGAAGAAATGTTAGAACTCGCTGCAAGTGGTGCAAAAGTTTTACACCTGCGCTGCGTCGAATACGCCCGTCGATTTAATTTACCGATTCATGTTAGATCATCATTTTCGAATAACGAAGGAACGTGGATTGTTAAGGATCATCCCGAAGGAGCAGAAGATATGGAACAAGCAATTATCAGCGGCATAGCCCACGATAAGACCGAAGCTAAGATCACGATCGTCGGCGTTCCCGATCGAACTGGTGTCGCGGCGCGTATCTTCCAAAGCATTGCCGACGCCGACATCAACATCGACATGATCGTGCAGAACGTATCTGCCGCCGCTACTGGCCTGACGGATATTTCCTTCACCTTGCCTAAGAGTGATGGTCCAGAAGCCACCTCGCTACTTACTAATATTCAAGGCGAAATTGGTTTCGCTTCGCTTCTCTATGACGATCAGATCGGTAAATTGTCATTGGTTGGCGCTGGGATGCGCTCCCACCCTGGTGTTACAGCTACATTCTTCGCATGCCTTGCTGATGCCGGTCTTAATATCGAAATGATTTCGACTTCAGAGATTCGTATCTCTGTGATCTTGCGAGATACAGATCTAGAAAAGGGAGTAAAAGCAGCCCACACCGCCTTTGAATTAGATTCAACCGACGAAGCAGTTGTATATGGAGGAACTGGACGATGAATAAAAAACCATCACTCGCAGTAGTAGGGGCAACAGGTGCTGTTGGCACCGTCATGTTGGACATCCTTAGCAAACGTCCGAATGTTTACGGAGAAATTCGTCTGATCGCATCAGCTAGAAGTGCTGGGAAGAAATTGATGTGCCGCGGTGAAGAGTTGACCGTTGTTCCAATTTCGCCAGAGGCATTTGATGGAATCGATATTGCTATGTTTGATACCCCAGATGAGATCGCTGGTGAATGGGCACCAATTGCTGCGTCACGCGGCGCCGTTGTCGTAGATAATTCAACATTCTTCCGTATGGATGATCAGGTTCCACTTGTTGTGGTTGAAATCAATCCAGAGAAAATTAAAGATCGTCCAAAGGGAATTATTTCTAATCCCAATTGCACAACCATGACAATGATCGTTGCTATGGGCGCACTTCATAAGGCATATGGCTTAAAAGAACTTTTTGTCTCCTCTTACCAGGCCGTATCTGGAATGGGTGTCACAGGTCCAGAGACTTTGTACAATCAGATCGAACAAGTCGCCGGCAAGAAGCTGGGCGTAGAGCCAAGAGATTTGCGCTCTGTCATTACTGACTTTGGTGCATTCCCTGCGCCACTTGCCCTCAATGTTATTCCTTGGGCTGGTTCGCTTAAGGAAGGCGGATATTCATCCGAAGAGACAAAGGTCCGTTTCGAATCACGAAAGATCTTGGGCATACCTGATCTCAAAGTTGCGGCTACCTGTGTCCGTGTTCCTGTCATTACTACGCACTCGCTTTCAGTTCACGCAATCTTTGATAAAGAAGTGACTCGTGAAGCCGCGCAGGAACTTCTCAAGAATTCTGCGGGCATCGAGCTTCTAGATGATCCAGAGAAGGGTATTTGGCCAACTCCGGCCGACGTTGTAAACACAGATCCAACATGGGTCGGACGTGTGCGCCGTAGCCCAGATGATTCACATGCTCTTGATCTTTTTATGTGCGGTGACAATCTACGAAAGGGCGCTGCGCTCAATACCGCTCAAATTGCAGAGTTGGTTGCTGCGGAGTTCGCAAGCTAATTTCTTCAGTTATGTTTGAAGAAACCCATGATGCAGTTGTGGCATGGGGTTGGGCCGCAGAAATATTGGGAGAGTTCAACTCGGCACGGTATTACTTTGCTCCAGAAACATTGTTATCTGCTTATAAGTCCGATAATTCTTTTTCTTTCACGGTTAAAGGCGAACATTATTATGGGCACACGTATGGCCCAACTCCATATTTAGATCCCAGGTGGACCAAGGTTGCAGTTGAAGGAATGAAGCCGGATGCGGTACTCAATTTAAAACGGCGATATGGCTTTGAATTCTGGGGGATTAGGACTGCTGCAACAGGAGCACCACTAGAAATTCTGACCGATATGCATGAAGTAAGTGCAATATTGGATGAGCATGCACCAGAATCATCGGTGCGACCGGGCGGTAGTGAAGAGATTTTTTGGGGTGGAGTTAGAAATGCCCAAGGCGAACTAGCTTCGATTGCGGTGTTAGTGAAGTGGCAGTCAGGTATGCATGTCATGGCATCAGTAGTTACGCGCAGAGAAGATCGTGGCCAAGGTCTTGCAACCAAGTTGAGCGCCGGCATTGCTGCGTACGCGCACTCTTTAGGGATCGATGAAGTAGGGCTAGGCGTTCGAGATATTAATTATGCTGCTCAAAAAGCATATGCAAAGGCTGGTTATAGTCGACTCGGTGCATTTACAAACTACTTTCTAGAGTAATTAACGAAACTTCTGGTGGTGATGCCACGCGGATCCGTGCAAATGGTGATGTCCCCATTCCGGCAGACACATTGAGCCAAGGTTGATCTTTTACTTTACTAACCCCGCGCGCACGCCAAGTAGGTAAATCACAATTGGTTGTCAGCGCCTTAGAACCACCTGGCCACGGAAGTCTGACTTGGCCACCATGTGTATGCCCAGCAAATATCGCATCCAATTGATCATTGGACATCGCCTCAATGATTCTTAAATATGGCGCATGAGTCACTCCGACAGCTACATCGCAATCCGTTGCTGGACCAGCAACTAATGGATAATTATCGCGATTTAAATGCGCATCGTCAGTTCCGCGGAATTCAAAGTGTGTATCAAGTACCTTTGCCCAAGCACGTTGGTGGTTGAGATCATGCCACCCTCTTTTTTCCAAGCCTTGCCGTAATTCTTCGGTCGGCAAATCTGGTCCAAGAATCCGCTTGCCGTGATCTTTTTGTAGATAAGAAAATGGATTCTTAAATCGTGGCGCGTAATAATCATTGGATCCAAAGACGAAGAACCCCGGTAAATCAAGAAGGGAATCAAGGGCATCCAAAACAATTGGAACAACGGCGTGATCAGCTAAGAAATCGCCGGTACTTATAACGAGATCAGGCTTGTGGTCAATGAAACTTTTGATATCTGCGATCTCTACCGTGCGGCTTGGCGTCAGGTGCAGATCTGAAAAATGGAGCACTTTGATAGGCCTGTGGCCTTGCGGGAGTACTGGCAAAGTGGCTTCTCGTAGTCGATAACTCATAGTCGTGAGAAGATACCGCTATGGGACTTAAAGAGACACTCCAAAACGATCTCACCGAGGCGATTCGTTCTCGCGACGAGCTCAAGTCAGGGACTATCCGTATGGTTTTGACCGCCATCACGATGGAGGAAGTTTCTGGCAAAGAGGCTCGGACTTTGACGGATGCAGAAATCATCACGGTGCTTTCTCGCGAAGCAAAGAAGCGACGTGAAGCAACCGAGGCATACACGCAAGCTGGCCGCGCTGATCGAGCAGATCGCGAAAAAGCAGAAGGCGGCGTTATTGCCCTTTATTTGCCGGTGCAACTCTCTGAAGAAGAGATCAAGAAGATGATTGTCGATGCGATAGCGCAAACCGGTGCATCTGGACCTTCGGGGATGGGTCTTGTCATGAAAATTATTTCACCAAAAATCGCAGGCAAGGCAGATGGCGGTACCGTTTCAGGGTTGGTCAAAGCAGCACTTACTGGAGGAAACTAATGGCAAAGTTCGAATACGCGACAGTTCCACTACTTACACATGCAACCAAGCAGATCTTGGATACATGGGGTTCTGATGGATGGGAACTTGTACAAGTAATTCCGGCACCTGGTGGCGGAGATAATTTAGTGGCCTATCTAAAAAGAGTGGTGGCATAAATGGATGTCCGTGCAAAGCTTGCCGAACTTAATCTGACACTACCTGTTGCCTCACTACCTGTTGCGGCTTATGTGCCAGCAGTACGCACTGGCAATTTAGTTTTTACCGCTGGGCAGTTGCCTCTTATTGATGGCAAAATTCCTTTTGCCGGCAAGGTCGATGGTGAAGTCACGCCAGAACAAGCCAATCAGATGGCCCAGGTTTGCATCTTGAATGCTCTTGCAGCAGTAGAACTCGTGGCACCGGTTGACTCAATTGTTAAAGTAGTTAGAGTCGTTGGATATGTAAACGGAGTTCCAGGATTCATCGGAGCACCGGGCGTAGTAAACGGAGCATCAGAAGTTCTGATTCATATCTGGGGTGATGTCAACGGAAAGCATGCGCGCAGTGCTATTGGAGTTGCCGAATTGCCGTTAAATGCACCTGTAGAGATCGAACTAACTGTAGAAGTTGCTTAACGACCACGCTTGGTTAGACGTTCGACATCGGTTACTAATACTGCGCGTGGTTCGAGCTTTACCCAACCGCGTGCAGCAAAATCAGCAAGCGCTTTATTAACCGTCTCGCGGGATGCCCCCACCAATTGTGCTAATTCTTCTTGGGTCAGATCGTGGTTGACGTGCAGACCATCTTCTTTTTGACTCCCGAAACGTTCGCCAAGATCCATGATTGCTTTAGCAACACGGCCAGGAACATCTGCAAATACCAAGTCGGCCAAAATTTCGTTCGACTTACGAAGGCGTTGTGCCAACCGACGTAGAAGTTCTAGCGAAGTCTGAGGATGAGTAGTAACCAATCCAATGACCGCTTCATGAGCTAAAGAGACAAGACGAGCATCAGTTACGGCAGTTGCGGTTGAAGTTCGTGGTTCAGGATCGAACAATGAAAGTTCGCCAAACATTTCGCCAGGTCCCAGGATCGACAGCAAGTTTTCTCGGCCATCTCCTGATGCAGTACCAAGTTTGATCTTGCCTTGAACAACTACGTATAGGCGATCACCCTCTTGACCCTCTTTGAAGAGGATCTGTCCTTTCGAGAGTTTAAGAGGAACCATAGATTCACGAAGAGATATTGCAGCTTCATCATCTAGGGCACTAAATAGAGGTGCTTGTCGGATGGTGAGATCGTCATCTTTTTGGGTCACTTGCCGACCCTACAACCAACTGCCTAATCATTCCAACCCGAGTGCTAGCACTTCGAGTTAGGCTATTTGGGTGGTCGAAACTTTGGAAAATAAGCGCAAGCGGGCCAGGGCTATGTACCGGATTCTTAGCAGGCATTATCCCAATGTGCACTGCGAGCTAGATTTTAAGACACCTTTTCAATTATTAGTGGCAACAGTTTTATCTGCGCAATGCACCGATAAAAGAGTCAACAAAGTTACGCCAGCTTTGTTTCGTAGATTCAAAGATCCTAAGAAGATGGCGGGAGCTAACATTGTAGAGATTGAAGATTTAATTCACTCGGTTGGGTTTTTTCACACCAAAGCGCGGAATATTAAATCCTTGAGCGAGAAATTGATGATTAATTTTGAAAGTGAAGTGCCTGCAAATCTTGATGACCTAGTTACATTGCCCGGGGTTGGCCGCAAGACGGCAAACGTTGTGCTGGGACATGCCTTTGGAATCCCTGGGATCACGGTCGACACTCATTTTGGTCGATTGAGTCGTAGATTTGCTTGGAGCGATTCAGAAGATCCAGTGAAGGTTGAACACGAAGTTGGATTATTGATTCCAGAGAAAGAATGGACCAATCTTTCGCAACGAATGATCTGGCATGGCAGACGTATCTGTCATTCCCGCAAACCCGCCTGTGGTGCTTGTCCATTGGCATCGATGTGTCCATCATATGGAATCGGTGAAGTCGATAAGATTAAGGCACTAGCGTTAGTGAAATCAGATGAGGATTTTCGATGAAACGAGTTCTTCTTCTTGCTCTGCTCTTAGGTCTGGTACCCGTTGCTTCACAGGCCACCGTAGGCGTTATTGCAAGTTGTAAATCAATCTCAGTTAATCCTTCGGTTAAGAAAGGCACCGTGCTTGCCTGCTTAGATAATAAGAGCAAGGTGACGCTGCAAGCCTTACGCGGACCAGTACTTGTGAATGTCTTTGGATCGTGGTGCGCTCCATGTCAGCAAGAAATCCCTAAATTTGTGGCTCTATATGCGACCAAGAAGATCGCGATAATTGGCGTGGATGTCGAAGAGAGAAATGCTGCGGCAGGCGCGGCCTTTGTTCTTAAAAAAGGAATTACCTGGCC
Source organism: uncultured Actinomycetes bacterium (assembly GCA_903838295.1). Classification (GTDB taxonomy): domain Bacteria; phylum Actinomycetota; class Actinomycetes; order Nanopelagicales; family Nanopelagicaceae; genus PALSA-747. The sequence continues at coordinate 9,448 of CAILXX010000008.1, forward strand.
AATCCTCTTTGATGCCACAGGTATTACTAAGGCAGATTTTGGACCGGGTGTACCGGTTACCTGGTTCCTAAATGCGCAAGGTCATGTTGTTTATGAGCAGATCGGATTGATTTCCTCCCAAGCCCAACTCAATGCCGAAGTCACAAAATATTTGGGAATCAAGTTATGAAAAACTGGAACTGGGTGGATTGGATTTTTGCGTTTGCAACGCTGATGGCAATTTTTAGGGGCTATCGTGCTGGATTTCTTACAAGTGTTTTCAGCGCACTTGGTTATATCGGTGGTGGCCTCGTTGGGCTGACTGTGGGATTGCATTACCTGCATAGCACTGGCGTTACAAAATTTGCGCTGCTTTTTTTAGCTATCTCTATCGGGGCATCGATTTTCGAAGCAATTTTAAAACGAATTGCAAAGGTTTTTCATAATAGAGTTTTGTTTGGGCCGTTCAAATGGTTGGACAGTTTGCTAGGTGCAGTATTTTCAACGCTGCGCACGCTGGTCATGTTGTTAATAGTTGGACATTTGCTTCTCATAACTCCGTGGGGTTGGGCAAAAACGAATATTCCAACCAGCACGGTTTACAAGAAGTTAAATTCTTATTCCCCGGCTTTCATCAGTGAGATAACTAAAAAAGCGGAATCTATCCACTGATTAATCTTCAGATTTACCGCTTGCCAATCCTTCACCAATTAACTTCATGACATTTGGATCTGCCAAAGTAGTTGAATCACCAACGGCACGATTCTCTGCGACATCACGCAACAACCTGCGCATGATCTTGCCACTTCTGGTCTTAGGAAGTTCAGAGACAACCACAATCTGACGCGGCCGGGCAATTGCACCTATTTCTTTAGTGACATGCCCCTTTAGTTCTTTGAGTAACTCCTCACCCCCGACATTGGGAATTCCACCGCGCAAGATCACAAAGGCCACAATTCCTTGGCCAGTCATAGCATCGTTGGCACCTACAACAGCGGCCTCTGCAACGGCTTCGTGCGAAACCAGCGCCGACTCAACTTCAGTTGTTGAGATCCGGTGGCCCGAGACGTTCATGACATCATCGACTCGGCCCAACAACCAAATCGCACCGTCGTCATCTAGCTTTGCTCCATCACCAGCAAAATATTTGCCAGGAAAACGTGACCAATAATTTTCTGCATAGCGTTCTGGTTCGCCCCAAATTCCGCGCAACATTGCTGGCCATGGTTCGGATATGACGAGATATCCGCCATGTCCTTTTTCAACTTCATTACCTTCGTCATCAACAACCTTTGCAACGATCCCTGGCAATGCAGCCATTGCGGATCCTGGTTTTGTTGAGGTAACTCCCGGTACTGGGGAAATCATTAACCCGCCGGTTTCGGTCTGCCACCAGGTATCAACAATTGGACAGCGATTTGCGCCAATGACGTCGCGGTACCACATCCACGCTTCTGGATTAATTGGCTCTCCAACCGATCCCAATAGGCGTAGTGATGTCATGTCTCGAGATTCCGGAAATTCTGATCCCCATTTCATCCAGGTTCTGATCAGAGTCGGCGCTGTATACAGAATGCTTACCTTGTATTTTTCTACGAGATCAAAGATACGTGACTTGGTAGGAGTATCAGGTGTGCCTTCGTACATGACCTGCGTAGCGCCGTTAATCATTGGGCCGTAGACGACATAAGAATGTCCGGTAACCCAACCCACATCTGCGGTGCACCAGTAGACATCGGACTCTGGTTTGATATCAAAGACGATTCGGTGCGTATATGCGGTCTGCGTCAGGTAGCCACCTGTGGTGTGGAAGATTCCCTTTGGCTTGGCTGTTGTTCCAGATGTGTAAAGAATGAAGAGGATGTGCTCGCTATCAAAGCCCTGCGCTTGATGATCTGCGCTCTGGCGCTCAACAATATCGTTCCACCAGATATCGCGGCCCTCAACCCAGGCGGTCTCTTGCCCAGTGCGCTTCACAACTAATACGTTCTTCACATTCGTCTTGCCTTTGAGCGCTTCATCAACCGCTGGCTTAAGAGCAAAGGCTGCGCCCTTGCGGTACCCACCGTCTGCCGTGATGACCAGAGTGGCATCAGCATCTTGGATTCGGGACAACAACGCTTCTGCGCTAAATCCACCAAAGACAACAGAGTGAGCTGCACCAAGCCGGGCACATGCCAACATTGCAACAGCAGCTTCCGGGATCATTGGCATATAAATCGCAACACGATCGCCAGCCTTGATCCCTAATTCGATGAGTGCATTGGTCGCTTTTTTGACATCATGCAACATCTGCGCATACGTAATAGTGCGAGTATCGCCAGGTTCCCCTTCGAAGTAATAAGCGACTCGATCCCCACGACCTTCTATGACATGACGGTCTAGACAGTTATAGGAAGCATTAATTTTTCCGCCGACAAACCATTTAGCAAAAGGTAATTGCCAATCTAAAACCTGATCCCATTTCTTATCCCAGTGAAGACGTTCTGCCTCTTTGGCCCAAAACCCCAATCGATCCTTTGCGGCGTCGTCGAAGATTGATGCTTGCGCGTTCGCTTGTGCCACGAATTCTGGAGATGGTGGGAAGCGACGGTCTTCGCTCGAAAGATTTGATAGTAGGTCATGTGATTGATCGGACATCCATGCACAGTACCAAGCAAAAGTTATCCCCACCAGATCCGACGTGAAATTTCTCGAGGTCAGCGAAGGCGTAATTTCGCACCTGTGCGTTTGACCAAAACGCAGGACATTTAACCCAATTACTAAGGAGCAAATATGTTTGCAATATTTAACGGGGCTTTTAGGCTCATCTCACACCTTCACACCTTCGAGGTCGCTGGACGTTGGCTCGTCCGGGGAGGTAAGGCACTTATGCATTCCAACTTCGGATTGCTCGGTATTGATCGGATATTGAGTCATTTCGGGGTCAACTAGCGTGGCTTGAGCCCTTGGTTTTCCAATCTGCCCCAAAATGTGGTGGGATTAGCCGTAAGCACGGCCGCCTGACTCAATGAAGCGCCATCGGCTCCCCTTACATACCTAACGTATCTAGGAGAACCTCATGCCAATCGCAAGCCCAGAAATTTATGCACAGATGTTGGACCGCGCAAAGGCTGGTGCCTTCGCATATCCAGCAATCAACGTCTCATCTTCACAGACGCTCATCGGTGCTATTCGTGGATTTGCAGAAGCAGAGTCCGATGGAATTATCCAGATCTCTTGGGGCGGAGCGGAATACCTTTCTGGTTCGACCGTAAAGAACATGGTGGACGGCGCTGTTGCGCTCGCCGAGTTCGCTCACGTCGTTGCAAAGAATTACAACGTCAATATTGGAATTCATACCGATCATTGCCCAGCAGAAAAGTTGGATGGCTTCATGCGTCCACTTCTGGCTTTCGGTGCAGATCGCGTTAAATCCGGCAAAGCGCCTCTATTCAATTCACATATGTGGGATGGATCAGCCGTAGATATGCCAGAGAACATGAAAGTCGCCGCAGAATTGCTAGAGAAGTCGAAGGCGGCTCGCACGATTCTCGAAATTGAAATCGGTGTTGTTGGCGGGGAAGAAGATGGAATCGAAGCCAAGCATGATGCAAAACTTTATTCGACTCCAGAAGATGCGCTCTTAACAATTGCCACACTGGGCACCGATCCATCTGCCCGTTACATGGTCGCCGCCACATTCGGAAATGTTCATGGCGTATACAAGCCAGGAAACGTTGTTCTTCAACCAAAGATTTTGAAGACCCTTCAGGATGCTGTTGCAGCAAAGCTCGGCCTGCCAGCGGGATCAAAGCCAATGGATCTTGTCTTCCACGGTGGTTCTGGATCACTACTTTCAGAGATCCGCGAATCTCTTGATTACGGCGTAATAAAGATGAATATCGATACAGATACGCAGTATGCATTTACTCGTCCTGTTGTCGATCATATGTTTAAAAATTACGATGGTGTGCTCAAAGTTGAAGGCGAAGTCGGAAACAAGAAGCAATACGACCCACGTGCCTGGGGCAAGGCAGCAGAAGCCGGCCTTGCAAAGCGTGTTGTCGAAGCATGCGAAGACCTTCGTTCCACTGGCACAAGTCTTAACAAGTAACTCATGCCAGCTTTAGTACTACTCGGAGCGCAATGGGGCGATGAAGGCAAGGGCAAAGCCACCGACATTCTTGGCGACCGCGTTGATTACGTTGTTCGCTATCAAGGTGGCAATAACGCAGGTCATACCGTCGTTATCGGTGATCAGAAATATGCGCTTCACCTGCTTCCATCCGGCATCTTGAGTCCCAATGTTGTACCCGTAATCGGCAATGGAGTTGTTATTGATCCATCAGTTCTGCTCGAAGAGATTCGTGGCCTGAACGAGCGCGGTATTGATACTTCAAAACTCAAGATCAGTACGAATGCACATTTGATCACTCCTTACCACCGCACGATTGACAAGGTGTCGGAAAGATTCTTGGGTAATTCCAAGATCGGTACAACCGGTCGTGGTATTGGTCCGGCATACGCCGACAAAATTAATCGAATCGGAATCCGCGTTCAGGATCTCTTTGATCCTTCGATTTTGCGTCAAAAAATTGAAGGTGCACTTAAAGATAAAAACCAAGTTTTGATCAAAGTTTTTAATCGTAAGGGAATCGAAGTTGAAGAAGTCCTTAACGAATACCTTGGTTATGCCGAACTCCTTAAACCCTACGTCACGGATACCGTTTTATTGCTAGATCAAGCGCTAAAAGCCGGCAAAAATGTATTGCTGGAAGGCTCTCAAGGCACTCTGCTCGACGTAGACCATGGCACATATCCTTTCGTTACTTCTTCTAACCCAACTGCGGGCGGTGCTTGTACGGGTTCTGGGATCGGACCAACACAGATCACTCGCGTAATCGGAATTGTGAAGGCTTACACGACTCGAGTTGGATCTGGTCCATTCCCAACAGAATTACTGGATGACGATGGTGAAAAGTTACGGACCATTGGTCACGAAGTTGGTGTCACTACCGGTCGAAACCGTCGTTGCGGTTGGTATGACGCACCGATCGCGCGATATGCCGTGCGCGTTAATGGACTGACTGATTTCTTCTTAACCAAGTTGGATGTCTTGACTGGTTGGGAAAAAATTCCGGTCTGCGTTGCATATGACATAGATGGCAAACGCGTAGAAGAACTTCCTTCTTCTCAATCTGACTTTCATCATGCAAAGCCGATCTACGAGTACATGCCGGGCTGGACCGAGGATATTTCTAAGGCCCGTACCATCGAAGATCTACCCGCAAATGCTCGCGCATATGTAAAGTTCTTGGAAGAGATTTCCGGAGCTCCTATAAGTGCAATCGGCGTGGGTCCTGGAAGAAATGAAACGATCGTGGTTAAGGATTTGATTTGAAAGTTCTGCTGATCGGATCCGGCGGCCGCGAGCACGCTTTAGCGCAGGCGCTTAACCGGGACCCACAGTTAGAAGAATTGCACGTTGCTCCCGGTAATCCAGGAATAGCAGAAATCGCCCTTTGCCACTTGATCGATACCGACGACAATCACGTGGTCGTTGCGCTTGCTCAGAAGTTAGAGATTGATTTGGTTGTCATTGGCCCAGAAAAGCCGTTAGTTAATGGCTTAGCAGATGCACTTCGCAAGGCGAATATTGCAGTTTTTGGCCCCAGTGCAGCAGCGGCTCAGTTAGAAGGTTCTAAGGATTTTGCAAAGCAGGTAATGCATGATGCCGGCGTGCCTACAGCTCGCAGTTTTACATGTACGACTAAATCAGAAATGGAAGCGGCCCTAAGTACCTTCGGTTCGCCATATGTTGTTAAGCACGATGGGCTAGCCGCAGGTAAAGGTGTTGTTGTTACAGATGATCGAACACTGGCATTAGACCATGCATTTTTATCACCGCGAGTTGTCATCGAAGAATTTTTAGATGGACCAGAAGTCTCGCTCTTTGGAATTTCTGATGGCACCACAGTGTTGGCTATGCAACCGGCTCAAGATTTTAAACGTGCCTTCGATGGGGATCTTGGCCCCAACACTGGCGGTATGGGTGCCTATTCACCTCTGCCATGGGCGCCTAGAAATATCGTTGCGGAAACATTAACCAAAGTCTTGCAACCAACCATTGCAGAGATGAAGGCACGGAATACACCATTTGTGGGGTTGCTCTATGCGGGCCTGGCACTTACAAAAAATGGAATTCGCGTGATCGAATTCAATGCCCGCTTCGGTGATCCCGAAACTCAAGTACTGCTACCGCGATTAAAAACGCCACTGGCAGCGCTTCTGTATCAAGCAGCAACTGGCAATCTTAAAGATGCACCAGTGTTGGAATGGTTCGACGATTGCGCAGTCACGGTTGTATTGGCATCGCAGGGTTATCCAACTGCGCCCAAGACTGGGGAAGTCATCACCGGAATTTCTGCGGTCACAGATGCTTCTGTTTTCCACGCAGGCACGGTTTTGAAAGATGGAGTGCTGCATTCTTCGGGTGGTCGAGTTTTGACGGTAACCGGGATCGGTGCATCGCTGGCCGAGGCCCGATCCAAGGCATATGAATCGATCTCTAAAATTCGGCTACGCGGCAGCCATTACCGCAGCGATATCGCGTTGGCGGCGTCAACCCCGTCAAAAATAGGGGAGAATTAAGCCATGAGCATTCTCGCTGATAGATACGCATCGGCAGGGATGCGCGATATCTGGTCAGCAGAATCCAAGATTATTCAGGAGCGCAAACTCTGGGTTGCGCTGATGCGGACGCAATCGGGGCTGGGACATTCGATCGATGCCTTTGTTATTGCAGACTACGAAAAAGTTATTAATCACGTTGATTTAGCTTCAATCGATACCCGTGAAAAAACAACACGTCACGATGTGAAGGCTCGGATCGAAGAATTCAATGCCCTTGCCGGTCACGAAGCGATCCACGCTGGAATGACATCTCGGGATCTAACCGAAAATGTTGAAGCGATGCAGATTCGGGACGGCTTGGTATTAGTGAGAGATCGCGTGATAGCGACTCTTGCGATGTTGGCTGATCGTGCTGGCCAATATATTGATCAACCGATTGCTGGTCGTTCGCACAATGTGCCGGCACAAGTAACAACTTTAGGAAAACGATTTGCATCCGCGGCCGAAGAATTATTATTTGCTTATGAGCGGTTAGAGAATCTGATCGACCGTTATCCAATCCGCGGCATTAAGGGTCCGGTTGGTACGGCACAAGATTCAGTAGACCTCCTTGGTTCAACCACCGCTCACGAAAAATTGGAATTAGAAATTGCTCACTATCTTGGATTCAAACGTGTACTTGATTCAACTGGCCAGATCTATCCGCGCTCATTTGATTTTGATGTCGTCACTACTCTGGTGCAGCTTGCAGCAGCACCATCATCATTTGCAACTTCGATTCGCCTGATGGCTGGTGCCGAACTTGTAACAGAAGGATTCAAAGCAGGACAAGTTGGTTCTAGTGCGATGCCTCACAAAATGAACACACGTTCGTGCGAACGCGTTAATGGACTGTCAGTTGTCCTACGTGGATATGCATCGATGGTGGGAGAACTAAGCGGAGACCAATGGAACGAAGGCGACGTCTCTTGTAGCGTGGTGCGCAGAATCGCACTCCCAGATGCGTTTTACGCGATCGATGGCTTACTGGAAACTTTCATGACCGTCATCGGTGAATTTGGAGCTTTCCCAGAAGTCATTAATGCCGAAATCACGAAGTACTTGCCGTTTTTGGCTACCACGAAGATTTTGGTCGCATCAATCAAGGCCGGCGTCGGCCGCGAAGTAGCGCACGAAGTGATCAAAGAGCATGCCGTTGCTGCCGCTTTAGGGATCCGACAAGGTTTACCGAACACCATAATTGACGCTATTGCAGCAGATTCGCGTATCCCATTGGATAAGTCACAACTTGAAGCGTTGCTTTCTACCCCACTTGAATTCACTGGTGATGCCCGCGCACAAACAACTCGAGTTATTAATCGCATCGAAGCGATTACATCCGCACATGCTGTTGCAGCAAAGTACCGCCCAGCTAGCATCCGGTGATCATGACTATTGATGGCTGGAGCCATCTTCGCAGCGGCAAGGTCCGGGACCTATACGTAAATTCTTCAGGCCAGTTGTTGATTGTTGCCAGTGACAGGATCTCTGCATTTGATTACATCATGCCGACAGAAATTCCAGGCAAAGGCGCCCTACTTACCCAGCTCTCGCTCTTTTGGTTTGAAATGTTTGCAGACGTGATGCCCAATCACTTGATCACCACAGATGTTCCGGCTTCAGTAACGGGCCGTGCCGTAATTGTTAAGCCATTAGTGATGTTTCCCATCGAATGCGTAGCTCGTGGATATCTGACGGGTTCGGGCTGGGTCGAATATCAAAAATCACAATCTGTCACCGGTATCTCACTTTCAGCAGGATTGCTGGATGGATCAAAATTAGATCAGCCGATCTTCACTCCAGCTACAAAGGCAGAGATTGGCGACCACGACGAGAATATTTCTTTTGATCGTGCCGCCCAGATCATCGGGGAAACTGATGCCAAAACCTTGGCGGATCTGACTTTAAAGCTGTATTCCCAAGCCCATGATTATGCGGCCACGCGCGGAATCATCTTGGCCGATACTAAATTTGAATTCGGTCGGGATAGCGAAGGTAAGATCTGTCTAGGCGATGAAGCCTTAACCCCAGACTCTTCCCGTTTTTGGTCCGCGGATTCATGGAAGCCGGGCGGCGCACAGCCCTCTTTCGACAAGCAATTCCTGCGCGATTGGCTGCTTTCATCTGGATGGGACCGCAAGAGCCCACCTCCAGAATTGCCAGCAGATATCGTTGAAAAAACCAGAGAGCGTTATACCGCCGCTTTCACGTTACTGACCGGAAGGACGATCTAATGGCCACCATCATCGTGGAAGTTATGCTCAAACCAGAAATTTTGGATCCGCAAGGCCAGGCTGTTGCTTCAGCGCTGCCTCGACTCGGATTCACCTTTGCTAAATCGGTACGACAAGGAAAGCGCTTCGAAATTATTGTTGACGGTGAACCAACGGCTGCGCAATTGGCCGAAGTAGAAAATGCGGCAGAGAAACTTTTATCTAACCCGGTTATCGAAACTTATGTTGTCAGGGTTGAAAAATAATGCGAATTGGCGTCGTGACCTTCCCAGGTTCTCTGGATGATTCATCCGCGCTTCGTGCAATTCGCTTGGCGGGTGGGACCCCGGTTCCACTTTTTCATGCAAGTGATGACCTTAAGGAAGTAGAAGCCGTAGTACTTCCAGGTGGGTTTTCTTACGGTGATTATTTGCGTTGTGGCGCGATCTCTCGATTCGCACCAATCATGGCTTCAATCATTGTTGCTGCAGAACACGGATTTCCAGTCCTTGGTATTTGCAATGGCTTTCAGATCCTATGCGAATCCCATCTCTTGCCTGGCGCTTTGACCCGTAATCAAGACCTTCATTTTGTATGTACCGATCAAGCTTTAATCGTTGAGAACACAGATACCCCATGGACTAATGGCTATGCCAAGGGCGATCGCATCATTGTTCCGATTAAGAATGGCGAAGGTTCCTTCCAGGCCGGCGCAGATACTTTGAAGCAATTAGAAGATGACGGAAGAATCGTCCTTCGATATGTAGATAAGAATCCCAACGGGTCACAGCATGACATTGCCGGAATCAGCAATGCGCGTGGCAATGTAGTGGGTGTTATGCCTCATCCAGAACAAGCGATTGAATTACTTACTGGTCCAAGTGAAGATGGGCTCACATTTTTTACCTCGGTTCTGCACACGATGGTTGGTCGATAATGGCTTTAGATACCGTCGCAACGGCCGCGGCTAATCCCACAACCGAACAACCGTGGCGAGAGCTTGGCCTGAAAGAAGACGAATACGCACGCATCAAAGAAATTCTTGGTCGTCGACCAACATCATCAGAACTCGCGATGTATTCGGTTATGTGGTCAGAACATTGTTCGTATAAATCTTCGAAAGTTCACTTAAAACAATTTGGTGAAAAAGCACCAAAGTCAGATGCGCTCCTTGTCGGAATCGGTGAGAACGCTGGTGTCGTAGATATTGGTCAGGGATACGCCGTTACTTTTAAAATTGAATCACACAATCACCCATCATTTGTAGAGCCGTATCAAGGTGCAGCAACGGGAGTTGGCGGGATCGTCCGCGACATCCTGACAATGGGTGCACGCCCAATTGCAATTATGGATCCACTGCGATTTGGTCCAGCCGACGCGGTGGATACACGTCGTGTTTTGCCAGGAATCATCGCTGGTGTTGGGGGTTACGGCAATTGCTTGGGGCTACCAAATATTGGCGGAGAAATCGTCTTTGACGAAACCTATGCCGGCAACCCTTTGGTTAACGCATTGTGCGTTGGAGTCATGCGTCACGAAGATATCAAGTTGGCGACCGCTCACGGTACAGGCAATCTGGTTGTGCTCTTTGGTGCGAAGACCGGTGGAGATGGAATCGGCGGTGTATCTGTGCTGGCGTCAGAGACTTTTGCATCTGGTAAAGCCGCAAAGCGGCCATCAGTACAAGTGGGCGACCCCTTTGCAGAAAAAGTTTTGATCGAATGTTCGCTAGAAATCTTTGCAGAAGATCTGGTTATTGGTATCCAAGATTTAGGTGGTGCTGGACTTTCTTGCGCAACCAGCGAGCTAGCTTCGGCGGGTTCTGGCGGAATGGCGATTCAATTAGAGAAGGTCCCACTGCGCGATCCATCATTGTCTCCGGAAGAGATCTTGATGTCAGAATCCCAAGAGCGTATGTGCGCGATCATCGAACCTTCAAAATTATCGCGCTTCATGAAGATCTGCAAGAAGTGGGACGTCACCGCAACTGTTATCGGTGAAGTTACTGATGGTGAACACCTACACATTACATTTAATGGCGAATTAATCGTCGATGTTCCTCCACGTACGGTTGCTCATGATGGCCCGGTTTATAATCGACCAATTGCCAAGCCGGCATATTTGGATTCACTAAAACCAGTAACGTTGCCTGCTATTTCGAATCCAAAAGAGATAAAAGCAGCGCTACTTCAATTAATTTCTTCGCCTAATATCGCTGATAAATCGTGGGTTACTGATCAATACGATCGTTATGTCCAAGGTAATTCTGTACTGTCACAGCCAGAAGATTCTGGAATGGTGCGTATCGATGAGCAAACTCATCTGGGCGTAGCTATTTCTACAGATGCTAATGCCCGCTGGTCATATCTTGATCCGTATAACGGAGCAAAATTGGCGTTATTAGAATCCTGTCGCAATATTGCAACAACAGGTGCAAAGCCATTAGCGGTCACAAACTGTCTCAACTTTGGTTCACCTGAAGATCCTGGTGTCATGTGGCAGTTCTCTGAAACTGTGCGTGGCCTTGCTGATATATGTTTAGAGATGGGCTTGCCCGTGACCGGGGGAAACGTTTCGTTCTACAACCAGACCGGCGCCGTTGCAATCTTGCCGACGCCCGTAATCGGAGTTCTTGGCGTAATCCAAGATGTGCGGACTCGGACCAAGATGGGACTACCTGCTGCAGGGCTAGAAATTTTTCAGTTGGGCAATACCGACGATAATTTCAGCGGATCAGAATATGCGCACTTGCATGGACAGATCGGCGATCACGCGCCAACGCCGGATATCGATGCAGAAATTCGACTCGTCAATCTCTTGTTGGAAGCCCAACAATTTTTTCAATCGGCTCACGACATCAGCGATGGTGGTTTGGCGGCAGCGCTCACTGAGACCGTACTGAAAAATAGCGTTGGCGCGACCATCGAATTAATCGAGCAATATATTCCTGGTGGCTTGACCGCTGGATTATTTGCAGAGACCCCCGGCCGAGTATTGATTGCGGTTGACCCTGTCAACATCGAAGAAGTACGCGCTCTATCCAATAAATATAATGTGCCGATGCATCGGATCGGAAAATCTGGCGGCAGTGCATTGGTTATTAATGGCGAGTCAATTGAACTCACAGAACTGCGCAGGGCCCACACCGAAACTTTTGCAAAACTCTTTAACTAATGGCGCGCGATCCGCTGGTGTTGCAGCAGGTTAAGTCGGTACTAGATCAAATCAATCAGCTAGCCCCTGGTCATTCGGTAGAACTACGGGTGCCACCCTTTGCAGCAATCCAGTGTGTAGATGGGCCCAAGCACACCCGTGGGACGCCAGCCAATGTTGTGGAGATGAGCGCAGAAGTGCTCTTTGGCTTGCTAGATAATTCCCTGACGTGGGAAGACGGGATCAGCGACGGCCGAATCACGGCAAGTGGCGAACGCTCCGACCTTTCGGGGTTGTTTAAGCGGGCGGCGCAGACAATTAGGATTATCGAGTGAAGCGCCCCGATGGAAAACTCACCTTCGAGACCTTTCCTGGTGAAAAAGGCCCCCAAGATGAATGTGGTGTTTTTGGTGTGTGGGCACCCGATGAAGAAGTCGCAAAGCTGACTTTTTATGGACTGTACGCCTTGCAACATCGTGGACAAGAATCTGCAGGAATTGCAACATCAGATGGCAAGCGGATTGTTGTTTATAAGGACATGGGTCTTGTCTCTCAAGTATTTACCGAAAATGATTTAGCCACCCTGACCGGAAAATTGGCGATCGGTCACTGCCGTTATTCCACCACCGGGTCATCAGTCTGGGCCAACGCACAACCAACTCTACGGTCGACAAATCACGGCACATTGGCATTAGCCCACAACGGCAACTTGACTAATACCGGTGATCTGGCAGAAGCGCTCTCGAAAGTGATGCCAACAAATAACGATGGCATGAACGCAACAACCGACACAGAAATAATGACCGCGCTGATTGCTGCCCAAGAAGGTAAGAATTTTGAGAGCGCCGCAGTTTCGATTTTGCCGATGCTTAAAGGCGCCTTCTCGATGGTGTTTATGGATGAAAATACTTTGTATGCAGCCCGGGATCGCAACGGTGTGCGTCCACTTGTTATCGGGAAACTAGAGCATGGTTGGGTTGTTGCTTCAGAAACCGCGGCGTTAGATATTGTCGGAGCATCGTATGTGAGAGAAGTCGAATGCGGAGAGTTTGTTGCGATTGACGAGAACGGTCTGCGTTCTACGATGTGGGCTACCCCAGAACCAAAAGGTTGTATCTTCGAATACGTATATTTGGCCAGACCAGATACGTCGATCGCTGGTCGCAATGTTCACACCAGTCGTGTCGCAATGGGAGCACAGTTGGCGAAGGAACATCCCGTTGAAGCGGATTTAGTTATCCCGGTTCCAGAATCCGGGACTCCAGCCGCGATTGGTTATGCCCGCGAATCCGGAATTCCTTATGGCGTCGGACTTGTAAAGAATTCGTATGTTGGCCGAACCTTCATTCAACCGAGCCAGACAATCCGACAATTAGGTATTAGATTGAAACTCAATCCATTGCGAGAAATAATCGAAGGCAAGCGCATCATTGTTGTAGATGATTCAATAGTTCGAGGTAATACTCAGAGAGCTCTGATCAGAATGCTGCGGGAAGCCGGAGCGCTAGAAATCCACGTCCGCATATCTTCTGCGCCGGTTAAATGGCCATGTTTCTACGGTATCGACTTTGCATCTCGGGCAGAGCTGATTGCCGCTGGCTTAGAAATTGAAGAGATCCGCAGATCCATCGGCGCAGATTCTTTGGGTTACATTTCGATGGAAGGCATGATCGCTGCCACAACGATTCCAACGGATCGTTTGTGTACCGCATGTTTTACTGGTGAATATCCGATTGAGATTCCAGCAGATATGTCAGCGGGCAAGCACCTGCTAGAGATTGTGAACAGATTCGAATGACGTCGTACGAAGCAGCTGGCGTTGATATCGAAGCGGGAGACCGAGCCGTCACTTTGATGAAAGAACATTTGGCAAAGGCCCGTCGCAGTGAAGTGATTGGTGACATTGGCGGCTTCGCCGGTTTATTTGATGTGTCAGCGCTAAAGAAATTTAATCGACCATTACTTGCAACTTCGACTGATGGCGTCGGAACCAAAACAGAGATTGCTCGCATCATGGGTAAGTACGACACTATTGGTGAAGATCTTGTTGCCATGGTTGTCGATGACCTTGTTGTGTGTGGCGCCGAACCTTTGTTCATGACAGATTACATCGCTGTCGGCAAAGTATTCCCAGAACGCATTGCGGAGATTGTTCAAGGGATCGCTATCGGATGCCAAAAAGCTGGTACCGCACTTGTCGGTGGGGAGACCGCCGAACATCCAGGACTTCTTGGCGAGGATGAATTTGATATTGCCGGCGCAGCGACTGGCGCTGTGGATCATGAAAATCTGTTAGGCGAACATTTGGTTCGAGATGGCGATATTGTCATAGCGATGCCAGCGTCCGGATTGCATGCAAATGGATATTCACTTGTCCGTCACATCATAAAATCAGCGAATATAAAGTTGGATGCCCACGTTGCAGAATTTGGGAAGAGCGCCGGAGAAATATTCTTGACCCCCACAGAGATCTATTCGCTGGACTGTTTGGCGCTCCACAAAGGGCTTAAGGAAGAGTTGCACGGATATGCCCACATAACCGGTGGCGGCATCGCTTCCAATACCGCCCGGGTTCTGCCAGAGCACCTGATGGCCACCTTTGACCGAACTACCTGGACTTTGCCGATCGAAATGGAGTATTTGGCCCGCCTAGGCGGGGTTGCCCAGCCGGATATGGAGAAAACCTGGAATTGCGGGATCGGGATGGTGGCGATCGTTACCCCCTCACAAGCAGATCGAGCCCTGCGCAGCCTGGCGGCGCGGGGAATGAAGGCCTGGGCTTGTGGCGTTATAGAAGCTAGGCGGGGCGCCCAGGGCGCCGCGTTGGTGGGTACTTACCAGGCGCGATAACCTTCGCACCTGAGGATATTAAACAGTTAAGCAGTTAGGAGGTCTCGCTATGGGGCGTGGCCGACAGAAAGCCAAAGCGACAAGAGTCGCCCGTGATCTTAAATATTCTGGTCCTGATATGGACTTGGAGCGATTGGCAAAAGAACTTCATGGCGAAGCACCTGCGACTGCATCGGTGCAGGATCAAGATGAAGATCCGTATGCAGATGACAATTACGCGCAACGCGCTTAATAACATCCCTCTCTAACCCATGCGTCCAACTCCGTACGTTGCTTCGCTTCGGGTCTATGAACCGCTCGATGCATTCGAACCGGCCGAACAACTTCGCTGGCGTGCAATTCCCATAACTTCTTCTACTGGTTTTGACGAACAATCACGCGCGATGCGTCGCGTCATTAATGCCGAACCACCTGCATTAGTTGCTGACGGAGCACACATCTTAGAATTTGAAAACAAAAGATATGTATGCCCATGGTCAACCGCTGCGCGTTGCTGGGCGGCGCTTTCAACTTTTAAAGATTCTATGCCCGCAAATGTTGTCTCCTTCTTTATCCCACCAAATATCGAAGAATCAATTTTAATTAATTCTGAAACCATGGAAGATAAAGTTCCGCACATCATCACAGAGACGTGGATGATCCCACCTCGCTGGTTCTCGCTCTTTGAGGCGAGCGAAAGATTGCGTGGTCGAAATGAAGATGGACCATTTACGGTTCTGCGTACCTCGGTTGCACATGCAAAACGCCGTTGCATGTTTACACATCAAAGCGTCGTCAGTGCATTCGGAAATGGTCCAATAGAGCAAGAGATCGCGGACCTACTGGAGTGGCTCAATCTTTTTCACCCAGAATCCATTGTCGAATGTGACTACGGCGGACTTGCTGGGTACTTGGAGCAGATTCTTATCGAAGAGGGGCTTGATGGATTAGAGGCCGATACTTCGGTTGAAGATATCCACCTGTCTTTAGGCGGACTTTCTACCGGAGATGGCGCCCAGGCTGGTTTGGGATACGAGCGACTTATTTCGCGCTGGCGGAAGGTCGCCGCGCTCGAACAGGCTTTTTAATAACTTTTTATCCAAGATTTAGCTCGTTTCCCCCTCAAGGGTCTTGTCAGGAATCTTCAAAGACAGGAATACTGCTCCCATATCGGTGCGAAATGGACATTTTGCACACTAGCTCCAACTGATGATTGCAAGGGATGATTCCAACTGATGATTGCAAGGGATGAAAGGAGGCAGCATGAGTGAGCAGGAAGTACTACTCACCCCGTCAGAAGTCGCTGCTCTCTTCCGAGTAGATCCCAAGACTGTTACTCGATGGGCGAAGGCGGGAAAATTGACGAGCATTAGGACGCTTGGCGGTCACCGTCGTTATAAGGAATCAGAAGTAAAGGCGCTTTTGAATTCTATCCCCGGAGCAAATCCTAAAACTAACTAGCAATGCAAATTTTTATCTGGCAATACTTTGCCCTTGCTTCTGCTGCTTTCGGCATGGTGGGTCTTTTAACCCCTTTGATGCGCCGTTACGCGATAAGCCATCAGATTTATGACTCACCAGATGCTGCACACAAATCACATGTGGCACCGATTCCCTATCTAGGTGGACTCGCAATCATCATAGGCACGGTATTTGTTTCTTATGCTGCTCTCTTTGTAAAAGAATTTACGGCGAAGAATTTTTGGCTCGAAACGTCGGCAATGGGGCCCGCACTTATTCTGGGTGTGATCGGCCTCTGGGACGATATGAAGAATCTACGTCCGGGGCCTCGATTTGCAGCACAGACTATTGCCGGGGTATTTACGGCAGATATTTTGATCTCCTCACATACTGTCGGCACCCCCACACAATATAAATGGCTTGATTCCGCAATCACCGTGCTCTGGGTTGTTGGGATTTGTAATTCAATTAACTTCTTCGACAATGTCGATGGCGGATCTGCCGGCACGATCGCAGTGTCCGCTATTGCCTTGGCAGTTCTTGGATTTAACGGTCACCAGTATTTCATTACTGCGCTGGCTGCAGTATTGGCTGGATCCGCATCTGGTTTCTTGCTTTGGAACAAGAGCCCCGCCCGTATTTACATGGGCGATGCTGGTGCCTTGTTTCTGGGAATCTTGATCGCAACACTGACAATTCGGCTCAAACCACATGCAGAGACGCAATGGACTTCTTTCTCAACTCCACTCTTGCTACTAGCCGTTCCCATCATGGATACCAGCGTTGCTGTAATTTCTAGATTGCGCCGCAAGATTTCCCCGTTTCAGGGCGGCAAGGATCATCTCTCTCATCGATTGATTCGCGCAGGTATAGATCGCCCAATTGCTGTGATTCTGCTTTGGGCCCTGACTAGTTTCTATGCAGTGTGCGCAGTGTTGATTCCATGGGTGTCATTGAAACCTGAAGAATATATTGTGATTTTTGCTTGGGCATCCTGGCTAATTATCTTTGGCTTATTTCTTAAAACCCCGGCTGCTTGAACGATCAGAATCCTTGAAAAAATCTGAAAAGTAAGAAAAATAAAAGTGGCTCGGGACAGGATCGAACTGTCGACCTCACGATTTTCAGTCGCGCGCTCGTACCAACTGAGCTACCGAGCCATTCAATAAATAAAAACATTCAATAAATCAGAACATTCAATCAATTAATATGGCGTAAAAATACATCGCGACCCAGACGGGACTTGAACCCGCGACCTCCGCCGTGACAGGGCGGCGCGCTAACCAACTGCGCTACTGGGCCAAACTCATTTTCATGAGCCAGCATTACTTTTCGTACCGTTCGTTCTGATCGTTCTGACCCACCAACCGTTCCCAGTTGGCGAGAGTGCCCCCAACGGGGTTCGAACCCGTGTTACCGCCGTGAAAGGGCGATGTCCTAGGCCTCTAGACGATGGGGACTAGAAGCGAACCCTAAGGGTATCGGAGTCTGGACCTTGCTCAAAACTGGATTAAACCGATGCTTCAGGCTTACTTCAGCGCCCATTTAGTCGTCACGGTGATGGTTATATCCTGCTGGCCCAAGTCGATCTGAACCGGAGTTTGTGCCCCGACGGACTTGGCCATTGTGGCCATCAAAGGTTGAGGAAATGATTGCGTAACAGATTCATCAATCGACAATATTTTTCCAAGTTTTGCTCCAGATAACTTGGCATAACTGTCGGCCTTAATCCTTGCCGAAGCAATAGCGATTTTTCTGGCACTTGATTCAGCTGCGCTCTGTTGCAGAACAATTGGTGAAGTGGAATTAATCGATAGTGAATTGCCAACCTGGGTTTGAAGGTTTTGGACGATGGTGCCGGCATTGGTGGCATCGCGTAGAATCACAGTGAATTGTTGGGTTGTTCGGTAGCCACTAATTTTTGCGGGAGCATTGGTGGGGTAGGAATATTCGGGATTCGTCGAGAGATTAGCCGACGCGATGTATTTGGCCTCAACACCATTGTTTGTCAGGAAGGTACGAAATAAATTCGTCGATTTCGCGGTCGCTGCAATTGACGCGGCAGAAGTTGGAGCGAGATTCGAAATATTCGCACTCACCTGCACGGCATCAGGGACAACTTTCACGGTACCGGTTGCCACAACGTTCACATATCGATCTGCGGATGGGGATTGATGTGTGGCAATAGCGACAACGGATACAGCCAGAATCAGGATCGCAATGGTTCGGATAGCTTTCATAGGCTAATCTTTGCACCTTTTTGCTGAGTCATGGTCGAGAAATTAATGAGACAATAAATAAGACAATTGGTGAGAGAATTAGGCATGTCCTTTGTCTCTGTCTGCACGACCGAAAGCCTGGTCAGTGCCGCAGCAATTCTAAAATCTGGGGGGCTTGTTGCTTTCCCAACAGAGACTGTTTACGGCTTGGGAGCCGACGCATCCAACCCTGATGCGATCGCGCGGATTTATGAAGCCAAAGGTCGTCCCTCAGACCACCCACTAATTGTCCATATTTCTTCGTTGGACCAGATGGAACAATGGGCTTCAGATATCCCCGAATACGCAATTACTTTAGCCCGCGATTTTTGGCCAGGCCCGATGACTTTGGTTGTGAAGCGAAGTTATCTTGCTAAGGATTTTGTTACTGGTGGACAAGACACAGTGGGTTTGAGAGTACCGGCGCATCCAATTGCGCTCGCCTTACTTCAGGAATTTGCGAAGGTAGGTGGTAAGGGAATTGCAGCGCCAAGTGCTAATCGATTTGGCGCTGTTTCCCCAACGACAGCGGAAGCTGTCGAAGAAGAGCTGGGGCCATATCTCAAACCAGAAGATTTAATCATCAATGGTGGTCCATCATTGGTCGGCGTTGAATCCACGATCATTGATTGCACGGGTCCCGCACCGATGGTTCTGCGGCTTGGCGCGATCACACCGCTGATGATCGAAGAGAGTATTGGCCTAGTTGCACTTGAAAAGAATCCATCAGATATTCGCGTGAGCGGATCATTGGCATCGCACTATTCACCAAAAGCACGAGTCATTCTTGATGCTATTGCAGAGCCTGGTGATGGATTGATCGCTCCTGACCAAATTCCCACACCAGATGGCGTTATTCGATTAGCGGCGCCTAATTCAATCGAACAATATGCAAGGGTCCTGTATCACGCATTGCGATCAGCTGATCAAAAAGGATTAGAGATAGTTGTTGTATTACAACCTGGCGGTGATGGGCTGGCCGCCGCGATCAGGGATCGTTTACAAAGGTCCGCGCATCAGTAAGTTGTAAACAATTTGTCCTATTCCAAGTCAAAATAACCATCCACAGAGGCGATCAACGAGTAAATCACCTGCATTCGGCCATATCTGGCCGTACTGCTAATCTAAACCCCTTGTGTACAAGGGGCCTCTAGCTCAGTCGGTAGAGCAACGGACTTTTAATCCGTGGGTCGTCGGTTCGATCCCGACGGGGCCCACTCATTTAGCGCATGAAATGCGCAGTTGAGTGTGCTTTTACATCGAATCATCAATTCTGGATGCAGTTCTTGGATGCAATTGACTCAGAAAGTCATCCTTGGACTCTATAAAGTCCGTTGGAGTTTAGGCTTACAGAACTCCGTAACTTTGACACCGTAATCCTGCTGGGACAACCCCAACCAGAGCAGGAGTACAAAATGGCGACAAGACGCAGTAATGGTGAAGGCACAGTTTGGTACGCAAAGACGGAAGGGCGATTTAGAGCCCAGTATCCCGATGCGAACGGACATAGACGAACA
>CAILXX010000009.1 GCA_903838295.1 uncultured Actinomycetes bacterium
AGCAACAACATATGCACATGTAACAAGTGATCAAGAAGAAAATGCTTCAATAACCTTTGCTAAAGCAGTCAAATAGTTCGTGTTAGCAAAGTGTTAGCAAAACTAAATAAAAAGAAGAAAATTAGAAGAGTTTAAAAGCGAATACCGTGTCTGACCTGCGGTGACAAAGTGCGCTTGGAGGGATTCGAACCCCCAACCTTCTGATCCGTAGTCAGATGCTCTATCCGTTGAGCTACAAGCGCCGGTTGAGAGAATGAATACTACCTGTTGGAAGGCGAGACCCAAAATACCCAATTTTTATTGATTTAAAGGGTTATTTACTTAGTTCCCATCTCCAATAGCCGTACTTTAGAAACTTCCTTGATCCGTGGTTTGCCCGCCGCTTCTCCTGCTGCAATTTCTGCAGCATTGATCTTTGACCATGCGCTTTGATCAACGACTGTGATGGACGTGGGAAGTACAACAGTTATGTCCCCGCCTTGCTTTGGTTCTGGATCCAAATCTTCAATAAGTAACTTCACTACATCTGATGCATCACTCTTATTGGTACCGATTACTCCAGATGGTCCTCTCTTTGCCCAACCCACCGTGTAGATATTCGTACCCAAGACTCGGCCAGCTTCGTTCTCGATCTTACCTTTCATAAAAGAAATTCCCGGGATCGGTAATGACTCATAACCAATCGCAGAAATCACAAGACTGGTTTTAATTGAATATATATTTCCAGTATCAACAACTTTTCCGTCTTTGACTTCGTTGATTCCAAAGATAACTTCTTCCACTTTCCCATTACCTTTTATCTCTTTTGGGGTAGATAAGAAATGAAATTCCATGGACCGTGGGTGTCCTAATGGTTTTTTCTCTGCAACTAGATGAAAAGCTTCAAAATTGGAAGCCAACTGCTTATCGATTTCCCCAACTGATGCTCTGGTATTTGCAGCATTAATTACATCTGCGCTGATCATTACGTCGGTATGTTCTAACTTGGGAAGTTCGCGTAATTCTGGTGAAGTAAATGCTGCATGCTCTGGACCACGACGACCTACGATGTGGACCTTGCGAACATTACTTTTATGGAAAGCGTCGAGTGCATGTTGCACGGTGTCAGTTGAGTCCAATTCAGATGGATCCAGCGCTAACATTCGAGCACAATCCATTGCCACATTACCCGCACCAATCACTACTGCAGTCGTCCCATCTAATGGAACAACCACATTCGCGTAATCTGGGTGTCCGTTGTACCAAGGTACAAAATCTGCAGCAGATAAAGACCCAGGTAAATCTTCGCCTGGAATTCCTAATTTCTTGCCTATGGATGATCCAGTGCACATAACCACCGCGTCATACCGCGGGCACATTTCCTCTATATCTAAATCGCGACCAATTTCTACATTGCCGAATAGGCGAAAATTGGGATCAGAAGCTATCTTTTCAAATACTTTTGCGACCGTTTTGATCTTTGGGTGATCTGGCGCCACACCAGACCGAACTAATCCCCACATAGTTGGAAGGCGTTCGAACATATCTATTGAAAAAATCAGGTCATCGCTCTGTGAATTCTGAAGTGCTTGAGCTGTGAAATACCCCGCAGGACCAGCGCCTACGATCGCAACCTTGTAATGCGGCAAAGTAACCCTCTTCTTAATTCGCTCGAAGCTCTATGGCCATTAGTTTACTCGGTACGGGCCAAGGCCTGGGTAGACAGTAATCCAACTAGAAAAAGAGATGTGATTGGCACCATGAGGGCGTTGGGGAGACTAGTAATTTTTGAAAGCGAAGCAACCAATCCCGGGCCGAAGACAAATGACAAACTGGTGATGCTAAATAATCGAGAAAGGACCAGTGATACCGGGTACTTGGTACGAGTCGATTGCGAAAGCATTGTCGGCCAAACAGGCCCCACCCCGCACCCAGCCACAAAGAAGCTGAGCACCAAAATCGAAATTATGAGAGCCTGGTTTGCATGGGACATATGGGCTTCAGATTCAATCGCAATTCCCCAAATAATGGAAGCTCCTATTGCGCTGTATCGAACATAACGGACTTCGCCAAATCTCTTACTCAATGCATTAGTTGAGAACCGACTTACAACTATGCCGGCTTGAAAAAAGATAAAGGGCAGTAAGTAGAAAGGTGCTTTAACCTTGTAATCATCTCGACTAAGGATTGCGCCCCAGTCGCTTACAGAAAATTCTGCGGTCGTACTTGCAAAGAGGGCCAAAACAATTATCCAAAACTGTTTGAGGTCTTTACTAAACCATGGCATTTTACCCTGAAAAGCTTTATCGCTTTCTACAACCAAGTCGTCTGGGAGTAAATAAAAATGGGCAATTAAAAAAACTGTTGATGTCAAAATTTGCACACTAATTATGTAAGACGCAGTGCTCAATACCTTGAGGAGAATTGATCCGACTAATATTGCGACAAGTGCTCCGGTATTGGTAATTGCTGAAAGATTAGCTAATTGATTGGTCCCAGTGCGTTCGCGAAGAGTATTGGCTTGCGTATTAACCGCTGTATGAATCAGGAAACTTCCGAAACCAAGGGAGATTAATCCAATTATAAAAATAAATGAATTTTGTGCCAGTGCGATCAGGGTGCCACCACCCATAGTGAAAGGCACCGCGACAAGAATCGCCCTGCGCGAGCTAAGCTTGAGAATAATCTTCGCAATAATCTTGGCTGTAAAAAAACCAAATAAACCAGTGAACATAAATATCTGGCCCAGAGTTGCCAACGAGATATGTAGATGATCCTTGATGTCAGGGATGCGGGGTGTGTATACGAGTACAGAGAAGAAGAGAAAGAAAAAGATAACCCGCATGGCGGCCATGGTGCGTTTTATAGGTTGGGTCACCTGTACTCCCTTGGAAGCTGCTTGACTACATCAGCCCAATCTGGCGCGGTGGACTGATGACTAGTGACAGCAACTGCCGACCAATGAGCGCCGATAAGTAATGGCGCATCATTTGCTGGGACAGGGTCTATCAAACCTTTGATATATCCAGCTAAAAATGAATCCCCAGCGCCAGTAGTATCAATAACTTTGTCGACCTTAATAGCGGGTTGATGAATCTTCCTGATCTCGCCACCTTCTTCCCAATATTGATCTGCTCCATCTACGCCGTGTGTAATCACAATGCGACCAAATCTGGTGAGGCAACTAGCAATATCTAATTCTGCAGTGATATCCGATCCTGATCCAATGCATATATCTGCAGATATCTGTGGAATCGATTTCAAAGCTTCAATTCCGACAATTACAGTACAGCCATTCTTTTTTGCGTATTCAAGGTCACCCAGAAAATGGGGGCGCCACAATACAAAAACGACAAAATCATCAGCTGAAAGATCGACATCTTGTATTGAAACTTGGTCTAATCGATCTTCTGTCAGCCCAATAATTGTGCGTTCACCCGACTCATTGATCAAGAGCAGAACGTTATTTGAATCTCCGGGCAGAGTTTGAATATGTAATTCTTGAATCGCACTTTCTTCAAGGTTTCTTAAAAGTTTTAGACCAAGTTCATCGTCACCAACATATCCAGCAAAACCAGTTTCTACTCCAGCGCTGGCTAAACCGACGGCAACATTAGCCGCTGTTCCACCGGGCCGACCATGTAATCCATGACCTTGCACAAATTCTCCTGCGGGCGGGATCTGTGGAATATGAAGAATGGTGTCCCAGGCCAGGGGCCCGATAATCCAGACTCGTGACATTACAAATCCCATTCGGTGCGAAGATTTATGAGCCGTGCAATTGCATTCTTCATTTCAGGAATCTCGCTCCACTTCACATCCATCAGCCAGCCGACATCGAATAATTCGCTCTTTTCACGTAAACGAGCGGCTACAAGTGATCCAGCTAGTGCCGCAACAGTATCGGTGTCCCCACCAAGTTCGCAGGCTCTAATGTATGCATCTTTTACCGTGTTTGCATGAGTTGCTACATGAACAACCCCAAAATAAGTATCCATCGGATCGAGTGAAATACCTTTTGGAGATACTGTCCAATCAGAGAGCGTAGGAAGTGGATTTTGATCACCATTGCTTGCCGCATCAGAAAATAGTGCGGCCATTAGAAGCGCAGCTTTTACGGCGGTTGGATGCTTATGAGTTGCCTGGACTGAAGCAGTGATCCACGCTTCGCGTTCTGCTTCTCGCTGTGGAGCAAATATCATCCCGAGTAACGCAGTACGCATCATGCCGCCATTACTAATCCCAATAAGATGTTGCTCTTCTATTTTTACAGGCATGCCAAGCGCGAATCGCGTCGTGGGGCCGAGTCCGCGGAGAAAATTCTGCTGCTCTCGTAGAAGATCTAAAAACCGATCTGCAGCAGCTTCCGGTACTTCTTCTGACATGGATTGGATCGTTAACAAAGTTAGTGCAGTGTCATCACTGACGCCACCATATGGCCAATCAGATTTACCTAGCAAAGTATCGATGACAGGAACGATAGGTGTGGCATTAAATTCGTGTGCAACCCCAAAGGCATCGCCAGCCGCATAGGCAATAAAAGCTGAAGCAATTGCCCATTCAGAAGAGTCAAACAAAAAATTTTGTAAAGATTCTGGGAGGAGGTCGTGAGCAAAAAAATCGTCGATATTTTCTAACGACTTGCCCACAATAAACCTCTTTCGATAATTGTGCGGACATTTTTCTCGGAAACTACTTCAAGGTTATGCCCACAAGTAATAATAAAAATCTTCCCTCTACCCCAATTACGGGTCCAAATTGCCGGTGAGGTTATCTCTCGATTCCACGGATCCCAGGATCGCACTTTCTGAGTCGTTGTAGCTAATACATCATTATATGAATCGTGAAGCACCCAATATTGTTCTGTCACTAATTCAAAATCTGCAATTCCACCAGTAATTTCGTGGTTTTTTCCGAGCTCTGTCATATTGATTGTATGGCTAACATAATTATCAGTTTCATCACCGATGCAAAAATCAGGGTGCTTACCAGGGTGATTGGTGTACGCGCCACCCGTCATCTGCATGTAATCAGAAGTGTTGGGGAAGGAAGCAACCATTCCGCCATGCCAACCCGCGAAACCAGCACCATTTATTATCGCGTTTTGCAGGCCATTAAATTCATTTTTCTCTAAAGTTCCAGCAGTAATCATCTGTTGAATTAAATCGACTGTATCCATATACGCCTGGTCGGCATAAATTGCAGGGGACTCTTCCACCCGGACGATGAATCCATTCGCCTCCAAGTATGGGATGAAAACTTTTGTCGTCTCTACGGGCCAGTGTCCTTGCCAGCCCCCACGAACAATAAGCGCCTGTTTCATGGATAAAGTATTACCTATGAACCGGCACAATACCCACGTAGCGATTCCAGGCACTGGGCTGAAGATCACCCGGCTGGGATTAGGCACTGGCCCACTAGGCGGAATGTATACATCTGTATCGGATCAAGAGAGTGATGAACTTATTGAATCGGCCTTTGACAACGGCATCAATTTTTTTGATACTGCTCCTTTCTATGGACTTGGAACCGCAGAGGTTCGGCTAGGCCGCGCGCTAAAGAAATCGAAGAAAGCTTTTGTGCTAGAAACTAAAGTGGGGCGGGCCTTGATCCCGGCGACAGATACCGGCACAACTATTTTTGAGGATGCAGACCCAACTGTAGAAACTGTCTTTGATTTTTCAGCCAAAGCCATTAAAAGATCGATTGAAGAAAGTTTGAATCGCCTTCAGGTGGAGCGTATACATCTAGTTCTTCTCCATGATGCAGAAAATCACGTTAGTCAAGCCATACATGAAGCATATCCAGTGCTAGATGAATATCGTCGCTTGGGAAAAATTTCAGGGGTTGGAATCGGAATGACACACTGTGCTGCATCAATACAAATTATGCAGGAGTGCGACCTAAACCTTGTACTTATAGCTGGACGATATACGTTGCTCGACCAAGAGGCACAAAATGAACTATTTCCACTTGCTATCCAGAAAAAAGTTTCGGTTTTAGCTGCTGGTGTTTATAACTCTGGCATCCTCGCAAATCCAATTTCAGGTGCTAGATATGATTATGCGCCAGCAACCCCAGAGATCCTTACGAAGGCAGTGAAAATTCAGGCATTCTTAAGAGAGCGCAATGTTTCACTAACCGCCGCAGCCATCCAATTTCCGTTACAACATCCTGCAGTAACCGGAGTAATAGCTGGCGCTCGGAATAAAGCAGAATTGCAAGAGAATATTAAGGACTTTAATTCCGATATACCTTTAACTGTTTGGGAAGATCTGCATAGCGCTCGACTTATAAGCTGAAATTACTTCCGTTTCTTCAGCTTAATTGCCTCTTTCGAATTCTTGCTAGAAGTTGCCAATAATTTCTTCATAGCTATTTCTGCAGCATCTGGGTCTTCATCTACGATGGCATCTAAAACATCCTGATGATCTTGAATAAATCTATCGTCAGTAATAACTGTGTGTACCAAATCATCACGAATCCGGAGCAAGGGAGTGAACAACCTGCCGATCTGCTTCATCAATTCATTTTGTGTAGCATCAAGCATCGCCTCATGGAAATTTAAGTCTTCAACCGTAACGGCGTCTGATGAATATCCTTCGGTTTTGAAGGCGAGTTCCATCCGTTTAAAGGAACTTGTTAGAGCGGCTACATCCTTGCTGCCTCGGCGTATCGCAGCAACACGAGCCACCCATGGTTCGTAACTTTCTCGCACTTCCTCCAAATCTCGCATCAAATCTGCGCCAAGGCCAGAACCATGCAGCCAGCCCAATAAATCTGGATCGAGCAAATTCCACTCGTACCTTTCAAGAACCAATGTTCCCGTCTTTGTGCGGGCCCGCGTTAAACCTTTGTCATGTAAGACCTTGAGCGCTTCACGCACAACCGTCCGGCTTACCCCATATTCCTCTGCCAGAGCATCAGCGGTTAAGACGGTCCCAGGCAAAATTGCACCAGAAACAATCTGGCTACCAATTGAATTAATTAATTGTGCCGGAAGATTTCTTGCTATTGACTTTTTCATTTCACTCTTTCTACTTATGCAAACCGAGCATGTAATCCACCGTCAACAAGAAAGTCAGATCCGTTAACGAATGATGCATCATCAGAAAGCAAAAAGGTAACCACTTTGGCGATCTCTGAAGGTTTACCCATGCGTCCCATCGGTTGTACCGCCATCGACTCCGTCCTCTTCTCTGGCAATTTCACAAACCATTCTTCGAGTAGCGGAGTAAGAGTGTATCCAGGGGAAACCGTGTTGACTCTAATTCCCTTAGGACCTTCATCCAAACACAAATTGTGAGTTAGGCCGATGATTCCTGCCTTTGCACCAGCATATGGAAAGTATTTTGGAAAAGTCATACGAGCATGCAGCGAAGCAATACTTACAATCGAACCCTTGTGAGCTTCTCTCATTGCAGGCAATACCAATTTTGCAGTGTGCCAGACACTCTTGAAATCGATGCCCATGAAGTGTTCCCATTCTTCATCGGTCAAGGTAACTGGATCTGCACCCAAATTGATCCCGGCATTATTTACAACGCCATTAACCATTCCAAATTCAGCAACAAGTGCATCGTGAGCTATTTTAAGTGAATCAAATTTGCCAACATCAGCTTCGTGGAAGAGGACTTTATGCCCCTTTTTGCGTAGTAATTGCGCATATTGATTTCCCTTATCAACAGAAACATCGCAGAAAGAGACGCGAGCGCCCTGTTCTACGGCATCTAGGACTATGGCCGCACCAATCCCATCTGCGCCACCGGTCACAAATATGTGCTGATCATTAAGTTTCATTGCATCACCAATCTGTTACGGATCCGTCGTTGTTGTACCACTGCGTTGGTTTCACCGCGACATACGGATGTTTCGCGGCTTCTGCTTCATCAAACTCCACTCCAATTCCGGGTGCTGTTGGAGGGTGGATATATCCATTTTTGATCTCTGGAACGCCATGAACGATGTCGCCGCGCCAAGGCACATCCGATCGCATAACTTCTTGAATCAAGAAATTAGAGATGCTGAGCCCAAGGTGGACATTGACCATTGTGGCAATTGGCCCCAACGGATTGTGAGGTGCCATTGTCACGCCAAATGTTTCACAAAGGCTTGCGATTTTGCGTAGTTCGGTGATTCCTCCGGCATGACAGACATCTGGTTGTGCCACATCGATCAAACCGGCTTTAAGAAATGGGAGGAATTCTGAGCGGGTGAGTAATCTTTCGCCACTAGCAAGCGGAGTCGAAACTTTGTCACGAACGCGTGCAAAGGCTTCGATCTGGTCTGGCTGTACCACCTCTTCTAAGAAGAATGGCTTGTACGGCGCGAGGACTTCTGCGTAAGCAATTGCTGCTGCTGCTGATGTGCGCCCGTGGAAATCGATCATGATGTCTATATCAGGCCCAGCGGCGTTCCTTGCCGCAAACATCAACTCATCTGCCAACTTGAGGCTAGCTGCACTACCCAGCGGTTCAGACCTTGGAACCGCGAGGATTTTTACTGCGGTAAAACCAGCACTAATACTTGCCTTCATCTTCTCTTCAAAAGATTCGCTAGTCTCAGAGTTATAAACGGCATCAGAATTTCCTCCGCCTAAGTGGTCATACATGCGTACTTTGTCTCTGGCTAATCCACCTAAGACTTGATACAGCGGGACGCCAAGCGCCTTTGCCTTGATATCCCAGAGCGCTTGATCGATTCCACTTATTGCAGACATCGTGATTACCCCACCCTTGAAGAATGGGTGACGATAAAGAATCTGCCAATTTCTTTCGATTTCTCGTGGATCTTGGCCAATAAGTAAGGGAGATAAGTCATTAATCGCGCCGACCACTGCATGTGTCTGGAACTCGACGGTTGCTTCACCTAATCCATATAGCCCGGCCTCGTCAGTCTCTACTCGAACAATCACCCAGTTGCGCATTTTTGCATTCACGATCGAGGTGTGAATCTTTGTAATCTTCATCTGTTCACGACTCCTTATCTACGATTTGATCATTAAAACTGCGGACACGATCTGCAATTTCAGATAATCCGCCATTGGTCAGTGGTCCACCTAGGCCAAAATATTGCGCCCCAGCTTTTTTCCAATCCTTTATCGACTCCGTGGTCACCCCAC
The DNA here is from genome assembly GCA_903838295.1 of uncultured Actinomycetes bacterium. Classification (GTDB taxonomy): domain Bacteria; phylum Actinomycetota; class Actinomycetes; order Nanopelagicales; family Nanopelagicaceae; genus PALSA-747. Next base: position 9,101 of record CAILXX010000009.1, read on the forward strand.
CAGTGACTACCCAATGCTCTCCAGGGAATGGATCTCTTAACGCCTTTAAGTAGGCGTGGCCCAGACTTGACGCGGGGAACAACTTGAGAAAATCAGCCCCAGCAGAGATGGCCGTTGCTACATCGGTTGGTGTTGTCACTCCAGGAATAGAAATCATTTCGTTTTTCTTAGTCTGCTTGATGATATCGACGGAAGTACTAGGAGAAATAACAAATTTAGCGCCAGCTGCTTTTGCATTTTTGACATGAGATTTGGTTAATGCCGTACCTACTCCGACTTGCAATCCTTTCATGGAAGCAAACTCTTCGATAAGTTCGAATACTCCTGGGGTAGTCGTCGTGAATTCGATAACGGTAATCCCGGCCAGCACTAGACCTTGAGCCAAGCTACGAGCATCCTCTTTGGCCTTGCTCCGCATGATCGCAATAATCGGGGATTTTAGCTTCTGCGACATTTCAATTACCACCCTTACTAGTCATAATTCCCTTAATTCCATATGGAAGTCCGGGCCAATCTCCAAGTTGAGAAGCGGTCAATGCTCCACATTCACTACCCTGCTTTATTGCATCAAGCAATGGAAGATTTGCAATTAGACCAGAAAGTAGTCCCGCCGCAAACGCATCCCCAGATCCCACTGGATCGATTGTGGTTCTAAAAATTGGAGTGAAATTAAAACGATTTCCGTGATCACAGATTCGCATCTCACCTTCGCCATTTGTCATGATTGCTAGAGTAACGCCCTTACTCATCGCGCTTTGAAGATTCACTTCCGGATCTACGCTTCCAAAAACAAGTTCGAACTCTTTAACTCCGCCAATAATCAAATCTATTTCATTGGCAATTTTTGCCAAGGTATCTCTCGCATTCTCATCAGACCACAATTTTTTACGAATATTTAAATCTAACGAAATCTTGACCTGGTTTGACTTTGCGATCTCTACTGCTTTCAGAAGAGTGCTCTTTGCAGATTCTGATATAGCGGCAGTAATACCGGTGATATGCAGCCACTTAGAACTAGCAAGTGTCGCCTCGTCGATATCGGCAGGAACCATGGTTGATGCGGCGCTACCTTTGCGTAAATAAGTCACATTTGCCGGCGAAGAGATGCCACGATTGCGGACAAGCGCGCCCGTGAAAGCATCATTGCGGCTGACGTGTGCAACCGCCACTCCTTCATTTGTCAGTTGCGTAAGTACAACATCTCCAAGTTGGTCGGCACCTACTCGTGTTTGAAATACAACGTCGAGCCCTAGGCGTGTAGCCGCAACCGCCACATTTGCTTCGGCTCCTGCTACAGATATCGAATACTTCTTTGCAGTCCTGACATCGTCTTGATCATCAGTCAGGAATACAATTAACGGTTCGCCTAATGTATAGATATCAGCCATGGAAAACCGCTAAATCCTGGCTATCCAATAAGCTCAAAATTTGATTTATCTCGCGATCCACTTGGTCAGGAATCCTTACCGTTGGATTCCTACAGTAATCTGTCGCGATAATTCCACGTTGCATGAGCATCCGTTTCTCCGCAGCAATCAAGAGTTCGATATTACTAATCCAGTTGCGCACAATAGGTAAAAATTTCTCCAGCCTCCTCTCAAATTCAGGGTAGTCCCCCCGCTTCAAGGCTTCGCCCGCCCACACATAAAGATCGGTTAGAGAACACCCAGGTTGAACTCCTATAGATCCTGCACGGGCGCCGTCCAACCAAGACAGGCCGCCCCAGCCAACCAAGCTCTTGATTCGTCCACCAGAAAGTTTTTCAACCATCTCGATACTTTGGGTAGGTGGATTCGCCTCACACTTGATCATCGCGAGGTTTGAATGTGCAGAGGCCAATTTCACAATCGGTGAAATGTCATCATCTCCGCCAGCTTGAGGTAGATGCTGAACTATGACAGGAAGTGTTACTGAACCTAAAACTTCGGAAATATGAAATAAGACTTGTTCTTGCGACGGCGAAAAGAAAGTAGGTGGCAAAATATTTATATAGTCCGCCCCGAACCCCTGATATTTCTGGGCCCTATTCACTGCCAGTTCGCTGGAATGATCCGCTACGGAAGCGATCACTTTAAGATCTGATTTTCCCCGAGCCGCAATTAGTGTTTGTAATAGTCGATCACGCTCAACGTCATCTAGCTTTATGTTTTCGGAGGCGATTCCGAACATCAATACATTTTCGATACCTAACGAGATAATCCACTCAACAAGTGAAGTAAAACTGTTGTAGTCCACCCCGCCATTCTCTGTAAATGGGACAGCAAGTACGGGGCAGACTCCAGAAACCACAGAAATCAGTTAACTATTTTTTGATTCGTTTACTGATTATTGCCTGCATTATTACAGAAACAATAATCACCAGGCCGAAGAAGATCTGCGTATAAAACGCATTTACTCCAGCGGCAACAATGCCGGCATTGATAGCTCCAATAATAAAGGCACCAACAAAGGTACCCACTACCGAACCGGTTCCGCCGAAAACGCTAGTACCTCCCAGGAAGACTGCGGCAACCGAATTCAGGAGCAAACCGCCTCCCATGGTCGGCCAGAAGAATGAAACTTCGAAGGAACCAATCATTCCAGCAAGCGCTGCGCAGGCACCAAGGATTGCGAATGTAAATATTTTGATTCGCTTTATATTCACACCCATCAACTGGGCCGAGATCTTGTTATCGCCAGTTAAGAAGACGTGAGAACCAAATCTTGTTCGGTTGAGCAAAAACCAGAGCAGGATGGTAACTAGCACTGCCCACCAGAACTGATTTGCAACTCCACCAAAAGTACGACCTACCAATATTTTATTGATCGTGTTGTATTTTGCAGGGGTTAAGTCCACGCCAGAACCATTTGTCCATGCTAGGTCAATACCTAAAAAGAGGAACTGGGTACCGATAGTGATTACCAAAGATGGCAAATTAAATTTTGTCACCAAATAACCATTAATCAGTCCGCATAAAAATCCTAGTGCCAGCCCAATCACCAGTGAGAGCCAAATGCTTAACCCGGATTGTGCTGCTTCAGAAAAGGCGCAAGTAGAAAGCGCCATAATCGAAGGGAAAGATAGATCAATTTCTCCGGTGATAACTACCAAAGTCAGAGGTATCGCCATCAGTGCAAAGATTGGTGTGGTTGATGCGAAAGCCAAATAGATGCCTTTGTGCATAAATGCACTTGGCGCCAGGGCCACGAAAGCGAGCCACATAACAACACCTACGGACCAAATTCCAAGCTGTAATCCGAATCTACGCCAGAATGAAGGAGGGCGTACGGCGTTACTCTTTGGAGCAGTTGTATCTTTCTCAGCTGACATTTATTTCTGCTCCTTTAAATTTCCTGTGCGTGCTACGCGATACATGCTCTCGATCAGTTCATCCATAGTAATTTCGCTCTTATTATAGATACCGGCGACCTTGCCACGATCTAGGACAATCATTCGATCTACAGCAGGATAAATATGGAAAATATTATGGTCGATAAATATTGCTGACCGACCACTAGATTTAATACTCTGAATAAAGTCCAAAGTTTTCTTGGTTTCAGATAACGAAAGTCCAACTGTAGGTTCGTCAAGAATTACTAGTTCGGCATCGAAATATAGCGCACGGGTAATTGCAACACCTTGCTTTTCACCACCAGACATCGTCTGAACTGTGTTATCTGGGTGCACTGCAGTTGAAGTGAAGCCCATATGTTCGCTCATTAGACGTGAAGCTTCGGCGCGCATTCCCTTAACATCTAGTAGCCCAAATTTCTTTGTAACTTCGCGGCCCATGAACATATTACGCCAAATTGGCTGCTGCTCACATAGTGCACGCTCTTGATAAATAGTTTCAATACCGAGGGCACGTGCTTTTGCAACGGACCAATCAGTAATCTTCTCACCTTTAAACCAGATTTCGCCACCAGCATCAGGTTCATGGAACCCCATGATGGTTTTTACGAGGGTAGATTTTCCGGCACCGTTATCGCCAAGTAGGCCAACAATCTCACCAGGATAAATTTCTAAACTCACATCGGAAAGAGATCTTACTTCTCCGAAAGTCTTGGATACATTCTTAAGTTGAATGACTGGTGTTTGCGAAGACATTCTAAACCTTTCGTCTTTCAGAGAGATAATCGGCTGATGCAAATCAATGCATCAGCCGATTATATTAATCGTTTTTACCTTTAGTTTTACTGATTAAAACTATCGGATCAACTTATCAGCCAATGGTGCGATGAATGCAACGTTGTTCTTGTCAACGAATCCACCAGCAGTATTGACGCTAAGTCCAGCGAAACCATATTTCTTGGTTAGGCAAGCATTTAGAACAGGCAAGTAACCTTGCAACCATTCTTGCTGGTCAATTACCAAACTTAGGTATCCGCTCTTGATTGCTGTACCTGTAGCAGGTGACATATCAAATCCAGCAACATAGATACTTCCAGCAGCCTTACCAGCAGCCTTCATGTAAGTAGCAGCTGTAGCTGTAAGTCCACCGTGATCAAGGAATACTGCCTTGATACCTGGGTGAGCAGAAATTTCACCAGCAAACGTTGCAGCACCTGAAGCAGGTGTTGTGTTGGTTGCTTGATCGATTTCCTGATAATCAACCTTCATGCCAGCCTTGGTTAGAGCATCGATGATACCAATGGTGCGTTGTGCACGATCACCAGCAGCGCCCTTAAGGCCCCATACGAATGTCTCATCGCCACTCTTTAGATTGCCACGACTAATTGCTTCATTTGCAAGAGCTTCACCAGCTGTGTAGTTAACAGCACCAACGAAACCTTCACCCTTGGTGGCATACTTTGCATCAGCAATTGGTAGCTGTGAGTTTGCGTTAGAAACAATAGTTCCTTGTGCAAATGCTTGAGCAATAATTGGATCTGCAGAAGCATCACCAATCATTCCAAGAATACCTACGATCGCATCAGGCTTTTGAGCAACAGCTTCTTTGAACTGTCCGGTCATTACGCTTGGATCCCAGTTTGACCAGTAGTACTTCATCTTTGGTCCGAGATCTTTTGCTGCTTGCACCATTCCGTTATAAACGTTTACAGCGAATGTTCCGCCTTGTGGTCCACCTGGGAAACCAACAATGTTAACTCCAGAGCACCATTTATATGTAGGTCCAGAAGCAGCGGCATTGGCAGATGTAGAACTAACAGTTGCGACAGTTGCTGATGAAACCAGCACGAGCGCTGTTAGGCCAATCTTTATACGACTAACTTTCATGTAAATCCTCCTGTACAGAGAGAACCGCGAGTCGGTCCACCCTCATTTATAGTCATAAGAAATGGGTAATACAAGAGGTTTAGCCAAAATATCGAAAGAGTTATAAACCAGGTGTATTAATTCTCCTTTAAAGCCGCATTCATAAAAAGAACTAATACCTTATTTACTGGATATTTACTCGATATTTACTGGATTTACTGGAGCTGATTAATGGGAATGGCGAGGTACCCCATGCCCACTACTACCCACCAAGAAATCCAGATCCGCGCCTAGGTGTGCCTGTTGCACATGCTCTATGTAGAGCTTGGTCCAGCCTCGATCTGTGGGCAGTGGATTAGGTGTCCAGTGTTCGCGTCGACGTTGGATTTCTTCATCAGAAACCAGCAAGTTGAGCTTTCTCTCCGGGACGTTGAGTTCGATCATGTCACCGCTTTGAACAACAGCCAGCGGCCCACCTGCTTGTGCTTCAGGGGATATGTGTAGAACCACTGTTCCGTAGGCAGTTCCGCTCATGCGCGCATCAGATACGCGGACCATATCGGTGATGCCCATCTCTAAAATCTTGCGTGGCAGCGGCATATTGCCAACTTCTGGAAAACCTGGATAGCCCTTTGGGCCAGCGTTCTGTAGAACCAGAACGGTATCTGGAGTGACATCCAAATCAGGATCGTCGGCAGCAACTAAGTACTCTTCGATTGATTTAAAGACGAGCGCCTTGCCGGTATGCACCAAGAGTTCCGGTGTGGATGCAGATACTTTTATAACCGCGCCATCTGGCGCCAAAGAACCCCTGAGCACAGCGATTCCGGTTCCGGCTTTTTTAAATGGCTTATCGAATGGGGTGATAACTTCTTCATGCCAGATCTGTGCCTTAGAAATATTTTCGTGAACTGTTTTACCAGAAACCGTAACGTGGTCCGCATGCAGAAGATGTTCCATCTCCTTCATGACTGCAGGCAGCCCTCCAGAGTCAAAGAACTCTTCCATTAGGAATTCACCGGATGGCATTAAATTGACCAATGTAGGGACATCCCGCACTAAGGTGTCGAAATCCTGCAAGTTTAGATCTACTCCAATGCGGCCTGCAATCGCAAGCAAATGCACAACAGCGTTGGTTGATCCACCAATCGCAGCATTTACCTTGATAGCGTTTTCAAAGGCTTCACGGGTCAAAATCTTTGAGAGCTTTAAGTCTTCATGAACCATCGCAACTATGCGTCGGCCAGCTTCATGCGAAGTAGAATAGCGACGAGCATCAACTGCGGGAATTGCAGCACTACCTGGCATTTGAACACCAAGCGCCTCAGTGATGCAAGCCATCGTCGAAGCAGTGCCCATTGTCATGCAGCTTCCGTTGGAGCGTGCAGAACAACTTTCCATCGAGAAGAACTCTTCAAGAGTGATCTTTCCGGCACGAACTTGTTCACTGAATTTCCAGAGATCTGTACCAGAACCAATATTTTTACCTTGGTAGCGACCATTGAGCATTGGCCCGCCAGTGATCATCAAGGTCGGTAAATTTACACTGGCAGCTGCCATCAGCAAGCCGGGCGGCGTTTTATCGCATCCAGCGAGGAGCACAACCGCGTCTAATGGATTGGCACGCATTAATTCTTCGGCCTCCATTGCTAAAAGATTTCGGTAAAGCATCGTTGTGGGACGCATCAAAGGTTCGCCCAAAGACATGGCAGGAAACACGAGCGGGAATCCACCGGACTCCCAGACGCCTCGCTTTACCGCTTCGGCAACACGATCTAAATGACCATTACAAGGATTGAGTTCGGACCAAGTAGTAGCAATTCCAATGACAGGTTTACCAACGAACACATCTGGCGCATATCCTTGATTACGCAGGCGTTCGCGATGAATGAACCCGCTCTTGCCTTCGGCTGCGAACCAATTTTCACTGCGTCTTTCGAATTCTTGCTCAGACATGGGCTCCTGGTTTCTCTCTGATGTTTGATCCTATAACCCATCATAATTTAATAACAATAGGTTGCTACCTAATGTGACCCATTTATCTACTACTCTTGACTACATGGCTGATTTTCAGATCCGCGTTAACAACAAGGTTGTTGATGTGGATTGTGATAAAAATACGCCATTGCTCTGGGTCTTACGCAACCACTTGAATTTGACCGGAACCCGCTTTGGTTGTGGGACGGGACTTTGTGGGGCTTGTACGGTTCTCATCGATGGAACACCGATACATTCTTGCGATACACCAATCTGGGCGATTGGTAATAAATCTGTGCAGACCGTCGAGTACGAAGAGAACTCCACGCTACAACGCATTAAGAGTTGTATGGCTTCAGAGCAAGCGGGGCAGTGTGGTTTTTGCTTATCTGGCATCATGATGCGGGCCACAGCGCACATCGACTCTCTAGCTACATTGGATCGATCCTCGATAGCTGACGCCCTAGATGGTCACCTGTGTCGATGCGGTGCTCACAACAGAATTATTGAAGCCATCCGCCAGGCAGGCTCCTAAGATGGTGCTGCCTGATTCAATGGTCGCGGCCCCGTTGGTCTCTGATTGGCTCGATTTTAGCCAACCAGGGATGGTCGGCATCAAGACCGGAAAAGTTGAATTTGGGCAAGGAATTTTGACTGCATTGACTCAGATAGTCGCAGAAGAGCTTGGGGTTGGATTTGAAAAATGTTTTCTGGTGACTGCCAGCACTGGCATAAGTCCTAACGAAAGTTTTACCGCCGGCAGCTTGTCAGTACAAGATTCGGGTTCTGCTCTACGGGTTGCAAGTGCAACTGCACGCGCTCATGCTGGTACTAATAGTTATTGGGATATTGAAAAGGGAGTCGGTTGGGCAATACCTGCGAACCCAGATGCAATCCTGAAAAATCCTTCTGATTATTCACTAGTTGGCCTAAGTAGAAACAGAATAGATTTAGATGCAAAGTTAAAAGGAATTACACACTTTATTCAAGATCTACGTCCTGATGATTTATTGTACGCAAGAATATTGCGGCCACCAAATCGAGGTTCGACGCTTGTTGATCTTTCCCTCGAAAAAATCACATTGAGTACAGAGATTGAGAAAGTAGTCGTAGATGGTTCCTTTGTAGCAGTCGTTGCCAAAGATGAATATTCTGCACAGTCACTTGTGACCAAACTTGCTCAAGTGGCTATATGGAATCAAACTCCGGCGGGCATGAACAACGCTTCGTTAATGAATTTTCTCGACAGCGCTCTTGCTGAATCTAAAGTACTTCAAGAATTTGGAGAGAATAAAACAGAACTTCCACATCAGGCTTCGTATTCCAGGCCCTACTTGTCACACGCATCTATTGGAACCGTAACCGCGGTTGCACAGTGGATAGGAGAGATGATTCATATCTGGACTCAAAGCCAAGGCATATATCCTCTTCGTGCTGACATTGCTCGGGCCTTATCCATTGACCCCCAAAGAATATTTATTACACATGTTGAAGGCGCAGGCTGTTACGGCCACAATGGTGCTGATGATGCCGCTTTTGATGCCGTCTTGATTGCAAAACATTTTCCTGGACGGCCAGTACTTGTTACATGGAGTCGTGAAGATGAACTCGGCTGGGCTCCTTACGGGCCAGCAATGAAAGTACATTTGGCCGCACAAGTAGATGATTCCGGAGAAATCACGCACTGGTCACATCGAGTACGCGGTAATGGACATTCTTCTAGGCCGTCCACTTTAGCTTCGCCATCGATGTTGGCGTATTCGCATATTGAAAATGGATCTGCAATTTTGCCAGCAGGTGATCCACCTCAGCCTCGTGGTGGTGGTACAGGAAGAAATGCAATTCCACTCTATGACTTTAAAAATTCACTTATAGTTGAAGAGCGGTTATCGGAGATGCCAATTCGCACTTCGGCACTACGCGCACTTGGCGCACACCTAAATGTCTTTGCGATCGAATCATTCTTGGACGAACTTGCCTCACGAACCAACCAGGATCCGTTGGAATTTAGATTGCGGCATCTCTCTGATCCGCGTGGCAGAGATGTTTTAACAAAAGTCGCAGAATTATCTAGTTGGGGGAAGGAGTTGCCGGAAGGCACAGGACAAGGGATTGGTTTTGCTCGTTACAAAAATAAAGGTGCTTGGTGTGCTGTAGTTGCCCAAGTAGATGTCGAAGAAGATGTAAAAGTCAGTCACTTATGGATTGCTGTCGATGTTGGATTGGTGATAAATCCAGATGGAGTACGCAATCAAATTGAAGGTGGTGCGTTGCAATCGCTCAGCTGGACCCTTAAGGAGCAAGTACAGTTCAATGATGGCGCCGTTACTTCCAATAATTGGGAGGATTATCCAATTCTTCGATTTTCTGAAGTTCCATTGGTGCAAACAGAGATCATTTCAAGGCCGACGACTCCCGCACTTGGCGCGGGAGAAGCTTCTATTGGGCCAACTGCTGCCGCAATTGCTAATGCGGTTAATCGGGCAATTAACGTTCGAGTAAGAAATATGCCCTTAACAGTCACCAACATCATGGCTAGTGTGGAGTAGTTCGATTAGAGGAAGCTGGTAAGGCATATGGCAGAGAAGAAACTTGCGCTCTTCGGTTCTACTGGTGCTCTGGGAAGCGTGATTAGAGCGGATTTCGTTAAGCAGGGTTGGCACGTAAATTGTGGAACCTTCGACCTGGTTAATCCAGAAGATTTTATTATGCCACTTGATGGCGATAACTTACCCGCCAACATTGCCAATCAATCCTTTGATGCGGTTGTCTTTGCCCAGGGTGCAAATATGAATGGCACCGTGCTTAATACGACGAAGGAGCAGCTGCTCTACCTCTTTGAGGCCAACGTTTCCTTCATATCCGATGCTGTCGGAACAATGATGAAACAGGATTTGATCAAGGCTGGCGCGAAAATCGTGATCATCTCTTCACTCTGGGAACAACAGACTCGCGAAGATAAATTTGCTTACACCGTAACCAAAGCTGCTGTTGGCGGATTGGTTAGGTCTTTAGCAGTTGACTTAGGAATCGCCAAGGGAATTTTGGTTAATGGTGTCCTGCCTGGAGTCGTTGATACAACAATGGCTAGAGATACTTTAGGGCCAGAAAAAATCAAGAGCATGGAAGGTCAGACACCAGGGAATAAGTTAGTAACGCCTCAGGATGTTGCAAGCAGTGTTTACATGCTCTGTTCCGATTTGAATACCGCTATCTCTGGACAGAGCATCTTTGTTGATTTTGGTTTTGCAATAGCACGAAAAGTTTGAACTGGTCAAAATCCTAGAAGGCGATCAAAACCTTGCTCGAGAGCTCAGAATTTTTCGCCATTTCAAAGCCAACTTTTGCTTCGTCCAATGAATAAGAATGTGTTATGACTTTTTCTATCCATGGATTTTCAGAAATCATACTTATTGCCTGATCAATTTCGTTATTAAATCGGAAGCATCCAAGCAACCGAACTTCTTTACTGATGAGCGGTGATATCGCGATAGTTTGATGCCCGGCCGGCAATACTCCTACCTGCACAATGGTTCCCGCTTTTCGTACAGCTACGATCGCACCGCTGAGTGCGCTAGCGACACCAGAACACTCTAGAACCAGGTCAAATTCCTCCACAGGAATAGCCTCTTCCCCTATTTTAATTACTCGATCAGCGCCCAATTCTTTAGAACGTGCGAGCGGACCGTCAAATACATCTGTTGCACAAATGGAAGCCGCGCCCAAAACCTTACATGCCGCGATAACCAGAAGTCCGATTGGACCTGATCCAGAAATCAACACTTTCTTATTCGTAACACCATCTGCAAGATTAATTGCATGCAACGCCACTGCCAGTGGCTCGCATAGTGCAGCTCCTTTTAAGCTGAGGGATTCTGGAATTATTCTGATCATGCGCTTTTCTACAATCAAAAATTCAGACATCGCACCTTGTGTATGTGGAGTGGTGGAGGCGCTCCCTAAATAACTTCCGTTAGGCCAAAGATGTGACAGTGTTTCAAGCCCTGGCAAAGAATTGCCGAGGCGTGCAGGATGAATCGTTACGCGCGTTCCTGAAGAATATTCACCCGATGGATCTAAATCAATCACGGCAGAAAGTTCGTGACCAGGAACTAGTGGTTCTTTGAGAACAAATGTTCCATTGGCCCCTTCGAAGAAATAATGTAGATCAGAACCACAAATCCCTACATATTTAACTTTAATGCGCACTAATCCATCTTTTGGTTCTGGAATATCTCCAGCAACAACTGACATATTTAATTTGCCAGAGATCACCAATGATTTCATGTGATTCGTTTTGGGCCTAAATTATTTCATCTTTGAGAAGTCTGTGGCCGTCATGTAACGAGAATCTATAGACACGACCAAGCTACCATCAACTTCTGATGCGCTCTTAGCTTCTATCCAATCTGGATCTGCAATAAACGCCGACCAATTTGCCGCTGGATCACCAGAATGCTTAAGTACATAAACCAGGTCTTCTGGCGCCGCATCATCAACCCAGTAGGCAATACTTTCCATCCCATGTTTGGCAAAAAGATCAACCGTATGATCTCTAAAACGAGAAAGGAGGTTCGATATCTTTCCGGGAGTTGCATGGTAAATCCTTAGTTCGTAACTCATTTTAAACTCCTATAGATTGATGTTTACCACGCGTAATCTTCTGGCGAAGTCTTATACCCAGGGAAAATTTCGTTCAATTTTTCTAGGCTCTCTGGTGTTAGTACAACTTCGAGTGCTTTAAGTGATTCGCTTAATTGCTCCATGGTTCGTGGCCCAATAATCGGCGCAGTTACTGCGGGTTGTGCAAGCAACCAAGCAAGCGCTACATCGGCAGGTTCGTGGCCAAGGCTTTCACAGAACGTTTCGTAGGCCTCAATTTGTGGGCGCTGTGCATCTAAAGCCTCTTTTGAACGAGCCACTAGGCGTCGACTTGAATCTCTTTCTTTTTTGAGGACACCACCCAAAATTCCTCCATGAAGAGGGGACCAAGGGATGATACCGATCCCGTAATTAAGCGCGGCAGGAATTACTTCACGTTCAATATCTCTTGTCAGTAAGTTGTAAATTGATTGTTCCGATACTAACCCCATGAAGTTTCGGCTCTTGGCTTCTGCTTGAGCTTGGGCGATATGCCAACCACCAAAATTTGAACTTCCCACATATAAAATCTTTCCTTGTGCAACCAAGACTTCCATTGCCTGCCAAATTTCTTCCCACGGCGTAGCTCTGTCTATGTGGTGCATTTGGTAGAGATCAATGTGATCAGTCTGCATTCGCTTCAAACTAGCGTCACAGGCACGACGAATATTGAGCGCGGACACTCCCTTGTTATTTGGCCAAGGATCCATCTCGCCATACAGCTTTGTGGCAAGTACTACTTTTTCGCGCCGTCCCCCGCCTTTTGCAAACCAGCGTCCAATAATCTCTTCAGTCCTGCCAAAATGATCATTCTTACCACCGTATCGATTTGCGGTGTCAAAGAAATTAATGTCATACCCAAGAGCTGCATCCATAATTGCATGCGAAGTGGATTCATCGGTTTCGGGACCAAAATTCATCGTCCCTAAGCAAAGTTGACTTACAGAAAGTCCAGAACGTCCTAAATTTTTATATTTCATGCTTTAAACCTATCGCCTCTGTCAATACATTAGTTATGCGGGAGAATTATGCAACACGGGCTTGAAGTTTGAGAGCCGAAGTAAATGCTTCGACAACTTCTGCTTTACTCCAAGGTGTTGGTGCTTGTGTGATGAAGTAATCTTCAAGAGCAATATTCGCCAAATTATCGATATCTGCTTCAACAAATCCAAGGCTAGAAAGCACTGGGAAATTGAGTTCGGCAAGTATTTTGCGAACAACTTTCACCGCACGCGATCCATCTTTACTTCCGTCTTCTGGGGCGCCCATTGCGTCTGCAACGCGCTCCATCTTTGCAGGAACTACTTTCGCCTCGCGGGTAAGAGTCTCAACAAGAACTAGTCCAATCGTGAGGCCGTGTGGAACGTGCTTTAACCCACCTATAGCTTGACCAAGTGAGTGCTCCGCAGTGCAATCGGAAATATTCATGGTTAGGCCGGCCATCATCGATCCAGCAGACATTCCGGCACGTGCCGCCTTATCGTTTCCATCTTTATAGGCACCAACGAGTGCAGGCGTCATCATGCGGATGGCTTCGTACCCAATTGCATCACCGATTGGTGTGCTGCACTTAGCAATGATTCCCGCAATTGCTTGAGCGAGCGCATCGATTCCAGTGTTTGCGGTCATCGTTGGTGGCATGGAATAAGTAAGTACGGGGTCAACTATTGCGACTTGTGCACGCAGATTTCCATTTGCGATGCCGGCTTTGCGACCCGCGGCCGGATCAGAGATTACTGACCCGCCAGATACTTCTGAACCGGTACCGGCAGAAGTTGGCATCGCGATCAGCGCAACTGTTGGGACCGGATATTCGGGTTTACGTGATTGGAATTCGCGAAATGAAATTCCTAACTGTGCACATAGACGGGCAGCCTTGGCGGTATCGATAATAGAACCGCCGCCTAACGCCACGATTGCTTGTGCATCAGATGCGACAAGAGCCTTAGTGGCATCATCGACCATATCGATTGTTGGTTCACCGGCTGGCTTTTCAAAAATTGTGACTGTGATTCCAGAAGAAGCGTTCAAATTATCGATACAGGCCTTTGCCGCAGGATTGAATTTTTCAATTCCTTCATCCACCATCAGCAGGACTTTGGTGGCGCCACATTCGATAATGACATCAGGGAGTGTCTGTGCTCTACCTTCACCAAAGCGGACTTTTACAGGTAGATGATTATTGAATACGTCGATATTTTCCACGAATGCTCCAATGTCAGTGATATCTGACCAGTTTACAGGTCTAAATAGGTTTTGGGAGTCTAGGTGTTAAACAAACTACATCGTTGAATTGTCGATAACAAAGCGATAGCGAACGTCGCTTGCTACAACTCTATCGAAGGCTTCATTGATATAACTTGCGGAAATGACTTCGATTTCCGGCAAAACATTATGTTCGCCACAGAAATTGAGCATATCCTGGGTTTCTTGAACGCCAGAAATAAGTGAAAGTGTAAATACACGTTGCTTAGAAACCCCAACACTGGTCGAGAGCGAAACGGTCGGTGTTGGATCAGCACCGATCACTACAAAGACCCCATCGAACTTGAGCAGGTTGTAATAGGCAGCGGTATCTACTGTTGCACTTACAGTGTTGAGAATGAGGTCATAGCTTTCGGTAAGTGACGCAAATGCTGCGGCATCCATCTTGTGGAATGCAACTGCGCCCATACTTAAGGCATCTACTTTTTTCTTATCTGAGTGAGACAAAATTGATACTTCTGCGCCCATTGCCTTCGCTAATTTCAGACCTACGTGTCCTAATCCACCAAAACCAATAATTGCAACTTTCTTACCCGGTCCCGCGTTCCAACGCTTAAGTGGTGCCCACAAGGTAGACCCTGCACAAAGTAATGGTGCAGCGGCATCCAGCGGAAGATTCTCTGGGATATGAACAACAAAATTATGATTAACAACGGCAGATTGTGAATACCCACCTTGCGTAATTGTGCCATCACGATCTGATGATCCATATGTAAAAATTGCACCATTCTGGCAGAACTGTTCGTGGCCAGTCTTGCAGGGTTCGCACTCAAGACAAGCATTAACTAAACAACCCACACCAACACGATCGCCAACTTTAAACTTTTTAACATTGCTACCGATCGCTGTAACCTTTCCAGCAAGTTCATGTCCGGGAGCTAATGGATATGCCTGCTTGCCCCATTCACCGCGCACCGTGTGAATGTCAGAATGACAGATTCCACAAAAAAGCACATCGAATTGCACATCGTCTGGACCAACTTCACGTCGGTCAATCATTGCTGCAATTAATGGCGCGCCCTCGGAAGGTGCGACATACGCCTTTACTTTGTTCATGGTGGCTCCTTAGGTAGTTGAATGAGAGCGGAGACGAGGAGATTTGAACTCCTGAAGGCTTTAACACCTTACCTCGTTAGCAGTGAGG
>CAILXX010000010.1 GCA_903838295.1 uncultured Actinomycetes bacterium
CCCGAGCAACATCAGAACCCGAGCAACATCAGAACCCGAGCAACATCAGAACCCGAGCAACATCAGAACCCGAGCAACATCAGAACCCGAGCAACATCAGAACCCGAGCAACGCACCCCAAAATTGCCCCAACCGAGTATGGACGCCCGTTTTCGCCCTTTATGTCGCATAAAGTCTCAATATGCAGTTTTTCACAGTTAATCTGTGGCTAACTTCCCAAGATCTGAGATCCTCTTAACTAAACTCTTCCCATAACCAATTCCCCAGGAGTGTTCATTGATTAAATTTGAGAACGTCACCAAGATGTACCCGAAGCAGGATAAGCCTGCCCTCGATCGGGTCGATCTGGAGATCGTTAAGGGCGAATTTGTATTTTTGGTTGGGCTTTCTGGATCCGGTAAGTCAACATTCTTGCGACTAGTACTTCGTGAAGAGCACCCTAGTAGTGGAAACATCATCGTAGCTGGCAAAGAGCTCGGGACTTTAGCCGATCACAAGGTGCCAGAACTTCGCCGACAGGTCGGTACTGTGTTTCAAGATTTTCGACTATTGCCTAATAAGACGGTTGCAGAGAATGTTGCCTTTACCCTGCACGTACTCGGATATTCGCAAAAAGAAATCAACCGTGAGGTACCAGAGGTTTTAGAGATGGTTGGACTTGAAGAGAAGGCCGATCGCAAGCCAAGTGAACTCTCTGGTGGCGAACAACAGCGTGTGGCAATTGCACGTGCATACGTGAGCCGACCAATGATTTTGATAGCAGATGAACCGACTGGAAATCTGGATCCCTCCACCAGCGTAGGAATTATGAAGTTACTTGATCGGATAAATCGTGATGGCACCACTGTGGTTATGGCCACACACGATTCCGGAATTGTGGATCAGATGCGTAAGAGAGTTATCGAGTTAGAAGGCGGACATGTAATTCGTGATCAGGTTCGCGGCGTCTATGGATATACGGGTTGATAATGAATTTTTGGGTTGAAATGTCTATCGAAATTTTATCGGGGGAGATGTAGCCATGCGCGCTAGTTTTGTTTTTAGTGAAGTTCGAATTGGCCTGCGCCGAAATTTGACAATGACTTTTGCCGTAATGATTACAGTTGCGATATCCCTTACCTTGCTCGGAGTGGGCTTCTTGGCCAATTCGCAAGTTCGAGTAATGAAAGATTATTGGTATGACAAGATCGAAGTTTCAGTATTCCTCTGTGGATCGCTCTCCGAATCGCCATCATGCGCAGGCGGACCTATCAAAGCTGGCCAACGTACGGCTATTCAAAACGATCTACAGGCACTCCCTGCAGTGCAGAATGTTTATTACGAGTCTCAGTCTCAGGCGTACCAGCACTTCCAAGAGCAATTTAAGGGTTCTGCAATTGCTCAGAACGTAACACCAGATCAACTGCCAGAGAGTTTTCGAATAAAGCTTAAGGATCCAACCCAATTTAGTGTTATACAAAGTGCCTTCACCGGTCGCCCTGGCGTCGATACCGTCCAGGATCAAAGGACCATTCTTGATAAGTTTTTCAAACTCCTAGGAGTGCTGCGTGATGGTGCGCTATTGATCGGAATCGTGAGCGTGTTAACCGCGATGTTATTGATCAGCAATACCTTGAGACTTGCGGCGTTTAGCCGTCGGCGTGAAACCGGAGTAATGAAATTAGTAGGTGCATCGTCATTCTCTATTCAGTTGCCATTCCTTTTAGAAGGTTTATTTTCGGCGATTGTTGGGTGGGTTATCTCGACGGGACTGTTGGCAGGATTTAAGGCGCTTGTTGACATCAAAGTTGCCCCCTTGCTTTCATTCACACGTTTCTTTTTATGGAGCGATGTCTGGGTGGCTTCGGCTGGATTACTTGCCGTTGGTCTCGTAGTTTCTGCGTTGGCCTCGATCTTTACATTACGCAAGTACCTAAAGGTTTAGTTTATCGAGGGTCGCAATTCAAGCGCCGACCGGAGTTATTTAAGGACTGATTCAAGGACTGATTTAAGGACTGGTTTATCAAGGGTTGCAATTCAAGCGTCGACTGGACTGATTTAAGGACTGATTTATCAAGGGTTGCAATTCAAGCGTCGACTGGACTGGTTTATCAAGGGTTGCAATTCAAGCGCCGACCGGAGTGATTTAAGGACTGATTTATCGAGGGTCGCGCGTCAACGCTCTTCACCTGATTTTCATCAACTCAAACCATCCCCTTCTTCTTGACGGCCAGAACTTGGCTTCACGGTACCCTTGCCCTTAAGGAATTGGCGAAATTATTAATTATGAAATCGAGGTGATGAAATGGTTAAAGAAGTGGGCAGGAAGTTGATCGCACAAAACAAAAGTGCTCGCCATGACTATTTCATCGAAGATGTGTGGGAGTGTGGAATTGTCTTGACTGGCACCGAAGTTAAGTCTTTGCGGGCTGGTCGAGCATCCTTGATTGATGGCTTTGCCATGATGAATCATGGCGAATTATGGCTGAGCAATGTGCATATTCCTGAGTACACAGAGGGAACGTGGAACAATCACACCCCTCGCCGGGACCGAAAGCTACTAATGCATAAAAAAGAGATTAATAAGATTTCTGCCATCATTAAGCAAGGTGGATTGACCTTGGTCCCGCTTTCTCTTTATTTCAAGGATGGCAAGGCGAAGATTGAATTGGCGCTCGCTAAAGGTAAAAAAGCGCATGACAAGCGCAATGTTCTTAAGGAGAAAGAGGCTAACCGCGAAATGACGCGCGCGTTATCCAGAAGAACGTCCGGCAAAGAGTAAATCCTGCTCGTTTTCTAGCCTTAAATATTTAGCGATTCGCTCATACCTATTGGCCTGACCTACAATTAGGGGCAACCTAACCCATGGGGGTGAACGGTCTCGACTTTAGATGTTGGGACAGAGGAAGCGGGCCGAGGAAGCCGGGATGATCTCGTTAACCAATAACCCTGGCAAAACTATAAGCGCCAGTACAACTGCCGCTGATTTCTCACTCGCTGCATAAGCGATAGAAATCCGTTAGACCGAGTGCGCCTTCGACTCGGACCCTAGCGTCGCTAGAGGGCTTACCTTGTTGCAATGTTGTGGGTGCATCCGGGGAAATTAACTGCAAATGAGTTCGTTGACTACATGTTCGCGTGAGAGTCAGGACTGAGAATACGTTTAGCGGACTACGCCCGTAGAAGCTCTGTGTCAATGCTAGAGGACCCGGGTTCGATTCCCGGCACCTCCACTTGAAGGGAGTGAGTGATCGCTTAATTGCTAAGTGCAGTTGGGCGATCACAAACTTCACCAAATTCAAGCCACTTCACCAAATTCAAGCCACTTCATTCATGGACCTTGCAGAAACTTTAAATATTTTCCCTTCGGGTGATTTCCACTCGCAAGAACCGTCTGGGAAACTTTTCAATTTCCAACCGCCATGTGTTTTCATCCGATGATGTCGGCGGCAAAGTAGCCCTAAATTCTCGGAGGAGGTGGATCCTCCGTCTTCCCAGGCATGCGCATGATCAATATCGGAAATTCTTGCCGACTGGCGACAACCTGGAAATCTGCATCTACGATCCCGGGCCACCACAAAATCAACAAGTGCTTGTGGCGGTTCGTAAGTAGTTCGGCCGAAGTCCAACAAATTTCCGGTTAACGGTTCGGTAATGAATCGCTTCCATTTACCATCGCCAGCCAAGAGACGTGCGACTCCTGCGGGAATTTCTCCATAGCCTGAAAGCACTCCTGGGTTTTCTTGGAGCCCGAGAAAAGTTGGTAAGTCCAGTGTGAGATTTACAGTAACCGGACGTCCATGTGCAAGATTTTCATCTGCGCTCTGGGCAAGAAATGTTGCGGCGATATCTGAAAGTGCATCGGCACGGAGTTGATCGAGGTTAAGTTTTACAAGAAATTGTGTACCGTCAGCTTTTGATTCATCAGAACCAGCGGATGCATCAGAACCAGCGGATGCATTAGAGAGATTATTGTGGGAAGCGCGACCTCGAGCCTTTTGTGAATAAGCAGTGTCTTCTTTATAAACGCCACTTTCTTGGAAAGAGTTATTACGATTATTAAATTTTTGTTGATTAGCACGAGCCAATTTATTGATTGCTAGCCAGACGGTCTGGGCTTCGACTGCAGGCAATAGAGCCAGTATTTGTGCCATTCCATTGGGCTGCGCAGAAAAAGAAACCCGACGTCCAGCACGAGCCTCTTCGACAACCTCTTCAAATTCTTTTGGATCGAGCTTTGCGATGATGCTCCGCACTTTATTGGTCACCTGAGCAGGCGTGTGAAATTCAGAGAAGGCGATTGCGCTCTCCTCTAGATATTTAAGTTGAAATGGATCGATTCCCTTTCTAAGGAGCGCAGCACTCTCTTTCGCAATCACGGTTGCTTGGGCCCCAGAAATTTCTCCAGTAGAAAGTGCATGACAAGTCGCTGGGAGATGATGTGTGAGAATTCGCGCTACATCTATTCTTGATTGTGCAGTCACAGGAGCCATTTTGAGTGTCGCTGCGATTTCTTCCCGTTGCGGATCATCAACATTGGAATAGTTACCCTGGTCAGCCGTTGGTTCAGCCCCTGCGACTGCAACTATTGCATCCTGCATGAGGGCCTGAAGCCACCCACCTTGTTTTTCAAGAGCCGCAAGATAATCAATTCTTTCTGAAGAATCCAAGGAGTATGGATCGATTTCAACGAGTTGTGTGAGCACGAGGATCCCAGCCTTCTCATTAAGGAGATTCGCGATGGATTTTGTGGTCATAGCTTGATTGTTGTGAGGTGGTCTGACATTTTGAGAAGTTTTAAGGGTGGTTGTGGATAATGTTTGAAAGCAGAAAAGATTGGCTGGATCACCATACTGGGAGAAATGTGAGCCTAAGTCCAAGCTCGAAGCCAAAAGTTCTCAGATGGAATTCAAAGAAATCAGGAATGCGGTCGTCCTCTTACGGGTTCTATACTTCAGGTAGTAGAAACCCGAACCAGACCGACCAAATGATTCAGACCGACCAAATGATTCAGACCGACCAAATGATTCAGACCGAGTAGATAAACCAGACCGAGTAGATGAACCAGACCGAGTAGATGAACCAGACCGACGAACCGCAATTGGATTGTTCCGCCATACTCAATAAGCAAAAGCCAATAAGCAAAAGCCAATAAGCAAAAGCAGAGAAACGAGAAGAGATGCCCGCAGTAACCGTCGCCGATATAACAATACTTCCGCGAGTTGTTGCTGATCCGACCGCTAAGGCACGCCGAGTTAAAAGCATCACGACGGCGCCACAGGGTTTTGAAGGCGAGGGCTTTCCGGTCCGTCGCGCGTTCGCAGGTGTTGATCTCGCGGATCTCGATCCTTTTATTCACTTAGACCAGATGGGCGAAGTCGAATACGCGCCTGGTGAGCCAAAGGGAACCCCATGGCACCCACATCGTGGTTTCGAAACCGTCACATACATCATTGATGGAATCTTTGATCACAAAGATAATCACGGCGGTGGCGGCACGATTACCAACGGCGACACTCAGTGGATGACCGCTGGAGCTGGAATTTTGCATATCGAAACTCCTCCAGAACATTTAGTTGTGAGCGGCGGGCTATTTCATGGATTTCAACTCTGGGTAAATCTTCCAGCTGCCAAGAAATGGTCACAACCTGCATATCAAGATATCCGCGCCAACGACGTTGCACTACTGGCATCTCACGATGGCGGAACTTTATTGCGCGTCATTGCGGGAGAAGTTGCTGGACACTCCGGCCCGGGTTCGACGCAAACCCCCATCACACTTGTTCACGCAACGCTTGCTCCCGGCGCCGAACTGCGCTTGCCATGGCGTCAGGACTATAACTCACTGGTTTATACATTGAACGGTCACGGCAGCGTAGGCGAAAGCGCACAACCGATCGGAATGGGTCAGTTGGCTGTATTGGTTGACGGTGACACCCTTGTTATCAAGGCGGATCCAACTCAAGAATCGCGATCTCCATCAATGGATGTACTTATTTTGGGTGGCCAACCAATTCGTGAAACTGTTGCCTGGATGGGCCCTTTTGTTATGAATACCAAGGCCGAAGTTTTACAAGCATTTGAAGATTTCCAGCGCGGATTACTAGGAACCGTCCCCGCAGAGCACGCCGTTACTAAGAATCCTTTGCAGCGAAGTGGAGATGGATCCAAACTCAGCGGAGATATCCGAGGAGTTCATAACACACCAAATAAAATTGAAGAGAGCTAGTCACCAGCGATTTACCCACTTCAATCGAGAAAATTGTTTTGGTACGATCATTTAGAAAGGTTGATTGAGGAAGGTTGATTGAGGAAGGTTGATTGAGGAA
>CAILXX010000011.1 GCA_903838295.1 uncultured Actinomycetes bacterium
ACAACTCTGGACATCCTCCGCTCGTTTTACTCGCTACGGCTGAATCACCCATTTGTTTATTCGCTCATTTACCTGGAACTACTGCCTGATGCAGAATCCACAACTCTGGACATCCTCCGCTCACTTTGTTCACGGAGTCAAAATCTAGAGCGACTTCCTGACTACTTCATCACCCGGCTAATCCACCCGGCAAAAAGCAGAGAAACAACCGGGAACGCCATTGCAATTGGCAGATTTGTTAGCTGAGCTAGACCGCCGGTGACGGTTGGCCCGATGAAATATGCAGCCAGACCGATGATTCCAATACGCGCTAAAGCAACAGATGGCGCAATTCCTGGAAGCGCAGCCGCGGCCAGCATCAGCGCCGGCACCATCGGCCCGATTCCAAGGCCAGCCAAAATAAATCCAAAGTCAATAATCAATAACGCTGCGAGTGGATGACTATGGGAAAGTGGCACTGCAATTGCGATTCCAGCACCCATTCCAATTCCGCCAATATATCCACCTAATTTAACGGTTCGCACTGGCCCAAGAGCCTGCAGAACTTTGTCACCCGTCATCCGAGAAAAAATCATCGCAAGTGCGAAGCAAGCAAAGGCGCTGGCATTTAGGCCCTTAGAAATACCCATATTTTCTTTTAGAAGAATTGCAGACCAATCGCTGGTCGCGCCTTCTGGCAATAATGCTCCAATTAAGCCAAAACCGATTAGCCACAGGACTAAATAACGCTTTTCAAATAGTGGAATCTTTGACTTTGCATCTTCATCGCCTTTATGAAGATCTTCACTCGGATTCAATAAGTAAGGAGCCGCAGTCATAAAGAAGACGAGTGAAGTAAATCCAACGACAATGAGATTAGATTCCGGTGAAATGTAATGCGAAATTACACCGCCAAAAATAGTGGCAAGAAATGCGCCAGTACTCCATAAACCGTGGAAAGTGGACATGTATCGGTGCTTTAAATGCTTCTCAATTGCGACAGCTTGGGTATTTACGGCGACGTCGATACTGACATATCCGCATCCCATGACAAAGAGTGAGACAAACATGGCGGGTACGTTGTGCGTTGATAACGCCATCAAAATTAACCCAAGTGGCATTAATACGCCCGCAAAATTCACGATCCGCTTAGATCCAAATGCATGAACTGCTCGGCCGCACACCTGGGCACCAATAATCGCACCGGCGGTAGAACCTAAAAGAATCAGCCCGAACTGACCATTGTTAACCCCAAGGGAACGCTTGATTTCTGGGATACGCGGTACCCATGCCATCGAACAAATTCCGGTGGCAAAGAAAATTGCCCAGACCGAATTACGAGCGCGGATCGCTCTTTCTTGAAGTAATTGCAATTAGATTTCGACGCCGATGTATTTAGTCTCCAAGAATTCATGGATACCAGCGAAACCACCTTCGCGGCCAAGACCTGATTGCTTAACTCCACCAAAAGGTGCGGCTGGATCCGAAACAACACCACGGTTGATTGCGACCATGCCGGTTTCCATCGCCTCTGCAGTACGAATCGCGCGCGCCAAATCGGAAGAGTAGACATAACTTATTAGGCCGTATTCGGTGTCATTGGCCAAAGTAATTGCCTCTGCATCGGTATCAAAAATAACAATGGGTGCAACTGGACCAAAGACTTCGCACCCCAAGATTGGGTTTCCTTTTTCTACGGTCAAGACAGTTGCTGGATAGAAAGCACCTGGACCATCTGGGCTCTTGCCACCGGAGTGCAATTTTCCACCAGCGCTAACTGCGCTATCAACCAACTCTGCAATCTTGTTACGTTCCTTTACTGAAACGCTGGCACCAAGTTGTGCACCAGCATCCATGCCGGGTGCAACTTTAAGGTCGGTCATTGCCTTGGTAAATTTAATTGTAAATTCTTCTGCAACATTACGAGCGACCAAAATACGGTTAGCCGCGGTACATGCTGCACCGCCGTTGCGCATTTTGGCGACCATGGCGCCTTTAACTGCCTCATCGACATTGGCATCATCTAGTACCAAGAATGGTGCATTACCGCCGAGTTCCATGGATGTGCGGACAACGTTATCTGCAGATTCGCGGATCAAGATTCGACCAACTTCTGTTGACCCAGTAAAAGATAAGTTACGGACTCGTGGATCGTGCAGCATCTTGGAAACTTGTGGTCCGCTCTTCGCGGGTAAAACGAAATTGACTACACCCTTTGGGACTCCAGCACGATGCAAAATGTCTACAACGTGCAAGGCGGTGAGTGGTGTCTCACTCGCTGCTTTAAGAATTGTGGTGCAACCAGCTGCGAGCGCAGGACCCAACTTACGAGTTGCCATCGCTGCAGGAAAGTTCCAGGGAGTAATCAGAAGTGAAACACCGATTGGTTGATGAGTCACCAAGATTCGCTTGTCACCACTTGGTGAATGGCGAAAATCTCCGGGTGTGCGAACTGCCTCTTCTGCAAACCACCTAAAAAATTCTGCCGCATAAAGAACTTCGCCCTTTGCATCAGAGAAGACCTTCCCGTTCTCACGCGAGATCAGTTCTGCGATGTAGTCGGCCTCTGAGATCATGATTTCGAAGGCTTTACGTAAAATTTCAGAACGCAGGCGTGGTGCGGTCTTGGCCCAAGCCGGGAAGGCGCGGTGAGCCGCGTCTATGGCAGCATCACATTGCGCGTCGTCGGCAGTTGCCACGTTGGCGATAACTTCGCCGGTACTTGGGTCATAGACCGGGAGAGTGCCCGAGCCCTTTACCCACTGGCCATCAATATAAAGGTCGGTTTTTAGTTCCATGAGGTCAGCATACCTGCGCTCACAGGGATAAAATAGGTGACCTCACTCATACCAATTTCAACAGAGGACATCGTGCCAAAAGCCTGGATAGATGACGCGCCACAGCCAAGGGTTCTTCAAGAACATGCGCACCTACGCGACCCGCTCTTGTACAAGATTAAGAAAGCCTTCCTTGGCAAGCCCCTCAACCGCCACTCGCTTTCACATCAACGGCTAAGCAAGCGATTTGCCCTGGGGATCCTCTCCTCTGACTGCATCTCTTCGTCGGCCTATGGCAGTGAGCAGATTCTTTTGGCCCTTCTCCCTGCATTTGGATTAGCTGCATTCCATATTTTGATGCCAATGACCGCTGTTGTTCTTGCTGTCTTAATTATCGTAACTTTTTCCTATCGCGAAGTAGTTCAGATCTATACAAAGTCTGGTGGGGCTTACGTCGTTTCGCGCGATAACCTTAATTCCACTCTGGCACAACTTGCTGCGGTTGCATTGATGTTGGATTACATAGTCACTGTAGCCATCCAATCTTCGGCTGGTATCGATGCAATTATCTCTACCTTTACCGGCCTACAACATTACAAAGTGCTAATGACTGTTGCTGTAATCCTTCTTTTGACCTTCGGAAATCTACGCGGTGTTAAAGAAGCTGGAGCTGCATTCGCATTACCAACCTACTTCTTCGCACTTTCACTTGGTGTGGTCTTTGCGATGGGCATCTATCGCACCATCAAAGGAACACTTCCAAAATATGACCCAACAACTTTGCATGGCGCCGTGCCTATTGGCCATGCACAAGGTTTACTAAGTTTTGCTGCAATTTTTATTCTGCTCCGCGCATTTGCAAATGGTGGCTCTTCACTCACTGGTCTAGAGGCCATCTCTGACGGAGTCGCATTGTTCAAGGTTCCAGAAGGCATAAATGCCCGTAAAACTCTATTAATCATGAGTGCAATCTTGGGTACCTTGGTTTTTGGTGTCTCTTGGTTTGCACATTCGACGTATGCAACTCCATACGCAACTGGTACCCCAACTGTTATTTCTCAAATTGCTAAAGCCACGCTTGGTAATGGGACCTTTGGATCCGTATTCTTCTATGTGGTTCAAGGCGCCACCATGTTAATCCTCATCACGGGTGCCAATACCGCATACAGCGGTTTCCCTTATTTAGTGAACTTTGTTGCTAACGATGGATTTCTGCCTCGCCAATTAACTAAGCGTGGCCATCGCCTCGCTTTCTCAAACGGAATCCTGGTTTTAGCTACCTTTGCAACGGCGCTGGTATTAGTAACAGGTGGTTCAGTCAATCACCTGGTGGCTTTCTATGCACTCGGCGTATTCACTGGTTTTACCTTGGTCGGCTTTGGAATGGCTAAACGTGCAAAGACAAATAAGGATGCTGGTTGGCGTTATCGCTATGCCATTAACACTTTGTCAGGCGTTGTTTCCTTCACCATCATTATTATTTTCGCAACCGTAAAATTTACCGAAGGTGCATGGGTAATACTGGTGCTCGCACCAATACTTGTGCTTTTACTACTACGTCTTAATCGGCGCTATCGTCGTGAACAATCCGCGCTACGAGGTGAAGCAGCTTTAGAACGTGCAACGAAAGTTTCCCGTCACGATGTAACCGTTTTAGTGGATAACGTTGACTTAGCGACAGTAGGTGCGGTTCGGTATGCAAGAAGCCTAAATCCGCATACTTTGACCGCGGTCCATTTTGTCGTGGATGACGAACGCGCAAACGTTTTGAAGGAGGCATGGTCTGCAAACCATGCGCTAGGAGATGTCGCCTTGGAGCTCATCGATTGCCCTGATCGAAGATTGCCAAATGCCGCAGTGGACTATGCAATTCGTAAGACGACTGATTCTCAAAACGAACTAACACTATTGCTCCCGCGTCGTTCGTATTCTGGAATCTTGGGCAGAGTCCTCCATGACCGCACCGCTGAAGCTATTTCTTCACCAATCTCACAACTGCCACGAGTAGTAGCAACAATTGTCCCTTACGATGTCGAGGGAATTATTTCTGGTGGTGCGATTTATCATCCTCATCAAGAGCGCTCGACAGATCTAGTCACAGAAAATAGTCAACGTCCGCAGACGCGACGATTAGATGATGCACCTGTTATTGCCGAAGAAACCAGTCACTACGCCGAAGATATCAATCCGATTTCGGCAGTTGTATGGCGCCACCGAGCTCACGTTCGGGGTCACGTGACGTCAATCCGCAATGCCGCTGCAAGTTCGACTCCGCAAGTAGAAATCGAAGTGTGGGACGAGACTGGTGGAATTTCGCTACAGTTTATTGGTCGACGTGAGATTAAAGGATTAGAAGTCGGTTCAACAATTTGCGCAGAAGGAATGGTCGGAGAAGACGAAGGGAATTTAGTGATCCTGAATCCTTCGTACGAATTAATTCTCAAGTAATTTGGCGGTGGCGGTGGGATTTGAACCCACGGTTGAGTTACCCCAACACACGCTTTCGAGACGTGCTCTTTAGGCCACTCAGACACGCCACCATGGGTGACGATACGCCCTATCTGATGCCTTTAAAAAATTCTGCTAATAACGCAACGCATTCTTCCGCTTTGATACCCGCAATAACTTCAACTTTGTGCGGGCTGCGCGGATCCCTCAAGATATCCCAGACTGAACCAACAGCTCCGGCCTTATCGTCCCATGCTCCAAAGAGAACGGTCTTGATCCGCGACTGAGCAATAGCGCCAGCGCACATCGCACACGGCTCTAAAGTCACAACTAATACGTGGTCATCCAATCGCCAATTTTCTTGAGATTCCGATGCTTCTCGAAGTGCCACGATCTCTGCATGTGCCGTGGGGTCGTTATCAATTTCGCGTAAATTCTTTCCGCGTCCAACAATTTCGCCAGTAGGACTTATGACCAATGCACCAACAGGAACATCACCAGTGGCCATCGCTTCACGAGCTAGTACTAAAGCTTCAAGCATTAATTCGTCGTAATTAAGAGTCAAGGGCGATCATAAATCTGCTCGAACTGTTCACCGAAACCCAAACGACCAGCAAGCGCCGTGATTTGTTCTTCTGGATACAAATCGATGTCGTCACTCATAACTTCGAGTTCCATTGCACTAATTCCAAAATCTGTAAGTAAGTCAATATCTCCACCAGGTTGTGGTTCATCATCTTCTTCCGGGAAAGGCAGATCCAACATGTCGATTAAATCAGCAGCAATTTCGTATTCAGCGGCATATGTAATATCACTGACCATCATCTGCATGTTTCTACCGACACATCGTGCTATTAAGAAGAATTCTTCGTCTATCGCAATCAAGATTAATGAACCGCCATCACCTTGTTGTGCTCGCAATTGATCCATAATTGAGGTCAGATCTCTAGTCTGCGCTAAACGTGAAATGCGCCATACGCCCTCTTCGCGCCAAGCAATTACCCCAAAATCATCCACATGGGAGATCGCCTGGTTCATCATGAGTACATAGTGACACCGAATCAGGCTAGCGACAAGGATGACTTACGACGGTAAAGTGGGTACTGTGAAAATCCATGTGGCAGCGCACCCACTTATCACTCACAAAGTGACCATCCTTCGAGATGAAAAAACTCCCTCGTCAATCTTCCGGGAATTAATTGGAGAAATTGTCACTCTGCTGGCCTACGAAGCAACCCGAGATGTGAAAACTGTTCCCGTTACCGTTAAGACTCCAGTAGCTATGGCGCAAGGCGCAGTAATGGCAAAACCTGATGCAGTCGTAATTCCAATCTTACGTGCCGGACTTGGAATGCTTGAAGGAATGGTTCGTTTAATGCCTTCCGTTCAAGTTGGATTTTTGGGAATGGTCAGAGATGAAAAAACTCTTCAAGCCTCCACCTATGCAAACCGCCTTCCACAAGATCTACACGGACGAGAGTGCTTCATTCTGGATCCAATGTTGGCGACTGGCGGCACCCTGATTGCCGCTATTCATTACTTAGTCGATCTTGGCGCGACCGACATCACGGCAATATGTATCCTCTCTTCACCAGAAGGAATCGCGGCAATTGAAAAGGAATTTCAGAATTCGAATACCAACCTGACATTAGTTACAGCAGCGCTCGATGAGAAATTAAATGAAAAGGGATACATCGTTCCGGGTCTGGGCGATGCCGGCGATCGTTTGTATGGAGTCGTGTAATGGCATCGACTAGCCCCGGATATGCAATCACGATCCGTGTAGACGGCCCACCTTCTGCCCAGCCAGTCGCAGAAATTACCGCCGCCATAACTGCCGCGGGAGCATCCATCACTGCACTGGATGTCGTCGAATCTTTAATAGATCGTGTAACTGTTGACGTTTCTTGCGATGCCTTTGATAGCGATCATGCAGATCGAATTACCGCGGCGATATCACAAAATCCATTATTAACGGTTCGTAAAGTAAGCGACCGTACTTTTTTATTGCACCTTGGTGGCAAAATCGAAGTTCAATCAAAAGTGCCATTAAAAACACGTGATGATTTATCTCGTGCATACACACCTGGCGTTGCTCGAATTTCTCAAGCGATAGCGGCCGACCCATCCGATGCCCGTCGCCTTACAATCAAGCGCAATACCGTTGCGGTTGTAACAGATGGTTCTGCAGTACTTGGGCTTGGAAATATTGGACCCGAAGCAGCTCTACCAGTCATGGAAGGTAAAGCAGCCCTGTTTAAGCGCTTTGCAGATGTTGATGCCTGGCCGGTCTGCCTAGATACCCAAGATGTTGATGAGATCGTACGAACGGTTCAGATTATTGCTCCTGTATATGGTGGAATTAATTTGGAAGACATTTCTGCGCCACGTTGTTTCGAAATCGAACGTCGACTCCGTGAACTCTTAGATATTCCGGTATTCCATGATGATCAGCACGGCACCGCAATTGTGGTCTTGGCTGCGCTCACTAATGCACTTAAATTTGTAAAGAAAGATTTAGCTAATTGTAAAATTGTTATAAGTGGAGCAGGCGCTGCTGGTACAGCTGTTGCCCGACTACTAGTGGCAAGTGGAGCCAAGCACATTATTGGATTCGATAAAGATGGCTTGGTTCATGAAAGCAAAATAAATGATGATGTCATGCGTCAGTGGTTCGTTGAAAATTGCAACCCTGGTGATTTCCGAGGATCTATCTCTGATGCGATGAAAGGCGCAGACATATTTATTGGCGTCTCTGCTGGAAATGTACTTAAGGAAGCAGATATAGAAGCTATGGCTCCTAAGGGAATCGTCTTCGCTTTAGCGAATCCAGATCCAGAGATTGATCCGGCAATCGCACGCAAGCATGCAGCTGTTGTGGCTACTGGCCGGAGCGATCATCCAAATCAAATTAATAATGTCTTGGCATTCCCCGGAATTTTTCGCGGCTTACTAGATGGTCGTATTCATAAGATAACCGACGAAATGTTAGTCGCTGCTGCATTTGCAATCTCTGATTGTGTGAGTCCGGATCAATTAAATGCGAACTTTATTATTCCCAGTGTTTTTGATCCACGAGTAGTCACCGCAGTAGCAGCCGCGGTTCGCTCTAAAGGCTAGTAAACCGCTTATTTCGGAGCCTGTCCTGTACTTTTTGCTACCACTAAGTGGCCCGCCAACAATTGTTGAGTAATGTGGACCGATTCTTCATTTAATTCATCTATTAAAATATTCACGGCAGAATTACCCATTTCTTTCGCCGGTACGTAGACCGAAGTCAGCGCTGGCGAAATCAAATCTATTTGCCCTAACTGTGTGTTTAGGCCAAGTACCGATATTTCAGAAGGAATCGATATGCCAGCTGCGCGGGCAGCATTAACAAATCCAAGTGTTGCTAAATCAGTGAGTCCAATAACTGCGCTAACTTTTTTGGGACGCTTGAAAAGTTCTACAAAAAATGATCCCCCACTTGCAATAGAATTATCTCCTACTAAGAAATCAGCAGCAAGCCCAAACTTCTCTGTGTACTTCTTGACCGCTTGAGTAAACCGTTCATCTACCGAAATAACAGTTGATTCGACCATTCTTTTCTGGGTTAATACTGCAATTTTTTTATGACCTAAAGAGACTAAATGTTCTGCTGCTATCTCTGCAACTTTTTCAAAGTCCCGATCAACATATTTGAGAGTTTTAGAACTATTTGTTCGCCCGATCATGACAAATGGAATCTTTTCTTTAGCAAATGCCTTTACTCGTTTATCATTTTCCATGATTTCCATGAGGATTACTCCGGCGATCAAACCAGACTTCTTAAATTGCACGATTTCTTGGGTTGAAACTTCTTCCTGAGGCCAGACAATTACATGATAATTTCGGGATTTTGCGCCGTCAATTACTCCTTGGACATAATCCAGGTGAAGCGAGGAAAAATTGCCCCCATAACTCGGGAAGATCAGTGCAACCGATTTAGGTTTCCCCCCTGCCAGGACACCCGCAGCGATGTGCGGGGAATAGTTCAGCTTTTCAACGGCATCCAAGACTCGTTCCCGAGTTTCTGCCTTGATAGACCTCTTCCCATTGAGGGCATAACTGACCGTGCTAGCCGATACCTCGGCCAACTTTGCTACATCTGCACGCGTAGCCATTTATAACAGTTTCATCACAAACACTAGATTTCCTCATTTTCTATAGGTCATCTCTGCCCATCTAGATTAGATTACACGTAATCGTCGACACGTGTCGACAACATACTTGGAAAGGAAATATATGTCGATCAGCAAAAAAGGTTTGCTTGCTGGCGTAGCCACAGCAACCGTTGCACTTGTTGCAACATTTGTTACACCTGCAGCTTATGCTGGAATTTCAGCTTCTGCTTGCGCAAATGTTGGTTCTGGTTATGCAGTTCAAAA
>CAILXX010000012.1 GCA_903838295.1 uncultured Actinomycetes bacterium
ATTGATCTCTTCTAGATTAATTTCTTCTAGTTAATGCATTTGACTTAAAACCTAGATTCCAAACCGTCAGCCAAATTAGCGCAGCCCCTAATAAGTGCGCCGCGACAAGCGCTTCTGGAAGTCCCGTGAAGTATTGGATATAGCCGATCAATCCTTGACTTAGACAAATCAGCAAAAACAATAGAACTTTCTTGCCAATAAAGGAGCGATTTGCCTCTGATTCAGAAACTTTTATAACTATCATCAACCCAATGGTCAGAGATATAAGCGCAATAACTGAGTCGGCATGGACCCAAGAGATGAGGCGTGGATCAAATGGATATCGCTTAGCCTGAATATCTCCAGCGTGCGGACCACTTCCTGTAACTAAAGTGCCTAGAGTAATTACCAATAAAGAGAGAGCTAAAAGAATTCGAATCATTAAGCGCGTCATGGGTAATACTTCGGTGCGAGCCTTTCCAAAAATTCGTTCGCGGAACGATAATGTGGCAGCGATGAGCACAATTGAGAGTAAGAAATGCAGAGTCACGGCGATTGGATTCAATTTTGTCAGTACGGTGATCCCACCCAGAACAATTTGTCCCACGATGCCAGCAAGCTGTGTCAACGCTAGTACGCGGATTACTTTCCAATCTGCTCGGCCCCGGCCCCAGCGGAATGCACCGATCACGGATGCAATAATCACAATGATAAGCAGCCCTGTGAGTAGTCGATTCCCAAATTCAATCCAAGCATGCAATTGCCCTTGTGCTTGATGGGGGACTGGCGCTATCGAACCAGATACGCACTGCGGCCATGTGGGGCACCCAAGGCCCGAGCCCGTAAGCCGGACAGCCCCGCCCGTTAGGACGAGCCCCACTTGCAGGACGACAAGGGTGGTGTAGATGATGGCCACGAGGTTCACCCAGTAAGCCTATTGCCTCGCTCGACTGGCGAAATGAGGGGAATTACGCAACACTTCTGTTGTGAAAAAGACCGAGGATAAGACCAGGGACCTGGTTGCCCGAACAATCCTTGAGAATGGCCCGCAGAGCGCGGCCGACCTCGCCATGAGGCTGAATTTAACGCCAGCAGGCATACGTCGACATTTAGATTTATTGGTTGAAGCAGGATTACTTGAAGCGCGCGAACCTTACCGAACCGCAGCATCAATCCGCGGTCGTGGGCGGCCTTCGAAGGTATTTGTTATTACGGATCTTGGTAGAGAGAAGTTTGAACATTCATATGATGACCTTGCCGCATCGGCGATGCGTTTCATGTCCACCGTGGTGGGCTCAAACTTAGTAAAAGAATTTGCGCTCGCCAGAGCAACAGATATCGAGCGACGCGTTGATAAGGCTATTGGAAAATTACGCGATCAAAACCAGAAGATTGAAGCTCTATCGGAGTTTCTCATTGAAGAAGGATTTGCCGCTACAACTAAATACAATGAAGTAGGAGTCGAACTCTGCCAGCATCATTGTCCGATAGCACATGTGGCCTCTGAATTTCCAGAACTTTGTGAAGCAGAGACCAATGCATTTTCTAAAGTTTTAGGAACTCATGTACAGCGACTGGCAACAATCGCAGATGGCGCTGGAATCTGCACCACCTTTATACCGACCACTACCGCAAAAGGAGCACGTAAATGAGTGATACAACTCTGCACCCAGAACTCGATGGGATTGGTAACTATGAATATGGTTGGTCGGATAGCGACGCCGCAGGTACAAATGTAAAAAGAGGTTTGGATGAAGCCGTAGTGAGAGATATTTCCTCTAAGAAATCAGAACCACAATGGATGCTGGACTTGCGACTCAAAGGTCTCTCTCTATTTGAAAAGAAGCCAATGCCGAGCTGGGGATCGGATTTATCCGGGATTTTCTTCGACACGATCAAATACTTTGTGCGCTCTACCGAAAAGCAGGCCACGTCGTGGGAAGAACTCCCAGAAGATATCCGAAATACCTATGATCGTTTGGGTATTCCTGATGCAGAAAAGAATCGCCTAGTTGCGGGAGTAGCTGCTCAGTATGAGTCTGAAGTGGTTTATCACTCTATCCGCGAAGATCTAGAAAAATTAGGGGTTATTTTCGTTGACACCGATTCAGGATTGCGCCAGCACGAAGAGCTTTTTAAAGAGTATTTCGGAACCGTGATTCCGGTAGGGGATAACAAGTTCGCAGCCCTCAATACATCCGTCTGGTCAGGTGGATCCTTTATCTATGTTCCGAAGGGTGTTCATGTTGATATCCCATTGCAGGCATATTTCCGGATCAATACCGAAAATATGGGCCAATTTGAGCGCACGTTGATCATCGCAGATGAAGGTTCGTATGTTCATTATGTCGAAGGTTGCACGGCGCCTATCTATTCTTCGGATTCTTTGCATTCGGCTGTAGTAGAAATTATTATCAAGAAGAATGCACGTGTTCGATACACGACAATCCAAAACTGGTCTAATAACGTTTACAATCTTGTAACAAAGCGTGCGACATGTGCCGAAGGTGCAACCATGGAATGGATCGATGGAAATATCGGTTCAAAGGTAACCATGAAATATCCTGCAGTCTTTCTTATGGGGGAGCATTCCAAGGGCGAGACACTTTCGATTGCATTTGCGGGAGAAGGCCAACATCAAGATGCTGGAGCAAAGATGGTCCATGCTGCTCCATATACATCATCGACGATTATTTCAAAATCTGTAGCACGTGGTGGGGGCCGGACTTCGTACAGAGGTTTGGTTCAGGTTCAGCCTGGTGCTCACCATTCTAAGTCGACTGTTAAGTGCGATGCTCTTTTAGTTGACACGATCTCCAGGTCAGATACTTATCCCTATGTTGATATTCGTGAAGATGATGTCTCTATGGGTCACGAAGCGACCGTCTCAAAGATCAGTGATGACCAATTGTTCTACCTCATGTCTCGTGGACTTTCAGAGGATGAGGCCATGGCAATGATTGTTCGTGGTTTTATTGAGCCCATTGCTCGCGAGTTGCCAATGGAATATGCCCTCGAATTAAATCGTTTGATCGAACTTCAAATGGAAGGCGCTGTTGGTTAATGGCACTTGCAACTACAAATTATTTGACTCCCACGGGTCGCGAAGAGGCTTGGCGCTTCACACCTCTTAATCGTCTTGGGGGTCTCCACGATAGTTCGGTTTCCCTGAATGATCGGATTTCATTGACCTATCAATCATTGCCATCCGGTGTTGAAATTTCTGAGGTGAATGCTTCAGATCTTCCGAGTATCGCGACAACTGATGATCAGGTTAACCTGCGAGTTCGTGAAACGGTCACCCAGGTATTGCGCCTAAAAATCGCCAATAATGCAGAGCTAACCGAACCTATTTTTTTGAATAGAAAAGTTGTAGGAATGGCGCCGGAAGCTTCACGTGTGTTGATTCATGCTGGGATCAATAGCCACGCGACAATTGTCGTCGAGAATACTGGCGATGCAATTATTGCCGAAGAGATTGAAATAAAACTCGAAGCGGGAGCAAATCTTCGCTTCATCACTCTGCAAGAGTGGGATTCCAAGGCGGTTCATGTTGCACGCCATCATGCAATTCTTGAAAAGGATTCAACTTTTACTTCTTATGTAGTGACCGTTGGTGGTTCTGTCGTAAGAATTCTGCCAACTGTGGAGTATCGAGGTCCAGGAACAAGCGCGGATCTGTGTGGACTTTATTTCGCCACAGACGGGCAGCATTTGGAACATCGTGTTCACGTAGAACATGCTGTACCGAACGCAAAATCTCGCGTTAATTATAAAGGTGCCCTTAATGGTATTTCGGCTCGTTCAGTCTGGATCGGTGATGTATTTATCAAGGCAGCTGCTCAAGGTACAGATACATACGAATTAAATCGTAACCTGCTGCTCTCTGATGGTGCACGCGCGGATTCAGTTCCGAACTTAGAAATCGAGACTGGGGACATTGTTGGTGCAGGCCACGCAAGTACCACTGGACGTTTTGATGATGAACAGCTGTTCTATCTATCTTCTCGGGGGATTCCTGCAGAAGAAGCGCGCCGCCTTGTCATACGCGGGTTCTTCGCTGAGATTGTCTCAAAATTACATTTAGCAGATGTTGAAGAGCGGATTATGAACCGAATTGATCTCGAATTAGCGACGGTGAATTCATGACAGTGCTCGCTTTTGATTTATTAGTAGAAGGTAAGCCACTGGCTGTCGAAGTAGATGGCAAAAAGCTGTGTATAGCTAAAGTAGGCGAGGAAGTCTTTGCGGTAGATAATATTTGTACACATTCAGATGCAGAGCTATCTGATGGTGAGACAAATGGATACAAGATTGAATGTTGGCTACACGGCGCCGAATTCGATTTGCGGACTGGCGCGGTTCTCACGGCTCCAGCAACGATTCCGCTTAAAACTTACAAAGTTACGCGAGAAGGTAATTCAGTAACAATTTCACATAATTCGAATCAAGAGTAGAAGGCGGAGAATCATGAGCACACTAGAAATTAAGGGTTTGCATGTTTCGGTTATTACCGAAGAGGGTGCAAAGGAGATTCTTCGTGGAGTCGATCTGACTATCAAGTCGGGCGAGACTCACGCGATCATGGGGCCCAATGGATCTGGAAAATCCACACTTGCGTATTCGATAGCCGGACATCCTAAGTACACCATAACGTCCGGAACTGTGACCTTAGATGGGGCAGATGTACTTGCCATGACTGTTGATGAGCGCGCAAAGGCCGGCCTTTTCTTGGCCATGCAATACCCGGTAGAAGTACCTGGCGTATCGGTATCCAATTTCCTTCGTACCGCAGTCACCGCCATCCGTGGTGAAGCGCCAAAGGTTCGTACCTGGGTTGGTGAAGTTAAAGCAGCAATGACTGAACTCTCTATGGATCCAGCGTTTGCAGAGAGAAATGTGAATGAAGGATTCTCTGGCGGAGAGAAAAAGCGTCATGAGATCTTGCAGATGGAATTATTAAAGCCAAAGATTGCGATCTTGGATGAGACAGATTCTGGATTGGATGTCGACGCTCTGCGTATCGTGTCAGAAGGTGTAAATCGAGTGAAGAGTAATCAAAACCTTGGCATCATGTTGATCACTCACTACACCCGAATTTTGCGTTACATCCAACCTGATTTTGTACACGTATTCGCTGGTGGACGCATTGTTGAAGAAGGTGGCCCAGAACTAGCTGCAAAGTTAGAGGAGAATGGATACGCGGAGTACACAACCGCTTAACATGCCCACTATTCTGGATGTCGCATCTATAAAGCGAGACTTCCCGATCTTCGACGAGAAGATGCGTGGGGGTAGGCGCTTAGTATTCCTTGATAGTGGTGCCACAAGCCAGAAACCCATCGCGGTCTTGGATGCAGAACGTGATTTCTACAGTCGTCGTAATGCTGCCGTTCATCGTGGTAGTTATTTTCTTGCGGAAGAGGCAAGCGCGGCGTTCGAAGGGGCACGCCAAATTGTTGCAAATTTTCTTGAAGTCAGAAGTGATGAAGTAATTTTCACTAAGAGTGCAACTGAAAGTTTGAATGCGCTAGCGGTTAGTTTCGAACGTACAAAAGGGGTTCTGAACATAGGTCCTGGCGATGAAATTGTCGTTTCGGAATTAGAGCATCATGCAAATCTACTTCCGTGGCAGCAACTAGCTAAGCGCACCGGCGCAGTCCTCAAATGGTTTGGAATGAATCCTGATGGTTCCCTCGATCTCTCTTCGATCGGATCCATTATTACCCCGCGCTGCAAGGTAGTTGCGATAACCCATCAATCAAATGTGTTGGGATCGGTACCTGATCTCGCTCCAATTATTGCTGCTGCACATGCAGTGGGTG
Organism: uncultured Actinomycetes bacterium; assembly: GCA_903838295.1. Taxonomy (GTDB): domain Bacteria; phylum Actinomycetota; class Actinomycetes; order Nanopelagicales; family Nanopelagicaceae; genus PALSA-747. Next base: position 5,805 of record CAILXX010000012.1, read on the forward strand.
CGGTCGTAGTTTTGGATGGATGTCAGTCGGTACCTCATCAGCCAGTAAGCGTTGAGGATTTAGATGTAGATTTCTTGGTGTTCTCAGGTCATAAAGCGCTTGGGCCAACGGGCATTGGAATTCTTTGGGGCCGCTACGAATTATTAGAACAGATGGAACCTTTTCTTTATGGTGGTTCAATGATCGAGACAGTAACTATGACAGATTCAACGTGGGCGGCGGTTCCCAAACGTTTTGAAGCAGGAGTCCCTAACATGGCACAAGCGGTTGGCCTAGCTGCTGGACTCACATATTTGAAAGGTGTAGGACTTGCTAATATTCATCAACATGAAATGGAGTTGACTAAAAAAACTCTGGATGGCCTTTTGAGTATCGATGGTGTCAAAGTTATTGGCCCACAAGACACCAAGAACCGCGGCGGTGTGATCTCCTTTACAATTGATCAATTACACCCACACGATGTGGGGCAAGTGCTTGATCAATATGGGGTTGCCGTACGGACCGGACACCACTGTGCTTGGCCTCTGATTCGCAAGTTAGGTTTAATGGGAACCACCAGAGCATCGTTCTACTTGTATAACGATGACTCTGATGTCGATGTCCTACTCGAATCTGTAGTAGCCGCCCGAGACTATTTTAGGAAACGCTGATGGATTTAGATTCTTTATATCAAGATGTGATTTTGGATCACTACAAGAACCCGCATCACAAGGGCGAGCCTTCTGGTGAGTTTAAAGTTCATCACGTAAATCCCAGCTGTGGTGATGAAATCACGTTGTCCGTCACTTTAACTGCCGGCCAGGTATCCGATGTGACATGGAACGGAGTCGGCTGCTCTATTTCGCAAGCAAGCGCTTCGATAATGAGCGATCTAGTCGTGGGTCGAACCTCCCAGGATGCCTTCGCCATTCTCGACGAATTTACGTCATTGATGCAGAGCAAGGGAACCTTGGTGGGCAACGAAGAAGTACTGGAAGATGCGATTGCTTTAAGTGGTGTCTCAAAGTTTCCTGCAAGGGTAAAGTGCGCTCTATTGGGTTGGATGGCATTTAAAGACGCAGCGATTCAGAATGGAGCAAAGGCATGAGTCAGCAACTAGCTACGTTAGATGAGGTAACGGAGGCGCTCAAGGACGTGATTGACCCCGAACTTGGGATTAATGTGGTGGACCTTGGCCTTGTTTATGACATGAGCGTTGATGAGTCGAATGTTGCGGTATTGGATATGACTCTAACTTCCGCGGCTTGCCCCCTCCAGGATGTTATTGAGGATCAAGCGCGTCAAGTTTTGGCTGACATTACCTCTGATGTGAAAATTAATTGGGTATGGATGCCACCTTGGGGTCCAAATAAGATCACTGATGATGGTCGAGAGCAACTTAGAGCGATCGGTTTCACAGTTTAATTTCTAGTAGGTTCCGCATATGTCAATGAGGTCAAGCCCGACTGGTGCAGCACGCATGGCGATGCGCTCTGCGACCCGAGACCCGGCTGTAAAAGATATTAAATTGCGTTCCGGCACGGTTAAAAGAATTTGGCAGTTTGCTAAACCGTTCAAGAAGTACATATTTTTCTTTCTGATAACAATTGTCTTTGACTCGCTCTTGACGGTTGCATCTCCACTCCTTCTCAAGAATTTGATCGATCATGGAGTGATCCCGAAAAACGGCCGTGTTGTCACGATACTTGCAGTGACCGTTGGGCTGTTGGCTGTAGTTGATACTTTTGTAAACTTAGTCTCTCGATGGTTCTCTTCGCGAATCGGTGAAGGACTTATCTACGAGATGCGTACTCAGGTTTTCGGACATATCCAAACGCAGTCCATTGCTTTCTTTACTAGAACTCAAACCGGCGCACTTATCTCGCGAATCAATTCTGATGTCATAGGTGCGCAGAATGCATTTACTGATACATTGTCCGGGATTTTGAGCAATTTCCTGACGCTCTCCTTGGTCACAATCGCAATGATTGCACTTTCTTGGCAGATCACTGTCATGTCACTGCTGCTGTTGCCACTTTTCTTACTGCCAACTAAATGGGTTGGTAGGCGGATTCAGTCACTGACTCTAAAAGCTTTCACATTAAATGCAGAAATGTCATCAACTATGACGGAACGGTTTAATGTATCTGGGGCACTGCTTGTAACGTTGTACGGCAATCGCGAGAAAGAGAAGGGGAGTTTCCAGAGCAAAGCTAGACGAGTGGCAGATATTGGTATCCAAACCGCAATGCTCAACAGAATTTTCTATTTGGCGATACTTTCTATCGCGGCTATTGCTACAGCAATTGCCTATGGGATCGGGGGGCATCTTGCAATCTCAGGAGCAATTAGCGTGGGGTCGCTGTTGGCCATCACTACGCTATTGGCTCGTTTGTACGGTCCATTGACCGCACTCACTAATGTCCGGGTAGATGTGATGACCGCGCTTGTCTCATTTGAACGAGTATTTGAAGTCTTGGATCTTGAACCAATGGTTCATGACGAACCCGGCTCTGTCGAACTGCGTTCAGAACGTCCCGCTATCACCTTTGATCATGTCACCTTTGCATATCCAAAAGCACACGAAATCTCTCTGGCCTCCCTGGAGATGACGGCAAAGAAGGAAGTAGTTGATTCTGGTGTAATCCTGGATGATGTTTCGTTCTACTGTGCACCGGGTACATTAACCGCGATCGTTGGCCCTTCAGGGGCTGGCAAGAGCACAATTTCTGGACTAATTCCTCGTCTATACGACGTAACCACTGGTCATATTCGTATTGATGGGAATGACGTCCGCGAATTAACCTTGCATTCGTTGCGTGAGCAAATCGGTGTTGTTACTCAAGATTCGCACATGTTCCACGATTCTATTGAAAATAATTTGCGATACGCCAAAGAAAATGCGACTTTAGAAGAGATTCAAGAGGCTTGCGAGGCGGCACAAATCTGGGCTTTCATCGAAGGACTACCGAGCGGATTGGATACGATTGTTGGCGAACGTGGTCATCGATTATCTGGCGGAGAAAGGCAACGACTAGCAATTGCGCGTTTGTTGCTTAAATCTCCTAGTATCGTAATTCTAGATGAGGCCACAGCGCATCTAGACTCTGAAAATGAGTCATTGGTGCAGGCGGCGCTAGAAGTAGCGCTACAGGGACGCACAAGTATTGTGATCGCCCACCGCCTATCAACTATTCAAAAGGCGGATCAAATATTGGTTTTAGAATCTGGGAAAGTTGCAGAGATGGGGCGCCATGAAGAGTTGGTGGCTCGTAAAGGGTTGTATTTCGATCTATATCAACGACAGGTACTTAACTCAGGAATTTAATTTCCAGTGATCTCTCTCAGTGAATTCTTTAAAATGGCGTTGGTTCCAGTTACATTTTCTCGTCCCGCATTTGCAATTACGACGGCGACGTATGGGAGTACGACAGCTCCAGCCATGGCGAACCACCTGTAGGGGTTATGCAGAAAAATGGCAGCGACGAAACAGCCTGTTCGCACCATCATCGAGATGAAGTACTTGCGTTGCCTGCTGCGCTGATCGTTACTAAGTGCCTCTTGGGCATTTGTAATGGAGATCGACATTGTGGCTCTATTTGCCTTTTGTTTCCGCGAAATACCCATAAGTTAAGCCTATGGCGTCGATCTTATTCGCGCCTCTTTTGGGTACGCCTCAGTAGCCATTAGCCTTCCTCTATGTCCAAAGAAACCCCTCGCGTCGTATTTGTCACTGGCGGCAATCGGGGTATCGGATTAGCCATCGCTAAATCTTTTGCTAGTGATGGAGATTTAGTCATTGTCTCCTATCGCACAGGTACCGCCCCAGATGGTCTGGTCGGAGTCCAGATGGATGTCACTAGCCAGGAGAGTGTGAATGATGCCTTTGCTGAGATTGAATCCAGATATGGAAGCGTGGATGTATTAATTGCAAATGCTGGGATAACTCGCGATGGTCTGGCCATGCGCATGCCCGAATCTGATTTTTCAGATGTGATTGAAACTAATTTGACTGGCGCATTTAGAAGCGCACAAAAAGCAATCTCCCCTATGATCAAAAAACGAAGTGGTCGTGTAATTTTTATTGGGTCTGTTGTTGGCATGATGGGGTCGGCTGGACAGGCAAACTATGCAGCCACAAAGAGTGGTTTGATAGGCATGTCGCGCGCGCTGGCTCGAGAATACGGTTCCCGAGGCATAACCTTCAATGTGATCGCACCAGGTTTTGTTGAAACAGATATGACTGCAGATCTTGCGGAACCACTTCGCGAAAAATATATGACACAAATACCTTTGGGGCGTTTCTGCACACCAGAAGAAATTGCAGCGGTTGTAAAGTTCGTAGCTTCACCTGGCGCAAGTTACATCACGGGAGCAGTAATTCCAGTAGATGGCGGAATGGGAATGGGACACTAATGGCATTGCTTACAGGAAAAAATATTTTGGTCACCGGGGTTCTGACCGATGGTTCGATTGCATTTCATATTGCCCGCCTGGCACAAGAAGAGGGTGCCAACGTAGTATTGACTGGCTTTGGTCGTGGATTAAGTTTGACTACGCGAGTAGCTGGTCGACTACCTAAACCGGCGCCAGTACTAGAACTAGATGTTACTAATGCGGAGCAACTTGCTGGACTAGCCGCAGAGGTCAAGAAGCATGTACCTCACTTGGATGGGGTCGTACACTCCATTGGATTTGCACCGCAGGCGGCGCTGGGTGGGAATTTCTTGCATACTGAATGGGAAGATGTGGCAATCGCGGTTCACACGTCAACTTTTTCCTACAAGTCTTTAGCCATGGCAACACGCGAACTATTTCCATCAACTGGCGCCAGCATCGTTGGGCTCACCTTTGATGCAACAGTTGCTTGGCCAAAGTATGACTGGATGGGTGTTGCCAAGGCGGGACTCGAGTCCGCTAACAGATATCTTGCTCGTGATTTAGGAATAGATAACGTGCGTGTGAATCTGATTGCTGCTGGCCCACTGAAAACGATCGCTGCCAAGGCAATTCCCGGATTTGAAGAATTTGAAAATGTTTGGAATCAGCGTGCACCATTAAAATGGAATGTCACCGATCCTGAGCCCGCTGCCCGTGGGGCGATCGCTTTGCTCTCAGACTGGTTCCCGAGCACTACTGGCGAGATCATTCACGTCGATGGCGGAGTCCACGCGATCGGCGGATAACGCTTCAGATCTGCCTTCACGCTCGGATTTCGTTCTAGAGCTACCAGGTTGTACCCTTTACCCATCAAGTGGAGTTTGTCGCTCCCACCTCACCGGCTTCGGCTGGTTGGTCAAGATATAGCTCACTTTGCGTGAGCCATTTTTTGCGCGGCTTTCTCTTGCTTGCATAAGCTCAATTTTTAAGAGAGGAAGAGTTATCAGCGCTGAACAAAGAATCAACGATCGGATCCGAGTTTCGGAAGTACGTCTGATTGGTTTTTCAGGAGAACAAGTAGGAATCGTAGATACAGCCAAGGCCTTGCAAATGGCCGAAGAAGTAGGCCTCGATCTTGTAGAAATTTCTCCCGATGCCAAGCCTCCCGTTTGCAAGATCATGGATTTCGGTAAGTACAAATACGAAATCGCGCAGAAGGCACGTGAAGCTAGACAGAACCAGACCCACATTGTGGTGAAAGAGATTCGTTTTGGATTGAAGATCGAACCTCATGACTATGAGACCAAGAAGGCTCACATTGAGCGCTTCCTCAAAGGCGGAGACAAGGTGAAGGTAACTGTTCAATTTAAAGGTAGAGAGCAGACCCGCCCAGAAATGGGTTATCGACTTTTGATGAAGTTATCAGAAGAGATTGTGGAAGTGGGATTCGTTGAGTTTGCGCCCAAAAAAGAGGGCAAGAGCATGACGATGGTATTAGGTCCGGTTCTTAAAAAGAGTCAGGCATCTAAAAAGCCTTCTGCAAAGGTTGAATCTACGAAAGTGGAAGTGAACCCAGAAGCTGTTGAAGTACCAGAAGCTGTTCAATAAGAGTTTTATTAGTAAAAGTTAGTACCTACAAGGAGGTATGAAGTGCCAAAGATGAAAACCCATAGCGGGGCCAAGAAGACATTCCGTCTGACCGGTACCGGCAAAATAATGCACAAGCGCGCTGGAAAGCGCCACCTTCTCGAACACAAGTCTTCACGCGTGACTCGTCGCTTAAGTGGCGAAGTTGCTGGAAAGAAAACCGTAACCATGACAGCCAAGCGCATGCTCGGTTTGAAGTAAGGGGTAGAAAATGGCAAGAGTAAAACGCGGCGTACACGCAGCGAAAAAGCGTCGTACCACCCTCGAGCGCACCGCTGGTTATCGCGGACAACGTTCACGTCTCTTTAGTAAGGCAAAAGAACAACTGACTCACAGTATGGTCTACGCCTTCGATCACCGTAAGGATAAGAAGGGCGACTTCCGCCAACTCTGGATTCAGCGAATTAATGCTGGTTCTCGCGAACATGGACTGACATACAACCGCTTCATCCAAGGCCTCAAGGCTGCAGGTGTAGAGGTTGATCGTCGTGTTCTCTCTGAGCTTGCAACTAATGATCCTGCAGCATTTAAGGCGCTTGTTGATCTAGCTCGCCAGCACGTAGTAAACGCTTAATTGACTCACGCACCAATTACGAGCCTTCAGTCGCCCCATGTGGAGCGAGTGAAGGCTCTTTTGGGTCCTCGGGGTAAAAAGCAGAGAAACCTGGAACATATTTTTGTTGCAGATGGGTTGCAATCACTTCGATCGGCCCTGATTTCAAAAGTGGCAACAGCTCCGCTCATAGAACGGCTGTACCTGACTGAGGATGGACTCGAAAAGCTTAGATCTGAGTTTGCGGCAGAGATGATTGAAAAGCACGAAACGATTATGGTCTCGGATCAAGTAATGAATGCAATGGCAGATACAGAATCTCCACAAGGGATTATTGCGCTTTGTAAATTCCTCCCACCGGATCTCGATCGGTATGCAAAAACAGCTCTCAAGAAGATTGCCTACTTCTGGCAGATCCAAGATCCAGGAAATGCAGGCACGGCGATTCGCACGGCAGATGCCTGTGGTTTTGATCTTGTTATGTTCAGTAACCAGAGCGTTGATATTTATAGTCCAAAAGTTGTGCGCTCGACCGCTGGATCACTGTGGAATATCCCCGTGGCTCAGGATGTGTCGCTCGAGGGTGTGGAAAGTTTTGCCAATGAGCGATCGCTTCAGCTGGTTGCCTTTGATGGGGCTGCATCCCAACCGATGACTGTCCTTGATAAGACCAAGGCCCAAATCTTGGTATTCGGAAACGAGGGGAGGGGATTGCCAGAACTTCCGCCTGCGTTTGAGAGAGTTGCTATTCCGATGCACGGCCTTGCAGAGAGCTTTAATGTGGCGAGCGCCGCGGCGATTGCCATGTATTTCCTCTCGAACTGAATAATTTATTAGTAAGATTGATCAATTATGACACTCTCCGCAGAAGCCATCGAAGCGGCGAAAATCGATGCACTAGCGGCTATTGCTGGATCTGATTCACTAGAAACTCTCAAAGAGGCTCGTCTGGCTCATGTAGGAGAACGGTCGCCGATTGCGAAAGCGAATCAACAACTTGGAACACTTTCACCGGAGGACAGAACAACCTTTGGAAAGATTTTAGGTCAAGCTAAATCAGCACTAAATGATGCCCTAGAGGCTCGGAGTGCGGTATTGGAGAGAGAACGTGACGCGCGTGTACTTGTTGAAGAGCGAGTAGATGTCACGGTTCCTGCGCGCAGAACTCCAAAAGGCGGACTTCATCCTTTAACTATTTTGACCAACGAGATATGTGATCTCTTTCTCGGAATGGGTTATCGAGTAGCCGAAGGGCCAGAGCTTGAGGCTGAGTGGCTTAACTTCGATGCGCTCAACATCCCCGCGGATCATCCGGCGCGCACGATGCAGGATACATTTTTCATCGAACCAAGGGAACTTAATCTCGTTTTGCGAACCCACACTTCACCCGTCCAAGTGCGCACCATGCTTAATGAAAAGCCACCGATATATGTGATTTGTCCGGGACGAACTTATAGGGCAGATGAACTGGATGCTACGCATACCCCTGTGTTCTCACAGGTTGAAGGGTTGGTCATCGACAAAGGAATCACGATGGCCGATCTCAAAGGTACGTTAGATCATTTTGCACGTTCAATCTTTGGGCCAGATGTTAAAACGCGTTTACGCTCGTCCTTCTTCCCGTTCACAGAGCCCAGCGCAGAAGTTGATTTCTTTTTTAATGGTCGTTGGATCGAGTGGGGCGGTTGCGGAATGGTGAACCCCAAAGTTCTAGTCGCCTGCGGAATCGATCCAGAGGAATACAGTGGTTTTGCGTTCGGAATGGGTCTGGAGCGAACGCTGATGGTTCGACATGGCATCACTGATATGCACGATATCGTTGAAGGCGATATCAGATTTTCGCAAGGTTTTGGATCGGGTGTGAAATGAAACTCCCATTGTCCTGGTTGCGCGAATTCGTTGCAATCCCAGACGGCGTTACTTTGCCTGAACTAGAAGAAGCATTTGTCTCGGTTGGATTCGAAGTAGAAGAAATTGAAGAACAGGGCGTAGACCTCTCTGGTCCAGTAGTTGTGGCGCGAGTCGTGAGTATCGAAAATGTTGAGGGTCAGAAAAAACCAATTCGCTATGTAGGTATAGATTGTGGTGAGGCCGAAACTCGATACGTTATTTGCGGAGCATCTAATTTTGCGGTTGGCGACCTAGTTGTTGCCTCGTTGCCAGGTGCGGTCTTGCCCGGTGGCTTTGAAATTTCGGCGCGCCAAACTTATGGGCATACTAGTAACGGAATGATTTGTTCTGCCCGTGAATTGGGCATCAGCGATGAACATGCCGGCATTATCGTACTTCAAAGTGGAAAACCAGGCGAAGATGCAATCGCGCTCTTAGAGATTAGAGATGTCATTTTTGATATAGCTATAAATCCAGATAGAGGCTACGCCTTATCTATCAGAGGTTTAGCACGCGAACTAGCTTCTTCGCTCAATGTGACTTATACGGATCCTGCAAAGAATGTTAATGAAAAGAAGTACGACATCAACAAGTCAGGAGTTCAAGTCACGATTGATGACTCCGCCGCTGTGAGCGTGATCTACATCAGAACAATTTCTGGATTTAATCCAAATGCCCAATCTCCAATCTGGATGCAGCGCAGAATTGCAAAGTGCGGAATGCGTTCCATTTCACTAGCTGTAGACATAACTAACTACGTCATGCTCGAACTTGGTCAGCCTCTTCATGCTTTTGATAGAGATAAAGTCTCTGGTTCACTTCATATTCGACGTGCGACGTCCGAGAAAGAATTTACAACTTTAGATAATCAAGTACGAAAATTATCTCCTGAAAATCTACTCGTTGCGGATGAGAAAAAAGCACTGGCGTTGGCAGGAACCATGGGTGGTTTGGAATCTGAAGTGACATCAACTACAACTGACATGGCGATTGAAGCTGCTCGTTTTGAACCAATGTCTATCGCAAAAAATTCTCGATTCCACAAACTTTCTTCGGAAGCTTCCAGGCGTTTAGAACGTTCAGTTGACCCTGCATTGGCAGCCATATCCAGTGCCCGCGCAGTAGATCTCCTCATTGAGTTGGGCGGCGCTGTACATGTTGGTTCGGCTACTGCAGGTGCGGTCCCCGAAATGGCTGAGATAACATTTAAACCAGGCTTTGTAGCACAGCTGTTGGGAATTCCGGTTGCGACTGCCGTGGTTGCTGGGAAGCTGAAAATCGTTGGGTGTTCAATCACCGATGAATCGAAAGCCGAGTGGAAGGTTGTTCCGCCTACTTGGCGTAGCGATCTATTAACTCCTACGGATCTTGTAGAAGAAGTCGCTCGACTCATTGGACTAAATTCGATTGAAGGCCGACTTCCAGTAGGCCATGCATCTGCAACTCTGTCGCCAATGCAATATAGGAAGCGCGGCGTAGCTAACTACTTATCTAATGTTGGTTTTTCAGAGGTTTATAACTATCCATTTGTTAACCAAGAGATGGTGGACATTCTTGGTTTCACTGGCCCACGAGCTGCGAGTTTTAAGTTGGCAAATCCAATGTCAGATCAAGCGCCTCTACTGCGCACTCATTTATTGCCTGGACTTCTTGAAGCAGCAAAGCGCAATTTGGGACGAGGCGCTAAAGATGTAGCTATCTTTGAAATTGGTTCTGTTTTTCGTGATGTCACAAAGTTGGCTCGCGTTGGGATTATTCCCATTGATGAACGTCCTTCGAAAGAGACGATCGAAAATATTTACGCCTCCGTTCCTGCGCAGCCTCTCTTCGTGGGCGCCGTTGTTTCAGGCTCTTTAGATCGAGATGGATGGTGGGGTAAGGGAAGGTCCTTTGATTGGTCTGATGCTGTAAACCAAGCGTTATCGATCATCGAATTAACTGGGAACGTTGGCACGATCGTTGCTTCAGATCTTGCTCCGTGGCACCCAGGACGTTGTGCTGAGATTCAAGTCAACGGCAAGGCCGTCTCTCATGCGGGGGAACTCCACCCTAGAGTTTTGGAATCGCTCGGATTGCCGCCGAGGACATGTGCTTTCGCGGTAATACTCTCAGAACTTCCACTGGTCTCAGTAAAACGAGCTCCTCTGGTGGGGACAATGCCAGCAGCGACCCAAGATGTTTCACTGATCGTAGATAGCGGGGTGTCGGCTGCGGATGTAGAAAAGGCGCTGATCACAGGTGCAGGAGATTTATTGGAATCGATTCAACTTTTCGATCGATACAACAACTTGGGGGAGGGGAAGGTCTCTTTGGCCTTCACGATGACTTTTAGGGCTCCGGATCGGACTCTAACCGCCGACGAAGTAAGCATATATAGGTCTGAGGCGGTAGCGGCCGCTGCCAATTCTGTCGGAGCCATCGTTCGAGCATAATTATACAAATCTTTGCATAATTATGCAGGATGCATTATTCTTAACCCATGAAAACGGGAGTGATCGGCGCTAGTGGATATTCTGGCGGAGAATTGCTTCGTCTCCTTTCTCGGCACCCAGAGTTCGAACTTTCTTATATCGCAGCAGGAAGCCAGGCAGGTTCTTCGGTTATCTCGGTTCACCCCCAGTTATTTGATCTAGGAGATGTCGCCTTTCAAGCGACAGAAGTTTCGCTCATGAATGATTGCCAAATATTGTTTTTTGCATTGCCGCACGGAGAATCATCGAAACTGATTTCACAAGTAAAGGATTCTGTAAAGATTGTTGATCTTGGTGCAGATTATCGATTAAGTTCTGCAGATTCTTGGCATGAATATTATGGAGGAACTCATGCTGGCACTTGGATTTATGGACTTCCAGAGATCCCCGGTCAAAGTGCGAAGATTTCTGCAGCAAGTCGTGTTGCTAACCCAGGATGCTATGCCACCGCCATTGCGTTGGCAGCCGCGCCTGCGATTTCTTATGGATGTATTGATCCGACCGATATCGTAGTGGTTGCTTCGTCAGGTACTACTGGGGCAGGTCGGAAAGCAGCTATTAATCTTTCAGCAAGTGAAGTTATGGGTTCCTTGTCCTCATATAAGTTTGGGGGCGTACATCAGCACACGCCAGAGATTGAAGAAACACTTGGACTTTTAACTAAAGGGAAAGTAATAGTTTCCTTTACGCCAGTTCTGGCTCCTATGTCACGTGGCATATTGGCAACAACGACGGCAAAACTTAAAACACAAATCTCTTCTTCTGAAGTTCATGACCTCTACTCAAAATTTTATTCTGGGAGTCCTTTTGTCACGGTGCTTCCATTGGGTGCCATGCCTGCGACATCGGCGGTAATTGGATCCAATTCAGTCTCAATTCAAGTCGCCATCGATACTCATTCACAGCGATTGGTGGTCTCTTCTGCCATCGACAATTTAGGGAAGGGCGCGGCATCCCAAGCCATTCAAAATGCGAATCTGATGTGTGGGTTTGAAGAGACCACGGGCATTTCTGTGACAGGACTTGGTGCATGATCGTTATCAAATACGGCGGTCATGTCCTGGAGTCAGATGCAGCGAATGATCAAATTGTCATGGCGATAAGCACCTTTCATAAAGAGGGTGGCGAAGTTGTAGTTGTCCATGGAGGTGGCCCAGCAGTTGATAGAGAATTACTGGTGCATGCCATTCCCACAACCATGAGTTCTGGGTATCGAGTTACAACACCAGAGGTTATGGAAATTGTCCAACAGACTCTCTCGGGTTCAGTCCTTCGCACTTTGACTAACAAGTTCATAGCCTGTGGGGTTAATGCTGTTGGGCTTTCAACGGGAGATGGTTCGACAATTCGAGCCCATAAATATTTTCCGATTGTGGATGGCAGTCCCGTAGATGCAGGCTTGGTGGGAGAAGCCAATAGCACGGACCCGACTCTTCTTAAATTGCTGATCAGCAATAAATTTATGCCGGTTATTTCACCAGTCAGCGTTCAGTCAGATGGGCAGGCGCTAAACATGAATGGTGATATCGCTGCTGGTTCCATCGCTGGCGCACTGAGTGCAAAAGAAGTTTTGTTCATTACCGACGTTGCCGGTATCTATCGGAACTGGCCTGATGCGTCGACTCTTATTTCGGAGATCTCTCTCCAAGAACTCATGGAGCTAGCTCCGACCTTTGCAGACGGCATGGCTCCAAAAGTTAAAGCAGTTATTTCTGCTCTTACGTCAGGTGCCAAAAGTGCACGCATTATCGATGGACGAAAGTTAGAGAATTTAGAGAACGCTTTTGCGGGCATTGGTGGAACCGTGGTGACGATATGAAAATGAAAAAACGCTGGGAGAAAGCGTTACAAAACAATTATGGGACACCCGAGATCGCCCTCGATCATGGCAAAGGCGTAGAAGTTTGGGATGAAAATGGTAAAAGGTACTTGGACTTTCTTGGTGGAATAGCCACCAACATCCTTGGTCATGCCCATCCAGTCATTATCAAGGCGGTAACATCGCAGGTCTCGCAGTTGTCACATATCAGTAACTTATATTCGCATCTTCCGGGAATTGAACTTGCCGAACGTTTACAGGACTTGATTGGGGACTCTTCGGCTCGAGTTTTTTTCTGTAACTCTGGCGCAGAGGCCAACGAGGCCGCTATCAAGATTTCGCGCCTGACAGGGAAAAAAGAGATTATTGCTGCGATCGGTGGATTCCATGGCAGGACTTTTGGTGCGCTATCGATCACGGGGCAAGAAAGTAAACGAACACCATTTGAACCATTGTTAAAGAATATAAAGTTCGTACCTTTTGGGGATCTCGAAGCAATGCGCAAAGCGGTCTCGAAGAAGACTGCAATGGTTATTCTGGAACCCATACAGGGGGAAAACGGAGTCGTAGTTCCGCAACACGGGTATTTGGCAGGAGTCCGCGAAATTTGTGATGATCATGGCGCACTCTTTGCTATCGATGCCGTCCAGACAGGAATGGGTCGCACAGGTGAATGGTTTGGTTTCGAATCTGAAGAATTTCAGCCAGATATTGTCACGCTTGCCAAAGGGCTCGGAGGCGGTCTTCCCCTTGGGGCGATGATCACTTTGGGCGAAAAGGTGCCCGCCTTTAAACCAGGAGAGCACGGCTCCACTTTTGGTGGTAATCCGATTGCCTGCGCGGCTTCAAATGCAGCGATTGATTATCTGGTGAAGAAGAATTTACTGAGCTCTATCAAGGAACACGAAATGCATTTAAAAACAGCGCTTTCCGCCCTCCCAGGTGTGGCTGAAGTTAGGGGCAGGGGTCTTTTATTGGGCATCGTTCTAGAAACTGATATCGCCCAAAAAATACTTCCAATTGCTGTGAAGAATGGACTGCTTATGAATGCCCCGAGTTCCCATGTGATCAGAATTGCTCCAGCGTTGGTAGTAACAAAACGGCAGATAAATGAGTTCGTGCAATTGTTTTCGAAGAGTTTGCGGGAGGCTCAGAATGGTTAAGTCACTAAGTAATCCGAGCGAGCAGAGAAAAAGATTGATTGCAACTCTCATCCAGGCAGGAAAAATTCATTCACAAGCAGATGTCGTGAAAGAATTGAAGGCTAAGGGTCTGACGGTTACGCAAGCAACCGCTAGTCGTGATTTGCAAGAACTTGGCGCGATGCGGGGTAAAGGCGATGATGGTGCATCTAGGTATGTTTTGGGTGGCACTACGACTCTGACGCCTAATTCGCAATTTATTGTTTCGATTACATCCAGCGGAAACACTGTTGTGATTAAGACACCGCCTGCAGCCGCGCAATTTGTAGCGAGTACGTTGGATTTGGCGATGAGTGCGGGGGAGCTAATGACAGCTATCGGTACGGTGGCGGGTGACGATACGGTACTAGTAATCGCTTCGACCGCGAATGGCGGACCGGCGTTGGCGAAGAAGATTTCTATCATGCTCGGAAAGGGAAAATAATGGCGCTCTGGGGTGGAAGGTTCTCATCTGGACCACACGAGTCTGTTGCAAAACTCTCTAGAAGTGTTGACTTTGATTGGCGGCTAGCTCAATATGAGATTCGGGTAAACATTGCGCACGTCGAAGGTTTGCAGCGATCAAAAATCCTCACGAGTGATGAAGCCCAGAAGATAGTTGTCGCGTTAAAGGAGTTGAGTCAGGATGTTGCAAGTGGATCTTTTACTTATAACGATGGCGACGAAGATGTCCATAGCGCTATCGAACGCGGAATAACAGCAAAGCTAGGTGAACTCGGGGGAGCTTTCAGAGCTGGTCGCTCTAGAAATGATCTGATTGTCACTGATTTTAAGCTCTATCTCATTGACCACCTCCTTGAGGTCGCTGATCAAGTTGTGCATTTAGCTGTTTCGTTAGATGCCGCGGCTTTAAACAATATGTCGGTTGTGGCCCCAGGATTCACACATTTACAACACGCACAGCCCATTCTTTTCTCACACGAGCTAGCGAAGCATTCACATGCCTTGCTTCGAGATGTCGATCGAATTAAAGATTGGTTGGATCGCAACTCAATTTCTCCTTTGGGGTCTGGAGCACTGGCTGGTTCTGGATTGGTCCCAAACCCAGAAATTATTGCTGCAGATTTAGGTTTTAAGGGGGTAACCCGAAACAGTATTGATGCAGTGAGCGATCGCGATTTTGTTGCCGAAGCGTTATTTATTTTTGCGATGCTGGGGATACATCTGTCCCGCTTTGGTGAGGAATTTACGATTTGGAATACTCAGGAATTCGGGTGGGTAACCTTAGATGACGCATTCTCAACGGGATCGTCAATCATGCCTCAGAAAAAGAACCCTGATATCGCAGAATTAGCTCGCGGAAAAACGGGAAGGTTTATAGGTAATTTGACTGCGTTATTAGTTACCTTGAAAGGTTTACCTTTTGCCTACAATCGCGACCTTCAAGAGGATAAGGAGCCGGTATTTGATTCCGTTGAACAACTGCTGACACTTTTGCCAGCCGTTCGAGGAATGATCGACACCGCCACCTTCCACGGCGATCACATTAGTTCTGATGTTTTAAAGGGCCATGCCTTGGCAACGGAAATCGCCGATTTTTTGGTTCGTAAAAATGTCTCATTCGCTCATGCCCACGAAATTTCGGGCAAGGCGGTTGCCTTGGCCGATATCAAAGGAATGGACGTACACGAATTATCAGATTCGGATTTTTTCTCTGTAGATTCTCGTCTGGACAACGAACTAAGAGCTTCGCTATCTGCCAAATCAGCTATTGAAGCCCGTGGCGCAATCAATGGGACCTCTACAAAGAGCGTTACTACCCAGATTGAGCAGCTCGAAGCAAAAATTCGTTCGAGTTCGACCTGGATTACTAGCGAGCGGAATCGATTTTCGGGAATGATGAGCACATGACATCTCAATTAATAGCGGATCTGGAGTGGCGGGGATTGATCGCCCAGAGTACTGATCGTGAAGCGCTAATTAAGCAGCTAGATGGGCAATCGACGGCGTTCTATATTGGCTTTGATCCGACTGCACCTTCTCTGCATGTAGGTAACCTTGTCGTGCTACTCGTTATGAGGCGCTTTCAGTTGGCGGGCCATAAGCCACTTCCGCTTGTAGGAGGGGCGACCGGATTAGTCGGAGATCCGAGTGGACGAAATGAAGAACGCACCCTTAACGATGTAGAGATCGTCGAACAGTGGGTTGGTCGAATTCGCAATCAACTATCAAAGTTTCTCAATTTTGAATTGGGCGACAACTCAGCGGTAATGACTAATAATTTGGATTGGACCAAGCCAGTTTCTGCCTTAGATTTCTTGAGGGATATCGGCAAGCATTTCAGCGTTAATCAGATGCTTTCAAAAGATAGCGTTTCTTCGCGCCTTGAAAGCGGAGGGATTTCATATACCGAATTTTCATATCAAGTCCTTCAAGCTTTTGATTTTTTGGAGTTGTACCGTCGGCATGATTGCAAAATTCAACTTGGTGGAAGTGATCAATGGGGCAACATAGTTGCTGGTCTTGATTTGATTCGGAAGGTTGAAGGCGGCGTCGCTCACTGTATGACAATTCCATTGATGACTAAATCAGATGGAAGTAAATTTGGAAAGACCGCGGGTGGAAGTGTCTGGCTAGATCCTGAAATGACATCGCCATATGCGTTCTACCAATTCTGGTTAAATTCTGATGATGCCGATGTTCCTAAATATTTAAAAGTATTTTCTTTTAGAAGTCGGGAAGAGATCGAAGCGCTTGTTGCGCAACATGAGACAAATCCAGGAGCAAGAGAAGCGCACAGGGCGCTAGCGCAAGAACTAACTACGTTGGTACATGGGGCTGACGAATGTAATGGCGCAGAGAAGGCAGCAAAGGCGTTATTTGGGCAAGCAGAATTATCTGAACTGGATGAACGCACGTTGGAATCTGCGCTCTCCCAGCTGCCCAGGACAACCGTAACAAGGGGCTCAGCGTTTCCGACCTGGGTCGATTTGTTAGCGGCCACAGGGGTAGTTGATTCCAAGTCAGCGGCTCGCAGAATCGTTAAAGAAGGTGGTGCATATCTCAACAATGCCAAGGTAACCACCGAGGAGTTCGCGCCGAGCGTAGAAAACCTACTTTTTGGCCGTTTTTTGCTTCTCCGGAAGGGGAAAAGAGATCTGGCGGCGGTAGAGCTGATTTAGTACGGTTTTTGAAAAAAGGCCTCAAACCATTATAAATCAATGGTTTGAGGCCTTTTCTAGTTCTACACCCTTAGCGATTTGGGGTTTAATGTCCGATTTGACCCTTGCGCCCCGTTGGGGTTATGGTTCTCTCTCGCTCACGTAACGGACTGCCAAAGGCCGTGTGACGAAATTCCTCCAAGTTTTCTGCTTAGTTTGATGGTTCATGCGAAATTGACCTGTCTCTCAACATGCATTAGGTTTGGCGGTCTGCCCTGCAAACGGTGAGTAATTGCCGCAAGCGGAGCGCGCTCGTACCTTGAGAACTCAACAACGTGCAAAAATGAATGCCAATAAAAGGGCTTATATAGGCATGTTTACATGTCTGTAGTAAGTCCAAATTCCTTTGTATTTTCTCTTTTTGAGATCATTACAAAACAAAAACAATTGGTAAAACGAAAATAGCAAAAGCTAGTTTTGTTTTTTGCCAGATCACAACTTTCTATGGAGAGTTTGATCCTGGCTCAGGACGAACGCTGGCGGCGTGCTTAACACATGCAAGTCGAACGATGAAG
>CAILXX010000013.1 GCA_903838295.1 uncultured Actinomycetes bacterium
GGTCGACAAATCTAGGAGCCGCTCCGCAGATCACTCCTTTCGCTTTTCAACCATACACAGCAACAACTGTTATTAATTTAAATAATTATCTCAATCAAATATCTTCTGCCATCGCACAGCTTCCAACTCGTTCAGGTGGGGAAGGTGGTTCATCTACCGCTGCCACTAAAAGCATTTTAAGCGCGCTACAGACTCAAATTCAGAGCGACCAAACTTCATCTCAAACTCAGTCGACTGCTTTGTCTACTTATATTGCCAAGTTGAACACTCAAGTGGCGGTCTATGTAGCGCTGGCAAATCAAGAAATTGCAAACTACAACGCCAGTGTGCAGGCCGCCGCCACCAAGATATTAGCTGACGCAAAAGCCGGCGCCGATAAATTGTATGCTGATGCAAAGGCATCCGCCGCTGCAATTGTTGCCTCTCCGGCTCCAACCGTAACCGTCACAGCTTCTGCTCCGACACCAGCTTTAGTACTTAAAACCGGGGTAGTGATTAAAAAAACCTTTACATGTGTAAAAACAGTCTCTGGCGTTACTACTAAAAAGGTAGTTAAAGCGGTAAAAATCAAGTGCCCTGCTGGATTTACCTTGCTGAAGAAATAGCGGCTATTACTTAATAATTATCGCTAAATTAGCTTGTGTTTCGGTGAAAGCATCAATGAGCAGTTGCACGTCGATGTGCCATGAACCCGCGGCTGGCAATAACACGACCGACGAATAGTTATTTTTCGAACCAGTCAGAGTGACTTGAATGTCGGTTAAATTGAGTTTCGCATTTGAAAAATAAAGGAAGATGGATTTTGCCGATTGAACCTTGGGACCATTTAACCTAATAGAAATTTGCGATGGGGAGCCCAGTCGCAGATTGCCAATTTCCAGAACTCCAGTCAGTCCGTCATCAAAGGTTAGTGGTATTTCGTATTTTGATTGAGTTAATTGAGACCCACGTGAGTTCACTGCCGAAGAACCTTGTAAAGAGAGAATTTTGGGTGGGCTAAAAGAGACCATGAGCATGGTCAATACAAGTATTGCTGCGATTGCCCCTACCTCGATTTTTAAGGAGCGTCGAAAATTAAATTCAGGATCGCGGGCGATCTTAACTCCTGCAAAGTGGTGGTATGCACCGATTGCTAGAGCACACATTACACATGCCAATTTCAGTGCCAAGAAAAGAGTCCAATACGTGCGTGTTAAATCATGGACCGGTAGAGCTAAAAAGAATGTAAGACTTGTAGCCAAAGGTATTAGTAAGGCGATGCTAACGGTACTGATTTTGCGCGTGATGACGTATTGCTCCCTGGTTCGTGCCAACAGTAAGGCTGTTACGGAACCGGTCCACAGTATTGCGAAGAATAAGTGTCCTGCGGCTATGTATTTAAGGGTGGCAGGGTGTGCCACGTCTAGAGCGTGACCTTCAAAAAATTCCTGTGATCCAAAAAGTAGCGCAATGAGTGCCAATTGGAATGCGCGCAAGGGGGTTGGAGTTGCATCGAACTTCTCTTTTATCTTGCCTCGTTCTGCTTTGTTGCCGAAAAGCCATCGAAGTGAGGTCGACAGTACTAGCGCAAAGACGATGATTGATAAGAGCGAGATTCGGGATGTCCCAGAATCTAAGTAAGATCGAGGCAAAATAGAAGAAAGCAGCATAATTCGTATGCCCGAAACCACAATTAAGATGAAAGCTGTGGGTATAAATATAAAAAATTGCCCCGCAAGAAGTGAACCAAAGCTAAGAATCATAAGTAACCAGTAAAGAACTTGTAAAATTTTGTCAGGATAAGAAATTAGTCCAGAGCTGGCTATTTTTGTGGGTTTTTGATTAATTCCAAATGAATACGCCCCACCGACTAAGTGGCTATCTCGACTGACTGCTCGCCATGAGACGATGTAAGAACCCGCAGGAAGTTGGGTCTCTGGCTTTAGAGTAACCGTGCCTCGACTTTTTGCAGCATCAAACTTATAACTGTAATTCGATGCAATGCGATGGCCGGTGGAATCAGCCAGCACGAT
Source organism: uncultured Actinomycetes bacterium (assembly GCA_903838295.1). Lineage (GTDB taxonomy): Bacteria > Actinomycetota > Actinomycetes > Nanopelagicales > Nanopelagicaceae > PALSA-747. The sequence continues at coordinate 2,013 of CAILXX010000013.1, forward strand.
CTCATCTGAATTAGTCCTGACATCTTCACCCCAATTAAGCGCAATCGTCGTTGGCGCAATAGAAAGAATGGTATTTGCATCTGGATAGGTCGAAATTAGTTGAGCATGAGCAAAAGCATTGGCTGGAGATAAGAATAAAGATAAGAATAAAAGGATTGTGGTGGTTGCCGCAGTGACAAGGGCCCGTTTGAGCCAGTGGAATTTAGTCTTCAATTGTTCATTTCAGATTTAATACTGGTACTGGCGTCGCAGATTCGGCTGGGTCTGATCCGTCTGCCGGGCGGGGTTGGATCCAACTCACCGAAATACCGCCATCGCAATACTGCACCGCTGGGAATTTAAGTTCAAGACCCGCTTTACCAGTCGGTGTTAATGTAAATTTAATATCGATGGCGTTCTTTCCGCCATCGGGGCCACTTGTAGTTGCTGGTCCTTTTACATCTAGGAAAGTACGGGAGCCAGATTTAATAATTTTTTCATGCCAGCCCTTTAATATTGTGCCATGTTGGCTGACCGCCCCAGGTGCAAAACTCTTTAGATTGACTGCTGTGGGAATCAAAATTCTGATTCCAGTAGTTTTTGTGAGTGCAGAGCAGTCATGGGGGATCCGCAAGTCCAGGATCTGGTTCTTATTGGCCATCGCGGAGTCTGGGTTAAATTCGACATGAGCGCTTGCAGAAGCAACGCTTATAACAGTGAAAACGGAGGTCAATAGAGCAATGCGTACCAACGATCTTCTCTCTAAAAACAACATAACCGCAAGGATACTCTAAATATCAGCTCAATTAATTATATCGAAGGAGAAGCGCGAAATTTTGGTGGTTTAAATTGCGTCGGTACCGCGTTCGTTAGTTCTAATTCGTACGACGCTTTCGACAGGTATAACCCACGCTTTGCCGTCCCCAATACTGCCGGTATTGGCAGTTGCAATAACCAAATCAAGGACTCGATCTAAGTCGGAATCATCAACTAGAATTTCGATCCTTAATTTTGGAATTAAGTCCACAATATATTCAGCACCCCGATATACCTCCGTGTGACCTTTCTGGCGACCAAAGCCATGCGCTTCAGATACCGTCATTCCAGGAACACCATTTGCTTGAAGAGCACTCTTGATGGTGTCTAAAGTAGCTGGCTTAATAATTGCGACAATGAGTTTCATATTTACCTTATCTCGTAGTAAAGGTGCTGATGTCGTACGCGGATTCTGCATGCATGTTCGTATCCAAACCTTCGAGTTCTATACTTCGAGATACTCGGAAACCAATAGTCTTCTCGAGCAATTTGGCGATAAGAAAGGTGAGCGCAAAGGAGTAAGCAGCTGTTGCGACCGCGGCTATTAACTCTTTCCACAGTAGATGAGGGGAGCCATGTATAAATAATCCAGAGCCACCCATTTTGTTAACGGTAGTGGTTGCCAGCAGGCCGACACCGATCATTCCCACGAGTCCACCGATTCCATGGACTCCGACAACATCAAGGGAGTCATCATAATTAAATATGTATTTGCCTGAGACGGCCCAGGCAGAAATGACGCCACCCACCAATCCAATTGCCAAGGCGCCAAGTGGAGTGACAAATCCGCAGGCAGGAGTAATTGCAACCGCGCCAGCGATTGCTCCCGACGCAACTCCCAAAGTGGTGGCTTTGCCCTGTCGCCATTTTTCATAAACCAACCAAGACATCGCAGCTGTTGCCGTGGCAATTTGGGTATTGATCATTGCTGTTGCTGCCAATTGCGATGCTCCTAGGGCGCTTCCCGCATTGAAGCCAAACCAGCCAAACCAGAGCATTCCAGCGCCAAGTAGAACGATGGGCATATTGTGTGGCCGCATAGCTTCAGTTTTAAATCCATGGCGTCTACCCAAGACAATTGCTAAAGCAAGTGCTCCGGCTCCTGAATTAATTTCGACAACGGTTCCACCAGCAAAATCAAGGGCTCCCAGTCGGTCAACAATCCAGCCACCATGGCCATTTTGTGAAGCAAAGGCCCAGTGGGCAATTGGTGCGTAAACCAGAGTGATCCAGATGCCAACAAAGATTAACCAGGAGCCATACTTCACACGGTCGGCTATTGCGCCAGATAGAAGTGCGACGGTAATGATTGCGAATGTGAGTTGGAACATTACATAGGCAAGTTTGGGATATTGATGTCCAGGATCTCCCATAACTTCGGTGATGGTTTTATTTAGCCCAACATTTTCCATATTACCGATCAACCCGTGACCGATATCTGGACCAAATGCTAATGAATATACATATAGAACCCAGAGGATGGTCGTAACTCCCATTGCGGCGAATGACATCATCATCATATTCAGGGTGCTCTTTACGCGAACCATACCGCCGTAAAATAGGGCTAGTCCTGGTGTCATAAATAGAACGAGGGCTCCGCTCATGAGAATCCACGCCGTATCGCCAGTGTTGATCGCCGTCATTTTTCCCCCATCATTTTTGCAAAACTTACACCATTCCCAGCATGAGTCCTGGGTTTTCGAGATTTATTGCGTAATCAAATACAAGGGAAAGGCCACCCGAGACGAATCTCAAGTGGCCTTTTCTCTCATTTCTTTCGAAACTTTAAAATCTTTCGAAAATAATCTTTATAGGTCTTCTTCAACCCATAATCCGCCACTGACCCACATAATCTTGGGATTCTTTTGGCGGGCATTGTTCTGCGCTTCGTAATTCTTATCTGCAAAAATCTTTGCAGAAGTATTTCCAAAGGCACCTGCATCTGCGTGTTCGACCATGAAAATGTACTTGCCCATATCTTCCCCGTACCAGCCAGAAACAATCTGCACCTTAGGGGCACCAGCAGCTACTAGATCTTTTTTGAGTTCGGTAATTCTTTGGCGAACTTCTGCATCTGTAGTCTTTTCATACTGTTCGCACTTCCATATTTCCCAGACTCTTGCCATATTCATTCCCTTTCATCTAGGTGTATCGGAATCAGCAATTTACCTGTTAGATACAAAATTTGGAATAGGTGCAACCGATCAGATTGAGCGTGGCTGGCCTGGGCCGGACATTCTTACCCTATTCCAATAAATCGAGTCTTGCCCGGAACTTGCTTCACCCGTGCGCTCTCCTTGAATCAAGTACGATCAACTGATGCAGCGAAAATGGATTATCGCAATCTTTTCCGTACTTGTGCTTGCCCCATTAATGTCACCAGAACTGGCCCATGCGACACAGTCCAGCAATCGCTATAAAGATGCGCAGGTAAAATTAAGCTACCAAATTTTGCAACCCGGTAGTACTGGTGACCTACTTCTTCGCTCATTCGAGCTTCTTACATGCGGTACTAATAAGGAGCCATGGTTAGCGGCAATCTATGGAGAGCAACGATCGGTTCAATTTTTAGAAACTGATTCAACTGTGAAGTGTTCGAACCCAGGAATCGGAGTCAAAGTAGCGACTGCGACCATAAATGGATCAAAGGCAATCATTGTTGCTTTCTGCGATCCTGCGAATGCCATACAAACAAAGAATTGCAAAACAGCGGACATTCATAATTACGGGGGATATGCGATGTGGAATACAAAGCCAACCAAGTTATTTCACGGGACATCGGTAGAAGTCTTGGTATCGGGACTGACTTATTCTGACTTGCTTAAGTTGGCTCGCGGGATGAAACCAGTCGCGTAAGAACCTTTACTCATCGACATTACCCTCAGCCCCTTTACTCTAATTATCGATTCAGTTACATTTCTACGAATAACCTAAGGTTCAAAACTTTCTCGAAAGGCAACGTACATCAAAATTGCTCTAGCCCAGCTGGCTCTATCTACGGATGATGTTGCTGGCAACTTAGAATCGGCGGAAGATGCGATTCGATCTGCGGCGGCAGCGGGGTCCCAATTAATTGTTCTACCAGAACTTACTAATTCGGGGTACGCATTTAAAGATCTGGAGCAGGCTAGGCAGAATTCTTGCCGCATTGATGGACCAGAAATTGCCGGTTGGATTTTATTAGCAAAAGAATTACAGATCGTTCTAGTTGCTGGGGTCGGACTCAAAGAGGGAAATACTCTTTTTAATAGTTCTGTCATCATCGATCACACGGGCCTTTTGGGCTTATATAAGAAAGCTCATCTCTTTGGTAAAGAAGTAGATTTCTTTACGGCGGGAGATCAGGCTCCATTGGTAGTAGACACTGCAATCGGTCGTATAGGGACAATGATCTGTTATGACCTGGAATTTCCGGAATGGGTTCGGATCGCAATGCTAGACGGAGCGCAATTAATAGCGATGCCAACTAATTGGCCAGATCTTGGCATGCCTCATGCCCTTACGCCTATGGAAGTGGTTCGTGTGCAGGCCGCGGCTTCCCAGAACAAGATTGTGATCGCGGCCTGTGATCGAACGCAAGATGAGAACGGTGTTTCTTGGATGAGTGCAAGTGCAATTATTGACTTCAACGGCTACATAAAGGGCGCAGCAAAAGACAGAAGCGCACAGATTGTTCTAGCCGATGTGGAACTTCCCACGGATGATGTTATTGCTCCGGGCAATTCAGTACGAGCCGATCGGCGCACTGACTTATATAAGAACTGGCTTTAATCCGAATATATTAAGTGGTTCAGAATTATTTTGTATTAACTAATTTCAGTCCTTTGGAGAAGGCAATAAGTTGATTTAAAGTGAATCCACCTTGGGTTCCAACGCGGATAAATGTGGGCTTTAAAGTTTTAGTACCAGCAGTGATGAAGGTAATTTCTCCGCCATACTGCGAAAAGTCGCTGGCTTTGCAGGTATTTACAATGCAATAAATTCCTACTTTTGCTTTGATCCCATTGATAGTCACGCCAGGTAGTGGCCTTGGGTTATCTAGGCCGGTGCAGTTGTACTGAGCGGATGTTTCAACCAGCGCAATGCCATGGTCCATTCCGCCAAAGCCAGCAAGGAGGAGTGCATCATGACCTGGATGCAAGCGGCAAGGCCTTACCTGGAATGTGAGAGGTGGCAGGCCCAATGTATTGGTGGGTTGATAAACCGAATAGGTAACGCCAGTTTGCAAGTCCGAATACTTATTGCCGCTGCCCATGGCCATTCCCATCTCCATTGAAGACGAGATAAAAGAGACCAAAATGAATGCGACTATCGCTCCCAAAGCCATTTTTCTGAACATAGTTGATTTTATCGTAGGACTCTTAATTTCCCATGTGTAAATCGACATAGTCTCGAGATGCAAGGGAACTGGCGCCCGAGAAGGCACAATTGACTCATCACAAGTATCTCTAGGGGGAGTTATGGCCGTTGTAAGTGTCACCATCGAACTAATAACCGAAATTCCATTGACCATAAATGAATCCGAACGGGAAGACGATCAGTCGTACGTTGATTTAGTTGAAGACGCCGCTGCGGCTTTCATGGAAAATACCGATTTAAATCAACTCGACTTTCAGGTGAAGATAGTTGGCAATATAATTGCTGCTGGTGAATAAAATTTTATTACCCCGGTGCTAAAACCGGTCCGACCTCTTTAAGGAGAACAATCATGGGTTCATGTACCTGCGGATATTCAACAGATCCAGAGAAAGAATGCAACGGTACGCACAAAGTGGTCAAAGCAGTCAAGGCAGATATTGCCGAGAAGCTTGAAGCGAATGGCTTCCCACATGCATCAGAATTCGTTAAAAATAATTAAATAAGCCCGTTTTCTAGTCCTCGTAAAACTTCCTCAGCACGCACTTTAAGTTGGGGAAGGTCGATCAAACGATTGAGGCCAAATACCTGTTGACTCATGCGTTGGTTGCGCGCGAATGTTTCTTTGTGACGATCTAAAAAATCCCAGTACAAAGTTGTAAACGGGCACGCTGTTTCACCCGTGCGCAGCTTTGGATTGTAAATACATGATTTGCAATAATTAGACATTCTCGAGATGTAGGCACCTCCTGCAGCATATGGCTTGGTCATTAACCGCCCACCGTCAGCATGGACTCCCATTCCAATCACATTTGGCACCATTACCCATTCGGTTGCATCTATAAATACTTCACGCATCCATTCGAGAAATTCTTGTGGGTTGGTACCCGTTATCAGCGCAAGATTTGAGAGAAGCATCAAACGTGGAATGTGATGTACCCAAGCACGCTCTTTGATATCCGTGACCGTTTCTTTCATACAATTCATCTTCGTGGCATTGGGATCCGAGAAGAGCGGTAAGAGTTTGCGATCGGCTTTTAGTTGGTTACTTAGGCGGTAATCAGGGCCAAGAAACCAATACATTCCATTGACATATTCGCGCCATCCGATGAGCTGACGAATGAAACCTTCGGCAGATTCAATGGGAATTCGCCCCGTTTTGAAGGCGTCAATCGCGGCTTGGATAACCTCACCAGGATGTAACAATCCATTATTGAGGTACGGCGAAAGCAAGGAATGATGAACTGCCCAATTTTCATGAGTCATCGCATCTTCTAACGGACCAAATTCTGCAAAGTGGTTTTCAATAAAGTTTTTCAACTGCTCCGCGGCTCCGGTACGGGTAGTTGCCCATACAGTGGTTGGCGTATGACCTAGTTCAAGAGCTACCTCTCGATCGATCTGATCGCGCGAGTGCTCGAGATATGCCGGACCTTCATATTTTTTTGGTGGTGGCAGCCGATTTTCCTTATCAAAGTTCCAGGTGCCGCCAACTGGTTCTTTCCCGTCCATCAAGATATTAAGTCGAAGGCGCTGCTTTCGATAGAAGTTCTCCATCAAAAAACTCTTCTGTTCCCCAGCCCAACTTCTAAAAAGTGCTCGGGGAGTCAGGAAGAAGTCGTTATCAACAAAGGAGACCGAATACTCCCTCAGCGCTTCGAACTGTCTGAATGAACTTGGCTCAGCACAAATAATTGGTAGATCTTTATATTTCTCTGAAATTACATCAAGGCCATCCGTCGTGGTCGCAGCTTTCACATACTCAACGCAGAAACCTTCTTCTATGAGTAATTGTGCGAAGTGACGGGCGCTAGAAATAAGAAAAAAGAGTCGTTCTTTATGCCAATTTCTCCCAGTGGTCATTCGGGCGCTCTCTACCATCGCTATTACATCAACTAGAGGGTCGGCGTACTTGAGCGCCCCATAGTCACGATGAAGATGATCAAAGGGGATATAAATAATACGATTCATATCTTGTCACGAATATTCTCGCGGCACCGCTCGCTGCAATATTTCACTAACGCCCAATTCTTAGCCCACTTCTTACGCCATTCAAACTCTAGCCCGCAGCGCTCACAGATTTTGGGTGCAAATCCATTCTTAACCTTTGCGACTCGTGACATTTCGCAATCGTAGGTCAGCACCAGTAATTCCGCGCTTGATGCTCCCTTACGAGATGTGCCCAGGTGTGGATCGCGTGAGTTGGCCGCCCAAATGGCTCTTTGAGCTGGGTTTGAGTGTGCTACGGCGGGGTTCTGCGCATCTATTCAAAGGCGGTAGAATTCGAGAGTTGTTATCGGGGTCGATGTAATTTCGAACCGGCGGTTATAGTCCGCGACCCGCACATATCCAATGGGCGGTTGACTCAGTGAAACTCTGAGACCGACGGTTAAAGTCCGGATGAGAGATGACAGCAGAATTGGTGAACCTTGTTTGTCGACGACGCATACGCGTTTCTTTATTCCCTATGCCTTCAGGGATTAGGCATGAGTACGCCCAACCCAAATGTTTCTGCCGCGATTTACTCCGCAGAAGGCGTGCTGATTGCAAGTGGTTTCCATAATCGAACGCTCTCACAAGATCACGCCGAAGTTGTTGCTCTGAAGATTGCTGGGACAGCAGCCAATGGCGCCACGATGGTTGTATCACTCGAACCCTGTGCACATACCGGAACCACCCCACCATGCACTCAAGGGATCATCAATGCTGGTATTGCAAGAGTTATTTACGCAGTCAAAGATCCCAATCCGGTGGCAGCCGGCGGAGCCCAGCAACTTATCGATGCGGGAATATCGGTCGAACACCGTGAATCTAACCAACTTTATTTTGCCCAACGTGCCTGGTTACACAAGGCAATAACCGGCAGACCCCTCATGGTATGGAAAGTTGCAACTACGATTGACGGCAAAGTTGCAGCGAGTGACGGCACGTCACAGTGGATTACGAATTCACAATCCCGTGAAGATGTGCAATTACTACGTGCGCAATCCGATGCTATTCTGATCGGGACAAATACTGCAATCGTTGATAATCCACATTTAGTTCCTCGTGGCCATAGCGCTCGCCCGGTGCGTATTGTTTGTGGAGAACAAGAAGTTCCTGCAAGTCACCAAATTTTCGATAAAGAATCCCGCACAATCATTTTTAAGAGCAAATCAATCCCTGAACTAATGGCACTTTTGATCGCTGAGAAATTCAATCAAGTATTTGTTGAAGCGGGTCCCACCTTGGGATCAGCGCTGATTTCATCAGGCAATATTGACGAACTTATTATCTACCAGGCCCCAAAAATGCTGGGTGCAGGAAAATCCTTTGTTGGCGATCTTGGGATTGCCACTTTAGGAGATCATCTGCGGTTAGAACTTTTATCTGTCGAAACTCGTGGCAGCGATATTAAATCTCACTACCGTGTGGAGGGCAGGTAAATGTTTACAGGACTCATTACCGAAGTTGGCAAAGTAAAGAAAATCGAAAGTGGCGAGAGTTCTGCAATTTTTACGATAACTGCGCCCGATTCAGTGCTGGATTTAGCTATTGGAGATTCAATCGCGGTGAATGGAACCTGTTTGACGGTGACATCACTAACTCCAGATGCTTTTACCGCCGATGTCATGATCCAAACTTTGTCACTTACTTCTCTGGCTCAGTTAGTGGTTGGATCACCTACTAATCTAGAACTCGCCGCCAAGATGGATCTGCGCATGGGTGGACATATCGTTCAGGGACATGTAGATGGCACGGGAACCGTTGTGCAATTACTTCCTGGTGATAAATGGGCGAAGTTAGATGTTAAGGCTCCTGCACACCTTACAAAGTATGTGGTGCCCCAAGGTTCGATCGCCCTTGATGGTGTCTCTCTTACCGTGGGCTCAATTGATGATTCAACTGACATCATTACAGTCTGGTTAATCCCAGAAACTCTGGCAAAGACAAATCTCTCTCACAAGGCCCCCGGGGATCTGGTCAATATCGAAGTAGATGTCCTTGCTAAATATGTCGAAAGATTAGTATCAAAAGGGGCTCTTGATGGACGTTAATTTTCAGGATGCACTTGCTCGCTTTAGTCGAGGCGAGATGGTCATAGTTGTTGATGATCATGATCGAGAGAACGAAGGCGACATCATCATGTTGGCAGAATTCGCTACTGCCGAGAAGACCGCTTTTTTTGTCCGTCACACAACCGGAATCTTGTGCGTAGCTATTACCTTTGACCATGCGCATGAACTGCGACTTCCCTATATGGTGGAAAATAATCAAGATGCACGTAAGACTGCTTTCACCGTCTCGGTAGATCTCGCCGAAGGAATCACGACTGGCGTAAGCGCGGTCGAACGAACTGCAACGATTCGTGCATTGGCGAATCCACTATCGCAACCCACTGATTTCATTCGCCCTGGACATATATTTCCGTTGATTGCCCATAGCCAAGGCCTTGCCGCGCGTGGCGGTCATACCGAAGCAGGAATAGCGCTTGCGCAATTGAGTGGCCATTTTCCAGCGGCTCTTCTCTCGGAAATTGTGGCCGAAGATGGCCAGATGGCCCGTGGAGATACTCTTATAAATTTTGCAAAAGAATTTGATATCCCGCTCATATCCATTGCCCAGATAAAGGAGTATCAATCCTCACTAAGTCATGTAACAAAAATTGCGACATTCCCGGTTCATACCTTTAATTGGGTTGATATACAGCTTGAAAATGGAGTTTGGAGCCTTGCGACATACCCATCTCTTAAGCACCGCGAGCAAGTGGTCATGCGCTTTGGTCGGGGCGACAAGGTCCCATTAGTAAGAATCCACTCTGAATGTTTTACTGGTGATGTCATTCACTCACAGCGCTGCGACTGCGGTGATCAGTTAGAGAAATCAATTGCGTTGATCGAAGAGTATGGGTATGGATATGTGATCTATCTACGTGATCACGAAGGCCGGGGGATTGGGCTGACCGAAAAACTTAAGGCTTACACCTTGCAGAATCAGGGACTAGATACAGTCGATGCCAACTTAGAATTGGGCCATCAAATTGATTCACGTGATTGGTCGGAAGCGATTTCAATCTTGAAAAATCTAGGGCTTAAATCCATCACCCTGTTGACCAATAATCCTAAAAAAGTTAACGCCGTCACTGACAATGAGATTGCTTGTGGACAGCTCTCTATAAAGATAGAGCCAAATCAATTCAACAAGAAGTACTTAGCAACGAAGGCGGTTCGCCTTGGACATACGACAACCGATCTAACTGGAGGAATCTAATGGCTGGCCATGCACCTGATATCTCTATTCCACAACTGCCTAAGGCAAAAATTGCCATCATCTCCTCCTCGTGGCACGTGGATATATGTAACGATCTTATTGCCGGTGCGGTTCGGGCACTCGAAGCTGCTCATGTGGAGAAGATTGAAATAATTTATGTTCCTGGATCATTTGAGATCCCACTTGCTTCACAAAAGGCCTTCGAAAAGGGATATGACGCAGTCGTCGCGGTCGGGTTAGTGCTTAAAGGCGAAACCCCACACTTCGACTTTGTCTGCCAAGGGGTCACTCAAGGCGTTATTGACGTACAGCTAAAGTTTTCAAAACCAATTGGATACGGCGTCTTGATGTGTAACGATCTTGATCAAGCGATTGCCCGATCTGGTCGACCTGGAAGTAAGGAAGATAAGGGTTATGACAGCGCAATTGCTGCCCTAAAACTTTTGGAAATGTAGGATACATTTGAAACGAAAATCATTACCCATTCTGATTCTTCTCATTTTTGCAATTGATGTTCATTTTTACCGTGTTGTTCACGTAACGTTCAACATCGAATCTGCTTGATCTACTCATTTCCGTGAGAGTATTTTCCTACTTCCCCAATATATGGTCTAGTTCTTTTAACCTTAGGGAGGTAATCGTGCAGCTTGCCAATCCAATGCCAGAGTGCAATTTTTGCCACTCCGCAAGTCTCGAACTTGTCTATAGCAAAAAATGCGGCCTACTCGCCGAATGCGGGGAGTGCGGGTATTCGACAATAGCCACCAACGAACATCTAGAATCTGACGTAATTACTTTAAAAATCGCTGGGTAATTACTCAGATAATTTCATAGAAGTATCAGTGTTTTATCAGCGCAATTTTACCGTTTTTAGTAGATATGTCCTCTCTTTGATGAGAGAGTTTTGTATGACCAATTCACGAAGTATCACAGCTTTAATTCTCGGTGCCGCAACTTTCATTTCGACACCTGCATTCGCTTTTGCTGACGCTACAACTGCGCCAGCTACAACTGCGCCAGCTACAACAGCATCCCACACAACAAAGGCAGCGAACCCAGCCATGGTGGCGTACCGGGCAGCTATGGTTCAATATCGAGATGCTTTGAAGGCACGCCGTGCCGCAAGAGTTGCTGCAAATAACGCATTACAAACCGCACTGGCTGCTGCCAAGACTCCAGCAGATAAAAAATTAGCGCGTGATGCACACAAGGCTGCAATTGCAGCGCTACCTGCAATTCCTGTAAAGCCGGTCAAGCCAACAAAATAAGTGATCAAAAATATATCTAGGTAGAAGCCGCTTCAGATTTTTAAGGTAGACCCTGACGGATATTTTCCTGGATTTGCGCCATTAAGAAAATGAAGACTGCTCTGACCATAGACAGTCCACGTCTGAAGGTCGTCACTGAAAATTGCAGTTAATTCATCGATTCCAGCTATTGTCACACCTTCTGGTGCTTTGAGAAACATTTGTGCGGCGCTAGCTGGAATCCACTTGAAGAATTTGTTGTAGTGGGGAATGGTCCGAATATTTGGCAATAACCCAAGACCTACACTTCCCTCTTCTTTCATTTTACGAAAATTAGGGATATCGGGGCCAAATGCCATAGCCCCCGCGCTACAACCAGCAAGTGATGCTCCAGATCGCCAGTTTTGCAGAATCGCATCCCAAACAACTGTCCCGATAAGGGTTTGCGCTAAATAATGTGGATCACCCCCACTGAGATAGATAAGTCCGGCACCATCAATCATTTGCGCTAAATCAGGACGCATCGCGTCTTCACGATTAAACACGGGAACGAATTGTGGCTCTGCGCCTATACGCAGGGCCTGCTCCTCACCGATCCGGCGCCAATATCCAAGTCGATCCTCACTTTCGCGTCCGGCGGCAGTGGCAAGTTGGACATATTTTTTGGAACCACCAAGTTGAAGAAGTGAACTCTCAAACTCCTGCATCGCGGGGAGATATTCGCCAGATCCAACTAGCGCGATACGTCCTGGCTTTGTCATACACCGACCTTACTCCACAGCGAAGTCATCGTTATTGATTTACTCTAATGCGGTGCCAGAGCTACCAGAAGTCGAGACTGTACGACGCGGTTTAACAAAGCATGTGATTGGTCAGAGAGTCATATCGGCAGTTGCCTTACATCCACGAGCACTCAATCCCAAAAGTGTTGGTGGGCTGGACCTTCTTCTCGGGGCACGAATCCAATCCGTAGAACGCCGCGGCAAATTCTTATGGTTTGTCTTAGACCGCCCCTTTGTACTCTGCGCGCATTTGGGTATGTCAGGACAATTTCTGATCAACCCCCAAGATCAGCGTCATACTCGGGCTCTGCTCAACTTGAAAAAAGGAATCAAAAAGAGTGCCCTACATTTCAACGATCAGCGAACTTTTGGCTGGCTATCAGTGGAAGAGTTGACTGACGGGGTTCCCGCATCAGTTGCAAAGATTGCTCCAGATTTATTTGAAACGATCTTTAACCTAGATGACGTTTCGCAGAGTATAAAGCGGCGGTCGGTCTCGATAAAGACCGCGATACTCAACCAGAACATTCTTTCAGGGATTGGCAATATCTATGCGGATGAATCTTTATGGCTTGCCAAAGTCCACCCAGAGCGTAAGGCAAATGAGCTAAAACTAAAAGATATTCAACGAGTGCTTCTATCCGCAAAGAAAGTAATGAGTGATGCGCTGGAAGTGGGTGGCACCTCCTTTGATGAGCTGTATGTAAATGTGAACGGAGAAAGTGGCTACTTTGATATTTCACTCAAGGCTTATGGCCAAGAAGGTCAACCGTGTGAGCGCTGCGGCACTCTAATTCGACGGATCAAATTTGCTAATCGATCTTCACATTTTTGCCCCAAGTGCCAGAAGAAATAGCGTAAAAGACCTTCCCCGACGTTGTGAGGGCCAGTCCATAAATTAAGAATTCGTTGCTAGGTCATACAATCGGGTGGTGACTTCTCAATCGCCCAGAGTGTTGATCGTAGGCGGCGGCGCATCGGGAGTTATTTCGGCAATTGCCTTAATAAGTGCGGGATTATCTGCGGACGCGATCGATATCGCCGAGCCCCGAGAGACTCTGGGCGAAGGCCTGGCATACCAAACCCGCGATCCCCACCACAGGCTCAATGTTCCAACCAGCAAGATGAGTGCGATTGAAGAACTGCCGAATGACTTTGTCCAGTGGTCAAGTGCTCCGGAATATTCATTCATGGAACGGCAAACCTATGGTGCATATCTGCGCGAACGACTTGGACCTATTCACCACATCAAAGATTCTGTTATCAATCTGGTGGGCGAATCGGAGATTGAAGCAACTTTTTCCTCTGGTGAGAAAAAGACCTATCCGAGCGTCGTTTTAGCTATGGGTCATGGCAATGCACGCATCCCAGAATTCCTTAAAGGTGTTCCAAAATCTCCAAAAATTATTCTAGATGTCTGGAATGGCATCGCTCTACCTCAGTCAAAAACCCTAATTTGTTTTGGAACTGGTTTAAGTTTCATCGACATTGCAATGACTCACTTATCGAGAGATCCAAAAAATAGCGTGATAGCTATTTCAGGTTCAGGAAATCTTCCTGAACGCCATGTGCAATCACCAGTAAAACCATTTAGCCCTTCCTTGGAAGAAGTCGATACATTAGAAAAGTTGCGTGATTACCTGGCCAAGGCTGGAGATTCGTGGCGTGAAGCCGTAGATGGTCTGCGTCCTATTACTGAAGCAATGTGGCGTGGATTCACGACCCAGGAGAGAGAAGACTTCTTAAGTAAAGATGGTTCGGCCTGGTCACGACGACGCCATAGAATTGCACCAGATGTTGCTGACGCTGTGGCGGCAGAGATTGCTTCAGGACGAATCACTATCAAAAAAGGTCTGGTGCAGAGCGTTGAAGTAACCGAAAAGAACGTCACGGTTAAACTCACAGATGATACAAAAATCCCCGGGGATTATTTAGCAATATGTATCGGTCGTGACTACGAACTAAGTGACCCGCTCACTTTGAGCTTATTGCAATCTCAATCGACTCTTCGGGGTCCGCTTAACATGGGACTCTCTGTTGACGTATCGACTGGACGTTTACAGAATCCCGACGGAATCGCGCATGCAAACATCTATGCCATTGGACCGCTTCGTTCAGGTGAAGCCTTTGAAAGTACGGCGATTCCTGAAATAAGGCGGCAAGCCGCCGCCATTGCTCGCCGCATTATCTAGAACCAGTGTGGGACTGCCTTTTTGCTTTTGTGTACCTATTGTTATCTTCAGATATAGGGCTACCCTTCTAAAGAGCCTTGAAGATATTGGGGTCTCGCCGTTGACGGAGGGTAAAACATGCCAGAGGCTAAAACAGAAATCACTCGGCTCCTCAATTTATATATTGATGGAGCTGGAAAAGGCGATGCTAGTAAATTAAATGAAGCCTTCCATGCAAATGCACGATGGTTTGGAACTATGGGTGGCGTTGACTACGACATGGATAAAGCGGGCTTTGTTGCCCTAATGGTTAGTACTCCGGGAGATGCTGGTCAACTCACTGCAAAGATCACGGATATTCAAATTGATGGAACCATTGCAGCGGCTACAGTTAAAGAAGAAGGTTTTTGGGGAACCCTCTCATTTACTGATTACTTCACTCTGTCCATCCTTGATGGTCATTGGCAGATTACTTCTAAAGTTTTTGCTCATACAGGCGGAGAACACGCCTAAAGCAACCTAAAGCAACCTAAAGCGGGAGGCGCAATTATCGAATCAAGGGCTTGGGATGAATTGCCTAGGCCCTATATTCGATTCTCTTTACGCGCATAACTTCACGCAGCGCATCGTCATCTAAGACAATAGCCACTAACGGACAATCCTGCGGTCCGTTGTAAGCATCGGGATGGCATAGATTGCAAGGCTGCCCTGGTTGCAAAGGGCATGCTGCCCGTCCACTTACATTCTTTGCTAACCCCGGAAAGTTACCCGCCCCTGCCATAAAAGATAACTTACGCCTCCCATTTGAGGTGATACCCCGATAAGTTGAGTGGTGACACTAACCGTTTCCATGTTATGTGACACTATGTCACACATGGAAAACCCCAAGTCTTCTCTCGGATCAATTATTGACAGATTTGTTGTGAGCTTTCGAAATCATGACATCGGATCGTGCGAACCTCACATCGCAGAGGATTTCCAATGGTTCAACGCTGATGGCAGCTTGGTCATGGAAGGTAAAGAGACTTTTTTGAAGTCTATTGAAGAATTTTGGCTAGCTAGCCCTGACGTCATCAACACCTCTTCGATATGCATAGAAGTTGGTAATTTAGTGGCCCATACCGAAACTTTTACAGGCTTTGCTGATGGTCGCACCGAAGAGAACATGTGGGTATACGAATTTCAAAGTATGCAAATCAGGAAAATGTACGGATACAGCGTTAAATCCAATACCTGATTTAAATTTACATTATCTTGTGAGTCGCGGAATTGAACTGTGTTAAAGCGCTATTTAGCGAGCAGCGACGTAGGTTTCACGCTCACCCCGGCGACGGATAACATTTTGCAACAGATTCAGATGCCCGGCTCTAAAACCAGCAGCAGATGAGAGTAAGTAGTAATTCCACATACGTCTAAATCTTTCATCATAAGCAGGGATTTCCCTCCACTTGGCATTGATGTTCTTGTGCCAAGCCATGAGAGTCCTGTCGTAATCGGGGCCAAAGTTGTGAACATCTTCGATGATCCATTTCTTCTCTGTTGCAGAGGCGATCTGTGCCAGAGAGGGAAGAACACCACCCGGAAAGATATACCGATCAAAGAAAGGATCGGTCCGCTGCTTTGTTTCATTAGAGGTAATCGTGTGATGAAGCATCATCCCGCCTGGGGCTAAGAGTTCATCGCACTTGGCAAAGAAGGTCTTGTAGTTCTTTGGTCCCACATGCTCCATCATTCCCACGGAGACAATGCGATCAAATTTTCCAGTGAGATCCCGATAATCTTGTTGGATAAAGGTAATTCCAAGACCTTTTGACTTTTGCTTGGCAATTTTTATCTGGTTATCTGCTGGAGAAATACCTACTGCCTCAACACGGTATTTTTTTACCGCATAGCGTAAGAATCCGCCCCATCCGCTTCCGATATCTAAAACTCTCATTCCTGGCTCAAGGGCAAGCTTTCGAGCAATCAGATCAAACTTTGCAATTTGGGCTGCAGGCAAAGTCTTTGCCTTTGCCCAGTAACCACATGAATATGCCATCTCGGGATCGAGCATGCGTGCATAGAGATCATTACCAATGTTGTAGTGATGTTTTGCATTACTTGCAGCCTTTTGCTTAGTTTGGTTATTCAGTAGGTAACTGCGAATAGTGTGGGCGGCAAGAGAGGGTGACGGACGAAGAAGAGTAAGAATGTCGATAGCAAGAAATTTGGTGAGCATCTGATCTATTGCCTGGCAATCCCACCAACCATCCATATAACTTTCAGCAAGACCAAGTTGTTTCTGGGCTAGAACTCTGCCCCAGAGATTAGGGTTATGAACCTGGATGGAGTACGCCTCTGGACCATTCACGCTAATTCCTGCTTGGGCAAGGAGTTTCATCGCGACTGATTGGCTGGACATATTCTAATGTTCGCATGAATGAAATAAATCTTCAAGGAAATAATTCAATTATTCTTCACTCATGATCAACAGTGATTTAATAAATCAGATTCAGTAAAATGAATACTTGACCCCTCAATTTACAGAACCATATACTTCCTCTAATTCGCTAACGGTAGTGGGGAAATCGAGGAATCGCGTGGAGTTAAGAAAACTAGGTAAGTCAAACAAGTCGATTCCGGTGGTTGGCCTTGGAACATGGCAGCTAGGAGCCGATTGGGGAGAAGTAACAGAGTCTGACGCTTTAAATGTGCTTGATGCCGCATACGAGAGTGGGGTGCGATTTTTTGATACTGCCGATGCTTATGGTGATGGCCGAAGCGAACAACTCATTTCTACATTTCTCACATCTCGAAAAATTGATGACGTTGTTGTAGGAACCAAAGTTGGCAGGCGCGTTATGCCTCAATCTCCAGAAATATATAACCTCGAAAATCTTCGTAACTGGATCGATCGTTCTCGCAAGAATCTGAAGGTAGATACGTTAGATCTCGTTCAACTTCATTGTCCACCAAGCTCCGTTTATCAAGATGGCAAGCTATTTGAAATCTTAGATTCCTTCATCGATGACGGCCGGATTTTCGCTTATGGCTTTAGCGTGGAAACTAGGGCAGAGGCATTGGCTGCGATATCGAGACCGAATGTAGCGAGCGTTCAGATTGTATTTAACATGCTCCGACAAGCCCCATTATCGGATGTATTGCCTGCAGCATTGGCTGCAGATGTAAGCATCATTGCAAGAGTTCCATTAGCAAGTGGACTTCTTTCTGGAAAATATGACGAAAAAACTACTTTTCCAGAGAATGACCACAGAAATTATAACCGTGAAGGTAAGGCCTTTGACATTGGTGAAACTTTTGCTGGAGTCGATTTCAACATCGGACTTGAAGCAGTTCGTCGAATTTCCCATCTAATTCCAGATGGAGTGACAATGGCTGAATTCGCTCTGCGTTGGATAATCGATCAGGCAGGTATCACAACTGTAATTCCTGGTGCCCGAAACGGAGAGCAAGCAAAGGCAAATGCCCGAGCGGCCGAAATTGCACCTTTGAGTAGCGAAATGAAATCCGCGATCAAAGAAATTTACAATGAGTTAATTGCTCCGCAAATTGGGGGGAAATGGTGACTAATAAGGATGAAGATCGCCTAGAACCGCAAGATATTGAAAATATTTTCAAAGAAGAAACTAGTCTGACATTTCAAAAATTTAGCATAGATGATGCATGGAATCTTGGCTGCTTATTACGTGGCGAGGCAATTAGCCGAGGTCACTCGATTGCTATCGAGATTTCACTGGGTGAGCAACGTGTGTTCCATACTTCCCTAAGAGGGACCTCCGCTCATAATAACAAGTGGATAGAACGAAAAAAGGCGACAGCTCGTGAATGGGGATGCAGCAGTTACTTGGTCGGACTCCGGTTTCCAATCTTTGATCCACCGTATTCTCTTGAAACAGCCCCCTGGATGGATGTGAAGCGTTATTCAGGAAGTGGCGGAAGTGTCCCAATCTTAATTTCTGATACGGGAATCGTAGGTACTGTGACGGTTTCAGGACTTCGGCACGACATTGATCATGCATTTGTGGTGGAAGGATTGAAAAAATATAGAGAGATTCAAGGGGAAATCAATCCTTAAAAAGATATTACATTGTGAGTCGACCCGAGCTAATTTTGCTAAGAAATGAGAAATTTGAGTTAGAAATTGATTAACTGGGTTCTCAGCGACTCGAACCCCCGACCCGGTGATTAAGAGTTAGCAGAGCGCCTAACTTTTCCCTTTCTCGTCCGATATTTCTATACATTTTAAGCGTAATCACGCTCAACACGCAAGAAGCTATATTATAGGAGCGTTACTTACCTGTTACTTACTTTCCTCCCTGTATTTACTGACGTAAGGTGAGAAAACTTTTTTGAAGAGAAGCACTTTGGTGTACATCCACTCAAAGTATGCTTCTTGTTTACTGTCATCGAAGACATCGGGTACGGTTTTATAAATCCCAAGTCCAGCCGCAACTTTTCCCTCAAACCATGAAAACTCTTCGCCTAGTTCAGCCTTGATTTGTTGATAGTTGTCATTGAGGTAAGAAAACAGCACTTTGTCATTTGAGATGTAAAGCTCACAGCCAAGTCTCTGTTTCTGTGTGTGAATCGTCAGAGCTATGTGGGAGATTGAATTTCCCATTGAAAAGTTCAACCAGTGCTGGGGGGCTGGTGTGTGAAGTTTTATCTGTTGGTCTTTTGAGCGGATATATCCGCATAAGTTTTGCCAATACTCCCGTTGTCGAAGTTTCGTTGAACTTACATCTCCACCAACAGAGGTACTTTTGAGAGTCGCAGCCCAGTCATTCTTGACACTTATGACTTCAAATTTAGGAGCAGGCTTTGAATCACCTATTTGCCAGACTTCGATTTTTATGAGGAAGCATCTGATCTCATCATCAAGGTGTTCATTTAGCCACTCGATTGCTTTCAAATGCTCTGGCAGAACATCCTTTACAATCCAAATTAAGTACTTGGCATCAAGGCCCGCCGCATAAGTAATTACTTTGCCAAGGTGATCATGATTTGTCGCTTCCAGCTGGTTTTCAATGATAATTTTATGCCCAGTTCTTGGTTCTTCGGCCAAGATATCGATGCGAAACCGGCCGACACCTATTTCTGTTCCAGTAGGTTCTATATCAATTCCAATTTGCTCGGAAAGTAGTTCTAAATTTTCTGGCTTAACAAGCCAAGCGCTAAAGTCTCGGGCTTCGTGCTCCCAAACCTTGCGGACATCGATTTTTTCGAGCTTTCCTAACTGAGTCATGTCCACACTCTGCCATGGGCCACTGACACTGAGCAATATTCGACAAATTGGTCCATTCCCTTAATTAGTAACGCCCAATTTCCTGCTTATTGTCAGTCTCTGCGTTTAGAGTAAGAACATGAGCCAAGCCACCCAGCAAGACATCGAATCGTGGCTTTGGGAC
>CAILXX010000014.1 GCA_903838295.1 uncultured Actinomycetes bacterium
CGGCTACTTACTAGCTTTGGTTTCCGTTACCCATCCATGACACCTGGTGCGATTCTAAAAAAGTAGGTCCTTAAGGCTTACCCCTTTGTTAATTGAACTATTTAATTCTTTAATGTAACTCCAGTGGCAGACTTATAAATTCCTGCAATTAAATTGAAGTTGCTCTTGTACCCTGCTTCATTCAGAAATAAGTTTCCATAAATTGCATTTATATTTCCCGCAGCTGAATAAGAATAGTGGGATGAAACTGCATCAGCTTTTGCCCATGTCTCATATTAGAGCGCTTCACTTAAGCAACAATGGATAGAA
The DNA here is from genome assembly GCA_903838295.1 of uncultured Actinomycetes bacterium. Classification (GTDB taxonomy): domain Bacteria; phylum Actinomycetota; class Actinomycetes; order Nanopelagicales; family Nanopelagicaceae; genus PALSA-747. The sequence continues at coordinate 310 of CAILXX010000014.1, forward strand.
GGTGGGCAAAAGGTGGGCAAAAAATTATTCTTGATGAATTAAGGTGAATAAGAACAATAAAAAGGTAGGGGAATCACGCTCTGTTTTGCGGAGACGAGGAGATTTGAACTCCTGAAGGCTTTAACACCTTACCTCGTTAGCAGTGAGGCGCACTCGACCGGGCTATGCGACGTCTCCAAGTGGTTGCATGAGTTTACAGCCTTCTAGCCGACAAAATTCCCATTTTTGGCGAAATTCTCCCTTCAAAAAGCCCAAATTTTGATTATCTACTTTTCCCGAGACGGCGACGGTTGAGGTAAAGAACCCCGAACGCAAAAATAAAAACTAAAAATGCAAGTGAGATGGAAAGTGCTGACGAATAATTAAATTGGGCATTTTGAAAAGCCACACTAAAAGCATACATATTAGGTGTATAGCCGTTATTGATTCCATTTGTAAAATGACTTAACTCTGATGGCTCAGAATATAACTGCATGGCTGCAATGACGGCAAAAATTATCGTGAGCATTAGTGCGCCAGTAATTTCAGGAATTTTAATAAATCGCGCAATCTGAAATTGACTTGCCCCATCTAGCAACGCTGACTCATAAGAATCTTTGGGGAGTCCCTGCAACGCAGTATAAATTATGATCATACTGAAACCCGTGCAACCCCATGTAACAACGTTTCCAACAAGATAAATGAAGAGTGAGGATGAAAATAGGTTGACAGAATGGAAGCCCAGAATTGCTAGAAACCTTGGGAGCGGTCCATGAGTTGTACTAAATAGAAAACCCCATATTGCGCCACCAAAAACAGCAGGCACTGCATAAGGCAAAAAAGCCACGATTCGAAATATTTTCGCTAGCCGAGTTTGGAATAGATCAAGAATCAATGCACCGAAGAGTGCAATCGCCAACATCACAGGAACTTGTATCAATGCAAAGAGCGAAACCCTTCTAAGCCCAGATAAAAATATTGGGTCGGTAAATACATTCTTGAAATTCTCAACGGGAGCGAACTGCGTGCCGCCAATTAATTTATGAGTGTGAAGACTCATGAATGTGGCATACGCCAGAGGCGTAAAGAGAAATGCACCAATAATCAGAAGGTACGGGGTTAAGAATATCCACCCCAAAATAGATCGTTTTCTTTGTAGCGCATGCACTTTCACTGAGTAAAGATATACCGATATCTAGTAGATTAACAGGGTGAACCACCTTGAGAAGATTTCGATCTCGACTCGAAATAAGATATGGGTATCGCTCTTTTTCTTAGTCGGAATAATATATTTTGGATTTCCCATTTACTGGATAGCTATGTCCAGCACCAAAGTTAATGGCGATTTTGGTACGAGTAATCCGCTCTGGTTTGGTTCAACCTTCCATCCTTTTGAAAATTTTCATCAATTATTTACGGGATATAACAATATATATGCTCGCTGGTTCTTAAACACTCTCTTTTACTCGGGCACCAGCGCCATGATCATCGTCATTGTTTCGGCACTGGGTGGATACGGTCTTTCTAAGCTAATTCATCGAGGATCCACGGTCGTTGGTGCGGCGACCATAGGAATGATTATGGTTCCGGCAAATACTCTTGTGGTCCCACTCTTCATACTTTTTGCTCGCATGAACCTTAATGGGTCGATATGGTCAGTGCTTCTGCCATTTTTGCCTAGCCCGTTGGGACTATTTCTCGTCAAGTACTACTTAGACAGAAATGTAAGTGATGAAATTTTAAATGCGGCCCGTCTAGACAAAGCCAGTGAACTGAAAATATTTTTCACGATTGTCCTGCCTATCATTAAACCGATGCTCGGAACCGTCTTCCTTTTATCTTTTGTCACCGCGTGCAACTCTTATTTCTTGCCACAAATAATGTTGAATGACCCAGCCTTGTATCCCGTCACGGTAGGAATGGCCAACTGGTTCGGTGGACAATTCCAACTTATTGGAATCTTTGTAGCCATCTTGCCTAGCTTGCTCGCTTTCTTTTATTTACAAAGAAATTGGCAACGTGGTCTCGCAGATGGTTCAAATCGCTGACTTCCCTGCAATCTTTCTTCTGTTGTAATCTAAAATAGGTTTCTCGAAATACTTGTAACTGAGTGAAGCAACGATCCAAGCAAGTCCATACGCCAGACATACGTCGTCTAACCATCGGAAAGTATCTGGATTGGATCCACCATTGAAATCCTTTGCAATCGTCATCTGCATGACCGTAACGATGAAAAGATGCCATAAATACAGTCCGAATGAGAGTTTGGCTACCTTCTTAAAGAACCGGTTATCTAATACTTTATAAATAAAGAGACTCGAGGCCGAAGCGAGAAGTGCAATAGCGATTAAGATCGCATAAAAAGGTGAAACATAAGGCTGGTGAGTCCACGTATCTGGGTTTCCCGGATTTTCGCGTATAAGGACTAAAGCAAATGCAGCCAACCCCGAGAGCAGGCAAATTACATCCCAAACCCAACGCTTCAAGAAATGATTCTTCCGTTCAATACATATTAATAATGCTGCGGCTGAACCAATCATGAACTGACTGAGGAAACAAATTGGATTCCAATAAGGCATCCAAAACTTTGCGCCACCGACCAAACCATAGTCCCAGCCTTTGAAGGCGAATCCAGTCATAAAATGTTTAATAATGAAGGGTTGAAGCGCCTGCAAGAAACCAATCCAGAGAAATAATCCGAAAACCGTTCCCTTAAGGGACTTGCTAAATTTTAAGATAGAAAAAATAATGAAAGGCAAGACTGCGTAACAAAAAACTTCAATGCCGATAGACCAAAGGACTCCGTCATAGTCGCTAGGAAAAAGAGTTTTGTAATAGAAACTGTTTGTGAAAGTCATTCCAGACCAAAAGTGCACCCAGTTAATTGAAGTATGAAACGCCCATGCACCGACAAAGGTTGAGACAATCATTGCCGCCCAAAATCCTGGAGCAATTCTTGCAAGACGATTCCTTGCGTAGTGAACCAATTTGGGAAGAGGTGTCCCATTGACTCTGTGAGACCAAAATGGCATTGACAGGAGACAGCCCGAAAGAACAAAGAAAATGCTTACGCCAACTTCACCACGAAGAAAAATGTAGTGAAGTGCGTTTTGAACCGGTGAAGCGATCCATGGCATTGCCATTCTCTGAAAGGCATGGTGAAACAGAACTAAAATGCAGGCTATCGCACGAAATCCATCTGCTCCATTAACTCGATTATCTTCCGATGATTTATTTGGAGTAGTCAGGGTGTCTATGGCTCTTCCCCATTCTTGAGAATTCTTGAGATCGCTGCAACTATATTTCAACAAAATAGTGTTTTTTGGAGTATTTGCTAACTTAACCCAACCATATTTACGAATAAATTGATAGGAGACCTATATTTCCCATAGGCCCCAAAATTGATAATGTTCGGAGATGAAATATTGGAATAGCCCAGAGACCACCGCGGTTAACCGCGAACCGATGCTCAATCTTGAACATGAAGAGTCGATCTTGCTCGACGGCACATGGGATTTCCAACTTCTCAAATCACCTGATGAAGAACCTGGTCGCAATTGGGCAAGTATTCCCGTCCCAGGTTTGTGGACGATGCAACCGGAGTCTAAAATTTTTTGGGACAAACCAATTTACACAAATGTACAAATGCCCTTTGACGAACTTCCGCCTGCCGTCCCAGAATTAAACCCGACCGGAATATATGAGCGTGATTTTCAAGTTCCGAGTAATTGGAGCGGTACTCGTTATTTAATCCAAATTGGTGGATTCGAATCCGTTGCAATTCTTTCAATCAATGGTCAAGAAGTCGGAATGGCGAAGGATTCACGGTTAGCCGCTGACTTTGATATCACCGCATTCCTTAATCCTGGTAAAAATAGAATCCAAATTAAAGTTGTTAAGTGGAGCGATGCCACTTATATCGAAGATCAAGATCAGTGGTGGCATGGTGGCATCACGCGGTCCATCAAACTTTTTGCAACACCTTCAGTCTTCTTGCAACGCTTTTATGCAACACCTGGCTTAAAGCGAGATCTAAAAACTGGAACATTAGACGTTCGGGGCTTCTTGGCATCTGCAGATGGATCGTATCCGGGCGGATATTCAATCGAAACCACTATTTCTGGCGTCAAAACCAAGGTAAAGCCTCTCTCTTACACGGTCCCACTAATGGATCAACCTGAATCGACATTGGCTGAATTTGCTCATTGGGGCGCCGAATTTAAGGCTCTTCACAACAGTGAATTTTGGGATGACAATCTTCCAGCCGGGATTGCAAAACGCGTTAATGCATACAAACCAACAAAACTTGCAGAAATCTCCCTTAAGGGTGAGTACCAAGTAAGTCCATGGTCTCCAGAATCTCCCAAGCTTTATCAGATGCTTATCGAGGTTAAAGATCCTAAGGGTAAGGTTATTCAGAAATTCACGCAGGAGATTGGTTTCCGCGATTCAAGGGTCGTGGGACATCAATTCTTATTTAACTATCAGCCGGTCATTATTTATGGCATCAACCGACATGATTTCAACCCAACAACAGGTCGAGTCTTGACTCGAGAATATATGCGCCAAGATTTGCTGGCCCTCAAGGCATTTAATTTCAATGCTGTTCGTACTTCTCATTACCCTAACGACCCGGCATTGCTCGAACTCGCAGATGAACTGGGACTTTATGTTATTGAAGAAGCCAATATTGAATCTCATGCTTTCCAAGATTCAATCTGTAATGACGGACGATATCTCACCGCATTTGTTGATCGTATTGGCCGGATGGCACAGAGAGATATTTCTCATCCATCAGTGATCTTCTGGTCACTCGGTAACGAATCGGGCACCGGAACAAATCATGCCGCTGCTGCGGCATACCTACGTGCTTTTGATCCATCACGTCCTCTTCATTACGAGGGTGCGATTCGCATGACACGATTCCTTCAGGGGCATGATCAATCAGACATTATTTGTCCGATGTATCCATCTCTTGATGCGATTATTTCTTTCGCAAAATCTCCGCTAAAAGATCGCCCACTTATTATGTGCGAGTACTCGCATGCTATGGGCAACTCAAATGGAACCCTGGCTGATTATTGGGATGCGATTCATAAGTATGATGGACTTCAGGGTGGATTCATTTGGGAGTTCTGGGATCACGCAATTGCCCAAAAGCTTCCTGATGGCACCACTCGGAGCGCTTACGGTGGAGACTTTGGTGAAGAGCGCCATGATGGTTCATTCGTCTGCGATGGCATGTTTTGGTCTGATAGAAGACCAAAGCCTGGAATGTACGAAATGCGCTCAATCGCAGCTCCCTTAAAGATTACGACAAAGAACGCTAATACTTTAAAGTTTGAAGTATTTAATAAGAATTTCTTCGTAGACAGCAGTAACTACGAACTTCGATGGGATTTTACAATCGAAGGTGAACTCGTTGATTTTGGAACAATCAATATCGGAAAGATAGCTCCCCGTAAAAAGAAGTTGATAACGGTGGCTAGTAAGCACATCCGCAAGGCTTCTCTGCAAGGTGAACGCTTTATTACATTCTCGATAGTCCAAAAATCGACAACCAAGTGGGCTCCATCAAGAGCCGTCATTGGCGATGTTCAATTTGCGCTTAAATCAACCGCTCTTGCAAAGCCTAAAAAGCAATCAGCTGCAACTCTTTCGACGATTGTCGATGCCAACGGTGATATCCATCTTCCATACGGTGTCACTGCGCCAAAGTTGAATCTATTCCGGGCACCAACCGAAAACGATACATATGGTCACATAGTTCCTAAGTGGCGGAATTGGGGCTTGGACAAACTCACCCAGGAGCGGGCGAAGGTAACGACTACCGCATCGCGAGTCACGATCGCTAAATCCTGGAAAACTGGGGCTGGCATCGTTATTAAGCATGATCAAATAGTCGAGTCAGTTGTTGGTGGCTTCATGGTTACAGAGACAGTTCGGATTCCTACAGTCTTGGCTGATGTGCCACGTATTGGAACTACATTCGAACTATCACAAGTACTTTCAAAGCTGACCTACTTTGGTTCTGGACCAGTAGAAACGTATCCAGATCGCAAATTGGCAGCGATCACTAGGTGTGAAAGTACGGTTAAGGATCAGTATGTTCCTTATGTAGTCCCACAGGAAAGTGGCGGACATAACGGAATGCGCTGGTTCGAACTATCTGATCAAAATGGACATAAGGTTCGATTCATAATGGATTCACCAAGACAGGTGTCAATCCTTCCGTATACTCAAGAAGAACTTAATATCAAGACACATGATGTAGAGCTTCAAGCATCAGGAACCACTGTTGTCACAATTGATGCCGTTCATCGCGGTATCGGTACTGCGTCCTGCGGTCCAGATACGCTTGCTAAATACCTAATCAAGCCAGGTGTCTACACCTATAAATGGACAGTTCTGATTGATTAATTAACAGTTGTGGTCACAACTTGGGCATCCCAAGGCCCAAGTTTGATCGTGGCACCAGCAGCAATATTTTCACCGGTTAAATAGTTCTTTACTGCGTATGGCAGGGTCAGTTCACTTGGATCCCAGCTCCAATTAAAAAAGAAGATTAATTCCAGGTCATCTTTTGACCTTCCGCGGCTATAGCGAATCGATTCTGACGTAGAACTCTTTGCCACTGGGTCTTTGTGGATTGTTCGCAACCAAGCACCAATGCTTCGACCTAAAGCATGATCGGGCAATGTCCCAATGTATGACACTCGACCCTTTTCGAAGCGGTTTGTGGTGATCGCAGCATAATTCTTGTACATCGGGTGATCGTAGGTGGCAAGTATTTCAGCGCCATCGCTGATCAACATATCTGTCCAGCCAATTGCTTCACCTAAAGTGCCATCGCCCATGGCGGCATCATTTGATCGTACCTTTATATTTCTAGACAAATTAGAGAATTCGTCATAATGGACGCCGGCAGCTTTCGCCAAGATTCCCGGCATAACTTCCTGACGAACAACGGAAATTTCATCCGCATATCCAGTCCGTGGAGTTAAGAGTAAATGCCCACCTAGACGTGCGAATTCGACTGCATATTCGAGTGTAGAGACTTCACTTATATAAAGTGCAGGCAGACATAAAATTGAAGTCTGTTCTAATAACTGTGCCGGGGTGGCTGGCAGTTTGTGCGCACCAATTAAGTTGACACCAAAATCGCCAGCAAAGAATGTGTCGTAATAACTGGAGAAGAAACGATCATAACTATCCGGATCGCCGGTATATCCGACATCAAATTTACGACGCAATGGCGGTTGAAAACCAAGTGCCCATTTACTCTCTGGTGAAAGAATCATTGTGACGTCGTTCTTAGGAGTGACATCGACTAGTTTGCTCTTGGCAGCTTCAAGCATCGCGCCGATTTCAGCAACAGAGTCATATGTACGAGCTGGCTTAAGTGAATGGCCGAGGATTCCGCCCCAGTATGTTTCGGTTCCGTAAGGCAATGTGTGCCAATGCCAATATTCGACCATATTGGCACCGCGAGCGATCAAGCCAAGAACCACCTGACGTAACTGGCCGGGGTATGAAGGAAAGTAACCAGTTGCCGGCCCGTGACCGGTGAAAGATGCATTTGTCTCGGTGACAATAAAATTTTCTTCTCTAATGCCACGAGCGATATCCGCCTGAACCATAAAGCCCATCGGTCCATTGTGGGTAATCCAAAATGGCGCTGGGAGTTCTGAATTCTCTTCTTCAAAAGCTGGGTACTGCAAACCATCTTGAGTTGCATAGTAAATGTTCACAGCTGTTAAATCCAAAGATTCAGCAACTCTCGTCACATCTTGCGCAGGACGGCCAATAGAAATACATGTGGTGATGAACTGATTATCTGGAATATATTCGCGAACAATCTTCGCTTGCCAGGTAATGAATTCTTCGGTTATTTGGGCCTGGAATCGGCGCCACTCTAAGTTATAACTATTAGAGGTATTGCCATCTGGTCGCCATAAATCATCCCAGTCAGTGATTTCATGAGACCAGTAGACCAATCCCCAACGCTTATTGAGATTAGCAACCGTGCCATACTTCTTAGCTAAATGAACTTTGAAGGCGGTGAAGACTTCGTCATTAAAGAGGACTTCCGTGCCAGGTTCGTTATCTACCTGCCACCCGATGACAGCGGGGTGATTGGCATAGCGCTCGGTGATTTTTCGAATGACTCTCTCTGCATATTTAAGAAATGTCGGGTGGTGGTAATCCATATTCTGACGATGGCCATATGGAATCGGTTGACCAGTTCTTTTATCTGCAATTACTTCTGGATGCTTGCGAGCAAGCCATGGTGGCATTGCATACGTCGGTGTGCCGACAATTACAGAAATCCCAGCAGCGTGAGCGGCATCGAGAATCTCCTGTAGCCATTCAAGGTTGAACTCACCATCATTTGGTTCCCATGTAGACCAGACTGATTCCCCAACACGAATAACAGTTAGGTCAGCCTCTTTCATCAATTGAATATCTTCAGCCAGTCGTGGTGATGTGTGATACTCGTGATAATAGGCGGCACCATAGAGCGCTTGCGAAAACGGTTTGCTAGTCATTTCGCGAAGTATTCCATGATTATCGGAGTTAGCACATAGGCAAAGAGAGATTCTCTATAACAATTAGATAGATTATTTATTCTATTTATTCATGGCTTAACTTGCGAGCCAAAAGTCCGGTCGCTAAAAGTGTAAGCGCTGGCAAAAGGAGTGCGCCCTGTAGTCCAAATAGGTGCGTAAGGGTCGAAAGTATGAATCTGCCCAGCATGAATCCGAAAGCCCCAATAATCTGCATCTGTGCCAGAGATTTTGCAGAAGAAATGTTAGGGATCCGGTAGGCAAGTATCGCAAAAGCCGGTGGCATAGGCGCAATGCACAGTCCTAAGACAAAATACTGAACACACATAATGGTCAGTATCAATGTGGGCTTATTCGAACCAAAAATATTAACCACGATCGGGGATACGAGATAAATAACTCCACCTAGGATTCCGCCGGTTCTAATGACGGCCACCACCCCGATGCGATCAATACGCTTACCGATCGTGAATCTGCCAATAATTTGGCCAAGAGCAAAGAAGGTATAGCCAAGTGCACTTAACGCCAGAGTTACATGAAACTTCTCATGTAACAAGATCCCCGCCCAGTCGCCGACAGATGCTTCGGATAGCAAGGCAAGAGATGCACAAAAAGCGACAAACGCGACGGCTGGATTAATCTTTGATTGAGTTACATGTTCGTCCGGTTGATTGTCAGGATGCACTAATACTGCTTGATCAACCGATGCAGATAAGAGAACTAGCGCAGCAGCCGAAACTCCTAAGAATGAAAAAATACAATTAATAAGCAGATGACCCTGCAGTGAAATATGCGACGCAACAACAGAAGAGAGAAGCGACGCTGAAAAAGCGCCCAAGGTCCAGGCACCGTGGAAAGTAGGCAGGAGTGATCTCCCTATTCCAGATTCAATCATTCCGCCCTGCATATTTACGCCAACATTGGAGAATGATCCGCATAAGCCTGCAATAAATGCGATCATTGATATCTGCCATAAATGATGCGCGAACCCATATCCAATTTGAGAACCAGCTATGCCAAGAATCGCGATTCTAATAACCGCCCTGCTACCAATTCGGTGAACTGCAATCCCACCTAGGTAGTTGCCAATCATGATGCCAAGATTGCCAATTAATACCGCATATCCAAATGCTGAATCACTCGAATGTGTAGCACCTTTGATTTCTGCCATTCGCGCAGTCGCAACCGAAACCGACATTCCAAGGAAGAACATCGTAAATCGCAGACCCCATTTGGCCCTCTCGTAATGCGAGAGATGAAGGGCTCTTGACGTCACCAGCGTATTTTATTGTGCTTAGGCCTTTGTGGGAAGCGGTGGTCGGCATAAAAGACCAACAAATCCGTAACCATCCCAACCTCCTGCACAATGGGGAATCACGATTGCATCCCCTTTAACTACATCCATATTTGGCTGATTACTAAATTTGATGGTTCCTGCACCATCTAAAACAATTACTACAGCAAATCCAGCATCAGATGCCGAACCGCTACTTGGTAGATAATCTGCCCTAAAAAAAGGATCAGCAACTTCGCTAAATACAGAATTCTGAGATTCATTTGAAAGTGCACCACGCACCACTAATTTCGAGAGAAATTCATCCGATAGAGCCTCCAGATTTAATGCTTGCAGGGCAAGATCGAATCCAAGTCCAAGATGACCATCTTTTTCGCCATCAACGGCAAATTTCTCCCATTCTAAAAGAATTGAGAGGTCCGTTGGCTCTTGCAGCTCAAGCACAAAAATATCTTTTCCAATCGAATGCACCACGCCCGCTGGGACTAGAACTGTGTCACCGGCGCTTACCGCATAATTATTGAGAGAATTTATGAGCGCAGGCGCATTGCGTCTCTTTACTAACTCACTTACTTCATCAAGGGCCATGGTCCGCTTAAAGCCAAGTCCCACAGTGGCACCTTCTGGTGCCTCTAAAATAATCCATGCTTCGGTCTTGCCATGAGATAAACCTAGATGTGCCCTCGAAAAACTTTTGTTTGGATGATAGTGAACAGGAAGATCTTGATCGGGGTCCAGCAATTTGCACAGAAGTTCGGTGGAACTCCCAAATGCTTCATAGTGCGCAGATCCGAGCCAATCAATCGGGCTCGCTAAAATCGCATCCCTGAGTAGCTGGCCGTTACTCAATCGCGAAAGTCCTTGATCGGTTGCACCAAAGCGGGTTGTAACTGAACCGATCCACTCCTCTGGCCGCATTGGCCCACCAGGGCCATGACGTAAGGCACCTATGCGGTTGCCACCTTTGTAAAAATGATCAAATTGATTAACTGGCAGTTTTTGAGCAATCGTCATGCAGAGATACTAATTGCAGATGATGGCTATGTGTAACTTTCTAGTGGTTCCGGGGGTGACATCAGGCGAAAACCAACTCCACGGACGGCAGAAATCGCCGCAGGTCCACCTGCAATTCTAATTTTCGTACGCATTCTTGAGGCATGCGTATCTAAAAGGTGGTCACTCGAATATTGTGAAGATCCACCGATCGCCTCGATCACTTGCATGCGGGTGTGGACTCGTTTCGGATATTCCATTAGCAATCTCAAAAAATCAAATTCTGTCCGGGTTAATGCAACGTTCACGTGTCGTACTTGGAACTGACGAGTTTCTACATTGAGCGACATCCCGGCTTCATCAAAAATTCCCGCTGTTTGTCGAGCAATAGGTGGCTGATGGCGGATTTGCGTTGCGACTCTAAGAATAAGAATTTGAGCGCTTACTGGCTTTATGATGTAGTCATCTGCTCCAGCCTCCAAAAACATGGCTTCATCTATCTCCTCATGGCAATCAGTCAAAATAATAATTGGTACCTTTGATTGTCGTCGAATTTCGCGACATAGCTTGATGCCATCTGACTCTCCCGAAAATAAATCTAAAATAATTACTGCTGGATCATATGACTCGTATTTTGCTAAAGCGCTTTTACCATCGGGGGCTTCTAATATTGTAAAGCCATTTGGTTCAAGGGCTGTTCTCACAAAGGCATGGAGATCACTTTTGTCACTTATGACCAATATTTTCCCGGCAGAATTGATAATGAAATCACCATTTTCTTGATTCCTGCAAGCATAGGCGTAAAAGGGCGAGTGCACTCTTTTAATCTGATTTGAATCAGATTTCTTCTCACAAAAGAGGTAGCACTCACTTCACGCTACTCAGTTGGGTATTTAAGGCCAATCTGAGCACGCACTGCATCCAAAACATGCATGATCTCTACGGATTCGGTGATGCTCATAACAGGGCTTTCTATCAATCCTTGAGCAACGCACGCTTCTAAGTGCATCGCCTGGAACTGACGTCCGTTTCCTTGGATCGCCTTGTTATATTTCTGAATCACTGTGCCTGTGTGATCAAAGACCGTGAATGAACTCTGTTCGTAAAAAGATTTAGCAACTTCGATTCGCCCCTTGGTACCAATCACAACTGCATTTACTGGACCAGCCGAAGACATGCATGTTGTAAGCGTGGCCTGCGCCCCATTTTTATATTCAAAAATCATCGATGTTGTTTCATCGACCTTTTGATCGGTAAGAGTTGCTTTGGCTGTGATGTGATCTGGCTTGCCCAAAATTCTCACTGCAAATGAAACCGGATAAATTCCAAGGTCAAGGAGCGCGCCACCACCGAGTTCGCGGTCACGAAGGCGTGGGATGTGTGGCAAATATTGGCTGTGGTCGGCAGAAATCAAACGGATATCACCCAGTATTCCCGAATCAATAACTTCGAAAATTGCATCCATAGATGGTAAGAATCGGCTCCACATGGCCTCTAGTACGAAGAGTTTCTTGCTATTAGCAAGATCTTTGATTTCTTGCGCTTCACGCGCATTGATTGTGAAAGGTTTTTCAAGCAGAACATGCTTACCTGCGTTCAGAGCCAGTAATGCGTGCTGATGGTGCCAAGGATGTGGCGTTGATACATAAATGGCATCAACTTCTGGGTCATTAACCAATGCGTCATAACCTTGGTGGCGGTTAGAGATACCAAATTTATCGGCAAATTGATTTGCTTTGTCAAGATCTCGAGCTCCTACGGCTTGAATTTTAAGTCCAGCGATTAGAAAATCTTCTGCAACAGATGTCGCAATTCCGCCAGCACTTAAGAAACCCCATCGCAGTGCAGTCATATTCTTAATACCTTTCGACTTAAATTCTGAGTTGCTGATAAGGCAGAGACGGTTCGGAGACAGTTCAGAGACAGTTGAGAGACAGAATGTTCTCTCGTTGCGCCCCTGAAGCCTAGTACCATTGCTTTCATGAGCAAGGTTCCCGCAAGACTTGGTGGCACACAATCACACGACATCGCCAAGAGTGATCTCCTTGCCGAATTCATGGCCACCGGATGGGCACCATCCCCGCTTGACGGACCAACGCTTGATGGACCAACGAGTGCAGAAGTTGTTCCGTATGCACGAGCACGTCGAGAGAAACTGTCTGCAATGTATCCGGGTGTCCGACTCGTAATTCCTGCCGGGTCTTTTAAGGTCCGAAGCAATGACACTGATTATAAATTCCGTGCCCACACCGCCTATGCCTGGCTAACCGGGATTAGCGCCACTGATTGCGTACCTGATTCGGTACTTATTCTTGATCCAACTAAAAATGGCCACGAATCATTGCTCTTCATTCACCCAAGGTCACCTCGGGATACCAATGAATTCCACAGTGATCGTCGCCATGGCGAATTCTGGATCGGCCGTCGCCTTGCCTTAGAGGAGGCCGAAAAACGCTATGGAATTTCGGTAAGGCATATAGACACTTTGGATTCGTTCCTGGAAAACACCATTGATACGTTGACTGTTCGTGGCGAAGACCGCGTGGTTGATTCGCTTGTCGAAAAGCATAAAAAACGTGAAACACGTCTACTCGAAGTGCTATCCGAGTTGCGCATCATCAAAGACAAATATGAAATCAATGAGATACAGAAAGCTGTAGACGTTACTCTGCGTGGATTTAATGACATGGTTAGAGCTTTTCCCGCTGCTACATCCGTACGTAGGGGTGAACGTATTATCGAATCAGCTTTCTATGGCAGAGCCCGCCTGGAGGGTAACGAACTGGGATATGACACAATCGCAGCTGCTGGGTCGCACGCATGTGTTTTACATTGGATGAACAATGATGGCGATGTACTGCCAGGAGATTTAATTTTGATTGATGCTGGCGTAGAAGTTGAGTCGATGTATACCGCTGATATTACGCGCACAATTCCTATCAACGGAAAATTCTCAGTGCCGCAACGGAAAATTTATATGCTTGTATACCAAGCGCAACGCGCAGGTATTGCCGCCGTTAAACCTGGCGCACCCTGGACAGCTTTTCACGATGCCGCAATGGCAGTCCTAGCAAAAGGATTAGAGGAATTAGGAGTCTTACCTGGAACCGCCGAAGAATCTCTGCATAAAGATAAGGGATTTCATCGCCGTTGGACTATACATAGCACCGGACATATGTTGGGAATGGATGTACATGACTGCGGACAAGCTCGAAAAGAAAATTATCGCGAAGGCGTCTTGGAAGCAGGGATGATACTTACTGTCGAACCAGGACTATATATTCAACCTGACGACCTGCTCTTCCCGATCGAATATCGCGGAATCGGCGTGCGCATCGAAGACGACATACTGGTTACAAAGAGTGGTGCTCAGGTAATGAGTCGCGCCTTGCCTAGCCACCCGGACGAAGTGGAAGTCTGGGTCGCCAATTTACTGCGCTAAATCAAATTACCAACGGCAGCAGCTGATACGCCAAGTACCAACGTCAGCGCCAGATAAATCCAAGCGATTCCACGTTTCTTATCTTTAATAAGATCATGGGATTCCAGCGCGAATGTCGACCACGTAGTAAAGGAACCAGCAAAGCCAGTTCCAAATAAGAACCCCATATTTGCAGATCGATGCACGGTGATTCCAATAACAAATGAACCCAACACGTTAATCAGCAGTGTTTCTAGTGGTAGCGAATTCTTATGCAGCTTTTTCATATGCTTATCAACTAAATACCGCAACGGGGCTCCGATGCCAGCACCAATAATTATCAGGAACACCCTCATTTACTCGAAACCCTTTTATAAAAGAATTCGTTGGTGACAAAGACCAAGATATACGTACCAACTAATGAAGCAAGCGCGTATTCAACAACTAAATGGATCTCACGAGCATTGATGTATTGGTCAATCTTTAAGGCGAAGGCGGAATACGTTGTAAACCCGCCACAAAAACCGGTTCCAAGGGCAGGTCGCCACCACCATTTACTCGATGCATGATGTTTTGAATATAAAACTACAATTGTCAGAATTATCGAACCAATGTAATTTACAAGTAAAGTTGCCCAAGGAAACCCATGGTCGACTATTGATAATGAAATGATCCAGCGGGCTATCGACCCGGTGATCCCGCCACCTGCAACTACGGCGAGGTTCTTTATCTCCAATTTTGCTTGGCTGTTATGCGTTGACCAATTCCAGAAACAACGCTGATTATGACTGACGCAAATATTGCAGACCAGAATGATGTGATTGTCAGAGCAGAACTCCAGCGGGCTGTAAGTTCGAGCATTGCTGCATTAATAATTATAAGAAAGAGTCCGGCGGTTAAAATTACTGCAGGCAAAGTCATCAACTTGAGGAATGACCCTAAGAAAGTATTTATGACAGAGAAAATCAGAGCAACCCATAAGTAATCCCAAGCGCCACCATGAACTTTGATTCCAGGAATCAACGCGGTCGCCGCCCAGACCGCAAGAGCTAAAACGCCCCAACGGATCATGATCTTCATGGTTAAAGGATACCGTCGCGCTTTCGGATAACCGAGCCAAGCCAGCGAAGTGGGTCATATTTAACGTCGACTACACGCTCTTTCATGGGGATAATTGCGTTATCGGTAATCCGAATGTGCTCCGGGCAGACCTCTGTGCAGCACTTGGTTATGTTGCACATTCCTAGACCGTGTTCTGCTTGAGCGCTTTGCTTGCGATTGCGAACCGTGTCTAATGGGTGCATATCTAATTCTGCCAAGCGGATAAAGAAACGTGGTCCCGCGAATGACTTCTTATTCTCTTCATGATCACGAATAACGTGGCAGGTGTCCTGACAGAGGAAACATTCTATGCACTTACGAAATTCTTGAGATCGCTCTACGTCGATTTGTTGCATGCGAGCATCGCCAGGTTTGAGATCAACAGGGTGTTCGTATGCACGGACTTCCATTGCCTTCTTATAGTTGAAAGAGACATCTGTAACTAAATCTTTAATAACAGGAAATGCACGAAGCGGGGTAATCGTAATGGTTTCGCCATCTTCAAAACTCGCGACTCGAGTCATGCAGGCTAGACGAGGCTTACCGTTGATCTCCATAGAGCACGATCCACATTTTCCAGCTTTGCAATTCCAACGCACAGCTAAGTCATTCATCTGTTCAGCTTGAACACGATGAATCACATCTAGTATTACTTCACCTTCCATCGCTTCAACGGCTACATCCGCAAGCCCGCCATCTGCTGCGTTTCCGCGAAAGATACGTAAATTAAGTATGCGGCCCATTAGTTGATCCCACCCATCGCGATTTCTTCTGGCGTCATATATTTTTCAAGTTCGTGAATATCAAAGAGTTCGAATAAGTCCTTACGCATCACCGGTAGCGGTATTTTTTCAACACCAACCTTTGTTCCATCAAATGTGCAGATCAAATTTGACTGGCGCCATACTGGATTCATGGTTGGGAAATCATCACGAGTATGTCCACCGCGGGACTCTTCTCGAGTAAGCCCAGCTAGCGCAGTCGATTCGGCAACCAACAACATGTTGTCTAAATCAAAAGACAAGTGGAATCCCGGGTTGAATTCACGGCCACCAGCAACAGAAACTTTTGCAATTCGGTTGCGAAGTTCTGCAATTTTCTTAAGAGCCTCTTCTAGTTCAACTTTAGTACGGATAATGCCGACCAAGGATTGAGTAAGTTCTTGTAGTTCGTGATGCAAGGTGTACGGATTTTCGCCACCTGCTTGTGTAAACGGCTTGGCAACCTTCTCTTGGGCACGCTTAATAGAGGCATCGCTGACTGGATTCTTGCCAGAACTCTTTACATATTCGGCTGCACCGATTCCGGCGCGACGGCCAAAAACCAAGAGATCGGAGAGTGAATTCCCGCCAAGACGATTTGAACCGTGCATTCCCGCCGCAACTTCACCAGCAGCAAAGAGTCCAGGTACACCGATCGCAGCTGCCGTGTCGGGATCAACATCTACCCCGCCCATGACGTAATGGCAGGTAGGACCAACTTCCATTGCCTCTTTGGTGATATCTACACCAGCTAGTTCGTAGAACTGGTGCCACATGGATGGCAGCTTCTTCTTAATAACATCAGCCGGCAATCGTTTGGAAACGTCCAGGAAGACGCCGCCGTGTTCTGTTCCACGACCAGCTTTCACTTCAGAGTTAATGGCGCGAGCAACTTCATCGCGTGGGAGTAACTCTGGCGGACGGCGATTATTGGTCTGATCTGTGTACCAACGATCGGCCTCTGCCTCGTTATCTGCATATTTATCTTTAAAAACATCTGGAATGTAATTAAACATAAATCGAACACCGTCACTGTTGGTTAACACCCCACCATCACCACGGACCGATTCGGTAACAAGTAAGCCACGAACCGAAGGTGGCCAGACCATTCCGGTTGGATGAAATTGAATGAATTCCATATCTTTGAGGCGTCCACCAGCTTTGAGTACAAGTGCGTGTCCGTCACCGGTACCTTCCCATGAATTTGATGTAATTTTAAAGGTCTTACCTATACCACCAGTTGCCACGATTACAGCAGGAGCGGTGAAGAGAACTTCCTCCCCAGTTTCGCGCCAATAACCGTAGACACCAGAAACTTTCTCATTATCTTTTAAAATTTCTGTGATTGTGAGTTCTGCAAATACTCTAATAAATTTTTCAGCGTCACCATGATCCCGCGCATCTTTCTGTTGCATCGCAACAATTCGCTGCTGCATTGTGCGGATAAGTTCTAGACCTGTGCGATCACCGACGTGGGCCAAGCGTGGATATTCATGTCCACCAAAGTTACGCTGTGAAATTTTGCCATCTTTGGTTCGGTCAAAGAGTGCTCCCCACGTTTCAAGCTCCCAAACACGATCTGGGGCTTCTTTGGCGTGGAGTTCGGCCATACGGAAATGATTGAGGAATTTTCCACCGCGCATAGTGTCGCGGAAGTGAACCATCCAGTTATCATCCGAGTTAACGTTACCCATCGAAGCCGAAACTCCGCCTTCGGCCATCACTGTGTGCGCCTTACCAAAGAGTGATTTACAAATAATTGCTACAGATAATCCAGCCTCGCGTGCCTCAACAGCAGCCCGAAGTCCTGCTCCGCCTGCACCAATAACAACTACATCGTAGTTATAACGTCCCAAGGATGTGCTCATTTATTATCAGCCTTTAGAAAAAGTAGAGGTTACGAATTGAGTGACCAGAAACCTGGCGGACATATAAATCAGCTAGCGCAACACCAAAGAGAGAAATCCAAGCAAAGTTCTGATGCTTATGATTGAGAATCGAAACCCAGGTCCACAATTTGTAACGAACCGGGTGATGTGAAAAATTACGTAAGCGGCCACCAACGGTATGTCGGCAGGTGTGACAGGAGGCCGAGTACAACCATAAGAAAGTTGCGTTTGCCAGCAAAACTAAAGTACCTACAGACATATGACCCCACTGGCCACGTTCATTTCTAAATGCACCTATTGCATCGATGGTTAGAAAAACGTTGAAGACTAAACCTGCATAAAATGCATATCGGTGACCATTTTGAATAATGAGTGGTGCGCGGGTCTCGCCGGTGTACTTACTGTGTGGCTCTGCAACTGCACATGCTGGCGGGGACATCCAGAATGAACGGTAATAAGCCTTACGGTAGTAATAACAGGTTAAGCGAAAAGCTAGTGGGAAAATCAGAATGAAAAGCGATGGCGAAACAGTCATTCCAAGTATGTGATAAGTGCCAAAGATTGTTCCAACGAATGAGGTCGATCCATTTACACATGCTGTAGATAAGCAAGGGGAATAGAAAGGAGAGATCAAAGGCTCAGCGAAATATTTTCCATTTTCAAAGGCACGGAAGGTGGCGTACACAATAAAAGATAGGAGGACGATGACTGTAAATAGTGGTTGCAACCACCATTTATCCGTTCTAAATGTACGTGCGCTTAATGTTGCGCGTCCTTCTGTAAAGACTCCATTTGCCATAAGGGTATTTTCCTAGTGTCTGCGAAGATGCGCCAGACGCAGATGACCCATATAGGGGTGAAATCGCACACAAGCAAAGAGTCGTGTGCGGTAGATAACTAAATCTGGCGGAGGGCGTGGGATTTGAACCCACGAAGGTTTCCCTTGCCGGTTTTCAAGACCGGTGCACTCGGCCGCTATGCGAGCCCTCCGTGGAGAAACTTACTAGGGCAAGACGGAGCGACAAAATCGAGAGAAAGTTACGCGGGGAGTTCTAACAATTCTTCGATCACAATTGCAACACCATCTAGATGATGTGCCTGTGCCACAAATTTTGCATATTTAGGGGCATCTGCGTGGCCATCTGACATAGCCCACGAACGATCAGCCCATTGCAACATCGAAAAATCATTTGGGTTATCTCCAAAAGTCACAACATCGGCCGAAGTGAAGCCCATACGTCCAGTGAGTTTTGCCAGGGTCTGCCCTTTGCTGACACCCAGTGCAGATATTTCAAGCAAGGATTCACCAGCATTCGAGTGAGTAATTGTTACGAGGTCACCGATTTCTCGAACAGCGATCTCTAAGAGTTCATCCGATGTGAATTCGTAATCCGAACAACGAGCTAACATTTTAAAGGCCGGTTGCGTAATACGATCTTCGATTCTAACTACGGGATTAACATCTACGCCAACGTCCCATCGTGGGACATATTTAATTTCATGATGAAATTCATCATTAAATTCTGTAGCGAAAGAAATTGGTGGGACCGCAATTCGCAATCTCTCAACTATCTCTAATTGGGTATCGATCGGAATCAACCATTGCTCAAGAACTCGGTCGTTCATCAAGTCATAGTGCATGGCCCCATTTGCACAAATTGCATTACCAAAACCGAAAGTCTCCCTGATTTCTGGCATCCAACGTGGTGGGCGACCAGTAACAAAGAAGATCTCTACTCCCAAATCACGCGCTTTGTTAAAGGCAGAAACCGTGCGTTGGGTGATTCGATCATACGAAGAGACGATGGTGCCATCTAAATCCGTTGCAATTACCTTAGGGCGCAGCCCTGTTATGCCGGAAGAAATCGGTCAACTCCTAAGAATGGTCGTAACGCGCTAGGAACAATTACTGATCCATCACTTTGTTGGTGATTCTCTAATATTGCAACAATCATGCGTGGAATTGCCACCAATGTACCGTTTAGGGTTGCCACGGATTTCGTTCCTTCTTCATCCCGATAACGAATATTAAGGCGACGGGCCTGGAATTCGGTGCAATTAGATGTGCTTGTGACTTCGCGATAGGCATTCTGTGTCGGAATCCATGCCTCAATATCAAATTTACGGATTGCGCTTGCTCCTAAGTCACCTGATGCTACGTCAATTACCCGATATGGGATTTCCATGGCGTTCATAAAGTCTTTCTCCCATTGCAAGAGACGCTTATGTTCGGCAAGTGCATCTTCTGGTTTGCAAAATGTAAACATCTCTACTTTGTCGAACTGGTGAACACGAATAATTCCACGAGTGTCCTTGCCATAAGTACCGGCTTCTCTACGAAAACATGATGAATACCCCGCGTAGCGCAAAGGTAGGTTATCGATGATTTCGTCCATGTGGTAAGCAGCAAGCGGAACTTCACTGGTACCAACTAAATAAAAATCATCTTCCTCTAAATGAAAAACATTCTCGGCAGCTTGCCCCAAAAATCCCGTACCTTCCATGGCCGGCGGTTTTACCAGGACGGGTGGAATGACAGGAATAAAACCGGCCTTGGTGGCCGAAGCAATCGCATAATTAACCAGAGCGAATTCCAACATTGCGCCCATGCCGGTCAGATAATAGAAGCGAGAACCAGAGACTTTTGCACCACGTTCGGTGTCAATCGCCTTAAGTATCTTTCCGATTTCTACATGGTCTTTCGCTTCGAATCCTTCAGCAGAAAAGTCTCGGGGTGTGCCAATGTGTTCGAGTACAACAAAGTTCTCTTCGCCACCAACCGGTGCATCAGGATCGATCAAATTATGAATTAAAAGGAGCGCAGCATCTGCTGCAGCTTCTGCTTCACTCCGAGCTGTTTCTGCGGCCTTTACCCGGGCCGATAAATCCTTTGCGTTCTCTAGCAGTGTGGCTTTTTCCTCGCCTTTCGCGGATCCAACAGCTTTAGAGAGAACATTCTGTTCGGCGCGCAGTGCTTCAAAAGCGCTAATTGCCAGTCGCCTGGCGTCATCCAAAACTAATAACTGATCAACAACCTCTGTGCTTTCACCACGAACTTTTTGGGAATGGCGAACCCGTTCTGGATCATCACGTAAGATTTTTATATCGATCACAGTCTTAGCCTATCTACTTCCGCGCACGAGGATATGAACCTAAAACCCGTATGTCTTCACAGATTGCGCGTAATCCGGCAATGGATTGCGAAACCGAAGCATCATCAAGGTGTCCTTCGACATCAATAATGAAGTGATAATGACCGAGTTCGCGGCCAGTAGGGCGGCTCTGAATAAAAGTGAGGTTGACATCATGTTTTGCAAACTCAGTCAAAATTTCTAAGAGTGCGCCGGCATGATCCATGCCGATATACGCAACAAGTGATGTGCGATCAAAGCCGGTCGGCGTGGAAGATCTACTGGGGCGACGAATCAACACAAAGCGAGTAACAGCAACGTCGTTATCGCCAATGTTTTCTGCAATAACGGTTAAACCAAATTTTTCGGCTGCGATCTTCGCTGCAATAGCCGCATCCCAATTACCATCCTTTAATCCTTCTGCAGCAGCTGCGGTGGATGGGGTAGCAATCACTTCGGCGTCCGGGAGTTCTCGCGCAATATATGCCCGGCATTGTGATTCTGCATGCGGATGCGTTGCAACGCGAGTGATCTTCTTGCCGACATTTTGTGGCAAGACCATCAAAGCAAAAGTTACGGCGATGGTTGTTTCGGCAACAATTTCAAGAGCTTCGCCAGTTGCTAATTCATCAAGAGTTCGAGCAACAACACCTTCGACAGAATTTTCAATTGGTACAAGTGCAAAATCAGCCGAGCCATTGCGGACCGCGTTTAAAGCGGCGGTTACGTTGGCGCAAGGAAGAAGTTGGTCGGCTGCCGAGGTAATGTCTTTAAGGGCGGACTCGGTAAATGTTCCAGATGGTCCCAAATAGGCATATGTACTCACCTGCGAACTGTAACCGACGTTGATTAGTGCCCGAGAGGGGATTTGAACCCCTACACCCTTGCGAGTACACGGACCTGAACCGTGCGCGTCTGCCGTTCCGCCACTCGGGCTTACTTATAGGAGGTTAGCACCGTTACGCTAAATGTATGAATCGCTCATTCAAAACCATTGCTCAATCCGAACTCGGATTAGTGCGTGAGGGCAACGAAGATGCCGCCCTGGTTTCTAGTAATTTGATTGCGGTTGCAGATGGAATGGGTGGGCATGTTGGCGGGGAAGTCGCGTCAAAAATCGCGATTAATTCGATAAGAAACCTTTCTGATGTTCTGAGTAATCCTGATGTGGACTCGGAATCTCGCGAAGATCTATTACTTAATGTAATTTTTTCAATCGATCAAGAAATATCAAGTCGCACCGAAGAGAATCGTGAGTTGCAAGGCATGGGTACGACCTTGACCGCGCTTCACTTATGCGAAAAAACGGTCGAGCTTTTACATGTTGGCGACTCGCGTTGTTATCGGTGGAATGGTAAAAAATTGACTCAACTTAGTTATGACCACACTGTTATGCAGGAATTATTGGATCAAGGCCGTCTTACTCCAGATGAAGTTTTTAACCATCCTCAAAGATCTCTATTAACTCAGGCGCTGATGGGTGATTCTGGAATAGACCCGCTCCTACATGTTTTCGACGCAGAAATTGGTGATCACTTTCTTTTGTGTAGCGATGGATTAAGTTCCGTCTTATCCGACCATGAAATTACTCTGATTATAAAGAAAAATAAATCGATTGATGTTGTTCGGGCTCTTATCGATGCGGTTTATGAAAAAGGTGCGCCAGATAATGCAACAATTTTATGGTCAGAGATAGTTAGCGACGATACGTTGCAACCCACAGAAGTACTTGGCGCCGCAAAATGAGTCAGAAGATTTTCAACGGGCGATATGAAATTGGAGAGATGATCGGCACTGGTGGAATGGCCGACGTATATATTGCAGAAGATAGCCGATTGCATCGCAAGGTGGCTGTCAAAATACTTCGCAGTGATTTAGCCCGCGACCCAGCGTTCATTGCTCGATTCAAAAAAGAAGCTCTTGCTGCTGGGGGGCTCACGAATGCCGGCATCGTTGCTGTATACGATTCCGGCGAAGATCACGGCGAATCGTACATAGTTATGGAATTAGTAAATGGGCGTACTCTTCGTGAATTACTACAAGGCCATGAGCCAATACCAGTAAAAGAAGCGGTCGACATTGTCGTAGAAATCTTAGAGGCCTTGGATTATTCGCATTCCAAGGGAATTATTCACCGCGATATTAAGCCAGGGAACATCATGATCACCAAGACCGGTCAGGTAAAAGTGATGGATTTTGGCATTGCACGTGCTCTGGACGATATCGGAGCAACAATGACCAATACCTGGAACGTTGTTGGTACCGCGCAGTATTTGTCGCCAGAACAAGCTACTGGTGAAGCCGCAGATGCTCGAAGTGATATCTACTCCCTTGGTTGCTTGATGTACGAACTTCTCGCTGGCCGGCCGCCATTTATAGGGGATACACCTGTATCAATCGCGTTTCAGCATGTATCGGCTCCATTGATTCCACCATCTGAAATAAATCCAGATATCGATGTAAATCTAGAAACAATTATCAAGGTGGCGTTGTGTAAAGATCCAAAGGATCGATACCAGGATGCAAATGCTATGTTGACAGATTTACGTCGTGCGATCAGAGGTGAGCAAGTAACCACGAAGATTCGACGTATAAAACCACGCAGGAATCTTCTTTTCATAGGTGGTCTTATTGTGGTTGTGGTGGCAATTATTGGATTGGGTGCATCTCAGATTTTCAAAGCACAGCCCGCCCCCACTATCCAATTGCCAAATGTTGTTGGGCTTACCGAAGCTCAAGCCAAAGCCCTGCTACCAAATTTCACAATTAATTTTCAGCACGCACCAGATCCACACGTTCCCAAAGACCGAATTTCTAATGAACTTCCACTTGCGACATCGAAGGTATTAACTGGCAGCAGCATTACTTTGACAATTTCTGATGGTCCTGGAAATACTTCTATCCCAGTCAACATAGTTGGGCTTTCTCTCATGGATGCCCGCAATGCATTAGCTGCGGTAGGTTTGGTGATATCTCAAGCACTTCCAACAGATTCTAATGAAGCGCCGGGGACCGTGATTGCTGTCGATCCATCTGCAGGAAGCATTTTGCCTGCAGGCAGTGGAGTGCAATTACAGATTGCAAGCGGAAATCTGCAGGTTCCTAATCTCATTGGTCTATCTGATGTTCAAGCAATCACAATGCTCACTCAAGCAGGATTCTTGGTCCGCACCGCAAATGCATATGATCCAAACCAAGCTCCAAAAGTTGTTTTAGCTCAAGCCCCTGATGCAGGCACAACACAATCAATTGGATCTTCGGTGACCATTACCGTTAATACTCCATCAACTCCTTAAGAGCGATTGACAACCGGGCTTAGTCCTTCTGAGCGAGCCCGGGCACCTTTGTCACCACATGCTTCAAGCCAATTTCCCAACATTTGATGTCCGTGTTCTGTCAGCACAGATTCGGGATGAAACTGAACTCCAGAAATTGGCAGCGTTTTATGTTCGATTGACATAACAACACCCGAATCAGTTTTGCCAGTTACTTCTAACTCTTCTGGCAGAGTTGCTGGTTCGATGGCTAGCGAGTGATAACGCGTGGCAATAAATGGAGTTGGAAGATCCGCCATCAATCCTTTGCCAGTGTGGTGAACTATCGAGGTTTTGCCATGTAGAAGTTCTGGAGCTCGAGAGACCGTTGCACCAAATGCAACACCGATTGCTTGATGTCCTAGGCAAACTCCTAATAATGGAATCGTATTTTCGGCACAATATTTAACAAGTTCGATGCTCTGGCCAGCTGCTTCTGGAGTTCCTGGTCCAGGAGAGATCAAGACGCCATCAAAATCCTTGACTGAGGCAATATCGACCTCGTCATTGCGGCGAACAATGACTTCGACTCCAAGCTGGCCCAAGTATTGAACCAAGTTGTAGACGAAGGAGTCATAGTTATCGACTACCAAGATCCGGCTCATGGTCCAAGGCTAACCGACCGAGCTAACCGACCCGCCTATCGTGCCGAATTTGATATTGGTGTACCTTTTACCTATGCCTAAGTCCCGTAGCCGTAAGAAAGAGCCCGTCTACATCCCAGACGAGGTAGCCCATGCAGCTCCGCTGCCTGAAGAGAGCCCAACGTGGCTCGCTCCGCTCATGGTCACCGCCTTTCTGATTGGCCTTGCTTGGATCGTGACTTACTACGTCAGTAATACCTCCTACCCGATTCCTCATATTGGGGCTTGGAACATGGTCGTAGGATTTGGCTTTATTGCGGCTGGCTTCACGCTCGCCACAAAATGGCGCTAAACCTTCCTTAATTACACCCCTGTAATTCTCCACACCGTGGATAAACCCTGTGGAAAACTTCTACAAGTTCTCAGGATTTCCTCAGTTTCGAGGGGGATGCTCCTCTTATGAACAATTTAAAAGAGAGAGCCGCCGTGGAAAATTCAACAGTCAACAACTTACAGAGAATACTTGTTGTAGATGACGAGAATTCCATTAGTGAATTAATAGCTACTAGCCTTCGTTTCGTCGGCTTTGATGTCCGCACTGCAGCAACTGGGTCGCAGGCCC
The DNA here is from genome assembly GCA_903838295.1 of uncultured Actinomycetes bacterium. GTDB lineage: Bacteria > Actinomycetota > Actinomycetes > Nanopelagicales > Nanopelagicaceae > PALSA-747. The sequence continues at coordinate 25,966 of CAILXX010000014.1, forward strand.
TGACGATCGCAGAAGAATTTAAGCCACATGCTTTAATTCTGGATGTCATGCTTCCAGATCAAGATGGCTTCGAAGTATGTCGCCAGCTTCGCCAAGATGGACACAGCGTAGGAGTTCTATTCTTAACTGCAAAAGATACAGTTGAAGACAAAATTGCAGGCCTCACCATTGGTGGCGATGACTATGTGACGAAGCCATTCTCCCTCGAAGAATTGGTTGCGCGTCTGCGTGCTTTACTCCGCAGAATTGGTGTAACCGAAACAGCAATCGATGATGAGAAGGTTCGTTTCGCAGATCTCGAACTTGATGAAGCGACTCACGAAGTCCGCCGTGCCGGACACATGATTGATCTCTCCCCCACAGAATTCCTACTTCTTCGCTACTTAATGATCAATGCTGACCGCGTTGTAAGCAAGTCACAGATTTTGGATCATGTTTGGCAATATGACTTCCGTGGTGACGCTGGCATCGTGGAAACCTATGTCTCCTACCTTCGTAAGAAGATTGATATCTATGAACCTGCACTGATTCATACGGTGCGTGGCGTTGGTTACCGAATGCGTATTCCTGCTGGTAAATAACCGATCCTTACTAGACTTCCTCTATGAAAAAGATATTCAATCTCACTCGCTGGAGTTTGCGTAGCCGATTGCTACTCGTGACTTTAGGTGTTGCTGCGATTGGTATTGGGGCATCCGATTTTGCTGCAAATATCCAGCTGAAAAACTTTCTAGTAAAACAGGTTGATAGCCAACTTAATAGTGTCGCTGGTGGATCTTTAAGTCGGCTATCTCGCGCAGGTATTGATACAAATTCTGATGATCAAGCCCAAAATCCTGACTCTCCGTTTCAGATCATGCGTCCAATGCGGGGAGTGCCCACTGCAACAACGGTTACTCTTTTAGATCCAGCGGGGGTAGTCATCGGCCATATTGGTGGAGATATTGATGGTCGTGCTTCTTCTGCCTCTTTTGCAGGGCTGACCATGGATCACATTGCCGCAATGCAAGGCCAACCATTCACCATCGAATCAACTAACGGTCTCTCTTCAACCAGAGCGCTAGCTCGTGTATTACCGACTGGCTTGGGTTCGGTTATAGTCTCCGTATCTTTAGCAAGTGTGGATAAAACTCTCCACGAACTTGGACTACTTTTCTTACTAATCAGTTTAATTGTGCTCCTCTTAATTGGAGTTGCTTCACGTTCTATTATTAAGTTGACTCTCAAACCATTAATTGAAGTCGAGGTAACTGCTACCGCAATCGCTGATGGAAATTTCTCTGCTCGTCTTCCAGAACGGGAGCAGGGCACCGAAGTTGGACGTTTGACGAAATCGCTCAACACCATGTTAAACCGAATTGAAGAATCCTTTGCTCTCCGGGTCGAATCTGAATCGAAACTCCGTCGATTCGTCGCAGATGCATCCCACGAACTACGAACACCGCTAACCGCCATCCGTGGATTTGCAGAATTGCATCGTCAAGGCGCAGTAACGGGTGAAGAGAAGACGAAGGAACTAGTCGGCCGTATTGAAAAAGAATCGATTCGAATGGGGTCTCTTGTTGAAGATCTACTTTTGCTAGCGCGAATGGATGAAGCACAACCTTTGACTCTTCTTCCCGTTGATTTAACCCAAGTAACAGAAGAATGCATTGCATCAGCTAGAGCCGCTGGACCCAACCATCCCATCAGCTCGAACATCCCAGCAGATCTATTTGTTTTGGGCGATGAAAAGCGCGTGCACCAGGCAATCGCGAACTTGCTAGGAAATGCGCGGACGCATACCCCAGCAGGCACCGCGATCACTGTTACTGCCCAAGCTCATGAAAATGAGACTACGGTTTCGATTAAAGACGAAGGCCCTGGCCTATCACTCGATGATCAGGGACGTATCTTTGAACGCTTCTTCCGCATAGACCCGTCGCGGGCTCGCAATTCTGGTGAAGGAAGTGGCTTAGGGCTATCAATTGTCGATGCGGTCATGCAAGCGCACGGTGGCCGAGTTAGCGTCGCTTCTGAACTTGGGAAAGGTGCAACATTTACATTGCACTTCCCAATTAAGGCTTAACTTTAAAGCTAAAGCTCCCGGTCACGACATGACCATCTTCTGCCGATACCCGATATTTAACTAGATATCTACCCGCCTTTGTACCGGCGGTATTAAGGGCATCGGTTAAGACTCCACCCTTCACCAAGTATTTATTCGTACTGATAACAGTGTTCGTTGAATCAGTCACAACAATTCTGTTGACCGCACTCTTACCTAAGGTGAGCAATGGATCCGCAAATGTCAGAACTATATTTACTGGTAACGCTTTGATCACTGAATTTTTTGCAGGATTAGATGAAATTAATACAGTATGTGCTGATGCAGTAGTAACTCCCAGAGATAGGGAACCAAGAAGTACCGTCAGAAATATATTCCTTTGCTGCACTACTTATGCTCCAACTTTTACCTTGAATATTTCATGCAAAGCGCCATAAACAGCCCCAGTTGTCCATGAAGGTTCTTCTGGCTTTACTAGGTTTGCTTTTCCGCCGGCAGATAAGAATGTATAGAGTTTGTTCGGTACCGAGGAAACTTTACGGAGTGTAATTTGTGGACTACCCAAATCCAGCCATCGGTAATGAGAATTGGGTCCAATGATCAACGCAACATCTGCATGTGCAACATCGTATGTCACTGGTTTTCCGGTCTGCCAATCTACAACACCCTTATCTGATGGCTGTTGCATTGTTGATACACCAAACCATCCCCAAAAATTGTTGAGGCCGGCTTGTGAGGGTGAAGCTACTGTCCAAGAACTATCCGCATAAAGTGCTTGATAGGCCTTCATTCGCGGTGCTGTATCTCGCTTTGGATCTACAGAGACTTCCAATCCCATATATGTACTACTGAGATGCGCCATCTTGAATGCATCGCCAATTTCTCTCATGTTTACCGATGTCATAGGACAAATGTCGTTGCATGTAGTCAAGAAATCTGTCATTACAACGGTCTTACCTTTGAGTGAGCCAAGTGTAAAAATCTTTCCATCGGCCCCTGTTAGTGGAATCGCCAAAATATTTGCGGGGATTGGTACATCAAGAATGGTTCCACCTGCCTTTGCGGCAAAACCAGCGAGGGGTGGCGGGGTAGACATCATGGAATTTGTAGAATTTGCAATCGCCGGTGACGCTACAACTGTCAATAGAAGTATTGAACCGAGAATAATTCTTTTGGTCATTGCTGGCCTTCCATGCCTTTGAGAGTTGCGATGCGTTCAGCTAGTGGTGGATGAGTAGAGAATAATTTAGAAGTTTTACTTCCATCTAGCGGTGATTCAATCCAGATATGGGCAACAGCGGTCGAACGTTGTTGCACAACCGTACTATCTCTTTCCAAAACTTCTAGCGCTCTGCGCAACCCAGCAGGATTGCGGGTAAATGCGACCGCTGTGACATCTGCCAAAGCTTCGCGCTTACGCGAGATAGCTAGGCGTAATAACAATGCTGCAAGTGGAGCCAATATCAAAACAATTAATGAAGCGACCAATGCAATCGGATTCTGGTCGTTGTTATTATCCCTACGGTTTCCGCCACCAAAGATCATGATGCGCATCATAAAATCACTGAGTAGTGCCAAGGCGCCGGCTGTGGTTGCGGCAACTGCAGATACTAATGTATCTCGATTCGCTACATGCGCAAGTTCGTGTGCGGTTACACCCTGCAGCTCTTCACGATCCATCACTCGTAAAATTCCGGTAGTGAAGGCAATTACTGCATGACGCTCGTTACGACCTGTCGCAAAGGCATTAGGGGCGTTATCTTCGACAATCGCAATCTTTGGTACTGGTAATCCTGCGGCTACGCAGATTTCTGTAACCAAGTCGTATAACTGTTTATTATCAGCTTCTGTTACTAATTTGGCGCCAGTCATTGTTAAAACAATTTTGTCCGACGCCCAATATGAGCCCCAAACAGATAGCAACGCAATACCAACTGCAAATGGGATAACACCGATACCCGTATTTCCAAAATAGGTCATCAAGGCCCAAATAACTACACCGACGAGTAAAGCCAAACCAAATAAAAGTTCAGTGGACTTTACCTTGTTAGCAGATTGGAGTTTTCTAAAATCCATAGTTAGAACTTGACCTGCGGTGCCTTGCGGTCTTGTGGGTCATCTACTTCATAGAAAGCCCGGACCGAGACCTTTGCAGAGCTAACGAAGAGACTTGATGGAAATGTCTTGATAGCAGAGTTAAGGGTCCGCACATTGTCGTTGTAGAACTGGCGAGCGAAAGAGACCTTATTTTCGGTACTAGATAGCTCTTCTTGCAGGGCCAAGAAATTAGTAGATGCTTTAAGGTCTGGATAATTTTCAGTTACAGCCAAGAGACCGCGAAGTGCCTGGGTTAGTTGACCATCAGCAGCAGCGGTTTCAGCAACGGTCGAGGCAGAGGTGGCTTTTGCACGAGCGGCAACAATCGCTTCAAATGTAGTGGACTCGTGGCTGGCATATCCTTTAACCGTTTCGACCAGATTTGGAATTAGATCTGAACGACGTTTGAGCTGCACTTCGATCTGCGCCCAAGCTTCGTCAACCGAAATATTTGCACGGACTAATCGGTTGCGCGAAATAACTGCCAGTAAAGCAATC
>CAILXX010000015.1 GCA_903838295.1 uncultured Actinomycetes bacterium
AACAGTGCCGGCCCAGAAATCTAGTGAAACATTGTTGAGGACATGCTTGTCATCAAACCACGCGTGAATGCCTCGTGCCTCAAGGCCAACGCCAAGTGCCTTACCGCCATGAGCTTTGCCTGCTTTTGCATTTGCGGCAATGCCTGAAAGAGATGCAGGTGATGTCTGAGTTTCCATGTCTTTTTCCTTATCGTTTCCTGAAGTGTTATCTGAAGTCGTCATTAATTGCTCTTCCGATTACTCAATAGGCGAGCGCCAATGAAGAGAGCAAGTACAAGCACCAAAAGAACCAGGATTCCCGCCCATGCACGAGTAATGGAATCAGGTGTGCCAGCACCAAAGCCTTTCCAAATGTAGAAAGGAAGTGAGCCCATTGGTCCATGGAAGATGTTCCAGTTCTTTGTATCCCCGCCACCAGTAAGCAAAACAATTGGAGCAGTCTCACCAGTTACGCGGGCGATACCAAGAATCATTGCGGTTACTAAGCCTCCGCGGGCTGCAGGAAGAACAATCTGAGCAACGGTGCGCCACTGCGTTCCACCGAGTGCAACACCAGATTCACGAAGGTCTTGGGGAACAAGGAGCAAAATTTCTTCAGATGTGCGAGCAATCGTTGGAATCATCAAAATCGCGAGAGCTATAGAGCCTTCAAAGGAGTTGAAGGTCTTACTAAGCGGATAGACAATTGCAGCAAGAATAAAAAGGCCAGCAACGATCGATGGAACACCTGACATTGCTTGAACTAAAAACTTAATTGGCCGAGTAAAACGTCCTTTAATTTCAGTCATGTATATAGCAGTTAAGATTCCGATCGGCACGCTAATAATTAATGCGACAAATACCAAGAGGACTGTTCCAATAATTGCATGGAGTAGTCCACCTTGGCTAATAGGGCCATTTGGTGGCGTCGAGTGCATATCGGTAGTAAACAAGCTCCAATGAAGACCTTTATAACCTCGAGCAACCACTGTATAGAGAATGCTGATAATAGGAATAACTGCAATGAAAATTCCCATTGTGACAAACCCACGAAAAATTGAATCTGCCCCCGCACTCTTACCTTGCTTGATTCGCGCAAAGAGGTAATCGATGATCACAAATGAAATAAAGAAAACGGCTGCATATGCCAACTTGCCCTTAAGAGGCGTTACTCCAACGATCAAGTAGGAAAGAATCGCCGAAGATGCAAAAATTCCAACTGTAATAAGTCTTTGCATGGGGGTTGCTTTCCAAGGCTTACCCCGCGGTGGGATGGAAGGCTTTATTGGTGCCGTTGTACTCATTTACCGCTCTTTCCACTGCGTGAAACAATGAAGTCTGCAATCGAGTTAACAATCAATGTCACAACAAAGAGCACAAGACCTGCGGCCATAAGTGCCTTCACTTCACCAGCTGTTGCTTCACCAAACTTAAGCAAGATCATCGAGGCAACGTTTCCACCTGCGCCAATGAGCACGTGCCAGTTAATCTTGTAGACAACATTGAGCACTGTGTACACAGCAACCGTCTCACCCATCGCTCGGCCAAGACCCAGCATTGCTCCACCCACAATTCCTGAGCGTGCATAAGGGAATGCGACCGCTTTGATCATTCCAAAGCGAGTTGCACCCAATGCGTATGCAGCTTGAATGCGATCAAGAGGTGTTTGTCCGAAAATTTCACGGGAGATCGATGTGACGATTGGAATAATCATGATTGCAAGAACCAGACCCGCGATAAAGGGAGAACGGTTGAAGAAGGGCGCTTCCATTTTGAAAAAAGGGATCCAGCCAAAATATTTATGCAAAAGTTTCGCCCAATAAACTCCAACGGGCGCTAAAACAAAGAAGCCCCAAAGGCCAAAGAGGATTGATGGGAATGCAGCCATAAGGTCAATGACTGCAACCATGAATTTCTTTAACGAATTTGGCACATAAAAGGTAAGAAAGAGCGCAGAGAAAACTGAGATTGGGACTGCAATGACGATTGCGATAACGGCGCAAATCAAGGTGCCAATCAACATCGCCGCAATACCAAAGTGTGAGTTCTTTATATCAATCTGATTCGCATCATTTACTGCTGCATTCCATGCACTTCCTGTTAGAAAGTGAATGCCTTGAGATTTAAAAGTTTGAAATCCTTGGACGAGAAGGAAAATAAAGATGAGTCCAAGTATGAGAAGAGAAGAAAGGCCACCACCTGTTACTACGCGCTGAAAAATCTTGTCTGAAAGTCTTGGCTCTGTAGTAATTTCCCGCTTGGGTGGAAGGGCAGGCTTCTGGGTTAGCGTTGAACTCACGAGAGAATACTT
>CAILXX010000016.1 GCA_903838295.1 uncultured Actinomycetes bacterium
CCACAGCCGCAGTTGGTGCTGCAACCTTTGCAACATTCTTCACAGATACTTTCTTAGCTGGTGTTGCTTTCTTAGCTGGTGTTGCTTTCTTAGCTGGTGAAACCTTCTTCACGGTTGCCTTCTTAGCTGGTGCAACCTTCTTCACAGTTGCTTTTTTAGCGGCTGCCGTCTTCTTAACAGTAGTTCCTTTAGCTAGCGTTGCCTTCTTAGCTAGCGTTGCCTTCTTAGCTAGCGTTGCCTTCTTAGCTAGCGTTGCCTTCTTGGCTGGTGCCGACTTCTTCAGGGAGACACCGGCAACTTTTCGAGTTGTCTTAACTGGAGCCCTCTTTGCGGCAACCTTTCGAACAGCTCCCCTTGCTGATGCACTTCGTGCGACAGATTTCTTTGCAGATATTGCTCGTTTTGCTACTGCTGAACGTGCAGGCAATTTACGCGCAACGGTCCGTTTTGATGTCGATGTATTAGTGACTTTGGCAGCCGCACTGGCATTGCTGACCTCTAACGCACCAGGTAGCACGAGCGCTGCAATCAAAGCAATTCCAGCCGTACGCAAAATCCACTTACTGTTTTGGCTAACTTCCATTCGAATGTATACCTTCCATTTTTATAGGCAGTAATTGACCGCCTGAATAACGCGATTCTGCTCACTTACAGAGGGGCGCGAAGCTTACCAAAGTGCAATCTGTGCATAGAACTGCCCTTGGGATGGCAGACTTACCCCCATGCCCACAAACCCAGATTTCGTTCCAAAAATTCAGGTTTTTGAGCCGCACCGTGCCTCACTCCCACCACTTATTCCCTACATCAAGGAATTTTGGCAACGCCGCACCTTCGCGATCGAGCTCGCAAAATTCAACGACAAAGCGGAGTACCTAGATTCACGCCTCGGAAAAGTATGGCTAGTTCTCAATCCTCTTCTTCTTGGATTGGTCTACTACCTAGTTGTCACAATCATCCGTGGTGGTGGGCATAACAATGGCTTGACCACGCTGGACCACCTTTTGATCGGTCTCTTTACTTTTTACTTCGCACAAAACTGCATCACTGCCGGTGCGCAATCAGTCACCCTTGGCGGCCGTCTTATCCTCAACCAGGCATTTCCCCGTGCGTTACTTCCATTTTCTTGCGCACTCCAAGCTTTTCAGCAGTTCATTCCAACAATACCTGTTTATATTTTCATTCTCGTAACTGGTAAATATTTCTACCCCGCAACTCAAGTCCCTGGCTGGACTTGGCACTTCATCTGGATTCCATTCATCCTGATCTGCGTTGGTATCACCGGTTTTGGACTTGCGCTTGTCTTTGCAACTCTCAATGTATATTTCCGCGACACAAATAAATTGCTCAGTTACATCACCCGTATTTGGATGTACTTGTCTCCAGTCCTTTGGTTGCCAGAGACACTTCATGGCAAGGCGAAACTACTGCTCTATGCAAATCCACTCGGGCCTGCACTTACCGCCACATCTAATGTTTGGATCAAAGGTGAAGGCTTAAGCGGGCTTATCATCTTTGGGTGCATTTTCTGGGCCGTCGTCTCCATGTTGCTCGGCGGATACTTCTTCATATCAAGGGAGCGCGACTTTGCAATCCGCATCGCATAACGACACCAGCACTACCAGGGGCAAGAAGAGCCTTCCAGATATGCCAGAAGATCTGGCTATCCGGATCGAAGACCTCTCCATTACCTACAAAGTGAATCTCGAAGCAAAGCGCACTCTCAAGAACGCCGTAATGCGCGCCAGCCTCCGTCAAGAGGCGAGAACTAGGACGGTTGAAGCAGTCAAACATATGACGCTAGATATTCCACATGGCTCTGTCTTGGGAATAGTTGGATCTAATGGCGCTGGAAAATCAACTCTGATGCGATGTATCGCAGGAATCCTTTCGCCAACAGAGGGTCGTGTAATTGTGAATGGAAAGATTTCGACGCTGCTGGCACTAGGTGTTGGATTTAACCCTGCTCTTTCTGGCCGCGATAACATCATCCTCGGCGGCCTAGCATCAGGTCTCACCAAAGAAGAGATCGAAAACAAGACTGCCGAGATTACAGAATTTGCAGCACTACCTGAAGGTTTTATCGATCTACCAGTCCGCACATATTCAAGCGGCATGTATGGCCGACTTTCTTTTAGCGTAGCGGTCAATATGACCCCAGATATCTTGCTTCTTGATGAAGCGTTATCTGCAGGAGACGCAGCATTTAAGGAAAAATCATTTGAGCGAATGCGCAAGCTCTGTGAAGAGGCGCGGACGATTTTGATCGTTTCACACGCTCTCGCAACCGTCACCGATCTCTGTGACACCGCAATCTGGATGCATAAGGGTCAGATGCTTGCGAAAGGTAAGCCTGAGCAGGTTGTAGACGATTACTTGAAATTCTTAAATGTCGGCTCGCTTCCATCAAACCTTGAAGATATGTAGGTAGTTGGTTAGATGTCGCAGAAGATCGATATCTCCATCATTTCATCCGGCGCAAACCTCGCTGATGCACGGCTCCATCGCCTAACTAATGCCCTATTAGGCGCTGGACTAAGCGTGGAAATATTCGCACCTGGCAATCTAAATGATGCACCTAGGGCCATTGCGAATGAATCTTCTACATCTACAACCCCAGAACTTATCGTCCACGCAACCCGTGGAAAATTTCTGTCGAGCAAAAATCTATTGGCCCGGTATCACCGCTCGCGTATCTATTCACTTCGTGCCCGTGGCCGCATATTTTATGCGATCTCCCCCGAAGCTGTTGCACCCGCTTTTTTCCAAGCAAAACTTCTACGTAGAAAATTCGCGGTAGATTTCTATGAAGATTATGTACATGTTTTAAAGGATCGCGGTTGGGCTAAAAAGTATTTTGGAATCTTGGGATTTATCGCCCTGATGGATGCAAAAGCAGCGCGCGCTCTCTCCAAAATTGCCGATTTAACAACGGTTGCTGATGTGCAGGTACCACCATTTGTTGCCGGCAATCGTCTGGTGGTCCGCAACTTGCCAGATGAATCACTCTTAACTCAGAGTGGAAATCGATCTGCTAAACCACGTGCTATTTACATTGGAGATATACGCACAAGCCGTGGATTGCGTACGATGCTCAAGGCTGCAGAATTAGCACCCGATTGGGAATTCGATTTTGTTGGTCCTGTTGCAGAAGCAGACCGCGATTTTGTGGAGAATTGGATCGTAAAGAATGTGAGCCATAATTCTGCGAATAGTTCATCTCCTCGCATCCGTTTTCACGGCAAGCTGGCGCCACGAGATGCCTGGAAGTTTGCTGAAGGTGCATGGGTTGGATTGTCGCTTCTAGAAAATACGCCAGCATTTGTTGAAGCCATCCCATCAAAACTTTATGAATACATGGCTGTGGGAGTTGCAATAATTTCTTCACCCTTACCTAGATGCGTTGAATTAATCAACAAAAGTGGCGCCGGGACTATTGCAGCGAGCGCCGAAGACGTTGCCGCGCAATTGAATGCGTGGTCAATGCAGGTATCGGATCTTCAGGGCCTAAAAAACGAAGCATCAGACCTTCACAATCTGGTACCTAATCGTGACGATGAAGCATCAGAAATCGACCGGATCCGCTCCACTGCCAAGCGATGGGCCGAGCAGAACTTAGATTCTGACGCAGAATACGGAAACTTTGCCGCTAATATGCGAAAAATTCTCAATTAGCACCTGCGCTAAACTTCTGACATGGCCGTAAAGATTCTTCCAAGCGCTGACGTTGATAGCTCTGCAGTAATCGGTGACGGAAGCTCGATCTGGCATCTCGCCCAAATTCGGGATGAGGCAGTCATTGGTGAAAATTGCATCATCGGTCGAGGCGCATATATTGGTAGCGGCGTCACTATGGGAAAGAATTGCAAAGTTCAAAATTATGCCTTGGTCTACGAACCAGCGAAACTTGGTGATGGTGTCTTTATTGGGCCAGCCGCGGTCCTTACAAACGATCAATTTCCTCGGGCTGTAAACACAGATCTCACTCTCAAGAGTGGAAGCGACTGGGATGCGGTTGGGGTAACCATCGGTGATGGCGCCAGTATCGGTGCCCGTGCTGTTTGTATCGCCCCCGTCACAATCGGCAAATGGGCCCTGGTAGCAGCAGGCGCTGTTGTGACAAAAGATGTCCCAGATTTCGCATTAGTGGCCGGAGTCCCAGCAAAAAGGATCCGTTGGGTGGGTCGCGCGGGGGTACCGCTAGAAGAAATCGGCAATAATCTCTTCCGTTGCCCTCAAGATCAGAGTCGATACCGCCAGGTCTCGGAGAATGAGTTAGTTGCAGAATCAATTTAGTTTTAAAACACACTAGTGGAGAAGAGAGTCAGTTGATACCAGCAGCTCGTCCAATCATCGGTGATGAAGAGCGCGCGGCAGTCGATCGCGTACTTCAGTCGGGAATGATGGCTCAAGGCCCAGAAGTAAAAAGTTTTGAAGAAGAATTCGCACAGTTTGTCGGTGGACGACACTGCATCGCCGTTAACTCTGGAACCTCTGCGCTCCATCTTGGATTCATCGCTGCCGGACTACAACCAGGTGATGAAGTAATCGTTCCGTCATTCTCTTTTGCGGCTACCGCCAATGCGGTCGTACTAGCAGGTGGGGTTCCAGTTTTTGGTGATATTGATCCAAAGACTTTTAACCTGGACCCTAAGCATGCAGAATCTTTAATTACATCTCGCACCAGGGGCATCATGCCTGTGCATCTATATGGCCATATCGCCGACATGGATCTTTTCGAAACTCTCGGTAAGAAGCATGGCATCACTATTTATGAAGATGCTGCTCAAGCTCACTTGGCATCGCTCAATGGTCGTATGGCTGGGGAATGGGGCAAAGTTGCTTCCTTCTCCTTCTATCCAACGAAAAATATGACGTCTGGCGAGGGCGGAATGATCGTCACAAATGATGATGAAGTTGAACGCCAATCACGGATGTTGCGCAATCAGGGTGGCGTAATCCGCTATCAAAATGAGATTGTTGGATTTAACAATCGAATGACAGATATCCATGCTGCAATCGGTCGCGTTCAGGTCACAAAGGTGAAAGCCTGGACCGATCAACGTCGCAAGAATGCTGCATATCTGGATGCACACCTCAAAGGTGTCACAGTTCCATACGTTCGCCCCGGAAGCGAACATTCCTATCATCAATACACAATTCGCCTGCCGGGGGTCACTTCCCAAGAGCGCGACCAGGCAATCACCGATATTAAAGCCGGCGGCGTTGGATGCGATGTCTATTATCCAACCCCGATTCATCGACTCCCCTCCTTCAAACTCTCTTTAGATCTGCCTGTAACAGAGGAGATTGTTAAGGAAGTAATCTCCATTCCTGTGCACCCTTCATTGACTCAAGCCGAACTCGAACAGGTAGTCAGCGTTGTCAATGACGTAGCGAGCCGCATCTAAGCATGGCAAAACAATTGCGTGCCGGACTCGTTGGACTTGGAATGATGGGTCGCCATCATGGCCGCGTACTTGGTTCACTTGATGGGGTCGAACTCGTTGGAGTCTGTGACCCAATGGGTGATCCGCATGGCGTTGCTGGTTCTCGTCCACTGGTAAAAAGTGTTGAAGAATTAATCGCACTTGGTATCGACTATGCAATGGTCGCTGCACCAACTGCTTTCCATGAAGAACTTGCACTTGCACTTGCTGCGGCTGGAGTCCATGCACTCATCGAAAAGCCACTCGCAGTTGATACTCCTGCAGCGATCCGAATCACAGATGCCTTTGCCACCAAAGGATTAGTTGGAGCTGTCGGCCACATCGAACGTTATAACCCAGCGTTACAACAACTTCGCAAAAAACTTGATGCTGGTGAACTAGGAAATGTCTACCAAATTGCCACCCGTCGCCAAGGTCCATTCCCTGCACGTATCGCTGATGTTGGCGTTATTAAGGACTTGGCAACACACGATATTGATCTGACCGCATGGATCGCGCGCTCATCTTTTATCTCGGTTTCTGCAAAGACCGCGCTTAAATCAGGACGTCCGCACGAAGATATGGTCGCTGCAGTTGGTGAATTAGAAAATGGAATTATCACAAACCATTTAGTCAACTGGCTAACTCCGTTCAAAGAGCGCCTGACTATCGTGACAGGTGAACGTGGAACTTTAGTTGCGGACACATTGACCGCAGATCTTACTTTTTATGCAAATGCTTCTATCGATACCGAGTGGGATGCAGTTGCTTCATTTAGAGGCGTCAGCGAGGGTGATGTAATTCGATATGCATTTGCAAAGCCAGAACCTCTAAAAGTAGAGCATGAAGCGTTCCGCGATGCAGTCTTAGGAGTTGCTGGTGCCCAGGAACGAATTGTCACCATGGAACAAGGTTTGGCAACCGTTCGCGTTGCAAGTGCAATGATTGAAAGCGCTAAAACTGGTTCAGAGATTAAGATCGCGAAGGGTCGCTAGGTAATGAAGATTGCGGTAGTTGCACTTGGAAAAATTGGTCTGCCCCTTGCAGTCCAGTTTGCTAAAAAGGGACACCATGTAATCGGATGCGATGTCAATCAAACGACTGTAGATCTGATCAATGCAGGTACAGAACCATTCCCTGGTGAGGCTTTTCTCGATGAATATCTCAAAGAAACTGTCGGCACTGGTCACTTAGTTGCCACCACAGATACAACCAGCGCTGTTAGCCAAGCAGATGCGGTCGTAATTGTTGTGCCACTCTTTGTCAACGAAGAAGGGATCCCTGATTTTGGCTGGATGGATGCCGCGACCGAAAAGATTGCCGCTGGCTTAAAGCCCGGCACCTTGGTCTCTTACGAAACAACTCTGCCAGTCGGTACCACCCGTAACCGCTTCGCACCTGCGCTAGAAAAAGGATCTGGGCTTAAAGCTGGTGTGGATTTCCACCTCGTATTTTCGCCAGAGAGAGTTCTCACCGGCCGGGTCTTTGCTGACCTACGCAAATATCCAAAGCTAGTTGGTGGCATAAATGATTCGAGCACAAAAGCCGGAATCACTTTCTACGAAGATGTCCTTGATTTTGATGATCGTCCAGATCTGACAATAAAAAATGGCGTTTGGGATCTGGGAACAGCTGAAGCAAGTGAGATGGCAAAACTAGCCGAAACCACATACAGAGATGTAAATATCGCACTCGCCAATCAATTCGCAATATTTGCAGAAGGTGCCAATATAGATATTGCAAAAGTGATTGCTGCATCCAATTCACAGCCGTATAGCCATATTCACCAACCTGGCATCGCTGTTGGTGGCCATTGCATCCCGATCTATCCACGTTTCTATTTATGGAACGATCCAGAAGCGACAGTGGTTCGATCGGCCCGCGAAGCAAATGCTGCAATGCCTGCGCACGCGGTCAAGCTGTTGGCAGATGCAATGGGTGGATCTGACAGCTTGCGTGGCAAAAAAGTTGTCGTCCTGGGAATTTCATATCGTGGCGGCGTTAAAGAGTCCGCCTTCTCCGGCGTATTTGGTACCGTCACAGCCCTCAAAGAACGCGGCGCAGTCGTAGTGGTTCATGATCCAATGTATAGCGATGTAGAGATCTCCGCGCTGGGTTTTACTCCATTTCATTTAGGTGAGGACTGTGATGCTGTCATTTTGCAGGCCGATCACAAAGAGTACAAAGAGTGGACAGTTAATTGTTTTGTCGGTGTAAAAGCGATCGTTGATGGTCGCCGTACCATGAACCCAGCAAACTTTCCGGGAGTTGTATTCCGTGTAATAGGCGCAGGAGCTTAAGAAAGCCTATTTATCGCTATTCTCTTCTGCGATTGGCTTCGGCTCTGCCACCACGAATGGCAAATGTTTACGTGCAATTGGGCTTGCATCTGCAATTTGATTATAAACACTTAGTAAGACTTCTGCCTGGCGCTCCCAAGAGCGTTCGGCTAAAACATCTGCAGTATATGCCAAACGATATTTCTCGGGATTTGCCAAGACCAACCGTGCGGCGCGAACGAAATCAGATACATCTTCGGCCACAAAAACTTCGCCATTGCCCAGTTTCTTTACTTCGGCTGACATCGTCTTTACATCACTCACCAAGATGGGAAGGCGGGCCTGCATATATTCACCAAACTTTGTAATCAAAGAAATCTCATGATTGAGTCGATGCAGTATTGGAATTAAGCCAATATCTGCAGCAGTCAAGTATGAAACGAGTTCAGAATTCGGTACATATGGCACAACATGGAAACGGTCTACCAGATCGGGAGCACTCTCGACTAAATCGATTACCGACTTATTTTTTGGATTTGCAATCAAAACCAGGTGCACACCAGGCATATCACGTAAGGCGGCTAGCGCTGTTTGAATTCCACGTTGCGGAGCAACTGCTCCGGAATAAACCATAAGAGGGACATCGGCATCTATACCAATGTCACTACGCAAATTCCGCTGTGATCGTTCTTGGCCATCAACTAGTGGGTCATTCGCAACAATGGTGGGGCGTTGGGTTATTTGCAATTGATCCATCAATAGATCATTCATTGGATCACTAACGGAGAGAACCGCTGCGGCGCTCTTGCAATATTTGCGTTCTATCTTTGTATATAAGGTAGCCATTGGTTTGGTTAAGTGTGCAACTCCTGGCACATATTCATGGGCATCATAAATAAGTTTTGCATTCTTGCCCTTGGCGCGAAGCATTTCAACGATTGCACCAGCCACCGGTAAAGCGGTATAATCATGGGCATGGACCACATCTGGCTGTAAGGCAAGAGCCACTGGTGTTATGGCTTTGACTGCCCGATTCAAATTTGGGACTACTACTTCGCTCTTGATCCCAATTTTTTCATAGAGACGCCGACGATATCTGCGAAGTCTGCGCAAAGATCCATTTATCAACCACTCCGTCGTCTCGCCCTTAATAAGCATGCGCAAAATGGGGGGTACCTGTTTTTGTGTAATCACGATCTTGAGTGGCAATCGAAGAATTCGAGCGTAAGCGATCCCTAATTCATCGCAATGACCAAAAGGAGTAGCGCCAGCAACTACGACTTCCCAGCCCGCATTGCTAAGCGACCAAGCGCACTTAAGTACTCGAGAATCCTCTGTAACACCGTTGAGGACAATGTGGAGCGTCTTTGGACTCGAGTTCATTGGGTAAGGCTATTCAGGACTATTTATGTGATAGCGGTAGCACGAAGACGATTACTGTGATCAATGCAGCAACTGCGATTGATTGGAGCAATAATTTAATCGCTGTCTTTCGGTCTAACGCTCTATCTTCTGGAGAAATAACTCTCTTCGTTTTTCCCAACGTTCCAAAATTAAATATGCCAGAAAATCCGAATGCTAGGCAGAATCTCTTCCGAGACTGCAGGTAGCCGATCGCCAAAATCAAAGCTGGCAAGAAAGTACCAAGTCGCGATATTCGCGGAGCATGTTGACTGTAGAAACCATAGATAGAAGAAACTGTTAAGAAGAGTCCGGCTACTGCAACAAATTGTCGGCGTCGAATTTCACCTTTACCAATATTGCATGAACCAGCAACGTATTCAAGTTCTTGAGTCATAGATTTTTCTCTCTCACTTCATTGCTGGAACTAAAACTGACGATCGTTCTCTTCTTCATCAACAAATACTTCGTGATTGTCATTTTCGCTATTTGCCATCCAAGCAAATACAGATTTGATGGCACCAAGAATCACCACGAGGACTGTAAAAAGCCCCACGATCCGGCGAATGGTTTTGAACATGGGTGCAATCTACTCCAGTCAACTGGTTACCCGCTGGAAGGAAGCTGATAAACCCATTAAAGGGCGATCTGGCTTACCTCTGAGAGGAATTAAGCGCTTGATCTATGTCCCGCCATAAATCTTCGACATCTTCGATCCCGACAGATAACCGAATTAAATTCTTTGGGATTGTTGGGCTCTCTGCGCTCCACCGATGTCTGCGCTCCCACAGGGATTCGACTCCACCCAAGGAGGTTGCAAAGGTGATCAGCCTCGAGGAGGCACATGCTTTATCAGCAGCATCGGGGCCGCCCTTCACATCGAAGGAAATTACGGCTCCATAACCCTTCATAAAACTCTTCGCACGTTTGTGATGCGGATCCGAGGCGAGCCCGGGATACCGGACCTTTTCAACTGCAGGGTGCAAGCTCAGGCGAGTGGCAAGTTCCAATGCATTCTTCTGTGCGCGCTCCATACGGACTCCCAAGGTACGAAGGCCACGAAGTGCCAGCCATACCTCAAATGGTCCAGGGATGGCCCCCGAAAATTTACGGACTTCTTGAATCCGGCCAAATAAGGCGCTGTCATTAGTTGATACAGAGCCCAAAATCACATCACTGTGGCCAGCAATATATTTGGTAAGCGAATGAATCACAATATCTGCACCCATCTTGAGCGGCTGCTGCAAGAGCGGGGTAGCAAATGTGTTATCAACACCGACTCCAATGTTGAGCGATTTTGCAGCTTCAATCAAAGTTGGTAGATCAGCAACTTCTAATCCCGGATTTGTCGGAGACTCTAGCCATAAGAAGAGCGAACCTTTTATTGCTGCTAAAACTTCCTGGGTATTTGAAACATCAACGTACCTAACTTCGGCCGCACCGGACTCTTCGAGTTTTCGAAGTGCAACCATAGTTCCGGTGTATCCATTTTTAGATGAAACAATCACTGCACCTCTTGGCAATAATGAAAAGACTGCAGAGATAGCTGCCTGGCCAGATGCGAAAATTAGAGTTTTGCCGCCTTCGAGGACCTCTATTGCACCTTCAAGTGCACTCCAGGTTTCATTTCCATAACGGCCATATCCCGTGGCTCCCGGTGCGACAAAAGTTGAATTTAAATTAATGCTGGGATTAACCCCAGCATCATCAGTCTTAGAAGGACGTCCCGCAGCGACAACTTGGCTCTGAGGATCCAGATCCGATAATTCGTGATCGTGAGTTGACATGAAAGGAGCGTAACCAAAAAAGCAGGGAGTTTCGAATGCAAGGTTTGGAGTTTCGAATGCAAGGTTTGGACTTTCGAATGCAAGGTTTGGCTAGAGCGGACCCAGGATTTATGCCTGATTCGGCTGCTTGCGCCCTTTAAGAAAGCTTAGGAGCGCAGTTAAAGCCAAGACCCCCACGACGAAGCCTAAACTAACACCTAACGAAATATTTGGAATTGATACCCATAGGACTTTCGAATTGCCTTCACCTATCGCTGCCTCGAAAACCAATTTGATCCCGATAAATGCCAAGATAATCGAAAGACCTTCGCTCAGGTAGACAAGCTTATGCATCAAGTCGCCTATCAAAAAATAAAGCTGGCGCAGCCCCATTGATGCAAAGATTGTGGCCGTAACGATCACATAAGGGTTACGCGTGAGTCCAAAGATTGCAGGGATTGAGTCGAAAGCAAAAAGTAAATTCGTTAAAGCAATTGCCGTAAATGCTATTACGGCAATAGATGCACCACGTTTTCTAAGCCAGAGCAGAAAGCGACCCTCCTTCCATTCTTCAGAACCACTTTCACGGTAAAGCTGTACTGCTGTGTAAACAAGGAACCCACCAAAAATATAGAAAATCCAGATGTAGCGATTTACTAAGGCCGATCCACCTGCAATAAAGAGCCCTCGCAAAAGGAGAGATGAGAGAATTCCCCAGAATAGGATTATTTCTTCTTTCTCTTTAGCAACCTTTAATCGAGCCATAATAAGCAGAAGCACAAAGAGGTTGTCGAATGAGAGTGAATATTCGGTGAGCCAACCAGCAAAAAATTCACCTCGTGCCTGTTCGGTATTCCAAATGCCCAGCGTGAATCCAAAAATAATTGCAGCGCTGACATAGAATGCGGTCCAAAGCGCTACGTTACGAAGTGGCGTCGTCCTATGACGATTTCTAAATGCAATGAGAAAATCAATGATCAGGACTCCAGCAAGTCCAGCCAAGGTGATCGCCCAGGCTAGCGCACTCGTATTATTGATGATCACCTAGCAAGAATACCGAGAGTTGAGCGAGATATATTCGGATTTGGGTAGGTTATGTCGGTGCCATTAACCACCGAAGCCGAAATGAAGAAGCATGTCCGAGCAATCGCTCGAATTGATCCGGCTTTTGCGCCAATCATTAAATCATCTCCACTTTGCACTATTAATCGCAAACGTCCAACTCGTGGTCATTACGAGACGCTCGTAACTTCCATTATTTCCCAACAACTTGCGGTCAAAGCGGCAGATACGATCCGTGATCGCGTTCGGATATTAGCTGGTGGTTCGCTTACGCCTGAAGCGCTTGCAGATTTAGACGCGGTAGCTCTACGCACGGTAGGCGTAAGTGGTGCTAAAGCCCGAGCAATAGCCGAACTCACCGAAGCAACACTTTCTGGATCCCTTGAATTCGCGAAGTTTTCTAAACTTTCAAATAGCGAAATATCCGCCGAACTCACATCGCTCTGGGGAATTGGCCGGTGGACCGTCGAAATGTTTCTGATGTTTCATCTTGGTCGATTAGATCTCTGGCCTGTCGGTGATTTAGCTATGCGTCGGGGTTGGGAAAAGATCCATAAACTCAAAGATTTCATTGAACCCAAGAAACTAGATCTCGTAGGAGAAAAATTTACAGGACGACAGAGCATCGTGGCCTGGTATTGCTGGAGAGCTACAGAAGGAGAAAGTTCTAGTTGGTAGGGCTTGAAGAGATTACTCCAGGAAATGAAACACCGGTTGATGAATGGCAATCATATCCATTTGGATTTTTCTCTAAATATCTTTGGTGATATTCCTCCGCAAGCCAGTACTGCATACCATCAGCACTCCGAATTTCTGTGCAGATCTCGTCCATCCCGTTTTTCTTTAACTCCTCGTTATATATTTCTCGAGTTGCTTGGGCTTCGAGTAATTGTTCATCGGTCGTAGTAAAAATTGCACTCCGGTATTGAGTACCGATATCTCCACCTTGTCGGTTCAAGGAAGTTGGGTCATGCATCGTCCAAAATTCTTCGAGTAACCGGTGGTAAGTAACCTGGGTTGGATTGAATTCGACTTCCACCGTCTCGGCATGACCAGTTCTTCCCGTACACACTTCTTGATAGGTGGGTTTACTCTGAACGCCGCCCATATAGCCAACAGAGGTTGCAATAACTCCTGTCATATTCCAGAACCGGCGTTCTGCACCCCAAAAACATCCCGTCGCAAAATATGCTCGCTGGATTCCAGACCTAGTCGCTGAATTTAAAGTTCCACTCATGGCGTAATTCTTTCACTGATACGCTTAAGAGGCTATTTAAGCCCTCGTAGCTCAGTGGATAGAGCACCGCCCTCCGGAGGCGGGTGCGCAGGTTCGACTCCTGTCGGGGGCACTTAAAGGGCGAAGATCACATTATCTTGAGTGAATCTTGAGGAATATATCCTTGTTATCTCAGGATACGTACGAGATAATAATCCAGTATTCAACAACTTTTAAACTCATATTCCAGAACGATCTGGAAATTGGGTCTTGTTAGGCTGAATCTGTATTCCAGCGCCGGATCCTCCCGGGGCATGGATGCTTCCCTAGTTTGAAGGAGAGAGACCATGGATTGGCGACATAAATCTGCCTGCCGCGATGAAGATCCCGAGCTCTTTTTCCCTATCGGAAATACTGGCCCAGCTTTAGCCCAGATCGAAGAAGCGAAAAAAGTTTGTAACCGTTGTGACGTCAAAGAAGCATGTTTAGCATGGGCGTTAGAAAGCGGACAAGATGCCGGAGTATGGGGCGGGCTTTCTGAAGATGAACGTCGCGCACTCAAGCGTCGCGCAGCTCGAAATCGTGCACGTATGCTCGAAAGCCAGAATCAGTTCTAGATTTTCGTTACGCCGTTTTTCGTTACGCCGTAAATTTAATTAGAGCTATCGTTTCGCTAGCAACACGATTGAGAACGATAGTTCCCTTCAATTCATTCTCGGTCAACGTTCGCACAATCTGAAGTCCCAAGTTTGATGACTTTTCCCAGTCAAATCCTTCTGGGAGGCCAATTCCATTGTCGATAACTTTAATTTCATATCTATTTTCATTATGGACCACCTCTACACGGACACTATCCCCACCCTCGGCCAGTCCATGCTCAAGTGCATTGTGAATCAATTCTGTAATCACCAGCGCCAGCGGCGTAGCTACTTGTGAATCTAAGACTCCGAATTCACCCAATTTCTGGGGAGTGATCGGCCTCGGACTCAATTCAATTGCGTTATGAACAATGCGCTCGTAAACCTCATCGAAGAGAACTGATTCCGCAGAACTTGTCGAGAGCGTCTCATGAACTATGGCTATCGAAGCCACACGCCGTACCGCTTCTGCCAAGGCCGCGCTTGCAGTTGGATCTTCTACGCGGCGTGATTGCAGGCGCAATAATGCAGATACCGTCTGCAAATTGTTTTTAACACGATGGTGAATTTCGCGGATTGTCGCATCCTTAGTCACAAGCGCTCGATCACGTCGACGCAATTCTGTTACATCGTGCATAAGGACAATAGAACCCACTCCAACGCCATCGGCAATCAAAGGAATGACCAGAAGATCTATAATTCCATTTCCATTATCGAAATCTTCGCGGCGTAAGTTCTTTCCGCTCAAAATATTGGTCCACGTCTCTTCGGTTGGTTCAGATTGGTGGTTGTCCAATGAATCAAAAATAGAACCGAGTCCAGCGCCCGTAATTTCATTATCCCAACCCAGGCGACTGATAGCTGAACGAGCATTTGGGCTTGCATAAGTAACCGCACCCTGCTGACTTAGTCGTATTAATCCATCCCCCACGCGTGGCGCTGATTCAGCGCGATATATGCTTCCTTGAATCGGGAAAGTTCCTTCAGAGACCATCCGAAAAACCATATGTGCCAATTCTCGGTAATTAATTTCTAGAGGTGAAGCAGAGCGCATCGCAACAGCATTTCTGTGGCGAGAGATTACGGCAATTGTGCGACCATCAAAATGAACTGGAATGGTCTCTTCTTTAACCAAAATTTCCCCAATGAGTTCTGGTTCGGTATCTCTAATGATAGTTCCCTGCGAGAGTGTCTGATCAATTTGAGAGTTCTTGCCCCACGGCAACTCTTCCCCAATCAGATCTTGAGCAAAGACTGTTGGAGCCGTAGTGGGGCGTATGTGCCCAATAGCAATATGTCCATCTGGCCAACTCACGTAATCCTTCCTCTTGGGAACCCAAAGAATGAGATCTGCGAAAGAAAGATCAGAGAGTAGCTGCCACTCAGTAAAAAGTTCCGAGAGATGATCTCGATCCTCCATTGTTAATGCTGTATGGGAGTAAGCAAGATCAATGCGAGAACTAATCGCCATTGCCCCTCCTCCTCATCACCATTCACGTTCAGACTCTTTAAGACTCTAGAAGACTCTAGAAGACTCTTGAAGACTCTTGAAGAGTCCATCACCTAAGTGAGATCGCGATCTTACCAATCTCCTTCCGCTTCGCGCTCCCGGGCTTAAAAAATGGGATGAGCGAGCTTTCGCCATCAGGATTCAATTGATTTTCTCTGATTATGTGGCGATTTTCGCCCGTGGTTAAAGATAGAAATTTGCTCTCCCATTGTCGCAATTCACGGGAGTGCCCCGAGAGAACGCATATATATGTCACCGAGACTTTCTTTAGTAGAAGCGGATACTCACGTAAGAATTGAGAGAGTTCATTAACACTCAGAGCGGTTGACTTGCTCACATAGACAAGGTGCGTGGCGGAATCTAAAACATTATTGACCAACGAACCATGCCACCGCCGATCAGTAACCGCCTCTGCCATCGCGGGCATCGTTCCTAAATCCACAATTGTCATTGGTGCTTGCTCTGGCAATTTAGTAGGTCGATCCTCCACATCTAGTGAAAGCAGATCTATTTCTGGGCGCCTAACCTGATCTCTCTGACGAGCGAGCCCTTGTGATCGAATATCTGCATCAACAAGTAAAACCCGCTGGGTATTTGCAAACTCTTCTGCAAGCAAAAGCGAGAATCGAGTCCTTCCTGGGGCGCCAGCTGTACCGGTAACTGCGATAAGCCGTTGATGAGAATCTCTGTGATTCGGCTTAAATTGAGAACGACCACCAGTGCGATTTTCAAATCTTTGGCTGCCGAATTTTTCAGAATCAAATTTTTCTGATTCAGAATATATTTTGCTATGAATTAACTCATCTCGCTTGAGAGCGGGTTCGACTATTGCTGAAACCTCGTCCATCCGCAGCATTGGACTCCGAAGTTTGTTCCTGATATGAGTCATAAGTAGATGTGAATTAATGGGAATCCCATCAAGTGAAATAATACTTACTGTTACTCCCTCCATACTTTCAATCACACCTGGTTGTAATCCAGAGAGATCACTCATGTAAATAATCACAGTTCGTAGTTCACTCCCACGATCCGCCATAAAATCAAGTAACGACTGGGCATCAAATGCCCTTTGGATGATATTCCACCCCTGAGAAAAGAGAAGCTGCGCTACAAAATCTTCACTCTCGGCATCTGCAATTGCAGTCACCACTTCTAACTGCGGTATTTCAGAACGGATCACGTGCAACCACCAATCTTCCTTGAGATTCAGCATCGACGATTAGTGTTGCTTGTGCGCTATTAGCAGCCAATGAGATTGCAACAGTGCCACCAAGGCTTCGACTCTTTATATCTATGGATTGCACAGAAATCCTATGGACTATCAATGTGGGTAGGGAGCCTTGATCTTTTGGAATAACATAAATATCGACGAGATCAGAGAGCTGAAGATCGCTAGGTAGATCGTTAACAGCAATCCCCACTGGTAGATATTGAAGTGTCAGGTTGATAGGAATCCGCGAAACCTGATTGACAGAGATTAGGTCTCCTGTGAATATCGGCGACGTTGTGTATTCGCCAATTATTGAATCACCACCCTGCAAGTAATGGCTGCTATCAGTAGTGAGGTTTACTTTGACACGGCTGATATCTGCGACCGAAATTTTGCTTCCGGTGGCGATGGTTCTACTTGCTATCCAGGCGCTACCTGTTGGCCCGCTTCCCATAAGCATCGAAATGGTGATGAAGGCCGCAAACAAGATAAGTAGCGCACTTATTCGTCTGGAGTTTCTCTGCATGAATTTCTGTAATTCTTCCATGGGAGATGAATACCCAATAAATGAAAATCATGAATTTACTTATCCACAGCAGCTAGCACTCCAAAGTTCATCCGTTCGGATGATCCGCCATGGCTTTAAAAGTGAGAACTTTCTCGCATGACTCCAACACAACTCTTAGACGATACTTCACTTAATTCAATTCAGGTCCGTCCAGTTTTCATTCCTAGGCCAGGTAATTCATCTCCAAAAGCAAGCGTGATTGATGCACCTATGCTTGCGCTGACTGTAGATGCCAGTTTTGAAGTAAATATTGGTTCCAGAAAGCTTTTCCTAGTACCCAAGTCCAACAACTGTATTGGTGAAGAATATGATTTGGAATCCGAGTCCAAACCTTCGCCATTATGTGATCTACCTCCGCTGGAAGAGACAATTTCTCGATATGTACTCGGTTTAGTCGAAATATGGGGAGGTCGTCGCCAACCTATGCAATTAGCGCGTATGTCCCACAGACTTGTCTATGCCACAATTTTAGATATGGCTGGTACCCATAAAGAAATTCCTAGAATTCGAAAACTTTATATCTCTGAACCAATTGAAGGAGTTGCGGAAACCGCCGTAACTTTGCGCTTTAAAGAACGAGTTCGCTCACTCGTACTTCGATTTGAAGGGGCTGATCGACGTTGGCTCTGCACAGAAATGACTCTGCTTTAAAACTTTTAACTATTGAAATCCTGCTGTGCGCGCTCTAATCCTTTTTCGATGAGACGTTCTACTGCCAGCGCTCCTCGTGAAATGAAATCTTCAAGCTCTTTTTTCTCGGGCTGCGCAAAGGGTTTTAATACATAATCTGCAGGATCTTGTGGACCAGCAGGGCGACCTATGCCCATTCTAATCCGGAAATATTCGGGGCTACTGAAATGTGTAGTGATGTCCTTGAGTCCATTGTGGCCATTATCGCCACCACCTAGTTTGATGCGGATTGTATTAAACGGGATATCAAGTTCGTCGTGAATAACAATCAAATTTTCAGCAGGCACCTTATAGAAATCGGCCAAGGCTTTGCATGGCGCACCCGATTCATTCATGAATAACTTTGATTTCGCTATGGTGACACCCGAACCGGCAATGCGAATATCTGCAATCTCTGTCCGTGATTTATGTGCCGAAAATTTTGAGCCACTAGCCAGGTAACTAATAACCATCTGACCGATATTGTGACGGGTTTGGGCATATTGATCGCCGGGGTTTCCGAGTCCGAAAACCAGCCAGCGATCAGCCATGTTACAAGTCTTGTTCTTTAATTATTCTTTTGCTGCATCAGCAGCAGGGGTAGCAGCTTCAGCAGCCGCTGCAACAGGTGTCTCTTCTACAACCGTAGAACGCTCAGACAAGTGAACGACCACAAGTGCAGGATCAGAGACAAGCGTCATACCGTCAGTGAGTTTAACTTCGCTAGCAGTCTTGCTTGTACCTGCAGGCATATCTGTAAGGTCAAGTACCAAGAAGGCAGGAATCGATGTTGCTTCGACTTCTACTTCGATAGTGTTATTAACATGCTCAAGGATTCCATCCTTGTCATAAGCACCTTCTGTGTGAACTGGAATTTCGACAGTAACTTTTTCACCCTTGCGAACAACGAGCAGATCGATGTGCTCAAAGATTCCAGTGAGTGGATTCTTAGAAACTGACTTTGGAAGAACGAGTTCATTCTTTCCGTCAAATGAAACATTAAGAAGTACGTTAGAAGATTTAAGAGCAGTTCCTAGTTCGCGCGCAGGCAATGAAACGTGTTGTGGCTCTGCATTGTGGCCATAGATAACTGCTGGAACTAGTCCGGCACGGCGATCGCGACGTGATGCACCCTTACCAAAGCTGGTGCGCTTGGCGCCATTAATTGAGATCTCGGCCATTGACTTGCTCCTCTTGTTAAATAAACGGACATAACACGTTCCAAGAGAGATGCCGTCGATTACGGATATTTCTATCCCTCGCCGGAACGAGTCTGAAGATTAGCGAACTTGAGCGGTAATTAACAAATTCACTAAAAAATAGGCTCGACCTACTACCCAAATAGCTTCTATTGCTTAGGAATGACCGTCAAAGAGGCTGGTAACTGAGCCATCCTCGAAGACTTCGCGAATCGCACGCCCTAAGAGCGGGGCGATCGAAAGAACCGTCAATTTATCGAAACGGGACTCTTCCGGGATTGGCAAAGTATTGGTCACGACAACTTCGCTGACGCGGGAGTTCTTGAGGCGTTCAACAGCTGGGCCCGATAGAACTGCATGCGTGGCGGCCACAATTACCTCTTTGGCCCCATCTTCAAAGAGGGCATCAACAGCTTTTGTAATAGTTCCAGCAGTATCGATCATGTCATCGATGACTACGCAGGTCTGGCCGGCAACATCGCCGACAACACGACCAGTGACTGATTCATTAGGGATTCGTGGATCACGTGTTTTGTGAATGAAAGCAATAGGAGCTCCACCCAACATATCTGACCAACGTTCTGCGACTCGGACTCGGCCAGAGTCTGGGGAGACAATCGTTAATCTTGAACGATCAACCTTGCTACCAACATAATTTGTTAGCAACGGTAGCGCGAAAAGATGATCGACAGGTCCGTCAAAGAATCCTTGAATTTGAGAGGTGTGAAGGTCAACAACCATCAATCGATCTGCGCCGGCTGTCTTAAATAAATCAGCCATCAATCGAGCAGAAATCGGCTCACGACCACGATGCTTCTTGTCCTGTCGTGCATATCCGTAGAACGGCGCAACGACAGTGATTCGCTTTGCTGACGCCCGCTTCAAAGCATCCACCATGATCAGCTGCTCCATGATCTGCTTATTGACTGGGGCTGCATGACTCTGGATAACAAATGCATCCGAACCACGAACAGATTCTTCAAAACGTACAAAAACTTCACCATTTGCAAAGTCATATGCAGATGTTGGTGTTATGGGAATACCTAGTTCGGCGGCGACATCCTCTGCTAACTCTGGGTATCCACGTCCGGTAAAAATCCGTAACCGCTTTTCAGAGCTAAGTCGAAGTTCGCTCATTCTTCCCCCTGTGCAGTTTGTGGGCCATCAGTGGCACCAGCCTTTTTTGCAGACTCGGCTGACTTGGTGTTCGCTCGTCTGCGCAGTACCCACCCTAAGACATTTCGTTGCTTTGCCCTAGCAACTCCGATGGCTCCGGCCGGCACGTCCTCGGTAATAACAGATCCTGCGGCCGTATAGGCCCCATCCCCAATGGTGACGGGCGCAACAAGCATTGTGTCGCTCCCGATTCGAACGTCATTCCCCACGATGGTCTGATGCTTTTCTACACCGTCATAATTAACAAAGATGGTCGCGGCGCCAATATTTGAACCCGCTCCAATCGTCGCATCCCCCACATAGGAAAGGTGTGGAACCTTTGACCCTTCACCGACCGTTGAATTCTTTATTTCGACATAAGCGCCAACTTTTGTGCCCGCAGCAAGCTGGGTTCCCGGACGAATGTAAGAGAAGGGGCCAACTTTTGCTTCAGGACCGATTGAAGAATCTGCTGCCCAGGATTCCAGGACGCTTGCACCGGAATCAACTATGACATTGTGAAGAGTAGTACGTGGGCCGATAAATGATCCACTCGCTATCCTGGTAGAACCAGATATTGCGCACCCAGGAAAAATTGTTACATCAGGAGATATTTCTACTCCTAAGTCGATCCATGTTGTGGTTGGGTCGACAATGGTGACGCCTGCGCGCATATAACTGTCATTAATGCGATCGCGCATTATGGCGGAACATTCGGCAAGCTGTGATCGATCATTGATTCCCAAAGTCTCGGTGTAATCGTTAGAGCGAATACCAACAACGCTCTGGCCTGCTGCTTTAATTAGTCCAATAACATCAGTGAGATAAAGTTCGCCCTGTGCATTCCCCTTTTTGAGCCCCGTAAGTGCAGCGCGTAACGCAGCAATATCAAATAGATAAACACCGGTATTGATTTCATCGATCTCTTTTTCAGCCAGATTTGCATCACGTTCTTCGACAATTTTTTCCAAAGCATCTGTGACATCACGAACAATTCGGCCATAGCCAAATGGATCAGGAACAATGGAAGTCAGAACTGATGCTTCTGCACCTAATGAAAGATGCATGGCATAAAACTCTTGCAATGTAGTAGTTGTCAGCAGTGGCGTGTCGCCAGCGAGAATCAATACGGTTCCGGTGGCTGGTGCTCCTTCTAAGGCCAACTGGGCTGCATGACCAGTTCCATTTCTTTCGGCTTGGATCACAATTTTGGTTTCGGGTGCAGTTGCTTTGAGATGGGCTTCTACGGCTTCCCTGGATGCGCCGACAACCACGCGAAGTTCGGTTGCGCCCAATGGTTTGGTCGCCCTAAGAACATGATCAATTATTGAATGGCCAGCAATGTTGTGAAGGACCTTGGGGGTCGTCGACTTCATGCGAGTACCTTCACCCGCTGCCAATACAACCGAGAGTTCGAGCTGTTTCATTGCTCTCCCCCTTTTGTCTGTCGGTGGAACTTACTGGCTTCGCCTTTGGCTCCGCCACCAGGTATCGATCCTGGACCCTGGGCTTCAAAGGCCCATGTGCTAGCCACTACACAATGGCGGAACCTGAATTGTCCCCTATAAGTGCCGATGCGACAAATACACGGATAATTCAGATATTTCAGAGCGTTTCGATTACTCGCGCGCCATGAGTAGGCCCGTTCGCACGGATGACTCCAGCGACTACTCCACTGGCACTTAAAGCAACCGTCAGATCCAAAGCCCGCTCCTCATCTTCGACAAGGAAGGCAACTGTTGGACCACTTCCCGAAACAATGCCCCCCAATGCTCCGTAATCGTTACCCACATCCAAAACTAAACGTAGCGCCGGACGTAAAGAGCATGCTGCAGCTTGAAGATCATTACTAAGTGCATCTCCTACACCAACTGCATTCCCTGCTCGAAGTGCTTGCAACATAGCGTCACTTACCTGTGGCCGGGCGATTTCTAGCCCTGTTCTCAAGCGGTCACACTCTTGATAGACAGATTGGGTCGAAAGGCCTTGCGAAGACATCGCTAGAACCCAGTGATAATTTCCGCGAGCAAGCACCGGAGTAATTTCATCACCGCGGCCACGTCCAATCGCAATACCGCCGGTTATCGAAAACGGAACATCACTGCCTAGCTCCGACGCAATTTTTTCCATTCCATCTCGAGATAAACCAAGTTCAAATAGTGCATCAATAGCAACGATAGTGCCGGCAGCATCAGCGCTTCCTCCTGCCATTCCACCAGCAACTGGAATCTCTTTCTTGATATGAATACTCAAATCTGAATCAAGGTCATGCCGATCAATCATCAACTGTGCCGCCTGGTAAGCCAGGTTTGTGGAATCAGTCGGGACGCCAGCTGTTGTTGAACCAGATAACGTTAAGACGATACCGGTTCCGGGTTCGGCAAATTTAACCGTAACATCGTCGTATACAGATATGGCCTGGAATACCGTGGTTACTTCGTGATATCCATCGGCAGAGAGAGGCCCGACAGATAGTTGCAGGTTGACCTTTCCGGGTACCCTGACAATTACTCCATTGCGCTTCATGTGGCTAGCGTATTGGCAATCTTCATAAAATCATTGAGTAAAAGGGCTTCGCCTCGAATCGTCGGATCCACTCCGGCCATTGCAATCGAGGCTTCTGCGCTATTTTGATTCGGTTGATTAGGCTTATTGGGCTGGTTAGGATCGTTGGGATAATTTGCGCTCTTAAATAGTTCGGATAGGGCACTTCTAAGCATTTTGCGACGCTGCGCAAATGCAGCATCAATGATAGAGAAAGTTAGCTTGCGAAGCTCTTCATCGCCAGCGGGCTCGTGGCGGATGAATCGCACTAAAGACGAATCCACATTTGGCACAGGCCAGAAGATAGATCTTGCCACGGTTCCGGCACTGGTTAGGTCTGCCCACCATGTGGCCTTTACTGAAGGAGATCCATAATTCTTTGTACCAGGCTTTGCAACCAGTCGATCCGCAACTTCGCTTTGAACCATGACAACACCACTACGGATCGTAGGGAACTTCTCTAAAAAATGCAGAAGCACGGGTACCGATATGTTGTATGGCAAATTTGCAACCAGAACAGTTGGGGAAATAGGTACGGATACCGTAGTCATTGCGTCTTCGTTTATGACCAATAAATTTTCTGGAATAAAACCGTGATCGGCAACAGTTATCGGCAATTGCGCGGCAAGGCGATCATCAATTTCTATTGCTATGACCTTACTTGCGATTTCGAGCATGGCCAGAGTAAGAGACCCAAGGCCTGGTCCAATCTCCAAAGCGACATCATTGGGCTGTACATCAGCAATCTTCACGATTCTGCGGCATGTATTTGCATCTACGACAAAGTTCTGTCCAAGTTTCTTCGTCGGATTTACGCCGATGCGAGCCGCAATTTCTCGAATCTCTGCCGCACCTAAAAGCGTTGCCACTTAGTCAAAACTCCCAAAGAGACGGAGTGCGTTTTCGGTTAAGCGATCACATAAATAATCCACGCTCTCTCCTCGTTCATCCGCAACGAATCGAACGATGTTGGCTACTTGCGCGGGAGTATTTAGGGTTCCTCGATGTGGTGCAGGGGCAAGAAAAGGTGAATCGGTCTCAACCAATAATTGATCAATGGGTACCAATTTCACTGCTTCGCGTAGCGCAGGTGCGTTCTTGAATGTTACGGTCCCTGCAAAAGATAAGTAATACCCGGCATCAATGCATTCACGAGCCATCTCTGCATCACCAGAAAAACAATGGAAAATTGTCATTTTAGGGGCACCAACTTCTAGCAATGTATCTAAGACCGCACGGTGTGCATCCCGATCATGAATGACAAGTGCCTTATCCACTTCTTTACTTAACGCAATATGTCGCTTGAAGGAATAAAGCTGTCGATCACGGAGTGGGGCTTGCGTTCTAAAGAAATCTAAGCCCGTTTCTCCAATAGCGCGGACGCGTGGATGGCGAGCCAATTCTTCGATTACCTTCAGATCTTTTTCCAAATCTTCAACGACCGGAGCCTCGTTTGGATGCAACGCTACTGCTGCTAAAACACGACCTGGAAAACTTTCGGCACATTTAACGCCCCATCGAGATTGTTCTGCCGAATAGCCAACCTGGACTACTCGATCAATTCCTGCAGCTAGGGCCGCATCGAGCACATCACGAACCTCTTGCGCATCCGGCGCGGTCTCTGTCACAAGTTCTAAATGTGCATGCACGTCGATACAGGGACGATTCAACTTCTCTGGTACAGGGGCATCAGGTCGTGGCTCTTTAAGAGAGTGGCGATCAGACATTTAAAGAACTTTTTCTTCCAAACGTGGGAATAACACCGCGCCCTTTATTACCTTAGATCCGGCGGGCAATTGACCCCATTTCGCGATATCAGATACTTTCTGTTTCGAAATATCTCCCATGGTTTCGTTCGCGCCAATGCTCTGCCATAAGATTTGCGTTGTTGCTGGCATTATTGGGTGGAGCAATACTGCAAGTGCACGGATGGATTCGGCGGTATTGTACAAAACCTTATCTAGGGCAATTTTATTCGCTGGATCTTTCGCTAAGACCCACGGTGCTTGTTCGGTCACATAACCATTAACTCGCTTACAGAATTCCATAATCGAGTTAATCCCACCCTGAAAATCAAGGGCGCTAATTGCTGAATCCGCTGTTGCCACAGTTGCGATTAAAGCGGCAGAAAGAGCTTCGTCATGTGCGACCGCTGGAATCACGCCATCACAGTATTTTTCAATCATGGCGATAAGGCGTGAAGCAAGGTTTCCGAAGTCATTTGCGAGTTCGGATGTATATCGGGCTGACATATCTTCCCAGGAGAAAGAGCCATCGGTTCCAAATGGAATAGCACGCAAGAAGTAATACCTAAAAGCGTCCACTCCAAAATGATCAGTAATATCTGATGGAGCAATACCTGTCAGTTTCGACTTACTCATTTTTTCGCCACCAACAAGAAGCCATCCGTGAGCAAATACTTTGCCCGGCACTGGTAGGCCTGCCGCCATCAACATCGCTGGCCAGATGACTGCATGGAATCGAAGAATATCTTTACCGACCAGTTGAACATCTGCAGGCCAAGTTTGCGCGAATTTTTCGCCACCTTCCGTACCGGGAGCATCTCCTAAACCAACCGCGGTTGCATAATTTAAAAGCGCATCAAACCAGACATAAATTACTTGTTTTGTATCCCATGGAACAGGAATACCCCAATCAAAGGTCGACCTGGAAATCGACAGATCTTGTACGCCACCTTCTAAGAATGCTATTACTTCGTTACGTGCCGACGTAGGTTCGCATGCCTCAGGATGATCCTTGTAATGTTGAAGCAGTTGTGGAACAAAGGCACTTAACCGGAAGAACCAGTTCTCTTCACTAACCATTTCAACTGGGCGACCATGGATCTTGCATTTGCCTTCATCTAGATCACCTGGCAATTTAAATTCTTCACAACCGATGCAATATGGTCCTTCGTATTTACCAGAATAAATATGTCCTTGATCTTTGAGGCCAGAAAGGAAACGCTGAACTCGCTCCATATGCCTAGGCTCTGTTGTTCTGATGAAGTCATCGTTTGCAATATTGAGGTGCTGCCACGTTGGCTTCCAGGCACTTTCGACCAGACGATCGCACCAATCTTGTGGTTTGACGTTATTTGAATTTGCGGTGTTTAAGACTTTTTGTCCGTGCTCATCTGTCCCCGTCAAAAACCAGACTGATTCGCCTTTCTGACGATGCCATCGAGTGAGAACATCCCCGGCCACAGTCGTATAGGCATGTCCAATATGGGGCGCATCATTGACATAATAAATCGGTGTCGTCAGGTAGAAAGATTTCTTAGGCGAACTCATTGGGTGATCTTACCTATTTCTGAAATCATTTTTTTTGAGCTTTTTGGTTAACCATTGCGTCAAAAACCTGACGCTTGGGCAGGTTCAACGCCTTCGCGACCGAAGCAATCGACTCTTTTCGCCCTTCACCAGCGCTCTCTTGTAATAAAACCAGCTCGACCAATTCAGACTCGGTATGGATTTTAGAACTCTGATTAAAGCCTTCTAAGACCATGGTTACTTCGCCCAAAATTTCGCGTCCAGTGCTCCACACAAGTAATTCTTCTAAACTACCGCGAACCGTCTCTTCATACGTCTTTGTCATCTCTCGACAAATTGCGCCACGACGCTTACCTCCAAAGATCTTTTGCGCATCTTCTAGCGACTCCTGCAGTCTATGTGGAGCTTCAAAGAAAATGATTGTGCGACTTTCTTCTAACAATTCTTCGTACCAACCTTGGCGCGCCCCAGAAGTCCGAGGAGCAAAGCCCTCGAAACAAAAACGATCAGTCGGTAGCCCAGAGAGTAAGAGCGCAGTTGTGACAGCACTCGGTCCAGGCAGGACTTTGATATCGATATCTTTTTCGACAGCGATTCGAATCAAGCGATATCCAGGATCGCTAATCCCAGGAGCACCAGCATCTGTAATGACAAGGAGGTCTTCACCTGAAACAAGTATCTGCGTCAATTGCTCAAGCCGCTCGTTCTCGTTACCTTCAAAATAGGAAATGACTTTTGCGGTATAGGTGACACCTAAATCATGGGCAAGGCGAGTTAGCTTTCGAGAATCTTCTGCAGCGATGAACTTGGCAGAAATTAGCGCCTCTTTGACTCTTTGGGTGGCATCTCCAGAATTTCCCAACGGACCACAGGCGAGAATAAGCATGATGTAATTCTCTCAGGCTTTAGGCTTTCCCCGTGACCACAGAGATCAGCACACGTGCCAGAGATCGAATAACTGCCACCGCCCTGGGAATCATTGCCTTGATTTTTCGAATCTGGAATCTTCGATATCCCAAGGGGTTCGTCTTCGACGAGGTCTATTACGCGCAGAACGCAAACTCGCTTCTCCATCACGGAGTAGAAATTGATCCACACAACAGCAGCGCACAATTTATTGTCCACCCCCCCATAGGTAAATGGATGATCGCCGCGGGTATCAAGCTCTTTGGCTATAACGAATTTGGGTGGCGTATATCAGCAGCTATCGTCGGGTCGATATCAATCGTGCTTGTCTTCTACGTTGCTAAACAGCTTTTCAATAATTATTTCTTGAGTCTAGCGGCTGGAATTTTAATGAGTGCAGATGGCATACATCTGGTGATGTCGCGAACTGCATTGTTGGATATATTCTTAATGTTCTTCATATTTCTTGGATTTTTCTTCTTGCTTAGGTCACAGCATTATTTTGCGGGTATAAGTCTAGGACTGGCCGCCGCTACCAAATGGAGTGGCGTCTATTATCTTGTTGCTTACTTACTTTTCACTTTATACGTTGACTATCGCCAGAACCGTGCTTTAGAAGTTGAAGGCGCGTTTGGTTATACCTTGCGCAACAAGTTAGTAAAGCGAATAGTGCAATATGCCGTGATCCCAGTTGCTGTTTACATCTTGAGTTGGATCGGTTGGTTTGCAAGTTCTGATGGATATGATCGCAAATGGGCTACAACGCAAGTTGGTGGCTCTTTTAATTTTATTCCAGCAGCATTGCGATCATGGTGGCACTATCACGCAGAAATTCTAAATTTTCATACTCACTTAACAACCAAGCACCCATATTCAGCAAATCCTTGGAGTTGGCTAATCATGGGGCGTCCCACATCTTTCTTCTATGAAAGCCCTAAAAGTTGTGGGACGTCGAGTTGTTCGCAAGAGATCCTAGCTTTGGGTACACCACTGCTTTGGTGGTCTGGTGTAATTGCAATAGCAATTGCATTTGGTTACTGGATTGCACGAAGGGAGTGGCAAAGTGGTTTGCTTCTGTTGAGCCTTGCTGCAGGTTATTTACCCTGGTTTACCTGGCAAAAACGAACTGTGTTCAACTTTTATGTAATCTCTTTTGAACCTTTTCTGATTCTATTAATTACCTTTGCTCTTGCTAAATTTTTAGAACCAAACGAGGATGGAACCATCCCCCGCAAACGCAAGATTATGTCTTATACGTATATAACCTTGATTGTGCTTAATTTTCTCTATTTCTTCCCGTTATACACGGGCGGGATCATGACTTATCAGCATTGGTCAAGCCTCATGTGGCTCAGCAGTTGGATCTAGTTATTCGTTGACTGCCCAATCTCTTGCGGCAGCCTGCTCTGCGACTTCTTGATCAAAGAGTTCATCACGAGTTGGTAATTCCAGAGCTGCTTGTCTTTCTTGTTCAGCGGTCCACTGTCCAGGAATGGTCAAATCAATAACACGCTTTGATCGAACAGCCTTTGGCGCGGTTGTGTAGGTAGGTCGTGGAACTGAAATTGGTGACCATGCCTTATCTTCTTTAGGAATAATAGTTATCGACGAACTTTCAACGCGATCCAACAATGGAATCCATTGCTCATCAGCTTCAACTCGTTTGCTGTTCAGTTTAGTTTCTGGTTTAGCATCTGGCAACGAAAGATCAATGCGCACAGCGGGATCCAATTTTATCTCAGCAGTTGTGATAATTGCTAAGGCTGCCAGACGACGCTTCTTTAATTGTGCGTTTAGAATTTGACGTCGCACATGCGCGATATCAATCGCAAGAGCAGTGGTTGGAATTAAAATTGCCAAGTACGGCAAAACACCGAACGCAACTAATCCAAGTGTTGCAAGAAGTGCACCTGCTAACGCAGAAAAAATTGTGCGGCGTTGACGCAAAGTTCTCAACTTCTTGACCGGATCAATTGAGTCTGGAGTGTTGGGAGTGGAGGCGACTATCTTCATGGCACTTTTATAACGTTCATTGGCTTTTCCAGATTGCGTATCGTGATGACTTAGCCAGCGGGGCAAAAAGTAGGCGGCCCACATTCCAAGGATGATTAGATAGATAAGACCGGACGCCATGGAAAGTAACAATAATTCCTTAAGGGGCAAAAAGCCGGTATTGGGGTGTTATGTCCTAATTGAAATTTTTCGGGTTTTCGGCCACGAAAGTTAGGTGATCGCGCCAATCCCCATCGATATGAAGGTAGCGTTCACGAATTCCTTCGAAGTAATATCCGGCTTTTTCTGCAACTTTTTTAGAGCCAGCATTCTCGGGCCTTAAATTAATTTCAATTCTATGAAGCTTCAACTCCCTGAAAGCAAAGCCCGTCAGTGCTTTCACCGCCCGGGTCATATATCCGCGATTTGCATACCTCTGGTCAATCCAATATCCGATATGCGCCCCCCTGTAGGCTCCAAAAACAATGCCCCCTAGAGTGATCTGCCCTATGAACTGCTCTTCACCTTCACTTGTTATCCAGATTCCTAGAGCCATCTGTCGCATGGATTTTCCATCTTTATTGTATTGCCGGACCATTTGATAATACGTTGGCAATGATCCCTCTGCCTCCCTTAATGGGCGGGTTGCTTCCCATGGGGCAAGCCAGTCACGATTTAATCGACGAACCTTTTCCCATGTAGTTTTATCTCGCAATCGTAAAGGTCGCAGGGTAAGTTCGTGATCTTTGATAAGGACCGGCCAGCGAAAGTCCATAGCTAGCTATTTCGCTCTAAAATCATGACATCAACATTTTCTCCCGATAAAGCGCCAGGTGAATCTGCTGCGATTGCGAGTAACGCCTGCGCATCTGACAAGGTGTACATCTCGTCCTGTTCAGGCAAAGGCGTAACGGTTGGAAATCCAGATTCACTTGTCCCTAGACCTGCTCTCACGAGTGAGGTAAGGCCAATCGGGGATTCGATATTCACTGTCACAGTGGCACGCATAGTTGACCTAAACACATTTCCGACACCTAGCATTGTGCGAATCATCGGGCGGATGAAGAGTTCGGAAGATAAAAAGGCTGATACGGGATCCCCTGGCACTGCCACTACAGGGATTTTATCTTCGCCGATTGTCCCAAAGCAGTGTCTTGCACTTCCTTCTAAGTTTGGAATAACGCTTGTTACCTCACCCAACTCCTTCAGGACTGCTTCAATCAAGGTAAATGATCCATCGTGACTCTCACCGCTAATGACAATTAGGTCAGCTCGCACCAACTGATCCTCTACAACTCGCTTCAACTGCTCCTGGTTTTCAGGAATGGTATGGACTCGATATGCAACGGCTCCGGCCTCTTTCACTGCCGTCGTCAGCATCCAAGAATTTGTCTCGAATTCTTCTTCATCTGTCGTAAGTCGCTGACCCGGTTCGACCAAATCGTCTCCAGCAGATATGACTACGACTCGTGGATGGGGCTGGGTCGGCAGGCGAGCCAAACCGATCGAGGCAGCCAATCCGATCTGTGTTGATCTAATTCTGGAACCCTTGCGCAGCACCAATCGATCCCCAGCATATATATCTTCGGCCAAGGTGGCTCCATGCGCATCAAGTAATGGCATCTCAAAAGCAGTTAACGGACGAGAGATCGCTAAAAGCTGCGTCAACATATCTTTGACGGTGATCTTCGAATCCATGGAATAACCCTACTTCTTTCATAGGGTATTCCCATGGATTCGATTGGCGAGATCAAGCGCACATTGCGCAAGCAATATCGCATGGATCGAAGCCAGAGATATATTCCAGAAAGCTGGCTCCATATTCTCCAAGCCAAAGAGATCCAAAATTCAGCAGTGATCGCCTCATATTTATCGTACGACTACGAGCCAGAAACCAAAGATCTCAATAAGGCAATCCTGGCGTCGGGCAAAAAATTACTATTGCCTAGATTGCTCCCCGACAACGATCTTGAATGGGTCGAATGGGATGGCTCTGAAGAGACTTTAGTTAATTCTTTAGCTAAGAAGAATAAAATAATGGAACCGGTGGGTCGTGCAATTACTTCAGAATCCGTAATCGATGCCGTGATTGTCCCGGCCTTACATATCGACCGTGAAGGAAATCGACTTGGACAAGGTGGTGGTTCCTATGATCGTGCCCTGCGCCGAGTGAATGCCTGGAAAGTTGGACTAGTTGGTAATGGCGAGCTGACAAGTGAAGCAATTCCGCACGAGCCACATGACCAAAAAGTTGATGCAGCTGCTACACCAAATCTGATTTTACGATTTAGCCCGACTCAATCAACCTCTTTGAATTGCTGACGATCTCGATCGGCTAACGTCGCAAGATACTTATTATATTTTGCCAACTCATCGTCTTCACCCATTGCCGCTGCTCGATCGGCCGAACGGTCAATTCTTCGAGTTTCACGGGAGTCATCTCTCATCCATTGAATAAATGTCGCAATCAAAGCTAAAAGAATTGGAATTTCTCCCATTGCCCAACCAATTGCCCCGCCCAAATGTTGGTCTGCAAGTAGATTCAGATTCCAGGGTCGGTTCAGTGATGCGAAATATCCGCCGTCGACCAATGTCGTAGTAGAGAGCAAAGCGATTGAAAAGAATGCATGGATGCTCATTGCAGCCAAGAGCACAATTATGCGCACAATGTGCGGAATCTTTCGCGGATTAGGGTCGACCCCAATAATCACATAGAAAAAGAGGTAGCCGGCCAAGAGAAAATGCATATCCATCAATAAATGGCCACTATGTGATTGCATCAATTTTCCAAAGATGGGAGTCATGTAGAGAAGAAATAGCGATCCATCAAAGAGAACTAGAGCAATGATTGGATTTGTAATTATTATTGAATATCTCGAATGAATTATTCTTATCAAAGTCCCGCGAACGCCGCGCTCGTCTTTGGTACGTCCCTGTGGCAAGGTGCGCAGAGCCAGAGTTAAAGGGGCGCCCAGTACAAGCCCAATAGGTGCGATCATCCCTAAAGTCATGTGTGCCAACATGTGATACGAAAACGCAAAATGTGCATAAACACCCAAACCACCACTTGTTGCGAAATCCACAAGTGAAATCCCAATGGCGAAGGAGACAGTCCGACCAACTGGCCACGTATCCCCACGTCGCGAAAGTATTAATACTCCTCGAACATATAAAGCGAGAATTAAAATCAAGATACCTAAAACAGTTCCATCTGGAACATATGCCAATAAAATCCGAGAAATAGTTGGTTGGGACGGCATCGGCATGCCCACGATTCTTACAACTGGATCTGCCGCAGATGCAATACTGGATGGCGATGCTGGGGGTTGCACAGTTGATAGCCAACCACCAATTGCAACCGCCCCGATCAAAATCACGGATTCATTAATTAGCAGCCGTAAGAACTGTGCAGTACCTTGCAAATTATCCACAATGTGTCTACGGTGCTTTGAACCAATGACGACTAATAGCAACAAGAGCAGAATCTTTATCAGAACTGCGCCTCCATACAGTGTGTGCCAACCCTGAAGATCATTCAGACGCGTCCACGCATTGAGAGCACCACTTATGACGACGATAATTGCGCACCACAATGCTAAGGTGCTGAAACGACTGATCGCTAAATTTCTTGCAGTGGGAGTAATAACCACTAATCCAATAACCCCACCAGCCCATAGTGAAGCTGATGCGACATGAAAAATCAACGAACCAATAGCAAGGCCGTGATTCCCTGCGCTGGCTGCGTGGCTTTGAAAGAGTGGGACCAACAGAGCCAACATAGTGATGGCTAGCGCATAGTAAATTGCACCGACTTTGCGAGCCCGGGAAATAAGGGAAATGACGATTCCACCCATAACGATCTGAAAAATATAACCTCTACCAACACTGGTCGTAGCGAAAAATTCACGTAGGAGGCGAAAATCAAATGCATCAAAGAAACTTCCGCCGATCAACTGAGCAATTTCGACAAGGGCTCCAACCACCGTTGTGAGAATCCAGATGACCGAAGCGACAAGGGCGATGGCGTTTATTCGGAAGGATTCTTTAGAGAGTATTCCGCTCTGTTCTACCAACAAGAATCCAACCGCATAAAGTAATCCGATAACCACTAAGGCCGAAATAAGATTGAAATCCTTAACGGTTGGAATCAAAACCGATATAACACCATTCGAATTTTGAATGTAGTTGTGAGCATCTAAGCCCATGGCAATTCTTATTTGGCGCTCCGCTTCCTAGCGGCAGACTTACGAGACTTGCGGGATTGCATCAAAATCATCCGTGCATACCAGAGCAAAAATATTGCAACCAGGGTCGCTAACACTAAAAATACAATCATGGTTACTGTCGCAGAAGAATTACTGGTCAAAACTTTAGGCTTTGTCGATGAAGTCATCACCGGGGTTGGCGCTGCACTGGGTGCCGTAATAGATGCAGGGGCGTTGAAGAGGAAGGTGAACGAACCTGTGAGTGGTGCATCTGTGGCACTCAATATTGTATAAGCAACTGAATAAATTCCGGATGCAGTTAAAGGTTTCAAGCCAATCACGGCGGTGGTGTCGCTGATGGTCAACGAACCATCATCAACTTGTTTTCCAGCCGGATCAGTTACAACCAGGCTATTTCCTTGATCTAAGAGAGAAGATGCAGCGGTCACAGAAATTGCGTTTGGAGCAACCGCTAGAACCGAACCAACAACTGGTGACGTGGCAACGATGCTATTTGCCTGCGCGGCGGCGGATAAGCCCAAAGAGAAGCTCGCTGCCAAAACCGTAGCAGCCATGAGATATGCCCAAAAACGCGACTTCATTCGCTTCACCGCCTCCCAGAATGACTTAAATACGATTCAATTAGAATCTATTCTCTCATTTCTTTAGACTTAGCCTATGCCCACCTACCAATATGCCTGCACCTCTTGCGGCCATGAGTTTGAGGCGTTTCAGTCCTTTTCTGAGGCAACGATCACTGAATGTCCATCCTGCAAGGGTGAAGTTCGGAAGGTTTACTCAAATGTTGGGGTTGTCTTTAAGGGCACTGGGTTTTATAAGAACGATTCTCGTCCGGCCCCAAGTACATCTAGCGAATAATTTACCTAGCCGTGATGAGGCGGCTTATCGTCAGCAATTTCTGCATCGCGTGCAGCTTCAGAACTAACTTCTGAGGAATCCTTCACTTCGTCTTCGCTCGCCTTGTCGGGAATCATCTTCTCCATTTATTTGGCGACCTTCCCAGCACTTTTCAGTGCAAGTTCTAAAGATTGAATTACTGGGTCGACGGTTTCGACCGGAAGTAAACCATCAAGAATCAGATTAGCAGTCCCATGAATTGTGGACCAGATTAGAATTTCTGCATAAGCTCTCATCCCAGGATGAATATCACCAATCTCGTCAAGTTCTTGTAGGACCGCTAGAAGCATCTGCCACGGGCGAGATTCTTCGCGATTCATATCTTCCCCGGCGCAGTAAGGACCAAAGGCGAGACGAAATAAATGTGGATTCTTTTTTGCAAATCCAACGTAAGACTGTCCAAGCGCACGGAAGCGTCGACGAACTGCGAGAGCTGATATTCCGTTTAAGTCCTGTAAGGCTCGTTCTTGAAAATCGGCCATATCTTCGAAGGCAGACTTTGCAGCGGCTTTGAGCAAGGACTCCTTGTCAGGAAAGTGGTGATAGGCCGCCGAAGGACTCACTCCAACGTTTACAGCAACTTGGCGTAGTGAAATGTTTTCTACCCCATATTTATTAACCAGTCGCTTGGCTTCGACTAAGAGAGCATCAGACAAATCACCGTGGTGATAGGCGGACTTATCCCCCGTTCGGTTCTTTGGAAGCGCTCTTGCTAGGGACATGCGGACAGTATGCTCTTAAACTTGACAGTGTTCAAATTAAACCGCCATAATCTGAACATCATTAAGATAAGTGAGATTGGATGAGTCATGTTTGAGAAACTGGGCCACTTAGCCGTAGATCGCCGCAAAGCGGTTTTGGCGATATTTATAGTTGTATTGATCGCCTTTGGGGCTATGGCGGGTTTAGCTATTCCTCGACTATCAGGTGGTGGATATTCAAATCCTAATAGCGACTCGGCAAAAGCTTCGATCTACCTTGCACAGAATTTTCATGTGAAAGATCCTGCTGTGATTCTTGAGGTTAAATCACCATTAGTCATCACGGATCCGGCTGTTATCGCCTCGGCAACAGCACTTGAAAAATCAATTGCCAGCGAAACGGGAGTTCTTAAAACACTCTCTTTCTGGAGCGCCGGGAATTCTCCAACTTTGGCGAGTAAAAACCAGCACGCTGCTTATCTCTTCATTTATTCCACGGCAAGTGATGTGTATAACGCCACGCCTCTAGGAAAATTAATTGCCACTAAGTACAGCGGTTCGTATCAAAATCTAAAAATCTTTGTCAATGGTATTGCAGCAACAAATTCTGCCCTTAATGAAAAAATCTCAAAAGACCTTGCACTTGCCGAAGGAATTTCTGTACCCCTAATTTTTGCACTGCTTCTCTTTGTTTTTGGCGGAATGATTGCAAGCGCTACTCCACTTATAGTTGGCGTTGGATCAATCATCGGATCGCTCGGCATAATTTATTTGATTTCACTTGCTACTGGCGTCAGCATATTTGCACTCAATTTAATAACTGGAATGGGGCTTGGACTCGGGATTGATTATGCTCTCTTAATCGTCAATCGATTTAGAGAAGAACTCCATCATGGCAAAAATGTAGAAGAGGCAATCGTGAACACCGTGAAGACCGCTGGAAAAACGGTTTTTTATTCCGGGCTTACAGTTTTTATCACAGTAGGATCACTGATTTTCTTTCCGATGATGTTTCTAAAATCGTTCGGATATGCCGGAATGAGTGTTGTTGCCGTCGCGGTCCTCGTTGCCCTTCTGCCCTTCCCGGCTATCTTGGCCCTTATTGGAACGAACATCGATAAATTTGTCGTTCGTAAGAGCGCTATCACCCCAAAGGCTGATGGTCGATGGTCCCAGACCGCTCGATTTGTGATGCGTAGGCCAGTTGCCGTCGTGGTTCTCTCTCTTACAGTCCTGGCAATCATCGCTTCACCAGTCCGAAACATTGCCTTCTCACAAGCAGATGCACGCGTAATGCCTGCCTCTTCGCCTATAGCAATCGCCGCATCGATGGCGACTCAAGATTTCCCAGGACAAGAAGGTAATCCAATCGAATTTGTTATCCCGAATGGAGCGGCCTTCGAATCAGAGTTGAAGACGTATGAGGGGAAGGTTTCTGCTGTTCCTGGAATCGTACGAGTTGGACCAGAGCAAATTGCAGATTCTGCGGTTCGGTTCTCTGCAATACATTCCATGGCTCCCCGCTCTAATGAAGCCGAAGCAATGATTAAAGTTATTCGCGATATTGCTGCACCACCGGGAACAGTTATAGGTGGTGTCGCCGCCGATTATGCCGATACTCAAAATGGAATTGCGAAAACACTTCCGTGGGCACTGGGATGGATCGCAATTGGTGTCTTAATTCTTCTCTTTCTCTTTACAGGTTCGATCATCTTGCCAATCAAGGCAGTCATACTGAATATCATCTCACTTGGCGCAATGATGGGTGCTTTGACGTGGATCTTTATGGATGGCCACTTAGGATGGATCGTAGGATCATTCACGAATACCCATACGATTGATACTTCCATGGTTATTTTAATCTCAGTAGTTACATTTGCACTTTCCATGGACTATGAAGTCTTTCTACTCTCACGGATCAAAGAAGAGCACGAGTCTGGGAAAGAGAATGTTGATGCTGTTGCGACTGGATTGCAACGTTCAGGAAGAATCATCACCGCCGCTGCATTCTTGTTAGCAATCGCGTTCGCGGCTTTCCTCACAAGTGGAGTCACCAATATCAAGACCCTTGGATTCGGCGTTGCGTTTGCGGTGATTCTTGACGCTTCGGTCGTCAGAGCACTTCTGGTACCTGCGCTCATGAGACTTTTCGGTGAGCGCAATTGGTGGGCGCCTCAATGGATGAGGCGCTTCACGATTTCACATTAACTCTTGGGAGCTCTTGGGTTGAACCCTTCGAGTGAATTGCCGAATTGTGTCCCAGGCCGGAGTTGAACCGGCGACCTACCGCTTAGGAGGCGGTTGCTCTATCCACTGAGCTACTGGGACCAGGTGAAGGTCAAATACTCGATCTGAAGAGTCTAA
Source organism: uncultured Actinomycetes bacterium (assembly GCA_903838295.1). Lineage (GTDB taxonomy): Bacteria > Actinomycetota > Actinomycetes > Nanopelagicales > Nanopelagicaceae > PALSA-747. The sequence goes on from CAILXX010000016.1 coordinate 37,002, forward strand.
TATGCCAAATTCTCAGCGACTTCACTGCGCTGGTGAGAGGATTTCCCTGTGGTAAAGCCCAGCACACTCTAGAATAGTTAGATATCCATTGAGATATCCACAAGGATCATGATTTTCACGAGAAGGAGTCCCATGTCAAAGAAATTCGGTTCCCGTTCGGTAGCGAGCGTAGTGCTGGCTGCATCGTTGGTTATAAGTGGATCAGTGGCTTTAACAGTTCCTGCTCAGGCCGCAACCGGTAAGCAAGGAGCTGCATGCACAAAAGCAGGAGCTAAATTAACCAGTGGCAAAAATACCTACACCTGTGGGGTTAATCCAACAACAACTAGTAAAAAGTTGGTTTGGGTAAGCGCTGACTGCACCTTGTCACAAACTGCTTATACCGGCGCCTACAGTGACTACACCGGATACCTAAAGACCGCCGCTAACGTTATTACTCAACTGACAAGTACTTTGGCTTCCTATCAAAACGCCTTGACCGTTGCGCAGGCAGCACAGGCAGCGGCTGATACCAAAGTTTACAAAATTGGTAAAGATCCAGTTACAAAGCTGGAGATCACCGCCGTTGGAACCACAGCTGCGATTGCCGCGATTCAAGCAAAAATAGCTTCAGACCAAGCCTCCTTGGCTGTGGCAAAAGATGCAGCTTCTAAGACGGCCTGGACAAATGCAATTAGTTCTCGTACTTCAACTCTTAATACTATAAATCGTCAAATAACAAGTATCGCAAGTCGGATCACTTCAGATCAGACGCAGATCACAACCTTTACAGCCCAATTAGCTAATGCTCAGTCTTCTCAAGCACTGCTCGCTGGCCAATTAAAAGATGCAGTCACATCTGCAAAGTCGACTCGTACTCTTGCCTGTAAAGCTGGTTTATAAGAGAAGTTTTACAGATTAGCCAATAATTAAATATTTGGCGGTTGCTGCGAGTGGGTACTTTGAAAGTGCCTGCCTCGCAGGCCCCTGAATCAGGGCTCCAGATAATGAAAATAATGATCCATGGGCAGGACAGAGCCACTGATTTCCTTGTTCCATCACCGTTGCACCATTATGCGGACATGTCAGACTCAAAGCGGCGAATCCCTTAATACCCGGGGCGGTGCGAACAATTCCTAGTTCGGAACCATCTTGCATTTGCAAAATTACAGCCCCACCAACTTTTGCCAGAGCCTTATTTGCCGCAATCGTCACTTGAAGTTTTCCACTCTTTAATACCTTAATCCCAGTTGCGGCTTGTGCAGAGTCAGGAATGACGTTAGCGGCAAGCCCAAGAGTCACCAGCGCAACGCCACAGAGGAGTGAACGACGGTTAACCCTTGTTGCACTAGGTAGTTCGCTTTTTTTCATATAACCCTCTCGTTTCAGTAAAACCAGTTAGCCTCGTTTGATGACGATCGGCACTGGGCGAACTTACCTGAAGCTACGCTTCAGCGCGATCGGACTCTTACTACTCCATCTGGGAGTTCGCTTAGTATTTCCGGCTCCCGCTCCATTCCCTGATTTAATAATCTTCAACACTGTAGCTTTTCTCGCATCAGCGGTTGCATTTACCGCGCCCCTCTTTAATGACCGACTAGCCACCATCTCTTTGGGGTGGGCCTTTCTGTTGTGGGGTACCGGATCCACAACTTCTACTTGGAATTCGTTCTATCCAGCAACGCATTTCACTCGAATACTCAATAATCTTCCCGATATTTGCTACGCCATTTTTTATCCACTTGTCCTGTTTGCACTCATTAGAGCCTTAACCGCAAAGCGTGGATTAAGTACCTTAGAAGTACTTGATGTTGTCATCATTACATTCGGAATGTCGAGTCTTCTCGCAACAGTTGTTCTTAAATCAGCGATGGCTCACTTCGTAGGAAGCCAGACAACGGTTTTTCTGTCGATCATCTACCCCGTAGGGGATGTGGTCTTGCTTGGTATCGCGATTGTGATTGTGGTCCTGCAATCTCGGGCACTCCGCTCGACCTTATTTTTAGTAGGTATCGCGGTATTCACTGCTACAGATTTAATCTTTCTCTGGAAGTCAGCCACCACTGGATATTCATTTGCTTCACTCACGGATGATGGCTGGCTGTTAGGTCTAGTAATCATGGCAGAAGCTTTGTGGCATCCGGGCGGAGAAGGCGAAATGAGCGATCGCATGACATCTGTTGCTGCAACTATCGCGTTGATATTCGGTGGCACGATATTGACTATCGCTTCCCTAAAAAGAAGTTACCTACCGGCCTTTGCGCTCTTCCCCGCAATAATCACGATCGCTCTTGCTTTTTTACGTATGAGCATTGCACTGAGCGCTGCCCGTAACGCTCACAGTGATCGTGAACTTGCACGTACAGATGAACTCACTGGCCTGGCAAATCGCAGAACTTTTATCGCAGAACTTGCATCCCTCAAATCCAATGATGGAACAGTCCTGTTGTTAGATTTAAACGGGTTTAAGTCGGTTAATGATGATTTAGGACATCACGCGGGTGATGATTTGCTTCGCCAAATATCTCTACGGTTTTCACGAGTCATTCCAAACGATGCTCTGTTAGCCAGACTTGGTGGCGATGAATTTGGAGTTGTCATTCATGGAACGCCAAGGGTGGGTCTGGAGATAGCCCTAGCCCTGCGTTCCACATTGGGATATCCGTTTCTGGTGGATGGCGCAGAGATACAGGTAGATGTGAGCATAGGACGCGTTGTCAATGATGGCGGGGCCGACTTACTGAGAAGAGCCGATATCGCGATGTATCAATCAAAACGTGACGGTGGTGGAGTTACTCTGTGGCAACCTTGATTTCAGCTAATCGCGCCAATGATTCAAGCCGTTCGGTCGCGTGATCCACAATTCGCTCCGGATAGTCATGCAAATAACCATCCAAGACTGTCCACGGCTCATGAATATCTGGCGCATCCAAGTGTCGTAATTCAGGAATGTATTTTCGTATGTAGTCACCGTTGGGATCAAACCTCTTCCCTTGTTCTATGGGATTGAAGATTCGGTAGTAAGGCGATGCATCAGTGCCGCAACCTGCAGTCCACTGCCAGCCATGTGCATTCGAAGCCACATCAAAATCCACTAAATGCTCCATAAAGAAGTCTGCGCCGTACTGCCACTCCAGATGTAGATCCTTTACTAAAAATGAAGCAACAACCATTCTTGTTCGATTGTGCATCCATCCCTCTTGTAAAAGTTGCCGAATTGCAGCATCAACAAATGGGTAACCGGTCGTGCCAGTTTTGAAGGCTTCGAATGTTTTTGCCGGTTTGTCATAACGCATATCTTTAAATTTTTCAGCGTAATAATCATTTTCGGTGTGAGGATTATGAAAGAGAATATCCGCATAAAACTCTCGCCAAGCAATCTCTTTACGGAACACTTCTGCGCCATTAGTCTTATTAAGCTCGGCGAGCAAAGTTCGGGGATGAATCTCTCCCCACTTAAGGTGTGCACTCAACTTTGAAGTGCCATCGATGCCTGCGTTGTTTCTTTGCTCATCGTATTGATCTAAGGCATTTTCTTTAAACCATTTCCATCGGGTAAGCGCAGCCTGCTCGCCAGCCTCTGAGATTGATACTCCATCTGGGACTGGCCAATCAGGAAAATTGCGATCACCTGCTGCGGGTTCTACGGATCGGATCATTGGAGTAAGTGCGGGCGGACGCCAACCATGTATGACCCACGCTTTATAAAATGGGGTGTACACGCGATACGGAGTTCCATCACTCGGTTTTTTAACTCGACCAGGAGAAACCGCATAAGGACTACCTGTGCGAATTAATGGAATTCCCGATGCTTCAACCCGTAAATCTCGGGCTTTGCCATACGGTTCAAATTCTTCCGAGATATGTACGGTGGTGGCGCCATACCGTGACATCAATTCTTGCAAGACTTTTTCTGGCGTACCAATCATCACATGAAGTTTGTTCTCTAAAGATTCATCAAGTGCTCGCAGTGACTGACCCAAATACGCAAGCCGCTTAGACCCGCTTTGGCCAATTAATTTTTGGTCCAAAATAAATACTGGAACGATTTCTTTTGCGCTGCTCATGGCGGCCGCAAGAGCCGGGTTGTCATTCAAGCGCAGGTCGCGGCGGAACCAAAATATGGCACGAGCAGTCATAACCTCACCCTGCCATAGACCGCCCCAGAGCGACAGTCGAACCTACTGATAGCCGATTAGTTATGAAGAGCGTGAACGGTCTCGTCCCAACCCTTAACGTCCCGAGGGCTTCGTGGGCCTGGTCCTACATAACGCGACGATGGCCGAATCAAGCGACCAGTCCGCTTCTGTTCCAAAATATGTGCGGACCAACCAGCTGTTCTGGCTGCTGTAAACATGGAAGTAAATAGTGGAGCAGGAACTTCTGCAAAATCAAGAACGATCGCAGCCCAGAACTCTACATTTGTTTCCAGAACTCGCTCTGGATGGCGTTCATGCAATTCTGCGAGCGCAGCTTTCTCAAGTTCTAACGCAACTTCGTAACGAGGTGCGCCTAGCTCTTTTGCAGTGCGGCGCAAGGTGCGCGCACGTGGATCTTCTGCTCGGTATACGCGATGCCCAAATCCCATCAAACGTTCGCCGCGATCCATAATTCCCTTTACATAAGCGCGAGCATCACCCATCTTCTCGACACCTTCGATCATGCTCAAAACTCGAGCAGGTGCTCCGCCATGTAGTGGACCAGACATTGCACCAATCGCGCCGGAAAGTGATGCAGCGACATCTGCGCCAGTTGATGCAATAACACGAGCGGTAAAAGTCGAAGCGTTCATTCCATGCTCTGCCGCAGATACAAAGTAAGCATCAATGGCACGAATATGCAATGGATCTGGTTCCCCGCGCCAACGAATCATCATTCGCTCAACCACTGTATGTGCCTTATCAACTTCGGTCTGAGGAACCATTGGCTGCCAGGTACCGCGAGCGGACTGCGCAACATATGAGAGCACCATCACCGATGCGCGAGCTAAATTTGAACGAGCTTCCTCATCTGAAATATCAAGAAGTGGCTTAAATCCCCAAGCTGGAGCGAGCATCGCAATAGCAGATTGAACATCTACACGAACATCACCAGAGTGAACCGGGAGCGGGAAAGGTTCTGCAGGGGGTAACCCGGGATTAAATTCATCATCAACTAGGAGTCCCCATACATTTCCGAAAGTCACTCGGCCTACGAGGTCTTCAATATCCACTCCGCGATATCGCAGCGCACTACCCTCTTTATCAGGCTCCGCGATCGTCGACTCAAATGCGATAACACCTTCGAGGCCCGGCTTGAAATCTTCGCTCACGTATAGATCCTTCCAAAGTTTGGTGGTCCTATTCTCGTGCTTAGGAGATGGAGGTACAAACTTTTTCTCCCGAATAGCCGAAATTGCCAAAGTGACGTTAGATACACCTATGAGCACAGAATCCCGAACGGACCAGCCAATCGATCGAGACGCTATCCGTGCCATGCGCCGCTCCTATGGCGAATCTGGCTTACATGAATCTGACGCACTTCGCGACCCGATCAAACAGTTTCAGAGCTGGCTCGAGGAAGCCGCAAAAAACGTCGTGATCGTTGAAGCTAACGCGATGGTTTTATCTACGATTGCAGATGACAAACCTGCTTCACGGACAGTCTTGCTGAAGGATGTGTCTGAAGAAGGTTTCTCCTTTTTCACGAACTACGAATCCGCAAAGGCCCAGCAGATCGGTATCAATCCTCAGGTCTCACTGCTCTTCCCTTGGTATGCCATGGAGCGACAAGTGATCATCAATGGAATAGCCAAGAAAGTTGCAGAAGAGATCACCAATGAATATTTTGCTTCGCGCCCCTGGGGGAGCCAGATTGGTGCTTGGGCTAGCTCTCAATCTGAGGATTTGGAATCCAGAGAAGTTTTGGAGGTGCGATACAAAGAGTTCTCTGAGAAATATCCGCAAGGAAGTTCGGTACCAACCCCGCCTCATTGGGGTGGATACCTAGTAACTCCACAATCGATCGAATTTTGGCAAGGCCGATATTCGCGGCTTCATGATCGATTGAAGTACACCCGTGGCTCTGACGAATGGCAGATTACCCGACTGCATCCGTAGCGCCCGGTTTTCGATCTTAAGTTTTATGGCTTAATCTTCGGAGATGAGCGATATACAAATCCCAGCAAATCTCAAGCCTCGTGATGGTCGTTTCGGTTGCGGCCCATCAAAGATTCGACCAGAAGCAGTTGCGGCATTAGCAGCGAGCAACGAATTACTTTTGGGAACTTCGCACCGTCAAGCACCAGTAAAGAATATGGTCAAAGAGGTGCGTTCTGGAATTGCGCAATTATTTAATCTTCCAGATGGTTATGAAGTAATTATCGGCAATGGTGGCTCGACCGCATTCTGGGACATTGCTACCTTCAATTTGATTGAGAAGAAATCACAACACCTTGTATTTGGCGAGTTCTCCTCGAAATTTGCGAGTGCCGCTAAAGAAGCTCCGTTCCTCGATGATCCGACCGTGATTAAAACCGAACCAGGAATGCACCCAGTTGCGCTCGCCGAAGCTGGAGTAGATGTCTATGCGCTGACCCATAATGAAACAAGTACCGGAGTAGCCGCGCCGATCATTCGTCCGATTGGCACAGATGGTGCCTTGGTGCTGGTGGATGCGACAAGTGCGGCTGGTGGACTAGACGTGGACCTGACGCAATGCGATGTTTACTATTTTGCTCCTCAAAAGTCCTTTGCATCTGATGGTGGGCTCTGGATTGCCATCATGAGTCCAGCCGCAATTGCTCGAGTAGAAAAGATCAAGGCGAGCGAACGATGGATCCCGGCATTCTTTGATTTATCTATTGCCATCGAAAATTCACGTCTTGAACAGACCTATAACACCCCCGCACTTGCGACTCTAATCATGCTCAATGAACAGATCAAATGGATGAACGCTGGTGGCGGACTATCTTTCGCAGCGGGACGTAGTGCAGAATCAGCGGCACATCTTTACGCCTGGGCCGAAAAAACTACTTACACCGCGCCATTTGTTATTGATGCAGATATGCGCTCAAAAGTTGTGGGCACTATTAACTTCGATGAATCGATCGATGCAATGACTGTTGCGGCAGTCTTGCGTGCCAATGGAATCGTTGATACTGAGCCGTATCGAAAATTAGGCAAAAACCAGTTGCGTATTGCTATGTTTCCAGCGATAGATCCTTCTGATGTCCAGGCGCTTACTGCGTGCATCGACTACGTAGTCGAGCAGCTCGGAAAGTAATGAACTACAAGACCAGACGAATCGTTACCATTGCGGTGCTTATCGGGATATTTGCCTTAGTTGTTATGGGAAGTATTCACAGATAATTGCTACACACCGTATGTAAAATTTTTTAACTTTTCTCGGGTAAGGAAATAAATAAAGAGAGCTCCTAAACTGGTGATCGCCCCGCAAATCGCTACCGTCTGCCGAATTCCTAGGGAATCCGATAACCACCCAATGAATGGGGATCCAATCGGAGATGCTCCAAGAAAAATTAGTAGGTAAAAGCCCATAACTCGCCCGCGCAACTCTTCTGGAGTCGTTGTTTGTACATATGTATTTGCCGAAATCATCGTGGTCAGTGCCATGAATCCACATATGGGAAGCATGAGCGCATAAGTGAGATATGTGGGCATGAATGAAGAAAATATGAGCGCTACCCCAAAGGCACCTGCAAAACTCATCACAAAGAGCGGTTTGCGCTTTTGATCCAACCTGGTCGAAACAATCGCTGCGGCCAGTGACCCCACCGCCAAAACACTTCCCAAGAGCCCAAAGGCGCCAGCATCCTTATGGAAAACTCTGGTTGAAAGTAGGGCGGTAAATATTTGAAAATTTAGCCCAAACGTGGAAGCAAAGAAGACGGTTGCAATAATCGCAACCAAATCAGTGCGACCTTTAATGTAGCGAATTCCCTCCATCACCTTTCGAGCTTTTTTCTCACTTAAGTCTCGATGCAAATCTTCTGGCCTCATCAGCATCAGGGCAATAACGACAATTACAAAAGTCCCAGCATTGAGGAGAAATGATGGACCTGTGTGAAAATATTTAATCAGCAAGCCAGATACAGCGGGGCCGATCAATCTGCCCATATTGAAGTTTGCAGAGTTCAGACTCACTGCATTTGCGATATCACTCTTGCCTACCATCTCTGAAGTAAACGACTGTCGTACCGGAGCATCTAGCGCTCCAAAGAGTCCAAGGAAAAAGGCCAGGATAAAAACTTCGGTGAGGTTAACCCTATGAGAAATTGTTAACCACCCAAGAATTGCAGCGGTACATGCTCCGCCAGCATTTGTAATGATCAATAATTTTTGTTTATCAAATCGGTCCGCCAGTGATCCTGCATATAAACTAAAGAGCAGCATTGGTAGAAATTGCAGACCCGTGACTATCCCTAGTTCAGATCCACCACGGTGAAGGTCTGTAACTACCAACCAGTCTTGAGCAATTCGTTGAGCCCAGGTGCCAATATTTGACGCCGCCATCGCTGCAAAAAAAAGTCGAAAATTACGGTGCTTGAAGGAGCGTAAGGATCCCGCACCGGACGACATATCGCCATCCTACTTGGCTAAGAAGTAGGATCAGATTATGAAACGTGCCTTGCCGATAGTGATCGTTGGAACACTCGGATGGTTTGTTGGGCTTGTCATCGAAATCGGAATCAGCGCCAAGAGCGACACAATCTGGATCTGTGTGACAGGAATAGGTCTGGGCCTATTAGGGATGCTCTACATAATTCGTGGTCTGCGACGCACCAAGCGCAATTAACCTTCGATCTGCCCTGCAATACCCTTCAAAACCTTTGCGAGCCGTTCGGCATCCGCGCCAGCTGGGTAGCGGCCATGGCGCAAGCCATTGCCTACCTTGTCCAACATCTTGATGCTGTCTTCAATAATGGTAGCTAAGTCATCAGCGTTGATTCGAGTATTGGCGACGACCGATGCAGGCTCTTCAATAATGCGAACCGAGAGAGCTTGTGGACCACGACGGCCTTCAGCTACACCGAACTCAAGTTTGGTTCCTGGCTTAACTGTTGTGACGCCAGAGGGAAGTGCGGCAGCTGCCAAGTAGACATCTTCGCCTTCTTCGGATGAGATAAAACCAAAGCCCTTTTCGAGACTAAACCACTTAACGCGACCAATAGGCATCGGTGTCTCCTTTCTCCTGACGTAACCCAATAAGGGTATTAGTTTAACTTAAGTTAGGGCGAGCTTGCTGAGCGTGAAAGAGACTTACTCAGGTACTACAAGTGCCTCCGAATGAGCTCCGCACCCATGTTCGACCGATACGACTCGAGCATCTTCAGGAGATAGCGCGTTGGCACATACTCCAAAAGCTGATCGCAGTGAACCCGCGATAGGAATAAAAAAGCCACAAGAGAAGCAAGGCTTAGGTGCATATTGTGAAATCGGCGTATTGGGTCCTCGATCTCCCTCATACCAACGCTTACTTGCTGCATCTCGACCGACGATCGAAAGAACGCGTGCGCGGCCTAGGCCAAGTTCGAACTGCTCCATCTGATCCAAATCTTCATCCCCTGGAAGCGCCGCAAAACCTGGAACCAAACGCAGATCATCAGCTGAAGTTGGGACAATATCTCCAACACCAACATCACCTGGCTGAACTCGATCTTTATAGGGAATCCACTCTGGCGCTAAAAGTGAATCTGCGCCAGGCAATAAAACGACATCGGCAATTGTTGGATTAGCATCTTCATCAACTTTGATGATGCTGACGGCCCAACGCCACCCTCCATACCCTGGTAACGATGATTCAAACAAATAGGTAGCAATTCGTTCATCTTCTTGATCTATTGAAACTAAATCGCCAACAAATTTAGCATCATGAGAATCTTCGATCGCAGCAGAGCGAGCGAGTTCTAGCGCATTAAATTTGTCATCCATGTTCTAAGAGTAATGTGAAAAAGGCCCTCAAGAAAACCAGAGGGCCTTTTTCGATAAATCTAAGCGTTAGTGCGAGATTAGAAGTCCATATCCCCACCAGGATTGGCAGGTGCAGCCGACTTTGGCTCAGGCTTATCTGTAACCACTGCTTCGGTGGTCAAGAAGAGCGCTGCAATAGACGCTGCATTTTGCAAGGCGGAACGAGTGACCTTTGCTGGGTCAATAATTCCAGCTTTGATCATGTCAACGTATTCGCCAGTTGCTGCATTCAATCCAAATCCTGCTTCCAAATGGCGAACCTTCTCTACAACAACTCCGCCTTCAAGGCCAGCGTTAATTGCGATCTGCTTCAATGGAGCTTCGATTCCAAATTCAACGATGCGAGCACCTGTTGCTTCATCGCCACTCAGCTTTAGATTTGCCAGTGCAATTTTTCCGGCTTGAAGTAATGCAACTCCACCGCCAGCAACAATGCCTTCTTCGACGGCAGCCTTTGCATTTCGGACTGCATCCTCAATACGGTGCTTACGCTCCTTGAGCTCTACTTCAGTCGCTGCGCCTGCCTTGATTACGGCTACGCCACCAGCGAGTTTTGCAAGACGCTCCTGAAGCTTTTCGCGGTCATAGTCAGAATCACTCTTCTCGATCTCGGCACGAATCTGATTGACACGACCCTTGATCTGTTCGGCATCTCCGCTTCCCTCAACGATGGTTGTCTCTTCCTTGGCGATCACAACTTTACGAGCGCGACCAAGTAGATCCATTGTTGCTGCCTCTAACTTTAAGCCCACTTCTTCAGAGACCACAGTGGCGCCGGTAAGAATTGCAATATCTTGCAACATTGCCTTACGACGATCGCCGAAGCCTGGCGCCTTAACCGCTGCAGAGCGGAAAGTTCCACGGATCTTGTTAACAACCAAAGTAGCGAGCGCTTCACCTTCTACATCTTCAGCAAGGATCAATAGCGGCTTTCCAGACTGCATAACTTTTTCGAGGATTGGTAATAAATCTTTGATATTTGTAATTTTTGAATTTGCAATCAAGATATATGGATCTTCGAGAACAGCTTCCATACGATCTGAATCAGTCGTGAAATATGGAGAGATGTACCCTTTGTCGAAGCGCATTCCTTCGGTTAACTCGAGTTCGAGTCCAAAAGTATTGCTCTCTTCGACGGTGATTACGCCTTCCTTGCCGACTTTGTCCATCGCTTCAGCGATCATTTCCCCGATTGTTGTGTCGGCAGCTGAAATCGATGCAGTCGCAGCAATCTGCTCCTTGGTATCAACGTTCTTGGCCATCTTTCCAAGTTCGGCAGAAATCGCTTCTACCGCCTTTTCGATGCCACGCTTTAGAGCCATTGGGTTTGCGCCAGCAGCTACGTTGCGTAGGCCTTCGCGAACAAGGGCTTGGGCAAGCACCGTTGCTGTTGTTGTTCCATCGCCAGCGACATCATCGGTCTTCTTAGCAACTTCCTTAACTAAATCCGCGCCGATTTTCTCCCAAGGATCATCTAGTTCGATCTCTTTAGCGATCGAAACTCCATCGTTGGTGATTGTTGGGGCGCCCCATTTCTTTTCTAGAACTACGTTGCGACCGCGAGGTCCAAGGGTTACTTTGACGGCGTCCGCGAGCACATTCATGCCTCGCTCTAAGCCGCGGCGGGCCTCTTCGTTAAAGGCGATCATCTTTGCCATTTTTATATCTCCCTATATACCCGGTGAAATTCTCGGATTATCACTCGACTAGCCCGAGTGCTAACCAAACTCTAGCGAATCACTCCTCGAGCTTCCAATTCAAATCCTGGGGCTGTTTAGGGGGCTTAGGCCCAGATTGGCTGGTTGACCGAGGCGGTGGAGAGCGCCTCAAGACCCGTTTGCGAGGGCTTAATCCCGGCAGAGACGGCCAAAGAGGTCATTACGGCGACCATCGCACCATTGTCTGTGCAAAGGGCCAATGGCGGGGTTCGCAGCTCGATCCCCAAGATCGCGGTCCGTTCGGCAGCCAGCGCGCGCAATCGTGAATTGGCAGCAACCCCCCCAGCAATTATCAAAGAGTCGATCCCGGTCGCGGCGCACGCAGCGATCGCCTTACTTAGAAGAACATCAACTACTGCTTCCTGAAAAGATGCCGCTACATCGGCCCGGTGCGCATCAGGTGTTTTCTGCAAATATCGCGAGACCGCGGTCTTCAAGCCACTAAAGGAAAAGTTGTAGTCAGAATCTTGTAGACCCCGGGGAAAATCAATTGCATGTGAATTCCCATCTACTGCAAGTCGATCTATAGCTGGGCCACCAGGAAAATCCAATTCAAGAAGTCGGGCAATTTTATCAAAAGCCTCTCCGGCAGCATCATCAATAGTGGCGCCCATAACTCTTATGTCCGTGGCGAAATCATTAACCTGAATAATCGAACTGTGCCCACCACTAACTAATAAACCGACCGCTGGACGCAGTGGCTTGGTTTCATCTAACGCATCTACTGCAAGATGTGAAGAAAGATGGTTGACACCAAACAATGGTTTATCTAATCCCACTGCCAGTCCTGATGCGGCGCTTGTTCCAACCAACAAAGCACCGATCAAACCTGGACCTGCGCTCACTCCAAATGCATCTATATCATTAAGTGAAACCTTTGCAATTTTAAGCGCCTCTTGAATCACTGCAGGCATGGCTTCTAAGTGTGCTCGGCTAGCAATTTCTGGCACAACTCCACCAAATCGTGCATGCTCTTCAACGCTAGAAGCAATCACATTTGCTAATAAATGTCGTCCGCGCACAATTCCTACAGCGGTTTCATCGCACGATGTTTCTATGCCCAAAACAAGTGGCTCAGAACTCTGGTTCATCGCAACTCCTTACGCATGACAACCGCGGTCAGGCCGGGACCGTAATAATCATTACGCTCCGATATTTTTCTAAAACCCTGTGCTAGGTACAATGGTTCCGCTTCTTCGTTGCCAAGTCGCATCTCTAACATCATCGCTGCAACTTTTTGATTCCGGGACCAATCGATCATGCGCTTTAGAAATTCACGCGCAATTCCTCGGCGTCGAAATCCGGGGATCACCGTCAGGGTCAATATGTCACATACATCCCCCACTTGCATTACCCCCGAATAACCAATGACTTTTCCTTCATATTCGGCAACCAAGTATTGGCGATTCTTCCCCGCGTATTCCTCTTTAAATTGCGCCATTGACCATGGGTCATCCACATAAACCGATCTTTCGATCGCACAAATATCTACCAAATCTAACTGCGTCCATAGTCGGAACTTCACACCTTTTGGCGCTGGATAAGCATCTGGTTTGCGAATATATATGGGTGAAGTGATTGAACCTGAAGTGGAAGCTAGTGTTGCGATTGCTAGCGGTGTCGCTGGTTCGTAGAAAATAGGGATATCAAAGTCAGCCACTTCTTCGCGCTGAATAATCCGTGGCGCCGCCACTAATTCGCCATTTTTGTAATGACTGCAGAAGAATTCACGGCGTCGTGCATCGATCGCAACTATAAATTCTGGCTCTTTATGAGCCACTGCCATTGCCGCCAATGTCGAGACTCCAGCCCAAGGAATCCCCCGGGCCAATGCAAAAGCTTCTCCGAATGCAATACCTACTCTTAATCCCGTAAAGGGTCCTGGACCCATTGCAATTGCTACAGAATCAATCCTGGCTACCTGGGCCAATATCCCTGAGACCAACCTAGGCAGAACCTCACCATGTGCCAATGGATCATCGTGAAATTGTTCTGCTATCAAAACTCCATCTTTAATAATTCCCACACTCGTGCGATCAGTGGATGTATCAATCGCCAAAATAGTTGTCATAGATCTAACCCAGTTATTGAGACGATTCGGTCGGTTTCGGTTGCACCAAATTCAATATTTACCGTGATGAATGTGCTGACGAGTCGTTCAACAAAGCCAGATCCCCATTCAATTACCGTGATAGATCCCGGAATACGACTTTCTAAATCCAAATCATCAAAGAGCGCAATTTCACTTCCTCGCAATCGATATGCATCGACGTGAATGAATGGAATTTTCCCAGGATGAATTTTAGAGATCACAAAGGTTGGTGAACTAATGTCAGTTAATCCTAAAGACTCGCCGATGCCCCGAGTCAGGGCTGTTTTCCCTGCCCCTAGTTCTCCCTTGAGTAAGAGAACGTCTCCAGCCAACAAGTGCGATCCAATCCGCTGTCCGAGTGCCTGCATCTCAGACACCGAGCCAATCGCAAAGCTATTGCTGGACATGATCGAAGGCTAGTAGATACGCCAAGAAATTACCGTGAGTAAATTCTTGGTACCCGAGAAGCGATGCGAGTAACAATTTCGTAATTAATGGTTCCAGATGCTGCAGCCCATGCATCGATCGAGTACCCATCTCCTCCCATGACAGTCACGTAATCACCAGCCTGCGCTAAGGAGTCTGGACCTAAGTCAACAACACATTGATCCATAGATATGCGGCCAACCAACGGAGCTTTGGCTTCACCATGAAGGACTCCGACATCATTAGATGTCGCCCGCGGTAATCCATCGGAATAACCCATGACTACGACTCCAAGTTTGGTGTCCCGCTTCAATATGGCTGTGCCACCATAACCAACAGCATCACCAGTATGAGCTGATTTTACTAAGTGTAATTGTGCGCGCACCGTCATCGCTGGCTTTAATTCATACTTACTAGCTGGAGCCATTGTCTTTACATCTGGACTTAAGCCGTACATGGCTATACCTAAACGAATCATCTGATGATGCGCAGCTGGCTGTGTCAATGTGGCGGCGGAATTAGATAGATGAACAATCTGGGGGTGTAATCCATTTTCAATCAATAGGTTGAGCATCCGTTCAAATTTTTCACGCTGTTTTTGGTTCATATTAGAATCTGGTTCGTCGGCTCGGGCAAAGTGCGACCAAAATCCAACTAACTCGTATTCGTCTTTATGCTTAATGGCAAAATCAAGAAAATCATCCCACTCATCCAGAACACCACCGCGTCGCATCCCGGTATCGATTTCGAAGTGAAGTCGAGGTTTTGCTTGAAGGTCGCGAGCTGCCTCCAATATTTCTTCAAAGAGCAAGACTGATGAGACCGACAAATCAATATCCGAAATGAGTGCTTCTTTAAAGTCTTCACCTGGTGGAGTAAGCCAAGCAATTATTGGCACACTGATACCGGCCTTTCTCAACTCCAACGCCTCCTCTAGCAAGGCAACCCCAAGCCAATCGACTCCAGATTCCAAAGCACATTTACTGATAGGTATCAGCCCATGACCGTAAGCATCTGCTTTTACGACCGCCAAAATCTTTGCATCAGTCTTACCCTTTATTTGGGCAATATTATGAGAAATAGCGTCAAGATCTATAGAAACAAATGCCCGCATCTTAGATCCGCTCGATAATAACCATTGCGGAAGCAATTCCGGCATCATGCGACAAAGTTAAGTGAACGGTGGCCCCATCAATACGTTCTGCTATTGCTCCTGTGAAAATAAATGCCGGCTTACCAGATTCGGTATTTATGACCTCTGCATCATGCCAAGTAAAAATATCCTTCGCGTCTAACGCCTTTGCCAATGCTTCCTTAGCAGCAAATCGCGCGGCCAATGACGATATTTTTAATTGTGCTTCGCGGGAAGTGAAAAGTCTCTTTTTCAATGCTGGCGTGCGTACCAGTGAATCTTCAAATCGCTTGATATCAACAACGTCGATTCCAATCCCATCGATCACGAGAGTTGCCTCTCCGAAGGCCAGGCTCGATCCGCAGCAATCAATAAAACGAGTAACGATCCACCTAAGAAGACGCCACCTATTAGATCACTAAACCAATGTGTATCGCGTACCAGTGAGACCAGACAGACTAAAAATGTCACTGCACCTACTGCAAGGATCAGAATTCCTTTTTTATTCGCCCAAAATTTGATGTAGCGATAAAGCAAGTAAGCCAACATTCCCCATGTCAACAGCGCATTTGATGAGTGACCGCTCGGATACGAACCAACCGCTCCCCCATGCAACATATCAATCTTAAGACGCGGCTTTGTGCGACCGAAAACTATTTTTGTTACCCCGACAACGCCATTTAATAGCACCAGTGCCAACACGGAGAGATTGATTGGCCGCCACGATTTATATTTGTACGCAATCAAGACTGCAGTAATCAAGAGGCAAGTCGCGGTTAAGCTTCTAAGACCCAGATCATCTAGCGCCAAGAGGAGATGGCTCTGCATCCCCCGAAAAGTGTGGTGTTTGAGCGCCTTTATTCGATGATCTAGCTGATACAAATAACTTTTGGTCAAAACCTGCTCGGTGACGATTAAAAAGGATAGCAAGAGCCCCAAGGATATTTTTATTGCACGATTTCGCTCCTGTTGGCGAAGAATTGCCAAAGAGCCCCAACTCATTCGACGGTTACCGACTTCGCCAAATTGCGAGGTTGATCGACATCATTGCCGCGAGCAATTGCCATTTCGTAGGCGATAACCTGAAGTGGAACAACCGCTAAGACGGGTTGAAGATACTCATGCGACGTAGGGATTCTAATATTGTGTGCAGCGCTACTAAGGTCAGAATCACCAATTGCAATCACGACCGCACCGCGCGCCTTCACTTCTTGGACATTGCTGACCATCTTTTCGTAAAGCAAGGAGTTCGATGGTGGCATAATTGCAATCACGGGAGTGCCGTTTTCAATTAAAGCGATGGGACCGTGTTTAAGTTCGCCACCTGCAAATCCTTCGGCGTGCATATACGCCAACTCCTTCAACTTCAGGGCTCCTTCAAGCGCTGTTGGATAACCAACATGACGTCCTAAGAACAACATGGATGTTGAATCCTTAAATTCTCTAGTCAATGATCTGAGCGGTTCCACGGTTTCAAGGATCTGTTCAACCTTCGCAGGCAGCAGCGCTAGTTCATTTCCGATCTCAATACTTGTTTTTTCATCAATGGCGCCTCGGACTCGTCCCAGGTGAAGGCCGAGCAAATACATAGCAATCAACTGGGTAGCAAAGGCTTTGGTGGATGCAACAGCGATTTCAGGGCCAGCATGCGTATAGAGAACTGCATCTGATTCACGAGGAATCGTAGATCCATTTGTATTACAAACGGCAAAAATCCGTGCACCATGGGATTTTGCATATCGCAGCGCCATTAAGGTATCCATAGTTTCACCAGATTGCGAGATCGGGATAACTAAAGTACTCGAATCGACGGCTGGTTCTCGGTATCTATATTCAGAAGCAAGTTCGACATCTACAGGAACATTTGCCCATTTCTCTATTGCATACTTTCCAACAAGACCAGCGTGATAAGCGGTGCCGCAAGCAATAATGACGACCTTTGATATTCCCTCCAGATTAATCCCTGCAGTAATCTCAGAATTTAAACCTTGGGTCCGACCAATCAAAGTATCAGCAATTGATTTTGGCTGCTCGTAGATCTCCTTCAGCATGAAATGTGGGAACCCGCCTCGTTCGGCAGCCGATGCATCCCAAGAAATTTCGTACTCTCGTGGGGTCAGAATATTGCCCATCAAATCGGTAACCACGATTGATGTAGATGTAATGTCCACGACTTCGTCTTGCCCAAGTTCTAAGGCACGTTTGGTATGCGCGATAAAAGCCGAAACATCAGATGCGAGGAAATTTTCGCCGTCCCCAACACCCACTACTAATGGCGAATTTCGGCGTGCGCCAACAATTCGTCCTGGTTCATCAGCGTGAATTGCAAGCAAGGTGAAGGATCCCCGAAGCTCTGCACAGACTTCTCGCATTGCGGCCGCAAGATCTCCGTTGTGCGCTTTCCTTGCATCACTCAGCAGATGTACCACGGATTCAGTATCTGTTTCTGATGTAAAAATATGGCCGCGCTTTTCTAGTAATTCACGAAGCTCTACATAGTTTTCAATAATTCCATTATGAATAAGAGCTAGCTTTCCTTCATTATCTAAATGAGGATGCGCATTTGTATCAGTTGGTCCACCGTGGGTTGCCCACCGAGTGTGCCCAATCCCAGAGTGCGCATCTGGAATGACATCACCCAGTGAATCTTCAAGGTTAGAGAGTTTTCCGGCACGTTTTTCAATCCACAGTGGTGCACCCTTGGTTACTACTAGTGCAATCCCAGCCGAGTCATAACCGCGGTATTCCAACCGGCGAAGACCTTCAAGAACTGGAGAAAGTGCCAGGGCCTTACCGGTATATCCGACAATGCCACACATAGCTGGTACTCCTTTAAAGGGATGTTACGAGAGTTCCGATCTTACTAGAGCGGCTATTTCTTGGGCTATTTGCTCTGCATCTGTCGCGTTCTGGGCTTCGACCATCACGCGAACCAGACTTTCAGTGCCAGAAGCACGAACCAAGATACGACCACTTGCACCTAAGTGATTGGCTTTAGCCAAAATTAATTGATTAATTGGCTCAGACTCTGACAATTTTTCCTTGGCGACATCTTTCACATTTATCAATACTTGTGGGAATCGCTGCATGACTGCAGATAATTCCTTAAGCGACTTTCCACTCGCCTTGACCGCCTGAAGCAGATGCAGCGCTGTCAATATTCCATCACCCGTGTTGGCATAGTGACGCATAATTACATGCCCTGATTGTTCCCCGCCCAATACGTGATCATCTGCCAGCATCTTCTCTAAAACATACCTATCGCCGACAGCCGTGGTCTCTACATTTATATCTAGACTCTCCATTGCTCGGATAAATCCAAGATTGCTCATGACTGTTCCGACAACGGTTTCATTCTTTAGCAACCCGCGTGATTGCCAATCTGTTGCCAAGATAGCCATAATAAAATCACCATCGACCTCGTTACCCTCGTGATCAACCGCCAGACAACGATCTGCGTCACCATCATGGGCAATACCTAAATCGGCTCCCACTTCTTTCACTTTTGCTTTCAAATTTTCGAGATGAGTAGAGCCGCAATTCTCATTTATATTCCAGCCATTTGGTTCGTTAGATATAGCTATGACTTCTGCCCCGGCACGGCTATATGCCTTAGGGCCGACTCGCGAAGAAGCACCATTGGCACAATCGATGACAACTTTTAGGCCAGCCAAATTGGTAGTCAATGAATTTAATAAGTGGAATAAATACTGTTCTGCTGCCGAATCATCCGTGATTACGCGGCCAACATCTTTGCCAGTTGGTCGGGTCCAAGGTTCGCCAAGTCGATTTTCAATTGCAGATTCCAGGGCATCATCTAATTTTCCACCACCCTTTGCGAAGAATTTAATACCGTTATCAGGCATTGGGTTGTGGGAGGCGCTGATCATTACACCAAGATCGGCGCCACGTTCTGCGACTAAATAAGCAATGGCTGGCGTTGGTAGGACTCCGACGCGATAGACATCAACACCCGCGCTACTTAATCCAGCAACGACTGCAGCCTCTAAAAATTCACCCGAAGCTCTGGAATCCTGACCCACAATCGCTTTAGGGCGGTGGCCTTTAAATTCGCCGAGTTCACCCAGAATATGCGCAGCTGCAATAGAGAGATCAACAGCAAGTTCTGCTGTGAGAAATCCGTTGGCAAGACCTCGAACACCATCGGTGCCAAAGAGCGCCATTTAGGAGAGCAATCGCGTGATAAAAGAAATTAACGCTTGCTGTATTGAGAACGCTTACGTGCCTTCTTTAGACCGTACTTCTTACGCTCGATAACGCGAGGGTCACGAGTAAGGAAGCCAGCCTTCTTAAGAGAAGGACGGTTTGCATCACGATCAATTTCATTAAGTGCACGAGCAACGCCAAGACGTAGGGCACCGGCTTGACCAGATGTTCCGCCACCGTTGATACGAGCAATTACATCATATTGGTTCTCTGCACCAACTGTACGGAAAGGTTCTGAAACTAATTGTTGGTGAACCTTGTTTGGGAAGTACACATCAAGTGCCTTTCCATTAACAATCCACTTACCGCTACCAGGTGTAAGACGAACACGTGCAACAGCCTCTTTACGACGACCAGTACCACCACCAGGCGCCTTGATTGCTGGGCGATTAGTTGATGCTGCTGGTGTGGATGAAGAGTAGGAAGTAAGAACTTCTTCTTCGCCGTCAACTGTTGTTTCGAAATCTGACATATCCGGTTCCTTACTTCTTCACAATTTGGGAAACTTGAGTAAATTCATATTTTGTTGGGTTCTGCGCAGCGTGTGGATGTTCTGAACCCGCATACACCTTGAGCTTTGATCCAACCGAACGACCGAGCTTGTTCTTAGGAATCATTCCAAGAATTGCCTTCTCGATTACACGAGTTGGATCTTGATTGATCAAGTCTGCATACACGATAGAAGTCATGCCACCTGGATAACCGGAGTGATGGTGAGCAAACTTCTTGCCAGCCTTTTGGCCGGTAAGAACGATCTTCTCTGCATTAATGACAATAACGAAGTCACCCATGTCGATGTGTGGTGCAAAAGTAGTTTTATGCTTGCCGCGAAGAAGGACGGCTGCATGGCTAGCAAGGCGACCAAGGACAACTCCTTCAGCATCGATGACATGCCACTTGCGGGTGACGTCACCAGCTTTCGGTGTAAATGTGCGCACGAGGTCTCTCTCTTTCTAGTCTTGATTCGTATTTATGAACTGCTAAGAGGAGCAGGTTACCTGCTCGCCACCCTTGGGGTCAAAATGAGCTTCCAGAGCCCACATTTCACCTCAAAATGGCGAGAAAAACTCCCCCTTTTTTACTCCAAACCTTCGCCATCATCTGTGAGCGCTGAACTGTTGAATATTTCGTAATTAAGTAGCTGTTCCGCACTTGGGTAATCAACTCCAACCAAAGTTAGGCCACGGGCCGGAAATACATACGAATCTGAAACTCGTGACTGCGCCGCAAGAATTTCTGCCATCCACTCTGGGGCAAACCTTCCTTCCCCAACACATACTGCCGCACCCACAAGATTGCGGACCATGTTCCAACCAAAGCCATCTGCCGCGATATCGCAGATCACAAAACCATCTTTATCTCGCTTCCACTCAAATTCCAAAAGTGTTCGTAGCGTCGAACCGCCCTCCCGGTATCTGCAGAAAGTAATAAAGTCGTGCTTACCGAGCATCGCTGAAGATGCCAGATTCATTAAATCAACATCCAGTGGCCGGAACCAGGTAGCTGCGTCGATACGCTGCAAGGGCATCAACTCTTGGTTTCCATCGAGCAACTTGTAGCGATAATGACGAGCCGTAGCCGAAAATCGGGCGTCGAAATTAGTTGGCGCCTTAGAAACATTGAGAATCCGAATATCTTCATCAAGCATTTGATTAAGTCGGTATCCAAAATGTTCTGGATCTAATGGATCTTTCTCTGGTTGGTACCGCGTTGCTTGTATCGACTCAGGAATATCTACATGAAGTACTTGACCTGTCGCATGAACCCCGGCATCAGTTCGGCCTGCAACAACCGTGTTTACTTCAGTGCGAATAAATCGAGAAATAACTTCTTCAATTTCACCTTGCAATGTCCTTTGATCTGGCTGTTTCGCCCAACCTGAATAGCGGGTTCCGTCATAAGCAAGATCTATACGTAAACGACGAAACCCGCCCTCAGGATTGAGGGCGGGCTCGATCATAAGCTTTTGTTACAACAAAAATTAATCAGTCACGAGTTCGATAACAGCCATAGGCGCGTTATCACCGTTACGTGGACCAACCTTTGTGATGCGGGTGTATCCACCAGGACGTGACGCGAAGCGAGGTGCAATTTCAGTAAAGAGTGTATGTACAACGCTCTTGTTTTGAATTGTCTCCATGACGCGACGACGAGCTGGAAGATCGCCCTCTTTGGCAGCAGTGATCAACTTTTCAGCCAACGGACGAAGGCGCTTAGCCTTTGCCTCAGTGGTCTTGATCTTGCCGTGTTCGAAAAGTTGTTCAGCCAGAGTGCCTAGCAACAATCTTTCGTGTGCTGGACCGCTTCCGAGCCGTGGTCCTCTACTTGGTGTTGGCATGGCGTTCTCCTAGAGCTGCTCTGAGTCAACGAGATCTTCGTCGACATCAGTTCCGTAGTTGTGGTGTTTTGTTGGATCAAATCCGATTGGGCTGTCCTTCAGTTGAAGACCCATGCTGTGAAGTTTTGCCTTCACTTCATCGATCGACTTAGAACCGAAATTACGGATATCTAGAAGGTCTGCCTCTGAACGGCCTACAAGCTCACCGACGGTATGGATACCTTCGCGCTTCAGGCAGTTGTATGAGCGAACTGTCAGGTCAAGATCTTCGATTGGAAGAGCAAGATCAGCAGCAAGCGCAGCATCTTGGACAGAGGGTCCCATTTCGATACCTTCAGCGTTTACGTTCAATTCGCGAGCGAGGCCAAAGAGTTCAACCAATGTCTTACCAGCTGATGCCATTGCATCTGAAGGCTTCATGGATTGCTTTGTCTCTACATCAACGATCAAACGGTCAAAGTCGGTCCGTTGTTCTACGCGAGTTGCTTCGACCTTGTAGGTCACGCGCAAGACTGGTGAATAGATTGAGTCAACCGGAATGCGTCCGATCTCTCCGCCGGCTACCTTATTGGCAACTGCGGTGACATAACCGCGACCGCGTTCAACGGTGAGTTCGACTTCGAACTTTGCCTTTGAATTAAGGGTAGCGATATGTAGATCTGGGTTATGTACTGCAACTCCTGCTGGAGCTGCGATATCAGCACCGGTAACAACTCCCTCGCCATTCTTACGAATGTAGAGAAGTGCTGGCTCATCGTTATCTGATGAGAGAACCAAGTTTTTGATGTTCAAGACGATCTCTGTGAGATCTTCCTTCACACCTTCCATGGTGGTGAATTCGTGAAGTGCACCGTTGACACGGATGCTGGTAATTGCTGCACCAGGGATCGATGACAACAAGGTACGGCGTAAAGAATTACCAAGGGTGTATCCAAAACCAGGCTCTAGCGGTTCAATAATGAAACGCGAGCGAAATTCCGAAACTACTTCCTCAGTGAGGATAGGGCGTTGTGCAATGAGCACTTATTTCCTCCGTACGTCGGGGAGATCCACTATTTGATCTCCTTTAATGGGATTACTAATTACTTGCTGTAAAGCTCAACGATAAGTTGCTCTTGGATCTGAGTGTCGATAATCGTCCGGGTTGGGATTGCATGAACCAAGATTCGCATCTTCGCTCCAACAACTTCCATCCACGCAGGGACGCTCTTCTCGCCCAATTCAGCGCTTGCGACAATAAATGGTGTTGTATCCAATGAACCGGGAACTACATCAATGATGTCCATTGCTGTAACACGGAAAGAAGGAATATTTACCTTCTTGCCATTCACCAAGAAATGTCCATGACGAACAAGTTGGCGGGCCATATCGCGGCTCTTTGCAAAGCCTGCACGGAATACAACGTTATCGAGACGGGTCTCGAGGATTATGAGAAGGTTTTCACCAGTCTTGCCTTGAAGACGGTTCGCCTCTTCGTAATAACCACGGAACTGCTTCTCTAGAACTCCATACATACGCGCGCACTTTTGCTTTTCGCGTAGCTGGCCTAGGTATTCAGATTCCTTGGTACGGCCGCGACCATGTTGCCCTGGTGGGTATGGACGTGACTCAATCGGACACTTTGGACCATCGCACTTAGAGCCCTTAAGAAAGAGCTTTACTTTTTCGCGACGGCAGCGCTTGCAATCTGCTCCGGTATAACGAGCCATTTATTCTCTTCCTTCCTTAAACTCGACGAGGCTTTGGTGGGCGGCAACCATTGTGTGGAGCTGGAGTGACATCTGAGATGGCACCAACTTCCAAACCGGCGGCCTGCAATGAACGGATAGCTGTTTCGCGACCAGAACCTGGTCCCTTAACGAATACATCAACCTTCTTCAAACCATGCTCTTGCGCGCGACGAGCTGCTGCTTCAGCGGCCATCTGTGCTGCGAATGGTGTTGATTTACGTGAACCCTTGAAACCTACTTGGCCAGCTGAAGACCAAGAGATAACAGCGCCCGAAGGATCTGTAATAGAAATAATGGTGTTGTTGAAGGTGCTTTTAATGTGAGCCTGACCAACCGCAATATTCTTCTTTTCTTTCTTGCGCATCTTGATCTTGCCTTTAGCAGCAGCGCCCTTTGCAGGCGTCTTTGTCTTAGCCGCGGCCATTACTTGGTCTCCTTCTTCTTACCAGCGATTGCCTTACGAGGGCCCTTACGTGTGCGCGCATTTGTATGTGTGCGTTGGCCACGAACAGGCAAACCCTTACGGTGGCGAATACCTTGGTAGCTTTGAATTTCGACCTTGCGACGAATGTCGCCCGCTACTTCACGGCGAAGGTCACCTTCGATTTTATAATTTGCTTCGATGAATTCACGAAGCTTTGCCAATTCTGGCTCTTGGAGATCTTTGACTCGGGTATCAGGATTAACACCGGTAGCAGCAAGAGTTGCATGCGCGCGGGTTAAACCGATTCCGAAAATATAGGTGAGTGCGATCTCAACGCGTTTTTCGCGAGGAAGATCAACACCGACAAGACGTGCCATATCGCTTACCCTTTTTCTTCTATCTGGAAGGTCCTTCGCAATGCCCCCCGGTTGGGTAACCGGGCCTCGGCCTACCAGTCCGAGGGTCTGAAGTTTTCACTTCAGTTGCATTACGCGTTATTTTGGAACTTTTTATCCTTAATTAAATTATTAATTAAACTAGATGAATCTAGATTAACCTTGACGTTGCTTGTGACGAAGATTGTCGCAAATCACCATGACGCGACCATTACGACGAATGACCTTGCACTTGTCGCAAATCTTTTTCACGCTTGGCTTAACTTTCACGACTAACTCCTATTACTTGTAACGATAGATAATGCGACCTCTTGTGAGGTCGTACGGACTAAGTTCAACAATCACACGATCTTCAGGAAGGATGCGAATATAGTTCTGTCGCATCTTGCCACTGATGTGTGCAAGAACTTTGTGCCCATTTGTAAGTTCAACTCGGAACATGGCGTTCGGCAGTGCTTCAGCTACGGTGCCCTCAATTTCGATTGCTCCGTCTTTCTTGGCCAAGCAGTACCTACTTATCTATTCATCGTTTTCCCCTACGGGGAGCTCCCCAACGGGCTTCCGCTCATTTCTGGGCAGAGGGTAATCCTAAGGCGCAGCGGCTAAAACACGAAATCGGGATGCTTTTATGCTAAAAGCTCCGAGACTTCGACCCCTAGGACCCCCAGCCTCTCTCTGCCCCCATCCAGAGCGGTCAGCACGAATGGCTTCCCATCTGGCAACAGGGCAAATGAGTGTTCGAAGTGCGCACCATTGGACTTATCGCTTGCAATAACCGTCCAATCGTCAGAGAGGGTCTTCATCTTCTCCGTACCGCGGGTAATCATTGGTTCGATAGCAAGGGCTAACCCCGGCTTTAATTCGAGGCCAAGCCCTGCCGGTCCATAATTAATAACATGTGGATCTTGGTGCATTTCTGTGCCAATTCCGTGACCACCATATTCGCGCAAAATTCCGTACTTACCTTGGCTGACAATATATGACTCAATCGCATGAGAAATATCAGAAAGATGTCCGCCAACTTTTCCGGCAGCAATCCCCCGCCACATAGATTCTTCGCAGACATCCATTAATTTTTGATCTTCGGCCGCAACCGCTCCTACGCCAACAGTAAAAGCAGAATCGCCATGCCAACCTTCGACAATCGCTCCAAAATCAATCGACATAACATCGCCTTCAATCATCGGGCGTTCGTTCGGAATTCCATGAACAACCTCATGATTAACTGATGCGCAGATAACATTTGGGAAGCCGTTGTAGTTTAAAAAAGAAGGAATTGCATTATGTGCCTTTAGAAAATCGGCAGCCATGGCATCAAGTTCTAATGTCGTAACTCCTGGCTTGATAGCTGCCTTCATGAGTTCTAAGCCACCTGCGACAACAAGGCCGGCGCGCCGCATTACTTTAAGTTGATCAACCGTCTTTATCTGAATCGCCATGGCGGTTACTTCAGCGCTGCAATTGCCGAAGCAGATATCTCTGAAACATCTCCATACGCGCTTATTACTTTGAGTAATCCTTCTTTTTGATAGTAAGAAATAATTGGTTCTGTCTGTTCTGCATAAACATTTAGTCGATTAGCAACTACCTCTTCTTTATCATCTTCGCGCTGATACAACTCGCCACCGCACTTGTCACAGACGCCATCTACCGCAGGTTTTTCAAAGATTACATGTGATGGCGCCCCACAATCACGACAGGTGCGTCGACCAGATAGGCGTTTAATAATCTCTTCATTAGATATCTGAAGTTCCAAAACAGCATCAAGTGAGATCGCTTTTTCTTCCAAAACTTCGTCCAGAAATTCTGCCTGCCCAACGTTACGTGGATATCCATCTAGCAAGAAGCCATCTGCAGCATCAGCATGACCAATCCGGTCTTTAAGCATCTCATTGGTAACAGAGTCTGGCACCAGATTTCCGGCATCCATATATGATTTCGCTAATTTGCCGAGTTCTGTTTCACCTTTGATATTGGCACGAAAAATATCACCCGTAGAAATATGTGGAATTGAGTAATGCGCTGCTAGGAATACCGCCTGGGTGCCTTTACCAGCGCCTGGTGGTCCTACAAGGATTAATCTCATTTTAAAGTTCTCTGCAAAAAATAAATTAGCGCAGGAATCCCTCATATGAACGCTGTTGCAATTGAGACTCGATCTGCTTTGCAGTGTCAAGACCCACGCCAACGACGATCAAGATTGCTGTTCCGCCAAATGGGAAGTTCTGCGAAGCCTGGAAGAGAATCAAGGCAATGATCGGAATAATTGCCACAAAGGCCAAGTAGAGCGAACCAGGTGCGGTAATGCGGGAGAGAACATATTGCAAGTATTCAGATGTGGGCTTACCCGCACGAATACCTGGGATAAATCCGCCGTATTTCTTCATGTTCTCTGCAACTTCATCCGGATTGAATGTAATTGCTACATAAAAATAGGTGAAGAAAATGATCAGCGCAGCGTATGAAACTATATAAATAGGGTGATCACCCTTAACAAGATTCTGTTGAACCCATACTGCCCACTTTGATTTTGAGCCAGAGAAATTAACAATCAACGATGGAATATAAAGGAGTGATGAAGCGAAGATGACTGGGATAACTCCAGCCTGGTTCACCTTAATGGGAATATAGGTAGACGTTCCACCGTATGACTGGCGGCCAACTTGGCGCTTTGCATATTGAACCGGGATGCGACGTTGAGCTTGCTCAACGAACACAACTGCAGCAACGACCAAGATGCCAACGGCCATCACGAACAAGAAGGCGAATAGGCCCTTCTGCTGCTTAATTGACCAGAGCTGAGTTGGGAAGCCAGATGCGATCGATGTGAAAATCAAGATCGACATACCGTTACCAACACCACGATCTGTGATCAATTCACCAAGCCACATAATTACTGCGGTACCAGCAGTCATTACCAACACCATCGTCACAATACGAGTCCATGAGGAATCAGGAACGATTGGAAGAGTACATCCACTAAATAGTCGACCAGTTGAACGAGCAACGGCGATCAATCCAGTTGATTGCAGGATTGCAAGACCCACGGTCAAATAACGGGTGTACTGAGTAAGAGTTGCGGTTCCTGATTGTCCTTCAGCTTTGAGGGTTTCAAAGCGCGGAATAACAACCGTCAAAAGTTGAACAATGATAGAGCTGGTGATGTAAGGCATGATTCCCAGCGCAAAGACAGAAAGGTGCAATAGCGCTCCACCAGAAAATAGATTGATAAGTCCAAAAAGTCCGCCCGAACTTGTCTGGTTCAGACAGGCTTGAACGTTCTTGTATGAGACGCCTGGGGTTGGGACGATCGATCCGAAACGGAAGAGCCCCATAATTCCCAGGGTGAAGAAAATCTTTACGCGAAGATCCGGCGTTCTAAAAGCCTTACCAAACGCTGCAAGCATTTAACTTCTCCTCAATATCTTTTTGGACTTGATGACCTAATTTTTTAAGTTTTACAGCTTCTTAGTAGATCCACCTGCAGCCGCGATCTTCTCAGATGCTGATGCTGAAAAGGCGTGCGCCACGACGGTTACCTTGACCGAAATGTCACCATTACCAAGAACCTTTACTGGGTGGCCCTCACGAGCTGCACCTTTCGAGACCAAGTCATCAACGGTAACGCTTCCACCCTTTGGATAGAGAGCATTGATCGTTGAAACGTTAACTGGCTGATACTCAACACGCTCTGGGTTTTTGAAACCACGGAGCTTTGGAAGACGCATAACAAGTGGAAGTTGTCCGCCTTCGAAGCCGGCACGAACTACGTTACGAGCACGAGTTCCCTTGCCACCACGACCAGCAGTCTTTCCCTTTGAAGCTTCACCACGACCCTTACGAGTACGTGACTTTTTTGCGCCCGGAGCCGGACGTAGGTGATGAACCTTGAGAACCATTTTTATTCGACCTCCTCAACCTTGACCATGTGACGTACAGCGACGACCATTCCACGAATTTCTGGACGATCTTCTTTTACGACGACATCACCGATTCGCTTTAAACCTAATGAACGCAAGGTTTCGCGGTGCTCAGGACGAGCGCCAACCTTGGAACGAAGTTGTGTGACTTTCAAACGTGGCATGTTATGCACCAACCGATGCTGCTACGGCACGAGCAATTGCTGCAGGTGCGACATCTTCAAGACTCAATCCACGACGGGCAGCGATAGCAGTTGGGTTTTCCAACTTCTTAAGCGCAGCCGCGGTCGCATGAACCGTGTTGATTGGATTACTAGAACCGAGAGACTTGGTAAGAACATCGCTTATTCCAACGCACTCAAGAACTGCACGCACTGGTCCACCAGCAATAACTCCGGTACCTGGTGAAGCTGGACGCAATAGAACTATGCCTGCTGCTGCTTCGCCTTGTACTGGATGAGGAATTGTTCCGCCAAGTAGTGGGACTTTGAAGAATTGCTTCTTTGCATCTTCTACGGCCTTAGCGATGGCTTGTGGGACTTCCTTCGCCTTTCCATATCCGATACCGACAGTTCCCTTTTGGTCACCGACGACAACAAGTGCTGTGAAGGAGAAACGACGTCCACCCTTTACAACCTTTGCTACCCGGTTAATGAAGACAACGCGCTCTGTGTATGGAGACTTCTCTTTTTCTGGTCCACCATCACGGCCACGACGTTCACGACGATCATTGCCGCCCTTGGAATTACTAGCACCATCGGCACGAGGACCGCGTGATGTTGCATTTCCGGCTGCTGAGTTAGCGCCTGCTGGAGGAGTAGCCATTAGAAGTCCAATCCATTCTCGCGGGCACTATCAGCAAGTGCTGCAATGCGTCCGGTGTACTTGTTTCCACCGCGGTCGAAGACCACTGTAGAAATACCTTTTTCTTTCGCGCGCTTTGCAATTTCGGCACCAAGTACACGAGCCTTTGCGCTCTTATCATCTTTGGATTCGCGCAATGCGCTCTCCATTGTTGATACAGAGACCAAGGTCTGACCGATGGAATCGTCAACGATCTGCGCAACAAGGTGACGAGAAGAACGTGAGACAACAAGACGTGGACGCTCGGCAGAACCGACTACACGCTTGCGGACACGGAAGTGGCGACGACGGCGGGCATTCTGTGCCGAGCCTTTAACAACTTTTACACCGATAGCCATTACTTCTTACCTGTCTTTCCTTGCTTGCGGCGAATCTTTGCGCCGTCGAGATGGAGACCCTTGCCCTTATATGGATCAGCCTTGCGAAGCTTTTGAATCTTCGCCGCAACTTCACCAACAAGCTGCTTATCGACACCAGTGATCGAGAAGCGGGTTGCAGATTCAACTTTGAAAGTTATTCCTTCAGGAGCCTTGAATGGAACTGCATGGCTGTAGCCAAGTGCAAACTCAAGGTCTCTGCCCTTTTCAGCAACTTTGTAACCAACACCAACAATGTTGATGGTCTTGGAATATCCGTTTGTGACGCCCTCGATCATGTTTGCAACCAAGGTACGTGAAAGACCGTGAAGCGAACGCGCTTCACGACCGTCGTCAGGGCGAGACACAACAAGAGTTGACTCTTCCTTGGCGACTGAGATTGGGCCAGCAAGTACATGTGAAAGAGTTCCCTTAGGGCCCTTCACAGAAATTGCTTGACCAGCAATATTGATTTCGACTCCAGCTGGAATCGCAATGGGAGAACGACCGATACGTGACATCAGATCACCATACGTAGGCGAGAACTTCTCCGCCTACCCCTTGCTTGTTGGCTTGCTTATCAGTCAGCAAACCAGATGATGTTGAGATGATTGCTACGCCAAGTCCACCCAAAACTTTAGGTAGAGCAGTGGACTTCGCATAAACGCGCAGTCCTGGCTTTGAAACACGACGAAGTCCAGCAATCGAACGCTCGCGGTTTGCTCCAAACTTCAAATCGATGGTGAGAGTCTTACCAAAGCCGACGACGGTATTTTCTACCTTGAAGGCGGCGATGAAGCCCTCCTGCTTAAGAATTTCTGCAATGCGAACTTTTACCGACGACGACGGCATTGAAACCGTGTTGTGGTAGGCAGAGTTCGCGTTGCGCAGACGTGCAAGCATGTCTGCGATCGGGTCTGTCATTGTCATACTGTGGCCTCTGGCCTTTCTCGAGCCGGTTTCCGTCTCTCTTTTTTCATTGAGGAGCGGACCTATCTCGTAGTTGATAGTGTGTGGGTAATTACCAAGATGCTTTCGTGATGCCAGGAAGTTCGCCGCGGTGTGCCATCTCGCGGAAGCAGATACGGCAGATGCCGAACTTTTGGTAGACAGCATGCGGGCGACCGCAGCGCTGGCAGCGTGTGTAACCACGAACTTTGAACTTAGGCTTACGAGCAGCTTTAACCTTGAGCGATGTCTTTGCCATTAGTTGCTACCCCTTAGATCTCACGGAACGGAAAACCGAGTGCCTTCAAGAGCGCACGGCCTTCGTCATCTGTTTTGGCTGTTGTTACGAAAGTAATATCCATACCGCGGGTACGGTCGATCTTGTCCTGTTCGATCTCTGGGAAAACAACCTGCTCGGTAAGACCGAAGGTGTAATTACCATTGCCATCGAATTGCTTAGGAGATAGTCCACGGAAGTCGCGGATACGAGGCAATGCAATCGAAAGAAGACGATCTGCAAATTCCCACATACGGTCGTTACGAAGAGTTACGTGGGCACCGATTGGCATGTTCTCACGTAGCTTAAATTGAGCGATCGACTTACGAGACTTAGTTACTTGTGGCTTCTGTCCGGTGATGATCGTGAGATCACGGATTGCGCCTTCAATAAGCTTTGAGTCACGTGCAGCTTCACCAACACCCATGTTCACGATGATCTTGGTTAGGCCAGGAATCTGCATGACATTCTTGTATGCAAACTGGGTCTTGAGCGCCGGAGCGATCTCAGCCTGATAACGGCTCTTAAGACGAGGTGCAGTTGCGGTTGTCATTAGACGTCCTTTCCTGTGCGACGAGAGACACGTACGTTCTTGCCATTCTCATCAACGCGTGAACCAATTCGGGTTGCCTTGCCATCGTCGCCGACTAACTGCACATTCGAAATGTGAATTCCAGCTTCAACGGTCAAAATTCCGCCGACCTTTACGCCACGATCACTCGTGGTCTCTTGAGTGTGACGCTTTACGCGGTTAGCACCTTCGACGATAACGCGTGAATCACGCTTATCGACATCAAGAACCTTCCCGGTTACGCCCTTATCTTTTCCAGCGATCACTTGAACAGTGTCGCCACGCTTAATGCTTGCCATTTTTATAGCACCTCCGGCGCGAGCGAGATGATCTTCATGAAACGCTTGTCACGAAGTTCGCGAGCAACTGGTCCGAAGATACGGGTGCCACGTGGCTCGCCGTCTGCCTTCAAAATAACTGCTGCGTTCTCATCAAACTTGATGTATGAACCATCAGGACGACGGTTCTCTTTAACTGTACGAACGATGACAGCCTTGACGACTTCACCCTTCTTCACTTGACCACCAGGGATTGCATCCTTGACGGTACAAACAATGATGTCGCCGATTCCTGCGTAGCGACGTGAGGAGCCACCGAGAACACGAATGCAAAGAAGTTCCTTTGCGCCAGTGTTATCCGCGACACGAAGTCTGGATTCTTGTTGAATCATTTTTCGATACCCCTTACTTAGCCTTCTCGAGGATCTCGACTACACGCCAACGCTTGGTTGCCGATAGTGGACGAGTCTCCATGAGTAGTACGCGATCGCCTACACCAGCTGTGTTGGCCTCATCATGGGCCTTCAACTTATGTGAACGTGTCATAACTTTTGAGTAGACGCCATGCTTGGTCTGGCTCTGAATAGCAACGACGACGGTCTTATCCATCTTGTCGCTGGTAACGATGCCTTCACGGGTCTTACGGAAACCACGATCGTTATTTACTTCACTCACGCTGCGCCTCCAATTCCGAGCTCACGCTCACGCAAGATTGTGTAAATACGCGCAATCTCTTTACGGACCGCGGTCAGACGACCGTGGCTTTCTAATTGGCCAGTAGCAGCTTGGAAACGAAGGTTGAAAAGTTCTTCCTTACCTTCGCGAAGCTTGATTGCTAGCTCGTCAGTAGTGAGAGCACGAAGCTGCTCTGTTGTCACGATATTAGACATTAGAACTCCTCCCGACGTACTACACGACACTTCATTGGCAACTTGTGAATCGCGCGAGTCATTGCCTCGGTAGCGATCTCTTGAGTTACTCCAGAAATTTCAAACATAACGCGACCTGGCTTAACGTTTGCAACCCACCACTCAGGAGAACCTTTACCGGAACCCATGCGAGTTTCTGCAGGCTTCTTAGTCAATGGACGATCTGGATAAATGTTGATCCAAACCTTTCCACCGCGCTTGATGTGACGAGTCATTGCAATACGTGCAGCTTCGATCTGACGGTTGGTTACATATGCAGACTCAAGAGCCTGGATACCAAAGTCACCGAATGCAACGACGGTTCCGCCCTTAGACATACCACCGCGCTTTGGGTGATGCTGCTTACGGTGCTTAACCTTGCGTGGAATTAACATTATTCAGCTGCTCCTTCCGCTGCCGGAGTTGCAACAACTACTGCTGCATCTGCCGCACGTGATTCCGGTGTTGAAGAAGTAACTTCACCACGAGGTGCACGTTGTGGACGGCCTGTTGGACGGCTTGGCTTTGGTGCACGTGCTGCGGCTAGTGCCGATGCTGCACGCTCTGCGCGAGATTCGATAACTTCACCCTTGTAGATCCAAACCTTGACGCCAAGGCGGCCGAAAGTTGTGTGTGCTTCGTAGAATCCATAATCGATATCTGCACGAAGGGTATGTAGAGGTACACGACCTTCACGGTAGAACTCTGAGCGAGCAATTTCAGCTCCACCAAGACGCCCACCACACTGAACACGAATACCTTGTGCACCAGCTTTAAGGGCTGACTGCATTGACTTACGCATTGCACGACGGAAGGAAACACGAGCAGATAACTGCTCAGCAATACCTTGGGCAACAAGTTGTGCATCAATCTCTGGATTCTTAACTTCCAAAATATTGAGCTGTACTTGCTTTCCGGTGAGCTTCTCGAGATCCATTCGGATGCGATCAGCTTCTGTTCCGCGGCGACCGATGACGATACCTGGGCGTGCTGTATAAAGGTCGATACGTACACGCTCGCGTGTGCGCTCGATTTCGATACGAGAAACGCCTGCGCGCTCCATACCCTTGTTCATCATGCGACGGATTTCGATATCTTCCTTCACATAATCCTTGTATAGCTTGTCTGCATACCAACGTGACTTGAATTCAGTGGTGATGCCCAGACGGAAACCGTATGGATTTACTTTTTGACCCATTTTATTCGGCCGTCCCTTCTGAAGCAGCTGCAGCTTTTGCTTTTGGCTTAGCAACTGGTGTTGCTGGCTTAGCAATCTGAGTCTTATTTGGATTTGCCTTCGCGTTGACGACCTTCTTAAGTCCGTGCGGACGGTAAGAACGATCAGTCGAAACTACGAGAGTCAAAGTGCTTGAACGCTTCAAGATCTGAAATCCACGACCTTGAGCACGTGGACGGAAGCGCTTGAGAGTAGGTGCCTCGTCAACGAGTGCTTCAACGATCCAGAGTTCAGATGCATCGCGAATTGCTGGGCTCTTCTGCTTTGCATTATTGATTGCAGAGTTAAGGAGCGTATAAAGATCTTCACCGACTTCTTGTGGTGCGAACTTCAAAGTTGTTAGCGCAACGTCAGCACGCTCTCCGCGGATCAAGTTGACCACGCGACGAGCTTTCTGAGGTGTAACGCGAGTACCGCGAAGGACTGCTTGTGCAACCAACGCGTCAGTCGGATTCGTTGCCTTTGGTGTATTAGCCACGAGTTGCTCTCCGATCATCTTTAACGTGACCTTTGAAGGTACGAGTTGGCGCAAACTCACCGAGCTTGTGGCCAATCATTGCTTCAGTCACGAATACTGGAACGTGCTTGCGACCGTCATGGACAGCGATGGTGTGTCCGATCATTGAAGGAATGATCATCGAGCGACGTGACCAGGTCTTAATAACAACCTTGGTGCTCTTCGCATTCTGATCATCTACCTTCTTCAGAAGGTGACCGTCCACGAATGGACCCTTTTTTAAACTACGTGGCATGTGTAGTCGCTCCCCTATCGCTTCTTATTCGACTTACGACGACGGACAATGAGTGCATCGCTCGCCTTTTTCTTACGAGTACGTCCTTCTGGCTGTCCCCAAGGTGACACTGGGTGACGTCCACCAGATGTCTTACCTTCTCCACCACCGTGAGGGTGATCGACTGGGTTCATAACAACTCCGCGAACGGTTGGGCGCTTGCCCTTCCAACGCATACGTCCAGCTTTACCGTAGTTGATGTTTGATTGTTCGGCGTTGCCGACTTCACCAACCGTTGCACGACAACGGACATCTACGTTACGAATTTCACCGGATGGCATACGAAGTTGTGCGTATGGCCCATCCTTTGCAACGAGCTGAACTCCAGCTCCTGCAGAACGAGCAATCTTTGCTCCGCCACCTGGACGAAGTTCGATCGCATGAATCATTGTTCCAACTGGGATATTGCGCAGTGGCAAGTTATTGCCAGGCTTGATATCTGCTGCTGCACCATTCTCGACCTTGTCACCCTGATTCAACTTTGCAGGCGCGATGATGTAACGCTTTTCGCCATCTGCATAGTGAAGAAGTGCAATACGAGCTGTGCGATTTGGATCGTATTCGATATGCGCAACCTTTGCTGGAATGCCATCTTTATCGTTACGAGTGAAATCGATCAAGCGATATGCGCGCTTATGTCCGCCACCTTGGTGACGAACTGTGA
Organism: uncultured Actinomycetes bacterium; assembly: GCA_903838295.1. Lineage (GTDB taxonomy): Bacteria > Actinomycetota > Actinomycetes > Nanopelagicales > Nanopelagicaceae > PALSA-747. The sequence continues at coordinate 72,248 of CAILXX010000016.1, forward strand.
TCTTGCCTGATGCGTTACGTCCACCCTTTGAGTGAATTGGACGAACCAATGACTTCTCAGGCGTGGTGCGTGTGATTTCTTCGAAATCAGGAACGCTCGCGCCGCGCTGACCTGGTGTGGTCGGCTTAAGTTTACGTAGGGCCATTTTTTATATTCCTCTTCTTCTTCTAGTCCTGATCCCCTTAGGAAACAGGTCCTCCGAAGATGTCGATACGGTCACCGGCAGCAACATGCACAATCGCACGCTTGGTGTCATTGCGCTTACCAAAACCCTTTGGGGTGCGCTTGCGCTTACCTTGGCGGTTCATGGTGTTAACGCTTATGACTTTTACATTGAAAACTTTTTCAACAGCGATCTTGATCTCTGTCTTATTGGCATCAGTAGCCACCAAGAAGGTGTACTTGTTCTCATCAAGCAAGCCATAGGCCTTCTCTGAAACGACTGGTGCTAGGAGTACATCGCGATGGTCCTTCATGCGGACACCTCTTGCTTCTCTGTTTCTAACGAAACTTCTGATTCACGAGCAACGGCAACTGCTGCCTTTGCTGGGCCGGCAATGAATTCACGAATCGCGCTCTCTGAGAAGACAACATCATCGGAAACCAAGATGTCGTACGCATTGAGCTGATCGTTCACGATGAGGTGAAGGTTGTCAGCGTTACGAAGTGAACGCCAAGCAAGATCTTCGCTACGTGAAAGAACTACAAGAACATTCTTGCGATCTGAAAATTGGCGAACTGCTGAGATAGCACCCTTTGTGGTCGGAGCATCCGTAATGTTAGAAACACAGTGAATGCGATCTTCGCGTTGACGATCTGAAAGCACTCCCTTAAGGGCAGCTGCGATCATTTTCTTTGGAGTGCGTTGATCGTACTTACGAGGTACTGGACCATGTGAAACACCACCGTGACGCTGAAGTGGAGCACGGACAGAGCCCTGACGAGCGCGACCGGTTCCCTTCTGCTTGAAAGGCTTCTTACCGGTACCAGAAACTTCACCGCGGTTCTTTGTCTTCGCGGTACCTTGGCGAGCAGCTGCAAGTTGTGCAACTACCACCTGGTGAATCAACGGCACGTTTGCCTGAACATCGAAGATATCTGCTGGCAAATTAATATCGCCAACTTTCTTACCTTCCGGGCTCTTGATATCGATTGTTAATGCCATGGCTTATGCACCTGCCTTGTTGGTAAATGTCTCTGCAGCAACTTTTTTAGCCGCTGTGCGCAGAAATACTGTTGAGTTTGTTGCGCCAGGAACTGCGCCACGAACCAAGATCAGATTGCGCTCTGCATCAACTGAGTGAATAAGAAGGTTCTGAGTTGTAACGGTTTCAACACCCATGCGACCCATCATCTTTTTGCCCTTGAATACGCGACCAGGGGTTGTACGGTTACCGATCGAACCAGGCATGCGGTGCTTACGGTCTACACCGTGCGAAGCTCCGAGACCGTGGAAACCGTGACGCTTCATAACACCAGCAGATCCCTTACCGCGGGAAGTACCTGTTGCGTCAATGAGTTCGCCAGCAGCGAATACATCTGCACCAATCTCTTGGCCTACTGAATAAGAATCAACATTTGATGTGCGAAGTTCTGCAACATCCAAACGTGGAGTAACGCCTGCCTTGGCGAAATGACCAGCCTCAGGCTTGCTTACTTTGCGAGGGTTAACGGCACCGAATGCCAATTGAACCGCGGTGTAACCATCTTTTTCGATGGTACGAATTTGAGTAACGACGCATGGACCGGCAGCAACAACTGTTACTGGAACGATCTTGTTATTTGCATCGAAAACTTGTGTCATACCGAGCTTCTTGCCCAAGATACCCTTGATGGCAGCGCTCTGTGATTGCGTTGTTGTCATTGTCAGGTCTCCTTAGAGCTTAATCTCGATGTCGACGCCAGCAGGGAGATCAAGACGCATCAGTGAATCAACAGTCTTAGGTGTTGGGTCGATGATGTCGATTAGGCGCTTGTGTGTGCGCATCTCAAAATGCTCGCGAGAGTCCTTGTATTTATGAGGAGAGCGAATAACACAGAAAGTGTTCTTCTCTGTAGGCAGCGGAACGGGACCTGCGACAGTTGCACCAGTGCGCTCTACAGTCTCAACAATCTTTTTTGCCGAGGTGTCGATCACTTCGTGGTCGTAAGCCTTGAGCCGAATGCGGATCTTTTGTCCCGCCATCGTCTTTCTCCTTTGATCTAGTTACTGCTTAATAAATCTCTCTATTAACTCTTCCTAAGTTGAGCGGTTTTTACGCCGCTCAACTCGAACAGGAGGAGGTATTGCTTACTTCTGGATCTTTGTTACACGTCCAGCACCAACAGTGCGGCCACCTTCGCGGATAGCGAAGCGAAGGCCTTCTTCCATAGCGATTGGCTGAATCAGAACAACGTTCATTTCAGTGTTATCGCCAGGCATAACCATTTCGGTACCTGATGGGAGTGTTACAACACCGGTCACGTCAGTTGTACGGAAATAGAACTGCGGACGGTAGTTATTAAAGAATGGTGTGTGACGTCCGCCTTCATCCTTTGAAAGGATGTAAGCAGATGCAGCGAATTCGGTGTGAGGTGTGATTGTTCCTGGCTTGCAAACAACCTGTCCACGCTCAACATCTTCACGCTTTGTTCCACGAAGAAGAAGACCGACGTTTTCGCCAGCTTGACCTTCATCGAGCAACTTACGGAACATTTCGACACCTGTAACAGTTGTCTTCTGTGAGAGTGGGCGAATTCCGACAATTTCAACTTCTTCGTTGACCTTGACGATACCGCGCTCAATACGACCGGTAACAACTGTTCCGCGACCGGTGATTGTGAAGACGTCTTCTACTGGCATCAAGAATGGCTTGTCGACTTCACGCTCAGGTTGTGGGATGTACGCATCAATCTGATCCATGAGACCGAGTAGCGCCTCAACCCATTTTGGATCTCCTTCGAGAGCCTTGAGAGCTGAGATGCGGACGATAGGTGTGTCATCGCCTGGGAACTCATACTTAGATAGAAGTTCACGAACTTCCATTTCAACGAGTTCAAGAATTTCTTCATCGTCGACCATATCTGACTTGTTGAGGGCAACAACGATTGATGGAACGCCAACCTGACGAGCAAGGAGAACGTGTTCCTTGGTCTGAGGCATTGGTCCATCAGTTGCAGCTACTACAAGAATCGCGCCATCCATTTGGGCAGCACCGGTGATCATGTTCTTGATGTAGTCGGCGTGGCCTGGGCAGTCAACGTGTGCGTAGTGACGCTTCTCGGTCTGGTACTCGATATGTGCAATCGAGATTGTGATACCGCGTTGACGCTCTTCAGGTGCCTTATCGATTTGATCGAAAGGTGTGAAAGGGTTTACATCTGGAAACTTATCGTGCAACACCTTAGAGATAGCAGCAGTAAGAGTGGTCTTACCGTGATCGATGTGCCCGATGGTGCCGATGTTGACGTGCGGTTTGTTCCGCTCGAACTTGGCTTTTGCCACTTTTATCCTCCTGTTTTACTTCGTCGGCCCCTGTTAGAACCAACTGGTCTGTTGTGGTTTGGTATTACTTACTCGCCGCGAACTTTCGCGATGATTTCTTTAGCGACCGCAGCTGGAACCTCGGCATACGAATCAAATTGCATGCTGTAGCTTGCGCGACCTTGTGTTCTAGAGCGAAGATCTCCGACATAGCCGAACATCTCTGACAGTGGAACAACGGCTTTAACAACGCGAGCGCCTGAACGCTCATCCATGGATTGGATCTGTCCGCGACGTGAATTCAAATCGCCGATTACATCGCCCATGAAATCTTCTGGAGTTACTACTTCAACGCTCATGACTGGCTCAAGAAGAACTGGACCAGCAAGCTTTGCAGCTTCGCGGAAACCAGCGATACCTGCAATTTTGAATGCAAGTTCTGATGAGTCAACATCGTGGTAAGCGCCATCCATAAGAGTTACTTGCACATCAACAAGTGGGTACCCAGCAAGTGGGCCTGCCTGCATCGCCTCTTGGCAACCAGCATCAACTGATGGAATGTATTCGCGAGGGATACGTCCACCGGTGATCTTGTTAACGAACTCGTAATGCTTATCTGTACCCGATTCAAGTGGAGCAAGTGCGATCTGGATCTTTGCGAATTGACCAGAACCACCAGATTGCTTCTTGTGGGTGTAATCGTGACGGGCAACCGGCTTCTTAAGAGTTTCACGATAAGCAACTTGTGGCTTACCGACGTTAGCCTCAACTTTGAACTCGCGACGCATGCGGTCTACAAGAATTTCGAGGTGAAGTTCGCCCATGCCAGAGATGATGGTCTGGCCGGTCTCTTCATCTGACTCAACGTGGAAAGTTGGATCTTCTTCAGCCAAACGCTGAATAGCGATACCGAGCTTCTCTTGGTCGGCCTTAGTCTTTGGCTCGATAGCCACCGAGATAACTGGATCTGGGAAGTCCATTGATTCAAGGATGATTGGCTTATCTGGATCACAGAGAGTGTTACCGGTTGTGGTGTCCTTAAGACCCATAACAGCAATGATCATTCCTGCGCCAGCATGATCCTTCTCTTCACGCTTGTTAGCGTGCATCTGGTAGATCTTGCCGATACGTTCTTTACGGCCAGTTGTCGCATTGAGAACTGATGAACCAGTCTCTAGGCGGCCAGAGTAAATTCGTACGAAGGTCAATTTTCCTAGGTGTGGATCTGTCATGATCTTGAAAGCAAGGGCAGAGAATGGTTCTGCCTCAGATGGTTGACGTGAATCTTCCTCTTCAACGTTGGTGTACTTGTGACCAACAATTGCCTTGATATCAAGTGGGCTTGGAAGGTAACGGTTAACCGCATCAAGCATTGGCTGAACACCCTTGTTCTTGAAAGCAGAACCAGTAAGAACTGGTGTCAACTTGTCAGCAAGAGTTGCGCGACGGATAGCAGCAATAATTTCATCTTCAGAAAGCTCTACGCCTTCGAGGTACTTCTCCATGACTTCGTCATCTGCATCGGCAAGAGTTTCGATCATGTCATGGCGCGCTTGCTTTGCTTTTTCGAGCAAGTTAGCCGGAATCTCTTCGACGGTGTAGTCCTCACCCTTTTGGGTTTCGCCATGCCAGGTCAGCGCCTTCATGGCAATCAGATCAACAACACCGATGAAATCAGATTCGATACCGATTGGGATCTGCAGAACAAGTGCGATTGCGTTCAGACGTGAGCCGATCATCTCGACACAACGTTCGAAAGATGCACCGGTACGGTCTAGCTTGTTAACGAAACAGATACGAGGAACGTTGTAACGGTCAGCTTGGCGCCATACGGTTTCTGATTGTGGCTCTACACCAGCAACACCATCAAATACGCACACTGCGCCATCAAGTACGCGCAAGGAGCGCTCTACTTCGACGGTGAAGTCAACGTGTCCAGGTGTATCAATAATGTTAATCAGGTTGCCCTTCCACATACATGTGGTTGCAGCAGATGTAATGGTGATACCGCGCTCTTGCTCTTGTTCCATCCAGTCCATGGTGGCTCCACCATCATGAACTTCACCGATCTTGTAATTGATACCGGTGTAGAAAAGGATGCGCTCAGTAGTCGTGGTTTTACCCGCGTCGATGTGAGCCATGATCCCGATATTGCGAACCTTGGCTAGGTCGATTGCTGTCTCTACGGCCACTTATTTTTCCTCTTCTGTTATCTCTAAAACGGTTGGCTTAATTCTGAATCTGATCTTTTGTTAGCGCTTACCAGCGATAGTGAGCAAAAGCCTTGTTGGCTTCAGCCATCTTGTGGGTATCTTCGCGACGCTTTACAGCTGCACCAAGACCATTGCTTGCATCGATTAATTCATTTGTTAGCCGTTCTGCCATTGACTTCTCTCGACGAGTGCGTGAGTAATCAACCAACCAACGTAGACCAAGAGTTGATGAACGAGCTGCCTTAACTTCGACAGGAACCTGATACGTAGCTCCACCAACACGACGCGAGCGAACTTCCACAGCAGGCTTGATATTGTCGAGGGCGCGCTTCAAAGTAATAAGTGGATCAACACCATTTGTCTTTGTACGTGTGCCTTCGAGCGCTGCATAAACAATGCTTTCAGCAGTAGAACGCTTACCATGACGAAGTACGCGGTTGATCAACTGTGTGACAACTGGAGAGTCATAAACAGGATCTGCAACTACTGGATTCTTTGTGACGGGACCTTTACGTGGCATTAGGCCTTCTTCTCTCTCTTAGCACCGTAACGGCTACGTGCCTGCTTACGATTCTTTACACCTTGGGTATCAAGTGATCCGCGAACAATTTTGTAACGAACACCTGGAAGATCTTTTACACGACCACCACGAACGAGAACAATTGAGTGCTCCTGCAAGTTATGTCCTTCACCAGGAATATATGCAGTTACTTCCATGCCACTTGTCAGACGTACACGTGCAACCTTACGAAGCGCTGAGTTAGGCTTCTTAGGAGTTGTTGTGTAAACGCGAGTACAGACACCACGACGTTGCGGACTTCCTTTAAGTGCAGGAGTGCTTGTCTTAGTTGTCTTCTCAGCGCGACCCTTACGGACCAGCTGTTGAATTGTTGGCACTACAGTCTCCAGTTCGTTTTTTTTGATACTGCTTATTTATTTCTATTCTTAAGAATTCACGCTCAACTCCCCGACCCACGCGGTCGGGTGTGTTGCCCAACTTCGTACGTTTGCGCTACAAAAAATGCAGTGCGGAGTAGCTCGATCATTCAAAGGAGCAGAGGAGAAAGGTACCCCGAGCGTGGCAATAAGGTCAAAACGGCCCTTATAGACCTGCCACCCTGCTCCCCCAGTTCGACACGCCGAAGGCGTTTTTCCGGCTTTAGCCGTATGGTTGAGACATGACTCAGCTCGTGGAGAGGCCTGCCGACCCGCAACCACGCCTGCGTGGGCTGATCCACCTGATTATGAGCCCACTTTCCCTCGTTGCGGGGCTTGTTTTGGTGGCTCTTGCCGACAAAATGCGGGGCCGGATCGCTCTAGGCATCTTTACCCTAGCCGCAGTGGTCCTTTTTACGGGGAGCGCCCTGTACCACCGGGTTGGCTGGAAGCCCAAAACGAAGGCACTCTGGCGCCGAATCGACCATGCAAATATCACGGTACTTATCGCAGGGACCTACACGCCGTTCGCCATTTTTTTATTAAAAGGAAATGCACGACTAACTCTATTGATCATCGCTTGGGTCGGCGCGATAGTCACCTCACTGATTCGCATCCTCTGGCTCACTGCTCCACGTTGGTCATATGTACCTCTTTACATTGCACTGGGTTGGGCCGCCGTCTTTTATCTTCCAGAATTTTGGCAACAAGGCGGAGTCGCGGTATTTCTTTTAATTTTATCGGGTGGGATCTGTTATTCACTTGGTGGAATTATTTATGGTCTTAAGAAACCAAACTTCTCCAACAAATGGTTTGGCTTCCACGAACTTTTTCATGCCCTTACCGCCGCAGCATTCACGCTTCAATTTATTGCTGCTGGGATCGTTGTTTACACTCACCACTAATTAAAGGAAACACGCAATGAAGTTTGAATATCCGATCAACGACGCCCAAGAGTTCTCAAAATTTCTTGCATCACGTCGTTCAACTAGAGACTTCATTAAAGATAAACCTATCCCCCAAAATATTCTCGATCAACTTCTTGCGGATGCGATGACCGCTCCCAGTTGGTCCAACACTCGACCATTTACAGTTGCAATTGCGACGGGTGAGGTAAAGGAGCGCATTAGTGCAGAATTCCTCGAACGGTGGGATGCTTTAGCGCAAGCTAGAAATAGCGGGCTTAAAGGCAAAATACGTCTTCTCATTACCCGTAAAGGACTACCCACAAGCAATCGAGCGATGGCTAAACCTTACGTAAACGAATTGAAACCTCGTGCTCAGAGAGTTGGCAAAGAGCTTTACGATGTACTCGGAGTTACTCGCGGAAGCAAAGCAGAACGCGATGCTCAGTGGGCAAAGAACTACGAATTTTTTGGCGCTCCAGTCGAATTATTTATCTATATACATAAAAGTCTAGGCATTTGGTCTGCATCCGACGCTGGTTTAATGATCGAAAATTTGATGTTATCTGCACACGCGCATGGACTTGGGGCATGTGCTCAAGGCGCCGTAGGTATCTGGGATGACGTAGTTCGCAAAGAATTTGATGTATCAGGTGATTATCGTTTGCTTACAGGTCTTGCTCTTGGGTATCCAACTGATGCAGCTGTAAATTCTTTTGGTGCACACCGCATTAGCGCTGATGAAATAACAATTAAACGAAAGTAATATTAAAAAACCTCCGTCAGTTTTCTGACGGAGGTTCTAAATTATTTCCTAGACTTATCTGACCTCTAGATCATCCAAACGAACTGCTTCACCGGAGCCTTGCGCTTCAAATGGCGTGAAATCGTACTCATCGTAAGCAGCGTAAACCGCAGCCTTCGCTTCTTCTGTTGGCTCAACACGCACGTTGCGATAACGGGCTAGTCCTGTACCAGCAGGGATCAGCTTTCCGATGATGACGTTCTCCTTGAGACCAAGCAACGGATCGCTCTTCTCTGCAAGCGCCGCATCTGTCAGAACCTTTGTGGTCTCTTGGAAAGAAGCCGCTGACAACCATGACTCGGTTGCAAGTGATGCCTTCGTGATACCCATAAGCTCTGGACGACCAGATGCTGCCTTGCCACCAGTGGTGACAACACGACGGTTCTCGTTTTCGAAGCGACCGCGCTCTACTAGTTCACCAGGAAGAAGATCAGTATCGCCAGGTTCAAGTACAGTAATACGTTTTAACATCTGACGAACGATGATTTCGATGTGCTTATCGTGAATGGATACGCCTTGTGAACGATAAACCTCTTGGATTTCGTTAACCAAGTGAACTTGTGTTTGACGAGGACCAAGGATGCGAAGAACTTGCTTTGGATCGATAGCACCAACAACTAGTTGTTGTCCGACACCAACGCGTGTTCCATCTTCTACCTTGAGCTTTTGACGACGAGTGATTGGATAAGCGACCGGCTCGCTGCCATCTTCTGGCGTAACGATGATCTTCTTACCCTTTGCATCTTCTAGGAAGCTGACAACACCAGCAGTCTCTGCGATTGGCGCAACACCCTTAGGTGTACGTGCCTCGAATAGCTCCACGATACGTGGAAGACCATGTGTAATGTCATCACCAGCAACACCACCTGTGTGGAAGGTACGCATCGTGAGCTGAGTTCCAGGCTCACCAATTGACTGCGCTGCAATGATTCCAACTGCTTCGCCGACATCGACAAGCTTGCCCGATGCCATTGAGCGGCCGTAACACATGGCGCACTGACCGACCTTTGAATCACATGTAAGTACTGAGCGCACCTTAACTTCAGCGACGCCAGCTTCAACAAGGATGTTGATGTTCTTATCGCCAAGATCTGTACCAGCAGGAAGAACGGTCTTACCACCAACGACAACATCATCGGCCAAGTTACGGCCGAACATTGCGGTTTCGACGTGTTCGTCACGAATCAATTCACCTTGAGCATTTACTGCAGCGATCTTCAGCGTTAAGCCGCGATCGGTGCCGCAATCCTCTTCACGAATGATGACATCTTGCGCAACGTCGCAGAGACGACGGGTCAAGTAACCCGAGTCAGCGGTGCGAAGCGCGGTATCAGCAAGACCCTTACGGGCACCATGTGTAGAGATGAAGTATTCAAGTACCGAAAGACCTTCACGGAAGTTGGACTTAATTGGGCGAGGAATAATTTCACCCTTCGGGTTAGCTACAAGTCCACGCATACCTGCGATCTGACGGATCTGCATCATATTTCCGCGAGCACCAGAGAAGACCATCATCCAAACCGGATTGGTCTTAGGGAAGTTATCTTCCATCTCCTTAGCAACTTCTGCGGTTGCATTAGTCCAGATCTCGATTAATTCTTGACGACGCTCGTCATCTGTAATCAGACCCTTTTCGTATTGTGACTGAACCTTGTCGGCCTTAACTTCATAGCCTTCGAGGATCTCACGCTTACGTCCAGGTGTGACAACATCTTCGATACCGATTGTTACACCAGCGCGAGTCGCCCAATAGAAGCCGAGTGACTTGAGTGCATCAAGAGTTACAGCAACGGTAACCTTTGGATAACCTTCAGCCAGATTATCAACGATCAGACCAAGGAGTTTCTTGGTAACGTCGTAATCAACGAATGGGAAATCAGCAGGAAGGATCTCGTTGAAGATTACGCGGCCGAGAGTTGTTTCCTTAACAACTAGGGCACCGTTCTCTTCCATACGAATCTTGATCTTTGCTTGCAACGAAACACTGCCTTGATCGAAAGCCATGAGGCCTTCAGCGAGACTTCCAAATGCACGACCTTCGCCAACTTGGTTATCACGAAGCGAGGTCAAGAAGTACAGCCCAAGCACCATGTCCTGGGTAGGAGATGTGATCGGACGACCAGATGCTGGAGACAAGATGTTGTTACTCGACAACATAAGTACGCGAGCTTCAGCTTGTGCTTCTGCAGAAAGTGGAAGGTGAACAGCCATCTGGTCACCATCGAAGTCGGCGTTGAACGCGGTACATACCAATGGGTGAATCTGAATAGCCTTACCTTCAACCAACTGTGGTTCGAAAGCTTGGATACCCAAACGGTGCAGGGTCGGTGCACGGTTCAATAGAACTGGATGTTCTGCAATTACCTCTTCCAAAACGTCCCACACGACTGGACGAGCACGCTCGACCATGCGCTTTGCGGACTTGATGTTCTGGGCGTGATTGAGATCAACCAGACGCTTCATTACGAACGGCTTGAAGAGTTCGAGCGCCATCTGCTTTGGCAGACCGCACTGATGCAACTTCAACTGTGGACCAACAACGATTACAGAACGGCCAGAGTAGTCAACGCGCTTTCCAAGAAGGTTCTGACGGAAACGACCTTGCTTACCCTTCAACATATCTGACAATGACTTCAATGGACGGTTTCCTGGACCAGTAACTGGACGACCACGACGACCGTTATCGAAGAGTGCATCTACTGCTTCTTGCAGCATGCGCTTCTCATTGTTGACGATAATTTCAGGAGCACCAAGATCGGCAAGGCGCTTCAAACGGTTGTTACGGTTAATGACACGACGGTATAGATCGTTGAGATCTGATGTCGCAAAGCGACCACCATCGAGTTGAACCATTGGGCGAAGATCAGGCGGAATAACTGGAACGCAATCCAGCACCATCGAAGCAGGCTTGTTGCGAGTATTAAGGAATGAAGAGACAACCTTCAAACGCTTAATCGCACGAGTCTTTTTCTGGCCTTTACCGCTCTGTGAAAGTTCGGTGAGTTTTACATATTCAGCTTGGAGATCGAAGGTTTCAAGGCGATGCTTGATTGCAGCAGCACCCATGTCGCCCTTGAAGTACACGCCATAACGGTCGCGCATTTCGCGGTATAGGCCTTCGTCACCTTCGAGGTCTTGGACCTTAAGGCTCTTAAAACGTGACCAGACTTGATCGAGGCGATCGAGTTCGCGTTGTGAGCGATCACGAATTGCCTTCAGCTCACGCTCTGCTGATTCGCGAACCTTGCGCTTAACGTCAGCCTTTTCACCAGCTGCTTCGAGTTCTGCCAAATCAGCTTCAAGCTTCTTCTGGCGACCATCGAGATCGTTATCGCGACGAGTTTCAATCTTCTTGATATCTGATGCGAGACGCTTTTCTAGCGCAGGAAGATCTTCTGCACGTGCTTCGGTATCAACTTCAGTAATCATGTAAGCAGCAAAGTAGATGACCTTTTCAAGATCTTTCGGAGCAAGATCTAAAAGGTAACCCAAACGACTTGGGACTCCCTTGAAGTACCAGATGTGTGTTACTGGAGCAGCAAGTTCGATGTGACCCATACGCTCACGGCGAACCTTTGCGCGAGTAACTTCTACACCGCAACGCTCGCAGATGATGCCTTTGAATCGAACGCGCTTGTACTTACCGCAATAACATTCCCAGTCACGAGTAGGTCCGAAGATCTTCTCATCAAAGAGTCCATCTTTCTCTGGCTTGAGTGTGCGGTAGTTGATGGTTTCAGGCTTCTTAACCTCACCAAAAGACCACTCACGAATATTGTCGGTTGACGCTAAACCGATACGTAGTTCATCGAAGAAATTGACATCTAACATTTATTTTCTCCTCACACTTCTTCTACGCTGCTTGGTTCAACTCTTGACAAGTTGATACCTAGCTCTTCGGCGGCACGGAACACTTCTTCATCGGTATCGCGCATTTCAATTGCGACACCTTGATTATTAAGAACTTCGACGTTGAGGCAGAGAGATTGCATTTCCTTTACAAGGACCTTGAATGATTCAGGGATGCCTGGCTCTGGAATGTTCTCGCCCTTCACGATTGCTTCATAAACCTTTACGCGACCAAGCACGTCATCTGACTTAATAGTCAGCAACTCTTGCAAGGTGTAAGCGGCGCCATAAGCTTCAAGTGCCCAGACTTCCATCTCACCGAAGCGCTGGCCACCGAACTGAGCTTTTCCACCCAATGGTTGTTGGGTAATCATTGAGTAAGGGCCCGTTGAACGTGCGTGAATCTTGTCATCCACCAAGTGATGGAGCTTCAAGATATACATGTAACCAACTGTTATTGGCTGCTTATAAGGCTCTCCGGTACGACCATCAAACAAATTGGCTTTTCCGTTTGCGCCGATCAAATGCATGCCATCCTTATTTGGATGCGTAGAACCAAGAAGTCCGATCAACTCTTCTTCCTTGGCGCCGTCGAATACTGGTGTTGCAACCTTTGAACCAGGAGCAACCTCTGCAAAGCCATGTTCGCGGAGATCTTTCTGCCAAGGTTCATTACCTTCAAGTTTCCAACCAGCCTTTGCAACCCAACCAAGGTGAGTTTCTAGAACCTGACCGACGTTCATGCGACCTGGAACACCAAGTGGGTTCAGGACAACATCAACTGGAGTTCCATCTTCAAGAAATGGCATATCTTCTTGAGGCAGAATCTTTGAAATAACACCCTTGTTACCGTGACGACCAGCGAGCTTGTCACCATCTTGAATTTTGCGCTTCTGTGCAACGTAAACTCGAACTACTTGGTTTACGCCAGCAGGCAATTCGTAATCTTCAGAGTCTGCAATTGAAACTCCGATGACCTTGCCAGATTCTCCGTGTGGAACTTTGAGTGAGGTATCGCGAACTTCACGAGCCTTCTCACCAAAGATTGCGCGGAGCAAACGCTCTTCTGGAGTCAGTTCGGTTTCTCCCTTAGGGGTTACCTTTCCGACCAAGATATCGCCAGGTACAACATCTGCACCTACGCGAATGATTCCGCGATCATCAAGATCTGCAAGAACTTCTTCGCTGACGTTAGGGATATCGCGAGTGATCTCTTCGGCACCAAGCTTGGTGTCGCGAGCATCGACTTCGTACTCTTCAATGTGAATCGAGGTGAGCACATCGTCTTGAACCAGACGCTGGGACAAGATAATTGCATCTTCGTAGTTGTGACCTTCCCATGACATAAATGCCACGAGCAAGTTCTTTCCAAGAGCCATCTCGCCCTTGTCGGTGCTTGGACCATCAGCAATAACCTGGCCAGGCTCAACCTTGTCACCTTGTGAAACAACAACTTTTTGATTGCGGCTGGTGCCTTGGTTAGAGCGAATAAACTTTTCAACGAAGTAGTGCTCGGTTGTTCCATCATCGTTCATCACGGTGACTTCATCCGACTGAACTTCTGTAACAACACCAGACTTGCGAGCAAGTGTGACATCGCCAGCATCTACAGCTGCACGGAACTCCATACCGGTACCAACAAATGGTGCTTCGGCGCGAAGAAGTGGAACTGCTTGACGCATCATGTTCGATCCCATAAGGGCACGGTTAGCATCATCGTGCTCAAGGAATGGAATCATCGCAGTAGCAACAGAAACCATCTGGCGCGGTGAAACGTCCATGTAATCAACTTCGTCGCCAGGGATATATTCAACTTCGCCACCACGACGACGTACAAGTACACGATCTTCGGCAAAGTGATTATCTGGTGCCAACGGCGCGTTTGCCTGAGCAATGATGTGTTCGTCTTCTTCATCAGCTGTCAGGTAATCGATCTGGTCTGTGACCTTACCCTTAACAACTTTGCGATAAGGGGTTTCAATAAATCCAAATGGAGTGACGCGAGCATAAGTAGCGAGCGATCCAATGAGTCCAATGTTTGGACCTTCCGGAGTTTCGATAGGACACATACGTCCGTAATGCGACGGGTGAACGTCACGAACTTCGAAGCCAGCACGTTCGCGAGATAGGCCGCCGGGTCCAAGCGCTGAAAGGCGACGCTTGTGAGTCATTCCTGACAGTGGGTTGGTCTGATCCATGAACTGTGACAATTGAGAAGTTCCGAAGAACTCCTTGATTGAAGCAACTACTGGTCGGATGTTGATCAAGGTCTGAGGTGTAATAGCTTCGACATCTTGAGTAGTCATACGTTCGCGAACTACACGCTCCATACGAGAGAGCCCGGTGCGGACCTGATTCTGAATGAGTTCTCCAACGGTGCGTAGGCGACGGTTACCAAAGTGATCAATATCGTCTGTCTCTACACGTACTTCTTTGCCATATTCCATAAGCGCTTCGCCCTTATGGAGTGAGACCAAGTACTTGATTGTTGCGACAATATCTTCAATATTGAGAAGGCCTTTAGAAAGTCCGAGTTCGAGACCCAACTTCTTATTAACCTTGAAGCGGCCAACCTTTGCAAGGTCATAACGCTTTGGGTTGAAGTAAAGATTCTCAATCAGGTTCTGAGCTGCTTCCTTGGTTGGTGGCTCACCTGGACGAAGCTTGCGATAGATATCGAGCAGCGCTTCATCTTGAGTATTGACGTTATCTTTTTCAAGAGTTGCACGAATCGATTCGAATTCACCGAATTGTTCGAGAATCTGCTCTGATGTCCAACCAAGTGCCTTCAAGAAAATTGTTACTGATTGCTTACGCTTGCGATCGATGCGAACTCCGACAAGATCCTTCTTATCAACTTCAAATTCCAACCAAGCACCGCGGCTAGGGATGATCTTTGCAGTCAAGATATCTTTATCAGATGCCTTCTCGATAGTGCGTTCGAAATAAACACCAGGAGAGCGAACGATCTGTGAAACAACAACACGCTCTGTTCCGTTAATAACAAAGGTTCCGCGAGGTGTCATCAATGGGAAGTCGCCCATAAATACTGTTTGAGATTTAATTTCACCGGTCTCGTTATTTGTAAATTCAGCAGTAACGAAGAGAGGTGCGCTGTAGGTCATGTCGCGCTCTTTGCACTCTGCAATTGTGTTCTTTGCGGGTTCAAAGCGGTGATCATGGAAAGACAAACTCATCTTGCCCTGGAAATCTTCGATCGGTGAAATCTCTTCAAAGATCTCTTCCAAACCAGATTGCTTAGGGACTTCGCCTCGTCCACTCTTTTCTGCGTCGTCAAGACGCGCACGCCACAAGTCGTTTCCAAGTAACCAATCAACGCTATCTAACTGAAGCGAGAGAAGGTTTGGAACTTCAAGGGGTTCGCGGATCTTTGCGAAAGAGACTCGAGCAGGAGCGTGTGATTTAGACTTCGCGGCCAATGTTCCTCCAGATGCGTGGGAATGCGTGCAGGTCTACCGAAAGGTTGCGGCCGCTATATGCCTAACCTTTTGGTTGTGAAGATTTGCGAAGGGTCAGGGTATCGAAAGTTGTGGGAATCTGTCCAATTGGTGGGGGTTTGGTGCTATAAGGGGGCCTTCGGCCGCTAACTGCGTTGGGTTCGGCCGCTAAATGCGTAAGGCCTCCTTCGGGGAGAGCCGGGGCTAGAAAATCTTTTGGGCCCAAAGGGCCCGACCCCGGCGACCAAAGGAGGCCGCACGCAATTGAACTACTACTTGATTGTGACAGTTGCGCCAGCTGCCTCAAGGGCTGCCTTTGCCTTGTCTACAGCTTCCTTGCTTCCCTTTTCAATGAGAACTGTTGGAGTTGCATCTACAAGATCCTTCGCTTCCTTCAAGCCAAGGCTTGAATTAATTCCGCGAACTTCCTTGATAACTGCAATCTTCTGTGAACCGGCGTTTTCAAGAACGAGTGTGAACTCATCTTGAGCTTCTGCAGCAGGAGCAGCAGCTCCGCCACCAGCAGCAGCTACAGGAGCAGCAGCGGTTACATCGAATTCAGCTTCAAATGCCTTGACGAAATCTGAAAGTTCGACGAGAGACATTTCTTTGAACTGTGACATTAAGTCATCTTGTGACAATTTAGCCATTTTATTTGGTCCTTTTCTTATTCAGCTGGGGTTTCAGTTGCTTCAGCGGTAACAGTTGAATCGGCAGTAACTGCCTCAACAATTGGAGCCTCAGCTTCAACGACAGGTGTTGCATCTGCAACAGGTGCTTCGGCAGCAGCTTCGGCAACAGGTGCCTCGGCAACTACTTCAGCTGGAGCAGGGGCGGCCACTACTGGGGCGCCTGCTTCCAATTTAATTCGTAGCGCATCGAAGGTACGAGCGGCCTTGGCCATTGTGCCCTTCATTGCACCAGCGAGCTTGGACAAGAGAACCTCACGGGACTCAAGATCAGCAAGCTTCATGATCTCCGCAGTTGAAATCGCCTTACCCTCGAAGACGCCACCCTTGATAACTAGGAATGGATTCTCCTTCTGGAAATTCTTAAGGCTCTTTGCTGCATCGATTGGATCACCCTTAATAAATGCAACTGCAGATGGACCAGCAAGTAGATCATCAGAGAGATCTACACCAGCGGCCTTTGCAGCGATCTTGGTAAGTGTGTTCTTCACAACGGAATACTTGGTATCTGCACCAAGTGAACGGCGAAGTTCCTTCATCGAGGCCACGGAAAGTCCGCGGTATTCGGTGAGGACAGTTGCAGCAGACGAACGGAAATCTTCCGTCAGTTCAGCTACAGCTGTTTCTTTATCAGAACGAGCCATTAGCTCCCTTTCTACTCTTCACCACGCCTTGGAAATAAAAAATCCTCGGCGCATAAGTGCGCACGAGGTTTTCGTGTGTACCTATGCGGGCTCTCTTTCGAGAATTAATTCAAACTATTGCTAGTTCGAGACCTGCAGTCTTTGGTGATAACACGAAGAGTAGGACATCCGACCGTCTCCGGTCAAAATGGCCTACCCCACGCTTAAGCGCATAAGCGCCGTATTTACTGAATGTATGGACCGCCATCACGTGAGATCGAGGTATCAACTGGAATTCCAGGCCCCATCGTGGTCGATATGACTGCCTTTTTGATGAAGCGTCCCTTCGCAGAGTTTGGCTTTGAACGCATAACTTCTTCGATCGCAGCAGCGTAGTTCTCAGCCAATTGCTCAGCTGTGAATGAAACCTTGCCGATAAGGAAGTGAAGGTTCGAATTCTTATCAACTCGGAATTCAATCTTTCCGCCTTTGATATCTGTAACAGCCTTTGCGACATCAACCGTCACGGTTCCTGTCTTTGGGTTAGGCATCAAACCACGAGGTCCAAGGACCTTACCGAGGCGACCGACCTTACCCATTAATTCTGGTGTTGAAACAACAGCGTCATAATCCAAGCGACCCTTTGCAACCTCTTCAATCAGTTCGTCTGCGCCAACAATGTCAGCACCTGCGGCACGGGCTTCGTCTGCACGAGCTCCACCAGCAAATACCAAGACTCGAGCAGTCTTACCTGTTCCATGGGGCAAGTTAACTGTTGAACGAATTGCTTGATCGGCCTTCTTTGGGTCTACACCAAGCACAAGTGCGACTTCGACTGATGCGTCGTACTTAGTAACTGAAGTTTCTTTAGCAAGCTTTGCAGCTGCTGATGGTGAATACAGAGTCTTTGCATCAACCTTGGTTGCGGCCTCTGTGTATTTCTTACTGCGCTTCATATCTTCTCCCTTGTTTACTCATTCGAGTAGTTGGTTTTTGGAGTTGTGGTTTAGCGGAGCAGCGAGCTCCTCCCACTTCCCAGTTTTTTTTCTTAGGAAACCGTAATTCCCATAGAGCGTGCAGTTCCTTCGATGATCAAACGAGCAGCATTCAAGTCATTTGCATTGAGATCAGACATCTTGATCTTCGCGATATCTTCTGCCTGTGCCTTGGTGATGTTTGCAACCTTTGTCTTGTGAGGGATAGCTGAACCCTTTTCGACACCAGCAGCCTTCAAGATCAAACGTGAAGCTGGTGGAGTCTTTGTGATGAATGTGAAAGAGCGATCTTCGTAGACAGTGATCTCTACTGGAATGATCTGACCCTTCTGTGACTCTGTCTCGGCGTTGTAAGCCTTAACGAAGTCCATGATGTTCACACCATGTTGACCAAGCGCTGGACCTACCGGTGGAGCTGGTGTGGCTGCGCCTGCCTGAATCTGCAACTTAATAAGTGCAGTTACCTTCTTCTTTGGTGCCATTTTATTGGTTTCCTTTTTTCCTATTTATTTAGCTGGGGCTAAATTTTCTGTACTTGATGGAACGAAAGTTCTACCGGAGTCTCGCGACCAAAGATAGAAACAAGAACTTTGAGCTTTGCTTGCTCTGGCATGATTTCTGAAATCGATGCTGGCAAGGTTGCAAATGGGCCATCCATGACGGTGACGGATTCTCCGATTTCGAAGTCAACGACCTTGATATCAGCCTTGTCACCCTTCTTAGATGGACGCGGCGCAAGAATATTTTCTACCTCTTGCAGACTTAATGGTGATGGGTGGTGAGCATTGCCAACGAATCCTGTAACACCGGGAGTGTTACGGATACATGACCAGGACTCGTCGGTGAGATCCATGCGTACAAGAACATAGCCGGGAAAAACATTGCGCTTAACTTGCTTGCGTTGACCGTTCTTAATTTCGGTGACTTCTTCTTCTGGGACT
The DNA here is from genome assembly GCA_903838295.1 of uncultured Actinomycetes bacterium. GTDB lineage: Bacteria > Actinomycetota > Actinomycetes > Nanopelagicales > Nanopelagicaceae > PALSA-747. Next base: position 91,125 of record CAILXX010000016.1, read on the forward strand.
TCCACCTGGAAAATGTAATCTTCCATATTGAGCGCCTGGATACGGTTAGCGAGGTTGCCCTTAACTTTCTTCTCATAACCAGCATAAGAGTGAACTACGAACCAATCACCAGCGGCAGTGCGAAGTGCACGACGGAATTCTGCGTTGGGATCGTTCTCATCCTCTAAGTCTTCTTCAATGCTGACCTCTGCATCGATTGCATCAAGTGCTTCAGGCGAACCTACTTGTTCATCAGCAATAACTTCTTCGACGATTACATCTGAAGTCTCTACTGCGGCGAGCGCAGCCTCGAAAGCATCGACCGTTGGCTCAGCACTTGCTGGCGTAACAGTCTCTTCAAAAAATGGGTTTTCTACTGACATCTTCCGCCCTTATCCAAAAATCCAGAAAACGATCTTGGTGAGTGCAACATCAAGAATTGAAACAACGGCAATGATGAAGCCTACGAACACCAACACAACAGCCGTGTATGTCGTCAATTGCTTTTGTGTAGGCCACACAACCTTGCGAAGTTCTGCAACAACTTGACGGTAGAACAGGCCGATTCGTCCAAAGAGGCCTTTGCCTGCTTCGGTATCGTGCTTCTCGTCGACCACTTTTTACCTCTCTTAATACATCTCGTTAGTTACTACTTACTAACTTCTAACTACTTCTAACTACCTTGCAGGGCAGGAGGGACTTGAACCCCCAACCGCCGGTGTTGGAGACCGGAACTCTGGCCAATTGAGCTACTACCCTTCGAGCGTTGTTTAGACATGAGTGATCATGACCTAATGCAAGCGCCAGACCGAGGAGTCTAGAGCCCAGTGGGGTCTTCCGTAAAACCGAGCAAAACCGAGCAAAACCGAGCAAAACCTCCGTTCGCGAATGCGCTCGAATTTGGCATACTCGCCCTATGAGTTCAGAAAAGCCAAGGATTTCGACCCGAATCGCTGCCATCGCAGAATCTGCCACCCTTGCCGTGGATGCAAAGGCAAAGGCCCTTAAAGCAGCGGGCAAGCCCGTCATTGGCTTTGGCGCTGGAGAACCTGATTTCCCAACACCCGATTACATAGTCCAAGCAGCTATCGATGCAGCTACAAAGCCTTCAAACCATCGCTACACCCCAACACCTGGACTTCCGGAATTGCGCGATGCGATTGTCGCTAAGACGCTGCGCGATTCTAAGTATGTAATTACTGCTGATCAGGTTCTTGTCACCAACGGTGGAAAACAAGCCGTGTATCAATCATTCGCAACAATTATCAATCCTGGAGACGAAGTAATCCTCCCGGCTCCGTACTGGACCACATATCCCGAATGCATCAAATTAGCGGGCGGAAAATCGGTCGAAGTCTTTGCAGATGAAACTCAAAATTATTTAGTTACGGTCGATCAGCTCGAAGCTGCACGCACACCAAATACGAAAGCATTGCTCTTTTGTTCACCATCAAATCCAACGGGATCCGTGTATTCAGAAGCACAAGTTAAAGCAATTGGTGAGTGGGCGCTAAAACATGGCATTTGGGTAATCACCGACGAAATTTATGAACACCTTCTTTATGACGGTGCTACCGCTCCAAGTCTTCCCGTTGTCGTACCAGAAATGGCAGATCGGACAATTATTCTTAATGGCGTCGCAAAAACATATGCGATGACAGGATGGCGTGTTGGCTGGATGGTCGGGCCTAAAGATGTAATTAAAGCTGCAACAAATTTGCAGTCACACTTATCTTCAAACGTTTCGAATATTTCCCAGCGCGCTGCCATTGCTGCCCTGACAGGTGATCTACAAGCTGTTCATGCCATGGGTATTGCCTTTGATCGTCGACGTAAATTAATTGTTCAACTTCTTAACGAAATTCCTGGTGTAGTTTGCCCAACTCCAACTGGTGCATTTTACGTATATCCATCAGTCAAAGGCGTGCTCGGTAAAGAGATCCGTGGCAAGCGTCCTCAAACATCAGCAGAATTGGCGACCTTAATTCTTGAAGAAGCCGAAGTAGCTGCTGTTCCTGGTGAAGCGTTTGGACCTTCTGGCTACCTTCGCTTCTCATATGCACTGGGCGATGATGATATTGTCGAAGGAATTGCCCGGGTAAAGAAGTTGCTCTCAGAAGCTCGCTAGAGCCTTTTAAAAATCTAGTCCAACAATTCTGACTTCTGCTTCCAAAGTTATCCCAAATTTTGCGGCTACCTTTGAGCGTGCATTTTTAGCAAGTTCAACGATATCTAAAGCGGTGGCGCCACCAGCATTCGTTAGAGCTAAAACATGTTTATCAGAAACCTTTGCTCCGTTTAAGACCTCTCCTTTATGGACGCCAGCATGTTCCATCAACCATGCGGCCGAAGTTTTTATAGTGCCATCTGGTTGTGGCCAACGAGGTGCATCCAACGGTAGTTGGGCCGACTTTTCTGCTGTGATCATTGGATTAACGAAGAACGAACCCGCAGACCAGTTCTGATTATCCGCTGAATACAGCATTCCTTTTTTGCCACGAAGCGCCAGCACAACTTCGCGCACCTGCGATGTCGGCACGCGGGAATCAAGTGCGACACCTAGTGCATCAGCTAACTCTTGATACTTAATTGGTAAAGAATTTTCACCGCGACGTAACTGAAAAGTAACATCCAAAATCACATAACGACCCGCTTCTCTTTTAAAAATAGAGTTGCGATAGGCGAAATCACATTGATCCCCTGTAAAGGTTTTTATTTCTTTAGTCTGGCGATCAAATGTACGTACTCGTGCAATGACTTCTGACACCTCATGGCCATATGCACCAATATTTTGAATTGGAGCCCCACCGACGGTGCCAGGAATTCCGCTCAGGCATTCAAGATTTGCTAAATTTTTAGAGATAGTAAAGGCAACAAATTCATCCCAATCCACGCCTGCCGAAACCTGTAACATTCCACCGCTACAGGCATCAATTTCATAAGAATTACCTTGGATTTCTACAACGACGACGGTCCCTGCGAAACCCAAATCAGAGACCAAAACATTTGAACCGCCCCCAAGAATCAATAATTCTTGACCGTGTTCATCGCATTCTTTTACGGCAGCAATTAATTCAGCCTCTGTTTTGGCGTGGATAATCCTTGTGGCAGGGCCACCCACGTGCAGGGTGGTTAGCTCAGAAAGGTTTGTCATGGTGCAAGGTTAGCGTCGTGGGACCAAGATATCTTTCTTACCTCGGAACCTCTCCAAAATTCGATCGTAATTCTTCTTCGATTGCTCGTCGCGATACTTCGGATCCACGTCGTAATAGCCATGGTGCCTGGCCTGCTCCAATGGCAGGTCGACTTGCAATAAACGACCTTGGGATTGCCGTAGTTTGAGTGAAAATTCGATATCAGCATTACGATAATAAATTGCACGATTATTAAAACCACCACACCCAATTGCATGTTCACGATTAAGTGCAAGAAAATAGCTAAAGAGAACATCAACTTCGCCAGGCCCTTTGTCATCAACCGAACGCCATTCATCTTCGACATTTACTAGCCCACCACGCCAACCAACCGCAGAGAATTCACCATCGGCTAGTTGTGACAATGCGAGAGTAATTGCATCCCCGGTCAATATCGTAGATGGATCCATGATGATCACATATGGTGATGGTGCAAATTTAAGAGCAGCATTGGCGGCTTCTCCCCAACCAACTCCTGCCTGTATTTGCACAATGAAGGTTCGGGCATCTAATTGCTGATCAATATTGCCCATATCCGGTTCGCCAGAAATAATCAAAATAATTGCACAATTATCTGGAGCAAATTTCTTTATCGCCTCAATTGAAGTTGAAGCATCTTCCAAAAAGCCATCAGCAATTAAAACTATACTTGCAGAAAATTCATGCTTGGAGAATGTACGAAGATCGCCGATGCGTGAATAGCTTTTCATAGCGATATTACAGCTTTTGCCATTCCTAAAACCTTTACCTCACTGCACATCGCAACTATCTCGAGTCGAGCAATATCTGAATCAACATCTACAACGGTTGCACTTACAATTAGTTGCACATCAATACCAGCAGGGACGACAACTGGTTTGGTAAATCTCGCCGAAAATTCTCTAACCTTCGCGCTGCTTCCTGCAATTTGGCTAATGTATTGACCCACAAGGCCCATCGTGAACATGCCATGGGCAATAACGTTCTCTAGCCCAACCGACTTTGCAAATTCTTCATTTTGGTGGATTGGGTTTTGATCCCCACTGGCATTTGCATATTGAACCAATCGTGCTCGATTGATCGTAAATACCTTGGGCGCCAACTCTTGGCCGGCGATAAATGTTGTCATGCTCGAAACACCAAAGTTGACCAGGTTGATACGGCATTCTTGGTTTCAACAATTAAATCTGCGCGGACGGTCACAATTTCATTCCCGGCAACAACGCGAGCACTTTCGATTGTGCAATCGCACCGAACCTGCATACCTGCGATTAGCGGGGTGAAAATTTCGAATCGTTGGTCACCATGAACTACACGTGACCAATCAAGCCCTGAATCTTGTAACAAGGTTTGCGACTCTTCTAACGAAATCGTAATGCCAAAAGTTGGAGGAGCTACCGTGGTTTCTGATTCGCCTAGTGCATCAGCAAAAGATGCAATCGATTCTGAAGAAATAGTTGTTTTGGTAGTACCCACGAAGGTACGCCCGACCAGGTCGGGGTTAAGCATTAATTAACGAGTTTCGCGATGAACCGTTGATAGCTTGCAACGTGGACAGAACTTCTTAAGTTCCATGCGGTCTGGGTCGTTGCGACGATTCTTCTTTGTAATGTAATTACGCTCTTTGCACTCGACACAGGCCATAGTGATCTTAGGGCGGACATCCGCGCTCTTGCTTGCCATGGTCGTGCTCCTTTTGTGTCGTTCAGTTATCTTTCAGCCATTAACCTTCTGAGGGTGTGAAGGTTACTTCATCTGCTTGTATTCGTCTAAATCACGCTCAATTCGAGCGTGAAGTACTGGTAGCGGAGGCCGGACTTGAACCGGCGACACTGCGATTATGAGCCGCATGCTCTACCAAGCTGAGCTACCCCGCCAAGAGTGAACTTCTTTTCGAGCCCCCCAACGGAATCGAACCGTTGACCTTTTCCTTACCATGGAAACGCTCTACCGACTGAGCTAGGGGGGCGAACACTGATCCTGCAGTCCGCAAGGCTACAGGTAGAATCGATGGACAATGAAATTCCCCATTTCTCGCCCACTCGCAGCGCTGATTTCCGCCATAACTATCGGGGCGCTCGTGCTTGGGACCGGCTTGGGTTATTTCTTATTTGCAAGAAATTCTGCCCCCGAGAAATTCTCCACTCTCATAACTCACGCAGACATTCCGTATCGAGCCATGGAGACTTACCAACAATCCCTTTTGACCACTTTACCCATCGATAGCGGTCCAGTTGTGAATTCAACTTGCCCAGCTCTTTCTCCCACCTGGGTCCAGGATGAAAATCAAAAAGCAGGACTTCCTAACATGCAGATGGCTGACTGGAAGAAGCTTGATTTATCCGCGGCAACTGGAAGTGCACTATGGCTCAATCAAAGTTCAGTCTCATGCGGCGATACTGTTGATATTCATGCCGCGCTGTATCAGTCGTACCCAGATCAACAAACTCCAGGTCCAAGAACCTTTGCTGCCTGGCGTATTGGTTATTACGGTGGTGCTGGCGCCCGCGAAATCTGGCGATCTAACCCAATTGATTTACAAAGCAGAAAAGCTACAACTAGCAGTCAGGCAACGCGCTTTACAGAAGCGCTCTGGCCGGTTAACACAAAATTTACGATTGGTAATGATTGGACACCTGGTTTTTATCTGATCGTCTCACTATCCCCTTTTGGGAAAATTGAAAATGCGGCGCCTCTGGTCGTACGAAGTCCAGTAGGAACTTCGAAACTAGTCATGATGCATTCATTCTTAACGTGGAATGCATACAACAGTTTTGGTGGACGATCCACGTACAACGGCCCAGGAGAAAACGCTACTGCTGATCTGGCACAACGAAGTCGTATTGGATCCTTTGATCGCCCGATTGTTGGCAGTGGCGCATTTAGCATTCAACGAGATGCCATACCTTTTGTTCAATTTACAGAAGAGCATGGTCTCAATATCGATCAGATTTCTGATTTAAATCTTGATCAAAATCCTTCACTCGCATTGCATTACAATGGAGTTATTCTTGGCGGTCATGCCGAATACTTTACGCATCGCATGTTCCAAACAATGATTGCGCTCCGAAATTCAGGAACAAACTTGGCGTTTCTAGGCGCTAACACTGCAAATTGGCAGATTCGAATGGAACCTTCGAAATTCGGTCCAAATCGCCACATGGTTATTTACAGATTAGCGACACAAGATCCACAGACAAATATTGACCAAGTCACGATCGAATTCGCAGACAATAGAATTAACACGCCACCAAATTTATTCACCGGTGAATCAACGGTTGGTGTACATGTTTTTGGAACTCTTAAATCCGTCACGATTCCGCAATGGCTGACTTTGCCCTCGGATTCATCGATCTCGCAAATCAGCAGTGATACCGAAGGTGAAGCCGTGCAAAACAACGTTGCTTCACCTCCAAATATTCATATTCTTTTTGCGGGCACACTTAGCCTGCGTCGACCTCTTTCTAGAGGAGCGAGAGCACTCAATCCAGTGGTTGAAACGAGTTGGTTTACAACCCCTTCCGGTTCGGCCATATTCGATGCAGGTATGACTACATGGACGTGCAACCTCATGGAATCTTGCATCGATAGCGAATACTCGCCTTCTTCCCAGTCGATCGTTCAATCAACTACTCTTCAAATCCTTACCCTCTGGCAACAATCGCATATTGGAGTGACCCTTAAATGAAGCGACCAGAATTTCATCTTCCAGATGTTCCCCATTGGTTCAAACCCCATATGGGTGAGCGCCGATGGCCAGTCTCCTTCGTCGTTGGCGTTGTAATTCTTCTGCAATATCTCTTACCGAATTCGCTCTCCTTAAAAATTCAGCCCGAAATTTGTATTCTGGAATTAATACTCACTCTCGTTTTGTTCGCAATGAGTCCGGGAAGAATCGCATCACATCGCAGGTCGACGTGGTGGACAGGTGTTGCTCTCACTGGAGTAATGACCGCAAGCAATATTGCATCGGCCGTTCAATTGGTTCAACGATTGCTTGATGGCACCATCAAGAGCCCCAATAATCTCTTGGCATTCGGTGGATCTATCTGGCTAACCAATATGGTCGTCTTTAGCCTTTGGTATTGGGAATTTGATCGTGGGGGCCCTGGTGCGCGCGCCGAAGCCCTGGATCCCTATCCTGATTTCCTATTTCCACAGATGACTGATCCTAAATATGCGCCTCAAAATTGGGCTCCAACCTACTTTGATTATCTCTTCACTTCGTACACAAATGCCAGTGCTTTTAGTCCGACAGATGTAATGCCACTTACTCGCTGGGCAAAGATGTTGATGTTAATGCAGAGCGCAACATCTTTGGTCACAGTCGGTTTGGTTATCGCACGTGCAGTAAATATTCTTCACTAACCTAAATCGAACCACCTACGATTAAATCTTGCAATGGAATCCGAGTGCGATCTGCAATTTCTCGCTCCACCAAAGTAGGATCCTGAAGGCTTTCTGCTGGCGCTTGCTTTCCGATTGCCAAAATCACAATTGGCGCTATCCCCTCTTGCAATTCAAAAGCCGTAACCGCTGCTGCGCGATCAAAACCACCCATCTGGCGCACAACAAACCCACGGTGATGCGCTTCTACTGTTAATAGCGAAGCTGCTAAACCCGCGTCATACAACGCAGATCCACGATTTGATCCATCTTCATTCATCGTCTTAGTTGCAACCATGATCAATGCAACAGCTTTTGGAGTCCAGATTTGATTAAAACCTGCCAAGAGGTCGATCATCTTGGAAAATTCGTATTCGCCGCGCTTGGCTACAACAAAACGCCAAGGTTGACCGTTATTTGACGACGGGGCCCAACGCGCCGCTTCCAACATCGCCGTCAGATCTACCGCTGAAATAGTTGAATTACCATCAAAAGAACGCGGGCTCCAACGTTCTGCCAAGATCGGATGAAGGTCTACGGAAGTCTCTGCTTTTTTTCTCATGGGCCCAGTTTACATATGACTGCCAACTACCGCAGAAGTAAATCGTAATCAACCTTTAAGCATCGATTCTGAACTACATTTAATCCATTTTTTACACCACGATTTGCGGTCACCTGATCTGATAGTCCTAGCTGCATCCACATAGTTTTAGCTCGAATTGCAATCGCTTCATCCAACACAACTGGCATATCTGCAATATTTCTAAAGACATCCACGATATCAATCCATTCAGGTACTTCTGCTAGAGATCGATAGACGGGGTGACCAAATAAGGTATTTATTCTTGGATTCACAAAAAATAGGTTGTAATGTGAATGATCAAGTAGCCACTCACTCACGCCATAAACGGGGCGCTCTTTGTTATCAGATGCACCAACTATCGCGACGTTCTTGGAATCTTTGAGAATCTTAGTGATTTCTTCATCGCTGGGTGGAACCCAAAAAATTGTCATTAATTTACAGCTGACATCTCTAATGTGACATATTTTTCGAAGGCCAGTACCTGGCGCTTGATCTCTGCTTTATTCCATCCCAGAACTGGAGCAATTAATTCGGCACATTCTTGAGAAATATCAAGGCCATGATTCTTTGATTCCATCGCTACTCGTAGGCGGCGAACAAGTACATCAACGAGAGACCGTGCCCCTTCATGAGTTGCTGCGTAAAGTACTTCAGCTCGGACATAGTAAGAGCCAGGGAGTAATTCCTTGGAAAGATCCGAATCTTTATAAATCAAGTTTAAAATGTCACTAATTGCGGTGCCATACCTATTTAGCAGATGTTCGATAGTTGCAGTAGACATTGAATACGATTCGGCAAGGCTTGTAACACTCTTCTTTAAGGAGTCATACCCCACTGCGCCCAATAGCGGAATCTTAGAAGTTTTGGATTTTGGGACATTAAATCCAAGATCCTTAGCCGCAGCATCCACTGCATCTTGGGCCATGATTCGATACGTCGTGTACTTTCCACCGGCGATACTGACAAAGCCATCAATGGGGTGATCAACCGTGTGTTCTCTGGAAATCTTGGTAGTCGACGAATCTTTCGTGGGTGATACCAACGGGCGTATCCCGGCATAGGTACTCAATACCTGCTCGCGACTGATTTTAGGAATCAAAACTTTATTTGCCTGTTCGATGATGTAATCGACATCTTCTGGATCAGCAACCGGCCGTTCGCGATCCCCGGTATACGGAGTATCGGTAGTGCCAAGTAACCACTCATTGACCCAGGGAATGATGAATAGAACTGAGACAGGTGTCCTAAGAATTACTCCAGTCTTTAAATCAATGGCATCTTTTGGCAAGGTGATATGCACACCTTTACTCATCATTATTTTGTAGCCAGGGGTGATCCCGCATTGCTCATAAATAGCTTCGTTCCAAATACCAGCAGCGGCGATAACTACTTTGGCTTTTACTTTAAAACTCTCATTATCAATATTTACGGTTGCGCCGATGATCTTTTTGTTGCTACGAATAACTTGTGAAACTTTGGCACCTGTAACCATTGTTGCACCATGCGCTTTTGCAGTACGAGCAACCATCATTGTGTGCCTAGCGTCATCAACTTGTGCATCGTAATAAAGCAACCCTCCAATAACAATTTCTGGGTTTAAAGATCTGGCCGCCGTACTCATTTCTGAAACGGCAATATGTGAATGCCATGGAACGGCTCGTTGCATCCCACGTAACATGTCATATAGAAGTAATCCAGCACCAACATAAATACGATCAATATATTTTCTGTGGAGTGGATATAAAAATGAAAGAGGTTTAACTAAGTGCGGTGCTTGATGAGTTATCATCAATTCACGTTCGTGCAATGCTTCGCGGACCAGGCGAAAATCAAATTGCTCTAAATAGCGCAAGCCACCGTGAATCAACTTACTTGAACGAGATGAAGTACCTGCCGCATAGTCATCACTTTCAACGAGTGCAACCGATAGCCCGCGCGAAGCAGCGTCTAGGGCAATACCGCTTCCTACAACTCCCCCACCAATTACAAGGATGTCGAAATCCGTGTTCTTGAGTTTGGCTATATCGGCCTCACGTTGCGCAGGATTGAGTACTGACGATTCGTTGGCCACAGACGTAGAATACGGGTATGTCATTCATTGGTGCGATCGACCAGGGAACTACGAGTACCCGATTCATGATCTTCGATGAATCAGGCAAGGTCATTGCTTCCGCCCAGAAAGAACACACTCAGATTTTGCCAAAGATGGGGTGGGTAGAACACGATGCCACCGAAATCTGGATTGCGGTTCAAGAAGTAATAACAGGTGCGCTCCGGGAAGCAAATCTGACGGGTCAGCAGCTAAGTGGGATCGGAATCACAAATCAACGTGAGACCACGGTGGTCTGGGATAGACAGACCGGGGAACCACTTCACAACGCCATCGTCTGGCAAGACACTCGCAGCCAAGATATTTTGGATGCAATACCTAATGAAAAAGTTGCAAGGATTACCTACAAAACGGGATTACCACTTGCTCCGTATTTTTCGGCCAGCAAGATGAGTTGGATGATCCAAAATTTGCCCAAGGTAAGCGCGGCGTTGCAATCAGGACGAGCCCTATTCGGAACTGTTGATGCTTGGCTCGTCTGGAATCTATCCAAAGATCACAACCATGTCACAGATGTATCAAATGCCGCTCGTACGCTCTTAATGAATCTAGAGACTTTAGCGTGGGATTCGGAGTTATTAGAAATATTTGGGATTCCAGAAGCTGCACTTCCTACAATCAAAAGTTCTTCCGAAATTTATGCCGTTACTTCAAGTGATGGGCCATTGAAAGCGGAAATACCAATTGCGGGCATCTTAGGAGATCAGCATGCTGCCTTGCTTGGTCAATTGTGTTTAGAAAAAGGTGAATCCAAGACAACATATGGCACTGGTAATTTTGCGTTACTAAATACAGGAACAGAAATTGTTCGTTCCAAAAACGGATTGCTGACAACTCTTGCTTTCAAATTGGGTGATCAACCAGCACGTTATGCCTTGGAGGGATCTGTGGCAGTAACAGGTTCTGCGGTTCAATGGTTAAGAGATCAATTAGGACTCATCGCTTCTTCATCAGAAATTGAATCACTTGCCGAATCGGTTCCTGATAATGGTGGCGTTTACTTTGTGCCAGCTTTCTCAGGACTTTTTGCCCCCTATTGGCGAAACGATGCGCGCGGAGTACTTGTTGGCTTGACTCGCGCCGCGACAAAGGCACACATTGCTCGCGCAACACTAGAAGCCATCTGCTTCCAGACTCTGGATGTCATTCGGGCTATGGAAAGTGAGACCGGCGTTAGTCTCAAGCAAATGCAAGTGGATGGCGGAATTACTCAAAATTCACTCTGCATGCAGATGCAGGCAGATATTTTGCAGATAGATGTATCTAGGCCTGTTATTGCGGAAACAACTGCACTTGGCGCTGCTTATGCTGCCGGATTAGCAGTGGGGGTATGGAAAAGCACTGACGAATTAAAGGGTCAGTGGCAAGAGAGTAAACGTTGGAAGCCAAATCCCGAATCACAGTTACCAACCGTGGGATTAATCCAGTGGAAGAAGGCGATCGAACGCACTCTTAACTGGCTATAACTTGGGCACCATCTCCTGGTAGGGATGTAAAAAAACGCGGAGCTTTAAAATGTCCAGCATCAAAAGCGCTAGCAATCGCTGATTGGATAGCATCTAGGTGATCCGCTTTGATCAATGCAATTGCGCTGCCACCAAATCCACCACCCACCATACGTGCACCGAGCGCTCCATGTTCCAAAGCGGTATCCACCGCAAGATTTAGTTCAGGGCACGAGACGTTGTAATCATCGCGTAAAGATTTATGTGATTCATTTAGTAATTTGCCCAACTTCGAAAAATTATTCTCTTTGAGTGCTTGGACCGCATCAAGTACACGTTGCATCTCGGTTACCGCATGAAATCCACGAATGTATGTTGTTGGATCTAATTCGGATTTCCGCGCAACATAATCAGATACCGAAATATCTCGCAGTGAGGTAATTCCCAACACTTTAACTGCAAGTTCGCACGACGCTCTGCGCTCTGCGTAGCCACCATCAACTAACTTGTGGTGTGCCTGTGTATCGATAATCAGGAGTTCGAGTCCTTGTGGCGCGATATCAAAAGGAATATTTGTGGTTGATAGATCCCGGCAATCGAGCAATAAAGCAGACCCGGCTTTGGCCATCAACGAGACAGACTGATCCATGATTCCACATGGCATCCCGACATAGTCATTCTCTGCCTTTTGGGCAGCAAGTGCTAGCTGTGCTTGATCTAAATTCTTTTCGAAGAGGTGATCAACTGCAATTGCCACAGCGCATTCGAGTGCAGCGCTCGATGAAAGGCCAGCGCCGAGTGGAACTCGGCCATCGATCAGAATATCTAAACCTCGATCTACTTTAAGGACCCAGAGGACTCCCAATACATACCTGGTCCAACTTTCACCGACTTGAGGAGCCAGGGATGTCAGGTCGATTGACACGACTTCCCCTGCTTTTTGTAAAGAAGAAATTCGGATCATATTGTCGTTCCGGCGGGCCATTGCAACGGTAGTTACATTTTTAATCGCAAAAGGCAGAACAAAGCCATCACTGTAATCAATGTGCTCCCCGATCAGGTTTACCCGACCTGGAGCAGTGGTGATGACCTCAGGATTGCCACCAAAAAGATTCGTAAAGCGCTTGCCAATATCATCCATGAAACTTGCTCCAAAAAACTTTCCTAGTAGTATGAAGGAATTAGCGCGATTCGCACTGGCTCACTCTAAAACCCTTGTCCCGCTTAGTAAAGGATGATCGTGGAAAATAGTCATTTGGTCCATCTTTCATCCCCCACTTCTTCAATTGCCTTTGATACTTCTAACAATAAATTGGTAATCCGGTACTGGGGCAGAGAAATAAAAACGTTCAGTGAGGGATTACTAGCTTCTACCGCAAAGTCAATTGCAAACAGTAGTTGGGACGAACCGCTCGAATCTGGAGTTTTACGCGAGCATTCTCGTGGCTTTTTGGGGCATCCCTCAATAAGTGGCCACCGCAATGGCAAAAATTGGTCAACTCAATTTACACTTTCCAGTATTGACCATGACAAGCAGTCTCTTACCGCTCACTTTGCAGATTCTTCGGCACACCTGAAACTTGAATTAAAATATTCACTAAACTCATTTGGAGTGCTAAGCATCGCCGCAGTTCTGACAAATGCTGGAACTGAACCATACAATCTCGAAGAATTTACGTACTGGCTTCCTCTTCCCGATCGGGCAACAGATGTTATGGACTTCACGGGTAGGTGGTCCCACGAACGCCATCCACAACGTCACACGATTCAAAATGGACTGTCTACACGCGAAATTCGTGAAGGCCGCACGGGGCACGATTACACAGTTGCACAGTTAGCAATGAGCAGTGACACTAATTTTCAGAACGGCGAAGTCTGGGCTTTATCTGTTGCATGGAGTGGTAATTCATCACATCATGTAGAGAAATTAGCCATTGGTGATGTTTCAATTGGTGCTGGCGAACTTTTGCTCCCAGGAGAGATCATCATCGCGCCAGGAGCATCACACTCTGTGCCATCCGTTATAGCTAATTACTCAAGGGAAGGCCTCGATGGACTCAGCCACAATTACTATCGTTGGCTACGTTCGCGTCCCATTCATCCAACAAATATTCGTCCGCGTCCCATCACACTCAACGTTTGGGAGGCTGTTTACTTTGACCATGATCTCCAAAAGATCAAGGCACTTGCTGATCGCGCTGCCGACGTCGGAATCGAACGCATGGTTTTGGATGATGGCTGGTTTAATTTGCGCCGTCATGATCGTGCGGGGCTAGGCGACTGGTTTGTAGATAAAGAGGTCTGGCCAGATGGCTTGGGCCCCATCATCAAGTACATCAATGATAAAGGTATGGAATTTGGACTCTGGTTTGAAGGAGAGATGGTCAATCCCGACTCTGACTTATACAGAGCTCATCCAGAGTGGATATTGCACGAAGCCGGTCGTACTCCACCACTCTGGCGAAATCAATTGGTTTTAGATCTGACTCACCCGGGTGCATATGAGCACGTTCTTAACCAAGTAGATGCCATTTTGGTTGAGTACAACATTGCTTACATCAAATGGGATCACAATCGAGTTCTAGTAGATGCTGGGCATCTTGGACAAGCAGCTGTTCATAACCAAACAGCTGCAATTTATCGGCTTTTTGCAGAGATCAAGCGGCGTCACCCAAAGTTAGAGATCGAAAGTTGTGCTTCAGGTGGCGGCAGAATTGACTTAGGTGTTATCAATTATGTAGATCGTTTCTGGACGAGCGATAATAATGATGCGCTCGAACGTCAAACAATTCAGAGGTGGACTGGTCTTGTTATTCCGCCAGAACTCTTGGGTTCTCACATAGGTCCACATCGGGGCCACCAAACTAAACGTACAACGTCTATTAATTTCCGAGCCATCAATGCATTCTTTGGGCACGCCGGAATCGAATGGAATATAACTGAAGCTGCTCAAGAAGATTTAGCAGTACTCAAGAGTTGGGCAAAACTCTATAAAGAGAAGCGTCAACTTCTTCATTCGGGCAAAGTAGTCCGCGTTGATCACGCCGATCCTGCTGCCTTTATTTATGGAGTTGTTGCACAAGATCAGTCCGAGGCAATCTTTGCCTATATGCAGCATGCGATGTCTCGATCAACATTCCCCGCGATGGCCATCTTTCCTGGGCTGGATGAAAATAAACTATATAAAGTCACTATTTTGAACGATGTTGGCGCTCCAGAGAGAATGCAAGTCATGGATCCACCTTGGGTTCAGGCAAAGGGTGGGATTCTCTTAAGTGGTGCAGAGCTAGCTTCGGTTGGGTTACGGCCCCCAATTCTCTCTCCAGAAAACGGGCTACTTATTTCGATTAAAGAACTCTAAGAGCCAAAATGCAAGATTTACTATGACGCAAGAAGTTCTACAACAGAAAACGATTCGAACATTTAGCGCTGCGCAAATATTAAATGGAGTAGGCACATCCGGAACTGTGGCGGCAGGATCATTGCTTGTCACTTCCATATCTAAATCGGAGTCGCTAGCAGGACTTGCCCAAACAACAACTGTTTTAGGCGCCGCGATGATGGCATTACCTTTAGCAAAACTCACTCAAATGGGTGGTCGTCGACTCTCCCTCATGAGCGGATTTATAGTGGGAGTAGTCGGTGCAATCCTTGCGATACTTGGTGGCACGCATAAAATACTATTTTTAATGTTGGCGGGTGCCTTCATGGTGGGGGCGGCATCAGCATCAGGTTACCAAGCACGATTTGCTGCTATTGATCTAGCAACGAACGAGAGTAGATCAAAGAATCTTTCCTTCGTTGTTTGGGGATCGACGGTCGGCGCAGTAGCCGGGCCAAATCTAATGCAGCCGGCGGGGGATTTTGCTCACTTCTTACATCTTCCACGATTGGTCGGTCCATATTTTATTGCAGCAACGAGTTTGACTCTTGCAACAATTGTCATCTTCTTCTTTCTCAAGCCCGATCCATACCTAATAGCTAATTTGTCTTCTGATGGGGTAACTCAGAAGAAACATGAAACAACAAAGGCCGCTTTAAAACATATTCGCAAAATCCCGCATGCCTTATTTGCTGTATCAGCAATCGGGGTTGGGCATCTGGCAATGGTTTCAATAATGGTTATGACCCCGGTTCATATGTCCCATGTGGATGTAGCACTCTCGGTGATTGGCTTGGTTATAAGTGTTCACGTTCTGGGCATGTATGCCTTCTCCCCAATCGTTGGAGCACTGAGCGATAAATTGGGCCGAGTTCGCGTAATACAAATTGGCGTCGTGATTCTCCTTGCCGCCGCCACCGTCGCTGGCTTCACTCCCGCAATGGATTCAGTGCCACTTGGCCTAGCGCTTTTCTTGCTTGGACTTGGATGGTCTTGCACCATGATTGCGGGATCTACATTCTTATCGGAATCAGTATCCGTTGAAATGAAACCTTCATCTCAAGGCGCGAGTGATCTAGTAATGAACCTCATGGGCGCTGTTGGAGGCGCCGCTAGTGGGTTGATTATTGGTGCATTTTCATATGGATGGTTATGCATCTTCGTTGGGATTTTGGTCTTTGCGCTTGGCGCTTGGTCCCTAAAAATTAAGTAATAAGAATTAAGTAAAAGGTATATTAGTAAATCAAACAGTTAAGCGTGACTTTACCTCAGCGACCGCTGCCCCATCTGCCCCAGAAGTCCTTTTAGTAATTACACCTCGCTCTAAAAGGAGGATCTCGGAAGAAATATCTAGAACGAAATCTAGATTTTGTTCAACAATAAGAATCGCATGATTCTTTGAAAAATCAACTAGGTGAACTTTAATTTCATCTACAACACCATGCCAGACTCCTTCTGTTGGCTCGTCCATGATCAAAATTTCTGGACTTCCCATAAGCGCTCGTGCAATACCTACCATTTTTCTTTCACCACCACTCATCGTTCCTGCTTTTTGGTCACGACGATCAGCAAGTTTTGGGAAAAGGTCGAAAGCAAGATCGAGTTCATTTCGAACTCCCTTTCGCTGCCTTGATGAACCAATCAATAAATTCTCGGTCACAGTTAAATCAGAGAACACGGGCCGCTCTTGTGGCACGTAACCGATTCCCCGCTTCACTCGTTCTGATGCAGACATGCCAATCATCGATTTGCCGTCATACACGATGTCCCCTGAAATCGGTTTCATAAACCCCATAAGTGTCTGCAGAAGCGTTGATTTTCCAGCGCCGTTGCGGCCCACTAGAGCAACTATGCCATTTTCCGGTACCTCTAGATCAAGATCAAAAATAACTTGATTTGTGGCATAACCAGAATTCAAGTTAGTGACTGTCAAGGTTTTTTCTAGGTCAGACACGAGTTAGGTATACCTCTTTCACTTTAGGATCATTTTCAATTTCCTTAGGTGTCCCGGAAGAGATTACAGAACCATAATGTAATACCGTGATTCGATCACACAAATCCTTTATAAAATCTAGATCGTGTTCAACAATCAAAACACCGCATTTCTCTGATGCCCTTTTGATTAATTTTGCGGTATCAGCACGCTCTTTTGGACTCATCCCGGCAGTCGGTTCATCCAGTAGAAGAATCGATGGGTTTGAAGCCATTGCCATTGCTATTTCGAGCCATTGTTGTTGACCATGTGAAAGGAACTTAGCTTTGGTATTTGCATAATCAGATAGCTGAAATTCTGAAATTAACTCCTCAATCTTTGGAATAAATTTCTTTGAAGAAGCGCTTCGAATTAGTGACCAGATGCCGTCTTTTGACTGAAGGGATAGCATTATGTTTTCACTTACCGTCTTCTCAACATAAATTCTTGCTAATTGAAATTTAATAGCCATTCCTGACTTTGCCCGGACCATTGGATTTGAAGTAACAAGCTCTTTCCCGCTCAATAAAACCGAACCACTGGTTGCGATGGTCCGTCCACAAATAGTGTGGAGTAGGGTTGATTTACCCGAACCATTGGGACCGATGAGGCCTACAATTTCATTTGACTCAACATGAATAGATACATCTTTTAGCGCAGCCAAACTTCCAAAATTCTTAGAGATTCCCACTACTTGCAATAATTTCATGTTGTTTTCTTCTGTTCTCTTTTGTTTCGGGATTTTTCGCCAAGTGACATCAGGCCCTTTGGCAAGAAAATCATTGTCAAAAGCAGCATGAGTCCAACAAGGATTCGCCACAAACTTGGAAGTGCTCTTTGCATTTCTACATCCACGCTCTCCAGTATTGCTAGAGCGATCATTGGACCGTAAAACGTACCCTTGCCCCCAAGAACCACCCAAAGCACTGTTGACGTCGATAATGTCAGACCCAAGCTACTAGGTGAGATAAATCCTTCAGATAGCGAGAACAGCGCACCAGCGATCGACGCCAAAACGGCCGAAAAAATGAAAATTATAATCTGAATCAATGAGCGGTTATACCCAAAGAACTCGGCCCTCTCCTCATCGTCTCGGACGGCATTGATAGCAAGCCCGAATTGAGAGTCAATTATTAAAATACAAATAATCATCGATACAGCAAAAAGACCGAATGCAATAAAGAATAGTGCGATAGAGCTGGAGATTTCCTTCCCAAATATTGTTGGAAAAGGGATTCCAGGAATGCCATTTCCAGATCCCACAAATGTCCAGCTATTAGCTAATTTTTCACATACGTAAGATATGGCTAGCGTCACCAAAGCTACATAAAGCTCACCAACTCGTTTTCCAGAGAACAAAAATAGAGCAATGAGGGTTCCTGCAATGACACCTGCAACCAGAGCAATTAATAGGAGTACTCCGAGATCGGTAATATTTTCATTTTTCGCCATGTACCCTGCAAAATATCCACCAAATCCAAAGAATGCAGCTTGGCCAAAGGTAAAAATGCCGGTTTGGCCCCAACACATTTCTACGCTCAAAACCAAAATTCCGTAAATAAATATGCGCGTGGCTGCCTGGATTAAATAGTCATTGCCGGACAAGAAAAGTAAAGGGGAGAGAATTGGGACAGCACAAACTACTGCTATCCCAATTCTCATCCTTCTCTTCATTTTTGCGATTTATCCTTAGTTAGTTGCTGCTGAACACTGGTAAGGAGAAATTTGTCCCAAGCTCTTCAAGACTGTCTCAGATCCATCGCCATTTGATTGGCCAAGGTACATGGAGAGTTTGAGGTGCTTAGTGCCAGGTGCGAATCCGACCGGACCACCAATTGATTTAGAAAGCGATACTGAATCCATCGCCTTATTAACCTTAGCAGTGTCGAATGAACCGGCCTTTTCTACTGCAGCCTTCCATAGGTAAATGCTGCGGTACCAAGCTGGTGCGTTGAATGTAGAAGTAAATAGACCCTTTGCTTCGGGATGTTGTGCATTGAATTTAGCTACTTCTGACTGGCTAAAAGCATCCTTAATTGGACCATAGTAATCCTGCACTCCAATGAGGCCCTGTGCTTCAGTACCTATTAATGGGTTAATACCCTCATCAAATAAGGTTCCAGCAATAGTTCCCTTGTATCCGGCATCTACAACACCCTTGATAAATGGAGCAGTTCCTGGCAAAACAACCACTTCGAAGAGTGCATCGGCATTCGCTGCCACAACCTTGCTTGTTAAGTTAGAAGCATCAGTCATATCCAACGGAACATACTCTTCGCCAACGATCGATCCACCGCCAGCAAGCACGTCTTGACGTACACGCGCCAAAATATTGCGAGGGTAAAGGTAGTCACTGCCGGCTAAGAAAAATGTCTTCTTACCTTGAGCCAACAAGTACTTAACCGTTGGATCTACTTGCTGGTTTGGTGCAGAACCGGTATTCCAAACATTATTTGTACATTCGTTACCTTCGTAAGAGGCAGGCCAGACGTAAAGAGTCTTTCCGCGTGTTGCAATGACGCCACGAACAGCTACGCGAGTAAAGCTCGCTACGCCTCCGACCACCATTGAAACGTGATCTTGGTTGACTAAGCGACTAGCAGCCTGAGTAGCAACATCAGGAGCAGAACCACCATCGGCAAGATCCATAACTAACTTGTGGCCAAGGACTCCACCGCTCTTGTTGATCTCATCAATAGTAAATTGGGCAACTGCCTTATTGGATTTTCCAACAATGGCAAAAGCACCTGTCATGTCAGTGAGAACACCAACCTTAATTGGTGATCCAGTAGCTGGTGCTGCTTGAGATGGGGCTACAAGAAGCGTGCTCGATAGCGCGAGTACACCTACCGCGATTCCCGACACCTTAAGCAAGTTTTTGCGTCGTATTGTCTTATTCATTTTATCCTTTTCTTTTTTGATTGAGGGATTACTTTCTGAAAATCTGATCATTGACAAAATAAATTTATCGCCCCCTTTGAAAAATACCCATAGGCCGAAAGCGCATAAAAACTATCGCAAAGCAAAGAACAAGAATTTGCGATGATACTGGATTGATAAATTGTGAAAGAACTCCACCTGGAATAGCTATTAATGCGGCCCCAGCGATAGGTCCAGCAAACTGGCCAAGCCCGCCTACCATGACAGCAATAAACATAGGAATTAAATTTTCGTACCCTAAATTTGGGTACAGAGTTTGCAATGGCACAATCATGGCTCCTGCAAATCCCGCCAAAGCGGCGCCGAGCGCATACGTCCATGCATACATCCATTTAGTCGAAATCCCCGATGATGCAACTAGTTCAGGATTATCCAAAGTTGCTCGAATTTTTAGCCCTACGGATGTTTTCAATAAAACAAGTGCAATAGTTAGAGCTAGAACCAAAGTTACGATCATGATCACTATTCGCCAGATGGGTAATACGGCGCCGCCGATATTTACAGAAGAACTTATTGGCGCAGGTACTAATGAAGACTGAGCCGCCATGCGAGTCTGAACGGTCTCTCGAATTACAAGGCCAATGGCAAACGTTGCAAGCAAGGCTCCTTGTGGGTTCGCATAAAATCGATGAATAACAGTTCTTTCAAGTACCAGTCCAAAGAAGCCAACAACAACTGGAGCCAGCAAAATGCCCAATAAGACACTTCCAAAATATTGATAGGAAAGGTAAGCCGTACCGGCACCTAACAATACAAATTCACCTTGGCACATATTAAAGACTTTCATCATGCCGACAATGATCGCCATTCCCAAAACTAATAAAACTAAAATCGACGTTAGGCTGAAAACATCAAAGATTCCACGAATAACGGATGGGCTCATTTATCAGACCGTCAGTTGTCACTCAAGAAAGTCAATTGAGATTTAATATTTTTAATTCTTTCCACTTGCCACTCTTGAACTTTCTGGTCAGGCAGAGCATCCCAAAATTCCGCAAGCACGTCCTTCATTTCAGTGGTTGTGTTTGCCAAGGTTTCGATGACTGCAAGTCCACAAAAAGGAACATACGTTGGGGAGTAGCCACCTTCATGAGTCATGACAATTTTTCCACCGCAAACCTTGTCGGCAATCTTCATCAATTCTCGAGTCATTTCACGGTATCCGCTCGCTGTAACGATCATTCGACCCAACGGATCCGTCATAGCTGCGTCAAAGCCACAGCAAACAACAATTATCTCCGGAGCAAATTTTTCAAGTGCTGGGAAAACAATTTCTTTTAAGGCTTCAAGATAGGCACCGTTACCACTCCCCGCAGGCAGAGGAATATTGATGGCAAAACCCTGTCCAGCATCGATTCCTTGATCTTTTGCATAACCGCTCTTCGGTGGAAAGAGTTGATCTTGATGAAGCGAAATAGTTAAAACATTGGGATCCGCATAGAAAATTTCTTGAGTCCCATTTCCATGGTGGACATCCCAATCCACAACTGCCACCTTCTTTAGCCCAAACTTTTTCATACCATTTTTTATTGCGATTCCAGCATTTCCAAATATGCAAAAGCCCATTCCAGTTTCTGGACGTGCATGGTGTCCCGGTGGTCGCACTAATGCATATGCATTATCTACTTCTCCGCTTGCTACAGCATCAAAGGCTGCAATCGCCCCACCAACCGCCATCAGAGCAATCTCATATGCGCCAGTACCAAAAGGGCTTAAACCATCTCCGGCATCACCGCCGAATGTTGACTCGCTATCTTTTCGAATTCGTTCGATATACAACGAGTCATGAACCATTGTTATCTGATCAATCGTTGCCGGTACCACAGAAATTTTTGTTAATTCCTTCGCCAACCCAGAAACTTCGATGGCACTGGCAAGACGTTGCTTTGATTCTGCACTCTCAAAATGTTGATATGGCTGGGCATTTAATCCAGCAGGCACAGCACCGGCCCAATTGCCGGTGTTGTGCCAACCATAAATTTCTTCCCAGACATATCCAGTACTCAAAGATGTGCCCCCATGCGCATTTGATAAAGATAGTGTGAAGTCTCGATAAAAAATAGGGGTGATTTACCCGTATTTTCTATTTTGAACGCAGGGCGCATGCCAACTCCGTGAAATTAGTTACAAGCAAGTCAATTTCATTTTGGCTATGGGCCAAACTAATAAGCCATTGCTCATCCAAGCCCGGCGGGGTAATGATTCCGCGGTTGATAGACCACAGCCAGGAGAGTTCGGCCATCCTAAAGTTGGATGCTTTGTACTCTCGATAATTTCGAACTGGATTTTGCGACCACGTGACGCAACCCTTGATTCCAAATCCAACAGTGTGCGCAGGCAATTTATACTCACTAATCACATCAGATATCCGTGTAAGGGCTTGCCGGTTCAGCGACTCTGCATCATAGAGTGCTTCATCCGTAGCAATACGGTCCATCGCACGAACACCTGCCATACACAATGGATTCCCGTTGAAAGTTCCCATGTGCATGAAGCGTCCGTCAGAAATGGTGGCCATGACTTCTTTCTTGCCACCAAAAGCGGCGACTGGAAGTCCACCGCCAATGGATTTTGCAAGACAGATTAAATCTGGCTGCACTTGAAGTCGTTGAGCAGCACCTTGTGGGCCCGCGGTCAAACCAGTTTTAACCTCGTCGAATATTAATAGCACACCAAATTCGTCACAGAGATTGCGCACACCTTCTAGATATCCGTCATCCGGAAGCACGATTCCTATGTTCTCCAGGACGGGCTCCATAACGATTCCTGCTATCTCACGTGCATGGTTCCGGAAGATATCTGCCAATGCTTCCAAGTTGTTAAATGGCACCGGATAAACAACACCTGGCACTATCGCACTGTCATGCACAGCATTTGGGGCAAATGCATCACCCGCATCAGAAATTTTTGGTTTTACTGAGACCGATAACGGATCGTATGCACCGTGATAACCACCTTCAATTTTGACAACTGCATGCTTTCCAGAAAATGCACGTGCCGCCC
Source organism: uncultured Actinomycetes bacterium (assembly GCA_903838295.1). Classification (GTDB taxonomy): domain Bacteria; phylum Actinomycetota; class Actinomycetes; order Nanopelagicales; family Nanopelagicaceae; genus PALSA-747. The sequence goes on from CAILXX010000016.1 coordinate 114,098, forward strand.
GAATTGCATACATCGTTGCTTCGGTGCCTGAATTCGCAAATCGAATTTGATCGACTCCAAACCTACGTACAAGTATTTCTGCAGCATCCCTAGTGTCTGGGGCGGGACTCGTGAATATTGTTCCCTTTAAAAGGACTTCCTGGACTTCTTTGATCACCTCGGGATTGAGGTGCCCAGCCAACATCGCGCCAAATCCCATTGATAGATCGAGCATGCGACGACCATCAACATCAAACATCCACGGCCCTTGTGCGGAAGTGATTGAGAGCGGATATGGATCCCAATGTTGGAAGGTTGATGTGACGCCGAGTGGCATGGTGGCTGATGCACGTTCATTTTCCAAATGCGATTTCGGTGATATCGATCGATATAACTGCCATTCTGATTCCAGCAGCTTTTCTATTTTTTCTTTACTTATTTCCAAACTTGATTCAGTTACTGAACGGAACTTGATGGTCTCGAAAATTCGAGTCATGTAAAACGTAAGATCTACGGTGAGGCCGGCGTTTACCGGCTACATAGACCTTTTCCCCATTTCCTTATCTATTTGGTTGTGAATACTGCCTAACAGATAGTGAATCTAGCAGTGAATTCTCAGGAATCAACTCCCTACGCAGGATAAAAATCGCCGACTGTTCGTGACTCAAGACAAAATCATATATTTTGTACAGAAATTTCTTAAACGCTTAATCGGTGGGCGGAAATCATGCAACGGGCATGCTGACCAACTTAAAGTAACAAAGATACTTTTATCGATTCAGTGCCAGATGAGACCATATCTAGACCCTTTTGGAAATCTGCGAGTGGGAACTGATGTGTACAAATTTTATCAAGAGGTAGTTTCCCTGATTCAATCATGGCAATTGCAGGGGGCCAGCAATGAGGACCTAGGTGCGCGCCAAGAACATCTAGTTCTTTATCATCGCTGATAATGCTCCAGTCAACAGTTACATCTTCTTTGAAGACGCTGTAGCAGACGAAAGTTCCCAGCTTACGAAGAATATTAAGCCCTTGAGGTACGGCAGATGGGTGACCAGTTCCCTCTAGGTAAACATCGGCTCCATAACCTTCGGTCATTTCGCGAACAATTTTGATTGGATCTTCTTTCGAAATATTGATTGTCAAAGTAGCACCACACTCCTTTGCAATCGCAAGCTTGCGGTCATCTACATCAAGTGCAATTAGATGCGCTGGATTCTTTGCTGCCGCTCCGATAACCATCCCAAGCCCAATTGGCCCACACCCAGCTACAACTACGCAATCCGTTTTTTTAATATTTCCACGCTCTACTGCATGTAGCGCACAGGAAAGTGGTTCTGCATATGCAGCATGCTGCGGTTTAATACTTTTCGAAACTTTATGTACTCGTGCCTCTTTTGGGAAAACCATATATTCCGCCATAGCGCCAGGTGTGGCGCGTTTAAAGCCAAACATTCCATGTGGGGCACACATCCAATATTCACCACGTTTGCAGTAACGACATTCACCGCACGGGACTATCTGCTCCGCAACTACACGGTCTCCCACTACGACATTCCAACGCTTACTCGCTTCGTCGTCGATCTCTTCAACAATTCCAACAAATTCATGCCCGGGTACGACTTCTGTTTCTGCCCAAGCTGGACGGTTTGCATCGCCCCAGAATTTTGCGGCTCCGTGATAGCACTTCAAATCACTTGCACAGATACCAACCGACTCTACTTTAATCAAAGCTTGACCTGGACCAGCCGTAGGTTTTGCAATCTCTTCAAGTTGATAATTCATCGGTCCGTGAACAATTACGGCTTTCATAGTTGATGACATCGTCATTCCATTCCTAGTGTTGGTATATCTCATCGAGTATTGCTGGAACTTTTGCTGGATCATGAGCCTTGCGACCAAGGAATATTCCATCACATGTGGTTGCAATCTGGGAATAAAGACCGGTGCCAGCACTCCCGCCATAAATAAGTCGATAATTTTTAACATCAATACGTTCTAACTCATCGCGAATGTAGCGGGCCATCTCATTAATATGTTTGCTGGTGGCAGGTACTGCAGCACCGATTGCCCACGTGGGTTCATACGCAACAACGATAGGTGCGCTCAGAAAACCTTTACTGGAGGTGAATGCGGAGCGGAGTTCAAGAGATATCTCTTTCTTAGCTTCTGCATGATCGGCCTGGTTTCTTTCACCCACACAAAGAATGGGGGTCAAACCATGAGAAATCGCTTGGAAGAGCTTTGCCGAAACCGTCGAGTTACTCTCTCCAAATAAAGTGCGACGTTCGTGATGTCCAACGATCACGTAACGGCATCCATGCTGAATTAATTCGCTAGCTGTTGTTTCACCCGTAAAAGCTCCATCCCCATGCTCTGACAGATTCTGAGCCCCTACGGCAATTCCTGTCTTTGCTAACCGCGCAGATGCAAAGGGAATGCTAAGAAAAGAAGGTAGGAGAGCTAAATCAATATTAGAGATCTTCAGGATTTGCGCTATTTCCTCTACCCATTTCTCTGTTTGGGTACGATCCATATAGGACTTGAGGTTTATAGCGACAAATTTTTTAGAGGAGAAACTGTTCACTAATATTTACTTGTTTTCGTAATTCTTTATCAAGGCAACTTTTTCTGCTGATGCCGAACTCTCATCAAACTCATGCACCAACCATTCTTGAACTAACTTTCGCGCAAGCTCGAGTCCGATCACCCGTTGACCAATTGCAAGAACTTGAGCATTATTACTCAGAATTGCGCGCTCAACTGAATAAGAATCGTGCGCGGTGACAGCACGAATCCCAGAAACTTTATTGGCAGATATCGCCATTCCTAAACCTGTTCCACATATCAAGAGCGCTCGATCTGCTTTACCTATTGCGACCATCTCAGCGGCAGCGAATGCAATATCTGGATATGCAGTGTGACTGTTCGCATCAACACCTACATCAACTACTTCTATAACATCAGCATGGGCTTCAAGCTCTTTCTTCAGCGCTTCCTTGTATGTAAATCCAGCATCATCTGCGCCGACAACAATCTTCAATTTTTTACTCATGGTCAACTTTACCGAGAACTTCCCCCACTGCATTGGTTATATAGGCAAAAGAGATTGCTCCTGGATCTGGGTGGCCAAGACTCTTCTCGGCATGAGGACGAGCACGTCCAATCTTGGGAAGAAGTTGTGCGGTCGCATGAGCAGCTTCCATAGCCACGGCACTCGCTGCGCTCCATGCCTCAGAAATACTCTTGCCGGATGCAACGTCGCCCTTTAGTCTCTCCGCAAACGGAATAAGTGCATCTAACAAAGTTTTATCTCCGATAGATGCCTTGCCGAAGTTCATCACTTCTTGAGTTGCTTCAGAAATGCTTTGAGAAATCACAGTTGCGCTGGGCACATTATTATCACCGATGGATTTCCCGATGTAACGCAAAATAATTCCCCAGATAACTCCGGAAGTTCCACCCGCTTTATCAGACCATTCATCAGCAGCATTGATCATGGTTGAACCAGCACCGGCACCGTTGGATGCAAAATGTTTAGCACCTTTCACGCCAGCATGACTTCCCCGAGCCATTCCAATTCCGTGATCACCATCTCCGGCGTACGAATCAAGCAGGCCAAGTTCATCTTCATGCAACGATATGACTCGATCAATCGCGTTAAAAATACTCAAAATTGTTTGCGCGCAATTTTGCGATTCTGCAGAACCAGTTGGGATCGCAATTTCCTCAGAGACCACATCACCGATATTCGATACAGATAAATCCAGTGAAAGTGAACCTTTGCGATACCCAGGTGTGTAGGAGGGCTTGCCCCAGAGTTCTTCAAGTTCGGGAGTCAACCAGACCAAAGTTAATGAGACTCCCGCCATCTCAAAACTCGTCACCATTTCTCCAACTTCTGGTTCAATGATCGCGATCTGCTTCTCCCCAAGAATCTTCTGAATACTGTTGTAGAGCACATAAAGCTCTTCATATTTAACTCCGCCTAACCCATTAAGAATGAGGGCTAAGCGGGTTCCGCTGCCACTCTTCTCACCCTCGGGAGTTTCATCCATCAAACGCGACACCAAATCTTTTGCCAGATCAGCCGCAGTCGGAATATCAATCTCGCTTAAGCCTGGTTCACCATGAATACCCAAGCCCACACCCATACGTCCCACTGGAACGGTGAATAACGGGTGATCTTGCCCAGGAAGAGTGCATCCAGAGAATGCAACCCCAATGGTTCTTGCACGCGCATTAGCTAGATTCGCCACTCGAACAACTTCGTTTAAGTCATATCCAGCTTCAGCAGCCGCCCCAGCTATTTTAAAAATAAAGAGTCCGCCAGCAATTCCACGACGCTTAGTGAATTCCTCTTTTGGAGCACTCATAATGTCATCGGTGACAACAACTGTTTGACAGGCAATACCTTCGCTATTTAATTGATCCTGCGCTTGGTTAAAATTCATCACATCGCCGGCATAATTTCCATAACTCAGGAAAATGCCGCCACCGGTGTTGGCGGTTTTACAAACACTTAAAACCTGTTGAGTTGATGGTGATGCGAATACATTTCCGACAACAGCTGCGTGAGCCAAACCCGGTCCCACTACTCCGGCAAATGCCGGATAGTGACCAGATCCTCCGCCAATAACTACCGCAACCTCACCGGCGGAACCCTTCTTGGCGCGAACCACACCACCGCGCACAGCTCTTACCAAGTGCGAATGCGCAGCGGCAAAACCTTCGATTGCTTCGTCAACGAAATCCTCTGGATTGTTAAAAAGGTAAGTCAATGTCTCCACCCGATCAATAGTTGAATACTTGCATCAATGTTAAGTATTCCTGTGCAAAGTATTTCAGATATGAAGCAAAGTCGCTAGACTTAAAACTAAGAATTTTGTGCAGACTAAGAGATCGGGCATTTAATGGTTGTGGATATGACTTTCCCTTTAAACAACAAAGTGGCCATTGTTACAGGTGGGGCCTCTGGAATCGGACTTGCAATTTCTGAGGCATTCGGTGCTAAAGGCGTTAGCGTTGCAATTGCCGATGTGAATCTGGATCTCGCAGAGTCGGTTGCAAAACGCTTAGGCAATAACGCCCATGCTTACAAGTGCGATGTCACAGACCTCGCTTCAATTAAGGATGTTGTAAGTCAGGTAATTGCCCGGTATCAGAAGATAGATATTTTGGTAAACAGCGCGGGAGTGGCGTTGCTGGCTCATGCGGTAGATGCAACGGCGCAAGATTGGCAGAAGACTATCGATATCAATCTGAGCGGAACTTTCTTTATGTCCCAAGAAGTGGGCCGTCATATGCTCAACGCAAAGTCTGGAAAAATAATTAACTTGGCCTCGCAAGCAGCGAGCGTGGCGCTTGATGCCCATGTCGCTTACTGCGCTTCAAAATTTGGTGTGCTTGGCGTGACGAAAGTTCTTGCATCCGAGTGGGGTGGTTCGGGAATAACCGTGAACTCGATTTCACCAACCGTTGTTCTTACTGAACTTGGTAAGAAAGCCTGGGACGGACCAAAGGGTGATGCTCTCAAAACAATGATTCCAAGTGGGCGATTTGCTGAACCTGATGAGATTGCAGCCACTGCTATCTTCTTGGCATCAGACGGTGCAAACATGATTAATGGTGCAGATATCTTGGTTGATGGCGGCTACACAATCCGTTAATACTTTTTACTTGTACCTGAAAAGTGGTGGCTTGGCGCGCGGATTTGAACCTACGAAGGCAGAGCCGGGGGATTAATAGTCCAGGCTCCGCCTTTC
>CAILXX010000017.1 GCA_903838295.1 uncultured Actinomycetes bacterium
TACATATCAACGGAATCCTTGGTGGCCATTACAAGAATTTCAGGGTCCGCTAGAGACTTCTCAGCTCAATACCTAGACGAACTCCGTCGCTCTGCAAAATATATAGAGGACTATCGAAATTCGTTGAAATAGAAATAAGGCAAAATATTGCCCACGTTTTTGCCCACATGCCCACGGTTTTGCCCACAAATTTGAACAATATTGGTTTAGGTTTATTAAAGACTTCGACAAAATAAAAGCTCCAATAAGCGCATACAAATACACTTATTGGAGATTTATAAGAAGAGTCGCCCTATAAGCCGGATCCTGTCCTTCGCTTTCGCGAATGGATCACCATCCATCTAGTCGCGCAATTGCTTGCGTGATCAAGCAACCTACCTGATGACTCGAACGAGCAGTTCTCAAGCGCCATCTTTTTGGTCTTGCTCCAAGTGGGGTTTGCCTTGCCATTGATGTCACCATCAATGCGGTGGTCTCTTACACCGCCGTTTCACCCTTACCCATTGCTGGGCGGTAATTTTCTGTGGCACTGTCCCGCGGGTTGCCCCGGGTGGCTGTTAGCCACCACTTTGCTCTGTGGAGTCCGGACTTTCCTCGGTGTATTACTACAACGCAGTGACCCAGGCGACTCTTCAGTTGTATAAGGATACGCGAGAACTTTGATGCAAAGTAGTCGCAATTTCTACATACCAAACCCCTTTGCTAGAGTTCCTTTTGGTCAAGAGCATCGACATATAGCCCCGGCTCGTCGATCAGCAACCCTCCTCCGCGGTGGGGTGCTCCGGGTGAGGACCAGGCCAGAAAGTCTGGCAAGCGCGGGCACACAGCCCCGTATTTAGCAGAGCATTGCTCTGTTGAAAGGTTGTCTCTCATGAAGATGAAATATGGAATCGCACTCGTAGTCACTGCCCTAGTTGGATCACTTTCAATCGGCTATACAGCATCGGCCGCAAATGCAGCTGGTGCTTGTAAGCCTGGGGCACTTTCTACTCTTACGGCAGGAACTCTTACCATCGGAACAGATGATCCGGCTTACTCTCCTTGGTTCGACAACAACAAGCCAGCAGACGGCAAAGGGTTTGAATCTGCTGTCGCATACGCAGTTGCAAAGCAACTGGGTTATTCTGCTAATAAAGTGAAGTGGGTTAAAGCTTCATTTAATACCGTCATCCAGCCTGGTAAGAAAGCTTTCGACTTCGACATCAACGAAGTTTCAATCACACCCGAACGTGCGAAAGCAGTTGACTTCTCGACCGGATATTACGATGTTGCACAAGCTTTGGTCACCACAACCAAGTCGAAGATTGCTAAAGCAAAGTCGGTTGCCGATCTTGCTAAGGCAAAGTTGGGGGCTGCTGTAGGTACGACGTCATACTCAACAATTACTGATGTCATCAAGCCAAAAGCAAAGCCTTCAGTGTTTGATACCAATGACATTGCAACTCAAGCTTTGATCAATGGTCAGATCGATGGACTTGTCCTTGACCTCCCAACCGCATTCTATGTATCTGCCGCTGCGCTTAAGAATGGATTGATCGTTGGTCAATTCGCTCCAAAGGCAGGAAGCGAACAATTTGGTTTGGTACTCAGCAAGGGAAGTGCGCTCACTTCTTGCGTATCCACTGCTGTTGATGCTCTCCGTGCAAACGGAAGTCTCAAGACGCTTGCATCAACCTGGTTGGGTAATACCGCCGGAGCGCCTGTACTCAAGTAGTTTGATCTCCTATGAGTAACGGAAGACCCGATGTCCTATGAACCATCAGCGTTGCGACTGCAACGCGAAGAGGCTAGGCGTCGGGTCTCCCGTCATTCAACGGTCGTTGCACTATTAAGCACGCTTGCGATTGGGGCGGTTCTTGCAATCGTTATTACTGGCGCCCCCGGCTTCAAATTAGTCCGCGAATCATTTTTTAATCCGCATTATGCACGTACGGCCTTCCCCAGCGTTCTTTCGGGGTTGTGGCTCAACCTTCGGGTGATGATTGTTGCCGAAATCTTTGTTTTGATATTTGGGTTGCTGATTGCACTTGCCCGAACTTCCAAATCACCGATCCTCTATCCCGTACGGCTATTAGCCACCATCTATACCGATATTTTTCGTGGTTTACCACTTTTGCTGGTCTTGCTCCTTGTTGGCTTAGGAGTTCCGGGGCTGCAGATTTCTTGGTTACCAAATTCGGCAGTGACGCTTGGCACTATCTCTTTGATTCTTACTTACTCGGCTTATGTAGCCGAAGTAATCCGCGCCGGAATCGAAGCCGTCAATCCCGCACAGCGAATGGCCGGACGTGCCTTGGGTCTATCGCAGTCACAAACACAGAGATATGTGATCCTTCCACAAGCGTTACGTAAAGTAACCCCACCATTACTCAATGATTTAGTTTCACTTCAAAAAGATTCTGGCCTGATATCTGTACTGGGTGCAATTGATGCGATTAGAGCCGCAGGAATTGAGACTGCACAGTCTTTTAACTTCACGCCTTATCTTGTTGCAGGTGCACTCTTTGTTGCGCTGACAATACCTTTGACTCGCTTCACAGACTGGCTGACTCGTAAGCAAGACCGGGCTCGCGTCCAACAGGGACAGTGGTAACCGTGTCCAAAATAATGTTGGAGATAAACTCGCTCCGTAAGAGTTATGGTAGCGACCTAGTGCTCAAGGAAATATCAACTTCACTTGCCGAACACGAAGTCAAGGTATTGATTGGAGCAAGTGGGTCAGGAAAATCAACTTTGCTTCGCTCGATAAATCTATTAGAAGGTATCGATGATGGTCAGATTTTCCTTGATGGTCAAGATATTACTGAAGTCGGAATCAATCCCGATGAGGTCCGCTCGCAAATTGGTTCGGTCTTCCAATCCTTCAATTTATTCCCCCACCTTAATGTTCTGCAGAACATCACGCTTGCTCCACGATTTGTACATGGGGTCGCCAAGGAGATCGCAGTTACCGAGGCCATGGGCCTTCTAGAGAGATTTGGTCTGGGTGACAAGGCGAAGCAGTACCCTGACTTGCTTAGTGGTGGTCAGCAACAGCGCGTAGCGATTTTGCGTGCGGTAATCACCCGACCAAAAGTTTTGCTACTTGATGAGGTAACTAGCGCGCTGGATCCAATTTTAATCGCAGAAGTCTTGTCTCTGATCAGCGAGCTTAAAGGTGAAGGCATGACCATGATGATTGCTACCCACGAAATGGGCTTTGCCAAGCGAGTTGCTGACCAAGTGCTCTTCCTGCACCAGGGAGAAATATTGGAGTCTGGCACACCACATACAATTCTCGAAAGCCCTGACACGCCAGAATTGAAAGAATTCCTTAATGCCTTACGTGATGCCGGGCGTTTATAGAGTGAGAAATAATTTTATTTAGCAACGACTCGTTCGCTTAAAGATTTGAGTGCTCGCAATCCATCAGATGGCCACACGGCAACCGTGGTAATACTGCATGGCAAAATATCGATGTGGTACATACTTTCGAGTGATGCGCTCATCGCATATGTCGCCAATGCACGAATAACCATATTGTGAGTCACGATGCAAACTTTCTGGCCAGGATATTGTTGAACAATGTGATTGACGCCAGCTTCTACTCGCGAAAATAATTCGGAATATGACTCCCCTTGCGGTGGACGGCTAGATGGCGAACTAATCCACCCCTGCCATTCATCTGGGAATTGTTCCTTCGCTTCACTTGGGATCAATCCTTCCCAAAGGCCGAAATCCATTTCGACCCATTGATCATCAAATATTGGATCCAGTCCAGTTGTGTCAGAGACTTCCTTCGCGGTCATCATTGTGCGCATCAACGGGGATGCAATGAGCACATCTGGCTTACGCGCTGCGACTTCGATCGCGATCGCCTTGGCCTGCGCAATACCTGTCTCCGTGAGGGCTGGATCCATTTTCTTGCTTACGCCAGAGAATTTACGAACAGGTGTCAGTGGGGTTTCGCCATGACGGACAAACATAATGGTTGTGGGGATTTCGGATGAAACAAGTCGTTCGACCAAGTGATTCAAAACTGGCTTATTCGCGCTGCCACTGCCGCCATCGAGCGCTTTGTTTGCAAGGCGATCCGCATGTGAATTCTCTTCTCTGGGGATCCAACTAAAAGTGATCAGCTCTAGTGGATGAATTGAACGTGCTTCTGCGGCCAGCTTTCGCATATCTGGGTGCTTGATCTGCCATCGTCCAGACATTTGCTCGATCACAAGTTTTGAATCCATCTGAACATTTATAGTCGCCTTGGGATCCAATTCGTGTGCCTTGCGCAAGCCAGCAATTAATCCAGAATATTCAGCGACATTGTTGGATGCGATTCCAATAACATCATATAACTCTTCTAAGACCATGCCATTCTCTGAAACAACTGCGCCATAAGCAGCAGGTCCTGGATTGCCTCGAGATCCGCCATCAGCGGTCAGATGAAATGTACGAGCCATACTTACACTCTTACCAAGATTCTGCGACATTCTTCACAGCGAATTACTTCATCGGCCGCCAAACCCTTAATTCTTTCTAGTTCGATTGCATTAATTGATAGATGACACCCGTCGCATTTGTTGCCGATCAATAACGCCGCACCAATTCCATCTCCCGAAGCACGAACTTTCTCATACAGATCTACAAGCGGTGTATCAATTTTTGGGGAAACTTGACTCCGCGCAATGGTGAGTTCTGTAATTGTCTTCTGGATTTGCGCAGTGGCGTTCTCTAAGCGAATATTGAGTTCTAGTTCTAGTTGCTTTAATCCAACTTGATCATTCTCTAACTCATCAACACGGGCTTTAATGCCATCGTGCTTAAGCATGATCTCCAATTCGCCATCTTCAAGCTCTGACTTTCTTTTGGTCAAGGTTGCCACTTCGTGCTGCAACTGTTCTAGCTCTTTAGGGGTTCCCAGTCCAGAAGAAAGTCGAGCCTCATCTTTTTTCATCCGGTCGGCAACTTGTTCGACATCCACTTCACTTCGGCGAAGATCAATTGCCACATCAGCAAGTTCGGTTTCGACAACAGTCAGCTCTACCGCGGTATTTTCTAAGCGAGCATGAATGGCTGTTATTTGTTCACGCTCTGGCAGATTAGCTAGTTTGGTCTTCGCTTGAGTGATCTGAGAATCGATCAATTGCAGTTCGATAAGAAGGTTTTGGTCTTCAGGGGTTGCCTTCACCAAAGCTCCTCACACAGTCGTAAAACTATTCATGTAGTTGTCTTACTAGTGGGCAGCGAGGGTTTCGAACCCCCGACATCTTCGGTGTAAACGAAGCGCTCTACCGCTGAGCTAGCCGCCCGGTGAGTGCCCCACTGTACCCGAGTAAGCGGGGCATAACAAAACACCTTTTACAAACCATCACCTGTTATTGCCTGTTATTGTCTGTTATTGCCTGTCACTACAAAACAGCGAGCGCAGCCTTGTAATCTGCAACGTTGCGCGCTTCACCAGGGCCATTGAGAACCTGCCAACGCAGGATTCCCTCTTTATCGATGACAAAAGTGCCACGAGTAGCGAATCCCTTATCTTCTAGAAATACACCATAACTCTTGGACACTGCGCCGTGTGGCCAGAAATCCGCAAGCAGAGGAAATTTGTATGACTCCGCTTCACCAAATGCTTTTAGTGAATACATCGGATCGCACGAGATTGCCAAGAGTTCTGCGCCATCATTCTGGAAAGCTGAAAGATCATCGCGTAGAGCACAAAGTTCACCAGTACAAATCCCAGAGAAGGCAAACGGGTAAAAAAGAACTACTACATTTTTCTTGCCCTTGAAAGATGAGAGCGAAACATTTTCGCCAAATTGATTGACCAGTGTGAAATCTGGTGCGAGCTCTCCGATAGTAAGTGTCATTGCTTTCTCCTTATATTTAATTACTTGCGACCACTCTTGCGGGCGACTAACTTCGTGGCAGTCCAGTCATGAGCTGCCAAGAATGAAACTGTTTGTGTAAGTCCAGCAGTTGGAGCGGCATCTTGAATATCGCTCGGCTCCACGTGGCCGTCTATTCCAACTTTAGGGGTTAAGAGCCAGATCGGCCCACTTTCGCTCAGATAGGTAAGCGCATCGACTAAATCATCCACGAGATCTCCGTCACCTTCGCGCCACCACAGTAGAACCGCGTCAACGACTTCATCAACGTGACCGCTAAGCATTGCTTGGCCGGCCTTCAATTCGATAGCCGCTCTCAACTGCTCGTCGCAATCTGAATCTAATCCCACTTCCAGGATTAACTCACCCGCGCTTATTCCAAGGCGATCAACGCTTACTTCCGGCCCCTGTGGGGAATTCAAGTCTGCCTCCAGTCACTCCTCGGACCCGCGGTGGGCCATGGGAGTAGTCCACTCAACTCTGGGCGTAAACGCAAGCCTTAGAACGTGAATAAACTAGGCCCATGACTGATGCAGGCGGATTCAACCAATTTATAGAGACCCCGAACAACCTCATCGACCAATTGGTGGATACCGATCCCGCGGAGACCGCGGAATGGCGGCAGTCCCTGGATTCTCTACTCAAGGCGGCAGGTCCTACCCGCGCTCGTTACATCATGCTTTCGATGCTGCATCATGCGCAGCAAAACGATTTAGGAGTTGGTGCACTACGCACAACTGATTACATCAACACGATTCCCTCATCAGATGAAAAAGAATTTCCTGGCGATGAAGCTATCGAACGTCGAATCCGCGCATTTATTCGATGGAACGCAGCCATCATGGTTCACCGTGCACAACGTCCCGGCATCGGAGTCGGCGGGCACATTTCTACATACGCGTCATCTGCTTCATTATACGAAGTTGGATTTAACCACTTCTTCCGTGGCCAAGATCATCCCGGTGGCGGGGATCAAATTTTCTTCCAAGGACATGCTAGCCCTGGGATGTATGCACGCGCATTTGTCGAAGGTCGATTTACTGAACATCAGATGGATGGGTTTCGTCAAGAACTTTCGCATTCGGGTGGTGGGTTATCTTCTTATCCGCATCCCCGATTAATGCCAGAATTTTGGCAGTTCCCAACTGTCTCCATGGGGCTGGGTCCGATCAATGCAATTTATCAAGCACGTTTCAATAGGTACTTAAATGGTCGCGGTATTAAAGATACATCCGACCAAAATGTTTGGGCATTCCTTGGAGATGGCGAATGTGACGAACCAGAAACACTTGGCGCAATCAGTCTTGCTGCGCGTGAAGGGTTAGACAATCTAACATTTGTTATTAACTGTAATTTGCAGCGCCTGGATGGTCCGGTCCGAGGAAACGGAAAGATTATCCAAGAGCTTGAATCAATTTTCCGTGGTGCCGGATGGAACGTCATTAAAGTCGTCTGGGGACGCGAATGGGACGAACTACTAGCCAATGACCGTGAAGGTGCACTTGTTGATTTGATGAACAAGACTACCGATGGCGATTACCAAACATTTAAAGCCGAAAGTGGCGCATACGTCCGTGAACATTTCTTCGGTCGCGATCCTCGCACTGCGGCACTTGTGGCCAACTGGAGCGATGAGAAGATCTGGAACCTCAAGCGTGGTGGCCACGATTACCGCAAGCTATTTGCTGCCTACAAGCAAGCTACCGAGAAGAATGGCAAGCCAACAGTTATTTTGGCGAAGACCATCAAGGGTTGGACTTTGGGATCGCATTTTGAAGCCCGAAATTCGACTCACCAGATGAAGAAGATGACACACGAAGATCTCATTAAATTCCGCGATACCTTGCAGATCCCACTTCCAGATTCTGCGATCGATGCAAAAGTACCAGCCTATTACCACCCAGGCGTGGATTCTCCCGAGTACAAGTACATGATGGAACGTCGCCGCGTGCTTGGTGGATCTGTACCCACCCGGCGGAAAATTTCACGGCCATTGCCACAACCAGATGATGCTGTTTATGAATCAGTTCGCAGGGGTTCTGGTCACCAAGAAATTGCTACCACCATGGCTTTTGTCCGTTTGCTCAAGGATCTTGTCAAGGATCCAGAGATTGGTAAGCGCTTTGTTCCGATTATTCCGGATGAAGCTCGTACCTTCGGAATGGATAGCCTATTCCCAACCCTGAAGATTTATTCTCCACAAGGGCAGACCTACACATCTGTTGATCGCGAATTGATGTTGTCCTATAAGGAATCAACATCTGGAGTGATCCTGCACGAAGGGATCAATGAGGCTGGCTCAACCGCTTCACTAACCGCGGTCGGTACTTCTTACTCCACACATGATGAGCCAATGATTCCAATTTATATTTTCTATTCAATGTTTGGATTCCAACGCACTGGCGATGCTTTCTGGGCTGCAGCCGACCAAATGGTCCGCGGTTTTGTTTTAGGAGCAACTGCTGGTCGGACAACACTCAACGGCGAAGGTTTGCAGCACGAAGATGGCCACTCTTTACTTCTTGCTTCAACTAACCCTGCCGTGGTCGCATATGACCCGGCATTTGGATACGAAATCGGACACATTGTTAAAGATGGTTTGCGTCGTATGTACGGTGAAAATAGCGAGAATGTCTTCTATTACATGACGGTTTATAACGAGCCATATGTACAGCCAACAGAGCCCGATAACCTTGATATCGAAGGGTTGCTTAAGGGAATGTACCTATATTCTCCTGCCGCAGCTAAGAGCAAAAAAATGGTCCAACTCATGGCTTCTGGCGTCGCGCTCAATTGGGCGCTCAAAGCTCAAGAGATGCTCGCCGAAGATTGGGGTGTCAGTGCCAATGTTTGGTCAGTCACCTCTTGGAACGAACTTCGTCGCAATGGCTTAGAAACCGATCGACATAACTTGTTGAACCCAGATGATCAGAAGGCGGCATACATCACCAAAAAGCTAAGCAGCCATGAGGGTCCAGTTGTGGCGGTCAGTGACTTTATGCGTGCGGTACAAGATCAGATTGCGCCTTGGGTCGACCAACCGTTCTACTCACTTGGCACAGATGGTTTTGGGTTATCTGACACACGTGGCGCATTGCGTCGACATTTCAAGGTGGATGCTGCTTCGATTGTTGTAGCAGCGCTCTCTCAACTAGTGGCGCAGGGCGATCTTAAGAAAAAGGTTGTCCAGGCAGCAATTGATAAGTATCAGTTAAATGATGTTACTGCTGCAGACCCAGGTAATACCGAAGGTTCTGGCTGATTCTAAACTCGGAGTTCTTTTGATCCCAACGATTTAAATTGTGACAGAGCGATCATCATGAGCCCTGGAATCATCAATCCATAAGTTATACATGTTGTCTGAGCGACAAAAGAAACGATCCACTTAATAATCATTGTAATAACCGCAATTGCCAGACCCAGCTGTGCAACAACTACACCTGCCGGGAATGTTGATCGTTCGCTGGCAATCTGAGTAATGACGCCGGCCATAAAGGATCCACCGAGGCCCGCGATGGCAAAGCCCGCGATTTCGAGCCCGAACGCCCAACCAAAACTATGAGGCGCTACAAACTTGGCCAACAGTAAAAAGATAATAAAGCTTGAGCCACCAACTGAAGAACCTAAACGAATCCAGAAAGCCTCAGGCTTAATTCTCAATACTTTATGAATCCCTAACCGTCCTACGACCATAGCCGAAAGAAATGCTAGATACGGGACGATGCTTAGAGTCGTGCTTGCCTTAATCTCTTGATGTGAAGAAAGTGTTACCCAGTCATTAGTCGAGAATTCCACCATCACTCCACAGACGTATGCCAGGCCAATCAGCCGATCATGAGTCAGCATGGATAAAATATCGGAGATTTTTACAGTGAGTTCATCTTCGTGGTCAATTGATCCTTTAATAAGAAAGGGGCGTAGCCGTGAAAGCGAAAACATCGTCAATATGAAGAATGGAACTAAAAGCCCATCTATGTGCCATGCCAAAGTTGTGTGCGCTGTAATGATGATGGCTAAAACGGTCGTCAGCAAAGTGCCTGTGCTCCAGGCACCATGGAGCTGTGGCAAGGCATTTTCGCCGCTCAAGAGTTGACGCTTAAGAGCCTGGTCATGGATGGCTATGTTGTAGGCATTCCAAAAACCGCCGCAGAGTATGTTTACGACTCCAAAAATCCATGGCCGATGCAGGTGTGGGATAAATGCCATCAGTGCGTACATCATGACGATACTTACAACGATGACCGGCCCAACGCCAACCCGGTGAACAAGCTGCCCAACAAATAGGAAAGCGATGACACCCCCGATTGCGCCAAGACTCATAAGCACACCAAAAGTTCCGTTATTAACGTGAAGGTTCTTCTCCAATTCGGGTAAGCGAGTTCCCAGAGCCATTAATCCAAAACCAAAATAAAAGAACATAAGTCTTTGATTAAGGCGTTCACGCTGGCTTACAATTAATTTCAAAAGAGTGCACTCGCTAACTGTTGTCGTGCCCGGACCAGACCCGGTTCGGCTGGATCTACCAGCGCAAATAGACCCACAAGATGTTCGCGAACTTTTTTGCGCTCATCTCCGGAAGTATTCCTCACCGTTGCGATCAAACGATTAAATGCTCCTTCAAAATTTCCCTGAGCAATCTCACAATCGGCGGCTTGCATTTGCGATTCGATATTCAACTTATCTTCTGCAGCCTGAGCAAGAACTTGCGCACTGTCCAATCCATCGATGCGGATCAAAAGTTCTACTTGCGCCAATCCTAAGTGAGCAAGTGAATTACTGGGTGCCCGGTTAAGCCACTCTTGATAAGCCGCTTTGGCCCCATCAAAGTCGCCCGTCTCTAACGCGGTAAGAGCTGTGATCTCTTCTGGCTCTAGTTTCTCTTCTAGTTCTTCAGGCGACTGTGCAGCCGGGTTACCAAGACCACGATCGGCGGCCAAAGCAATTACTTTATCGATCACTAAGCGTAACTGTGCGTCAGTGGGAACCGTTTCAAAAAGCGGAACCAACTGTTCTTGAATAATTGCGATCGCTAATGGCACTGTTTGAACCTGTAATGCCTGAGCAACCGCTACCTCGGAATCCACATTTACATTACCGAGTATCCAGCCAGGACCATCAGGTTTTGCGCTGTCATCTTTATGAAGTTTGCCTAAAGTAGCCATAACAGTCTTGGACTGAGGACTGCGCGCAGACCAACAAATTAAAATCACAACTTGGGCATGAGAAGCGGGAAGAACATCAGACATCAAACTTTCTTGAGTCACAGCAACCCCAGCCAATTCGGCGGCCGTCACTGGATTTTTGAGTCCACTGAGGTCAAAAGCGGAACCAAAGTTCTTAGGCAGGGAGCTCATGGGTGTCATTCACATTCACTGGTGTATTTCGGAAGGGCAGAATAGAACGTATGTAATCTTCAGTAGCAAATGTAATACCTAAATCGCGTCCAGCCTGCTCTCCCAGATACCAGCGGTGCTCCAAAATTTCGTGGAACATCTGAGCAGGCTCTACCCTGCCCCGTAATTCGTCTGGGACCATGTTAATGACCCGTAAATAGGTCTCTGTAAGCCAACGCCTGGCGCTATCTTCAACTGGAGGTAGGGGCTTCTTCTCTCGGCCGCGGAATCGATCAAAAGAGGCGAGCAACCGCTTTGCCTGCAACTCTTCTGCGTGGATTCCCATTAACTCCCATAAGCGAGTCTGGTGATAAGCAGCTGCCACAAGTTTTGGCGTGAACTTGAGTGCGCCTTTATCTCCATCCAAAGTGACTTCAACTTCTTCAACTGCAAAACCTAAGTCCTGAACAGCTCGCATAGCTTTTTCGACAGCGTGGCGATCGGTCGGATCTAAAAGTTGCGGCTCTTTTAGCATCGCCCATAATCTGCGATAGCGGGCGATCACTCGATCCGCAGCTCGAAGGGGGTCCATGCCAGGATGCAATAACCCTGCACTTGCCAAATCTTCTAGTTCGGCAGCGACATTGAATTGGGCAATTTCTAGATCATGCTCACGTTGTCCGTTGCTGAGAGTTTTTTGAAACTCACCGGTCTCTGCATCTACCAGGTAAGCGGCATATTCATTAGCATCCTGACGAAATAAAGTATTTGATAGCGAGCAATCACCCCACCAGAAACCCAATAAATGAAGGCGCACCAAGAGCAATGCAAGGGCATTAGCCATAGTGGTGATCTGGTGCGGTGTGACTTTTTGGCTGAGCAAAACTCGGTACGGCAGCGAATACGGCAAATATCGTGTAACCAAGGCAACCGGTAATGGATTTGCTTGGTTATCTAGTCTCTCTTCGACGATTGCCACTGGTTCCACGCAAGGTGCATTTCTATTATTTAATTCTCGCAAAATTGAGTATTCACGGCTTGCAAATTCTGGAACAGTCTCTTTAACAGCGAATACATCTCTTTCGGCCGGGCCAGTCCTTATCAATCGGACAATGTGTCGAGAGATACCTCTCATACTGGTCAAACTTGGGTCTTCGGGCCACTCCTCCAACGGCTTGCGCCAGGGTAGGTTTGAAAGCGCGAGCATCTCCTCGCTCAAACCCGTGATTCGAAGCTCGCTCATGCCCCTATCTTTCCGTATTATCAAACTATGGCGCTGCGGAAACCCAAAATGCTCTTCGGAAATAAGTCGAGCGATAAGTCACATCAGATCGATCCACCTAGTTTCGGCTCAGCAGGTGCACCCATCGATCATGGCCATCCGTTTTATTTTGGCTTCCTAGCCGCTTCTGGAGCGGTTATAGCCGTCACGGTGCTACGTGCTTTGGCAAGTGCTAGCCAGGTCTTTGTTTTGATCATCATCTCACTCTTTTTGGCGGCGGGCCTGAATCCTGCGGTCGAATTCTTTAGACGCAAAGGACTAAAACGGCCATCGGCGGTAATTGTTGTCGTCACCTTAGCTTTAGCTTTTGGGGCCGTGTTCGCAGCTGTGGTAATTCCACCCGCAGTGACCCAGGTTGGAAACCTGGCTAAAAATGCCCCAACACTCTTGGAACATTTGAAGAGTAATAGCTTCCTGAATAATCTCAACAAACATTACGGGATCATTGATTCACTTCAAGCCAAGTTTGCGGCATCTATTCACGATGGTCAATTTGTGGTTGGAGCCTTCGGCGGCGTAATCGGCGTTGGCAAAGCAGTTGTCTCCGGAGCAGTCGCAACACTAACTATTTTGATTCTCACACTATATTTTCTTGCCTCATTGCCAAGTGTGACTGCCGTGGCTTATCGATTTGTCCCAGCATCCCGACGTGAGCGGGTATCAAAAATAACTGATGCGATCATCATCAGGGTCGGTGGCTTTGTTGGCGGTCAAGCAACCGTTGCATTTATTGCATCGATCTTTGGATTAATCTTGGCTTTATCACTCGGGCTTCCCTACCCATCCGCAATAGCCTTGCTCGTATTTGTTTGCGGAGCGATTCCCTTGGTTGGGCATTTATTAGGTTGCACCGCGCTGACTCTCATTGCCTTAAGTAAATCCCCTACCGATGCATTAATCTGCTTTATTGCCTATATTGCATATATCCAGATCGAAAATTATTTGATTATGCCGCGAATCATGCGTAAATCTTTATCGATTCCCGGACTAGTCACCATCATCGCCGCCCTCATTGGTGTGAGCCTTTTAGGAATCGTAGGCGGAGTACTTGCTGTCCCTATTGCGGCGGCAGTATTGCTAATTATTGACGAAGTAGTCTTCCCTAAAAATGATATGAGTTAATACTCGGTCGGCAGAGGCAGGGCTTGTGGCGCAATTATTTGGGTTATTTCGCTAAGAATTCGATAGACAAAAGGCTCGCCTACCCACAAGTGTTTTGCGCCATCAACTGCTACTAAATTTAGCCGTGGAAAAGTTTTAAACCTTTCTGCCGCTTGAACAGGGTTGAGGTATTCATCATATTCTGGGACAAAAGCCGTGACCGTACGTGGGTCGTTCTGCCAAAATTCCAAATCCGATTCCCGTGTCCGCTGCATCGGAGGGCTTAATAAAATCAATCCCTGAATCCGCAGATCTTTTGCAAATCGAAGTGCCAACTCCGTACCAAATGACCAACCAATTACCCATAATTTTTCTATTTTAAGGTTATCGAAACAGAAATTGATTGCTGCATGGACATCCGCTTCCTCAGCTTCACCATTATCAAACTGGCCCTCGGAAGTTCCAGCTTCGCTGGTGGTTCCCCTGGTATTGAACCTAACAATTTCTATCCCCGCCATTGCAGGAAGTCGGTTAGCGGCCTTCTTGTAGATATGGCTATCCATCATTCCCCCGCCAGCAGGATTTGGATGCAGGCAGAGCAGAGATCCGGACTTGGCGCCTAGAGGCGTCGCCACCTCTCCGATCAATTTCAAGGAGTCAGACGTGACAATAGTGATGGGCAATCGATTGGCCTCAAGAATCGTGCTCGGCCTTATTAACTCTGACACAGAAAAAGTTTACTCTTAGCCCATGACCCTCGTAAACGAAATCATCAGTTATGCCCCTTCTACAGGTGAAGAAGTGGGTCGCTACCCAGATACTTCACCGGAGATGATCCACCAACTGGTTGCCCGAGCCAAAGTTGGGGCAGAGAACTGGAATACCATCGGATTCAACGGGCGCAAAGGGATTCTGCGTAAATGGGCTGCCTACATTGCTGCGAATATTGATGAGTTAGCAAACCTGGTTAGCAAAGAAACCGGTAAACCAACAAGTGATGCAATGCTAGAAGTTGCACTGGCAATTGATCACCTTTCGTGGGCTTCAAAAAACGCAGAACGTTACTTAAAAAATTCTTATCGCTCTCCTGGACTACTCATGGCCAATATGTCTACACACGTAGAACACGTTCCGTTGGGTGTTGTGGGAGTAATAGGACCCTGGAACTATCCAGTTTTTACACCTATCGGGTCGATCGGATATGCCTTGGCCGCGGGTAACGCGGTGGTTTTCAAACCAAGTGAGTACACACCAGGTGTTGGACATTGGTTAGGTGAATCCTTTAATCACGTTGCCCCAGGTATCAATGTGCTCTTTGTAGCGACAGGTGGACCAGAAACCGGGAAAGCATTGGCAGAGAGCGCAGTTAATAAAATCGCATTTACCGGATCGACGAGAACCGGAAAGAAGGTTGCCGCTTCATGTGCGGCAAATCTGACTCCAGTGCTCATGGAATGTGGTGGCAAAGATGCCGCCATCATTGATATCGACGCAGATATCAATCGCGCAGCAGAGGCGGTCTTGTGGGGTGCGATGGCAAATGCCGGACAGACATGTATTGGGATGGAACGAGTATATGTACATGCACAAGTTGCCGATAAATTTATTTCAGAAATTGGTCGATTAGCCGCCACGGTTGTCGCCGGAAAGAGCTATGGTGCATCAACAATGCCAGCACAATTGGCCATTATTGATGCTCATATTAAAGACGCAGCATCCAAAGGTGCAATCTTCATTATCGGAAGCGCGGATTCTGTAGTCCCGCCATATACAAATCCAACCATCATGATGAATGTTCCAGAAAATAGTTCTGCGATGACGGAAGAGACATTTGGGCCAACTCTGGCAATCAACCGCGTGAATTCAATGGGTGAAGCTATTGCATTAACCAACGCGTCTAGATATGGATTAGGGGCGTCGGTCTGGTCAAAGCGCAACGGCAAGTCAATCGCATCGCAATTACAGTGCGGAATGGTCTCCGTGAATTCTGTAATGTCATTTACCGCTTCACCAACTATGCCATTTGGCGGAATCAAAGATAGCGGGTACGGTCGAATTCAGGGACCAGAAGGCCTACGCGAATTCACGTACTGTCGGTCTGTAGTTCGGACTCGATTTAACTTGCCACTCAATCTCACTTCACTCAATCGAAGTGCAAAATCTGACAACGTAGTCAAGAAATTAATTCAGCTACTTAATCGCTAATAGCGAGGAGCGTTTCGGGATCTCTCTGTGTTTGGTCTGCGCTGATCTTTCTTAGACCAACATGCGGTGTGCCAATGTCGTCGGCTTTCTAACTCCCCATCCAGCCAAGCGACTATGTGCGGGGTGGCCGTGGGAATTAATTGATCACACCCCGGACATCGATATGGTTTATTAGAACTTGATCCAGTAATTTTTCGTACCGTATAGATTCCCTCATGATGTTCTTCTACCGTCTGGAAAGAGGTCGTGATGTCGCGATCCTCTGGTTTGGCTCCAGAATTATTCTTTCGTTTGGGGTGATTTCTGCGCGGACTCACAGACCCATTGTATTCACAGGAAATTAGATAAAAATATCCCGCCACGATTAGCCTCTGGTTTGATTAATACGGCAAGATGTCACAGTGGTCGCCCCTATAGAGCTTAAATCCCAAGAAGTGGCTCAGCGCTGGGAGATCGGCCAGTGAAATTAAAAGTCCTGCTATTAGCTATCGCTCTTTGCGTGGCAGGCTCGCCAAGTTATGGAGCGACTCCAAAACCAACCACAAAGCCAAAAGTTGTGGTTACTAAAAAACCTACGGTTCATCACTACATTTATCGTAAACGCGTGCGTAAACCAATATCCCCATCACCATCTCCGGCATGGCCACCACCAAGTTTCACCTCCGCAAATGGGGTGTATGCCAGAGTTCCGACAGGACAAGAACTGATTGGAATACTTTCGTCAAAGGTCGATCCAGTTGGCCCGGTTGATGTTTGCGCACCGGATCCCAAACATCCAAACAAAGTTGCCATGTCTTGTGGTGCTGTTTTGGTCGCTTCGACTACCGGTTGTTCATGGTGGGAAGTAAATTCCACAATTACCGGCATCGATCCCAACAATTCCCCCAATCGAATAACCTTTGGAGCTCTACGCGTACTAACTAAAGGAACTGCCGCTCATAAAGTTTCGACCATTGTCTTGGTAAGTGGAATTCCCCTAACAACTGGAGTTAAATTTACTAGTATCAGTGCAAAATGCTGGCTGACTCCGACAGATGAGACGGTACCCAGCAGTACATTCACAATTTCACCCGGAGTGGTTCTAACTCCGACTCCAACTCTAACTCCAACTCCTAGCCCTGCTCCTACAGCAACCCTAGATACTCCTTAGCGATTAGCTCCGGGTACCCACAAAACATCGCCTTGAACTTTATTTGAGTAGCGAGCCAATACAAAGAGCAGATCAGAGAGACGATTCAAATATTTAGCTGTTAAAGGGTTTACTCCACCTCCAAAAGAATGAATCGCATGCCATGTGCATCGTTCTGCTCTGCGTACCACGGTGCGAGCAACATGTAGCAATGCAGCTTCTGGGGTTCCAGATGGAAGTACAAAAGAGCGAAGCTCGGATAAGTCATTGTTGTAGTGATCGATCTGAGTTTCTAAATATTTAACTTGATCCTCGGTTACACGAAGTGGCTCCACTGTCGGATTATCAATCACTGGCGTAGAAAGATCTGCGCCAACATCAAAGAGATCGTTTTGGATTCGGATTAATAGGGCGCGAATCGGATCATCACCACGACCACCTAGGGCGAGTGCTACGCCAATAGAAGAGTTGGCTTCATCGACCGTCGCATAGGCTTCTAAGCGAGGATCATTCTTAGAGGTACGACTCATATCACCCAAAGAAGTTGTGCCATCATCGCCTGTTTTTGTATAAATCCGCGTTAAATTAACCATGGGATGAGCCTATTAGAGCAAGTAGTATGTGACCACTGAAAACAATCTGATAAGAACTCAAGGGGTGTGACTTGGCCGAAAATTCATCTGCCCTTCGCATCGTGGGCCCAGCCCGCCTTGTTGGCGAAGTGATGGTTACCGGAGCAAAGAATTCTGCTCTCAAGCTGATGGCCGCATCTCTTTTGGCCCCTGGAGTCAATACCCTGCAGAACGTCCCACAGATCGCCGACGTCGACATCATGGCAGACCTACTTTCGCGCCTTGGCTGCACCGTCAACTTTGATAGAAATACTCGGGTCATGACGATTGATGTGCCACAAACCCCAGGTCATCGCGCCGAATATGAACTCGTGCGAAGAATGCGCGCCTCGATAAATGTATTAGGCCCCATATTAACTCGCGTCGGTATTGCCGAAATTTCGTTGCCTGGTGGAGATGCGATCGGATCAAGAGGCTTAGATTTTCATATCGCAGGACTCGAAGCAATGGGTGCGAAGGTTTCCTTCGAACATGGCTACATCATTGCTAAAGCACCAGATGGTTTAGTTGGCGCAGAGTTTGAACTTGCCTTTCCGAGCGTTGGTGCAACCGAAAACTTAATGACTGCAGCTGTATTGGCTAAAGGAACTACTACGATTCATAACGTAGCGCGCGAACCAGACATCGTAGACCTTGGTGAATATCTGATTTCTATGGGAGCAAAGATCGAAGGATTGGGTTCTACAACGCTGGTAATTCAGGGAGTTGAATCACTTTCTGCTGCTACACATGCAACCCTGCCAGATCGAATTGTTACTGGCACTTGGGCATTTGCCGCGGTGATGACTCAAGGAGATATCACCATTAAAGGTGGCCGCGCAGACCACTTAGAACTCCCACTCGACAAACTTGTTGCCGCTGGGGCGGTTGTGACAACCACATCAGATGGATTTCGAGTAAAAATGGATCGTCGTCCCACAGCTATTGATATCTCAACACTTCCCTATCCAGGCTTTCCTACTGATCTTCAGCCCATGGCAATTACCCTTAATTCAATTGCCCAGGGAAGCGCAATCGTCACAGAAAATGTATTTGAAGCACGCTTTATGTTTGTGAATGAACTCAAGCGCCTTGGCGCGAAAATCACCGTGGATGGGCACCATGCTTCGATTATTGGAGTCGAACAGTTATCTGGCGCTCCAGTTGCAGCCACAGATATCCGAGCAGGTGCTGGATTAGTCTTGGCTGGATTGGTAAGTGAGGGGATTACAATCGTTGAAGATGCATTCCATATCGAACGCGGTTACCCAAACTTCGCGGCTGATCTCTGCGCATTAGGCGCAGATGTTCGAATTAACTAGGTATAGCTTCTTCGCCCAAAATTGAAACTCGGTTCTTATTAACCGAAATAAAACCACCAGCCATATCAAAATCTGTCTTTGATCCATCGGCAGTCTTGATACTCACTACTCCAGGGACGAGCACACCTAATAGCGAAATGTGATCAACAAGAATTCCGATGTCGCCATCAAGAGTTCTCGCAGAGACTGAAGTTGCCTCACCCGACCAGACTCGCTTTTCGGGTGAGACTACTTCAACGGTGAGTACAGATGATGCCATGGTTATGCCTTAGCCAGCTCTGCAGCTCGGCGCTCTACATCTTCAAGGCCTCCGCACATAAAGAACGCTTGCTCTGGAACGTGGTCGTACTTTCCATCTGCAAGTGCTTCGAACGCCTCGATCGTCTCTGACAATGGAACGAATGAACCTTCTAGTCCTGTGAAGACCTTTGCAACGAATGTATTCTGTGACAAGAAGCGCTGAATACGACGGGCGCGACCTACCAAGATACGATCTTCTTCAGAGAGTTCATCAATACCCAAGATAGCGATAATGTCTTGAAGGTCCTTATAACGCTGAAGAATCTGTTTTACACGGTTAGCAACACGGAAGTGATGCTCGCCAATGTAACGTGGGTCCAAGATCCGTGATGTGGAGTCCAATGGATCCACAGCCGGATAAATACCAAGTTCGGAAATTGGGCGAGACAACACTGTTGTTGCATCCAAGTGGGCGAATGTTGTGTGAGGCGCTGGGTCGGTGATGTCATCGGCAGGAACATAAATAGCCTGCATCGATGTAATTGAGTGACCACGAGTCGATGTAATGCGCTCTTGGAGCTGACCCATCTCATCGGCAAGTGTTGGCTGGTATCCCACAGCTGATGGCATACGGCCAAGCAGCGTAGATACTTCAGAACCTGCTTGTGTGAAGCGGAAGATGTTATCGATGAAGAGCAATACATCTTGCTTCTGAACGTCACGGAAATACTCGGCCATAGTTAGGGCAGAAAGTGCCACACGCAGACGAGTTCCAGGTGGCTCATCCATCTGACCGAACACTAATGCGGTCTTATTGATAACTCCGGTTTCGGTCATTTCTAGGAAAAGATCGTTACCTTCACGGGTACGTTCTCCTACGCCTGCGAATACCGATACGCCACCAAAGTTTTCAGCTACGCGGTAGATCATCTCTTGAATCAAAACTGTTTTACCCACGCCAGCACCACCAAAAAGGCCGATCTTTCCACCACGAACATACGGGGTTAGAAGGTCAATAACTTTGATTCCGGTCTCAAACATCTCAGTCTTCGACTCGAGCTGATCGAAATCAGGTGCCTTGCGGTGAATTGGCCAACGCTCTTTGATATCCAAAGATGAAGTTGGAACGTCAAGTGACTCACCAAGAGTATTGAATACGTGACCCTTTGTGACATCTCCAACCGGAACGTTAATTGCAGATCCAGTATCTGTCACTGATGCACCGCGGACCATGCCATCTGTTGGCTGCATCGAAATAGCACGCACGACGTTATCGCCGATGTGTTGCGCTACTTCTAGCGTTAGCATGCGCTTTTCGCCAGAGAGCGTGACATCTACTGTCAACGCATTGAAGATCGCTGGCATAGCATCTGCAGGGAATTCAATATCCACGACCGGTCCGATTACTCGGGCGACGCGACCATTCTTTCCCGCCAACTTGGTTGTCTCTGACATCATTCGCTCCCTGCGCTAGCTGAGGCAAGCGCATCTGCGCCGCCAACAATTTCACTGATTTCTTGGGTGATTTCGGCCTGACGAGCCGCATTCGCAAGTCGGGTAAGTGACTTGATTAACTCATCAGCATTGTCAGTCGCTGACTTCATCGCGCGACGGCGAGCTGCATGCTCAGAAGCTGCAGATTGCAACATCGCGTTAAAGACTCGTGCTTCTACATAACGTGGAAGCAGAGCATTTAAAACTGTTTCGGCGCTGGATTCGAATTCATACATCGCCAAAATTCCTGCAGGCTCTTCGCTCTGTGGCGCGCTCAATGGCAGCAAGACCTTTGCGATTGGAGTCTGAGTAATCATTGATTTGAATTCGGTATAAACAATATGAAGTTCGTCCACCCCGCCAGCGCTTTCGGTATCTGAAAGAAATGAAGTGATCAACGCTGCGGAGACTTCACGAGCGCTCTCAAAGGTTGGATTATCAGAGAACCCGGTCCACGATTGTGCAATCGCACGATCACGGAAGCGATAGAAATTGAGGGCTTTACGTCCAACTAGGTAGGCATCTACGGCTAATCCACGTTCCTTGATACCTGCTATCAAAAGGTCACCCTCTTTGATTGCGGCATTTGAGTACGCCCCTGCCATGCCTCGATCTGCGGTGATAATCAAAACCGCTGCACGCCTTGGATTTTCAACTGCCGAAGTCAATGGGTGAACAGTATTTGAGAATGTCGCAACCGCGGTCACAGCGTTGGTCAGCTCGGTTGAGTATGGCGATGAAGCCAAAACTCGTTGCTGCGCTTTGACGATTCGCGAAGCAGAGATTAACTCCATAGCTCGCGTAATCTTTTTAGTCGCCTTAACCGAACGCATTCGGCGGCGATAAATTCGAAGTTGGGCACCCATGATTTAGTTAGTTACCTGCGCTAAATTGGCTTTTAAAGGATTCGATGGCCTTCACAAGTGAGGCCGTTGTGTCATCACTAAGCTCGCGGGTTGTAGAAATTACTTCAAAGATTCCTGGGTGGGAAAGTGAGATGTAATCCAAGAACTCGGTTTCAAAGCGACGAATATCAGCAACTGGAATCGAATCCATCTGGCCAGTTGTTCCAGCCCAGATCGAAACTACTTGGCGCTCTACTGAGTAAGGCGAGTATTGGCCCTGCTTCAAAAGTTCTACCATGCGAGCACCACGCTCAAGTTGAGACTTCGATGCAGCATCAAGGTCAGAACCGAAAGCCGCGAAAGCTTCGAGTTCGCGATACTGGGCAAGATCAAGACGCAAGCGTCCAGCAATCTTCTTGATTGCCTTTGTCTGCGCCGATCCACCTACGCGAGATACCGAAATACCCACGTTGATAGCCGGACGCACACCAGCGTTGAAGAGATCTGTCTCTAGGAAGCACTGACCGTCGGTAATAGAAATAACGTTTGTGGGAATGAAGGCAGAAACGTCATTTCCCTTGGTCTCGATGATTGGTAGTCCAGTCATCGAACCGCCGCCGAGTTCGTCAGAGAGTTTTGCGCAACGCTCAAGAAGACGTGAGTGTAAGTAGAAGACGTCCCCAGGGTAAGCCTCGCGACCTGGTGGACGGCGAAGCAACAAGGAGACCGAACGATAGGCCTCTGCTTGCTTAGAAAGGTCATCAAAAATAATCAATACATGTTGACCGGCATACATCCAGTGTTGACCAATTGCAGAACCCGTGTACGGTGCTAGATATTTGAATCCGGCTGGGTCAGATGCAGGAGAAGCAACAATTGTTGTGTACTCCATTGCGCCAGCTTCTTCCAATGCGCCCTTTACGGATGCAATGGTCGAACCTTTCTGGCCAATAGCTACATAAATACATTTAACCTGTTTCTTGGGATCCCCAGACTTCCAGTTCTCTTTCTGATTAATGATTGTGTCGATTGCGATAGCAGTTTTTCCAGTTTGGCGGTCACCAATGATCAGCTGACGCTGTCCGCGACCGATAGCTGTCATCGCATCAATAGCTTTGATACCAGTCTGCATTGGCTCTTTAACAGGTTGACGCTGAACAACTGATGGAGCCTGTACTTCCAGAGCACGCATCGCCTCCGCTTTAATCTCACCCTTGCCATCGATTGGGCGGCCAAGTGGGTCAACAACGCGACCTAAGAAGCCATCGCCAACTGGAACAGAGAGAATTTCACCGGTGCGACGCACAGATGTTCCTTCTTCAATGCCAGTAAATTCTCCGAGAATAACAACACCGATCTCGCGAACATCGAGGTTCAGCGCCAATCCGAGCGTGCCATTTTCAAACTTCAAGAGTTCGTTGGTCATTGTTGAAGGGAGACCTTCAACGCGAGCGATGCCATCGCCCGCCTCAGTTACGGTTCCGACTTCATCTCGTGAAGCGGTGCCGGGGTTGTATGCAGCAACATACTTTGCCAGCGCATCGCGAATTTCTTCGGGACGGATCGTGAGTTCGGCCATCTTCTTCTCCTCTAACTAAATCCCACGCCAGACATTTGCTGGCCTGAGAAAACTTATACGGCTAGTGCGCGACCAGCCTCTGCTAAACGGGTACTGATAGTTCCATCAACCATCTCGTCGGCGAATCGAACTGATACGCCACCAAGTACTGATGGATCGATGTGAAAATTAAGGTGTACTGGCTGTCCGACTTGCTTGGACATAATCTGAGTTAACTTTTCAGATTGTGTAGCCGTCAGTGCGGTGCGAGTGCTGACCAGAACAATCAAGCGATTCCGCCTTGCCGCAACGGCGTCGATATAGATCTCTAGAACAGAGTCGATACTGCGACCAGCTAAGCCGGTCACCAACTGTGTAACTAGGCGGACGGTCGAAACTGCGGCTTTGGAAGCGAGGAGTGAAGCGATCAATTCGGTTTTACCAGCAACCGAACCGAGTCGATCTCCCAAGATCTGTCGCAACTCTTGATTCGCCGCGAGAGTTCTTCCAAATATAAAGAGTTCGTCTTGAACACGATCGAGTGAATCTTCGGCATTTGCTGCCGTTGCTTCAGCCTCAATTGCTAGTTGTTCGATCGCGCTGGCGACATCTACCGGGGATGACCAACGCAATGAAACTGCTTCATTCAAAATAACGATCACATTCTTTGAGAGTGAACCGCTGAATAGATCATTGACAAGTACAGATTTAGCCTGTGCATCACGTGAAGGGTCTGTGATGGCTCGGCGTAATCCGACCGATGAATGGAGAGCGCTCAGTGCAGTAAAGAGATCTTTAGAGATGGCGGTGCAGTCAGCAGAAGATAGGCCCTTGAGCTTCTCGTCCAATGTGCCACGTAGGCTCGCCAGTGACTGACGACTGTTTCCACCAAGTTTGATCACTTTTCGCTCTTCTCCAAGTCAACGAGAAAACGATCAACGATTCCAGATTGGCGAACTTGATCTTCAAGCGCCTCTCCAACGATCTTTGATGCTAATTCGGTAGCAAGTGCTCCTACTTCATGGCGAAGCGAAGAAACTGCCTGTTGGCGTTCGGCTTCGATAGATGCACGAGCAGCGGCAGTAATACGAGTTGCCTCTTCTTGTGCCTTACCTCGAAGATCTTCGATGATGGCAGCACCTTGAACGCGCGCCTCTTCACGAATCGATTGAGCTTCACCGCGTGCCTCATTGAGTTGAGCGGTGTACGCCTTGAGTGCGGCTTCCGCTTCACGTTGTGCCGATTCGGCACGTTCCATTCCGCCTTCGATCGCGCTGGTGCGAGCTGCATATGCTTTTTCAAACATAGGCACCGCTTTAGTGCGAAGCAAAACAAAGAGGATTGAGAACGCAACGAGACCAACAATGATTTCGGCAACGCTAGGTACAACTGGGCTAGGAGCGTCCTTATAGACAGCCGCAGCCTTAACAAGTAGTTGAGTAGCCATTTATCGTCTGCTCTTTCTCGAGAGGAGCATGTTCCTTACTTGAGAACGAAAGCTAGAACGAGACCGAAAATCGCAAGAGCTTCAGCAAGAGCGAATCCAAGGAATGCGATTGGCTGCAAGATGCTGCGAGCTTCTGGTTGACGGGCTACGCCATTGATGTACGCCGCGAAGATTAAACCTGTTGCGGTACCTGGTCCGATGGTCGAAAGACCAAAGCCCACGATGCTGAGTGTGCCTTTCATGTTACTTCCCTTCAATCAATGGCTGAACCGGTGCTCAACCAAACCTATTTTTTAGTGTTCGTCGGCCAAAGCGCCGGCGATGTACAGAGCCGCCAAGAGCGTAAAGATGTACGCCTGTAGGCACTGAATACCCATTTCGAAGAAACTCAATCCAATGGCTAGACCAAAGGAGAGAATGCTGAAAAACTTAACGAAAAGTGCGCTCTTCAACATGTACTGCCCGCCTAAGGTAAAGAGCAGGAGCAGCAAGTGGCCGGCGAACATATTTCCGAACAGACGCATCGCGAGCGTAAGTGGGCGAACCGCGAAGTAGGTCAAAAATTCAACCGGCGCCAAAATTACGTAGACAGGTTTTGGAACACCAGGCATGAAGCACATCTCTTTGAGATAGCGCCCAAGACCCTTCTTCTTGATCGCGACAAAGTGATAAACCACGTAAACAAAGATTGTCACCGATACTGGGAAGCCGATATGTGACATTGTTGGGAATTGCATCAACGGAATTACGCCGAAAAGGTTGTTAGTTAAGATAAAAGTGAAGATTGCAAAGAGAAGCGGAACGAAGCGCTGAAATTCTTCCCCGATGACATCACGACTGATTCCATCACGGACAAATCCGTAGACCATTTCGCCAGCAAATTGAAGTCGAGAAGGAACTACCGCGGCCTTGCGAGCAGAAACAATGAAGAATGCAGAGATCAAAATTACAGAAAAAAGAAGTAGCATGACTGGCTTAGTCGCCAGAATTGAACTTCCCACGGCTGGATTGAAAAAGAAGTCGGCGCTGCTTGGGGGCACGAAACCTGGTTGTGCCATATGGAGCGCTTGCGACAAGTTGAGTTCTCCTCTAACAAATTTCGCCCAAATGCTTCTGGACGCCTTACCCTAAGGGGAAACGCTTCCCGCTTGCAAACCACTTGCCGACTCTATTTTGTGGGTGGCGTCTCTTTTATGAACCTGATCCAGATCAAATAGAGCCCGGTCACCATCCCAATCCCCATGCCCAGAACGGTCAAAAAATTGGTCTTGAGGTATCGATCCCCTAAATAGCCCAATCCACCCCAGAAGCCCAGCCCAGAGATCAGGTACGCGATGATAGTCCAGAAGGCTCCATCATCTGTTGTCGTCACGGCCTGGACCTACTGAACCTGTTCGTTTGTGTCGTTTGGGTCGTTTGTGTCGTTTGTTTCTGATTTTGGCGGCAGTGGCATCTGCATTCGCAATTTAAAGAAGGCTCGCACTTCACCGGCGAGCCAAGCGATGGTTACGCAGATCGAGATAACTCCGAATGAGGCCCGATTAAGTGATTTTTCACTGATGTTATTGAGCACCAAGAAAAAAAGAGCCCCCAAAATAATTATTTTTACAAAGTAAGAGAGCATCGCCATCGCCATAACTGCGATCGGTTCCATTTTTGCCGAATACTTTGAGACCAAGAGATGTACAGCGAAAAAAATAACGACTAAAGCTTGAGCTAGCAATCCGCCATAAAAACCAGATTTGCCCTTAAGTATTGTTGCCATGATTAAACCCACAAGACCAACAGCGCTTGCTGGAATCAAGGCACCTTTACCAAGTTTTGCTTCTACGGCATTGCTCATCAGGACTTACTCACGTCCAAAGCGAAGCCAAGCAAGATATAGCGAAGAACCCAGACCTAAAACTAGTCCGCCAATAATTCCATAATGATGTTTGCCTACCCATTTATCAATGCCATAACCAATTGCACCCCAAACAAGGAGGCCAGTAACGAGGTAGGCAAGAATCGACCAGAGCGCTCGTTCGTTGTTCTGCGACATCAATGTCCCTATCTCTAAAAAATCACTTAAAAGTTATCTGCCGAGAATACTTCAACGACTCCAACTTTCCTATTTAGACGTGATTTGAAGATCACATAGAGAGATATAAGGCCGATCGCAAGGCCCATCAAAAGCGCTTCCCACAATGGCGCGAAGGCGGCAGCCACGGTTGGAAAGGCAAACATTGCTGTCCATAAATACATAATCACGGTTACTTGACGCTGAGAATTCCCCATCTGCAAGAGACGATGATGAAGGTGCTCTCGATCCGCAGAAAATGGTGAACGTCCTGCCCGCAAGCGACGAACAATTGCCATACCTAAATCCAATAACGGTATTGCAAGTACAGTAAAGGGAAGAAGCAGTGGGACCAAGGTGGACCGCGAACTCTGATCCGAAATGGCATTGATATCTATCTGCCCGGTAAGGGTGATCGCAGATGCTGATAAAAGAAGACCCAGGAGCATCGCCCCTGAATCCCCCATAAAAATCTTTGCGGGATAGAAATTGTGCGGCAAGAAACCCACACATATCCCAACAACAACAGCGGTAATCAATGATGGCGCACCGGCGCGACTAAACCCATTATCTACTGCCAGTACATAGGAGAAGAGAAAGAATGCGAGGGCACATACCGCGACAATTCCGGCCGCAAGTCCATCGAGTCCATCGACAAAGTTGACGGCATTGATAACTAACATAACGAAGATAACCGTGAGGACCTGTCCGATATTAGATGGCAGTGTCAAAATTCCATTGATCGGTAACCACAATATCTGTACGCCGTGTAACAAAAGTATTCCTGCTGCGAGTGCTTGGCCTGCGAATTTTGTTAGGGAATCTAAATCGAAGCGATCATCGAGTGCGCCTAACAACATAATAAAAGTTCCGGCTAAGAAAATCCCACTTGTCTCGCGGCCAAACGCCGCTCCCACTAATCGAAGATGATCAACAATCAAGAAGGTGAGTGACATAGATCCCCACATCGCTAATCCGCCCCAGCGAGGAGTAATCGTCGTATGTAAATCCCGTGAACGAATTTCAAGAAATGCGCCAGACTTCATGGCCAGGTCTCGAACTAATGGAGTCAGCAAGAAGCAAAGAATTGCCGCCAAAGAGGCAGAGACCAAGTACTCGCGCATTTTTAAACTTTAGCGTGGATAGACAGGAAATTGTGCTGTGAGCGCACGTACTTCGCTGTGAATTGCAGTCGCCTTCGCTGGTTCCCCGCCATCTTTGATAGCACGTGCGATCAAAGAAGCGATCTGCTTCATTTCTGGTGCACCCATACCCTGGGTAGTTGTGGCCGCAGAACCTACACGGATTCCGCTGGTGACGGCCGGGGACTCTGGATCAAATGGGATCGCATTTTTATTCAAAGTGATACCCGACAAACCACAACGCTCATCAGCAACTTTTCCGGTAACACCGGTCGAACGAATATCGATCAAAGCTAGATGAGTTTGAGTACCGCCCGATACGGCTCTCATGCCCTCTTCTTCAAGGCTCTTAGCCAATACTTGTGCATTTGAAATAACCGTCTTCGCATAAGCCTGATAGGCAGGAGTTGCACACTCTTTAAGAGCAATTGCTTTGCCTGCAACCGCGCTCATAATCGGTCCGCCCTGCATTCCTGGAAAGACCGCCTTATCGATCGCTGCTGCGTGTTCTGCCTTTGCAAGAATCATTCCACCGCGCGGCCCACGCAAAACTTTGTGTGTAGTAAATGAAACTACATCTGCATATGGAACAGGTGAAGGAATAGCCTTTCCAGCAACCAACCCAATGAAGTGCGCTGCATCGACCCACATAATGGCGCCGACTTCGTCACAAATCGAACGAACTCTTTCAAAATCTATAAGACTTGGGTATGCGGTAGCTCCAGTACAGATCATCCGTGGTGCATTCTTGAGTGCTAAATCCCGCAACTCGTCATAATCAATCAACTCATTATCTGCTCGAACTCCGTAAGAAACTATGTTGAACCATTTTCCAGAGAAGTTAACTTTAGAACCATGAGTCAGATGTCCACCATGAGGTAACGACATTGCAAGCACAGTGTCCCCTGGCTTTGTAAATGCTTGATACACAGCGATATTGGCGCTTGCGCCAGAATGTGGTTGCAAATTGGCATGGTCGGCGCCAAAGAGCGACTTCGCGCGTTCAATTCCTAAGAGTTCAACTTTATCGACCTCTTCACATCCACCGTAATAGCGCTTGCCTGGGTAACCTTCGGCATATTTGTTAGACAAGGTAGATCCCATGGCTGCCAAGACAGCGGGAGATGTGAAATTTTCGCTCGCAATTAATTGCAGATTGTGACGTTGGCGTTCGAGTTCGGTGAGCAATAGCGCTGCAACGTCAGGATCTTGCTGATTCAGTGCATCGAAGTCTGGGCCGTAAAAGGTATCTGTGGGCATACCCGAACCCTAAGGGTTAGCAGCTGAAATAGCAGGAAGAACTCCCTGCAAGGCGTCGAGTGAAATAGCGCCGTCTCGTACAACTTCCAACCCGCCGCTTTGTCCAATTATCTGGCGACGGAGGACCGTAGAGGCCGGCCCTTCCGGAAGGGTTCCTTCGTCCACAATTAAACCAATCTCTGACTGCAAGATTGGACTCTCCCTCAGTTCGCGAGTTGGGGCATGACCAGAAGGTGATGCACTGGCCGCTGCTAACGGGCCGCTCTTCCTCAAGATCGCTAAAAGAAAATCTGTATTCGGTACCCGAAGCGCAAATTCTCCTAACGAGCGATCATCTCCAAGATCCCAGTTCAACGAAGGTTGTGGAGCCAATTGAATCGTCAGGAGGCCGGGCCAAAAAACTTTAGTGAGCGTCTGTAAATCACTATCAAAATCTTTAGCGATTCCAGAAACGGCAGAAATATCTCCAACTAATACTTGCGCCGCAGTACCCGGATTGTCAGCTCGTAAAATATGTATCCGATCTACCGCCCCACGATTAAATGCATCACACAAATATATGTATCCGTGTTCTGCAGCAACCACGATTACTTTGCCCTGCAAAATCTCAACTAATGCACGATCCCGCAACGCCGCTTTGTTCTCATTTGTTAGGGTAACTAGATCTGTCACTTCTTTACTACTCCGGCCTCAATCAGCTCCTCAAGCTTCTTAGCTATGTGAGCATCCACCATTGCATGCATATAGGTGCCCTCTTCACTGTAAGTTTCAGCGAGTACTTCACCACGCTCATGAATTATTGAGACTAGGTCGCCTCGATTAAAAGGGATCGTGGCATGCACTTCTACGCGTGGTCTGGGTAATGATGTTTCGATGGCCTTTATAAGTGTTTCGATTCCAAATCCGGTGCGCGCCGAAAATGCAAAGCTATTAGTTTCTTCGCGTAACAATTGCATGAGCACTTCTGGCGCAGCAATATCTGCCTTGTTGATGGCGATGATCTCTGGAAGATCGCCTCCCCCTAAACTATTAATTACTTCGCGCACCGCTCTGATCTGCTCACGCGGATCCGGATGTGAACCATCGACGACATGAACGATTAAATCCGATGCTGCCACCTCTTCAAGCGTAGATTTAAAAGCTTCTACTAATTGATGTGGTAGGTGACGCACGAATCCGACGGTATCTGCAAGGGTATAAATCCGACCATCATTTGTCTTTACTTGGCGAACAGTTGGATCCAACGTGGCAAAGAGCGCATTTTCTACAAGGACGCCTGCATTGGTGAGACGGTTCATTAATGAGGATTTGCCGGCATTCGTGTACCCGGCGATAGCAACAGATGGAATGTTGTAACGAGTGCGCTCTTGTCGTTTGGTATCGCGCGCAACTTTCATCTCTTTGATCTCTTTGCGAAGCTTTGCCATCTTGTCATTAATTCGGCGACGATCAGTTTCAATTTTGGTTTCACCTGGGCCGCGTCCACCAATTCCACCAGCCTGGCGGGACAACGAATCACCCCACCCCCGAAGCCTTGGCAACATATAACTCATCTGTGCTAGTTCTACCTGTGCCTTACCTTCGCGGGACTTCGCGTGCTGGGCAAAAATATCCAGGATGAGCGCGGTTCGATCAATTACCTTCACCTTTAACTTTGACTCCAATGTGCGCAACTGCGCTGGCGACAACTCGCCATCACAAACAACGGTATCCGCACCTGTCGCAATAACGGCCTGCCTGATTTCGGCAACTTTTCCAGATCCAACGAAAGTTGATGCATCCGGCCGGTCACGACGTTGAATAAAACCTTCCATGACTTCAGATCCCGCGGTTTCGGCAAGTGCTGCAAGTTCCTTCATCGAATTTTCTGCATCAACCGCCGTGCCTTCTATCCATACGCCGACCAAAACAACTTTTTCGAGCCTTAACTGACGATATTCGGCATCGTTAACATCTTGTAGTTCGGTGGATAATCCTGACACACGTCGAAGTGCCTGCCGGTCTTGAAGATCTTGCTGCTGACTTTCATCATTTTCGGTACTGTCATATTCGGAGGCAACGCGTGCGCTTTCACGCAAGAGTTGATCAATATCTAAATCAAGTGGATCTTGCGGAGGCGTCACAAATATTCATCCAGTTCTACATCCTTCACGATTACCGCAGGCCCGATCAACGTGGCGTTGTTGTGTCCATCAATATCCACGACTAGGCGCCCACCAGGTGGGTTGATCACCCAGCGCGCAGGTAATTTTCCTTTGGTATGAATCGTTGCGGCCAGCGCCACTGCGCAGGTTCCGGTTCCGCATGATTGGGTTTCGCCAACACCCCGTTCGTAAACCCGCATGGCAATTTCGCCATTAGCAGTTCCGTTAGGTGATACGTATGCAAATTCAACATTAACCCCATCGGGATAATCACCATCCACCTCTGGCGCACTCGTTAGGTCACCAATCTCCGCCAAATCATCCACAAAAACAACTGCGTGTGGATTGCCAACATCAATGTGAATCCCGGGCCAAACCTTCTCACCGATTCGAACCGTGACATCGTCATACACTTCTTCGATATGCCCCATGTTTACCGAGATATCCGCTTCTGCCGGAACCGCTAAATACTTATTGCCTGCTCTAGTCGCGATTGCAAAGATGCCTTCTCCTTGATGACCCTTCTCAACTAAATACCGAGCCATCACCCTGATTCCATTGCCACACATTTCTGCGATCGAGCCATCCTGATTTCGGTAATCCATAAACCATTTAGCTTCGCGCTTAGTAATCCTAATCAAACCATCAGATCCGACTCCTGTGTCGCGATTGCAGATGCGCCTGATCTGATCAGAGGTTGGTTCCCATTTATTTTCTGGATCGAAAACCAGGACAAAATCATTGTGAGTTCCATGTCCATAGGTACCGATCATGAACCCAGAATAGCCTTTTCGATAATGCCCAGGCGATCTGAATCTTCACGGAGCCAGGTGATACGTTGATCGCGCGAGAACCAGGTCTCTTGGCGTCGAACATACTGCCGGGTGGCGCGCTTGGTTTCTTCCTTTGCCTGCTCTTCAGTGATTGATCCAGCTTTAAACGCAATCAGTTGTGCATATCCCAATGCGGCACGCGCGGTTTTACCTTCAAGGAGGCCAGCAGCAATCAATGATTCAACTTCTGCTACTAATCCTGCTTCCCACATTCTTTCTACACGCGCATCAACGCGCTCTCCCAATTTTTCACGGTTCATGACCAGCCCAAATTGTTTTGCTTGTG
Source organism: uncultured Actinomycetes bacterium (assembly GCA_903838295.1). GTDB lineage: Bacteria > Actinomycetota > Actinomycetes > Nanopelagicales > Nanopelagicaceae > PALSA-747. The sequence goes on from CAILXX010000017.1 coordinate 32,156, forward strand.
GGTATTTTGTTGAATCCTCACGTGGCAGATTCGCTGTAAAAGGTTTACCAGTGATTTCAATTACTTCCAACGCCCTGATAACTCGTCGCACGTTCTCCTTGGGAATCGCGACCGAAGCTGCTGGATCCAAGATCGCAAGGCGTTGATGCAGCGCATCTCCCCCAATTTTCTCAGCTTCTTCGACTAATTTCGCTCGAACATCTGGATCGGTATCAGGAAAATTAAGATCATCCAAGATAGCTTTTATATAAAACCCAGTACCACCAACAATAATTGTGGGAATTCCGGCGGCGAGTAATTCGTCAACTTTGGCTCTTGCAATTTCTTGATACCAAGCGACCGTGGCATCCGTCGTGACATCAAGTAGATCTAAGAGATGATGGTCGATTCCATTGCGTTCAGAGATGTTCAGTTTGGCGGTTCCAATATTCATGCCTTTATAGAGCTGCATCGAATCCGCGTTAACGATCTGCCCGCCAATTTTTCTCGCTAATTCGACCGCTAGATCGCTCTTGCCCGTGGCGGTTGCGCCACAGATAACAATCAAAGTCATAATGATTTTAAAGTTTTGAGTGTAGGCATACCGACCATGATCGGCTCTGGGCCTGCTTCACGCAAACGAGCATCGTGTGCATCTCCGCCAGCTGTCGCACGGACTGATTTAAAAGCACCAACCATGAAATTAGGAGAACTTTCGGTAATCTCAACGGTTGCAATATCCCCAGGGCGTAGATCACCAGAATCAACGTGTACGAGTCGAAAATCGGGCGTGCGTCCGTTCATGCGGTCGCGCGAAACATCGTGACGACCTTCATGATCGGTAATAAGGACTTCGTAATGTGAACCAATAGAAGCCCTATTAATATCTGCTGAAACTTCTTGTTGAACTTTATGAAGCCGGGTGTACCGCTCCGCCATCACATCATCAGAAATTTGATTCGGCATGGTTGCTGCTGGGGTTCCTGGACGTTTTGAATATTGGAAGGTGTAAGCCGAAGTAAATCGAGCTTCCCGGACCAGGTTGAGCGTGGCATCAAAATCTTCGTCACTCTCGCCCGGGAATCCAACGATGATGTCGGTCGTGATTCCAGCATCAGGAATTAAACTGCGTACATCCTCTAATATTCGTAGATAGCGATCACTGCGGTACGAACGACGCATCGCCTGCAGGATTCGATCAGACCCGGATTGAAGGGGCATATGAAGATGAGGCATCGCGGAAGGTGTTTCAGCCATTGCTTCAATGACATCCATCGTGAAATCACGTGGGTGGGGGGACATAAAACGCAGACGCTCTAATCCATCTAACTTTCCGACTTCTCGGATCAACTTTGCGAATGCGCCACGATCCCCAAAATCGACTCCGTAGGCATTAACGTTCTGGCCCAACAAGGTAATTTCTACAACCCCTTGGTCAACGAGCGAGCGAGCTTCGTGAAGAATTTCAGATTGAGGTCGATCTTTCTCTATCCCGCGCAATGATGGGACGATACAAAATGTGCAGGTGTTGTTGCAGCCAACCGAGACTGAGACCCACGCACTAAATGCCGAATGCCTACGCGCCGGAAGAGTCGAAGGGAAATGTTCGAGTGACTCTTTAATCTCCACCTGTGACTCTTCTTCGATCCGAGCCCGTTCCAAAAGCGCCGGGAGTGAACCAATGTTGTGCGTGCCAAATACGACATCAACATACGGTGCACGTTTGATGATCGAATCTTGATCCTTCTGTGCCATACAACCACCAACAGCAATTTGAAAATTAGGATTACTCTTCTTAAGGGGCGCTAAGAAACTAAGGTTTCCATAGAGCTTGTTATCTGCATTTTCACGGACCGCGCAGGTATTAAAAACAACGAGATCCGGAATGCTTCCTTCCAAAGCTGGTTGGTAACCAGCGCCAAGGAGAAGCCCAGAGATTCGCTCTGAGTCATGCACATTCATCTGACAGCCATATGTTTCAACGACGAAGGTGCGGGCGCTCATGTCGTAATCTTAGGAGGTTTTAAGAGGCCAGAAGTTCCTTCATAATCCGCTGTGTAACACCATGACTAAAGCCCTTACGGGCCAGGACGGAGTGAACACGGCGATAGATAACTTCTTGCTCCAGATGCGCACACGAACGGTACTTACGCTCCGCTAAATCAAAGGCCATCTGATATTCACCATCGTCATCGATCTCGTCAATAACTTCATCAATGATGTCCTGAGAGACACCCTTGACTCGCAACTCTTGCGCAATCGTGCGTTTGCTTAGTTTCTTCTGACGCTGGCGAGATTCGGACCAGATCTTTGCAAATTCAAGATCATTTAAAAGGCCTTGGAGCTCTAAGTTATCGAGGACTGCTGAGGCAATCTCTGCCTCAGCCCCCCTCTTTAAAAGATGAGCGTGGAGCTCGGCCCTACTCTTTGCACGTGGCGCAAGCGCATAGAGCGCAATCGTCATTGCATCGCCGTAGAGATCCGCTACTACCTCAATTTTTTCGCGCACTATTTTAGAATTCGGCTTCGACCTCGGCGGTCGCCTCATCAATAGCGGCAACTAGCTCTGGATCGATGGCGACCGGCACGTAGTGTTCGCGGATCTTGGTCTCGATCTCATTTGCGAGATCAGGATTATCGATCAAGAAGGAACGTGAGTTCTCTTTTCCTTGGCCGAGTTGATCGCCTTCGTATGTATACCAAGCACCAGATTTCTTCACAACGCCTACCTCTACGCCAAGATCAATAAGTGATCCCTCACGTGAAATACCAACGCCGTAAATAATGTCGAACTCTGCTTGCTTGAAAGGTGGGGCCATCTTGTTCTTAACGACTTTGACACGAGTACGGTTACCGACCGCATCTTGGCCATCCTTAAGGGTTTCGATGCGACGCACATCTAGTCGGATAGAGGCATAGAACTTCAGCGCCTTTCCACCTGTCGTTGTCTCTGGTGTACCAAAGAAGACGCCGATCTTTTCACGAAGCTGATTGATAAAGATCGCCGTGGTATTTGATTGGTGAAGTGCACCAGTGATCTTACGAAGAGCCTGAGACATCAGTCGAGCTTGAAGGCCCATATGTGAATCGCCCATCTCGCCTTCGATTTCGGCGCGAGGTACCAAAGCAGCAACTGAGTCAACGACAATGACATCAAGGGCGCCGGAGCGAATTAACATATCCATGATCTCGAGCGCTTGCTCGCCGGTATCTGGTTGCGAAACAAGCAGGGCATCAATATCTACGCCTAATTTCTTCGCATACTCTGGATCGAGTGCATGTTCGGCATCGATAAATGCTGCGATGCCACCGTTGCGCTGCGCATTAGCAATTGCATGTAGCGCAACTGTTGTCTTACCTGAAGATTCAGGTCCATAAATTTCGACGATACGTCCACGTGGAAGTCCACCGATACCAAGCGCGATATCGAGCGCGATCGAACCAGTTGGAATTACTTCCATAACTTGTGGACCACGATCTCCCATCTTCATTACCGAACCCTTACCGAACTGACGCTCAATCTGGGCTAGTGCTGTTTCTAGGGCTTTGCTGCGGTCAAGCGATTGCTTTTCAGTGGCCTTATCGGCCTTATCTGACGCCATGTGCTGCCTTTCTCTCTTAACTCAGATGAGTTCATCTGTACGGTCCAGAAGGTACGGAAGACCACCGACGGCGGGAGGCTGGCTCTCGCGGAAGTGTGGAACCGCTCTGGTTGGGCATAACTAGTTTACCGAACATCTGTTCGAATGCCAACGACACGCCGACAGCTGCGCCGAAGAGCTACTGGACTATCGGTAGCGCTGGGGCATCTCTGGATTGTGCGCCACGATTGCGCGCCAAATATCTCCAGCCTCAAAGTCTCGGGCTAACGCTTCATTAACCGTCATTCCCCCGAGTTCGGCATGGACGATATCCCTGGCGTACGTATCGGAATCTACAAAGTAATCTTTCATGCGCGAGCGCAGTTCGGTAATCCTCACAGGCTTTTATAGCGCGCGAGCGACTTGGTCGGCTTGGCGAGCGCTTTCTGCTGTAGTCAATGGAGAAGCAATCTGGCCGATAAGCCAATGAAGGACCGTGCCCGCAGATTCTCCGAAGAGAGCATTAAGGGACTCTTGAACCAATCGCCAGAGTGGGTGATCGGTCACCGTAACAAACTTCGCAATATCTAACGGATCGGTCTGAACCATTTTCGCAAGCGCCAGATCTTGGGATATCTCTGTTGATAGCGCAAAAAGAGCGTCTCGCTTGGTGGGAGCCTTCTTCGCTAGATCCATGATTCGAGTTATTTCAGATTCGACCAGAGAGAGCATCATCTCTTCTTTATCACTGAAGTGATTATAAACCGTTGCTCTAGAGACTTGCGCCCGTGCCGCGATATCTAACATATTTGATTCGTATGAACCTACTTCGGTTATCACTATTTTTGCGCCCGACAATATTGCACTACGGGATCGCTGGTGAGTTGCCATTGTGGAAGCCTGTACGGATTTCGCCGCGCGCTAGTCAAAACTAGGCGGCGTCGTCCACCACTTTCAGGAGAGGTGATTCTTGAGTGCGGACAGCAACGCTGACGCTCTGAAGGATATCTCCGAGCGAAACATCAAGGGCGGTGCAGATTGAGTGAAGGAGTTCTGACGATGCTTCCTTTTGACCGCGTTCAACTTCAGATAAGTATCCAAGTGAGACCCGAGCGCTCTTGGCGACATCACGAAGTGTCCGACCTTGAGCAACGCGAGAGGCGCGCAAGGTCTGGCCGATGTGGGCACGAAGAAGGATCACGGGATAAGAATACGCGCAAAAGTGGCTAACGCGCTCTCTATAGTTGCGTGGCGAATTTCGGCACGGCTCCCGCGTAAATCGAGGCAAATTGTCGTTGTTCCCTGCTTTGCATCGATGGCGATCCAGACGGTTCCAGCCTTTTGGCCATAAGCCTTACCTGGGCCGGCCACACCGGTGGTCGAAATTCCAAAGTCGGTCTTAAAACTCTTGCGCACCTCTTGCGCCATGGTGGCAGCTACAATTTCTGAAACAGCGCTCTCTTTATTGAGAATTCTTGTAGGTACTGCTAAAAACTTTCTCTTTGATGCATCGCTATATGTGACGATGCCACCCTCAAATACCGCCGAAGAACCTGGAATAGCGGTCAGGGCTTGCGAGAGTCCTCCGCCAGTGATCGACTCTGCAGTGGCGACGGTGAGACCTTTGCGCTTCAATTTCTTAATAACATCCATCGCCAAAAGATCTAGAGTCGCTAAAGTCATGATGACATCACCTTTTTAAAGTAATCAAATCCAGTCGTAAGTGTAATCAGAATGGTGGCAGCCATAAAAACATCTCGCGGCAAGTGGGCCCAATGAGCCAGCGGCAAGATATAAAAACCAATTCCAAATCCTTGCATGAGCGTCTTTAACTTGCCACCCTTGCTCGCAGAAATTACTCCACCTCGAATGACAACTAATCGCAATATAGTCACTGCGATTTCACGAAGCAAAATAATTATGGTGACCCACCACCACAGCTTGCCCTGGATTGAAAGTCCGATCATCGCTGTACCAATAGCTGCCTTATCGGCAACCGGATCTAAAAAAGCTCCAAAGCTGGTCACTTGATTTCGTGATCTGGCTAAACGCCCATCCATAAAATCAGTAAATCCGACAATAAAGAATCCACTCCAGGCAATAATCCGCCAGAGTGAATCATTTCCACCATTTTTAAAGAGGGCGTAGGCGCAAAATGGCAATGCCAGAACTCGGAAGACAGTCAAGGAATTAGGAAGATTAACCAACCTTTTAGCGCTACTCATTAATCAAATTCTAGTGGTCAATAACCTTGAAGGCTGAATTTTCCCTGCATCAACCTTGAGCGGAAGATCCTGGGCCAAATTGCAGGTGGACTACTTCACCAAGGCCTCCCGGAGCACCGATATCTTTCCCGTTTACATTCAGATCTACAGCGCCAGCATTTCCAAGCACCATGGTGATCAACTGACTATCATCAAAAGTTTGTGTTGCCCCTTGCTGAAGATTGCCACTAAAGAGCGAATTTCCAGCGCTATCGGTCACAGAAAGCCAGCTTGTGCCCGACGCCGCGAGGACATTCACCGAAGAGAGCGAAGAACTAGTGCTTGCTTCAGCCACGGGAGTTGTGGATGCAGGTATCGCGGTACTTTTCTTACTCACACCCGGAGAGCTATGGCGAAACGAAAAGCCTGTCGGAACAATAATCAAAAGCGCAAGAAATGCTGCTGCCGCATACCTCATCGATTTATAAGAAAATCTTGAAGAATAGTTCGCAACCGAAGTTGCATTGTTGGGATTAAGGAGATCGATCATTGGTCTATCAAATTCTTGGTGCATCGCGTTGAATTCATTTACCAGTAGATCAGGATCAATTTTTAGTACCCGTGAAATACTGCGGATATGTCCGCGGGCATATGCCAAGCCCCCGGCAGAACTGAAATTATCGTTCTCTAAATCTTCAATGACGGCGGGCCGAAGATTTGTTTTAGTGGCAAGACGCTCAACAGAGAAGCCAGCGGCTTCGCGGGCTTGTCGAAGAAGAATTCCTACTGACATGCAGCGCCTCTTTACAACTCACAATGGATTCACGATCGAGGGAAGGTGATGGTTAAAGGCTACGCCCGCTCAGGTTACCAATCAACTAATTCCGAGCCAATATCAGGTTTTCACCCCTTATTTAACCTCGCATTTCACCTACAGCGTAAAGGTGCTGCCAATTCTGGCTACGCATTCCCCTGGATCTGCTCCAACACATCTGGCATCTGTTCGGCATTGATCAACACTTCGCGGGCCTTGGATCCTTCTGATGGCCCCACGATGCCACGGTTCTCCATCAAATCCATAAGACGACCGGCCTTGGCAAATCCAACGCGAAGTTTTCTCTGAAGCATTGATGTCGAACCAAATTGTGTTCCGACCACTAACTGAATAGCTTGAAGCAATAAATCCATATCGTCACCGATGTCATTGACAATCTGCTTACTAACTGCAGGAGCATTTATATCTATTCTAAATACTGGTTGGGCTTGATTCTTGACATGATTAACAACTGCTTCAGATTCTCGTTCTGCCACATAGGCGCCTTGAATTCGCATCGCTTTGCTGGCACCCATCGGCAAGAACAATCCATCGCCTTGACCAACTAGTTTCTCTGCACCAGGAGTATCCAAAATAACTCGCGAATCCGCCAAGCTAGACGTTGCAAACGAAAGCCTGGAAGGCACATTTGCTTTGATAAGGCCCGTCACGACATCGACACTTGGACGCTGTGTGGCAATGACCAGGTGAATACCGGCCGCACGAGCCAATTGAGTGATCCTGACAATGCTTTCTTCTACTTCCCGGGCTGCCACCATCATCAGATCTGCAAGCTCGTCGATGATTACGAGCAGGTATGGATAAGGCTCTAGCACTCTCTCGGAACCATCGGGTGGGCTAATTTTATTTGCCTTTACCGCCTTGTTGAAATCATCAATATGTCTAAATCCAAAGTGAGAAAGATCGTCATAACGCTGATCCATCTCGCGCACTACCCAAGCCAAGACATCTGCCGCCTTCTTTGGATTGGTAATAATAGGTGCGATTAAGTGCGGTATGCCTTCATAACTTGTCAGTTCTACCCGCTTTGGATCGATCATTACCAGGCGTACTTCATCTGGAGTAGCGCGCATAAGAATAGATACGATCAGCGAATTGATCATCGAGGACTTACCAGCACCAGTTGCGCCAGCTACTAACAGATGTGGCATCTTTGCCAAATTAACGCAGACAAAATTGCCTTCAACATCTTTACCTAAAGCAACAACCATCGGGTGGGCTTCATTTACTGCAACACTTGAGCGCAAAACATCACCTAGCGCCACAATTTCTCTATCAGTATTTGGAATTTCGATTCCTACAGCAGACTTACCCGGAATTGGTGAAAGTATCCGAACATCTCCGCTTGCCACAGCATAAGAAATATTTTTGGCGAGAGCAGTGATCGCCTCTACTTTTACGCCCCCAGAGAGTTCGACTTCGTAACGAGTAACCGTTGGCCCCCGCATGAATCCCGTAACTCGTGCATCGACGCCAAATTGTTCAAAGACCTGACCCAGTGCAGCAACAACAATTTCATTCGCCTTGGATTTTGCTTTTGAAGCCGGAGCTGTGCGAAGTAAATCCATAGGTGGCAATATGTACGGCGTATCTGCAGCCAGAATCATTTGATGCGCAGGGGTTGTCTGCGTGCTTTTTGGAACGAATGTTGGAGTTGCTTGTGGCAGGTGTTCTGGTTCGTATTCTTCGTATTCTTCTGATGGCTCTTCCTCTTGAGCTTCTTCTTGATCCTCTTGGATAAAACCTTGAACGAGAGGTGTCTCAAAAGGAGGTGTATCCGTTATTTCAAATTCATCGTCTACCCTAGCGGCGCGTGTCTGCTTCACACGATGGACTCCCCACATAAATAAGGCCTTGACCTTACCTACAACTTGGGAGACAGGAGTTGCGGTGACGATCAAAATTCCAAAGAAAAAAACCATGAACAAAATTGGGATTGCCAAAATCGAGGTGACCAGTGCGACTAGCGGAGTGGCGACGCCATATCCAATCCAACCGCCACCGCCCTGCATTGCGGTCTTACCCGTGTCCCCCACCGAACCATTAAATATGTGAATCAATCCCGTAGTGCTTAGAAGTAATAACAAGGTCCCAATGGTGATTCGACCAGTAACTCGTTCCTCTTTTGGTGCTCTAAATAAATGGATCGCAAAGTAAAGAAAGAGAATCGGAGAAATAATGGCAATCCGGCCGAATGTCCCTAATAAGAGATTGGTTAAAAGTCGCCCAACGATTCCGTGTAGGTGGAACCAACTTCCAGAGGCAGCGACTAGGGCCAGAATTACCAATAAGAATGCGAAGCCATCGCGCTGATGGGCCTGGTCCAACTCTCTGGCCTCGCGGAAAATGAATCGGATTGTGCGACCAATAATGGCTGCCGTAAATTTCCAGAGTGCGGCAAGAGCGCGTGCAATCCCACCTAGTATCGAGGATTTTTTGGCGCGCTTCTTACTTGATGCTTGAGTTTTACCTTTGGCCATGATGGGTCAAGCCTAAAGAATAGATTGAGATGATGGTTCGCGGCGCGCCGTTATACCTCGATAACTACAGGAACGATCATCGGCTTACGGCGATGCTCTTCTCCTACCCAACTTCCCACGGTGCGACGAACTACTTGTGCAAGTTGGTGTGTTCCATTGATGCCGTTGGCAACGGCGGTGGCCATTGCTTTTTCAATCATTCCCTTTACCTCATCGAAGAGCGCTTTATCTTCAGTAAACCCACGGGCATGAATATCTGGACCAGCAACGATTTTTCCACTCTGTGAATCCACAACGACAACTACCGAAATAAATCCTTCTTCTCCCAAGATCCTACGATCCTTAAGTGAACTCTCTGTGATTTCGCCAATACTCTGTCCATCTACGTAAACAAATCCGCACGGTACTGCTCCTGCAATATCTGCATATCCATCGTGCATATCGACAACTATTCCGTTATCTACCACCACAGTATTGGTGCGCGGAACACCAGTCTTGATCGCAAGTTCGGCATTGGCGCGCAGATGACGCCATTCACCATGAATCGGCATCACATTTTTTGGCTTCACAATGTTGTAGCAGTACAAAAGTTCTCCGGCTGCAGCATGTCCGGATACGTGAACCATCGCATTGCCTTTATGCACTACATGGGCACCAAAACGAGTGAGCTCGTTGATAACCCGGTAAACCGGATTCTCGTTTCCAGGGATTAGTGAGGAAGCCAAAACTACTGTGTCACCTTTTCCGACTCGAATCTGGTGTTCGCCATTAGCCATACGCGACAGCGCTGCCAGAGGTTCCCCTTGCGAACCCGTACAAATCAAAACTACCTTGTCGCCATAATCTTCAATATTCTTGGCGTCAACAATTAGCCCTGCTGGAACATCCAAATAACCTAAATCTTGAGCAAGCTTCATGTTGCGCACCATGCTGCGACCAACGAGTGCCACTTTGCGATCGTGCTGAGCCGCGATCATCAAGACTTGTTGAATTCGGTGAACGTGAGAAGCAAACGATGCAACGATTACGCGCCGTTCTGTCGCACGAAATACTCGATCTAACGTCGGCATAATGTCACGTTCTGACGTTGTGAAACCAGGGACATCTGCATTGGTGGAGTCCACCATAAAGAGATCTACGCCTTCTTCACCTAGTCGGGCAAAAGCGCCAAGGTCGGTTATGCGACCATCTAATGGAAGTTGATCCATCTTGAAGTCACCAGTTGCAAGGACTAACCCTGCATCTGTTCTAATTGCAATTGCTAACGCATCTGGAATCGAGTGATTGACCGCAATGAATTCGAGATCGAACGGCCCAAAGCTCTGTCGCATTCCGGCTTTCACTTCCACCATCGGAGCGGTTATGCGTCGTTCTTTCAATTTGGCTTCAGTAAATGCCAAGGTAAGTTTTGATCCAACCACCGGAATATCTGCACGCTCTTTAAGCAAGTAAGGAACAGCACCTATATGGTCTTCATGGCCATGCGTCAGCGCAATAGCTACAACATCCTGTAAACGATCTCTGATGTAAGAAAAATCAGGGAGGATCAGATCGATCCCGGGTTGGCTCTCTTCCGGGAAGAGAACTCCGCAGTCAACAATCAATAATTTTCCGGCGATCTCGTAAACGGTCATGTTGCGACCAATTTCGCCGAGTCCACCAAGGGCAACTATACGAAGAGTTTTTGGCGCTAATTTCGCGGGATAGGGTAAATCTGGGTGAGGATGATTCATTATTTAAGTTTTACTCCGCCTTGTCGTAGATCCTCCCGCAATTGCGCGATCTGCGCGTCGGTCGCATCGACAAGTGGCAAACGAGTAAATCCACCAGGTAGGCCCATCATCGTGAGTGCGGCCTTAGTCAATATCGCACCTTGGGTGCGGAAGGTTCCGGTATACACCGGTAATAGTTGTTGATGGATCTCCAGTGCGCGCTCGGAATTTCCGGCGAACCAAGCGTTAAGCATCTCTTTAAGTTCGTTACCGACGGTATGGCCACAAACAGAAACAAATCCAACTGCGCCAACAGAGAGTAATGGCAGGTTCAGGATGTCATCTCCGGAATACACTGGAATACCGGTCCGCGCGATTACCGACGAGGTTGAACCAGGATTTCCCTTGGCATCTTTTAGGGCAACGATATTTTTAACTTCTGATAAACGACAGAGCGTCTCCTCTTCGATCGGTACCCCAGTGCGTCCAGGAATGTCGTACATCATCACAGGAGTATCAGTCGCCGCAGCGACCGCGCGAAAATGCGCTTCAATTCCTGCTTGTGGTGGTTTGTTGTAATAAGGCGTAACGATCAAAAGACCATCTACACCCAGCTCTGCGCAACGCTTGGCCTGTTCCACTGTATAAGCCGTCTCATTGTCACCGGCACCAGTAAGTACCTTGACGCGATCGCCCACCGTGCTTTTAACAACGCGGATGATCTCTAGCTTCTCTGAAGTCTTTGTTGTTGGCGCTTCACCAGTGGTTCCGTTTACGGCAATGGCATCATGACCCGTGTTTGCTAGATGCTCAGCAAGCTTTGCAACGCCATCCCAATCAATCGCACCATCTTTGTTAAATGGCGTCACCATTGCGGTGATCAAGCGGCCAAATGGCGCCTGGATCTGGGTCGTCTGTTTATGATCTGAAGACATGTCGCAACTCTACCGCTATTAAGGGGCAACTCGTCCAGACTTCTGGAATGCACCGTATGTAATCGGCATCAATTCGGCGAAATAAGCCTCCATTTTTTCAGCAACCATCTCGATTTCACGCTGTGGATAGCTTGGGAAATGGGATCCTTCTCGTGATGTACGTAAAGATAAGAAATTCATCAAGGCGCGCGCGTTCATGGTCACATACATGGACGAATACAAAGTTACTGGCAAGACGGCGCGTGCAACTTCTCGGGCAATTCCAGCATCAAGCATCTTTTGATATTGCGCGTAGGCAACAATGCAGCTCTCTTTTATCGCATTAACCGTAAGTTCATATTGTTCTGGAGTGCCGTCGACAAAGGTATATGCACCGGCTTTACCAATTTGGATTAGTTTTCGTTCCTTACTAGGAATATAAAAATTTGGTCGCAATTCTCTGTATCGACCACTTTCTTCGTTATACGAAGCGATTCGATGGCGCATAAATTCTCTAAAAACAAATATAGGAGCAGAGACAAAGAAGGTCATAGAAGTATGTTCGAACGGCGAACCATGACGTTCGCGCGCCAGATAATTGATAAGACCTTCAGAACGAGAAGTATCTCCGCCGACATCATCTAACGAATTTTCACCGGCGGTTGAGACCCGGGCCGCCCAAATAACGTCAGAATCACTCGCGCTGGCTTTAACGAGTTCTACCGTCATGTCATCACGGAAATTGATTTCAAATTGCTCTGTTTTTTCGGGACTCATGGCGTGACCTTATCTATTCCGCCACAAGACCCTCGGGATTAAGGCACAATATCGGCGTGTCAGTGAAGCGGGATTCTCTCAGTGTCGGATTGGCAGTAGGGGCGGCTGGAACTGCATTTGGTGCAGTGGCCGTGGCCGACCATTTCAGCGTGCTACAGGCCTGTGTTCTCTCACTCGTTCTTTTTTCTGGCGCCTCGCAATTTTCTTTTGTGGCGGTTATGAGTGCTGGTGGCAGTGGACTCAGCGCGATTATCACGGCAACTTTCCTCGGTTCTCGCAATGGCCTCTATGGAGTACGTATGGCGAGCCTTCTCAAATTAAAAGGCTGGCGTAAAGCTGTTGCCGCGCAGATAACAATTGATGAGTCAACTGGTGTTGCAATTGCCCAGAACAATGAGACAGATCAGCGAATAGCATTTTGGTATACGGGTTTTGGAGTTTATGTCTTCTGGAATCTTTTTACTTTTCTTGGTGCTATAGGCGCGAAGGCAATTGGCGACACATCGGCTTGGGGCTTGGACGTCGCTTCACCAGCCATCTTCTGTGCAGTATTGGCGCCACGACTCAAGGAAAAGAAGATGCTCTTCACCTGCATCCTCGCATTTGTGTGGGCGCTGTCAATAACCCAAGTTGTGCCTGCGGGAGTTCCGATTATTACCACCGTAGCAATAGCGGCGTTTGTGGGGTGGAAATAAGTGAGTACACAATGGATCGCAGTGATCACCACCAGCCTGCTGTGCTACATCACCAAATATATTGGGCATTCGATTCCAGAGAGCTGGCTTGCACATCCCCGGGTGCAAAGAATTACCGCATTAATCCCGATAGTTCTTCTCTCTTCATTGGTTGCTATGCAAGCATTCACAATAAAGACAAAGTTTGTGCTGGATCATCGATTAGCAGGAATCGCTGTAGCTATCGTTGCTCTAAAACTAAAAGCACCATTTCCCGTGGTCGTTATCGGGGCAATGGCCACTTCTGCAATTGTGTATCGCTTAAAGATTTAGAGGAGAGAGAAGCTCTTTAGCTTTTTCTCTAAGTCGATGTCAGAAGGTTCGGTCAAATGAGTTCCATCTGGAAAAATGATCACAGGGATGGACTTCATGCCCCCGTTGATTTCGATGACCTTGTCAGCGGCAGCCAGATCTACTTCCACATCGATATATGTGTATTGGACTTTATTGGTATCCAAAAATTTCTTAGACCTGCGGCAATCGCCACACCAGTCGGCACCGTACATCATAATTTGAGTATTTTGAGCAGACATTATTTATTTTCCCTTCATTGGTCTATATAAATTTACTTGAGATCCAAGAAATGTTCGAGTCCAAATGTAAGTCCAGGAGTGACAACGACTTTTCGGACTCCTAGAAGAACCCCTGGCATGAATCCAGTGCGGTCGATAGAGTCATGACGAATTGAGAGGGTTTCCCCGACATCACCCAAAATAACTTCTTGATGGGCAACCAAACCCCGAAGACGGATCGAATGTACCGGGACATCCCCCACCTTTGCGCCACGGGCACCTTGCAGGCCGCTAGACGTAGCATCAGGCATTGGTCCTTTGCTGACAGATTTACGTGCTTCTGTGATTAATTCTGCAGTACGAGCTGCCGTTCCCGATGGGGCATCGGCCTTGTTCGGATGGTGCAGTTCAATAATCTCTACCGATTCAAAATACTTAGATGCTTGGGCAGCGAATTGCATCATCAGGACTGCGCCTAAACCAAAATTAGGTGCGATCAGTGCACCTACTTTTGGATTCGCGGTGAGCCAACCTTTGATCGTAGCTAATTTTGCATCGTCGAATCCAGTAGTGCCTACAACAACGCTGATTCCGTGATTAATCGCAAATTCTAGATTCCCCATCACCGCATCAGGATGGGTGAAGTCAACTATTACTTGCGCACCAGAAGAAACCAGAGTCTCAATCGAATCGCCAAGATCAATGGCCGCAACAAGTTCTAAACCATCGGCCTGCTTGATTGCAGTGACCGTGGTTGCGCCCATGCGACCGCTAGAACCGAGTACTCCGACTTTTATAGTCATCCAATCACCTTTTCAAATTTCGCGCCGCTCTTAAACGGACCCACAACCGCAAGCGTAGAAGGTTTTGGCAAGAGCGCGCTGGCAATTGCCTGAATTTCTTCGGGTGTCACGCGCGCAATTGATGCCAAGATCTCGTCAAAACTCATGACCTCACCGTAAACCAGTTCGCTCTTGCCGATCCGACTCATACGCGAGCCTGTGTCTTCCTGACTCAAAACCAATGATCCAGAGACGGCGCCCTTTGCTCGAGTGATCTCTTCCTGAGTCAGGCCGTTGTCAGCAATGTCCATAGATATGTCCCTGATAATTTTAATAACTTCTTCTGCCTTATTCGGTTGGCACCCTGCATAAAATGTGAGCGATCCTGCGCCAGAAAATTGTTGTACATAGGAATAAACCGAATATGCCAAACCACGTTTTTCGCGAATCTCCTGAAAGAGTCGTGATGACATACCGCCGCCTAATGCAGATGCCAAAATGCTAAGTGCAAAACGGCGCTCATCACTTCGCTCTACGCCTTCGACTCCCAAAAGCAAATGTGCCTGCTCGGTCTTGCGTTCGATGATTCCTACGCGCCCAATTCCTGGGATTTTAGCTGCGGGTGCGTGACGTAAATTTGGATTTGCCGCCGGTGCATCCAAGAAGTTATCACGTGAAAGCGCCTCTTCAACTAAGGCAACTACTTTTTTGTGCTTAATATTTCCGGCAACGGCAACAACAATGTCCTCAGGGCGATAACGCTTCTTATAATAATTAAAGACGGAATTTCGAGACATGGACTTAATGGATTCGTTAGTGCCTAGGATTGCACGGCCAAGTGGGGTGTCGCCGTAGTACGTCTCGAGAAATAGATCGTGGATCAAATCTGATGGATCGTCATCGCGCATCGCGATCTCTTCGAGCACAACGTTGCGCTCTGCATCTACATCTGCCGCGGTTACTAATGAGGATGTGATCAGATCAGAAATAACATCGACTGCAAGGGGCAGATCAGTATCGATTACGCGCGCATAGAAGCAGGTGTATTCCTTACCGGTAAAGGCATTCATTTCTCCGCCAACCGCTTCAATTGCAGAAGATATCTGCATCGCGCTACGACGAGTAGTTCCCTTAAATAATAAGTGCTCTAGAAAATGTGAAGCTCCCGCGACCGAAGGTGTTTCATCGCGGGAGCCAACATTGACCCACACACCGAACGTTGCTGACCGTACTGTCGAAACCTCTTCGGTAACGATGCGTAGGCCGCTAGGCAAGGTTGTGCGTGCCATTAATTATGTGTTACTCAGCTGGTGAGTCAGTTGGAGTTGTTCCATCAGCAAGAACTGGAACCAAAGAGAACTTACCCTTTGGATCAATCTCATTGATCTCAACTTCAATCTTGTCGCCAACCTTCATTACCTCTTCGAGGTTTTCAATGCGCTTGCCTCCGTGCATCTTGCGAATCTGCGAGATGTGGAGCAACCCATCTTTTCCAGGAACCAATGAGATGAAGGCACCAAAGGTTGCAAGTTTCACAACGGAACCGTTGTAACGCTCTCCGACCTTAGGGATTACCGGATTAGCGATCGCTTCAACCATTGCCTTAGCGGCCTCTGCTTGTGAACCTTCAAGTGCGCCGATGTAGATGGTTCCATCATCTTCGATGGTGATATCTGCGCCGGTCTCATCTTGAATCTGGTTGATCATCTTGCCCTTAGGTCCGATGATTGCACCGATCAGTTCAACCGGAACCTTGATCGAGATGATGCGTGGAGCCAAGAGGCTCATCTCATCTGGGGCATCGATTGCCTGATTCATGAGGTCGAGAATGAATAGACGAGCTTCCTTAGCTTGTAGCAAAGCTGCTGCAAGTACAGAAGCTGGAATACCATCAAGCTTGGTATCAAGTTGTAGCGCTGTGACAAAATCCTTTGTACCAGCTACTTTGAAATCCATATCTCCGAATGCATCTTCTGCACCCAAGATATCGGTCAAAGCAACGTACTCGGTTTTTCCGTCAACGAGATCTGAAATCAGACCCATTGCGATTCCTGCAACTGATGCCTTAAGAGGGACGCCTGCATTGAGCAATGACAAAGTCGATGCACAAACAGATCCCATAGAAGTAGAGCCGTTAGAACCTAGCGCTTCTGAAACTTGGCGAATTGCATATGGAAATTCTTCGCGAGTTGGAAGAACTGGAAGCAAAGCACGTTCTGCAAGTGCACCATGTCCGATTTCGCGGCGCTTTGGCGAACCAACACGACCGGTTTCTCCGACTGAATATGGTGGGAAGTTGTAGTTGTGCATATAACGCTTATGGTGCTCTGGGCTCAAAGTGTCGAGCTGTTGCTCCATCTTAAGCATGTTGAGTGTGGTGACTCCAAGGATCTGGGTTTCGCCACGCTCGAAGATTGCAGAGCCGTGAACGCGAGGCATGACCTCTACTTCAGCAGTGATCGCACGAATATCGCGGACACCACGACCATCAATACGGATCTTCTCACGTAGTACGCGTTGACGAACCGACTTCTTTGTCACCGAACGAATCGCGGCAGAAACTTCCTTCTCGCGCCCCTCGAATTCTGAAGCTAACTGCTCTTTGGTTGCAGCGTTGATAGCGTCAAGTTTGGTTTCACGATCTTGCTTACCAGCAATTGTTAGGGCTTCTGCAATTTGAGATGCAGCAGCTTTCTCAACGGCGGCATAGACATCGTCTTGATAATCAAGGAAGACAGGGAATTCACCGGTTGGCTTTGCAGCAACCTTTGCGAGCTCGTTCTGTGCATTACATAGCTGGCGGATAAATGGCTTTGCAGCCTCAAGCCCTTGCCCAACAATCTCTTCAGTTGGAGCCTGTGCGCCGCCCTTAATCAAACCAATTGTCTGAGTTGTGGCTTCAGCTTCAACCATGATGATTGCAATGTCATCACCGGCGATAGAGCCAGCAACAACCATGTCGAACACAGCGTTCTCTAAATCAGAGTGATTTGGGAATGCAACCCATTGACCATCAATCAAGGCAACGCGAACGGCCCCGATCGGGCCAGAGAATGGCAACCCCGCAAGTTGTGTAGACATCGAAGCCGCATTGATGGCAAGTACGTCATACATATGGTCTGGGTTTAATGCCATGACCGTTACGACAACTTGTACCTCGTTACGCAAACCCTTTACGAATGCTGGACGAAGTGGGCGATCGATAAGGCGACAGGTAAGGATCGCATCTTCTGATGGACGACCTTCGCGGCGGAAGAATGATCCTGGAATCTTTCCTGCTGCATACATACGCTCTTCTACATCCACTGTTAGTGGGAAGAAATCGAATTGATCCTTTGGCTGCTTTGAGGCAGTAGTTGCTGATAGCAACATTGAATCGTCATCTAAATAGACAAGTGCAGTTCCTGCAGCTTGCTTTGCAAGGCGTCCGGTTTCAAATCGGATCTCGCGCTTTCCGTGCTTGCCGTTATCAATATGTGCAACGGCGATTTTTACGTCTGGACCCTCCATGGGTCATCTCCATTTCTCAGTTCTCACACATTAGGAAATGGATCTTCGATCGAAGTTCACGGAACTTGGTCCGTAAACCACTACCGAGGACCGATTTACTAAAGTGAGAACAGTTACTTAAATTAGCGGCGAATACCGAGCTTTTCGATAATCGCTCTGTAACGAGTCACGTCTGTCTTTGCAAGATATTGCAGAATACGACGGCGCTTACCAACCAACAACAAGAGTCCACGACGGTTGTGGTGATCATTCTTATTAGTCTTGAGGTGTTCGGTAATCTCTTCGATACGACGAGAGAGCAGTGCAATTTGAGCCTCTGGGCTTCCTGTGTCAGTGGCGGAAGCGCCGTACTTTGCGATGATCTCTTTTTTCTCTGCAGGCTGTAAGGCCATGTGGCGCTCCTTTTACTTTCACGAGGGCCTCGGTGTGATTCACGAAGGCGCACTTTCTCGCTTGTGGGCATAGGTTATCAGCGGGCCACCGCTGGAGAGAAATCGAGGCTAGAACGAGCGTGAAACAGGCTCAGTCTGTGAGCTCTTTAGCCTTAAGACAATCTTCTTTCATTTGAATCAATAACGCATCAAGGCCATCGAATTTCACGGTGTCACGGAGTCTAAAACCAAAATCGAGTTTGGCTACTTGATCGTAAAGTTCTAGTCCTACTTGATCGATTGCATAAGCCTCTACCTGTCGACCTCTCACTCCCGGGAAAGTGGGGTTAGTGCCGATAGAAATCGCAGCTTGCCAACGATCACTACCAACGCTGAGCCATCCAGCATAAACACCATCCGCCGGAATTGTAGAATTCTCTTCTAAGCCTAAGTTGGCGGTTGGGTAACCAATAGTTCGCCCCCGTTTTTCGCCATGCACAACCGGACCTCGAAGATAGAAGGGTCGAGTCAATAATTCATTTGCGCGTTCGATATCTCCATCAGCAACAAGTGCGCGAATCCGAGAAGAAGAGATTGGGCTCCCCCGATCCTCCGCCAGCGGTACCGCGCTAACACCAAATCCCTGTGCATGTTCTTTAAGAAAATTGACATTGCCTGAAGCCTTATGACCAAAAGTAAAGTTTGCTCCCACGGTGACATGAGTTGCATGCAACTGATCAACTAAAATTTCAGAGATAAAATGCTCAGGGGTTTTTGCGGCAAACTCTTTTGTAAAAGTCAGGACAACGACATCTACAGCGCCACAGCTTTTCAGAAGAGTGATTCGATCCGCCAGCGACACAAGTGCGGATGGGGTCCGTTCCGGCGCGAAGATAGAAGTTGGATGGGGGTCAAAAGTTAGAACTGTGACCGGACCGTGTATGGCAGCTTCGCGAATAATCTCCTGATGTCCTTTATGAACACCATCAAAGATGCCGATCGCGATTGATTTCATCCGATTATTCTTTCACGGAAACCAAGGTTGGCGTGGCCATAGTTACACCCGATAGTTCTTTGTTCTCCAGCAGGGCGGCAAAATCTCCCGCAGAAGTAAGAGCAGCAGTAATGCCAGATTCCGGACTTGCACTTATGACGCGACCGAATGAAATCTCATTGAGCTCCTGCGGATCAAGCCTGCGAATTGGCAGGATCCGAGAGATTCCAGTAGATGTAGCGATTGGCTCCGCTGATTCCCAAGATTGGCATTCGCCAATATCAAATGGAGCTACACGGGTTCTACGTAAGTGAGTCAAGTGACCGCCTACTTCTAACGCATCACCTAAATCACGAGCGATCGCACGGATATACGTGCCGGCCGAACAACTGACTGAAACTGTAATCTCAATCGAGGAAGCGCCGCGTGCAATGGCGTGAATATCAATGGATTCAATAGTAACTTCGCGCGAAGGTAGTTCAACTTTTTCACCTGCCCGCATCCGTTGATGAGCGGTTTTGCCGTCAATTTTTATCGCTGAGACAGAGCTTGGCCGTTGTGAAATATTTCCGACCATTTTTGATAATTCAAATCGAATCGTTTCATCAGTCACTGCAGCTATCTTTGATTCTTCTGCTGTAAATATTATTTCGCCTTCGGCATCGTCAGTAACAGTGGCCTTGCCTAATAAAATCGTAGCGTCATATGCCTTCTTGCCTTCAACAACATATTGAAGCAATCGCGTAGCATTTCCTATTCCAATCACCAAGACTCCAGTTGCCATAGGGTCCAAAGTCCCCGCATGGCCAACCTTCTTGGTAGCAAATCGCCGACGGACCTTTGCGACAACGTCATGGCTCGTCATTCCTCCCGCTTTATCAACGAGTAAGAATCCGTTCATATACCAGGGGTGTTATTCGTGAATCTTGTAAGGATCAACATCGCCCACCGGCTTTGCATTTTCGCGCAGCTTCGCAAGTTCGGCATCGGCCGCTCTCACTGATGACATCAGATCGTTCATGGCAGTGGCAGACTCTTGTAATCCATCCGCAAAGAACTCCAAAGTGGGAGTAATTCGAAGCCCCAAAGCGCTCCCAACTTCGCGGCGAATCAACCCTTTTGCAGATGTGAGGGCTGCGGCAGTTCCAGATTGAGCTTCGCCATCGCCGAGAACGGTGTAAAAAATGGATGCCTGTTGTAAATCGCCAGTCACGCGCACGTCGGTGACCGTGATAAAACCAAGGCGTGGATCTTTAACCTTGGTCTCTAAAGTTACGGCGATCACTTCCTTGATGCGATCGGCGACTTTTAGCGCACGATTAGATGGCATTTATGCTCGCTTCTTCTCGCGAATCTCAAATACCTGAATGACATCGCCGACTTCGAGCTCCTTGTATGAACCAAGTCCAATACCGCACTCGAATCCATCTTTGACCTCGGTTGCGTCATCCTTAAAGCGGCGAAGCGATTCGATCGAAAGGTTCTCCCCGACAATGGCTCCGTTACGCAAAGTACGCGCCTTGGCATTTCGACGAATAAATCCGTCGAGTACCAAGCAACCCGCGATGTTTCCGAACTTGCTCGACTTGAAGATATCCCTAACTTCGGCATTACCAAGAATTGCTTCTTCGTATTCTGGCTTGAGTAGACCTTTAAGAGAAGCTTCAATCTCCTCGATTGCGTTATAGATGACTGTATAGAAGCGAACTTCTACACCTTCTTGATCCGCAAAGATTGCCGTCTGTGGTTCTGGCTTCACATTGAAACCAATGATCACGGCAGTAGAAGCTGAAGCGAGAGTTACATCGTTCTTGGTAATAGCTCCGACGCCTCGATGGATAACGCGCAGGTCAACATCGCTACCAACATCGAGTAGCAGCAAAGCATCTTCCAGCGCTTCAACAGAACCAGATACGTCACCCTTGATAATCAAATTAAGAGTGCTGACCTTTGACTGCTCCATAAAGTCTTCAAGTGAGACCTTCTTACGAGTCTTAGCAAGAAGTGCGTTACGAGTAGCAAGTTGACGCTTTTCAGCAATCTGACGAGCGGTACGGTCATCTTCAGCAACGATGAATGAATCACCAGCACCTGGAACAGAGGTAAATCCGAGTACCTGAACCGGACGTGATGGGCCCGCTTCTGAAACCGGATCACCATTCTCATCCAACATGGCACGAACTCGACCATAAGCACCACCAGCGACGATTGCGTCACCGACATGAAGTGTTCCGCGTTGAACCAGTACGGTTGCAACTGGGCCACGTCCCTTATCAAGATTTGCTTCGATAGCGACACCGCGAGCAACGTCATTAGCAACGGCACGTAGATCAAGTGCTGCATCCGCAGTAAGAAGAACGCTCTCGATAAGAGCATCGATACCTTCTCCAGACTTTGCAGATACGTTCACAAATATTGTGGTTCCGCCATATTCTTCAGCGATCAAGTTATATTCGGTCAACTGTTGGCGGACCTTATCTGGGTTTGCGCCCTCCTTATCAACCTTGTTAACCGCAACAACGATTGGGACATCAGCTGCTTGAGCATGGTTAAGCGCTTCGATGGTCTGAGGCATTACGCCATCATCTGCAGCAACAACCAAGATCGCAATATCCGTGACCTTCGCACCTCGAGCACGCATAGCGGTGAAAGCTTCGTGACCAGGTGTATCAATGAAGGTAATTGCGCGCTCTACCCCTTCGTGCATGCGGTGAATTTGGTAGGCACCAATGTGCTGGGTAATGCCACCGGCTTCGTGCTTCACGACTTCAGTTGAGCGAATCGCATCCAACAAACGAGTCTTACCATGATCGACGTGACCCATCACAGTGACGATTGGCGAGCGCACGACTAAATCTTCATCGGAAATATCTTCTAGCTCTTGCGCTAAGTTGATATCGAACTCTTCAAGAAGTTCACGGTCTTCGTCTTCTGGGCTAACGACCTGGATTACGAAACCAAGTTCGCCGCCCAGAATCGAGAAAGTATCTTCATCAACCGATTGAGTTGCCGTCACCATTTCACCTAAGTGGAATAGCGCCGAAACTAATGAGGCAGGATCTGCATTGATCTTCTCTGCAAAGTCCATGAGGGAGGCTCCGCGACGCAAACGAATTACTGTCTTGCCATCACCGTGCGGAACAACTGCTCCACCAAGTGAAGGCGCCGCCATATTGTCGAACTCTTCGCGAAGAGCCTTCTTACTCTTATGCGCCTTGCCCTTCTTGCTTCCTTGCTTACCAAATGCACCTGCAGTGCCGCCACGTTGATGACGACCGCCGCCTTTTCCACCAAATGTTGATGGCGCAGAAGATGGTGCTGCTGACGGTGAACGATATGGAGAACTTCCAGGTGCGCCACTTGAGCCACCAGCACCTGCTGGACGAGGTGCACCAGTACCTGGGGCGCCTGCTGGACGAGGTGGGCGTGCGGCAAATCCAGGACGAACAGCGCCTGGGCGATTACCCGACATTGGTGGGCGTTCACCGGGGCGAATTGGACGATTTGCAGGTGGGCGAGGAATTGCACCACCGGCCGATGCACTAAATGGATTGTTACCTGCGCGAGGAGGGCGAGGAATTGAAGGTCCGCCCGATGCGCCAAATGGATTGTTACCAGGACGTGGTGGGCGAGGGAGTGAAGCTTCACCGCTCTCATCTGCTGGAGTTGATGGAGCCACAGGAGGCTTCGGCGCAGATGGCACAACCGACTGGGTTGAAATAGGAGCGGTTGCGCCAGCGCTGATTCCTAATTGATTTCGAGTGGATTCATCCAATTGCGCAATCGCTGCGTCAATCTCTTCTTGTGTTGGCTCTGACTTTTTAGGAGCAGCTTTCTTCGCTGCTGCCTTCTTGGTTGCCTTGGGAGCAGCTTCAACCGGTTTCATATCCGGGAACTTCTCCATAAGTTTGCGCACCACTGGTGCTTCAACCGTTGATGATGCAGATCGAACGAACTCGCCAACTTCTTGTAACTTAGCGAGGAGCTCTTTACTTTCGAGCCCTAATTCTTTTGCTAATTCGTAAACGCGGACCTTTGCCACAGTAGCCTTCCTGGTTCTCGGCCCCTGCGTCTATCGCGGAGCCTAAATAAATGCCTTACTCATGAGCGCGCGGTGCTCATGATTGTGTTTGTGCCTTCATTGTTTGCTCCTTAGGTTTACTTCTTTTAAAAATGCTTCGAGCTTCTCTGTCGATAGATCTTCGGCGGACTTAAAAGCCCGACTAAATGATCTGCGTTGCTGGGCGATTCCAAAACACTTTGGATGAAGCCAAGCTCCTCGACCCCCTAGTTTGTGATCGGGATCAGGGATTACCTGACCTTCGTTCACTACCAAGTGGAGAAGATCTTTCGAACTCTCCCGGCTCCGACAGGCGATACAACTGCGCATCGGGACCATTAAGGAGAACCTTACCTGCAAGACGCCCTGTCGCGTAATTACTGCGGTTCAGGCTCTGAATCTGCGCTTATTTCCGCGTCCTCTAGTAGGTCGCTGGGCTTGCGGATTCGTTCCACGGGATTGTCTGGGTGGATATCAATTCGCCAGCCAGTCAATCGAGCGGCCAGACGAGCATTCTGTCCATCCTTGCCGATAGCTAAAGAGAGTTGAAAATCAGGAACAACGACTTTTGCAGATTTTGTTTCCAGATCCACGATTTCCACGCTTGTGACGCGAGCTGGCGCAAGTGCGTTGCCTACATAAACAGCCGGGTCTTCAGAGTAATCAACGATGTCAATCTTTTCGCCATTGAGTTCATCCATAACTGCTTTAGCACGAGCTCCCATTGGACCGATCAACGCACCTTTAGGACTCACGCCAGCGCGATTAGATCGGACAGATACTTTAGAGCGATGTCCTGGTTCGCGGGATACCCCAATGATTTCGACCACTCGATCTTTAACTTCAGGGACTTCTAAAGAGAAGAGCATCTTTACAAACATGGGATGCGTGCGAGAGAGAGTTACTTCGGGACCTTTGAGCCCTTGCTTCACATCGACGACAAAGGCTTTAATGCGATCGCCATGCTTATAGCTTTCTGTAGGGACTTGTTCGATTAACGGCACTTTACCTTCAACGCGACCGAGATCAACATAAATGATATTTACATCCCGGCCTTGCAAGACAACGCCAGAGATAATGTCGCCGACATTTCCTGAGAACTCCTCAACAATTCCAGCGTCATTCATCGCGCGCATTTTCTCTTTAAGAACCTTGCGGACTACTGACTTAATCGTCCTTTCAAAACCTTCAGGCATGTGAGTGATGGTCTCGGTATAAACACCTTCAGAATCAAATTGTGGGACATGGATCAATATTTCGCCATCTTGACGATTAAGTACGGCACGACCTTGCGGCATCGCTTCGGGTAATTCGCCATAACTTTCGGTCACAGTCTGCTCTATGGAATTGATTAACTTTTCAAGTGGAATATTCTTTTCTACCGTCAGGGCTAATAGAGCATCGACATCAACACTCATTATTATGCCTCTGCTTTCAAAGATTTGAATTCGATTTCTATTAGCGCACGGTTGACAGTGCTAAATTCGACTTCGTCGCCATCGATGGTAACCGCGGTATTTGTCAGCTCTCCGATACGTCCCTTAATTATGGATCCCTCATTTAGCGTAATTTCTACGAGGCGGCCATGGTTTTTCTTCCAGTGTCTTGGCAATGTAAGTGGCCGTTCTATCCCGGGTGAAGTAACTTCTAAAGTAAATGGGGTGCTTCCTAATTCAGGAAGATTTTCGAGGATATCGGAGATGGCCTTGGTAACTATTGTTACTTGATCCAGGTTGAGATGGGCTTCGCTATCTATGACAACGGTAAGAGTTTTTGGAGAGCCACCTAATAAAGTAACTTCTTCGAGAAAATTGCCAGACCCTTCAATAATCGGGGTTATCGCTTGCTTTATCGCGTCTATGACGTCGATGGCTGGGCTCATTGCTGGCTCACTTTCCGCTATTTAGTTGTAGACCCAATCATAACTCAACTTCGCGATCAGAGCTGCAACCACAAAGAGGAAAACCTTGCGCACTAGCGGGGACCCACCTTTGATCGCCAATCGTGAACCGATCAATGCACCTGCAACATTTGCTACCGCAAGGGCCAATCCAAGACGCCACCACATATGGCCACTGATCTGGAAGGTCACTATCGCTCCAAAATTGGTCGCGATGTTGACCATCTTTGCAGTTGCAGAAGCCTTCAAGAATTCGTATCCCACGATTACAACCAAGATGAAGACCAAAATTGTTCCAGTACCAGGTCCAAAAATTCCATCGTAAAAACCGATGAGCAATCCGCATCCTGCGACAATTAATTGACGTGTGCGATGGGTATGCCGAATCCTTTCACTGATCCCTAACTCCGGTTTACGCCAGGTATAAACTCCCACAACCACCAACAAGGTGAGAATCAGCGGATGAAATACTGACGTTGGGAAGCGCGCAGCCAAGTGGGCGCCGGTCACCGACCCAATGAGCGCTGGGATCGCCATCGCCACCGTTAACTTAAGATCGGGCCTCACTTTCTTAAAATACGAAGCAGCCGCTACGGAAGTTCCAAATATCGAAGGAATCTTATTTGTTCCCAAAATCATCGGGATCGGTTTATTTGAGATACCTATCAATAGCGCCGGCAATTGGACTAATCCCCCACCACCTGCAACCGCATCCACAAAGCCAGCAAAGCCAGCGGCAAGGGCCAAGAAGAGAAAATTTGCTATCGACATCAATTAGGAATTAAGAGTAGAAAGAATTTCTTGAACAGCAGAATCGGAGGCAAATTCGAACTTGTCCCCGCTGTTGCGGATACGAAATTCGATATTCCCTTCGGCCAATCCCTTACCCACAATTACAATAAATGGAATTCCTATTAATTCGGCATCTTTAAACTTAACACCGGCGCTTGCTTCACGTCGATCATCAAAGAGCACTGTCAGGCCAGCTGCTTCTAAATCAATCGCTAATTTTTCAGCGTAGGCAAAGATGGAATCATCTTTACCCGCAGCCACAAGGTGAATTTGCGCTGGCGCAATTTCGCGCGGCCAATTCAAACCGATTTCGTCATGAGTCTGCTCTGCCACTGCTGCAACCGCACGCGAAACACCAATGCCATATGAACCCATCGTCACAACTTGAGCTTTACCATTTTGATCCAAAACAGTAAGTCCAAGAGCCTGCGCATATTTGCGACCAAGTTGGAAAATATGCCCGATTTCGATTGCTCGATCGATAACAACTGGTGCGCTACATGAAGGACATGAATCCCCAGCCTTTACTTCGGCTGACTCAACGAAAGATATAGCTTTGAAGTCCCGTCCATGCACAGCAAAGCGAGCATGCTTGTTCTTCTCGTTGGCTCCAGTTATCCATGGTGAACCAATCGTGATGCGTGGATCCGCATAAACTTTTATTCCGAACTTATCGGCATCTTGTGGACCTACATATCCCTTGACCAGACCAGGATATTTAGCAAAATCTTCATCTTCAAAGAGGCGCAACTCTTTGACGCCAGCAAGATTTGCGCCAACGCGCTTGAGATCTACTTCTCGATCGCCAGGAACCAAAATCGCGATGGCTTGCCCATCGGCTATCAAGAGAACATTCTTCAATGTTTCGGCGCCTGTAATCGATGCACCAAACTTAGTATTGTATAGGTCGACCAAAGAGTCGATCGTAGGCGTGTTTGGAGAGTCAAAGACCTCCATAGCGCCAGGTTCTGAGCCAGAAAAAGGTTCAACTTTCGTAACCATCGCTTCGACATTTGCGGCAAAGCCACATTTTTCGCAGAGAACATATGTGTCTTCGCCGGTCGTGCAAGGCGCCAAGAACTCCTCTGACTTAGATCCACCCATTGCGCCAGACATTGCAGAGACTATGTTGAATTCCAAGCCAAGCCGATTAAATGTCTTTATGTAAGCATCACGGTGGCGTTGGTAAGAAAGTTCTAGCCCCGCATCATCGACATCAAATGAATATGAATCTTTCATAACGAATTCACGGCCACGAATAATTCCACTACGAGGACGAGGTTCGTCGCGATACTTAGTTTGAATCTGATAAATCGACAAAGGCAAATCTTTATAGGAAGAGAATTCGCCCTTGACCATCAAGGTAAACATCTCTTCATGAGTTGGGCCGAGCAGGTAGTCATTACCCTTGCGATCCTTAAGTCGAAATAGATCTGGTCCATACTCTGTCCATCGATTGGTCTCTTCGTACGGCTCGCGTGGAAGTAATGATGGAAAGTGAACCTCTTGAAAACCAGCGGCATCCATCTCCTCGCGGATAACTTTCTCAATATTTCGATATGTGATGTAACCAAGTGGAAGCCACGAATAAATACCTGCTGCAATTCGGCGAACATACCCAGCACGAACCAAGAGTCGATGGCTAGCAACTTCGGCATCGGAAGGATCATCACGAAGTGTGCGGAGCAAAAGAGTGGACATTCGCAACATGCGAGAACCCTATCTAAGGAATGAAAAAGCGATGACCTTTACAGTCCGTTGACCGTTGGAGAACCTGATGCCACGCCTGCGGCTGCCATCTCGTCAGCAAGGCGATTGGCTTCAAAAATCAAAGTTTCTACGATCTCGGCCTCCGGAACCGTTTTAATGACTTCTCCTCTAACGAAGATCTGGCCTTTCCCATTTCCGGATGCGACGCCAAGGTCGGCTTCGCGAGCCTCGCCAGGTCCATTAACGACGCAACCCATGACCGCCACACGTAATGGCACGGTCATTCCCTGTAATCCAGCCTGCACTTTCTCCGCCAAAGAATAAACATCTACTTGGGCTCGGCCACAAGAAGGGCAGGAAACTATCTCTAATTTACGTTGACGTAAATTCAAAGATTCAAGGATCGAGATACCAACCTTCACCTCTTCAACCGGAGGAGCAGAGAGTGAGACGCGGATCGTGTCACCAATACCTTCTGCCAACAAGATCGCAAATGCGGTCGCCGATTTGATGGTTCCTTGAAATATTGGACCAGCTTCTGTGACTCCAAGGTGTAATGGATAATCACACTTTGAGGCGAGCAATCGATAAGCATTCACCATGGTCACGGGATCATGATGCTTGACAGAGATTTTGATATCAGAGAATCCATGCTCTTCGAACAAAGATGCTTCCCAAAGCGCAGATTCAGCCAGCGCTTCTGGAGTCGCCTTGCCGTATTTTGCTAATAGACGAGGATCTAAAGAACCTGCATTTACACCAATGCGAATTGGGATTCCGGCATCGCCTGCGGCCTTTGCGACCTCTTTAACCTTGTCATCAAATTGCTTAATATTGCCGGGATTTACTCGGACAGCTGCGCATCCTGCATCGATAGCCGCAAAAATATACTTCGGTTGAAAATGAATATCAGCGATTACCGGAATCTGTGATTTCTTAGCGATCGCCTTAAGTGCATCCGCATCATCTTGACTTGGGACTGCGACTCGAACAATCTGACAACCAGAAGCTGTTAATTCGGCGATCTGCTGCAACGTGGCATTTACATCTGCGGTCAACGTAGTACACATCGACTGGACACTTACTGGAGCATCTCCACCAACAAGAACGCTACCGACTTTGAGCTGCTTGCTCTTTCGACGTGGTGAGAGAACTGGCGGTGGCGCTGAAGGAATTCCGAGATCAACCATGGCGTTATTCTGCCTTAAATTAGAGGTTGAAGTGCACTGGATTGAAGATGTCAGCTGCCAAGAGCATCAATGAGAGCCCCACCAACAGGACAAAGACCACAATTGTGATCGGCGTCAGTACTTGAAGATCCACCGGCGATGGTTCGGGCAGTCCACGGCGTCGTGCGCGCGAGCGGCGAAAACCATCCACCAACGCGACCGCCATATGGCCGCCATCTAAGGGAAGAAGTGGCAATAAGTTAAATATTCCAACAAAAATATTCAAACTGGCAATAATGAGCAGGAAGGTTTCAACCTTCTTTCCGGTGCTCATGTAACTGTTTCCAGCTGTTGCGGCCGATGCTTGGGCAACTCCCACAACACCAACGAGCCCATACGGATCACGCTTTGCACCCATGAAAGTTTGGCGGAAGAGCGCTGGCACCTTGGTTGGGATCGAGATCAGACTTGTGACGCTGGTCGAGAAGAGATTCCAGCTAAGTGCACCTGTGTCTTTTGTCGCAGTAATAAAACTTTCTCGTTGCAGACCCACCTTGCTCATGATTCCAAGCATTCCAATTGTCTTTCCATCGATAACTTCGGTTGCAGGGATAACAGTGATTGCTAATTTTTCTGATCCTCGTTGGAGAACTAATGCAACTGGCTTGCCCGCGGATGCTCGTATGATCAGAATATCCTTGCTCCAGTCAACAACTTTTTCACCATTCACAGAGAGGATGCGATCCCCGGGTTTAAGCCCCGCGCTAAGTGCAGGAGAGAGTGGGGCAGAAGAAGCGCATGGTTTTGATGACGTAGTTAAGCAGGGAAGCACTTGCTCAATTACCGGCTGAATAGCCTGTACGCCGATTCCTATAAAAATAATAAAGATTAGAAGAAAACCAAGAAGAAAATGGGTGAATGATCCAGCGCCAAGAACAATTAGTCTGCGTGGAGTTGAGGCCCTAATAAATGCTCGTGGCTCATCCTCTGTAGAAAGTTGCTCATGTGTGGACATACCAACGATTCGACAATAACCGCCAGCGGGAATCGCTTTAATGCCAAATTCGGTCTCCCCACGTTGGAAAGACCAGAGTTTTGTTCCAAAGCCCAGAAAGAATTCGGTTACCTTCATGCCAAATTTCTTTGCAGTTAAAAAATGACCAAATTCATGAATCATCACCGACATGAGTAGCGCTACAACAAAGGCAAGGACTCCTAATACTTTCAACATTTATTTTCTACTTTCTGAAACTAATGTGCGTGCCACGGTACGAGCATCTTCTTCTATTGCACTGACATCAGCAAAATCTCGCGGTGGGGTATCTCCTAATGAGTCGAATTTAAGGGCGGTTTGCGAAACTACTTGTACGATCGAAGTAAAAGAAAGGTCACCACGAATAAAAGACTCCACCGCTACTTCGTTAGCCGCATTAAAAACTGCAGGCAATCCCCCGCCACGCGCACCACAATGGCGAGCCAAATTGATGGCTGGGAATCGATTTTCATCAATCGGTGCAAAATTCCATGTATGTGGCTTGCTCCAGTCGATTGGTTGGGTGGCATGTGCTGTCCGATACGGAGCACTTAGAGCATAGGCAATAGGGCCTTTCATATTCGGTGGGCTCGCCTGCGCAATAGTTGCTCCATCAAAAAATTCAACCATCGAGTGAACAACTGACTGGGGATGTATAACAGCTTCAATGCGATCATAGGGAAGATCAAATAAATAATGTGCTTCGATAATCTCAAGTCCCTTGTTTACCAAGGTTGCCGAGTTGATGGTGACAACCGGACCCATCGCCCAAGTCGGGTGTGCCAGCGCCTGCGCCAGGGTGACATTCTCTAAATTAGTCTGGTCTCTAAAGGCGCCGCCGCTAGCAGTTAAAATCGCGCGCTTTACTTCACTCTTCCTGCCCGCGAGAAAACATTGGTATAGAGCACTATGTTCGGAGTCGACTGGAATTAGTTTATCTAGTCCAAATGCAGTCACTAAATTACCACCGGCAACCAAGGACTCCTTGTTGGCCAATGCAACTTTGTTGCCTGCGGCAAGCGCCGAAAGCGTCGGGGCTAATCCAATAGAGCCGCTAATCCCGTTAAGTACGATGTCACAACTCATTGCGGCTAATTCTGATGATGCCGCTGATCCATCAATAACTTGGATATCCCCTGCGAGTTCTCTGGTAGAGGCGCCGAAATCACTCACTGCAATAATTGGAACTCCGAAGGTTCGGGCTTGTTCGATAAGCAACGGAATATTCTTTCCACCACCACTCAATCCAATTACTTTAAATTTATCTGGATTAGCAGCAACTACTTCCAGCGCCTGCAGACCAATCGAACCGGTTGACCCCAAGATGACAATTTCACGTAGGGCGGCCATGTGCCTATCTTCCCCTATTTACTATCCGTTGCACCATTCGGTTCCGGTGAACGCTCTGCAGCGGCAAGTTGACCACACGCACCATCAATTTCACGACCTCGGGTATCCCTTACGGTGACGGGAACTCCGTAACCTTCAAGAATCTGTACAAATGTGGCTTCATCCGTCGATCGCGACGCAGTCCATTTTGAACCAGGAGTTGGATTAAGTGGAATCAAATTTACATGTGCATTTCTATTTTTAAGCAGGCGACCAAGTAAATCCGAACGCCAAGCCTGGTCATTGATGTCTCGAATCATTGCGTATTCGATCGAATAGCGACGCCCGGTCTTGTTTGCATAATTATCAGCTGCTGTTAAGACTTCTTTAACATTCCAGCGCGAGTTGATGGGAACCAATGTATCTCGGAGTTCATCATCTGGAGTATGCAATGAGACAGCCAACGTAATAGGGAGATCTTCCTTCATAAGTTTTTCGATGCCACTTACTAATCCGACAGTGGAGACTGTTACAGAGCGGGCACCGATTCCAAGGCCATCTGGCGCAGGGGCTGTGATGTTACGAACGGCACGCATCACCGCGTTGTAATTAGCAAGTGGCTCCCCCATACCCATAAAGACAACATTTGAAAGACGAGTTGGTCCACCAGGTAGATCACCGTTTGCACAAGTACGAGCAGCCGCAACAACTTGTGCTGTGATCTCACCAGCCGTCAGATTGCGAGTGAGTCCGGCTTGGCCAGTTGCACAGAAAGGACAATTCATTCCACACCCTGCTTGAGAGGAGACGCATACTGTTGTCCGATCGCTGTAACGCATAAGCACGCTCTCAACTAAGACGCCATCATGTAAACGCCACAAATCTTTACGCGTCGTTCCACCATCACACTCAACTGTCCGAACTAATGTCATTAGCTTTGGCGTAAATTTTTCAGCCATCAAAGAGCGCATCTCTTTAGGAATATCTGTCCACGTTTGCGTATCATCATTAAAATGCGTGAAGAAGTGAGTTGCCACTTGATTGGCACGAAAAGCTGGAATTCCCAGTTCAAGAGCTAATTCTTTACGGCCCGCTGGGTCCAAATCTGCAAAATGCTTAGGGGGCTTGACTCTTTGTTTGGGCTCATCGAAGACTAGCTTCAAGGCATCCGGTTGAATTTTCTCACTCATGATCGATTAGCTCTCTTATAACTTGAAGTGATGTATGAGTTCGAATACGAACCAGACGGATGGTGCAGTAAAGAGCAATGAATCAACGCGGTCTAATACCCCACCGTGTCCAGGGAGCATCGATCCCATATCTTTTAGATGCATATCTCTCTTGAGAGCTGACTCAATAAGGTCCCCGCATGTTGCAGTCACGACACCCATGACTCCGATAATTGCTCCAAGCCACCAGCTATCTTTCAAAATATAATAGAAGACCAGCGATGCTCCAATAGTTGTAAACACAATTGCACCAGCCAAACCCTCCCACGTCTTCTTTGGGCTGATCAAAGGCGCAAGTGGATGCTTTCCGAAGAGGACTCCTGAAAAATAGGCGAAGGTATCGTTGCAGCTGACTAGAACAACAAGAGTCAAAATCTTTTTTATTGGATCAGAATCATGGGCAAGTAAGAGTATGAAACCTGCAAGAAAGGGAATATAAAAGATCGCAAAAACTGCCGCAGTCGATCGCTTGACAAAATCTTTAGGAGAACGAAGCAATAGAAAGACCATGACATTAGGAATAGCAACTGCCGTGGCGATTGTAAGGCCCGTTAATTTTCCAAACCAGGTTGCACCCAGCAGCGCTGTCGCGGCGAGATATAACAAGATTTCTGGAATAACGATTCCACCAGAATTGTAAGCTCTGACAATTTCTCTGATTGCTAAGAGCATTACTACCCATACAAAGAGCGCAAAAATTACTGGATTGATCTCGATCGCGCCAAAGACGATCGCCAATATTGCAACGGAGACGGCTACTGAAGGAAGAAGTTTTCTACCAGCCCTCTTATTGATTGCGTCATTGATCGAATGCAGGTCATCCATGGCTATTGAGAGTCTTCGGGTTTTAGACCTCGAGGAGCTCGGACTCCTTGTGTTTCAAGAGTTCATCAATCTTGGCAACATGATCGGTCGTAATCTTCTCTAACTCTTTCTCGGCACGAGCAACATCATCCTTGCCGATATCGCCATCCTTTTCGAGTTTTTCCATCGCCTCTTTAGATGTTCGGCGAATATTACGGATAGAAATGCGGGAATCTTCGGCCTTGGTCCTAGCCACCTTAATAAAATCTTTGCGTCGCTCTTCTGTTAATTGTGGGAAGCTGACTCGGATTACTGCGCCATCGTTAGCGGGATTAACTCCAAGATCAGAGTCGCGAATCGCCTTTTCGATAGAAGCCATAGCTCCCTTGTCAAAGGGAGAAATAATCGCCATACGCGCTTCTGGAACCTGAAAGGTCGCAAGCTGAGCTAGAGGAGTATAGGTGCCGTAATAATCCACCATGATCTTTTGGAACATTGCAGGATGCGCACGTCCGGTACGGATCGCGCCAAAGTCTTCTTTAGCCACTTCGACCGCTTTGCTCATCTTCTCGGAAGCATCAGCGAGTGCTGTAGGTAGGTCAGACATTTTGCTCCTTATTAATTATCCAGCAGTTCAGAATCAGTTTAAAAACTATGAGACAAGGGTACCAATGTCATCGCCACGTACTGCACGTGCAATATTTCCCTTGTTCTTCAGGTCAAATATCACGATGGGAAGTTTGTTCTCTCGGCATAAGCTAAAAGCCGCCGCATCCGCGACTGCAAGAGATTTGGCAATGACTTCATCAAAGCTGATGGAATCGTACTTAACCGCTTTGGGATCCTTTCGGGGATCTGCGCTATAGACACCATCGACGCCGCTCTTAGCGAGCAGCAAAGCTTCCGCTCCGATTTCCAGTGCCCGCTGAGCAGCAACCGTATCGGTAGTAAAGAATGGCATTCCTGCACCGGCTCCAAAAATAACGACTCGGCCTTTTTCTAAATGACGAATCGAACGACGCGGAATATATGGCTCGGCAACTTGGCCCATGGTGATGGCAGTCTGCACGCGAGTGTCAATTCCCTCTTTTTCAAGAAAATCCTGGAGCGCCAAACAGTTCATTACTGTTCCAAGCATTCCCATGTAGTCAGCGCGAGCGCGATCCATACCGCGTTGTTGCAATTCTGCGCCACGGAAGTAATTACCCCCACCAACCACGATTGCTACCTGTACGCCACTGCGTACGACTTCTGCGATCTGTATAGCAATGTCACTTACGACATCCGGATCGACACCAATACCTTTTTCGCCACCAAAAACCTCGCCAGAAAGTTTAAGGAGCACTCGCTTATAACCAGTACGGGCCATAATGAGTGCTCCTTAATCTAGAACGAGAGTTTACTTGCTGAGATTACTGTCCAACTCGGAAACGGTGAAACGCCGACACGGTGGTCTTCGCCTCATCCAAGATCTGCTGAACGGTCTTCTTCGCATCCTTAGCAAATGCCTGCTCTAGAAGGCTTACTTCCTTGACGAATCCGGTCACGCGACCTTCAACAATCTTAGAGATTGATGCTTCTGGCTTGCCTTCATTGCGGGCGGTCTCTTCGGCAATACGACGTTCATTGGCAATTGCCTCAGCCGGGACAGAGTCACGGTTAACGTATTGAGGAGAGAAGGCAGCGATGTGCTGAGCGACATCTTTGCCAGCTTCTGGAGCTGCAACAGACATCTGTACAAGAACACCTACCTGAGGAGGCAGATCAGGACTTGTGCGGTGCAGGTAGAGAGCAACTGGTGAACCATCGAGAACCGCAATGCGGCGAAGTTCGATCTTCTCTCCCAATGTTGCATTACCTTCATCAACACGTGCCTGAACCGTTGCGCCAGTTGGAAGGGTCGATGCCAAGAAAGCATCTAGGTCCCCTAACTTGGATGCAAACAGGTGGTTTAGAAGTTCTTCTGCCAACTCTACGAAACGCTCACCCTTTGCGACAAAATCTGTTTCGCAATTGATTTCGAGCATTACGCCGACATTGCCTTCAGCTTTAGCAAGCACTACTCCGTTAGAAGTAGTACGGCCTTCACGCTTTGTAACGCCCTTAAGACCCTTGACGCGAATGATATCGACAGCCTTTTGGTAATCGCCATCAGCCTCATCTAGCGCCTTCTTACAATCAAGCATCCCCGCTGCTGTTGCTTCGCGCAGACGCTTTACATCTTCGGCTGTATAAGAAGCCACGAATTATTCTCCCTTTACTTCTGCTGCTGGAGCTGACTCTTCAGGAGTGGCTTCGGCAGGGGTTGCGATCAAATCTTTCTCCCAATCAGCCAATGGCTCATCGGTTACTGCAGGTGCGACCTTGTCCGCAAGAGCTGCCGCAGCAGCGGAGCGTGCGGCAAGACCTGCGACAGCAGCATCTGCAATAACGCGAGTAAGCAAGCCGATTGAACGGATCGCATCATCGTTACCTGGGATCTTGTAGTCAACTTCATCTGGATCACAGTTTGTATCCAAAATTGCGACGACTGGAATTCCCAACTTGTGTGCTTCTGCAACAGCAAGGTGTTCTTTCTTAGTATCGACAACCCAAATCGCGCTAGGCAACTTTGTCATGTTACGAATACCTTCAAGGTTCTTGGTCAACTTTTCGCGTTCACGGCGAAGAACCAAGAGCTCCTTCTTAGTCAAAACTTGATCGTTCTTTGTTTCAAGGAGCTCGAGCTCCTTGAGGCGCTGAATGCGCTTGTACACAGTTGGGAAGTTGGTGAGCATTCCGCCAAGCCAACGTTCGGTGACATAAGGCATTCCAACACGAGCTGACTGCTCGATGATTGGGACATGTGCCTGCTTCTTTGTGCCAACGAAAAGAATATGACCACCTTTAGCGACCGTATCCTTAATGAATTCGTAGGCTGAATCAATCAACCCAAGAGATTGTTGGATATCGATGATGTAGATGCCATTGCGCTCAGCGAAAATATAGCGCTTCATCTTTGGATTCCAACGACGCGTCTGATGTCCAAAATGGACTCCGCTGTCGAGGAGTTCTCGCATTGTTACAACCGCCATGGCGGGTTCTCCTTTATTGCATGCAGTTGCGCATGCACTCGGTTGACGAACGAACGGGGTGTTCGTTCCCTAGCATCAGGACACCGACTTATTTTTCAATAAGACCGAAATGGTTTCTAACGTGATTCA
Source organism: uncultured Actinomycetes bacterium (assembly GCA_903838295.1). GTDB lineage: Bacteria > Actinomycetota > Actinomycetes > Nanopelagicales > Nanopelagicaceae > PALSA-747. Next base: position 68,770 of record CAILXX010000017.1, read on the forward strand.
AGAATCTCATTAGCTTGATGCGTGAAGTCAGATCTTGCGATCTGCTGGGGTAATTCTAGGGGAGAAATTTCTCTCCAAAATCCACGGCTAAGCGCGCGGGTGAGCGTCCTTAAAGGCCTTATGGAGCCGCTCCGGTGAGACATGGGTGTAAATCTGGGTGGTGGCAAGGGAAGAGTGCCCCAGAATTTCTTGAACGGTACGCAGATCCGCTCCCCCTTCGAGCAGATGAGTTGCCGCAGTGTGCCGCAGGCCATGGGGTCCCATTTTTGAACCGATAGCGGACATCGCATCATAAACAATCTCTCGAACAGTACGCTGATCGATTCGATTTCCTCGCGATCCTAAGAAAACTGCGTTACCAGATTTTTCATTGACTAGTTGGGGCCTTGCCACAGTCAAATAATTATTCAAGGCTCTCATTGCTGGGATTCCAATCGGAACTACACGTTCCTTGGATCCCTTACCCAGCACCTGCAAAGTTTTTCGGTCATGATCAATCGAACGAATATCTAGGCCACATAGTTCGGAAACTCGGGCGCCGCTGGCGTACAAGATTTCTAGCATCGCAAGATTGCGAATTGTCAGAGGGGTCGGTTCTTCATCAGCGCGCGTCTGCAAACTTGCAATGACGGTTTCGGTATCGGCAATATCTAATACTTCTGGCAAAGTGCGATGTGGTTTTGGAATTGCTAAATCTGCGCCAAGATCACTTTTAATCCAGCCCTGACTTGCAGCCCAATACGTAAATGCACGGATCGATACAATTCGCCGAGCCATGGTTGCGCGCGAAACCCCCGTGCTCTGCAAATTAGCTAGCCACGAACGAATATGAGTTAGCTCTAGCTCCGAAAATTCTTCGATCTTCATTTTCTCTAGATGCTTAAGGAACGATTCTAAATCGCTCACATATCCCTTGACCGAATTTTCGGCCAGATTTCGAACCAAAACGAGGTGCTCTTCGTACTTAGCAATTAGCTCGGCACTCATGGATCTGAGATTACTCTTTTATTCTGGCTTTCGTCCTTGACGCAACAGACCGTACGTAACTGCATCTTCTAGCGCCATGGCAGAAGCGGCAATTACGTTCTCATGGACACCAACAGTCGTCCAAGAACCATCGCCATCGGTGGTCTCTACCAGAACACGGGTTACCGCCCCAGTCCCTAGTCGGCCTTCCAAAATGCGAACTTTGTAATCCGTGAGTTCTAGCTTTTCAAGTTCTGGATAAAATTTCTTGAGTCCGGTGCGAAGCGCTGTATCAATTGCGTTTACTGGGCCGTTACCAAAACCTTCAGTGACAATCTTCTCACCGTGCGCGCGCAACGTCACCGAAGCGCGAGATGCCACGCCACCGTTAGCGTCACCATCAACGGTCGTCTGCCAATCTTCGATGGTGAAGAAATTAGCGCGCTTTCCGGCGATCTCTTCTCGTAGTAACAGCTCGAAGGAGGCATCAGCCGCTTCAAAGGTAAATCCGCGGGATTCCATCTCTTTCACTCGTTCTACTACGCGAGATACAACTTCTTTGTCCCCGCCCAAATCGATCCCGAGTTCTTTGGACTTCAATTCAATTGATGCCCGCCCAGCCATCTCTGAGACCAACATCCGCATATCGTTACCAACGCTAGAAGGATCTTCATGTTGGTACATGGCAGGATCAACCTTGATCGCACTTGCATGCAGTCCGGCTTTATGAGCAAATGCGGATACCCCGACATATGGCTGGCGCGCACTTGGCGCAACGTTGGTGACTTCGGCAACGGCATGAGAAATTCGGAATGATTCACGAAGTGCACCAACCGGCAAGACCGGCTTCTTCATTTTTAATTCTAAGTTCGCAATGATGCTTACTAGATCAGCATTACCCGTACGTTCGCCGTATCCGTTAAGGGTTCCCTGAACATGGGTCACTCCAGCAGTAATAGCCGCGAGCGAATTAGCAATCGCACAGCCCGTGTCATTGTGGCAATGAATTCCAAGCCTTGCTGAAGAAGCAAGTAGGACATCATTGACTACATCAGAAAGTTCGGTTGGTAGCATTCCGCCATTTGTATCGCACAAAGCTATGACATCGGCGCCTGATTCTGCGGCTACACGTACTACTTCTAGAGCGTATGCACGATTGGATCGGTAGCCATCAAAAAAATGCTCAGCATCAAGAAATACTCGCTGACCACCATCTCGTAAAAATTTGATAGAGCTTCGGATCATCTCAAGGTTCTCATCAAGGTTGGTCTTCAAGGCAAGATCGACATGGCGATCGTGACTTTTGGCAACCAAAGTGACCACCGGCGCAGCAGAATCCTGCAACGCGCGTAGCAAAATATCATCTGCAGCTTTTACGCCGGGGCGCCTTGTGGCCCCAAATGCAACAAAAGTAGCGTTCTTTAATTTGAGTTCAGTCTGTGCCATTTTAAAGAATTCAGTATCTTTGGGGTTAGCTCCGGGCCATCCGCCTTCGATAAATCCAACGCCAAGATCATCTAGATGCCGAGCAATGACAATCTTGTCGTGAACTGAAAGATTGAGACCTTCTTGCTGTGCACCATCACGAAGTGTCGTGTCATATATATGAAATGCATCAGATACTGGCATCAGATAACTCTCTTGTTCCAGCCGTGCTTATCTTCAATTGTGCCGTGTTGAATGCCAAGCAGAGTTTCGCGGATCTGCATCGTGATAGGACCGGGATTTCCGTCACCTGTAGTCCATGTACCTTGCGTGCTTTTTGCAGAACCAACGGGGGAAACCACTGCTGCAGTACCGCAAGCAAAGATCTCTGTAATTTCGCCACTTGCTACGCCATCGCGCCAATCATCAATAGAAATCATTCCTTCTTCAACTTTGTAGCCCAAATCTTTTGCAACAGAAAGAATTGAATCGCGTGTGATTCCTGCTAATAAAGTGCCAGTCAATTTTGGAGTGAGGACCGTTGCCTCCTTACCCTTGCCTTTGATGAAGTACAGGTTCATTCCACCCATCTCTTCAATCCAACGGCGTTCGGTTGCATCGAGCCAGACAACTTGATCGCACCCTTCTGCTGCGGCCTGCTTCTGTGCCAATAACGAGCCCGCATAATTGCCACCAAATTTTGCAGCGCCAGTACCACCCGGTGCGGCACGCACATACTCGGTGGAAATCCAAACATTAACCGCCTTATTGGGATTGAAATACGCAGATGCCGGAGTCGTTATAACCATATACGTGGCGTGGTTACTTGGACGCACGCCAAGACCAACTTCGCTAGCGAACATGAATGGGCGGATATACAGGGATTCACCAATATTTTGTGGAACCCACTTGTGATCTTGCTTCACAAGGGCTTCGACCGTTGCAACAAAATCTTCTGTATCAAGTTCTGGCAAAGCCAACCGGGCGGCACTTCGACGAAAGCGTTCAGCATTTGCTACCGGACGAAAAAGGCTGACTCCACCATCTGGTTGGCAATACGCTTTTAGTCCTTCAAAGATTTCTTGACCATAATGAAGAACAGAAGTTGCTGGATCAATAGAAATCGGGCCATACGCCTTGAGTTCTGCATCTTCCCAACCCGTTGTCTCGCTCCATTCCGCTACAACCAAATTATCGGTGTAGTACTTTCCAAAACCACCAGCGGCGATTTTGGTGGCACGACCAGAATCAGATTCTGGATTCGGGTTTGGATTGAGGTGAATTTTCATTTAGATAGCTCCTGCCAACGCATCACCTATTTGAACTGTGCTTCGCTTGGAATCACCACGTGTAAGTAAATCCGCTGCTACAACACGTTCTACATCCGCTGCTGCTTGCGCTTCACCAAGGTGAGCAAGCAACATAGCAATCGACATGACCGTAGCTGTTGGATCGGCTAGCGACTTTCCTGCAATATCTGGCGCGGAACCATGAACGGGTTCAAACATAGAAGGGAATTCACGTGTTGGATTGATATTGCCAGAAGCGGCCAAACCGATTCCACCGCAGATAGCAGCTGCAATATCGGTGATGATGTCACCGAATAGATTATCTGTAACAACTACATCAAAGCGTTCAGGGTTGGTAACAAAGAACATCGATGCTGCGTCAACGTGTAAGTAATCTGTCGTGATATCGGGAAATTCTTTAGCTATTTCGTTAAATGTCCGAGTCCATAGCCCGCCAGAGTAAACCAGGACATTGTTCTTATGAACCAGGGTCAACTTCTTGCGAGGCCGACTTGCGGCACGAGCAAACGCATCGCGAATGACGCGCTCTGCGCCACGTCGAGTATTCAGAGATTCTTCAACGGCTATTTCGTTCGCGGTACCAAGTGCCAGGTTTCCGCCAGCGCCAGCGTATGGACCTTCGGTTCCTTCACGAACCACAATAAAATCAAAGGGTTCCTTAGTTGCTAGCGGAGATTTAACCCCGGCATGCAACTTTGCTGGTCGCAAATTTACATATTGATCAAAGGCAAAACGCAACTTAAGCAGCAAACCTCGCTCTAAGACGCCGCTAGGTACAGTTGGATCGCCAACAGCACCAAGCAAAATTACATCTGCTTTGGCAATCTTTGCCATAGTGTCATCATTAAGAACTTCACCGGTAGCATGCCATTGCGCGGCACCAAGGTTGTAAGGAATCTTGTTAAATGTCAGCGAGTGTTTTGATGCCACTTTGTCCAGGACTTTGAGACCTTCAGCCACAACTTCTGGACCTATTCCATCGCCAGCGATAATTGCTAAGTCAAATTTTTTCATTATCCCACCAGACTCACAGTACGGACCAGATGGGCTCCGGTCTCCTTTGCAACGGATGCAACTATCTCTGGAGTTAGGGCAGAGTCAATGTTAAGAGCCATTAATGCTTCTCCCCCAGCTTCATTTCGAGCAACTTGCATACCCGCAATATTTATACCAGCGGCACCAAGTATTCCACCGACAGAACCGACTACACCTGGACGATCTGAATAGAGCAAGAAGAGCAAGTGTTCGGTAGGTGGAAGGTCAAGGTCATAGCCATTGATTGCAATTATTTTTTCGACCCGACGAATCCCCATAAGAGTTCCATCTACAACGATAAATCGCCCATCTGGGAGAGCAGCGCGTAAGGAGATCATGCTGCGATATTCGGCGCTCTCTGGATCAGTGGTGACAGACGACGTCATTCCACGTTCGGCTGCTAAGCCAGGAGCATTTACATATGTAACAGATTCTGCGCCAACAGCGACCAGTGACCCCTTTAAGACGCTCGTCGCAAGGACCGATGAATCATGTACAGAAATATCACCACGGACAAAGACATCAATACTGGTAGGCAATTCACCTGCGATGATCGTGGCAATCTGTGCCATCTTTTCGACAAGCGGAAGTGATGGTCGGATATCTTCGTGAATCGCGCCACCTTTAACATTAAGCGCATCAGGAACCAATTCCCCAGAAAGCGCTTTGCGCACGGATACCGCAACGGCAATTCCAGCACGTTCTTGTGCTTCATCTGTTGATGCACCTAGGTGTGGAGTTGCAACGACTTGATCTAACGCAAAGAGCGGGGAATCTGTGCATGGCTCTGTCGCAAATACATCAAGTCCAGCACCAGCGACTCGACCTTCGACAAGTGCGTTGTAAAGAGCATCCTCGTCCAGCACGCCACCGCGGGCCGCATTAATAATGCGAACCGTAGGCTTAACCTTCTTGAGCGCTTCGACACCAATCAAGTTCGCGGTCTCTTTAGTCTTTGGAAGATGAATCGTGATGAAATCACTGACGCGCAGTAATTCATCAAGTTCCATTAATTGAACGCCTAATTGCGCGGCGCGAGCTGGCAATAAATAAGGATCGTAAGCGACTACGTTCATCCCAAAAGATTGCATGCGGGCAGCAACTAACTGGCCGATCTTTCCAAAGCCCACGATACCAAGAGTTTTTTCAAATAATTCTGCTCCGGTGTATTTAGATCGAGCCCATTTACCACTCCGAAGCGCCGCGTTTGCGGGTGAAACAAACCGTGCTGATGCCATCAAAAGAGCTATCGCGAGTTCTGCTGCGCTCACAATATTTGAGGTAGGTGCATTGACAACCATAACTCCAGCGGCCGTTGCTGCTGGAATATCAACATTGTCGACACCAACTCCTGCACGAGCAATTACTTTAAGGCCCTTTGCTGCCGCGATTGCTTCTGCATCCATCTTGGTAGCAGATCGAATCAAAACCGCATCCACGCCTGAACCAAGGGCAGCAAGCAACTCGGGACGATTAGCACCGTCGCAATTGCGTACTTCAAAATCTGGACCCAGCGCCGCCATCGTGGCAGGGCTGAGTTCTTCGGCAATCAGAACAACAGGTTTAGCCACGTGATGCAGAACCTTCCTGATAATCATCCTTGGCGCCAGTTTTTACCCATGACATCATCTTGCGAAGTTCGCGGCCTACGGCCTCGATTGGATGTGTTTCTCCCTTTGCGCGAAGTGCCTTGAATTCAGGAGCTCCTGCATCTTGGTCATCAATAAAACGCTGAGCAAATTTTCCACTTTGAATGTCCGCAAGCACTGCCTTCATATTCTCTTTAACGCTTGGATCAATAACACGTGGACCCGATACATAATCTCCGTATTCGGCTGTGTCAGAAACTGACCAACGCTGCTTAGCGATTCCGCCTTCGTACATCAGATCAACAATCAACTTGAGCTCGTGGAGACATTCGAAGTAGGCAACTTCTGGTTGATAACCAGCTTCGATCAAAGTTTCGAATCCATATTGGACTAGCTGTGAAGCTCCGCCGCACAGTACTGACTGCTCTCCAAAGAGATCGGTCTCGCACTCTTCGGTAAATGTGGTCAAGATTCCGCCAGCGCGAAGTCCGCCAATCGCCTTTGCATAAGAAAGTGTTAGCGGCCAAGCATTACCTGTTGCATCTTGTTCTACCGCAACTAAAACCGGAACTCCACGTCCAGCAGAGAACTCACGACGAACCAAGTGTCCTGGTCCCTTTGGCGCAACCATTGCAACATCGATATTTGCTTCTGGCTTGATGTAACCGAAACGAATGTTGAAGCCATGTCCAAAGAAGAGAGCCGAACCAGGCTTAAGGTTTGGCTTAATCGAATCGTTGTAAATATGGCGTTGCACGTGATCAGGTGCAAGGAGCATGACAACATCTGCTTCTTTAACCGCATCTGCAACCGAAAGGACTCGAAGTCCTTCTGACTCTGCTTTGGCGCGCGACGCAGAACCGTCAGCGAGACCAATGCGAACATCAACACCACTATCGCGAAGACTCAAGGCATGAGCATGGCCCTGTGAGCCATAACCGATGACGGCAACCTTCTTTGATTGAATGATAGATAGATCTGCATCTTCGTCGTGATATTGGGTAGCCACTTGGGTCTGCCTTTCGTTGTGTTGGGGTTAGAGAGAACTTGTTCCAGGTTTTAGTCCGCGCTCCATTGCGACGAGACCAGATTGAACTAACTCTTTAATTCCATACGGCTCTAGAACTCGGAGCAACGCATGAATTTTTTCACTATTTCCGGTCGCTTCGATGGTCACGGCATCTTGTGCAACGTCGACTACCTTGGCGCGGAAAAGTTGTGCAGTCTCTAATACCTGCGACCGAGTTTCAGGAGATGTATTGACCTTTACAAGCAGTAATTCACGCTGAACTGATGCGATCGGATCTAGCTCGGTGATGCTCAGTACGTTGATCAACTTATTAGTCTGCGCAATAACTTGCTGTAATGCGTGGCCTTCTACGGTGATCACGATTGTCATACGAGATATATTCGAATCTTCGGTTGGGCCAACCGCCAAGGATTCAATGTTGTATCCGCGACGTGAAAATAATGCGGCGATACGTGCCAAAACTCCTGGACTGTTTTCGACAAGAACTGAAAGTGTATGAGTAGCCATTACAACTCCTGTGAATCCCAGATAGGGGCCATAGATTTCGCTACAACGATGTCATCATTGGATGCACCAGCGGCAACCATAGGCCAGACCATGGCATCGCGATGCACATTGAAATCAATCACAACGGGACGATCATTGATTGCCATCGCCTCTTGGATTACGCGGTCGACATCTTCTTTGGTCTCGCACCGAAGACCAACGCAACCCATAGCTTCAGCAAGCATCTTGAAGTCTGGGACTCGGTGTGAATGCAGATCAGTATTTGAAAAGCGTGAGTTGTAGAACAAGGTCTGCCACTGGCGAACCATTCCCAAAGATTCGTTATTGATGATTGCAACCTTGATCGGAATATTATTAAGCGCGCAGGTTACTAACTCCTGATTTGTCATTTGGAAACATCCGTCACCATCGATTGCCCAAACGGTTGCACCCGGCAATCCAACTTTTGCACCCATGGCCGCGGGAACCGCATAACCCATGGTTCCTAAGCCACCCGAATTAAGCCAAGTCCTTGGATTTTCATAACTAACAAATTGCGATGCCCACATTTGGTGTTGACCGACCCCGGCAACATAAATTGCGTCAGGACCAGCAATTTTTCCGATCCGCTCAATGACATATTGCGGCGAAAGCGAACCATCGCTTGGTTGGTCATAACCCAGAGGGAATTTATTCAGCCACCCATTGCACTGCTTCCACCAGTCAGCAATATCTGGCTTCGCTTTCTTGAAAGCTTTTTCAACTTCGATTTGCAGCGCATTAATTGTATTTTTAAGGTCACCGATTAAAGCGACATCGGCCTGCCGAACTTTCCCGATTTCTGCAGGGTCAATATCCGCATGAATAATCTTGGCATTTGGTGCGAACGAAGAAACTTGCCCAGTAACCCGATCATCAAATCTAGCGCCAAGCGTGATTAATAAATCGGCCTTCTGTAGAGCAGTCACGGCAGCAACAGTGCCATGCATTCCTGGCATACCTAAATGTTGTTTGTGGCTATCAGGGAAGGCTCCGCGCGCCATCAAAGTTGTGACAACCGGAGCACCAGTAAATTCTGCAAGCTTCAAGAGCTCCTTCGAAGCATCAGATTTAATTAATCCACCACCGACATAAAAAACTGGTTGCTTAGCTTCTGCAATTAAATTAACTGCAGCGACCACTTCGGAATTGGCAGGATTTAAAATTGGGTTATAGCCAGGAAGTATCACTTCACTTGGCCAATTAAATGTTGTCATCTTCTGCAGCGCATCTTTAGAGATATCAACAAGAACCGCACCTGGACGACCCGTGCTTGCAATGTGGAATGCGGCGGCGACCGCATTTGGAATGTCATCAGGATTTGTTATCAAGAAATTATGTTTTGTTACTGGCATCGTGATTCCACGGATATCGGCTTCCTGAAATGCATCAGTGCCGATCGCGCTGGATGAAACTTGACCGGTGATGGCAACAATTGGAACAGAATCCATTTGTGCATCAGCGAGCGCTGTTACAAGGTTCGTGGCGCCAGGCCCAGAAGTTGCAATACAGACTCCGACTCTGCCAGTTACTTGCGCATAACCGGTTGCGGCATGGCCAGCGCCTTGTTCATGGCGGACCAAAATATGTCTAATGGTGCTATCAAAAATTGGATCGTACGCAGGAAGAATCGCGCCACCCGGGATTCCGAACATGACGTCTACGCCAGCGTGCTCTAACGCCTTCACGAGCGACTGGGCTCCGGTGATCTGCTCTGACATGTTCAACTCCTTCCTTATATACACGGCGACGATATTTGTAGTAAAAATCTTTCGCTGGTGAAATGAGAAACCCCTCAGTGGGAACTGAGGGGTAGCGCACCATCTAGTCAGACTAGATCGCGCGCTCTCGAATCACCACTGATGATGTCATGGCGCAATTCTCGCGCGGGAAACCGCTGTAGTCAACCCCTGAGATATACATCTCATAATTTGAGAAGCAGGTCTCACCTGATTTAACCGCAGACCGCTCCCTGAGAGGCAGATCCCACAACCTTTGAGTACTTGGCCAATACCCCACGACGATACTTGTGAGGAATTGGAGCAAAATGTTTGCGACGTTCAGTAAGTTCTGCTTCATCAACAAGTAAATCCAATGTCTTTTTCTTGATATCAATCCGGATCAGATCGCCATCTTTAATAAACGCGATCGGGCCGCCATCGACAGCTTCGGGAGCGACATGTCCAACACATAGCCCGGTGCTGCCCCCAGAGAATCGACCGTCGGTCAACAACAATGTGGACTTACCAAGACCAGCACCTTTGATTGCACCGGTGATCATCAACATTTCGCGCATTCCAGGTCCACCCTTGGGACCCTCGTAGCGAATCACTACTGCGTCACCGGCTTTGATAGTTCCATTTTCCAAAGCGGTCATAGCGGCCTGTTCGCGCTCAAAGACACGAGCAGGACCTTCAAAGAAATCAACGCCAACTCCAGCTGTTTTACATACAGCGCCATCTGTCGAAAGAGATCCGTGCAGGATTGTGATTCCACCACCAGCAGATAATGGATCTTTAATCGAATGCAAAACATCACCATCTGTATCGAGTGGAGTTAGTTCGGCCAAGTTCTCTGCCATAGTTTTTCCGGTGACTGTTAAACAATCTCCGTGCAAGAAGCCTGCGTCAAGAAGGGCCCTAAGTACTACTGGGATTCCACCAACGCGATCAATATCTGTCATCACATATTTACCAAATGGTTTTAAATCGCCCAACAGTGGTGTGCGTTCACTAATGCGTTGAAAATCAGCCAAAGTTAGATCGACTTCGGCTTCATTTGCAATCGCGAGTAAGTGCAGAACCGCATTTGTCGAACCACCCAAAGCCATCACTACTGTAATCGCATTTTCGAAAGCCTTTTTGGTCAAGATATCTCTGGCGGTAATTCCGAGGCGAATCAATTCAACAACCGCAGCGCCAGCCTTGACCGCATAATCATCACGACGACGATCAACAGATGGTGGTGAAGCAGATCCAGGAAGTGAAAGCCCAATCGCTTCTCCGACCGCTGCCATGGTGTTTGCGGTGTACATACCTCCGCATGCACCTTCGCCAGGACAAATCGCTCTTTCGATCTCATCAACCTTCTCTTGCGTGATTAATCCACGCGCACAGGCGCCAACAGCTTCAAATGCATCAATAATTGTTACATCTTTACCATCAACCTGACCGGCGAGAGTTGATCCGGCATAAACAAATACGCTAGCAACATCGATACGGGCTGCGGCCATCATCATTCCAGGAAGTGATTTATCGCAACCGGCGAAGGTAACCATCCCATCTAGGCGTTCGGCCTGCATCACTGTCTCTACCGAATCAGCAATAACTTCTCGTGAAACCAACGAAAAGTGCATGCCTTCGTGGCCCATAGAAATTCCATCAGAAACCGAGATAGTTCCAAATTGCATGGGGAATCCACCTGCATCAATAACGCCTTTGCGTGATGCCTTTGCAAGGCGATCAAGAGATAAGTTGCAAGGAGTAATTTCATTCCATGACGAGGCAATACCGATCTGCGGTTTGAAGAAATCATCATCTTGCATTCCAACGGCGCGCAACATTCCGCGAGCCGGGGCACGCTCTAAGCCATCGGTGACTAATCCAGAGCGAGGCTTCATTGGGTTTTTTGGTTCAGTCATGAGACGGTCCTAACCTTGTCCGAGATGTTTTAATAATAGTTCACGTACCTTTGCGGCGTCGGCTTGACCACCAGTCGCCTTCATTACTGCTCCGATCAGAGCACCAGCTGCTGGAATATTTCCGCCACGGACACGCTCTGCAGTATCTGGTTGCGCAGTGATTGCAGCTTCAATGGCAACCATCAGCGCAGAATCATCTGACACAACTTTAAGCCCACGCTTATCAATAACTTCACGCGGAGTGCCTTCTCCTGCAATCACACCTTCAACAACCTGGCGCGCTAATTTGTCGGTTAGTTCGCCGTTAGAAATCAGATTAATTACTTCTGCAATCTGTGCCGATGTAATCAATGATGTAGCAGCGACTTCTCTTTCGTTGGCAAGCCGAGAGACTTCTCCAAGCCACCACGAACGCGCGCGAGTTGGTTCGGCGCCGAGGGAGATCGTCTCTTCGACAACATCTAGAAGTTCGGCATTTACCATCGCCGCCATCTCTTTGTCTGGCACTGACCATGCCTGCTGTAGCCGCTTGCGACGCGTTGATGGCTTTTCTGGCAGCGTTGCGCGCAGCTGCTCGATCCAAGCACTGTCAGGTACAACAGGAACTAGATCTGGCTCTGGGAAGTATCGATAATCTTCGGCTTGCTCCTTCGAACGTCCTGGACGTGTCTGTCCGCTCTCCTCTAAGAAATGTCGGGTTTCTTGAACGATTCTCTCGCCAGCATCAAGCCGATTTGACTGTCGAATCACTTCACCGATTACGGCCCGTTCTACCGAACGAAGCGAATTAACATTCTTGGTCTCGCTTCGCGTTCCCAAAGTACCGCTACTAGCGGGGGCTAGGGAAAGGTTAACGTCGCAACGCATAGAGCCCTGCTCCATCTTTACATCGGAGACACCAAGAGAACGCAAAATGTCACGCAGTTCCGTGACATAGGCGCGCGCAACCTGTGGTGCATACTTACCAGTGCCACCAACAATCTTGGTAACAATTTCGACCAAGGGGATTCCAGCACGGTTGTAATCAAGTAATGAATAGTCGGCGCCATGAATACGACCGGTTGCCCCGCCAACGTGCAGCGATTTACCAGTGTCTTCTTCCATGTGAACACGCTCGATTTCGACACGGAACTGCTTAATTCCTTCGTCCGTATCAATCTCTACATCTAAATAGCCATTAACGCAGATTGGCTCGTCGTACTGAGACGTCTGAAAATTCTTGGGCATATCTGGATAGAAATAATTTTTTCGGGCAAAACGAGAGAACGGCGCAACCGAACAGTTCAGCGCTAGGCCGATCAAGATCGAACTTTCGATCGCCTTGCCATTAACCACAGGCAATGCACCTGGCATGCCAAGACATACGGGGCAGGTCTGAGTATTAGGAGATGCTCCGAATTCTGTGGCACAAGAACAGAACATCTTTGACTTGGTGTTGAGCTCTACGTGAACTTCTAAGCCCAAAGTTGGCTCGTATTTTTCGACCGCTTGGTCGTAACTAAGCGCCATTATTTTCCTGCCAAAACTGGAGCCTGGCTGAGCAAAGGTGCACCCCATCGACTGAGCAGCGCTGCTTCTAAAGTACCGCCAACTTGATACATCAAATCATCTTTCATGGCAGGTGACATAATCTGAAAACCAGCAGGCAAGCCATCTTCATCAGCAAGGCCGCTAGGCAATGACATTCCGCCAATACCGGCCATATTTACCGGAATCGTTGCGATGTCATTGAGATACATTGCGAGCGGATCATTATCGTTCTGACCTATTTTGAATGCGGTTGTTGGCGCTGTTGGTGATACCAAAACATCAGCTAGCTGGAAGGCGGCGCTGAAATCACGCATCAACAAGGTGCGAACTTTTTGGGCCGAACCATAATAAGCATCGTAATAGCCAGATGAAAGAGCATAGGTTCCCAGGATGATTCGACGCTTTACTTCTGGACCGAATCCTTCGTGACGGGTTAGATTCATAACTTCTTCTGCGCTACGCGATCCATCGTCACCAATTCGAATTCCATAACGCATAGAATCAAAGCGAGCAAGGTTAGAGGAACATTCACTAGGTGCGATCAGATAATAAGCAGCAAGAGCATAATCAAAAGTTGGACAAGATACTTCTACAATTTCTGCGCCAGCTTCAACAAGAGCATCTAGCGATTCATGGAATCGGTTGAGAACGCCAGCTTGGAAGCCTTCTCCCCCTAACTCCTTAACTACGCCGATCTTTAGACCTTTTACATCTAATTTCTTTGCGGCCTTAACAACTTGTGGCACTGGTGCATTGATGGAGGTCGAATCTCTTTGGTCATGCCCAGCAATAACTTCGTGCAAGAGTGCAGCATCGAGAACTGTGCGCGCACATGGACCCGCTTGGTCTAATGAGGATGAGAATGCAATAAGTCCATAACGCGATACTCCGCCATATGTTGGTTTGACTCCAACGGTTCCCGTAACGGCTGCCGGCTGGCGAATCGAACCACCGGTATCGGTTCCGATAGCCAGCGGTGCTTCAAAGGCAGCAATCGCTGCAGCAGAACCACCACCAGAACCTCCCGGAATACGAGTCAGATCCCACGGATTGTGAGTGGGGCCGTAAGCAGAATTTTCAGTCGAAGAACCCATTGCAAATTCGTCCATGTTGGTCTTACCCAAAATCACGACTCCAGCGTTCTTAAGTTTTGTAACAACAGTGGCGTCATATGGTGGGCGCCAACCTTCGAGCATCTTGGAACCACACGTAGTCGGGATTCCTTTTTGAGCCATGACATCTTTAAGTGCAAGTGGTACTCCGGCAAGTGGGGATAGCAAATCACCCTGCTTGCGCTTTACATCAACTGCGTTGGCTTGTTCCAGCGCTCCTTCTTTGTCTACATATAAAAATGCATGTACTGCGCTATCTACTCTTTCGATTTGATCCAAATGTTGTTGCGTCAGTTCTACCGATGTAATAGATCCTGCCGCAAGCGCATCTGCCATCTGCGCGGCGGTCGATTTAATAGTTGTCATTCTTCACCTAAAATCTGCGGAACTTTGAAGCGATCTTCCGATTGCGCAGGTGCTCCGGATAGAGCCTCTTGCGAGGTAAGGCTTGGCTTGACGACATCTTCTCTAAAAACATTATTAACGGGAATTGGGTGAGAAGTCGCGGGGACATCCACGCCAGCAACTTCTTGTACTCGGGCGACAGCGCCAAGAATGACATCCATCTCCTTGGCGAGGTGATCGAGTTCGACATCGCTCATGTCGATACGTGCCAATTTGGCTAGATGAGCAACATCATCGCGAGAGATAGCGGCCATGAACCAACCTTATCCGATACTAAAGAAGGACGAGATCGTCGCGATGGACGAGCTCTCGTTCGTATTCTGGACCTAAATCCTGGGCCAACTGCTTTGTTGATTTTCCCAGCATCGAAGGAATTTCTGATGAATCAAAGGCGACAAGACCTCGAGCGATTATCTCTCCCTTTGGCGAAATCAGTTCTACAGTGTCTCCGGAAATAAAGTCGCCTTCCACCCCAACAACGCCTGCTGCCAATAGTGATGTGCCTCGCTCTTTAATAGCAGTGGTAGCGCCGGTATCTAAAATCAATTTACCGTGCGGGGTAGCGGCATGAGCCAGCCATAAAAGTCGAGAAGGTTTGCGATCAGTTCGTGACATAAATATTGTCCCGACATCTGCGCCAGTCAGAGCTTCTTCTAACGTAGGCAAAGTTGTCAGCAACATATTGACGCCAGCACCCGTGGCAATTCTGGCGGCATCGACTTTAGAAACCATTCCCCCACTACCGACTCCAGAAGAACCGACTCCCCCGATTTGGATATCGCCTAGCTGGCTGATGTCGGCAACTTCGGAGATTCTCGTTGCACCCGCCTGCGATGGTGGTGCGTCATACAAACCTTCTACATCGGTAACCAACACAAGCAAGTCAGCTCCGATTAGATGCGAAACAAGGGCGGCGAGGCGATCGTTGTCACCAAAACGAATTTCTTGTACTGCAACCGTATCGTTTTCGTTAATTACAGGGACAACACCCATTTGTAACAATTTAAATAGAGCACGTTGCGCATTTTGATAATGCGACCTACGAACAACATCGTCGATCGTCAATAAGACTTGAGATGCGATCAAATCATGTGAGGCAAAGGCACGCGAATAGCTAGCCATCAACAACCCCTGGCCGACAGATGCAACTGCTTGCTGTGTAGCGAGATCCTTTGGTCGAGTTTTTAACCCAAGTGGTGCCAGACCAGCTGCAATTGCTCCCGATGATACAAGTACGACTTCTCGTCCTTGATTTCGAAGTTTGGCAACTATGTCTACCAAAGCGGTAACAGCATGATCATTGAGCTGCGCACCTGCGCTACCCGTAAGAGTAGAAGAACCTACTTTGATAACTACACGCTTTGATTGCGTGATTAGCGCGCGGCTCATGGGTCAGCCTGAAACCCGTGGGTCACGAGGATTATCAACGTTGTATTCCCATTGCATTGCAATTTCATCATCGCTTAATTCATCAACATCGTCTTCGATATAACGCCCAGCCCATGGTGATTCCAAGCGTAGATCTGAACCGCGTGGACCTGCCAAAAGTTCGGCTCCAGCTTCGATAGATGGCTCCCAATCGAATATAACCGCGTTGTCACCAACGCCGATACGTACTTCAGACTTTGGTCGTGCTCCTTTTTTGAAGAGTTCTTTCTCAACACCCAGCGCCGCAAGTCGGTCGGCTAGATAGCCAACAGCTTCGGCATTTGCAAAGTCGGTCTGTCGTACAAAGCGTTCTGGCTTGTCACCCGTAACAGTGAAGGAGCGATCCTCATTAGCTATAACCTTGAAACCATTGTCATTGACGGCTATTGGACGCAAAACGATACGAGTTTTAACTTGCTTCGCTCGATTGCGGCGCTCTTCTTGAATAATGCGAGCCATTCCATAATTTAATTCTGTAAGTCCAAGGCGCGCCGCAGCAGAGACTTGAAAGACTTCATAACCACGAGCTTCAAAGATTGGCTGAACCATATCTGCCATCGCTTTACCATCTGGAAGATCGATTTTATTAAGAGCGATAATACGAGGGCGTTCAGAAAGTCCTTCACCGTACTCCGCTAATTCGGCTTCAATGATCTCAAAATCCTTAACAGGATCGCGATCGGTTTCAAGAGTTCCACAATCCAAGACATGAACAAGCGCAGCACAACGCTCTACGTGACGCAGAAATTCCAGACCAAGGCCTTTGCCCTGCGATGCACCGGCAATAAGTCCTGGAACATCAGCAACCGTAAAACGAGTATCCCCAGCTTGGACTACGCCAAGGTTTGGAACCAGTGTTGTGAATGGATAATCAGCAATCTTTGGCCTGGCAGCAGAGATAGATGCAATTAAGGATGACTTTCCGGCGCTAGGAAATCCAATTAAACCAATATCGGCAACGCTCTTTAGCTCTAACTGAAGAGTGCGCTCTTCACCAGATTCACCTTTAAGTGCAAAACCTGGTGCGCGGCGCTTTCGTGAAGCCAAGCCGGCATTACCTAGACCACCTTTTCCACCTTGCGCAGCAACAAAACGAGTACCCGCACCAACTAAGTCGGCCAAGACAGTGCCTGAAGAATCTTTTACAACGGTTCCATTTGGAACCATCATGACCAAATCTCCACCTTCTGCACCGTTGCAATAGTCACCATATCCGGGACGTCCATTGCCAGCTCTGCGATGTGGTGAATGATGAAAATCAAGCAGCGTGGTTACATTGTCATCAACAACAAGGATGATGTCTCCACCACGTCCACCATTGCCGCCATCTGGGCCCCCAAGGGGTACAAATTTTTCACGGTGAATAGATACACAACCGTCACCACCACTTCCGGCAGCGGCATGAAGAGTTACACGATCAACGAACGTTGCCATCTACCTCTCCTTACTATCGCTCTAGGTGCTGGACGTGAAATAAAAAAGCGGGTCCGCAGTCGCGGACCCGCCAAATATCTTTTGTGCGAGTTACGCGACAGGAACTACGGGGACGATATTGACTACCTTGCGTCCACGTGCCTTGCCGAATTCAACTGCGCCACTTGCCAGAGCAAACAATGTGTCATCTTTCCCGATGCCAACATTCTTACCTGGGTGGAAAACTGTTCCGCGCTGACGTACCAAGATTTCCCCGCTCTTCACTACTTGACCACCAAAGCGCTTGATACCAAGGTACTGAGCATTTGAATCGCGACCGTTACGAGTCGAGGAGACACCTTTTTTACTTGCCATCTTTTACTCGCCCCCTTACTTATTAATCGCGGTGATCTTCACCAGCGTTAGTTGTGCACGGAAACCTGAACGACGGCGATAGCCGGTCTTATTTTTGTAGCGAAGGATGTCAATCTTTGGACCCTTTTGCTCTTCTAGGATCTCCCCGGTTACCTTGGTCGCAGCCAAAACCTTTGGATCAGTGGTGATAGATGCACCATCAACAAGTAGTAGGGCAGGGAAATTTACGGATGCGCCAATGGCTGCATCAATACGATCAACGGTAATCGTGTCGCCAACAGCAACCTTCTCCTGACGGCCGCCAGCTTTAACAATCGCGTACACGGTGGTACTCCTTTTTAACAGATTAAACGTAAGGGCTAAGGGTAGGGATCAGAGGGGGTTGGGGTCAAACTGGCGTAATTACTCCAGTGCTGACAGCTCGGCGACGCTTGCGCGCCTGGGGTTTTTCAGGCGTTTTAGACTCTGGGACTACATCAGCGGCCGCACTTTCGAGAGGTTCTGCAGTTTCTGCAGTTTCTGCTGATTCTCGTCCTAATTCAGGGTCAATGTCCTCATCCATTTGGGTGCTTGGAACATAGCGCTGTTCCATATCTTTCTCCAAGGAGACCTTTCGGACTGGCTCAGAGTGAATATGAATTCCACGACCACCACACGATTCGCAGGTTGTTGAGAAGGCTTCAATTAACCCTTGACCAACGCGCTTACGCGTCATTTGAACAAGCCCAAGTGAAGTTACTTCGGCAACTTGATGCTTTGTGCGATCTCGACCCAGGCATTCGACCAAACGCCGCAAAACTTGATCACGGTTTGATTCCAAGGCCATATCAATAAAGTCGATAACAATGATTCCGCCCATGTCGCGAAGTCGTAATTGACGTGCAATTTCTTCAGCGGCTTCAATATTGTTCTTGGTGACGGTCTCTTCGAGGTTTCCGCCCTTACCAATGAACTTACCGGTGTTGACGTCGATCACAATCATTGCTTCAGTGCGATCAATAACAAGGGAGCCGCCAGAAGGAAGATAAACCTTGCGATCAAAGGCCTTGGCTAATTGCTCTTCAATGCGATTTTCAGCAAACATGTCACGAGTACCTGTCCACTTTTCAATCTTTGCTACTAACTCTGGCGCAATTTGGCCCAAGTAATTATTGATGTCATCCCAGGCTTGGTCGCCTTGAACAATTAGGCGGCGGAAATCTTCGTTGAAGATATCGCGGATAACTCGAACCGTGAGATCTGGTTCGCTATAAAGAAGTGATGGCGCGGTAGTCGATGGATTCTCGGCTTGCTCTTGGATGTCATCCCATTGCGCCTTGAGGCGAATTACATCCTGCTCCAGCTCTTCTTCGCTCGCACCTTCTGATGCGGTACGAACAATTACTCCGGCTTCTTCTGGAATCAAATTCTTTAGGATCGACTTTAAGCGACTTCGCTCTTGGTCTGGCAAACGACGGCTGATACCGCTCATGGCGCCACCAGGGACATAGACCAAGTAACGACCAGGAAGGGAAATCTGAGATGTCAGACGCGCACCCTTTTGACCGATTGGATCCTTCGTGACTTGTACAAGTACTGATTGGCCAGTCTTCAAAACGTGTTCGATCTTGCGCTGTTGACCTTCAGCTATTCCTGCGGCATCCCAATTAACTTCACCTGCATACAAAACCGCGTTACGTCCTTTGCCGATATCAACGAAGGCTGCCTCCATTGAAGGAAGTACGTTTTGCACACGACCTAAATAAACGTTACCGACATAGGAAATATTGCTATTTCTATTGACATAGTGCTCGACCATGATCTTGTCTTCAAGAACTGCAATCTGAGTGCGGTCTCCACTTTGACGAACCAGCATCTCGCGATCAACATTTTCACGACGCGCCAAGAATTCTTGTTCGGTGATGATGGTTCCGCGGCGGCGTGTGAAATCGCGTGGTGCGCGGTCATCACGATCCCGGCGGTCACGTCCACGATCGCGACCACGATCACGAGTATTGCGGGTAGGACGTTCTGTGCGAGTCCGTGTACCTTCGCGAGGTTCACGAACCTTTACCACGGTTACAACACCATCTTCTTCGACAGTCTCTCCTGGAGTTACGCCTTCACCTTTTGCACGGCGACGGCGACGGCGACGGTGTGTCGTGCCATCTGCATTTAAAGTATCTTCATCGCCCTCAAGCGAGCCAGCATCTAACTCTTCCCCATCGGCATTTAAAGTTCCTTCAGAATTCTCTTCACCACTTTGATTTGTTGGACGACGACGGCCTCTTCCGCCACGACGTCGACGGCGACGCTGCTCTTGCTCGTCAGACTCGTCACCCAAAACTTCTTCTTTACTTTCAGTGGCTGCGGCTGCTTCTGCCTTTACCGGACGCTTTGCAGCGCTCTTCTTTGGAGCAACAGTGGTTGGCGCTTCCTGGAATAGCGGTACAGGTACCGGCGTAGTTGCCTTCTTAGCTTTTGCTGGCGCTACATCGTCAGTAGGGACCGCAGCAACTGCTTTTTTGCTTGCACGCTTACTAACAGGTTGAGTAACAGGCCTACTTACCTCTGGAGTTTCGACCTCCACCTCGGGTGTTGCTGGGGTTGTTGCCTTGGACGCTGCGGGTTTAGCCGCGCGCTTACGCGATTTCTTTGGCTCTGGCGCCATAAAACAAATCCTCTTCTACATAAAGCTCTCAAAAAAACCTGACACATCTAAAATCTAGGGATTTCGCGGCGGACGATTCGCGCTGAAATCTTGCCCTAAGTATCGCAGATCAGCGGCCGAACTCCAATTCACGGCTACCGTGAGCGCAAATGCACGTTCTGGAGCAGGCCAAAGCCCACCAAGGTAGCAAACATCGATGATCCGCCATAAGACATAAAGGGAAGCGGTACACCGGTCATTGGCATCAGTCCCATGGTCATTCCAATGTTCTCAAAAGTCTGGAAAGCCAGCCAGCCAATAACTCCAACACATACCAACCTGCCAAAGAGATCCGAAGTTCGTTGCGCAATAACAAACGCTCGCCAAAAAAATAAACAGAACAGCAAGATCACAATGGATGACCCAACAAATCCAGTCTCTTCGCCAGCAACAGTGAAAATAAAGTCAGTCTGTTGTTCTGGAACAAATCTACCGTTTGTCTGTGGGCCGTTAAATAAACCACGTCCTAAAATTCCACCAGAGCCGATAGTGATTCGAGACTGTCGTAATTGATATCCACTTTGTTGCGGATCGGCAGTTGGATTAACAAAAGACTGAAGTCGCTTGACTTGATATTCGCTCATGACATGTGACTTCACGGCACCGATGGTTCCGACTACGGCCAGGATAAGCAAAAAAGTAATCCATCGCGACGGTGCACCAGATACTGCGATCATTCCAACAATCGCAATTGCCAAAATGATTGCGGTACCCAAGTCAGGTTGAAGCACGATAATAATCATGGGGATCGCCGTGATACCTAGCGCCTTAATAACATCTTTGCTCACCGGGTGAGAAGATATATCTCGACCTTCGGAGAGCAAGAGTGCAACTCCAAGAATCACCGAAATTTTTGCAAGTTCCGCGGGCTGAATCTGAAAACCACCAGGTAGAGCAATCCAAGCACGTGCACCATTTACGGTGGATCCAACTCCCGGTACAGCCACTGCTAACAAACCTATTACTCCAAGCAGCCAAAGAATCGGGGTGTACGCACGAAGCAAGCGGTAATCGATCAATGTCACGCCGTAACCCATAACCAAGCCGATCAAGATATTGATGACATGACGCTTCAAATAATATTGAGGGTCAAGGCCACTAGCTGCAAACCAGGCACGTGTGGCAGCCCAAACCAAGATGGTACCAAATAGCAATAGCGCTGCCATTGAAAAAGTTAGCCAACGATCAAAGCCAGCGACGTTTTCAATACTTTTGCGACGTTGGCGCCGCGGACGTAGGAGTGTCATGGTTTCTTCACACTAGCGTTCTTTGGATCAATTTTTGGTATGCCACGTGGTGGCGCTCCATTAACGAAAATCGCCTTCTTGGGGTCCACGGTATTTCCTACAACTCCAAATAGTGCACTATAAATATCTTTTACTCCCACCGCAGCGACTGAAGCACCATATCCACCTTGGCTGACCATGATCACCACGGCAAATTCTGGTTTGTTACTTGGCGCATAAGAAGCGAACCACGACGTTGGATCTTTCAGGGTTCCATTGGAATTTTTTCCCTGGACCTGACCCGTACCAGTTTTTCCACTGACCTCTATCGGGAAATTCGAGAATACCGATGCTGCAGTTCCATCTACGGCTACTTCACGGAAAGCTGCATGTAAGAATTTTATATCTGCTGAGTTAACTGGAAGGCGTCCATTTATCACTGGTTGAATTTCTATGACCAGAGTGCCACTTGGGCTAACGATTGCACGTGCAACTTCTGGTCGGAATAAAGTTCCACCATTGGCGATGGCAGCATAAATATCTGTCATTTGAATTGGTGTCATCAACGTGTCACCTTGACCGATCGCAAAGTTCACCGCGTCACCAGCACGTACGATGTATCCATCGGTGCAATCTTCTTTGGCGACTGCTATTAAGAATGGCGTTAAATCTGAGGGTTTGGCCCTGGTTGCATAATTGCAGTAAAAATTTTTGTATTGTTTGTAGTAAGCCAGTTTCCAGGCACGATCTGGAAGTCTGCCAGAGGCTTCGGACGGTAAATCAATACCTGTGGGAACTCCTACATTGAAAGCAGCAGCATTTTTAAAGAAATAGTCATTTGGATCGTGATTAGGGCTTAATCCACCATCTTTAACCCACAAGTCATATCCAATTTGATACCAGATAGTGTCACAAGAAACTGCAATTGCGTGCTGAAGCGAGAAATTTCCCTGCACCTTGGTATCGTCGTTATGGAATACCTGATTACCAATTTTTAAGGAATACGGACATGCA
Organism: uncultured Actinomycetes bacterium; assembly: GCA_903838295.1. Taxonomy (GTDB): domain Bacteria; phylum Actinomycetota; class Actinomycetes; order Nanopelagicales; family Nanopelagicaceae; genus PALSA-747. The sequence continues at coordinate 91,482 of CAILXX010000017.1, forward strand.
TAATTTGATTGCAAGTTATAGCCAGCATGAGCTGCTGCAACAACCGATAGTGCTTTAAACGTTGATGCTGGTGCATACTCGCCATCGATAGCCCGTGACAACGCCGGCACTCCATCAGCCGAACTGAATAGCGCTTGTGCCTGTGCAACCGTCAAACCCTTCTGCCAAATATTTGGATCATATGTCGGGTAAGAAGCCATCGCCAAAATTCGACCAGTTTTAACATCCATGACAATAGCCGCACCAGAATCAGCGCGATTTCCTTGAGCTCGTGCGTTCAAAACAGAACTAGCAAGGGCCTTTTCTGTTGCGGATTGCAATTCTACGTTGATATTTGTAACTAAATTATTACCCGGTACTGCAGGCGAATTTTTCGCTGTTCTTGTTATATTTTCGGTTCGATCAACGACAACTGTTTTTACACCAGGAATTCCTTGTAAATATTGATCGTACTCAAACTCTAGTCCCGTTTTTCCAATTGATTGTCCCTGGTAGTACTTCTTACTTGGATCTGAAAGATTTAGATCCGAAACCGAACCAACATAACCCAAGACATGGGCGGCATTCTCTCCGGCCAATGATGGATAGCTACGAATTGGTATCGGTGTTGCGTTAATTCCAACATAAATATCTGGATTCTCTAAAATCTTGAGTGCTTGGACTTCTGTCGCTTCCTTAGTTATAGGAATCGGTTGATACAGGGTTCCGTTCCAACAACCAGTTCGATGGCCGATTGCCAATTCTCCACACATTCGAGTCCTTGTGTATAAATCCTTGTATGTACTACCGAGAAGCTTTGCGAGCTGGGTTAAGACTACGGTTCCCTTATCAGGAATCTTTGCGATCACACTTCGGTCTACTGTGATGGCAATTCCTGGCCGATCCATCGCCATAGGGATTCCGTTGTCATCGACAATCGCCCCCCGCACCGCTGGGGTAACGATGTCTCGACTTTGAATGCTGATTGCCGCATTCTGATATTTGAGACCGGCTGCAACTTGCAAGTAAAAAAGACGACCTAGCATGGCTACCATTAAAGAAATAACTAAGACCTGGACAACCAATAGATTGAGCCTAGAACGCTGCGACATCAGCGCTCCTTAGATGTTAACGAGATTTTTCGCACCGTTCGCAAAGCGGGAAGATACATTGGCGTAAAAATGATCGTCCAAAGTGCATTTCCAAAGAGGATAACTAGATCGTGGTTGATCGAACCATTCACTTCTCCTACCAATGTCCCGAAGCCCAGATACATGAGCAGCGCCATGGTCGCACCAGCTGCAACAAAAAACACAAAGATAACTGGCGACGTCGTAAAATCCGCAAAAGATTCACGGTTGGTTGCGAATAAGTAACCCACGATCGTAAGTATCAAAGCCCACTGACCAAATGGAGCGTTAGATGTTGGAGATAAATCTAGAACAATTCCAGCCAAAAATCCGACCACAAGAGAACCATTATGATCTTCAAAAGCTATGAGAGATATCGCGACTGCTAAATATAATGAAAAGCCTGCGATTGGAAAATGGATCAGAGATATTGCAGATTCTTGAATCGTAAAAAGAATAAAGAGAAATGCCAGCGTAGAAAAAATGCGTGTGGGACTCACAGAATTACTTCTTCTTAATTGAAGTAGTCGGAGACGGACTTACAGTCGGGGTAGTGGAAGTACTCGGTGTTGGAGTCGGGGTTACTAAGACGGTGACGGTGGGATTAGGCGTAGGCCTTAATGGAACGCTTGGAGCTACGGCCGGTGCAGCCAAAACAACAGAAACGACACCTAGGTCGTTGAGATTTGCATATGACTCTACCGTCGCTGACTGAACTAGTGCAGCGGTCGAATTATCTAAAACGGTTACGTGACCCACCGGTACACCAGGGATAAATGGATGGTTGTTATCGCTTCCGTTAGTAACCAGATTATCGCCGACTTTGATAGCCCCTGCCGGGTCCAGCAAAACAAATGAATAACTGCTATTCCCTTGACCTTGCAAAATTCCGATGCTCTGACTGCGGGTTATCTTGACCCCAACTTTAAAACTTGGGTCGCTCATCAAAAGAACAATCGCTGAAGTGGAAGTTATATTCTTTACTAATCCAACTAAACCATTCTGAGAAATAACAGTCATATCTTTTTTGATACCACTTCTACTTCCCTGATTGATGGTGATCGTCTGCGAGAAAGAGGAAGCAGAACCGTGCCCAATCACACGAGCTGCTACGACTTTATAACCCCCGCGCCCAGCAAGATCTAATACGCCATTAAGTTGTGCGGATTCGCCTTTGGTTTCTGAAGCCAAAACAAGTTGACTTGATAGCTTCTTGTTCTGTGCCAAGGCTTGATCAAGTTCTGTCTTAGTCTTGCCAAAATTTTTCACATCACTCAAGAAACGTCCAAGCGGTGAGAATATTGTCGAGACTGTTTTTTGAACTGGAGAGAGCATGGTCTGTGTGATCGAGCGCGACCCTTTTGTCAGGCTAACACCACGTAAATCAAGTGTTACAAAAAATAGCGCCGTAACCAACAAAATGACAAGGAGCAACCGAGATCGATTACCGCTACCTTGCGCCACAGGTATCCCCTACTTTAAAAATTATCGACGAGGTTCAGAGATCAAGACCTTTTCCAAGGCTTCAAACTCTTCTACACACTTACCCGAACCTTCGGCAACAGCCTGAAGCGGACGTTCGCAGATGTGAACCGGCATTCCAGTTTCGTGACGAAGGCGCTCGTCCAGTCCACGCAACAGTGCACCGCCGCCTGTGAGAACAATTCCGCGATCCATAAGATCGCTCGCTAGTTCTGGAGGGGTCTTATCAAGTGTGCTCTTAACCGCATTCACGATCTGATTAACAGGCTCTTCTAGAGCTTTACGGATATCTTCGGCAGAAACCAAAATAGTTTTTGGGAGTCCTGTAGCAAGATCGCGTCCGCGAATTTCTGCATCTGGTTCGCCAGGCAGTCGATAGGCCGAACCAATAGCCATCTTGATTTCTTCTGCAGTGCGTTCTCCTAGGAGCAGGGAGTATTCACGCTTAACCCAGTCAATAATTGCCTGATCAAGTTCGTCTCCACCAACGCGAATAGATAAAGCAGTAACGATTCCACCGAGAGAAATAACAGCAACTTCCGTGGTTCCGCCACCAATATCCACGACCATATTGCCGGTTGGTTCATGGATGGGAAGTCCAGCGCCAATTGCAGCAGCCATCGGCTCTTCAATGATGTAAACCTTGCGAGCACCAGCTGCATATCCAGCATCTTTAACAGCGCGCTGCTCTACTCCTGTAATTCCAGATGGAACGCAGACCACAATACGAGGCTTTGCCAGATAGCGGCGGCGGTGAACTTTTTGGATGAAGTAACGGAGCATACGTTCTGTTGTATCAAAATCGGCAATCACGCCATCTTTGAGTGGACGGATAGCAACAATGTTTCCTGGAGTACGACCGATCATGCGCTTGGCTTCTAAGCCAACAGCCAAAATCGCGCCAGTATCCTGATTGATCGCAACCACGCTGGGCTCGTTAAGCACGATTCCGCGTCCACGAACATAGACCAAAGTATTTGCTGTACCTAGGTCAACTGCCATGTCGCGACCGATAAATGACATGCGGCTCGGCTTCTTTTGTTTGCTCACGTGGAACCTTTCTTAGAGTTCAGGGAAGAAAATTTGTATTTCGCGATCTGATGACTCGAGGGAGTCAGAGCCATGAACGATATTTTGAACGACCTTTGTGCCTTGATCTCGCGCTAGATCTCCACGGATAGTTCCTGGTTCGGCTGTTGTTGGATCTGTCGTACCGGCTAACTTTCGAAATCCTTCGATAACGCGATTGCCTTCTGCAACTAGCGCAACGATCGGACCCGACATCATGAACTCAACGAGTGGTTCAAAGAATGGCTTACCCTCGTGTTCAGCATAATGACGAACCAAAAGTGCACGATCTGCTTTCAGCATCTTGAGCGCAACGATCGAATAACCCTTTGCTTCTATGCGAGCGAGCACCTCTCCGACCAGATTGCGCTTGACGCCATCTGGCTTTACTAAAATTAGGGTCCGCTCCATGGAGCCAAGTGTATTCGCAAGAAGCTAAAGCGAAGAATTAGGCTTTGGCGGCCCTTCGGCCAAGAGGCGGGCACGGATAGCCTCGCCCTTTCGGCCAATCAGATAGGCGCTCGCCCAAAGCACCGCAAATAAAGCACCTAAGAAATACATTGCCGGAACAACAACGCCGTAGCCAACCAGGCAGATCTGCCATAGCGTGCCCAGATACCAACCCGTCATTTTCTTCATTAGACCTGCCGTAAGCAAAATCAGAATCGCAAGCACGCCACCCAAAGCGATCACCCAGGCACTGTGATGATCCATCGCCAAAAGAAGCGCAAAACCCATCACAAAAGATTCCATGGCAAGTACTGCAGATCCTAAAACTCTCATTCGCTAGCCCCCGCGATTGAACGAACAATTGCCCGAGTTTCACCCGCCGTAACTACTGATCCGGTTATAACAACAGCAGAAATTCCATCGCTTACTTGGTTTACAAGTGTGCACTGTTCCATCGCATAAGTAATCGCGGTTCGCAGATCGTTCTCTTTATAGACACGATCTACTCCAAAGACACCAATCGCCATTTCGTAAAGTCGATCAACAGAAATAGCACGGTCGGAACTATTTTGTGTAACTACAAGGCGATCTATAACAGGTTCTAATTCTTGAATAACGCCAAGTACATCCTTATCGCCTAGTATTGCAAGAACTCCAAATACTGACTCAAAATCAAATTCACTAGCCAGAGTGGTTGCAAGCGCCCTTGCGCCATGTGGATTGTGGGCCGCATCGACGATGACTGTGGGATCTCGGTAAAGGACTTCTAGTCGCCCTGGTGAATCAACATTGGCAAAGGCTTTGCGTACAACTTCCTCATCCAATTTGACCCCAGCAAATGCTTCTACTGCTGCAAGTGCAACGGAGGCATTTATAGATTGATGCGCACCATAAAGTGGTAGGTAAATATCTGAATAATGCCCATGGACTCCGTTGATAGACAACAGCTGCCCGCCAACTGCGATATCTCTGCGATCCAGCGAAAATTCGACGCCCTCGCGATAGGCAATTGCAGACCGTTCTAACACTCTTGCGGTCAATACGGTTGCGACAGATGCGGGTTGGGCTGCAAGCACTACATGGGATTCGGGCTTAATAATGCCTGATTTTGTTAATGCAATTTCCTCGATGGTATTACCCAGATATTCCATATGATCCAGGCCGATCGGTGTGATCACCGAAACCTGGCTTTGAACAACATTTGTCGCATCCCATTCCCCACCCATACCTGCTTCAAAAATTCCGACATCCACTGGGAACTCTGCAAAAGCTACAAAGGCAAGGGCAGTGACTGCTTCGAAGAAAGATATTGGATGTGGCTGGCGACTATCGATCAAATCTAGATATAACGCAATATCGTTGTACGACGCAATCATTCCTTCTGCTGGAATTGGTAAGCCATTGATAGCGACTCGTTCTAGAAAAGTTTCAAGATGAGGACTTGTGTAGCGACCAGTTCGATATCCAAGTTCGCGGAACAAGGAATCAATCATCCGTGAAGTCGTTGTCTTCCCATTTGTTCCAGCGATATGAACCGTTGGATAAGAAAGTTGTGGACTTCCTAGGACATCGCAGATTGCCGAAATTCGTTGGAGCGATGGTTCGATCCGAGTTTCGGGCCAACGCTTAAGCAAAGCATCATAAATATGATTGAGTACTAATTGATCTTCCGGGCTAGTCATTATTACTCCGTAGGCAGGGTAGATAAAGCTACTTCGATACGGGCGATATCTGCAGTTGTAAGCGCCAAGCGTTCACGAATCTCTGTGACGACTTCTAGTGGTGCCTTTGCCATGAAGCCTTCGTTCTCTAGCTTGACCTTTGCAGTAGCTAAATCTTTTTGGGCTGTGGCTAAATCTTTTGTGAGACGAGCGTATTCCGCCTTGATATCAATTGCGCCTGTAAGGTCAAATTCAATTGTTACCGTGCCGACTTCAATCTTGGCGCTGTAATTACCATCTGCACGATCGCATCGAACAATGAAGCGAATCGCATCTTCGTACGGTGCCAGCAGACCAAGACCAGAAATCCGGGCAACGATCTTTGCGGAAGTTTTAATGCCTTGATCGTTGCGAAAACGTCGAATTTCCGTGATGATCTCTTGGATCGCCGCGGCAGCCTTTATCGATTCTGGATTAGACCTGGCGGAATCAAATTTTGGCCATTGCGCGATAACAAGTGATTCCCCACCTGTGAGATTGCACCATAGTTCTTCGGTAATAAACGGCATTACTGGGTGCAGCAAGCGCAATAAATTATCCAGAACATGACCAAGAACCCGAGCCGTCGCTGCAGAATTATCCGAGGCAAAAGTTGATTTGGTAAGTTCTAGGTACCAGTCACACAAGTCATCCCATGCAAAGTGATACATAAGTTCTAGCGCCTTAGAGAATTCATAAGATGCAAGGAGCGAATCTACTTCTGCAATCGTTTCGTTCAGTCGAGTCAAAATCCATTGATCGATCAGATTCAGAGATAAAAATTCTGGAAGCGGGCCATCAACATTGGCGCCATTCATCATCGCAAAACGAGAAGCGTTCCACAGTTTTGTTGCAAAGTTACGGGATCCGCCGATCCATTCTTCTGCAAGGGCTTGATCCGAACCAGGATTGGCCATGCGTGCCAATGTGAATCGAAGCGCATCTGATCCGTACTTATCCATGAATTCAATTGGATCGACGACATTGCCACGACTCTTTGACATCTTCTTACCAAATTTGTCGCGGACCAAACCATGAAGTGCAATAGTATGGAAAGGCTGCTCCCCATCCATTGCATAAATTCCAAGCATCATCATGCGAGCAACCCAGAAGAACAAAATGTCATAACCAGTAACCAGTACAGATGTTGGATAGAACTTCTTTAAATCGGCGCTTTGATCCGGCCAACCTAGCGTTGAAAATGGCCACAGACCAGAAGAGAACCAGGTATCTAGAACATCGGGATCTTGTGTATACCCAGCTGGAGGTGTCTCATCGGGGCCACAAACAATTACTTCATCATTAGGACCATAATAAACAGGCAAGCGATGTCCCCACCAAAGTTGGCGAGAAATACACCAGTCGTGCATTCCATCAACCCATTCAAAATAGCGTGGTGACATTTCTTCTGGTTCAATCTTCACGCGACCATCACGGACCGCATCTCCAGCCGCCTTTGCTAACGGTCCAACTTTTACAAACCACTGCTTTGAAAGGCGCGGTTCGACAATTGTTTCGCAGCGCTGACAATGACCAACAGAGTGTGAATAAGGACGCTTTTCTGCAATAACACGGCCTTGCTCACGCAACGCTTCAACAACAGCGATTCTGGCTGCAAATCGATCCATCCCATCAAAGCGAGTCCCAGACCCCTCCATCACAGCGTTAATATTCATGATGATCGGCATCTCGATTCCATGTCGAGTAGCCATCTCGAAATCGTTAGGGTCATGCGCGCCAGTTACTTTGACTGCCCCGGTACCGAATTCTGGGTCAACAAGTTCATCGGCAATGATTGGAATCATTCGGTTGGCCAGAGGCAACATCACCATGGTGCCAATCATGTGGGCATACCGTGGATCGTCAGGGTGTACCGCAACGGCGCCGTCACCCAACATGGTTTCCGGACGAGTGGTAGCAACGCTAATTTGTTGATCCCCATCGCCATAGCGAATGGTGACGAATTCTCCATCAACATCAGAATGCTCAACTTCGATATCTGATAACGCGGTCAAACAGCGTGGACACCAGTTGATGATTCTCTCTGCGCGATAAATGAGACCGTCGTCGTACAATTTTTTAAATATTGTCAGTACCGCGCGGGATAGTCCTGCATCCATCGTGAAACGTTCGCGCGACCAATCGACACTGTCTCCCAGGCGTTTCATCTGATCAAGAATCAATCCACCAGATTCGTTCTTCCATTCCCAGACTTTTTCTACAAATTTTTCACGGCCAAGATCATGGCGTGACAGTCCTTGCGCAGCTAATTGTTTTTCTACAACGTTCTGAGTTGCAATTCCAGCATGGTCCATACCAGGAAGCCATAACGCTTCAAAGCCTTGCATCCGCTTCATGCGGGTCAGAATGTCCTGCAACGTATGGTCAAGCGCGTGACCGATGTGCAGACTTCCGGTCACATTAGGAGGAGGAATAACAATGGTAAAAGGCGGTTTATTCGAAGAACTATCCGCGGTGAAATATTGCGCGTCCAGCCACTTCTTATAAAGAACCGGCTCTATATCGGCAGGCGAAAAACTCGCTGCAAGTTCTGGGCGCTCATTCATAGGGCGTCAGTCTAGATTAAGTTATGCGCTCTTCTCTTCAGTGCGCTTTTCGCCTTTAAGAGCGCGCTTAGGCCCAGATCCACGGTTTACATAGGTTGGAGCACCCTCTTTTAACACTGCTTCTGGGGTGATGATTACCCGCTCGACATCCTGACGGCTCGGAACTTCGTACATAACCGAGAGCAAAGTTTCTTCCATGATTGCGCGAAGACCTCGTGCACCTGTGCCACGCTTGATTGCAAGGTCTGCGATGACTTCTAACGCTTCAGGCGAAAATTCGAGTTCTACTCCATCAATATCAAAGAGGCGTTGATACTGCTTGATCAATGCATTCTTTGGTTCGGTCAAGATTTCCATCAAGGCTGGGCGATCCAAATTCTCAACGCTAGTCAAGATTGGAAGGCGACCAATAAATTCTGGAATCATTCCAAATTTAAGAAGGTCTTCTGGCATTACTTCACCGAAGATATCGATCTTGTCGAGATCCGCTTGAGACTGCAGAGTGGCATTGAATCCAACTCCAGCTTTGCCTTTACGTCCTTCAATAATTTTCTCAAGTCCGGCAAATGCACCACCGACGATAAACAAGATGTTGGTTGTATCAATCTGCAGGAACTCTTGGTGTGGGTGCTTGCGTCCTCCTTGTGGTGGGACCGACGCCGTTGTGCCTTCAAGAATTTTAAGAAGTGCTTGCTGTACACCTTCACCTGATACGTCGCGTGTGATCGATGGATTCTCAGATTTACGAGCGACCTTATCGATCTCGTCGATATAGATGATTCCGGTCTCGGCCTTCTTCACATCAAAATCAGCAGCTTGAATCAACTTGAGCAAGATGTTCTCAACATCTTCACCAACATAACCTGCTTCAGTGAGCGCGGTTGCATCGGCAATCGCAAACGGAACATTAAGCATTCGGGCTAATGTCTGCGCCAACAGGGTTTTGCCACAGCCAGTCGGACCAAGAATCAAAATATTTGATTTTGCGAGTTCTACCGAATCTTCACGATTGCTATCACCAGATTGAACGCGCTTATAGTGGTTATAGACAGCCACAGCGAGCGACTTCTTTGCGCGATCTTGACCTACAACATATTGATCTAAGAAAGAGTAAATCTCTTGTGGCTTTGGGACTTCGGTAAGCCCAAGTTGTGTCGTCTCATTGAGTTCTTCGACAATGATTTCGTTACAGAGATCGATACATTCATCACAGATGTAGACGCCAGGTCCCGCGATAAGTTTCTTTACCTGCTTCTGTGTCTTGCCGCAGAAAGAACATTTCAGAAGGTCGCCAGTTTCGCCAATACGGGTGGTCATGGCTAAAGGGTAGGCGCAAATGTAAAAAGCTGGGTGGGATTTCTCCACCCAGCTTGTTCGCTTATAGGCGAATTACTTTTTTAGATACGGGATTTAAACCTTGAGCGCCTTACGACTTGCCAGCACTTGGTCGATAATTCCGTAGGAGACTGCCTCTTCGGCGGTCAAAATCTTGTCGCGTTCGATATCCCTGGATACCTCTTCGACACTCTTGCCAGAATCCTTCGCCAACATCTTCTCAAGCAATGCGCGCATGCGTTGAATTTCTGCGGCTTGGATTTCAATATCCGAACCCTGTCCCCCACCTTCGGAATATGGTTGGTGAATCAAGATACGGGCATTCTCCAGCGCCATACGCTTACCTTTTGCGCCTCCGGCCAAGAGAACAGCTGCTGCAGATGCAGCTTGACCCAAACAGATCGTCATAACATCGGGACGAATAAATTGCATGGTGTCATAAATCGCGGTGAGAGCTGTAAAAGAACCACCAGGAGAGTTGATGTACATCATGATGTCGCGATCTGGATCCATTGATTCCAGGGTCAAAAGCTGTGCCATGACGTCATTGGCGACGGTGTCATCGATACCTTGACCAACGAAAATGATGCGCTCTTCAAATAACTTTGTATATGGATCTAAACGCTTGTATCCATACGAAGTCTTCTCTTCGATTGTGGGAAGCACATAGCGATTAGTGATTTCTTGGACGTGATTCATTTCGTTCTTCATGCTGTTCCACCACTTCCTGAAACTTGACCCGCAGAACTTACAACGTGGTCTACAAGACCATAGGACTTCGCCTCTTCGGCGGAGAACCAACGATCACGATCGGAATCTTCGGTAATTTTTTCAACAGTCTGGCCAGAGTGGAAAGCGATGAGTTCGGCCATTTTGCGCTTTGTGTATTTCATCTGATCTGCTTGAATCTTAATTTCTGTTGCAGTACCGCCGATGCCACCAAGTGGTTGGTGCATCAAGACGCGCGCATTTGGCAAGGCATAACGCTTGCCGGGTGCGCCAGCAGTCAAAAGGAATTGACCCATCGAAGCAGCAAGTCCCATGGTCACGGTTGCAACATCGTTCTTGATGTATTGCATCGTGTCATAGATCGCCATACCGGCAGAGACAGAACCTCCGGGTGAATTGATGTAAAGAAAAATATCTTTCTCTGGGTCTTCAGCGGCAAGGAGAAGCATTTGGGCAGCAATAGCGTTAGCCATGTTGTCCTCTACCTGTCCCACCATGAAAATGATGCGCTCACGAAGTAGGCGCTGATAGACCTGATCGTCTAATCCACCTACATACTGAGCCGCTGAACGCGCGGTGATTGGATCCACTTTTCCTCCTGACAGCAACGCTGAAAGCTCAGCATTAACTCCTGTTACGACAGTAACAATCTTTGAGGCAGAACGCTTCCCAATATCGAGAACTTTCTCGCCTGACGTGTTCGCCCTAAGAGAAGTGTTACTCCGCTGTGGCGGCAGGGGCTGGAACCGCAGGACGCAGCGCCTCAAGATCGATGCTCTTGCCAGAAGTCGTGACGACCTTCACACGGCCCAGGACTGATGCAAGTGCCTTAGCGCGAGCAACTTCAGAGACCATTGTTGAGACCTGACCATTTGAGGAAACTTCTTGAATAAATTGATCTGGACTCATGCCATAACGCTGCGATTGGCGAACCAAGTATTCGGTCAATTCATTCTCATTCACAGATACATCTTCTGCAGAAACGATGGTGTCCAAGATGATTTCGTAAGTCAGCTGCTTTGTGGTTTGGGCAGTAACTTCCTCGCGATGGACGGTATCTTCTAGCCGACCTTCTCCTTCGAGGTGGTGATTAACCTCGTCTTCAATCAGAGCCGCTGGCAGCGGAACATTAAGAGTTTCGACCAACAACTCAACCAGCTTGTCGCGAGCATCTCCGCCTTGTTCTAGATTCTTGACTCTCTCAAGTCGAGTTGCCACATCAGCCTTAAGTTCTGCAAGGGTCTCAAATTCACTCGATAATTTCGCAAACGCATCATCAAGTGGTGGAAGTTCGCGGTGCTTTACAACTTTGACGGTCACATCGACATCACCGGTTTCACCCTCTGGCATACCCACAAGAGTGGTAGAGAATCGCTTACTTTCTCCTGCGGCTAAGCCAATCAACGCATCGTCTAGTCCATCGACCATGCTGTTGGAACCGACTTCGTAAGAAATGTCCTTGGCGGTTCCACCTTCTAGTGGGGTGCCATTTGCAGAAGCAACCAAATCGATGGTCACAAAACTTCCTTTTTCGACCTTGGTCTCAACAGTGGTCAATGTTCCAAAGCGAGCGCGGAGGGCATCTACCTGCTCATCAACTTCCGCATCTCCAACGACAACGTCATCAACTGTGATCGTGAGTTCTGAGAAATTAGGAAGTGTGATTTCAGGACGAACATCTACTTCGACAGTGAAGGAAACCTTCTCTTTGTCTACAAGCTCAGTGATGTCGACCTGGGGGCGTCCAATTGCGAAGATCGAATGTTCTTTCTTCGCTTCTGAATAGAACTGACCAAGACTCAAATTGATTGCCTCATCAAGTACTGCGCCACGACCAACACGTTGATCGATCATCGCTGCGGGTACTTTGCCCTTACGGAATCCCGGGACATTGATCTTCTCGCCAAGTGTCTTATAGGCCTGACCCATAAATGGTTCGAGTTCGACGAAAGTTATCTCAATAGATAATTTCGCACGAGTGTCATTCAGTTTTTCTACGGCGCTTTTCACGAAGGCCCTTTCGACAGTATCGATATGAATTCTGGTCGGGGCGGGGAGATTCGAACTCCCGGTCTCCTGCTCCCAAAGCAGGCGCGCTAGCCACTACGCTACGCCCCGTGGCGTAAGTGAGAAGTCTAAGGGTTCAGGTTCACAACTCCTAACCAGAAGATATAACCTTACCCACTGTAAGACGCAGTAGCCGAGGCCAGTGCCCCTAGGGACACCAACCCCAGCGAATTATGCGGGTGTAGCTCAATGGTAGAGCCCCAGCCTTCCAAGCTGGCCATGCCGGTTCGATCCCGGTCACCCGCTCCATCTTTATAAGATTGATCCCACTAGTTGGAAAAATCCAATTCCCGACAAAGACATTGCATTTGTCCCTGTGGTTCCACCTGCATCATTTATTGTGACCATGAGACTCGTAATTGGTGTGGACAGAGAAGTAGCGATGGTTCCCGTAACCAAAAATGACTCCTTTGAAAAATAAGTCGCTAGGCCTTCGCTAACAGTTCCAAAAGAATATGAGACTCCATAATTTAATGATGCAGCTGGATCAGAAGTGGCTAATAACAAACCCACACGGATACCTGTTCCGGGACTAACCCAGTTCGCCAATTTTCCTGTCACAACCACAGTGAATTCATAACTCGAATTAGCTACTAGCTGACCAAACGCAGAACTTGTAGCCGATGTTCCAGGTGTGCCAGTACTTAAAGTCCAAGGAATTAAAGGGGTGATCTTTACCTGCGAAACCCCGTCGGCTCCAGTCGCCCCGGTCTTTCCAATTCCACCCGGTACACCCACAGCTCCATCGGTTCCATTAGTACCTGCTGCGCCTGGGGACCCTGTTGCGCCAACATCACCGCGAGCACCAGTTATGCCAGTGTCTCCTGTCGGCCCAGTATTTCCAGTAGGGCCTGTTGTTCCTGTTAGTCCTGTCGAACCGTTAGAACCAGTTAGACCTTGATTACCTTGAGGACCAGTTGTTCCTGTGGATCCCGTCGTTCCAACATCTCCACGGACGCCTGTGGCGCCAACTTCTCCTTGTGGTCCTTGTGCACCGCTGGCTCCTTGTAAACCAGAACTACCGGAAGAACCTGGAGTTCCTTGAACGCCTTGTGCGCCAGTCGGGCCCGTTGCTCCAATAACTCCTTGCGGACCTGCTGCTCCAGCAGAACCACCTCCAGAACCACCAGAGCTTCCAGGAATTCCTTGGGGTCCTGCGGGTCCGGTTGCACCAGTGGGGCCTGTTGGTCCTGGATCTCCTTGGTTACCACTTGTTCCATTCAATGTGGAACCTTTTTCACCCGGTGTTCCAGATTTTCCTTCAGCACCAGATGGACCCGCTGGCCCTCGCATAGACACCGCTACGGGCCACTTCCCATTTAGTTTTGGACCATAAAAATTTAGATTTACTGTGTCGATATAAAAATCCCCATCGACGCCCAAACGACTTGCAGGAGCACCTTTCCCGCTACGAATTATGTTTGTGGTTCCTGCGACAACACGTCCAGCCATTTTGGGATGCATCGCTTTTGTAGCTGCCTGCGCTTGAACAGGTATGAGCAAGAGACAGACAAAACTGATTGAAATATAGGTTGGAATAGATCTTCTTAGACCGCTCTTGATTCTCATGGTCACCCTTATCAAATACTTATAAGCCCTCTATTTTGAGAGCAGTGAGATAAGTGTGAAAACGTTGTGAATAAAGATGGTACCTAAATTTCTCTATCTTCTTTCAGCGCCACTTGGGATAATACCTACTGCTCGAAACTTGAGCTAAAAACTCTCACTCCGCTCTAAGTAGCAACCCCACACTTTTTAACTTTGACAGAGTTATCTGCACTCATGCGGATGTGAGGGCATCTGCACTAACAGGTCAAGATCAAATCTTGATTACAAGAGGAGCATTATGAAAAAGCTTGCGATAGTTTCTGCAGGACTTGCAGTAGCACTAACAATAGGTGGCGTCGAAGTTGCAGATGCTGCAATAACTCACAAAGTAGTTAAAGCTACTAATGTCGCTTCACCTATGGGTGCAATCAACCCAATCACATCGATTCTTGCAACACTTGTTGGCAATCACACAATTTCCCAGGCACAATCCGATGCAATTACGGCGGCTCTAAATGCTGCTAAGGCGGCAGCACCTAAGCCAATGATCGCTGGTGGCAATGCAGGTGCAGAAGGTGCAGAAGGTTCCGGTATGCCAGGAGGTATGCGTGGACTAGGGGTTCGAGGATTTGGTGGCGCGTTTGGAGCAAACCAAGCATTGATCGCAAGCACTCTTGGAATCACCACAACAGTGCTTCAGGCGGATATTGCAGCTGGACAATCACTTGCGACGATTGCTGGACCTACAAAAGTTGCTGGCCTTATTTCTGCACTCGTTGCCGCAGAGACAACGACAATAAATGCTCAGTTAACCGCTGGTCATCTGACTTCTGCCCAGGCAGCAACAAGAATTGCAGGGCTCAATGCTCAGGTAACCGCGATGGTTAATGCAACCCCTACCAAGGTCATGGGCCGTCGTGGCCATGGCGCCTTAGGTGGAATGCCGACAACTCCCGGCGCCCCAACTGTCGGTGGCAATAACTAAAAAGAAATAAATGCTTAGGACCTTCGCCAGAAATGGCGGGGGTCCTATTTTTATTTGAGAGGATTAGCCATGCGCATACACATCGGAAGTGACCATGCCGGTCTAGATTTCAAGAATCGAATCGTCAAACACCTTCAATCGAAAGGCCACGATGTTGTAGATCACGGGCCGCATACTTTGGATCCAGACGATGATTTTCCGGTCTTCTGCCTGCCAGCTGCTCAGGCGGTTGCAGCAGAACCAGGTTCATTCGGGATAGTTCTTGGTGGCTCTGGTAATGGTGAACAGATGGTCGCTAACAAAGTAAAGGGCATTCGCGCAGCTCTTGTCTGGAGCGAAACTACGGCTATCGCCGCCCGCGAACACAATGATGCAAATGTGATCGCAATCGGTGGCCGCATGCACACTGAGCCAGAAGCCCTTGCACTTGTTGATCTCTTTTTAGCAACGCCATTTTCTAATGATGAGCGCCATGTTCGCAGAATTGGATTGATTAGTAAGTTCGAGCAGACCGGTTCGATTTAGCCTTTTTTAAAGTATTTAAGGTCTGTAACTACATGACCTTTACGGACACCTTGTCCTTCGAATTTGGTGAGTGGACGCCAATCGGGACGATCAATCACTCCCCCTTCAAAGATTTGTGACTTGAGAAATTCTGCTTGAATCCATTCTGCATACTCGACCCAGTCGGTTGCAATATGGATATAGCCACCACTTTTTAATTTAGCGTAAATCAATGAAATAAATTCCTGTTGGATAATGCGCCGTTTCCAGTGTCGCCTTTTTGGCCAAGGATCCGGGAAGAATAAATGGAACGCATCAAAACTATTATCAGAAAAGTGATCCCGTAAAATTATGTGCGCGTCTTCGCGCATGAGCCGCAGATTGCGAAGTTGCATTCGTTCGATATATCCAAGCAATGCACCGACTCCAGGTTTATGAACTTCGACTCCGATGAAACCAATGTCAGGAAAATGTTCTGCAATGTGCGCCGTGCCTTCGCCCATGCCGGTACCGATTTCCATGATCTGGGCTGTTGTATCTGGGAAGAGCTTCTTTGGGTCAATCGTGCCTTCGACTGCCAGGCCAAAGATCTGCCACGAACGTTCGTAAGCATGTAATTGTGCGAGAGTCTGGCGATCCCCGCGTAATTTATAACTGCGATTATCAGGGCGTTCGATCGCGCTCACAAAATTATAGGTGTGTAGCTTTTTTCTTTGGACGCGTAGAAAGTAAAACTATCGCAGTGATTCCAAAGAAGAGTCCAGCCGGTGCCAGAACAAAGTACATAAATGTTTGGTACCACTTGAGTCCAGCACCAGGAAGTGAACCATCTTCTTGCGTACTCATAGCAAGATGTCCAGCAAACATGTGATGTGAAAGATGCGCGATCATGGTCGGAAGTGTATTAGACGATCCTGCAAATAATTACGCCGTGGCAGCAGAAGTCTGCATCTGCTCGACCCCATATGGATGCAAGTATGAGAGCCAGCGCACATCAGGACGGCCAGTGCCAAGAATCCGCCAGGCAGCACCGACCGGTTCCCGCGGCACCGACCGCAGACGCCAACCGATCTCCTTCAAAGTTCGATCTGCTTTCTGATGGTTGCACTTGTGACATGCAGAGACAACATTGCCCCATTCATGAGAACCACCTCGACTGCGAGGCATCACATGATCAATCGATGTCGCAGGTGCGGCGCAGTAAACACATTTTCCGCCATCGCGAGCAAAGATTGCTCTGCGTGAAAGTGGAACAGCGTGACGATAAGGAATACGAACAAATTTATTTAATCGAATAACAGAAGGCAGGATCACTTCACCGCCAGAATAATGTAAAACAGTTTCAGAATTTTCGACCGCGACAGCACGATGGTTGAGCACCAGAATTAGCGCTCTTCTCTCTGCAACGACACCTAGTGGCTCATAGGTGGCGTTCAGGACCAGGGTTTGTGGCACCGAACTTGCTCCTTCGAAATCAGCACGTGGCTCGTGCTGTATGGCGAAATACTGCCCTACCGCGAGAAGAATTGTGGGGATTTCGAGAAAATTCTTTGCAAATATCTGGGGTCGAGCCTTAGTCCGGCTGATTCACCATGGAAGCGGCCGCATATTCCATATAACTCCAGAGCTGCGCCTTGAGTTCTGGGGTGCATTCAATTTCATCAACTGCCGACTTCATGCAGCGCAACCAAGCATCGTGCTCCTTGACGCCGATATGGAACCCAGCGTGGCGCATCCGAAGACGTGGATGTCCCCGGGTCTCTTGATACGTGGTGGGCCCACCCCAGTATTGCTCCAAGAAGAGCAATAAACGTTCCGCGGCTTCGTGCAAATCACTCTCGGGATACATCGGGCGCAAGATTGGATCAACCGCAACCAATGCGTAAAAATGCGAAACCAAATTTTCGAAAGTCTGGTGTCCACCGAGTGCTTCGTACATGCTCTGTTCTGTCATGACTGAGTGCTTTGGTTAGCGGGTCAGCTTGCGGTAAGTGACACGATGTGGGCGAGCAGCATCAACGCCTAGTCGCTTCACCTTGTTCTCTTCGTATGATTCAAAGTTTCCTTCAAACCAGAACCATTGCGAATCGCCTTCGTAAGCCAAGATGTGAGTCGCGATGCGATCTAAGAACCAGCGATCGTGAGAGATCACTACCGCACAACCAGGGAATTCGAGCAAAGCATTCTCTAGCGATCCCAGGGTTTCTACATCAAGGTCGTTGGTAGGTTCGTCAAGGAGCAACAAATTGCCACCCATCTTTAACGTTAGAGCAAGGTTGAGACGATTTCGTTCGCCACCAGACAAAATCCCCGCTGGCTTCTGCTGATCCGGGCCCTTGAATCCAAAGGTAGATACATATGCACGGGAAGGAATTTCTACGTTACCAACCTTCATGTGATCAAGTCCATCTGATACAACTTCCCACAACGTCTTTTTGGGATCAATCCCACCTCGAGACTGATCTACATAAGAAATCTTTACGGTTTCGCCAATTTTTACGGTTCCAGAATCTGGTTGTTCCATTCCCAAAATGGTCTTGAACAAAGTTGTCTTACCAGCACCGTTGGGGCCAATAACTCCAACAATTCCATTGCGCGGCAATGTGAAAGATAAGTTGTCGATCAATAAGCGATCCCCGAATCCCTTCTTGAGGTCTTCGACTTCGACGACAATGTTTCCAAGACGTGGCCCCATTGGGATCTGGATCTCTTCGAAATCCAACTTTCGCATCTTGTCGGCTTCTGCTGCCATCTCTTCATAGCGGGCAAGACGAGCCTTAGATTTAACTTGGCGACCCTTTGCATTCATGCGGACCCACTCAAGTTCTTCACTCAAGCGTTTTGCACGTTTCGCATCTTTCTGGCCTTCAATTTTTAGTCGCGAAGATTTGGTTTCTAGATAGGTCGAATAATTTCCTTCGTATGGATATGCCCGACCGCGGTCGAGTTCTAAAATCCACTCTGCAACGTTGTCCAAGAAATATCTATCGTGTGTAATCGCTACGACGGTGCCAGGGTATTTAGATAGATGTTGTTCAAGCCATAATACGGATTCTGCATCCAAATGGTTTGTAGGTTCGTCGAGCAAAAGTAGATCTGGCGCCTCTAAAAGCAGCTTGCATAAAGCAACGCGGCGACGTTCTCCGCCAGAAAGTACTTTCACATCTGCATCAGGTGGCGGACAGCGCAGTGCATCCATGGCCTGCTCTAATTGTGAATCAAGGTCCCATGCATTTCGATGATCAAGCTGCTCTTGCAGCGCCCCCATCTCTGCCAACAATTTGTCGTAGTCCGCGTCCGGGCTTGCCATCTCTTCACTGACTTCATTGAATCTTTTAAGCATCCCCATGGTTTCGGCAACGCCTTCTTGCACATTCTCTAAAACATTTTTTGATTCATCTAGTGGTGGCTCTTGCAACAAGATGCCCACCGAATAGCCCGGAGAAAGGAATGCTTCGCCGTTAGAGGCCGTTTGAATGCCTGCCATGATCTGAAGGACGGTTGATTTTCCGGCGCCGTTAGGGCCAACTACACCGATCTTTGCCCCTGGATAAAAAGCAAGGGTGACGTCATCGAGAATTACCTTCTCGCCATGCGCTTTACGCGCCTTCTTCATCGTATAAATAAACTCGGCCATGTCCCGAACCTTATCGGTTAGAATTCACTACGTTCATCTCTCCCAGATTTCTCACATGTGCCCGTAGCTCAGTCGGATAGAGCAACCGCCTTCTAAGCGGTAGGCCGCTGGTTCGATTCCAGCCGGGCGCACTTTGTTCTTGGGAGTTATTGGGTTCTTGGGAGTTATTGGGTTCTTGGGAGTTATTGGGACACCACTCATTTTGGGCAATAAAAAAACCCGGCCTCCCCCTCAGGAGACCGGGTTCTCTTTATGTATTACTTACGCTGTTGGCAACTTTGCGATCAACGAGTTGTCGTAATCAAGTACGGCACCTGTGATTTGAGCAAATCCACCCTTAACTGCTCCTGCAGATGTCGAACATGCTGAAGACAAGACATACTTAATGAAACTAGTTGTAGCTGCTGCGTTAGCACCAGTCTTCGCTGAATCAACTAGAGCGTATGACACGATTCCAAGTACATAAGCACCAGATGCTTTGGTGCTGTAATCGAATTTGTAGCCACCGTTCACAATCGACGCTGCGCCGACGAATGCTGCAGTTGCACCTGCAGTTGGGCCAACATACTCACCGTTTGCATTACCGATCAAAGCAGCGCGTAGTGAACCTGTGACATAAGAAGTTTCGGCATAACCGATTGAATAAGGTGTCTTCGCAAGAAGAGCAGCTACGCCAGTTGAACCAGATGCTGTCTGGATGCGACCGATGTTTCCTGCACCATTGATTGAACCAGGGAAGTCATTTGCGAAAGTCTTATCCAAAGCCTTTGTCCATACTGTTGGGAACTGAGTCTTGAACAAAGTAATGAAGTTCTTTGTTGTTCCAGATGAATCAGCGCGAGCAACAATGTGAATTGGTTGGTTTGGAAGAGTGTAGTAACGAGAAGTATTAACAACCTTTGTCTGTGTCTTTCCACCAGGAAGTTGGACGGTGTGAGTAACAGGAACGGTTCCTGAGTTATCTGCTTGGATCTCTGGATCATTCCACTTAGTAACTACACCAGCAAAGATATCTGACAATGACTGCTGTGAAAGATAAACATCCTTGTGACCAGGCAAGTTAACGATTACAGCAATAGGAGCCATAACGATTGGGATCTGAAGGACTGTTGAAGCCTTAGGTGTGTAAGAAGAGTCAGAAAAGTTGCTGTCGAAAATTCCAGCATCTTCATTCTTCTGACCGGTACCTGAATCAGATGATGTATATGTGAATGTATTACCTGTGCTTGTCTGCCAATCAACTTTACATGCGTTAAGGATTGGAGCATCAAAAGATGAACCGCCAGCAGTGATTGTTACTGCAGCGAAAGCTGATGGGGCTGCGAAAGCAACTGCTGCAAGAGCGGCTACTGCAACCTTGAGTGAACGTGAGACCTTCATTGATTTCCTTTCAGGAAACAGACGTATTGGACGTGTTGGCCGAAAGTTATAACTGATAAAGAAACATTGCCCGCCTGTAAGGCAAACGTCACACCCTCTTTAGATGAACAGAAGGTTAATAACTTTAAGGGAACCCTTCTTAACCAAAGCGGCCGGTGACGTAATTTTCGGTCCGCTTATCCTTGGGACGCGAGAAAATTTCGTTGGTAGAACCAACTTCAATCATCTGGCCCGGGCCACCATCTGACAAGAAGAAGGCTGTGTAGTCAGATACACGGGCCGCCTGCTGCATATTGTGAGTCACGATGATGATTGTCACGGTAGAAGAGAGCTGAGAGATAGTCTCTTCGATTCGCAGAGTAGATCCTGGATCCAAGGCAGAGCAAGGCTCGTCCATCAGCAGAACTTGTGGACGCACGGCAAGGGCTCGGGCAATACATAGACGCTGCTGCTGGCCGCCAGAAAGTGCGCCACCATGGGTGTTGAGGCGATCCTTTACCTCTGCCCAAAGTCCGGCGCGCTCCAAACACTCTTCTAAGAGATCGTCTTTGTTCTCGACTTTTAGTTGAGCCAACTTCAATCCAGCAAGCACATTCTCTGCAATTGTCATCGAAGGGAATGGATTTGGCTTCTGGAAAACCATGCCAACCTTGAGTCGAATCTTGGTGACATCTACACCGGGTGCATAAATATCTTCACCGTTTAGCAGAACCTCACCGGCCATAGCCGCCGTCGGAATAAATTCGTGCATGCGATTGAGAGTCCGAATAAATGTTGACTTACCGCAACCAGATGGTCCGATTAGAGCGGTTACTGTGCCAGGCCAGAAATCTAGCGAAACATTGGACAGCACATGCTTCTCTCCAAACCAGGCATGAACGCCTCTAGCTTCAAGGCCAACACCAAGCGCCTGCGTGCCAGGTTGAACATGCACACGTGAAGCAGCAATCCCAGCAAGCGAATTGGTTTGAGCGGTTGTATCCATATCATCTCCTTGATTATTTCCACTATTACTACCGGGATCAATACTCATTATTTCTTACCTACTTTGCGGTTACCGAGGGTTCGGGCAGCCGTGAAAAGAACCACAACAATCACTAGCAACACCAAAATTCCAGCCCATGCACGAGTAATCGATTCTGGAGTACCAGCACCAAAGCTTTGCCAGATATAACTTGGGAGCGAGCCCATCGAATTATTAAACATATTAAAATTCTTTGTACCACTGCCACCAGTCAACAAAAGTAGTGGAGCTGTTTCACCCGCAACACGCGCAACTCCAAGAATCATTGCCGTGATCAAACCGCTACGAGCCGCAGGTACTACAACCATTGCTACAGAACGCCACTGAGTCCCACCAAGGGCAACACCAGCTTCACGCAAATCACCAGGAATCAATTTCAGAACTTCTTCAGATGTTCTAGCCACCGTAGGAATCATCAAGATTGCCAGAGCAAGGGAACCTTCGAAACCATTTAATTTCTTAGTCAATGGCAACAATATCGCAGCGTAAATAAATAGACCCGCAACAATTGATGGCACACCCGACATTGCTTGCACTAGGAAAGAAATCGGACGAGTAAATTTGCCACGGATTTCGGTTAAATAGATGGCGGTCAAGATTCCAATTGGAACACTAATAATCATTGCAAACAAAACTAGCAAGAAAGTTCCGATGATTGCATGCAGTAAGCCACCTTGTGGAACAGCATCTGTATATGCGTTGGAATGCATATCCTTCGTAAATAAAGTCCAATGCAATCCATGGTGTCCGCGAATCCAGACCGTGACCAAAATACTTATGATCGGGGTAATTGCCATAGCAACCATCATGGTTACAAATGCTCTAAACACGGCATCAACAGCGGCGGGACGGCCAGCTTTCGCAAAATTGATAACAAAATCTATGACGATGTACGTCGCAAAGAAAATTGCCGCGTAAGCCAACTTTCCTTTTAGTGGGGTCGCAGCGACTACGGCATAAGAGACTGCCATTGAAGCAACGAAAATACCTGCAGTCTTTCCGCGGTCCTTATAAGTAGCGGCCCAAGGCTTCTGTGGCTTTGCTATAGGCGCCTGCGCCAGAGTAGTCATTAGCGTCCACTCTTTCCGGTGCGGGTCACAATTAAATTAGCGATCGAGTTGACTATCAATGTCAGCACAAAGAGAACCAGGCCCGCAGCCATCAGCGCCTTCACTTCGTACGGACTTGCTTCTCCGAATTTAAGAAGAATCATGGATGCCACGTTGCCACCGGCGCTCAACAAGATCTGCCAATTTACCTGATACACAATATTGAGCACTGTATATACCGCAACGGTTTCACCCATCGCACGGCCCAAACCAAGCATTACTCCGCCAACGATTCCAGAGCGTGCATACGGGAAGGCAACTGCGCGAAGCATCGCAAAGCGGGTTCCACCCAATGCATATGCAGCTTGGATTCGATCAAGCGGTGTCTGCGAGAAAATTTCTCTAGATACAGATGTAACAATAGGAATAATCATGATAGCCAGAACCAGACCCGCGATAAATGGCGAGCGCGTTACATATGGTGCAGGCAGTTTGAAGAATGGGACCCAACTAAAATATTTATTGAGCAGCTTTGCCCAATACTCCCCCGATGACTCCAAGACAAAAAAGCCCCATAGCCCAAAGAGGACCGAAGGAAAGGCGGCCATCAAATCAATCGCGGTTACCATAATCTTTTTGATTGACGCTGGCGCATAGAAAGTCAGATAGACGGCGGCGCCAACACTGATCGGTACGCCAACTATTACCGCAATAACCGCGACGATCATTGTGCCGATCAACATTGCAGCGATTCCAAAATGAGAATTTTTTATATCAACCGCACCAGAATCGGCGACTACTGCTTGCCAATTACTCGATGTTAAAAAATGTATGCCCTGTTGCTTAAGAGTCGAATAACCGTTGTATAAAAGGAAGGCTAAAATTAATCCGAGTATGACCAGGGATGACAACCCGCCGCCTGTAACTACCCCACGAAACACTTTGTCGGAAAAACGAGGCTTGGTCGTGATCTCGCGCTTTGCCGGGATCTGCGCAGGGGTCTGGGTCATCGTTGAACTCACACCCGAATGATTGACCTAATTGGGTTGCGGGGTATGGACCCAAGGTGTCTAGAAGGTGAACGGAAAGTGAAATCGCCCCTGACCCTGCTGGTGCCCTATGGTTTGCCCCATGGGAAGCGATGCGCCAAATCTGATCTGGGTTGACTGCGAAATGACAGGCCTGGACCTAGATAAGGATGTCTTAGTAGAAATAGCAGTCCTAGTGACTGACTCCCAACTCAACATCTTGGGCGAAGGTGTGGACCTGGTCATCAAGGCCTCCCAAGAATCCCTCGACGCTATGAATGACTTCGTCCGAGAAATGCATACAAGTTCTGGCCTGATCACAGAGATCCCAAATGGCGTCTCCTACCTAGAGGCCGAAAAAGAGATCCTTGAATACCTTAATAAATATGCACCAGGTTCTGGTAAGTCCCCATTGGCTGGCAACTCGGTTTCGGTGGACCGGACATTCATCGCCAAATACCTGCCCGCGGTCAATGAGTACCTGCATTACCGAACCGTGGACGTCTCTTCCATCAAAGAGCTGGCTCGCCGCTGGTATCCAAAGGTCTATTTCGCGGCACCTAAGAAGACCGGGAACCATCGAGCATTGGGCGATATTAGAGATTCGATCGAGGAGTTGGAGTACTACCGAAAATCAATTTTTATCCCTAACTAATTAGGTTAGAATCTGCAATCCATGGTGGTCGTAGCTCAGCTGGTAGAGCACTCGGTTGTGGTCCGAGATGTCGCGGGTTCGAGCCCCGTCGATCACCCCAATAATTGAAACACTCACAACTATCTAGGGAGCCCCATTTGACCGAGATGATCTTCGACGTCGTAATTGAGATCCCGGCTGGTAGCCGCAACAAGTACGAGATCGACCACAAAAGCGGAGAGATCCGTCTTGATCGAATGCTCTTTACTGCGACTCGATTCCCACATGACTATGGCTTTGTAAAAAACACTTTGTCACTCGATGGCGATCCATTGGATGCGCTGGTGATGCTAGATGAACCAACTTTCCCAGGCTGTGTTGTGAGCTGCCGCGTGGTGGGAATGTTCCGAATGGTTGATGAAAAAGGTGGCGACGACAAACTTCTTTGTGTGGCTGCTGGTGATATTCGCAAAGGTGGATTACGAGATTTGCAGGATGTGCCACCGTATGAATTAGAAGAAATTAAGCATTTCTTTGAAGTGTACAAAACGTTGGAACCAGGCAAAGAAGTGCATGGTGGCGACTGGGTGGGGCATAGTATTGCCGAGCAGGAAATCAATGATTCTTACGCACGATATAAGGAGCATGCATAACGACATTTACGCACAAATAGATGCTTAGCTGCCCGATTTTCGCGCATATCCCATTGCGCTGATAGGGTCAGCCTCGCACAATATCCCGCGTTGTTAGCTCAGTTGGTAGAGCAGGTGACTCTTAATCACCGGGTCGGGGGTTCGAGTCCCTCACAACGCACCATAAAAGCGCAGGTCGTGAGCGCTATATTGGTAAGTCGAAACACTGTTATCAGATAACAGTGAATCTCAAGTGAGTAACCAGTTAGTAAGCCAGGTTGATGGCCCCCTCTATGTACCATGTCGGCATTTCTAAAAATTGCCGTATAATTGAGACTAGTTAAGCCACAGGACACCTCGGAGTTTCACGAACCGAGCACATGCCTCTAAGCGAGTAATACCGAATGCACGCAGTGACTCAAAGTGTCACAAGGCCCATTCACCATCATTCGCATCTACTTAGAGGATTAAATATGCAAGGGCAATCTCCAAAGAATAATAAGGTAAAGAGACCTAACGGAACTGGCTCGTATTTTGTTTCTAAACAAAAACCTGAAGTCATACAGGCAACAATTAAGGATGTTCACGGAACTCCTCACACAAAGTCCTTCAGGTTTATACTAAATAATAAAGCAAGCTATGCACGGGCTGAAAATGAAGCCCTGAATTGGCTCTCAGATCAACTACGATCCCGCAATTTAGGGCAAGCAACATTTGCCGCTAATCCAAACATGAAAGTATGCGACTTCTTGTCTGGTTGGCTTCAAGGTCGCATTGCATACATTAAGCCAAGTACCTACAGAAATTATGATGGCGCAATACGAAACTGGATCAACCCATACCTTGGGAGCGCAAAACTATCTGCTCTGACTGTTAACTCTATAGAGGATCTATACTCTCAGCTTAAAGTTGCCGGTTTTAAACCCGGTACAACCAATGTGGTACATAGGGTTTTAAGTAAAGCATTCAGAGATGCTGTTCGAAAGCAATACTTAGTGATTAATCCAATGCTCAATGTAGAGCGTATTAAGGGTAAGAGCACGCCGATCCAGCCAATACCCCTAGAAGACTTTGTGAAAATATATATTGCAGCACAAAAAAATCCCTTTATGCACGCTCGTGTAGAAGTTGGAATGGTTCTTTCGCCTCGACAAGGTGAAGTACTGGGTCTTAAGTGGAAAGATGTCGATTTCCGAAATAAGACACTACTTATAGAACGCCAACTTCAGTGGGTGAAAGGCCAAGGACTCGTATTTCAATCTGTTAAGCAGGATGAAGTACGAACTGTTCGTCTTACCGATAAACAAATCGAGATTCTAACTATTCATCGCATGCAGCAAGACTTACTGCGCTCGCAGCGTATCGAAGATAGAAAACTCGATCCGAAGCTTCCGGAAATTGAGGATCATGATTTGATCTTTCCGAACAGCCTGGGGCGGCCCTTGGATGCCAAGCGAGACCGTAAATGGTGGCTAGATTTACTGTCCACCGCTGGGGTGACTCACTATGCAGTCCATAGAATGCGTAAAACTGCACTAACGAATCTCTCCGCAAACGGGATCGATATTCCAACCATCATGAAGTTTTCTGGGCACACGCAAGCCTCCACGCTTCTAAATAGTTACGTGTTTGCAACCTCCGAATCGGTAGTAAGGGCCCATGAAGTAATGGATCGACTTCGGCCAGGAAATTAGTCTGAGTTTAGGCTTACAGATTTAAGTTGAAACCGTAACCTTGCAAGGTAAGGATAAAACTCAAAAGAAGCACCAAGCGGGTAATTGGAGCCGCTTAAAAAGTACCAACACCGGCTTGTTTACCGGGTGTAGTGAGAGCGAAAGCGAGAGAAACTTCCCGAGTGGGTGACCCATGCGTAAAGGCAGACCCGGAGCATCGATCACTAGGCCCAATAAGAAGGGCGGAGTCCCCACAAATACCGGTCCTGTCATTCAGCTAATTCCTGAGTGAAGTATTGCTAGTTCAATAAGTCGATGTGGAACATACCGCAGATCAATACTCCCCCCGTAAAGTCCTAATCAGATTTTGCGTAGGGGGGGTAGTCTCCATGAAACCCCGCAGGGGTATTCATAACCACCCCGAGCATTCCGACCAGAACTGTCCATTCTGGGTATCGAAGATACATTCTTAGGACTATCCCTGGGGAGGAGGAATGCGAGGGGGGATATTAAATGCCGAAGGCATTACTTACCCAGAAGCTAGCGACATGACAGCTATAGCTAATTACTGTCATCACAAGTCGCTAGCAGTACTAACCCTGATCCTGCTTTTCTTTCTTTTCACCATACAGGGGTGCTTCGCACTCACATCCCCTCCGATTTTTCATCGCACTTTTAGCCTTACAAGACCGACATCTCTTGAGACTATTGGACCCCAATGAAAGGTCGAACATGAATAAAAATATTTACACACCAGCTCAGGCAGCAGAGATTCTAGGCATGAAGACTTCCTCTATTTATGCACTGATATCCCGCCACGAACTTTCTGCCGATAAAGTCGGCAGGAGTAGGTACATCAGTCTCGCTCAATTAGATGCCTATATGAAAAATCGTGGCACCAAAGACGTCGTGGACTACACATATGCTGGATAGAACCTTGTTATCAGGTAGTTTCTGCTTGCAAGCATCAAATAGCCTGGTCTTACGCATAGAAATCAAGGGCAGGTACTAACAGTGGCTGCCGGTCGATCAGAACATTTTAAGTCGGGAACTTACTCACAAGAATCACTTGATAAGGCCCTGACAATCGCAAAAATCCAACAACTAGGTGCAGCTGCGGTTAAAGACCGTCAGGATATCCGTGAATCTATAGACAAAAGTCTTGGATCAAACAAAAAGCTTTAGAGACCCCCGGTGGGTTAAGTTGAGTAGGTAATTCGAGGTCTCTCAACAATTACAAGCAGTTGAACCAGCAAATCAACTATCAATTGAAAGAAAAGAAGTTGCAGGACCAGACGTGCTACCCCTGGCAGCTAGATTGTAATTGGACCCCCCAGAGGTTAAACGAACCGCGAAAAGTAAAGGCACCAGGTGAAACGCACAGTCAATGGTTTTTCATCTTAGGCAGTAGCTCTAGTGGTTAATGGAGACCTCAAACATCCGAATTTCTTACTAGCATTTACCCATGGCAAGTCACTGGGATAAAAAGCCCTATCCACTCAGGGGCCCTTCACTGGCCGAATCGCATCCTAAACACGCCAAAATGGCCAATGGCTGGGACCCGAAACTCTTTTCAGCAAATTCAAATCTAGTAAAAGAATGGAAATGTAATAAGGGGCATGTTTTCCAAGCCAAGATATTTAACTTCACTAGACCTAAAAGTGAAGTGCTTTGTCATGTTTGCTCTGGGCGCAAAGTACTCGCTGGCTACAACGACCTAAAGACCTTGTATCCCGAGATTGCCAAGGAAGCAGTTGGTTGGGACCCTTCGCAATTCACGGCTGGGAGTAATCTCCGAAAGCCTTGGAAATGTCAAAAGGGCCACGAGTGGGAGGTGAAAATAAACTCCCGAGTTATCTTTAATTCTGGCTGCCCTCAGTGTGCACACCAAAAGGTAATTTTGGGAGAGACCGACTTAGAAACAATGTATCCAAACGTGGCAGAACAAGCCTATGGTTGGGACCCTGGACAAGTAATGCCTGGTTCACATCAAGTGAAAGACTGGATTTGCCAATACGGCCATGTCTGGCCATCTCCGATTAACATCAGAGTCAAAGGCTCAGGGTGCCCATATTGCCGTGGTTATTATCCAATCATTGGTGAAACTGACTTAAAAACACTTTTACCCGTAATAGCTGCGCAGGCAGATGGGTGGGACCCATCCACAGTGACGGTTCATTCACAAAAACGAAAAGAGTGGCGATGTGAACTTGGCCATTCCTGGACAGCGGTCGTTGCATCTAGAACTGATTCACGATGGCAAACCGCAGCTTGTCCAGTATGTATAGGACAAAAGGTACTGGCCGGGTTTAATGATTTGGCAACCAAACTTCCGCATCTAGTTAATGAGGTGGATGGCTGGGACCCAACCACTGTCACGGCAGGAAGTGGAAAGAAATTAGCTTGGGTTTGTAAAGAAGGCCATCGCTGGAAAGCTCAGGTTGCATCCCGTGCCTCAGGAAGAGGTTGTCCTGAATGTGCGCTGTATGGCTTTAAGCCAGATAGGGACGCTTGGCTTTATCTCCTTCAAGATAAGAAAAGAGGGATTATGAAAATTGGAATCACTAATGATTTTGATGAGAGAGTAGGCCTTCATAAGCGGAAGGGTTTTGTTCTTATTGATTCACTAGGCCCCTATATAGGCAAGCGGGTTAGAGCATGGGAGCAGGAAGTAATTATAAAACTACAATCTAGAGGGATTAGATTTGCAGACAACTTAGAGTTAGGTACCTTTGATGGATACACGGAATCTTGGTACACGGAAAGCTTGGAAGTCACTTCTATCGCAAATCTCTTTGGGAAACTTGAGATGTCATTTCCCAGAAAGCGACTCAAGAAGTAATTAATACATCAACTTTTGCCCATGTTTTGCCCATGAATTAGGAGATATTAGGGTTATTTGTAGCTTCTAATTACCGTGTAAAGTACCTAATTAAGCGTAGA
>CAILXX010000018.1 GCA_903838295.1 uncultured Actinomycetes bacterium
ACCAAAAGCAATTTTTCTTACAGAAAGGACCTGCTTAACAATGTGGGGATCGCCAACACCATCAACTGCCATGGTTGATACTGGCTCTCCCCTTACATCAGGTGTTTTGTTTATCAGAACGTTTTGCTTAACGACCGCGATGGACTGTATGAGATTCCTCGTGAGCTGTCTCTGATTCATGATGATGACTGCGGGAAAGACCTGAAACACCTTTGCTGACCTTGAGCGACTTACTTAGGCCGCCAGGATGCATGGCAAATACTGCATTTGTCATCAAGCCAGCCGTTAACATGGCGGCTAATGTGATAATTGTTGATTTTCTTGGTAGTGCCATTGTTTATCCCCTTTATTTTTTGTAAAGATAAGAAGTTCCCCGAACCAGAACATTATGGGACGCGAGTCGTTGAAGCAATAGTTAGTTTGATGACAACGCTTCAAATGGATGACTAGTCACTCCATTCCCGAGAGTTGGGCAATCTCTAGATGAAACTTAGGACTGCTGGTTAATCGACCAAAGTGTCCAGATATGAGTGCGGATAGAGCGGGGTTGCTTTAACACCGTTGTAATTTGGAAGGCGATATCTTCTGGGCGAAGGTAGCTGGCCAATACGGGAGTCCCAGGTGTGCGACCTGCACCGATTGCGAATTCGGTTTCTGTGCCTGCTGGACAAACCAATACGACGCGGACACCCTTTTCGCGTAGTTCGCGATCAAGGCCACCCGCCAACCCAACTTGGGCATGCTTGGTACCAGCGTAGATTGATTCATCTCCGCCACCACGGAATCCGGCTACTGAAGAGACAATCACAATGTCACCTGCTTTTTTAGCAAGCATCGCTGGCAAACAAGCGCGGATAACGTGCACTGTGCCTTCGTAATTTGTGCGCATCATGCGATTAACTTCATCATCGCTGTAATCCAAAATTGAACCGTACATACCGATACCCGCATTAGGGACCAGCGCATCGATTGTGCCGAACTTTGCAATCGCTGTCTTTGCAATATTGCGGGATACATCAGGGTCAGAACAATCACCTGCGACATATGCGGCATTGGCATCACCAAAGGATGCGACCATCTCTTTTAGCTTTGCTTCATTACGGGCGTTAAGGAGAACCTTTGCGCCTTGCTCTACTAATTCTCTGGCAGTAGCTTCACCGATTCCTGTCGTTGCTCCGGTGATAACGACTACATGGTTTTTGAGGTCTGTCAGTTGATATGTCATGCACAGATTATGAGGGGAGGGGGCAGATTGTGCAACACCCATCCGTCGACTAAAAACTATTCGCTGAGAACTTTTCCTTTGCCGGTTGCGGCCTTCTTCTTGGCTTTAGGTTTGCCCGTTGCTTTAACTGTTTTAGAGGTCAACGTAGGAGCAGATTTCTTTGCGCGAGTGGATTTCTTTTTAACGCGTGTGGCTCCCCCGTTTTCGGCTTCCCAAGCACGACGACCCGCCAATAATTCGAGGCCGCGTTCTAGAGTCAAGAATTCGATCGTGTCACCACGGCGCAGAGTTGCGTTGGTTTCACCATCGGTTACATAGACACCGAAGCGTCCATCTTTTACAAGTACTGGACGAGTAGATGCAGGGTCAACGCCTAAATCTTTAAGAGGTGGTTTGGCGACACCACGACGGCGAACCTTTGGTTCTTTGTAGATAGCAATTGCTTCTTCAAGCGTGATTGCAAAGAGCTGGTCTTCAGATGTCAGCGTGCGACTGTCTGCGCCTTTGGTTAAGTACGGACCATAACGACCATTTTGTACGGTGATTGGCTCTTCTTCGTAATCGCCAAGAGTTCTGGGGAGCGACATCAATTTGAGTGCATCATCAATCGTGATGGTGTCCAGTGACATGGTGCTTAAAAGTGATGCTGTCTTTGGTTTTGGTGCATCTTTCTTTTTGCGCGGCTTCTTTAATTCGCCCGTCTTCTTATCAACAACCATCTCTGGTTCTGGAAAAATTTGGGTGACGTAAGGACCAAAGCGACCAGACTTTGCCATCAATGGCAAACCTGTTGCCGGTTCTATACCTAGTTCTCTTTCACCCGATGGTTTTGATAATAATTCAATTGCGATCGGAAGTGTGAGTTCGTCCGGCGCCATATTCTCTGGGATGTTGGCGTATTTGCGAGCATCACCTTCCCCCTGCTGGATATAGGCACCGTATCGACCTACTCGGATTTCGATATCTTGCGATAACTTCATGGTGTTGATCTGTTGTGCATCGATGACACCAAGGTCTGCCGCCATAAATTCTAGGCCAGGTTGGTCATCGTGTCCGTAGAAAAATCGGCTAAGCCATTCGACTCGATCTGCGTCGCCATTGGCGATCTTGTCCAAATCTTCTTCCATCGATGCCGTGAATTCGTAATCAACCAGCTTTGCAAAATGTTGTTCTAACAAGCCAGTGACAGAAAATGCCAAGAATGTAGGAACAAGGGCGCGGCCGCGCTTTGATACATATCCTCGGTCTTGGATCGTTGACATGATCGATGCAAAAGTTGACGGGCGACCAATTCCAAGTTCTTCCAGTTTTTTTACTAGTGTCGGTTCGGTATAACGCGCTGGTGGCTTGGTGTCGTGTCCTTCGCAAGTGTATTCATTAACGTTGACAGATTGACCAACTTTGAGCGGAGGCAATTTCTTCTCTGCTGCTTCATCATCTTTAGCTACTGATTCATCTTGAATATCTTCGTAAGCGGCAAGAAAACCAGGGAAGGTAATGACAGAACCGTTGGCACGAAAAATTGCTTCGCTCTTGGTTTTTGTTTGTACATCAAAATCAACACGCATCTGTAACTTCTTGGCGTCGGACATCTGGGAAGCGATCGTGCGTTTCCAGATCAAGTCGTACAGAGCGAACTCATCTCGGCTTAGTTCTGGGGCTAATTCGCCCGGAGTTTTAAAGATATCTCCGGCGGGACGCACGGCTTCGTGTGCTTCTTGTGCGTTCTTTGTTTTTCCTTCATAAACTCGTGGTTGATCAGGAATATATTCCTTGCCATACAGAGCTGTCGCTTGATCGCGGGCGGATTGAATCGCAGATTGGCTCAAAGTCACAGAATCGGTACGCATATAGGTGATGTAACCGTTTTCGTATAAGCGCTGTGCCACGCGCATTGTCAGTTGTGCGCCCCAACCCAAACGACTACCTGCATCTTGTTGCATGGTAGATGTGGTGAAAGGTGCTTTAGGACGTTCGGTCCGTGGTGATTCTTCGGTGCTCTTGACAACTAATTTTGTGTTTTGTAGTGATTGTGTGAGTTCGTTTGCCGCTGCTTCATCAAGAAGCAAAATGTTCGCGGCGTTTTTCTCTTTCAGCCCACCGTTTTCATCAAAATCATTGGTTGCTGCGACTCGCTTGCCATCAAGGCTAAGTAAGCGGGCGGTAAAATTTTGATCGGTCTCTGCCTTAAGGTCCCACCAACTAGAAGATATAAAAGCCATACGTTCTCGCTCGCGCTCTACGATCAGGCGGGTCGCAACTGATTGCACGCGGCCGGCAGAGATACGCGGCATTACTTTTTTCCAGAGAACAGGCGATAAACGGTATCCGTAGAGACGGTCTAAGACTCGACGAGTTTCTTGTGCATCGACTAAACGATAATCAAGATCGCGGGTTTCATTCGCCGCTTTTTGAATCGCTTCTTTCGTGATTTCGTGGAAGACCATTCGCTTCACCGGAATTTTTGGACGTAAGACTTCGATCAAATGCCAAGCAATTGCTTCGCCTTCTCGGTCCTCATCGGTTGCTAACAATAATTCGTCGGCATCTTTCATCAACGCCTTGAGTTCGTTGACCTTTGCACGCTTATCAGGATTGATGACATAGAGCGGCGCAAAATCTTCTTCAATGTTGACGCCCTCTTTGGCCCAGGCGATCTTCTTGTATTCCGCAGGAATATCAGCGGCGCGTTGCGGCAGGTCGCGGATATGTCCGACCGAAGCCTCTACGACGTAGCCGTCCCCCAAGAAAGCACCGATTTTTCGGGCTTTCGCGGGAGACTCTACGATCACAAGTTTGGTGCCCAAGTGCTCAACTCCTAAAGATGGGGAAGTTCTATTTTTTAGCGCTACTTAAGCTATTGCGGTTGAAGCGCGACGACTACGCACCAATGCGTAAACGATCACTAGTACTGCAAAGAGCGAAATTAATGCGCTCTCTAGTTTGTGATTGCCTAATGCAAAGGAGACGATCGCTGGCGTAATCAACAGCGCAACCAGGTTCATGACCTTGATCAATGGGTTGATTGCAGGACCAGCAGTGTCTTTGAATGGATCTCCGACGGTGTCACCAACGATTGTTGCGTGGTGAGCATCGCTGCCCTTGCCACCATGGTGTCCATCTTCAACCATCTTCTTTGCGTTATCCCAAGCTCCACCAGAGTTGGCAAGGAATACCGCCATCAAAGTACCCGTACCAATTGCACCAGCAAGGTATGCACCAAGTGCGCCAACGCCAAGACCGAAGCCCACCGCGATTGGTGCCATTACTGCAAGTAATCCAGGTGCGACAAGTTCGCGCAGTGAATCGCGTGTGCAGATATCTACAACGCGACCGTATTCTGGCTTCTCTGTGCCCTTCATGATTCCTGGGTGCAGGCGGAACTGTTCGCGAACTTCTACAACTACTGCGCCGGCCGCACGTGAGACTGCATTAACTGCAAGTCCAGAGAACAAGAACACAACAGCCGCACCAATAATCAAGCCGACCAAGTTGCGTGGGTTAGCAATATCCAAAATTCCTTGGAACTGAATGTTGAGCATGGAAGGATCTTTACCAGCATCTGCAACGGCCTTGAGAATTGCGTTAGTGAATGCACCGAACAAGGCGGTTGCTGCAAGCACAGCAGTCGCGATCGCGATTCCTTTGGTGATTGCCTTGGTGGTATTACCAACCGCATCAAGCTGAGTAAGGATCTGTGCACCTTCGCCTTTAACATCGCCGGACATTTCGGCAATGCCTTGTGCGTTATCAGAGATCGGACCGAATGTATCCATTGCGACGATTACACCTACGGTGGTCAACAATCCGGTACCAGCAAGAGCTACTGCGAAGAGGCTTAGGATGACTGATCCGTGGCCAAGTACGAAAGCACCGAATACTGCGGCCGCAATCAGAAGTGCAGAGTAAACAGCAGATTCAAAACCAACTGAGATACCAGCGAGAATTACTGTCGCTGCGCCGGTCTTAGAAGAAGCAGCCACATCATTAACTGGACGCTTACCAACTTCGGTAAAGAAGCCTGTAAGTACCTGGATGGTTGCGGCAAGAACGATACCGATCAATACTGCACCAAAGGTAAGGATGCGTGGATTTACATTGCCAGGAGCGTGAGCAGGATCGAGTCCAGCCAATAACTTCATGGAACCTGGTAGATATGTAAATGTTGCAAAGCCTACGAGTACTGCCGAAATAATTGCAGAGATGAAGAATGAGCGATTGATTGCCTGCATTGCAGACTTATCAGTCGAACGAAGTCTGGTGATGAAGATACCAATCACGGCTGTAACGATTCCGATTGCAGGAACGATCAATGGATAAATCAGACCGGCGTTACCGAATCCTGCTTTACCAAGTACAAGCGCCGCGACAAGTGTCACTGCATATGATTCAAACAAGTCAGCTGCCATACCGGCGCAGTCGCCAACGTTGTCGCCAACGTTGTCCGCGATTGTTGCTGCGTTGCGTGGGTCATCTTCTGGAATATTTTGTTCGACTTTACCTACAAGGTCTGCGCCGACGTCGGCAGCCTTTGTAAAGATACCGCCACCTACGCGCATGAACATAGCGAGCATTGCGGCGCCAAAGCCAAATCCTTCAAGAACATCTGGTGCGTTCTCGCGATAAATAATCACAACAAGTGATGCACCCAAAAGTCCTAGTCCAACAGTTGTCATACCAACGACACCGCCGGTGCGGAATGCGATCTTGACCGCTTTCTGCGCTGAATTTTGACGGGCTGCCTCTGCTACACGAACATTGGCACGAACCGCGAGCCACATTCCGTTGTAACCGACTGATGCGCTAAAGAGTGCGCCGAGCAAGAAGAAGATCGAACGACCGATACGAATATCAGTGTGACCTGGTAAAGCAAAAAGTAGGATGAAGACGATCGCTACAAAGACCGACAGGGTCTTGAACTGGCGATTGAGGTAAGCCGCGGCTCCCTCTTGGACCGCTGCTGCGATCTCTTTCATCTTTTCGGTTCCATCGGATTGAGCCAAGACTTGAGCGCGAAGCCCAAAAGCGATTGCGAGCGCAACCAGCGAAATGGCCAAGACAATAAATACGTAGACCAGGTTTGAGCCGGTTACTTGAACGGGTGTAGACACAGTTTTCACTCCTCATCGAGTTGAGCGTGGCTTTTCCTCCCCGTTGATTCGGGAGGCCAGGTGTTCGTAGGAAGCCTAGGGTGGACAGGTTACACATATCTATTAGACATATGGCAAGTTAATGGGGTCTGTTGGCAGGTATCCTTAGTCTTCTATGAGCTTCATAAGTGTGACCTCGGCCCTGAACTCCAACTATGCCCTAGCGATCATTTTTGCGATCCTGGCGCTTGAGACCGGATTGCCGCTCATCATCGGGCTACCTGGCGATACCTTGCTGATCAGCGCAGGACTCTTTGCTAGTGGGATCGGTGTCGAAGCCGGCCATCACCATCTGAGCATTGTGATCGTGGCGATTGGTGCCCCACTCTTTGCGATCATCGGTTCTACCTTTGGTCACTGGCTCGGCTGGCATTACGGAATCAGGATATTTAGTCGACCTAATTCCAAATTCTTCGATCCAGGCAAGATCAAATCTGCCGAAAAGTACATCACCAAATATGGTCGAGGTCGCGCGATCGTCTTGGGCCGTTTTATCCCCGTCGTGCGCGGACTGATAAATCCGTTATCTGGAATCATCCGTGTCCCATTTAAAACCTTTGCGTTCTGGAATGTAGTTGGCGCGTTGATCTGGACGCAAGTACTTATTTGGGGTGCTTATGCCGCGGGAACAACTTTTGCAGACACGATCTCTAAATATCTGACTGACATTATTCTTGCCATCGCCGCAATAACGGTCTTGCCATTACTTTGGGAGATTTTTAAAGAGTGGCGAACAAGAAAGCATCTCTCTTAGATTTTAAGTTTTATAATCCCAAATCGGTGAGTTGGTAAGCCGCACGATATTCCAAACCGTTTTGCGCGATTAATGGCGCGGCGCCGCGCTCTACGATAACTGCAACACCCACAACAATTGCGCCAGCTTCTTTTAACGCTTCCACCGCTGTCATAACAGAACCACCGGTTGTAGAAGTATCTTCGACTGCGAGCACACGTTTGCCGGCAACATCTGGGCCTTCGATGCGACGCTGTAATCCATGTGCTTTCTCTGCCTTGCGAACTACAAATGAATCTAACTTGCGGCCCTGCTTTGCAGCAACATGCATCATTGCTGTTGCAACAGGATCTGCGCCAAGAGTCAGGCCACCAACAGCGTCGTAATCCCAATCCTTAGTTAGTTCTAACATCACTTCACCTACCAGCGGCGCCGCTGTCGAATCTAAAGTAATACGACGTAAATCGACGTAATAATCGGCTTCTTTACCGGAGGACAAGATGACCTTGCCGTGCACAACGGCCTTATTGAGGATTTCGGATTTAAGTAGATCGCGTGATGTCATGGCCAAACCCTATCTTTTATTAGATACGCTATTGGGAAAATTAGTCTTGCTTATAAACAACAATTGGCTTGCTCTCAGATTTTGCCAACCCTTTTGGTGGGTTTGCCGCCATTAAAGCATCAACTTCGATACGTAATTTCGCCATTTCTAACGCCATATTAGATACCGCGGATTCGAGCTCCATGATCCGCTTGATTCCCGCCAGATTGATTCCGTCACCAACCAACCGTTGGATATTGCGAAGTGAAGCGATGTCGCGCAACGAGTACCGGCGACCTCGTCCAGATGCGCGATCTGGACTTACAAGTCCCATGCGGTCGTACTGACGCAAAGTCTGCGGATGCATCCCCGATAATTCAGCAGCAACCGAAATTACATAAACCGCTTGCTCTTCTTCTGGTTGATCGTTCAGTGTCATGCCCCTGCCCTCTCTTTGAGGTCGCGGCGAGGTGAATCTTCGCTGGTCTCAGCTGCAAAATCTTCCAGGCTTTTTTTCGCCTTTGCATTAAGTCGTTGTGGGACATGCACATTAACAGTGATCAGCAAATCACCGGTCTCGTGATCTTTGGTAATACCGCGACCTTTGACGCGCAATACTTTTCCATTTTGTGTGCCAGGCGCAAGACGTACTGTGACATCTTCGCCTTTGAGAGTAGGGACACTAATGTCACCCCCAAGTGCTGCCTCAGAAATTGTTACAGGTAGCGTCATCAATAAATTATTGTGGTCGCGAGTAAAAACCGGATGTTTTGTTACGTGCACAATGACAAATAAATCGCCAGGCCCTGCTTGGCCAGCTGCGCCGCGACCTTTGAGTTTGATCTTGCCACCATCTTTGATGCCTGCAGGTACGCGGGTAGTGACTGTCTGATTATCGATCCGTAGATTAATTTCGCGACCAAAAATCGAATCTCTAAAACTAATAGTTGTTTCGGTCTGCAGATCTTGGCCTTTACTTGGGCCACGTCGACCACCGCCGAATAGATTTGCGAAAATATCGTTCTGGGAACCGCCACCAAAAATATCTTCAAAGTTCTGGCCGCCACCTGAGAATCCGCCAGGTTGTCCGCCACGAGGCATACGCCCGGTCGTAAAAGCGTCACGCATTTCGTCGTATTCGGAGCGCTTTTTCTCATCACTTAAGACTTCGTAAGCCTCTGATACCTCTTTGAAGCGATCTTCTAGCTTCTTATCACCCTTAGTTTTATCGGGGTGCAAGTCTTTGGCCAGCTTGCGATAAGCCTTTTTTACCGTTGTTGCATCATCTTTTTTAGAGACGCCAAGGATCTTGTAGAGATCCTTTTCATACAAATCCTTGGCGGCCATGATTAATTACTTTCTTCCGGATCCGTGACTATTACTTGAGCTGGTCGTATAACCCGCTCTTTGAACTTATAGCCTGGACGCAACACCTTTGTAACAAGGGTTTCTGTCACTGTGTCTGATGTTTCGTGCATCAGGGCTTCGTGAATATGTGGGTCGAAGGCAACATTGATATCGCTGAATTTAGCCAGCCCCAGTTTTGATGTTGTATTGGTCAATTGATCAGCGACGGCTTTGAATCCGCCGGACAATTCACCATGCTCTTGCGCGCGATCGATATCATCCAAGGCTCCAAGAAATTGGGAAACAACTAAACCCGTAATCATTTCTGAAGACTCTAGGCGTTCTTTATCAACACGCTTTCGATAATTCTGGAAGTCAGCTTGCAGACGTTGAAGATCTTCGGTGAGTGAAGCAACCGGATCAACTTCTACTTCTGCAATCGCCTCTGCTACAGCGTCAGAGAGCGCTTGTTCAGAACTCTCTGGGCTATTGGTATCTTCCATGATTAATGCTCTTCGACGATCTCTGCATCTTCGACGCCATCATCAGCCTTTGGGGCTTGTTCGCCCTGATCACCTTGTGCCGCATTCGCAGCATAAAGCGATGCACCCATCTCTTGGCTAAGTGTTGCAACTTTTTCGGTTGCAGATTTGATTGCGCTGATATCTGTCCCCTCTAACGCACTCTTAAGTTCTGTGAGTGCAGCTTCGACATCGACTTTCTTCGCAGCAGAATCACCTTGCGACAACTTCTCTTCGTTATCCTTGATGAACTTCTCTGTCTGGTAGACAAGTGAGTCACCAGCATTGCGACTGTCTGCTTCATCACGACGCTGCTTATCTTCTTCGGCGTGTGCTTCGGCATCCTTAACCATGCGGTCGATCTCTTCTTTCGATAAGGATGATCCACCACTAATCGTGATCTTCTGTTCCTTGCCAGTGCCAAGATCCTTAGCACCTACGTGCAAGATACCGTTGGCATCGATATCGAAGGTGACCTCGATTTGTGGAACCCCGCGTGGGGCTGGAGCGATTCCGGTGAGTTCAAACATACCCAAACGCTTGTTGGCGTTAGCTATTTCGCGCTCTCCTTGGAATACCTGGATCTGCACAGCAGGCTGGTTGTCATCAGCTGTTGTGAAGATTTCTGAACGTTTTGTAGGGATGGTTGTGTTCTTTTCGATCAACTTAGTCATGACGCCGCCCTTGGTTTCGATACCAAGTGAAAGTGGGGTTACGTCAAGAAGCAGGATGTCTTTAACATCACCCTTCAGAACTCCGGCTTGTAACGCAGCACCAACAGCAACAACTTCGTCTGGGTTTACGCCCTTGTTCGGCTCTTTGCCGCCAGTAAGTTCACGGACCAAATCGACGACAGCTGGCATACGTGTTGATCCACCAACAAGTACAACATGATTGATGTCGGCGATTGGAATACCGGCATCCTTCAACACTGTCTGGAAAGGACCCTTACAACGTGCTAACAAATCAGCGGTCATCCCCTGGAACTGTGCGCGAGTAATTGTTTCATCCAAGAACAATGGATTCTTCTCTGCATCTACTGTGATGTAAGGAAGGTTGATTGAAGTTTGTGCAGATGCAGAAAGTTCGATCTTCGCTTTTTCTGCGGCTTCACGTACGCGCTGCATTGCCATTTTATCTTTGGTGAGATCAATTCCGTTCTTAGCTTTAAAAACTGTTACTAGATGATCAACAAGTGCCTGATCCCAATCATCGCCGCCAAGATGGTTATCACCACTGGTTGCTTTAACTTCGATAACGCCTTCACCCATTTCTAGAAGTGATACGTCGAAGGTTCCGCCACCAAGGTCGAAGACCAAAATAGTTTGTTCGTGATCGCCCTTATCGAAACCATAAGCAAATGCTGCCGCTGTTGGCTCGTTGACAATACGCAAGACATTAAGGCCAGCGATTTCGCCGGCTTCCTTTGTTGCTTGACGTTGGGCATCATCGAAATAAGCAGGGACGGTGATGACGGCATCAGAAACTGTGTCGCCAAGATATGCCTCTGCATCGCGCTTTAACTTCATCAAGATACGAGCAGAAATTTCTTGAGGTGTGTACTTTTTGCCATCAACATCCTGGGTCCACGTGGTACCCATATGGCGCTTGACCGAGCGGATTGTGCGCTCTACGTTGGTGACGGACTGGCGCTTGGCGACTTCGCCGACCAAGACCTCACCATTTTTGGCGAATGCCACGATGGACGGGGTCGTCCTGGCACCTTCGGCGTTGGCGATGACGGTTGGTTCTCCGCCTTCAAGCACGCTGACGCAGCTGTTTGTGGTTCCTAGATCAATACCTACGGCTCTTGCCATTTTTATTACTCCTTCTATAACTACCCGGTTTACGTCTGGGTCTGACTGAATTCTCGTCCTTGAGTCTTAAACTGTCAAAAGATTGAGTCTAAGGGGCTCAAGTTCGAGTTAATCAGGTAACAGGGCGGGGGTGCTCTTTATTCCCGCCCCTTGGAGTGGGGGCCTTAAATTAATTTAAATAGTTTTGAACAGTCTTGAACAGGGCCGCTCCAGTTTTAGACTCACACATGGCTAAAAATGTGAAGCGTCAGTTCCCTAATCCAAAAGAGCTTGCCCCCCTCATGAAATTTGGGACTCCTACTTTTAAACGCAAGGAAAAACGATTGGCAGAAGCCTTAACGATTTGGGACCTTCGCGAGATCGCAAAGAAGCGCACTCCCCAAGGTGCATTTGATTACACAGATGGCGCAGCCGAATCAGAGACAAGTCTTGATCGCGCACGCCAAGCATTTAAAGATCTGGAATTTGTCCCAAGTATTTTGCATGATGTATCTGGTGCGACTTTGGACCGCAGTGCCTTAGGGAATAATTTTAAAATGCCTGTTGGGATCGCACCTACTGGCTTTGCCCGCATGATGCAGACCGAAGGCGAAATTGCCGGGAGCCGAGCAGCAGAAAAATTTGGGATTCCGTTCTGCTTATCAACTTTAGGTACTACAACAATTGAAGATGTTGTTGCAGCTGCGCCCGGTGGCGTGAATTGGTTTCAACTTTATGTACGTAAAGATCGCGAAGCTTCGTTAGCCCTGGTCGAACGTGCGCAAAAAGCTGGAGTTCAAAACTTGCTCTTGACCGTGGATGTGCCTGCTGCTGGCCAACGTCTACGCGATTACAGAAATGGTTTTACTATTCCGCCTCGTCTATCTGCAAAGACTTTAATTAATGCAATCCCGCGTCCAGGATGGTGGATGAATTTTCTTACAACTCCACCACTTGAATTTGCCTCATTATCTGAATGGAGTGGGACCGTCGGAGAATTATTGGATCACCTCTTCGATCCATCTTTAACATTTGATGACCTTAAGTGGGTGCGTGCGAATTGGAAGGGCAGCATCACGATTAAAGGAATTCAGAACATTGAGGATGCAAAGAAAGCTGCCAAATTTGGCGCCGATGCAATCGTGCTTTCAAATCACGGCGGTCGTCAACTAGATAGAGCGCCGGTGCCACTGCACCTCTTGGCAGATATAAAAGGCCAGTTTAAGAAAGATATGGAAGTGCATCTAGATACCGGAATCATGCATGGCGCAGATGTATTGGCAGCGATCGCTCTTGGGGCTCAATATACATATGTCGGCCGGGCTTATCTGTATGGTCTTATGGCCGGCGGACAAGCAGGGGTTGAACGCGCGTTGCAAATATTGCAGAGCCAGATGATTCGCAATATGAAATTGTTGGGGGTTAATACACTCGATGAATTAGAACCTAAGCACGTTCGGTTCTTAAATCGCTCTTAATTTCTAGCGCTGGTGGATTGTCGTAGCGCCAAACGCGGTTGGAATCGAACCTGCTGATGCGAATGCATTGCCGCCTCTTCGCATTCAGCTAATAACAATTCTGCAGCTGCAACGCCTAATTGATAAGCGGGTTGTGAAATCGAAGTAAGTGGCACGGCCGCGGATGGTGCAAAAGCAATGTCGTCATAACCAATAATCGATACTTGATCAGGGATTTTAATTCCTTCTGATAAAAGTGCGCGCATTACTCCAAGTGCTAATAAGTCATTCGCGCAGAAAATTGCTGTTGGTAACTCTTCCAGCGCTAAGAAAGCTTTTACCGCGGCAGCGCCTTGGTCGGAATTCATGAGTGGTACTCGAATAGTTTTAATTGTTACATTTTTCTCATTAGCAGCGCGCGCAACTCCCAAACCTCGATCTGCACATTGCGGGATGCTTTCAGGGCCATTAACCCAGGCAATTACTTTATGACCGAGCGAGGCTAGATGTTCTATCGCTATTTCGCCACCGCGTATGTCATCCACGGATACAGAACAACGATTGCGATTCTTTGATTCACGGTCAAGCAATGTGACGGCGATTCCTCTGTCTAACAAAATATCGAGTCTTTGTGGTTTGCTATCTGCTGGAGTTATAAGTACTCCTCTAACTTGTTGTGCGACCAACGCATTGA
Source organism: uncultured Actinomycetes bacterium (assembly GCA_903838295.1). GTDB lineage: Bacteria > Actinomycetota > Actinomycetes > Nanopelagicales > Nanopelagicaceae > PALSA-747. The sequence goes on from CAILXX010000018.1 coordinate 13,468, forward strand.
GGTACTTCTCTTCTTTGGTAGTGCTTTCATCAGAATTACATAAAAAGACTGCGTAATCGCGCCGGCTTGCCGCGTCTTCGACGCCGCGAGCAACTTCAGTGAAAAATGGATTGGCTACATCCGGTACGACCAATCCGATAGTTCTGCTGAAACCAGACCGAAGATGTCGGGCAAAGCCGTTGGGAACGAAGCCCAGTTCTGTTATTGCTTTTTGAACACGTTCAAGGGTTTCTGGTGAAACCACGCTTGGGCGGTTCAAAACATTAGAGACCGTCCCCACCGAAACGTGGGCAAGCTGTGCAACATCGCGAAGGCTGGCGGTCATGGGGCCGATCTTGCTCGCAGGCATTGAATCGTGTCAATAAAAATCCCCTTTTTTTAAATTGATATCAAATCGTGATCTAAAAAGCCGTTGACTTACGCTCAATGCGGCCATAACTTTAGACTAGAGTAAATGAATCGATTCAATAGAAATCCGTATTTAGCTAGTGCGTAAAAGGGAGATCACATGACTGATGCAGTCCTGCGTGTCTCTGGCGCGACCAAGAATTTCGGTGGAGTGCGCGCTCTACACAACGCTTCTTTAACTTTATACGCGGGTGAAATCCATGCACTGCTTGGAGAGAACGGTGCCGGAAAATCAACGCTACTTAAGACTCTGGCTGGCGTACATCGTCTAGATGCAGGCGAGATTATTTTAGATGGCAAAAAATTCCATGAGGGTTCAACTCGGCTTGCACGCGAACAAGGCGTGGCTGTTATCTATCAGGAGCCAAATCTTTTCCCGGACCTGACCTTGGCAGAGAATGTATTTGCCGGACGTCAGAAGGTCAACGGGAAGATTGTGGACTGGGTTGGCATGCAGACCGAAGCCCAAACTTTATTTGATCAACTTGGAGTTCCTCTCAACCCCCGTAGTCGTGCGCGCGGGTTGTCTATTGCCGATCAACAGATTGTAGAAATTGCCAAGGCGCTTTCGCTAAACGCCAAAGTAATTGTCATGGACGAGCCAACCGCTGCCCTGTCATCAAAGGAAGTTGAACGGCTATTTAATGTAGCGCGTGCACTTGCAAAACGTGGCGCCGCTGTTGTTTTTGTTTCGCACCGACTTGACGAAGTTTTCGAACTTACTGATCGTCTAACAGTTATGCGCGATGGTGCAACAGTTGGCACTGGCATTACCTTGGATACAACTGAAGCAGATGTTATTCATTTAATGGTTGGTCGCGAAGTATCTGAATTATTCCCTAAGGGTTTCCATCCAATAGGAGATGTTGTGCTGTCCGTGAAAAACCTTGCACACGATGGTTTATTTGAAAATATCTCCTTTGATGTGCGTGCCGGAGAAATCGTTGCACTTGCCGGACTAGTTGGTTCGGGTAGATCCGAAATTGCTCGAGCAATTTTTGGCGTCGAAAAATATTCTCATGGCACCATCACGATGTTGGGTAAAGAATTAGCTGCTGGTTCCCCTTCAAAGGCGATGGCAGTTGGAATCGCGTTAGTACCAGAAGATCGACGTCTGCAAGGACTTTTTATGGCCGCATCAATTGCCAAGAACTCTTCGGTCACTATATTAAATCGAATTAAGAAGGGCTTTTTGGTTCGGAGCAAAGATGAAGCAGAAATAGCGAAAACCTGGGGAGAAACCCTCGAACTTAAGTATGCAGATATCAACGACCCGGTCGAGCGCCTATCGGGCGGCAATCAACAGAAGGTAGTTCTTGCAAAGTGGCTAGCAAGTCAGCCAGCGCTATTGATTGTTGATGAACCAACTCGAGGAATCGATGTTGGGACTAAGGCTCAAGTGCACAAATTACTGAGCGATGAAGCAGGCAAGGGACTCGCGGTTTTAATGATTTCTAGTGAACTGCCAGAAGTACTTGGTATGGCTGACCGTATTCTGGTTATGCGCGAGGGGTTGATGGTTAAAGAATTTTCTCGCGCCGAAGCTACTTCTGCGAATGTCATTGCTGCAGCGACCGGGGCGGTGACCGTGTGAATAGATTTTTAACTCGTTTGGTTTCCGTTCGAGAAATACCTGTTTTACTCGCGCTCTTTATTGTCTTAGTGGTTACTGGAATCGCAAATCCACAATTTGTCAGCGCATCTGGCGCCCAAGATATTTTCTTGGGTGTTGCCGTAATCGCGACTCTTTCTGTTGGAATGACGTTTGTGATCACTATGCGTCATATAGATTTATCAGTGGGATCCACCGCTGGCTTCACCGCGTACATGATCGGCAAGATGTCGGCTCATCATCATGGGTTGGTTACTTCACTACTAGTTGCTCTTGGTATTGGGCTAATAGTCGGCGCTGCAAATGGATTCCTTGTTGCATATCTGCGACTTCCAAGCCTGGTTGTAACTTTGGCATCGCTGTGGATAGTGCGAGGAGTCTTCGACCAGATAGCAGGTGGTGACACGGTTACCGATAATCAGGTACCGGTGGCACTTGGGTATCTTGGTCGTCATTCATTTGCAAATATTCCCTACATTTTCATTATTGCATTTGTATTAATTCTGGTCGCATCCTTCTTTATGCGCAGCGTAAGACCAGCCCGCGACCTTTATGCAATGGGTTCAAACCCACCAGCGAGCGAACTTGCGGGAATCCCGGTCGCACGACGCACCTTCTTTGCATTCTTAGCATCCGGTGCTGTAAGCGGACTTGGTGGGGCAATTCTCTTGGCCCGCTTTCATTCCGCGGATTCGAATTCTGGTCTTGGATTAGAGCTCAACGTAATCGCTGCCTGTGTGGTTGGTGGCGTCGCTATCGCCGGCGGTGTCGGTACCCCTTATGGTGCATTAATCGGCGCCTTACTGCTTCAGTCAATTACCCAGGCGTTAGGGGCACTTGGTGTTTCTCAATTCTGGCAATTAGCAGTTAATGGCACATTGTTGATTTCGGCTATTTCGTTGGATCGTTATCTGACTTTACGAGTCAAACCCACTCGAATATTGAGAGTTAAGTCATGAAGCGCGTAACATTTAATTGGGATAAAGGAATCCTTGTATTCCTAGTACTAACAACAATTGTTGGCTCCTTTGTTACTCCGTATTTTGCAAATGCTTCAAATTTTAGTTTCGTCATTCAAGATATCGGTGAATTTATGCTGATGGCGATTCCAATGACATTCTTGATAATTTCTGGAGAAATTGATCTGTCGATCGGTTCCAGTCTCTGTCTTTCAAGTGCAGCGCTCGGTTATTCCTTCCGTCACGGAATTCCATTCTGGTTATGCATTATTATTGCGTTACTTGTGGGACTCGCGTGTGGACTGATCAACGGAATCTTGGTAACCAAGTTTGGATTGCAATCACTTGCCGTAACCATTGGTACCTTGGCGCTCTATCGCGGTTTATGTTTTGTTCTGCTTGGCAATCAACCGGTTAACCAAATGCCATTGTCGTATACAAATCTTGGATCGAATTCGATCCCTCATACTTTTCTGCCATATGTCACGATCTTGATTGTCATCTTTGGTGCAATCGGTTGGACCACCTTGCACTACACGCGTCTGGGCCGTTGGACGTTTGCAGTTGGTATTAATGTAGAAGCGGCCAAATTCAGTGGAATTCCGGTTGCGCGACTAAAGCTTGCTTTATTCGCGATGACTGGTTTGATGGCTGGTGTCGCCGGAATTGTGTACACATTCCGGTTTGCTAGTGCATCACCCGATGGAGCTACCGGTTACGAATTATCCGTAATCGCGTCAGTTTTATTTGGGGGAGTCTCAATTGCGGGAGGCGTCGGCACTATGTGGGGCGTACTCGCTGCAGTGCTGGAACTTGGAGTTATTCGCTCTGTGTTGCAGTTAACCAACGTATCAGCGAACACGCTACTCGTAGTGAGTGGTGGTTTGTTGCTTCTCTCGGTTGCAATTCCACGCGCAATTGAGCTCTCACGGAACCGGCGAAAGTTAGTTTCGTCAGATTCAAAAAGTTAAACTTCTCGAATTTTTCGAGAATCCCTCAAACAAGGAGATATACATGCAAAAGAGACTCACACGAGTTGCGATTGCAATCGTTGCTGTAGCAGCACTTGCTGGTACAACCGCCACCGCTAATGCTGGTTCTGCCGGCATCAAGGGTGGACTGAAGATTGCAATTATGCCTAAGGCTGTAAATAACGGTTACTTCACCGCTTGGGCAAAGGGCGGTACTACCGCTTGTAAAGAAATCGGCGCACGTTGCACATACCTTGGACCAACGACTGCAACTGGTGCAGCACAGGTTCAATTTATCAACCAAATAATTCAACAGCACTACAACGTACTTGTTATTTCTGCGGCTGATCAGAACGCGATCGTCCCAGCACTAAACAAGGCGAAGGCTGCTGGAATTACAATCGTTACATCAGATGCAGATGTTGATGCTTCAGCTGCTGCTTCACGCGTAACTGCTGTTCTTCCTGCTTCTTCAACACGTATTGGTACCGCAGAAGTTGACTGGATTGCTGCCGCAACCGGTGGTAAGGGTTCAATTGCAATCCTTTCTGCTGCCGCTACAGCTGCTAACCAGAATGCATGGATCGCAGCGATGGGACCATATTTGACTTCGAAGTATCCAAATATGTCTTGGGTTGGCGGAACAGTTGATAAGTCTGTTTTCTACGGAAACGACGATGCAACAACTTCGACGCAGCAATTTGACGCAATTCTTGCTCAATATCCAAATGTAGCTGGCATCATCTCACCAACAACTGTTGGTGTTCTTGCTGCCGCACAGGAGAAGAAGGCTAAGTCGCTAACGGTTGCCATTACCGGTCTTGGTCTTCCAAGCCAGATGGGTCCTTACATCACAGATGGCACAGTCCTAAAGGTCGGCCTCTGGAACCCAATCGATCTCGGATATGTAGCTGTTTATGCTGCTGCTGAAGCTGCTTCTGGCACCTTCAAGGGCACTGTTGGTTCGACTTTCTACGCGGGTAATACCAAGAAGACAAAGAAGACCTACACAGTTACAGCTGGCGGAATCACCTACCTTGGCGATCCGTTCACATTCGATAAGTCGAATATCGCAACATTCGCGGCTATTTACTAATAGTTAGCGTCTCTTAGTTCGAAGGTGGACTAGTTAGTAGCGCAGAGAAATCTGCGCTACTAATCCAAAAATTGATAATTTTAAGAAGGGAAGGTCAGAATGGAAAAAGTCGGATTCAAACTCCAACTCCGCAAAGATCGCTTAGACGAATACGTCGAGCATCACCAGCACGTCTGGCCTGAAATGCTTGCTGCTCTATCGCAAACCGGTTGGCACAACTACTCACTATTTCTCGACCGCAATGACGCGACCCTCTTTGGGTATTTCGAGACACCAAATTTGCAAGCTGCCCTAGATGGCATGGCCGCCACCGACGTCAATGAACGTTGGCAGGCGATGATGGGCGAATTCTTTGAAGAACTTGACGGCCGTCGACCTGATGAAGGTTTTTTACAATTAGAAAATATTTTTTATTTAGCGTAAAGAATTAACCACAACCAAGAAAGAAGCACATCATGGCAACAAACAAAGCGGTCAATGAAGTATTAACACGACTCAAGATAGAGACTCCGTCTTGGGCCTATGGTAATTCGGGTACTCGGTTTAAAGTCTTTGGTCAGCCTGGTGTGCCGCGTGATCCATTTGAAAAAGTTGAAGATGCTGCGCAAGTAAATAAGTACACGGGGTCGACTCCCAGTGTTGCCCTTCACATTCCATGGGACAAAGTTGCAGATTATGCAAAGCTTGCGGCGCATGCAAAGGAGCTGGGTGTCGTACTTGGAACCATCAACTCAAATACTTTTCAGGATGATGACTACAAACTAGGTTCTGTTTGTAATCCAGATGCCAAAATCCGCGACAAAGCAGTGCGTCACCTGCATGAATGCATCGAAATCATGGACATCACTGGCTCCCAAGATCTAAAACTCTGGTTTGCTGACGGTACCAACTATCCAGGACAAGACAGCATCCGTGAACGCCAAGAACGACTTTCTGAATCTTTAAAGAAGACTTACGCCAGGATCGGTGAAAATCAGCGGTTATTGCTCGAATACAAATTTTTTGAGCCATCTTTCTATACAACTGATGTCCCTGACTGGGGAACATCATTGATGCATTGTATGGAACTCGGACCAAAGGCATGGGTTGTTGTTGATACCGGTCACCATGCGCCTGGAACAAACATTGAATTTATTGTCGCCAATTTAATCCGTGTTAATAAATTAGGTGCTTTTGACTTCAACTCTCGTTTCTATGCCGATGATGATTTAATCGTTGGCGCAGCAGATCCTTTTCAACTATTCCGTATCATGCACGAAGTCAATGTCGGTGGAGGTTTTGATGTCGGAACTCCAATCTCATTCGTCTTAGATCAATGCCACAATATCGAAGCGAAAATTCCTGGTCAGATCCGTTCGATTATGAATGTTCAGGAGGCGGTTGCTAAAGCGGTGCTGGTTGATCAGAACGCACTCAGGGCTGCACAGATATCTGGGGATGTTCTTGGTGCACATGATGTACTGATGGATGCTTACAACACAGATGTTCGTCCATTGCTCCGTGACTGGCGTGAAGCTGCTGGAATAAATCCAGAACCAATGAAGGCGTATGCCGCATCTGGTTATGCTGCAAAGATCGCTGCAGAGCGTGTTGGCGGCAATCAAGCCGGTTGGGGCGCATAACTATCATGACGACAAACAAAATAGTTGCGCAATTACTTACCCGCAGTAATCGTCTGGGATCTAATCCCAAATTTACAAATTATGCCGGTGGCAATACCTCTGCCAAAGGCATAGCTTTAGATCCATCGACAGGTAAAGAGGTGGAAGTTTTATATGTGAAAGGTTCTGGCGGAGATCTTGGCACGCTGAAAGAGGCAGGACTCGCTGCGCTATATCTTGATCGTCTAAAAGCCTTAGCTGACGTGTACCGCGGTGAATCATTCGAAGATGAGATGGTTGGACTCTTTGATTACTGCTCGTTCGGGAAAACTGGCGCGGCCCCCAGTATTGATACCGCAATGCATGGATTAGTCGATGTTGCTCACGTAGATCACCTGCACCCGGATTCAATCATTGCTTTTGCGACGGCTGTTGATGGCCCAAAACTCACCCAGGAGTGCTTTGGGGAAGAGATTTTGTGGATCGACTGGCGTCGCCCTGGATTCCAACTTGGTCTTGAAATTGCAAAGATCGCCAAGGAAAATCCAAATGCACATGGGTGTGTGTTAGGTGGCCATGGTTTAACTACATGGGCTTCTACCTCCGAGGAGTGCGAAAAACGTTCGAAAGCTGCAATTGAAAAGGCCGAGGCTTACCTTAAGAAGAACGGGAAGGCTGATCCATTTGGCAAAGTGATCTCTACTCGTGCCGCCTTAAATCCCACAGAACGATTAATTAAAGCCGCAGCAATAGCCCCAGCATTGCGGGGAATTGCATCACAAGATAATCGAATGATCGCTCACTTTAACGATAGTGATGTCGTCTTGGACTTTCTTTCCAGTGAGGCGCTAGGAAGATTAGCTGGCCTTGGAACATCTTGCCCTGATCATTTCTTACGGACGAAGATCTCTCCTATGGTGGTCGAAGTTGATTCGAGCGCGACCATAGAAGAAATTATTGCCAAGGCGCATGAGTTACACCCCGCCTATCGTGAAAAATATGAGGCGTATTACAAGAAATATGCAACCGCAGATTCACCAGCAATACGTGGTGCCGATCCTTTGATCATCCTCGTGCCTGGTGTTGGAATGTTTAGTTACGGTAAAGATAAACAAACTGCTCGAGTCGCTGGTGAGTTTTACATCAACGCAATTAATGTTATGCGTGGAGCAGAATCTGTTTCGACATATAAGCCGATCGATGAATCGGAAAAATTTAGAATTGAATATTGGTTACTGGAAGAAGCGAAACTTCGTCGTATGCCAAAGCCAAAATCTCTCGCTGGGCGTATTGCATTTGTTACTGGTGGTGGTTCTGGGATCGGTAAAGCAACAGCGGAAAGACTCTGCGCCGAAGGTGCTTGTGTTGTCGTTGCAGATCGCGACCTTGATGCAGCTCAAAAAGTTGCGGCAGAACTTGGTGGTCCAGATAAGGCAATATCTGTGCTTGTTGATGTCACAGATGAATCGGCCGTTGCCGCGGCGGTTTCGGCTAGTTCACTCGCATTTGGCGGGGTCGATTTAGTAGTGAATAACGCTGGTTTATCGATCAGCAAGCCACTTGTCGAAACTTCAGTCAGTGATTGGGATGTGCAACATAATGTGATGGCCCGCGGCTCGTTCTTAACTTCACGTGAAACCGCAAAGGTAATGATCGCTCAGAAAATGGGCGGAGATATTATTTATATCTCGTCAAAGAATTCGGTATTTGCGGGCCCTAACAATGTTGCATATGGTGCGACAAAGGCAGACCAAGCACATCAAGTACGTCTGCTTGCTGCTGAGTTGGGTGCCCATCAAATCCGTGTTAATGGCGTCAATCCTGACGGTGTAGTCCGTGGCTCTGGCATCTTTGCAAGTGGTTGGGGCGCACAACGGGCTGCTGTTTACGGGGTAGAAGAAGAGAAGCTCGGTGAATACTATGCCCAGCGCACAATCTTGAAGAGAGAAGTCTTGCCCGAGAACATTGCCGCTGCGGTATTTGTCCTCGCAAGTTCCGAACTACCTTTAACTACGGGACTACATATTCCAGTTGATGGTGGCGTTGCAGCAGCTTTCTTAAGGTAATCGTGGCCGACTTTCTAGCAGTTGACTTAGGTGCGACCAGCGGTCGGGTGGCCATTGGTCGATTCGATGGCAAGGCCATCACGCTAGAAATCGCGCATAGATTTACTCATGAAGTCATAACAATTGCGGGAACTAGATGTTGGGATTGGAAACATATATACCAAGAGGTAATCACGGGAATCACCGTCGCTAAAGCCAAATCTGACCCGACATCAATTGCTATTGATTCATGGGCGGTAGATTACGGATTTATTGATGCACAAGGTGAATTGATAGAGCCCGTGGTCTCCTATAGGGATTCTCGAACCGAAAAGAGTTATCCAGAAACCGTAGCCCGCTTAGGAAAAGCAGCAATTTATGAAGCTACAGGAATTCAATTCCTTCCCTTCAACACTATCTATCAGTTGGCTTCTGCTAAGGGTAGTTCTGCCTACAATTCTGCAGACGAATTCTTATTGTTGCCAGATTTGATCAATTATCTGCTCACTGGAGTTAAATCCACAGAAATCACTAACGCATCGACCACTCAATTATTGAATACAGCTTCGCGTAGGTGGGATGAAACCCTTATTTCTGAGCTGGGATTTAAGCGCTCTTTATTTACCAAATTACATGAACCGGGCTCTTATGTTGGAATAGTGACAGGTCACCCTGGTCTTGATGGTTTGAAAGTTGTTGCCACGGCCTCCCATGACACCGCCTGCGCTGTCGCCGGCACACCTTTAGTTGATACAAATTCTGAAGGGTATATTTCCAGCGGAACTTGGTCCTTGGTTGGAGTCGAAATTGATGCACCACTTACTAATAAGGCCGCTCAAGAAGCAAACCTAACGAATGAACTTGGCGCAGCGGGGACGGTCAGACTTTTAAAGAATGTCACCGGAATGTGGTTACTTGAAGAGTGCCGTCGTACTTGGCATGAGGAGGGTCGTGTGTTTACGATTCCCGAATTACTGAGCCTTGCCGAATCTCATAAGCCTTTTCACACAACGATTGATCCTAATGATCCAATCTTCCTTGCACCTGGCAATATGCCGCAACGAATTCAAGAATGGTGTACAACAAGAAAGTTACAACCTCCAAAAACTCCTGCAGAATTCACTTTATGTATTTTGCAGAGCCTAGCGGTCGCCTACAAGGAGACGCTTGACCGTATTATGGAGATTAGTGGCAAGCGCATAAATACAATTCATATTTTGGGTGGTGGATCTCAAATTAGATTGCTCAACCAACTAACTGCAAATATTTGTGGGGTGCCTGTTAAATCTGGTCCGGTTGAAGCGACTTTATATGGGAATATCGCCGTTCAGGTTATTGCCGCTGGATTATTGCCTGATTTGGCATCTGCGCGATCTGCAATCTCTGAAAGTTTTACCGGAGAAATCTTTACACCTTCGCGTAGGTAATTAATAACTATATGTTGATTTTGGTTTCGGTCTTGTAAATTGAAGTAAAAATCCTGCTACCAAGCCACCGACTAGACCACCTGCGTGGGCATGCCAGTCAACTCCTGGAACAAAACTAAAGACAATATTGAGCACGAGTAATCCAACAACCTGTTTGTAGTCGACGCCCATTTTTTTCCCGGCAACCAGCATTACGCCAAAGAGCCCAAAGATCATTCCAGATGCACCTACAGATGGTTGATTTACCGGATCTAAGTAGAGACAGGAGAACGATGCCGCTGCTGCAGAGGCGAGCAAAATAATTCCGTAGCGAGCCTTTCCGTAATACTGCTCAGCAATATTTCCAAGTTGGAAGAAGACCAACATGTTGGAGGCAAGGTGAAACCAACCTGCGTGCGTAAGGACAACAGTGAAGACGCGATACCACTCACCAGCGAATACACCATGGAGTTGGTTATCAGGAAAGATGGCCTTGTTTATTAAAAGCAGATTTTCTTGTAAGCCCAAACCACCCCAGGTAACAGTTGGCGCGTAGTTGGCAATGATGAAGAAACCGCTGATAACAACTATGAAGAGTGTTGTCAGCGAATTCTTCAGCTTCATAAAATTATTCGGTGATAGTTACAGAATTAATCGTGATCGCTTCCGCTGGACGATCCATCGCACCAGTCTTTGTTGTTTCGATTGAATCAACAACCTTGCGAGAAGCTTCATCAGTGACTTCGCCAAAGATTGAATGTTTGCGGTTTAACCAGGTTGTTGGTGCTGCGGTAATAAAAAATTGTGAACCGTTTGTGTTTGGTCCAGAGTTGGCCATAGCCAACAAATATGGGCGGTCGAATGAAAGTTCTCCGTGGAATTCATCTTCAAACTTATAACCAGGTCCGCCGGTTCCGGTGCCTTGTGGGCATCCGCCTTGAATCATGAAGCCAGCAATAACGCGGTGAAAAATCGTTCCGTTATAGAAATTTTTACCGGCAAGGTCGGTGAAGTTCTTAACAGTCTTAGGCACATGGTTATCAAAGAGCTCGATGTTGATGTCGCCTTTGGTGGTGTGAAGGGTTGCTGTTGTCATTGAGTGGCCTCCGCTAGATGTTCTGGGTGGATGAAATGCATATGTAATGAAGTGGAGCCTAGGAGGATCGAACTCCTGACCTCCTGCTTGCAAAGCAGGCGCTCTACCAATTGAGCTAAGGCCCCGAACTACAGAATCCGAACCCTATCCGAAGTGGACGAGGCAAGGAAATCTAACGGGAGTACCTAAAAGGTACTGGTGGGCCTGGGAGGACTTGAACCTCCGACCTCTTCCTTATCAGGGAAGCGCTCTAACCAAGCTGAGCTACAGGCCCGTTCTATTTGTTTATTGCAGTGAGTGACCGAGGCTACCCGACAAAGCGGTTCAGCCCAAAATCACTCTTTATGCCCCTGTTGAAGGTTATGTTGACGGTTATGTTGACGCCTCCATTTGTACATCCAGCGCGTCTTTTACCTGCGTAATTGAAACCACAGAAGTACCTACATCCAAATTCACGAGTCGAACTCCTAAAGTATCGCGGCTAGTTTCGCGAATTTCTGAGACAGCGGTTCTCATCACAACTCCACCAGAGGTAATTGCAAGAATCTCATCTGTTGGTTGAACAATCATTGCGCCCACCAAAACCCCGCGAGAATTCTCATCGATCTTTGCAGCCTTAACCCCAAGACCACCACGCGCCTGTTCGCGGTATTCCGCAAGGGGAGTTCTTTTGGCATATCCGCCGTCTGTCGCTGTAAATACATATTGATCTTCTGACATTCCAGAGATCGTCGCCATTGTAAGGAGCTGATCATCTTTTCGGAATTTCATTCCAATGACACCTGATGTTGACCTGCCCATCGCCCGGATAGATTCATCATTAGCTAAGAAACGTAATGACATCCCTTGTTGGCTTACCAACAAAATTTCATCCTTGTTGGTCACAAGCGCCGCAGAAACCACTTCATCAGATTCTTTAAGGTTGATAGCAATCAAACCACCAGCTCGTGGGGAGTCATATTCGCTCATTGGTGATTTTTTAACCATTCCTGATTTTGTTGCAATAACCAAATATTGACCATCGGTGTAATCGCGTAGAGCTATCACTTGAGCAATAGATTCATCGGGTTTAAATGCCAGCAAATTTGCGACGTGTTGTCCGCGTGCATCGCGGCCAGCATCTGGTAATTCGTGAACCTTTGCGCGGTATGCCCGGCCTTTGTTTGTAATAAACAACAACCAGTCGTGTGTGCTTGCGGTAAAGAAATGGTCTACTAAATCATCTTGCTTAAGCGCAGCGCCTTTAACCCCTTTACCGCCGCGGCGTTGAGCTCTATATAGCTCTGCCTTGGTGCGTTTGGAATAACCACTACGTGTAATAGTTACAACAACTTCTTGATCTGGAATTAAATCTTCGACTGATAGATCTGATTCTGCAAGAATGATTTGAGTGCGGCGACCATCTCCATATTTGGCACCAAGTTCGACGAGTTCGGTTTTGATGATCTCTCGTTGCTTTGCCTCGCTGGCCAAAATCTCGTTCAGAATCACGATATCTGCCATCAAACCGTCGTATTCGTCGTTGATCTTCTGGCGTTCTAGTGCCGCGATACGGCGCAGTTGCATATCCAAAATTGCGTTCGCTTGAATCTCATCAACTTCCAAAAGCTTCATCAAGCCGGTGCGGGCTTCTTCTGGGGTGGTAGATGCTCGGATCAAAGCAATTACTGCATCGAGGGCATCAAGGGCCTTGAGGTACCCTTGCAAAATATGCGCACGTCGTTCGCGTTCTCCTAACCGAAATTTTGTGCGGCGGACAATTACTTCTACTTGGTGTTCAATGTAATAACGAATAAATTCATCAAGCCGAAGTGTGCGAGGGACGCCATCTACCAGCGCCAACATGTTGGCACCAAAAGAATCTTGTAATTGTGTCTGCTTGTAAAGATTGTTTAATACAACTTTGGGGGTCGCATCATTTCTAAGGACAATTACCAAACGTTGTCCTAGACGTTCATTTCCTTCATCACGAACGTCTGCAATACCTTTGATACGTCCATCTTTAACGAGTTCAGCAATTTTCAAAGCTAAGTTATCTGGATTTACTTGATAAGGAAGTTCGGTGACAACTAGACATGTTCGCTTGTTAATCTCTTCGATTTCTACAACAGCGCGCATGATGATTGATCCACGCCCGGTCCGGTAAGCATCTTCGATTCCTTGGCGTCCAACAATCAGCGCCTTTGTAGGGAAATCTGGGCCTTTAACAATTGTCATTAACTTTGCGAGGGTTTCTTCAGCGCTTGCATCTGGGTGGTCCAATGCCCATGCAGTGGCTTCAATTATTTCACTCAAATTGTGTGGTGGGATATTTGTGGCCATTCCCACTGCGATACCGGCAGAGCCATTCACTAATAAATTTGGGAAACGCGAAGGTAAAACGGTTGGCTCTTGTGAACGGCCATCGTAATTCGGGATGAAGTTGACGGTGTCTTCATCGATATCGCGCATCATTTCCATGGCTAGCGGATCGAGTTTTGCCTCGGTGTAACGCATGGCCGCGGCCGGATCGTTGCCAGGGGAACCGAAGTTTCCATTGCCATCGATTAATGGGTAACGAAGTGACCAGAATTGAGCCAAACGCACCACGGCGTCATAAATAGCTCCGTCGCCATGTGGGTGGTAATTACCCATGACGTCACCAACAATACGAGAAGATTTGTAATAACCTTTGTCTGGGCGATAGCCCGCGTCAAACATGGCATACAGAACGCGGCGATGAACTGGTTTTAAACCATCACGGACATCGGGAAGTGCGCGTCCAACAATGACGGACATCGCATAATCAAGATAGCTTCGCGCCATTTCGACTTGAAGATCAACTGTCTCGATCTTCGAGCCTTCCATGCCCTCTTGAAAACGATCTTCCATTAGATATCCAAGAATCGAACGTCTTTGGCGTTACGTTGAATAAAGCTGCGGCGAAGATCTACATCTTCTCCCATGAGCACAGAGAATAAATTGTCCGCTGCGGCGGCGTCATCTAAGGTCACTTGAGTCAAAATACGATGAGTTGGATCCATGGTTGTATCCCACAACTCTTTGGCCGGCATTTCTCCGAGACCTTTGAAGCGTTGAATTCCATCTTCTTTTGGAAGGCGCTTGCCGGCTTCTAATCCAATCTTGATGAAACCATCTCGTTCGCGATCACTAAATGCGTACTGCACAGGTTCTCTACCGCCCCACTTCAATTTATACAGTGGTGGTTGCGCAAGATAAACAAAGCCGTTCTCGATCAATGGGCGCATAAAGCGGAAAAGGAGTGTCAAAAGAAGTGTGCGGATATGTTGGCCGTCGACGTCAGCATCGGCCATCAAAATAATTTTGTGGTAACGTAATTTTGCAACATCAAACTCGTCATGGATTCCGGTACCAAGAGCTGTAATTAGTGCTTGTACTTCGTTATTTTGAAGTACGCGGTCAATACGCGCTTTCTCAACATTCAAAATTTTTCCTCGGATCGGAAGAACTGCTTGATATCGCGAATCTCTTCCGCCTTTGGTAGAACCACCAGCAGAGTCACCTTCGACAATATAAAGTTCGCACTTCTCTGGTTCGGTCCATTGACAGTCCGCCAACTTGCCGGGCATGCCACGGCCTTCTAGCAAGCCTTTACGTGAACGGCTTAAATCACGCGCTTTACGCGCTGCGACTCGGGCTGAAGCCGCATCGATACTTTTGCGAACAATATCTTTTCCTTCGCCAGGATTTTTTTCGAACCAAGCTGTTAAAAATTCGTTCATAGCTTTTTGGGTAAATGATTTGGCTTCGGTGTTGCCAAGTTTGGTCTTTGTTTGACCTTCGAATTGTGGTTCACCTATTTTGATAGAAATAATTGCGGTTAGTCCTTCGCGGACATCATCGCCGGTTAGCCGATCTTCTTTCTTGCGAATAAATCCCCACTCTTCACCGAACTTATTAACAATTGTTGTGAGAGCTGTTCGGAAACCTTCCTCGTGGGTTCCACCTTCTTGAGTATTAATCGTATTAGCGAATGTATAAACACTTTCAGAGAATCCAGTGTTCCATTGCATTGCAATTTCTAGCGACATCTTATGTACTTTATCTTCGGCAGAGATATCAATAATGGTTTTGTGTTGTTCACCTTTAGAAAGATTAAGGTGGCGGACGAAATCAATGATGCCGCCTTCATAATGGTAAGTAGCGCTTAATACATTTCCGGTTTCATCTACTCGGCCCGGCCGTTCATCTGTCAGGGTTAGTGTTAAACCTTTGTTAAGAAATGCCATTTCGCGGAAGCGTGCCGAAAGGGTTTCGAAGGAAAAGTCTGTGGTTTCAAAAATTTCTACAGATGGCCAGAATGTGACAGTGGTTCCATGTGAAGTTACTGGATCGCCCTTGCGGACAGGTTGTTGTGGAACTCCTAATTTATATTCTTGATACCAATGGAACCCATCACGCATAACTTCGACAGCAAGATCTGATGAGAGTGCATTAACTACAGAAATGCCAACACCATGTAGCCCGCCAGAGACCGAATAACCACCGTCTCCAAATTTTCCGCCGGCGTGTAAAACTGTGAGGACGATTTCTAGAGCTGGGCGTTTTTCGATGGGGTGTAGATCAACAGGAATGCCTCGACCGTTATCTACTACTTTCACACCACCATCAGCCAATAAGGTCACGTTGATCTCAGAGCAGTAGCCAGCGAGCGCTTCATCTACTGAGTTGTCGACGACCTCGTAGACCAGGTGGTGAAGTCCTCGCTCTCCAGTGGAACCGATATACATTCCTGGGCGCTTACGGACGGCATCTAGGCCTTCTAGGACGGTGATCGCGCTGGCGTCATAAGATTTCTCAGCCACAGAACCCACCCCCTACCTAAAACCAAACCTGGGGCGAATATGCCCTCTCCGACCTCGAATCCTAGTCTTAAACCGACGCTAGAACCAGCCGTAAAAAGGCGCAGGTCTACTTTTGGGGGGCTTTTGACTCTTAGCCGTAGGTATCCCTAGGACCCCGCGCATTTCGGATCGTCCGGATGCCTTTTTTCCAACTTGGAGCCCCTGGGCCAATTACGGCAATTTCTTCAACCAGCGCCCCGGGCGCCGAACTTGAGATGGTTTTTAAGAGTTGAGGTGCGATTAACGTCAATTGGGTCGCCCATGCGGAAGATGAGGTTTGGATTGTTAATAGGCCGTCCACTAACGAGATTGGTGTCGTGTGGGCTCCAATATCAGCACCAACAACAAGCATCCAATCAGTGAAGAGGGTTCCTTCTGCTATTCCTTGGCGCCAATCCCGGTTTGAAACTAGCTCTGAAAGAAGTGAATTAATGGGTTGTGGGTCATCAACTTTTTCTCGAACCGGCTCTGTGGCTGCTCCGTTCTTATTTTTTCGGGTGTTGCTACGCCAGGTTTTATAAAGATCCCGGGCTAGGTCCGCTTTCATACTTTTACCTTAACGATTCCACTCTTCACATGGAAAGTGGCCCCAGACAGTTCTTGGGGAAGGTCGCTTTCTACTGCCACAGTGATGAAGGTTTGCTCTGCGGTATTAGCAAGTGTGATTAATTGAGTCCTGCGCTCTTCATCGAGTTCAGAGAAAACATCATCTAAAATTAAAATGGGGGAACTTCCCTCGTTTTGCAGCATTTGATAACCAGCTAATTTAAGCGACAGCGCAATTGACCAAGATTCTCCGTGTGAGGCATAGCCTTTTACCAAATGGTCACCTAGTTGTAATAATAAATCATCACGGTGGGGTCCAACCAAGGTTAAACCACGATCTATTTCTTGGCTTTTGATATCTGCCATTTTTGTCAGAATTATTTGGGTGTTTTCATTTGGGTTTACAGATGGGTTCTCTATCGAACTTTTGTAAGCAATATGGGCTGGTTTCTCTGGCGAGATCTCTGAATAAACTTCTGTGAACAGTGGTTCGAACTCGTTTAGTAATGTGAGCCGTGTGGCAATTATTTCTCCGCCTAATTGTGCGACTTGTTGATCCCATGATTCTAAAGACGAATAACTGGCGCGGGTTTTTAGTAGTGAGTTGCGTTGGCGGACAGCTCTTTCATAGTCTGAAATTACACCGGCTAAACGGGGGGATTTTAAGGTAAGTAGTTGGTCAATAAATCGGCGTCGTTCAGATGGATCTCCTCGAACCAAATCCAAATCTTCTGGAGAAAAATAAACACATTGGGTTAGACCAAATAATTCTTTCTGGCTGCGAACAGGGTTTTGGTTAATACGCGCACGGTTCGCTTTTTCGGCGTTGATTTCTAGTTCGAGTAGAACTTCTCGGTCTTGTTGTTGAATTTTTGCCCTCACATACGCAGATGTCTGACCAAGTTTTACTAAAGGTTGATCGCCGGCAGTCCTGTGTGAAGATTGGAAGGCTAAATAAAGAATTGATTCCACGATATTTGTCTTGCCTTCGCCATTGCGGCCAATAAAAATAGAAATACCTTTATTAAAAGATATATCTAATTCGCTATATGAACGGAAGTTCGTTAGCGATAAATGTGAAAGGTACACACCAATTAAGCGCTGTAACGCATAGGCATAAGTAAGTATTTATAACTCGCGTCTTTTACCCCATTAGCTTCATGTTTACCGCTTAATACTGCGGGTTTACTAGCCCCAGTAAAATCTATTTGTACAAACGGTGTGCCTATGGCTTGTAATCCATCTGTGAGGTATTGAGGGTTAAAAGCGATATTAATTTCTTCGCCATTATAAACAATATCTAATTCTTCTGTTGCTTGGGCGTCTTCACCAGCACCAGCTTCAAGTTGTAGAGTTTTTCCAGAGAAAATTAAACGTAGAGGGACTGTTTTGTCGGTAACTAGCGCAACTCGGCGGACAGAATCTAAAAATGGTGCTACTTCTATAGTTGCTTGAGCGATTGATTCCGATGGTAGTAAATGTTTAAACGGTGGGAAGACGCCATCAAGAGTGCGTGATGTCATTGTTTTTAACTCTGACAAGAAACCAATAAGTTTTTCATTAGATGTTGATTGTGATAATGCCAGGGTGACTTGTGAATGTACTGTCAGTGATTTAGCAGCATCGGAAAGTGTGCGGGCGCGAACCAGTGTATTAATTTCAATGTCGGGGGTTTTTGCTTGCCAGTTGAGCTCACGAACCGCTAGGCGATAACGGTCGGTTGCCGCTAAAACAATTGTGTTTTTATTTATCTCAATATGGACACCGGTTAGTGTTGGTAAAGAGTCATCTTTTCCGGCTGCGATCGCTACTTGGTTTACGGCGTTAGCGAAGACATCACTAGGGATAACACCAGCGGTTTCGGGGAGTTCTGGGAGGTTTGGGTACTCACTTACTGAAAGTGTTGGAAGGGTAAATTTCGCGGCGCCGGCGGTTACTAACACTCGAGTGCCATCTAAGTTAAAAGTAATAGGTTTGTTGGGGAGTGAGCGTGCAATCTCTGCTAGTAATCGCCCGGGAACCAAAACTTTTCCTTTGGTGCTGATGTCTGCTTTAAGGATTGCTTTAGTAGATGTTTCTAAATCTGAACCTGTGAGAGTGATGGAGGTATCGACATCGATCATGATCCCTAAAAGCTCTGGTTTGATCGGCCGTGAGGAAAGGCTGCGGGCAACCCAATTAACGGCATCTACCAACTCGGTAGGTTCAACAATAAACTTCATTTTCTACCCTTCGTAATACCTTAATACCTTGAGTCTAGAGTTAGGTGCCGACGGAGCCACAGGTTCCTTTATACCCCGATTTTCTTATATATAAAGTTATCCGTAGTAACCAGAGGGTTTCTCTGTGGATAACCCTAAAAGTGCTGGTCAGCCTCGAAGAAACCTTCTCTACAGCTGTGGGTAACTGTGTGGAGAACCTTTATAAATCCCCCAACTTCTCCGCTTAAAGCCTCTTTTCCCCCACTTTCCCCACAAAAAAGTACCGATTATCCACAATTATCCACAACTTACCCACAACTGGGGTTAGTTTTTAGATTGGAGCTTGATCCTGTTGGTCAACTCTGTAACCTGGTTATAGATCGAACGTCTTTCAGCCATCAATTGGCGAATCTTCCGATCGGCGTGCATAACAGTCGTGTGATCACGCCCCCCAAAAGTCTGGCCGATTTTCGGTAAAGACAACTCGGTTAATTCCCGGCACAAATACATGGCTATTTGGCGGGCGTTAACCAAAACCCGACTGCGGTTAGTGCCGCATAAATCCTCAAGGGTAAGGCTGAAATACGAGGCTGTCTGAGCCATGATTGTTGATGATGTGATCTCTGGCCCAGCTTGGTCAGGTATCAAATCTTTAAGGACAATCTCCGCTAACCCCATATCAACCGGTTGACGGTTAAGGGAAGCGAAAGCGGTGACACGGATCAACGCACCTTCCAACTCACGAATATTAGAAGAAATTTTTGAAGCAATATATTCCAAAACATCATCAGGAGCATTGAGTTTGTCTTGGGCGGCCTTTTTACGAAGAATCGCAATACGTGTTTCAAGTTCTGGTGGTTGAATGTCAGTAATTAACCCCCACTCAAATCGGCTGCGTAACCGATCTTCCAAAGTTGTAAGTTGTTTTGGAGGTCGATCACTAGAAATTACTATCTGTTTGTTGGCATTATATAAAGTGTTAAAAGTATGGAAGAACTCTTCTTGGGTCCGCTCTTTGTTTTCTAAAAATTGAATGTCATCAACTAACAAAACATCTAAGTCGCGATAACGGCGCTGGAAAACTGAAGCCTTGTCATCACGGATAGAGTTGATGAAATCGTTGGTAAATTCTTCAGAGGAGACGTAACGAACTCGTACCGATCCATACAACTCTTTTGCATAAGCCCCAATAGCGTGCAGGAGGTGGGTTTTACCCAACCCCGAGTCACCATAAATAAAAAGTGGGTTATAAGCTTTTGCTGGCGCTTCCGCTACAGCAACAGCTGCCGCGTGAGCAAACCGGTTAGATGCACCAATAACAAAAGTTTCAAAAATATACCGAGGATTTAATTGTGACTGTTCTAACGGTTGCTTGTTATCTAAATCACGACCAGTACCAATGCGTTGTTGAACTTCTGGAACTGTGTCATCAATAAGATCTTCAACAGATCCTTCAACTTCTAAATTTTCATCCACAGTCACAGCGATATTTATTTTTTGACCAAGTTGATTTGTGAGAATTTCATTCAAGGCGGATTTAACTCGAAGCTCTAGGAAATCTTTTGCGAATTGATTAGGAGTATTTAGTAGAAGAGTTGCCCCACCATCGCCTTGTAACAACCCAAGCGGTTTTGTTAACGCTAAAAAAGCGCGATGTTGTGGAGATTCAGAGGCCATCGCCTCTATAACTAGACCCCAAAGAGTCGTTAGATCCACTTCTTCAAGCAAAGCCATAATGTGCCTCTATTTATCCCGGCCACTCTGGTGGCCATTGGTGGGTTATCCCCAAGGTTATCCACAGCCTGTGGTCTAAACCCCACCTTTAGGGTGAAGAGCCTTCTAACCTGTGGATAGAGGGCGAACGTAGACGGCTGTGGAGAAAAGCGCAAGTGGTTTATCCACACCAATTCGGCTAACCTTGCCCTTCCGCTGTGGCCCTAGCTGGTGCCATCCCCAAAAAACCGAGCTAGGAGAAAAAGAGGACATTATGAGTAAGCGCACCTACCAACCTAACAACCGCCGTCGCGCCAAGAAGCATGGCTTCCGCGCCCGCATGGCCACCCGTGGTGGACGATCAGTTCTTTCGTCACGCCGCGCTAAAGGTCGCACCCGCATCTCCGCATAACTCGTGCTTCCTGCATCGAATCGAATGCGCCGAGGCCAGGATTTTTCTAGAACTACTAAAACCGGGCACCGAGCAACCTCACCACTTTTAGTCATCTACTTCCTTACACATGCCCAATTGCCAGAGATCCCCCAAGTTGGGCTAATTATTAATAAGAGTGTTGGTGGATCAGTAACACGTCACCGCATTGCTCGCCAATTACGCCACGCTGTTGCAGATCACATTGCTTCATTACCACCACACACTCAAATTGTTATCCGGGTTTTAAAAAATACCGATGACTATCGCTCTGATTTGGTGGAACTGATGGCAAAAATTGTCAAACGATCGAGCACCACAAAATGAAGAAATTATTAACAGCACCAATTTACTTATGGCAGAAACTTATTTCTTCCAATATGGCCCCCCGGTGTAAATATTTTCCATCATGCTCTCAATACACAATCGACGCCATCAATGAGTTTGGTCTTAAAGGACTAGCGATGGGCGCTTGGCGAATCTTGCGTTGTAATCCATGGTCACACGGTGGTGTTGATTATGTTGGCGGCAAAAGAATTGAATATAAAAATCTAAAAGGAGCACTTTAATGAATTCGATCCTGCACCCATTATATTTCGCTGTTTCCTGGGTTATGGTCACCTTCCATACATTGCTCGGCTTGATTCTTGGCAAGAGCTCTCACGAATCACTCAAATGGACCATGTCGATCGTGTTGCTCGTGGTTTTGATCCGTGTTGTTCTTATCCCTCTTTTTGTGAAGCAAATAAAATCACAGAGAGCAATGACTGCGCTTCAGCCAAAGATGAAAGAGATTCAAAAGAAACACAAAGATGATCGACAAAAACAATCCGAAGAGATGATGAAGCTTTACAAAGAGCATAAAACAAATCCACTTGCTTCTTGTCTCCCATTGCTTGCACAAGCACCCATCTTCTTCGCACTGTTTCGGGTCCTTAGTGGCGTTGCACACAACACTTCTTATGTGCCAAATATTTTAACGCCAGCTTTATTATCAACAGCTCATGATGCTAAATTCTTAGGTGCGCCAATCGCAAATAGTTTTCTTAGCCATCCAATTCTTCCAACTGCTACAACAAAAATTGTGACAATCTGTCTGATTGTATTTATGTCCGCAACTACGTTCTCTACACAACGTCAGTTGATGGTCAAAGGAATGCCGAAGATGGACTCATCAAATAACATGATGGCGCAACAACAAAAAATCATGTTGTATGTGTTCCCAGTTATTTTCGCGGTATCAGGTGTTAATTTCCCGATCGGTGTTTTAATTTATTGGTCAACAACAAACTTATGGACATTTGGTCAGCAGTACTACGTGATCAAAAGAAATCCAACACCAGGTTCTCCTGCGTACGAAGAGTTGCAACGCAAACGTGCTACATCTGGTGCGATTTCACAGAGTCCAGAGGGCATGACTGAATCGAACCGAGAAGCGGCAGAGAAAGCTGAAAAAGAGGCGCAACAAAGCCGTCAACGCCAACAGCCAAAGAAGAAGAAACCCCGTAAATAACATTTAAATCACCACAAAGTATGACAAAAAGGTTTAAATCCGACAGAAAGGTAGTGCGATGACAGATACAGAGGTAATTAAGGACGAAGAGACAGAGGCTCCTAAAAAGTCGCTCATATCCCGCCTCGAAGAAGAGGGTGATGTGGCTGCGGACTATCTTGAGGGGCTGCTTGATATTGCCGATCTTGATGGAGATATCGATATCGATGTCGAAAACGACCGTGCCTCACTCGCAATCGCTGGAGGCGCTTTGGGCCACCTAGTTGGGGATAGTGGCGAAGTGCTCGACGCTCTACAAGAGCTGACCCGCCTTGCGGTCCAAACTTCCCTGGGTGAGCGTTCAAGGCTCATGCTTGATATTGATAATTTTCGTAGCACTAAAAAGACTGAACTCACGAAGCTGGCACACGAGATTGCCGACGAGGTCAAGTCGACTGGCGAGCAGATCAAATTGAAGCCAATGAATGCCTTTGAGCGTAAAGTTATCCATGACACTATCCAAGAGATTGGCCTAACCAGCGAATCTGAAGGAGAAGAGCCAAACCGCTGCGTGGTAGTCCTACCCGCTTGACCGTTTCACGTGAAACACTCCTAGCGGAGTACTTCAAGGAGAACGAAGGTAAGGCTGATCGCTATGCCAAAATTCTCCAAACTTGGGGAATTGAGCGCGGACTGGTTGGACCTAAAGAGGGCGATCGAATTTGGGATCGCCATATAGCTAACTGTTTACCAGTGACGACTTTAATCCCACGAGGGGTAAAGGTCGTAGATATCGGCTCAGGGGCAGGACTTCCCGGCATTGTTATTGCCCTCGCCCGCCCAGATCTTGAGGTAACACTTATCGAACCTCTTCAACGCCGTGTCGATTTCCTTAATGAAGTCATCACAGAGCTTGATCTCCCCATAACTGTCATGAGGGGCAAGTCAGAATCGATTAAAAAGAGCTTTGAAGTCGTAACCGCCAGAGCAGTTGCCCCCCTTCCTAAACTTTTAGCCATCAGCTGGCATCTCGTAAAGGCTGGTGGCGCTCTACTTGCGATGAAAGGGGAGAACGCGCAGGTTGAAATTGACTCAACCGAAGCCAAAAAACACTCCATTACATCTCTGCACCTTATAGAACTTCCAAATTTTGACCTTGCACGGGTTATTGAGGTCCGAAAGACTGCTTAGATAGCCCTATGAGCACCGAGGCGACTAATGATTCACGTGAAACATCTGCCTCTAACCGCAAGAAAGTCATCGGGGTGCGCCGCCTCAAAGAACCGATGCCCACTCCTATAAAAACCCGTATTTTTACCGTAGCCAACCAAAAGGGTGGGGTAGGTAAGACGACCTCTGCGGTCAATGTAGCGGCAGCATTGGCAATGGGCGGACTTAAGGTCTTGGTGATCGATTTAGACCCTCAAGGCAATGCATGTACCGCTCTTGGGGTGGATCGAAGCAAACTCCCGGGAATGTACGAAGTACTGGTCGATGAGACACCGTTGCGCGAAACGATTCAAAAAGTATCTGGTTTTCCTCATCTTGAATGCGCACCAGCGAACCGCGAATTAGCCGGCGCAGAGATCGCACTTGTTACCTATGTTGCACGCGAAAGCATTTTGAAAGGCGCCCTGCTTACATACTTACAAGAACGCGAAGAGGCTGGTGATCGTTTGGATTATGTAATTATTGATTGTCCACCAAGTCTTGGCCTACTCACCATTAATGCACTTACCGCCGCAGAAGAAGTTCTGGTTCCGATTCAATGCGAGTACTACTCACTTGAAGGAATTTCTTTATTAATGGAGACACTTCTCAAGATTCAAAAAGCATTGAATCCGAAGGTGCGCGTAAGCACAATTTTATTAACAATGTTTGATTCTAGAACCCGTTTAGCCAACGATGTTGCAGATGATGTGCGACGCCATTTCCCTAATGAATTAATTGATATTCCAATTCCACGAGCCGTGCGTGTTTCTGAAGCACCATCATTTAATCAAACCGTAATGACATATGACGCGTCATCACCTGGTGCTATTGCATATATGGGAGCAGCGCGAGAGATCGCGAGAAGAGGTTCGGCAGCATAATGGCAACTCGTAAAGGCGGACTTGGTCGAGGACTTGATGAATTAATTCCCACGACAACTATTGGTGAAGTAACAAACAATTCTGGTGTTGTTGCCGGCGTTGCCCTTGAAGTAGATATCAACGCAATTATTCCTAACAGCAAACAACCACGCACTTATTTTGATGAAGAATCTTTAGCCGAACTTGCTGCGTCGATAAAAGAAGTCGGTGTAATGCAACCACCAGTTGTTCGTGAAGTTGGTAATGGTCGCTACGAACTTATTATGGGCGAGCGCAGATTACGCGCATCAAAGATCGCTGGACTTAAAACAATTCCTGTAATTCTTAGGGCATCGCAAGATAATGAAATGCTACGAGAAGCTTTATTGGAAAACATTCACCGCAGCCAATTAAATCCACTCGAAGAAGGCGCCGCGTATCAGAACCTTCTTAATGATTTTGGATATACCCATGAAGAATTAGCAATCAAAGTAGGTAAGTCCAGGCCGGCGATTACAAATACGTTACGGCTTTTAAACCTACCAGCATCAGTACAACGCAAAGTTGCGGCGGGAGTCTTGTCTGCGGGGCATGCTCGCGCGTTGCTAACAATCGTTGATGGCGAAGAGATAGAAAAACTCGCCAATAGAATTGTCGCCGAAGGCTTAAGTGTCCGGGCGGTGGAAGAGATTGTTGCGACGAACCCTGGTAAGAGAAAATCTTCGAAGCCTAAGATTGTAAAAAATGTTTCGCCACGTCTTAAAGAGATTGGTGATGCGTTGGGAAACAAACTAGATACTCGTGTGAGCGTGGAACTTGGCCAACAGAAGGGCAAGATCACCATCGAATTTGCGAATGTAGAAGATTTAGAGAGAATCTCAAAACTTATTTAATTCTTCGAGTTTCCAATTCAGTCTTAATAACTCCACCAAGCGCCTTGACGCCTTCACGAATTCTTTCGGGGGTCGGGTAGCAATATGCCAAACGCATTGACCAACTTCCAAAACCGTCAGCATAAAAAGCCGTACCGGGGACATAAGCAACTTTGGCGGCAATAGCCTTTGGCATCAGAGCTGTTGTATCAATTTCTGATGGCAGAGTAACCCAGACATAAAAACCACCTTCTGGCTTTGTCCATGTAGCTCCAGCGGGGAAATGGGCTTCCAAACTTTCCAACATTGCGTCTCGGCGGACTTTATACAATTTACAAAAGGAAGCAATCTGGTCGCGCCAAGGCTGATCAGCGAGATATCCACTGATCGAAAGTTGGGTGAAATTAGAAGGACACAAGATAGAACTTTCGGCAGCGATCACTAATTTTTCTTTCAAAGATTGCGGGACAAGCGCCCAACCAACTCGGAACCCCGGCGCAATCGTTTTAGAGAAGGAGCCCAGATATATAACGTTCTCTGAATCTTTGGCACGCATCGCATCTGGTGATGGGCGTTCGAATCCGAGTAGACCATAAGGATTATCTTCAACAATAAAAATTTTTTCAGATGCACAAATTTCTAGGATCTCAGTGCGTCGCTCGGCGCTAAGTAGCACCCCAGCTGGATTTTGATAATTGGGGATCAAATATAAAAACTTTATCTCTTGACCAGATTTGCGGACGGTTGCAATCGCTGCACGTAATGCTTCAGGCACCATTCCATTGTCATCCATCGCAACATGCACAACATTGGCTTCGTATTGTTTGAATGTCCCGAGCGCCCCAACATATGAAGGTGCTTCAACTAGGACTACATCGCCCGGGTTGATGAAAATTCGGGAGATTAGATCTAGGGCTTGCTGTGAGCCAGTGGTGATAATGACATCGTCGGGATGGGCTTTGATTCCTTCCAGTGCCATAACATCACAGATTTGCTCGCGCAGCTTCGGATGTCCTTGGCCACTTCCGTACTGCAAGGCTTCTGCGCCATTCTCTTTAATAAGTTTGTCGACAACATCAGCCATGATCTCCATCGGCAAAGCAGAAAGATTTGGCATGCCACCTGCAAGAGAAACAATTTCTGGACGAGAAGCCACCGCGAAGAGAGCGCGGATTTCACTCGCCTGCATCAGTGCCGCACGATTAGCAAAGCGCTTATTTAGTTCTTGGTCTGCACCGGTGCGAAAACGGGTGATCTCGTTGGACATTACGCAATTCTGCCATACCTACAGAGGGTATGGTCGCGGATTATTTTCGAATACCAGCCCTGCGTAGATCCGAAACCTTCAATGTTCCAGTTTTTGCGTCATCTTCGGCGGTTAAGTACAGGCGTTGAATTGCAATCATGAGTGATTCCACGACGGTTTCACGGAATTGCGCGTCAGCCAGTCTTTTAGAGTCTCCCGGATTACTCTCGAACCCCAACTCAATTCGGACCGTAGGAGATTTGGTCAGTCGTAGCAAGTCCCAGGTCTTTGCGTGAGTACGACAATTGAGCAAATCTGTCCTGGCACAAATTTCTCGTTGTACCAAAGTCGCAAAACGTTCACCGACAATCGAGTGAACACCATGAGAATCGCTGCCATAGTAATACGTAGCAACCCCATGCGCTTTCTCGTTACTGTATTTATCTTGATGCAAAGATATAACTAAATCGGCGCCTGATTTATTGGAGATGTTAATACGTTCTGACTCAGATGGCCGGGATGTTGTATTTCGTGTAACAAAAACATTGACACCCAACGCAATCAAACGGCCTTCTAATCTTTGTACTAAGTCGAAAATATCAGTCGAATCAGAGGGATCCAAAACTATTATTTTTCCAGCCAGCGCTGGTCCACGGTCGGCACGAGTTGCCGCGTCACGTAGTTGCATGGGTGCGCCACCAGAAACAATTTTTATTAATCGCATTAATGACATAAGTGTTGCCGGGCCACAACGACCATCAACTTTGATTCCCACCGACTTCTGAAATTCCATAACCGCAAATTCGGTTTCAGTTCCAAAAATTCCTTCTACTCGCCCACAGTTAAATCCCATTTCGATTAACTGCGCTTGCAGGTGCGCAATATCATCGCCACGCATATACGGATTTGATAATGAGAGAACGCGATCTCCAAGTTTCCATCGCGCTTCGTCCAAAGAGCTAAGGGTTATCTCATCAACATTACCCGTGACCGTTAATCCACGTGACTGCTGGAATTCTTTTACAGCGCTACTTACCTTTGCATCAAAGGTGTCACTTTCAGAGGATAAGAGATTTAAACGAAGAAGATAATTTGTGACCTGTAAAACACGATCGCCCGAGTCACCAAGGGTGAGTTCGGGCGCCATGATAATTTAAGAGTGAGTTATTAAATATATGCTTCGAGATCTTTGAGCAGTGCAGGCTTTGGCTTCGCCCCCACAATGCTCTTGACCACTTGGCCACCAACAAAGACATTCATGGTTGGGATGGAAGTGATTCCATACTTCATGGCAATAGAAGCCTCTTCGTCGGTATTGAGTTTAACAATCTTGATCTTCCCGCCATGCTCGGCAGCGATCTCTTCAAGGATTGGTCCAACAGCGCGACATGGGCCACACCATTCAGCCCAGAAATCAACAAGTACTGGGGTGGTGCTTTTAAGGACTACTTCGTCGAAAGTAGCGGCTGTTACTGGTGACGTATTGCTCATGACTCTTCTCTCCCTTATGTAATGTGGTAATTCTAGTGCCCGGCTAAAAATCTTTCAGCATCTAAGGCGGCTTCACACCCCGTGCCTGCGGCGGTGATCGCTTGACGGTAGGTGTGATCTACCAAATCTCCACACGCAAAGACTCCGGTTAGGTTTGTGCGAGTCGAACGACCATCTACTTTCACATAACCTTCGGCGTCAAGATCAACTTGACCCTTCACTAGTTCACTTCTTGGTAGATGTCCGATCGCAACAAATAAACCAGTAAACGGCTTCTCGCTCTCTGATCCATCAACCGTGTTGCGAAGTTTTAATCCGGTCATCTTATCTTCACCAAGCACATCGATGACTTCGGTGTTCCATAAGAATTCGATCTTCGGATTCGCTTTTGCGCGGTCAACCATTATTTTGGAGGCACGTAGTGAATCTCGACGATGAATAAGCACAACTTTTTTAGCGAAGCGTGTCAGGAAGTTAGCTTCTTCCATCGCAGAATCACCACCACCCACAACCGCAATCTCTTGATCTCTAAAGAAGAAGCCATCGCAAGTGGCACACCAAGAAACTCCGCGGCCACTTAATCGTTTTTCATTGGTTAGGCCAATTTCTTTGTAGGCAGAGCCGGTCGCCAAAATAACGGATTTCGCTTTAAGAACGTTTCCACTGCCATCTGTGAGAATTTTGATTTCACCATCAAGCTTCATATCCACAATGTCATCGCGTACTAATTTAGTTCCAAACTTTTCACATTGAGCTTTGAGGTTATCCATAAGATCTGGACCCATCACACCGTCGGGGAAACCTGGAAAGTTCTCTACTTCGGTTGTATTCATAAGTGCACCACCAGCCGTCACCGAACCCTCGTAAAGAATCGGTTCTAACTGCGCACGTCCGGCATAGATGCCAGCGGTATAGCCAGCTGGTCCAGATCCTACGATTACGAGTTCATGTATTTTTTCGCTCACGTGGTCACCTTATCTTTTTACAATGAATTTTTAGGTTTTAAGAAGAGCGCGAAGGCCGTGCCAACTTCGGTGATTTTGAAGACTTTTGCTATCCCCAAATACCCCACACCGCTAATACCTAGAACAACGAGCAACTTGAAGCTATTCCCACCCGGGATACGGCCCAAAACCAGATAGAGCGGAACCCCAATCAGGGCATAGATGCCGGCCAATCGGCTGTAGAAGCCAACGACTTCACCGAGGTGAATTGAGATCCTATATCGATGGAGCAGTCGAATCGTCGTCCATGCGCCAATGTAATAGCTGAAAGACAGTGCGACGGCCAACCCTACGGTTACCCATTTAGCTGGAAGAATTAAAGCGAAGAGTAGTGAGGCCACACTCGCCCCAATATTCATAATGGCATTACTCAAAACTTGTAACTTCACATTTTCAAATGCGTTCAACCCGCGGAGTGCAATCAAGTTAACGCTCAGTGGAATCAACCCAAGTGAGAAACCAGCAAGAACAAGTCCGAGATATCGAGCGTCGCTATTAGAAATACCGAAGAACAAAGTCCGAGTTATTAATGGACCAAACAATAAGAATGCAATAGCGCTTGGAACCGTAATTATTCCGACCAATCTAATCGTTTTAACTAATTCGTCATGTATCTCTTTAACTTTCTTATCAATTGCATGCGCTGACAACATTGGTAGAAGCGCCGTCACTATAGAAATCGTAACTATTGAATGTGGAAGCATCATGATAAGAAATGCATTTCCGTAAGGAGTATAACCAACTCCAGTTGTAACGCCGGCCTTTAGTGCACGCACCGCCGCGTTTGTAGAAAGGTTGACAGTGACTAAATAACTTAGTTGAGATATCGCCGCAAATGCCAAAGTCCATGAAGCCAGCTTTAAAGATCTCTTAATTTCTGGGTCACGCCAATCAAAACGTGGGCGAATCTTGATTTTCGTAGCACGTATTACGGGAATTAAAAAGAGCAATTGGAACACAAATCCTGCAGTGGTACCTAGGCCCAGCAGGGTTGCCTGTGAATCTGAAATTGTTGCTACAGACCATCCCTTAGAAATGTGCAGATAATAAGCAAAAACAGCAATCACTATTAAGTTGTTGAGGACCGGAGCCCACATCATCGGACCGAATTTGCCTTTGGCATTTGCAACCTGTCCCAATAAAGCAAAGAGCCCCATAAAAAAGATTTGGGGCAGGCAATAGCGCATAAAAAGCACTGTTAGATGAAACTCTGGCCGACCCACATAACTACCAGCAAAAACCCGCACTAATGCCGGGGCGGCAATGACAGATACAGCGACAAGTACGCCAAGTACCACAGATGTTGCTGTGACCAGCCGAGAGATGAAAGCCGATCCACCATCTGGCTCACGGATTGCTCTCACCAACTGTGGGACAAAGACTGCGGTCAGCGCGCCACCAATGATCAAGTTGTACAAAATATTTGGCATCGTGTTTGCGACGTTATAAGTGTCCCCCAACAATGTTGTTCCAAGAACTGCGACTAGTAGTAAACCACGGATCAGACCCGTCACTCTAGAAACAATTGTTCCCACTGCCATTACGGTTGATGAACGCATTATTGAGTTGTCGCTCATGCCCGACGCTTCCTAATCCGTCTGACACTTTGAATCGTTGCAGCAAAGAAGACCAAAATAGCAGCGCCGGTTGTAATCCAAGTGGCAACAGGGCTTATTACTGTTAATTTGATGGGAAATATCACCGGGTCACCAAGTATTTTTCCAGTCGGTGTCGTTATTTCAACTGCGATGCCTGAAGAACCCGAAGTTAGTACTGTGACTGGAATTAATACCTGGATTTTTGAATTAGCAGGGATTATTTCTTGGCTCGGTGCCGACACTTCGATCTTTGCATTTGTAGGGAAGACACTCAAGTTGATCTTTGCTGGATTTGGAAAATCGTTTGTGAGAGTAATAGGAATGCTTTGATGCACAGACGTGACGGTGAATTTACCGGAACTTAAATGGATTAAGTGTAATTGCCCATCAGCCGTATTGCTTAGATCTTTAATTAAATAAGAACGACGCGTGGCTATTAAGCCTGGGTTTAAAAGCCTCACCAAACCTAACCGAAATACATCGATCTTTTTTGGGTCCATATATGCAGAAATATCATTAAAATTATTGGCAGCAATCGAAATTGAATTTATCTCTGATGCAGGTAACCAGAAATGACTTTGATTGCGATAAGAGGTTGAAGGCAGAACTGGGTGATTTAAAAGGGTTTCCAACATAGTTTGCGAAACAGAGAGAATGTAATTTGTATCATGCGGAGAGAATCTATTTATCCAATATTGGGACGGGTTTCCGTAAGCCATTGCTTGAATTGTGTCACCTGAGGAAATATTTTGAAATTGGGTTAACCATGTTTGGGCAAAAATTTGGCCACTGCCAATTGCACCATTAGTCATCATAAAGTTTTTACTGATTGCAACAATCTCTTCAATTAAGGCCGGATCGACGACCCACGTACGTAACCCGCGGGGTGGTGAAAAAACTAACTTCCCTAATCGACCGGTTACCGACAGTGATGTCACTAATCCATCATCGATAAATTTCCCATCGATTTGATGACTAGTGGGCTCCGTTAAGGTAATTGTGTTTGAAGCTTGTGCGACTGGCGCGGAGATAGTAATAAATAGAAAACAGAACAAAGCCGCTGCTAGACGCTTCATATTTTTAAATCACCAGATTTTGCAATCAATTTCTTTTCATCTGGGTAGGCCAACAAACTTATAATCTCTTCGAGTGGGAACCATCCAACGTCATCAACTTCACTGACTTGTGGTGCCAGGACTCCACCAACTTCGCGAAATAAATAATGGTGAACTGTTTTGTGAATGCGTTTTCCACCGGCCATGAACCAAAAATCAATAACTCCAAGTTCTCGAGCTATCTCACTTTGGATGCCGGTTTCTTCCGCAACCTCTCTTATCGCTGCTTGCTCGGGAGTTTCTCCTGCTTCGATATGCCCTTTGGGAAGTGACCACAACAATCGTTCGCGGGTAGCATCTTTTAAGTCCCTGCGGCCAATCAAGAGCCCTTTGGTTCCGGTTTCATCAATGACTAATCCACCAGCGCTCACTTCATCCACACGCTTGGCGTAGACCGAACGCTTCTTGAGGGGAGGTTTTTTAACAGCAGCAGGCGTAGTTTCGGTTGGAGCCGAAACTAAAGTAGATGTAGGTGAGTGTGGGCCCGCAGGACGCCGTTTCCGACGTTTTTTCCGTTTCGCATCGCCACCCGCACCAGGTGCCGGGGTCATAAGAGAAGGGTACTGCTCTAGCCTTGCGTATTGTGAGTACCGAGAGCACGAATCCCATGGCGCCCCGAGAGCTGGCGGCGCATTTAGCGTTGACCGCTCTGGATGAACGTTCTCCCGTCATTGCTACCTTGGCCGCCGCCTATAAGGCCGCAGGTTTTAAGTTGGCACTTGTCGGTGGCCCAGTCCGCGATGCAATCCTTGGACGTTTAGGCAACGACCTTGATTTCACGACGGATGCACACCCCGACGACTCTGCAAAGATTTTGAAGAAATGGGGAGATGCAATATGGGAAACCGGTGCCGCCTTTGGCACGGTTGCTGCAAAGAAAGGTGACTCGACCGTCGAAGTTACTACGTATAGAAGTGAAACGTATGATC
Source organism: uncultured Actinomycetes bacterium (assembly GCA_903838295.1). Taxonomy (GTDB): domain Bacteria; phylum Actinomycetota; class Actinomycetes; order Nanopelagicales; family Nanopelagicaceae; genus PALSA-747. Next base: position 46,236 of record CAILXX010000018.1, read on the forward strand.
CAGAATCACGTAATCCGGATGTTGATTTTGGTAATTCGATCGAAGGAGATCTTGCAAGGCGCGATTTTACAATCAATGCAATGGCGTTAGAACTTACTGGCGATGCTCCAGTCTTTATTGATCTCTTTGATGGGGTTTCTGATTTAGCAAAAAAGATCTTGCGCACCCCAGGTAGTGCCACATCAAGTTTTTCTGATGATCCGTTACGAATGATGCGCGCTGCTCGTTTTATGAGTCAATTGGAATTCACGGTTGACCCGGAAATAGTTTCTGCGATAAATGAAATGTCTGGGCGACTCACAATTATTTCTGCCGAGCGTATCCGTGATGAATTAACTAAGACGTTGATGTCAAAAAATCCTCGTCTTGGTCTAATTCTTTTAGTTGAAACCGGATTGGCGCAAATCTTTTTACCAGAATTGCCTCAACTCAAACTAGAAATTGACGAACACCATCATCACAAAGATGTTTATGAACATACACTTACGGTCTTAGATCAGGCTATGAAATTGGAAGTTCGACTAGGCGGACCTAATTTAACGATTCGATTAGCTGCGCTACTGCACGATATTGGTAAGCCGCGTACAAGAGAGTTGATTCCGGGCGGCGGTGTTTCTTTCCACCATCATGAAGTTGTCGGGGCGAAGATGTCCTCTAAACGCCTTAAGGAGCTTCGTTTTGATAAGAAGACTATCGACGATGTTTCCCAGCTTGTCTTCCTGCATCTACGTTTTCATGGTTATGGAACCGGAGAATGGACCGATTCTGCCGTACGTAGGTATATCCGCGATGCTGGCGAATTATTAGAGCACTTACATGTCTTGACTCGTGCAGATTGCACAACGCGTAATCAACGTAAAGCTGACCAATTGGCAGCAACGTACGACTCCCTGGAGGAGCGAATTATTTCGTTGAAAGCTCAGGAAGAGTTGGATCTGATACGACCGGATTTAGATGGATCTCAAATTATGGAGATTCTGGGGATTAAGCCTTCGCACATGGTTGGTCAAGCTTATGACTTCTTGTTGGAGTTACGGATGGAGCATGGGCCACTAGGAGAAGAAAAAGCTAAAGAAGAGTTATTGAATTGGGCGCGCGATAAAGAATTTGGATCGACGAAGAAGTAATAAAGCCGTCAAGATATGCAAAACCGAAGTCGCTAACGGTAAAACTTTAGAAATTCCACTAGTAGGCAGGATCATTGCTGCCAAGACTGCGCCCATAACTATTGCTCCGTTTGTAGCTATGTCATAAAAAGCAAATACTCGGCCCCTAAATTCATCTGCGATTTGTGACTGCACGAGTGCATCATTTGTAACTTTTACAGCTTGGCCACACATTCCAACAAAAAATGCTGTTGTGATTAATAACCATTCTTTATGTACGAAACTAAAAGTGATAAGGAAGATAGTAGGAGCAACCATCATCATGCGAATCCAGCGATGGCGTCCAAAATATGTGACAAAGAATGGTGTCACAAAGGATCCGATACCGATCCCAATACCTGCAATGCCAAGTGCATACGCAAAACTAGAGAGTCCTGCATCGGGGTTATTGGATGCGTTGTAAGTATTCCGTTCGAGCAAAAGACCCATCAACACCAATGCTGTTAAACCACCCCGTTGGATAGCCGTGGCGATAATGCCGCGAAGGGCATCAGGGTGTTCTTTTAAGATCCGTAAGCCTTCCTGAAACTCTTTAACCCCGCGGTTTTCGGTATTTATTTCATGCGATGCCGGTCCGATAACCGTGCGGCTCAACCGTGAAGCAATTAAAGCACTAGCTAAATAACAGAACATGGCGAGAACTATTACCTTTGCGTCAGAGAGATCGCTCTTGCCGTGGGCATCGAATATTTTTTTAGTTGCGATTCCGATACCGCCACCTATAACTACACCAATACTGCCGCCAGTCACGGCAAGGGCGTTGGCAGAAATGAGTTCTTCTTTGGTGACAATAAGCGGAAGTCCCGCCGAAAGGCCAGCAAGTATTAAACGATTTATTCCAAAAGCAATTAAGACGAGCAATGTAAGCCCAACACCAGTGCTGCCATATTTTATAAATACAGTGATGATGATCAAGTCCAGAACTCGAACTAAATTTGCTAACTGCACAATTCTTTGCCGGCTAAACCTATCTAGGAAGACTCCGGCATATGGTCCGACTAAAGAATAAGGTAATAAGACGACAGCAAAGGCGGTGGCAGCGCTAACGGCATTAGGTTGACGTTCAGGTGAGAACAATACAAATGAGGCCAACGCAGATTGAAAAATTCCGTCGCCAATCTGGCCGATCCATCTAATGTTTAACAACCACGGTAATTTTGAACCTGGATGAAAGGGCCAATTAGTGCTGATCCCCATCTTCTTCATAACGCAAGCGTAGTTACTGTCGAGGGATTATTCTTACCTCTGTGTTGAACACTATGTGGAGTCGCAGGGACGCCGTTGACTATTCCCTCAAACGTCGTGCCACATTGGTCTCTCTTTTTAAGGGAACAACTTCTGTGATTGACGCGTGTAACGCGGATCCGTATTTAAAGAGCGCCGCTAAATATCATGGCGAACCAGTAGAACGACTGTGCCCAGTCTGCCGAAAAGAAGAGATGGTCGAACTCCGATACGCATTTGGTGATCAACTCGGACAATACTCAGGTCGCATTAAGTCCGTAGCCGAACTCGAAGAGATGCAGGATGAATTTGGTGAATTTCGAGTTTATGTGGTGGAAGTCTGCAGGGGATGCGGATGGCACCACCTTATTTATTCATTCAAATTAGGGGATGGTAAATATCGCAAGCCACCACGCAAAGTACGCACGCTGGAGGATGACGACTTCGTCCGCGGTTAAGAGCCCTGGGCGGTAACCTTTGCATGTGGAAAACTCATCACGTGAAAACCTTCGAATCTGGTTTATCCGTGGTGCTATTTTTACAATTGGTACTGGATTTGTCCTAGCTACATACTTATTCGCGTATGCCTATTTCACAGTAAAAATTCCGGACCCCAATCAATATGTAAATAGCCAAGCAACCGTCATCGAATACGCCGACGGCTCTGTTATTGGTCGAGTTGGCGCCGAAGATCGAATCAGTGTTCCGTTAGCAGGCATCCCGATTAATGTTCGTCATGCGATCCTGGCTGCGGAAGATCGCAATTTTTATAACGAACATGCTTTTAGTCCTTCAGGAATCGCACGTGCACTGTGGCATGACCTTCGAGGTGGCTCCCTGCAAGGCGGTTCGACAATTACCCAACAATATGCAAAGACCGCATTCTTAACGCCCCAACGAAGTATTCAACGAAAAGTAAAAGAGATTGTTATTGCCGTAAAGCTAGAACAACAACAGTCAAAAGATCTGATTCTAGAAAATTATTTAAATACTATTTGGTTTGGCCGAGGTGCTTATGGCGTAGAGACGGCTGCTCAAGTTTTCTTCGGTAAGACAGTCCATCAACTTTCTGTCTCCCAGGCCGCGGTACTAGCTAGTGTTCTAAATGCTCCAGGTTATTACGATCCAGCAAATGGACCTACTTATTTAGCGCGACTACAAGCTCGTTGGAAATATGTTCTAGATGGAATGGTTAAAGCGCAATGGCTAACCCCAGCACAGGAGGCGCAACAGAAATTCCCATTTATTTTGCCCCGCGTATCCTCTGGATCGCTAGCAGGACCCAAAGGCTATGTAATTTCTTGGATTGAAAATCAATTGCAAAGCCTTGGCTTCACTCAAGATCAATTAATGCAGGGTGGGTTGATTGTAAAAACAACACTTGTTAAGAGAGATCAGGAAGCTGCTGTAGACGCTGTCGCTAAACGAACCCCTAAAGCGCCATTTAATAATCTGCGTGTGGCTTTGGTTTCAATCCAGCCTGGTACCGGCGCAGTCCTTGCGATGTATGGCGGGCAAGATTATCTAAAGAGTCAGTTCAATAACGCTACACAAGCAACGACTCAGGCAGGTTCTTCGTTCAAACCATTTACCCTTATTGCAGCGCTCGAAGCCGGAATATCTCTGCACTCTGTGTGGGATGGTAGGTCGCCACAAGTATTTTATGATCCTGGTTCACAAGCACCGTATCCGGTCTTTAATTACGGTAACGAACAATTCCCGAATGTAAATTTATTGGATGCCACCGCTAACTCAGTAAATACAGTTTTTGTACCACTAGGAATAAAAGTAGGACCAGATAAAGTTATCGATGTTGCGCGCAGGGCTGGCATTCCAGCGTCTGTCCAAATGGTTTCTGGCCCATCCGTCACACTAGGAGTTGCAAGTCCGCACGTGATTGACGTTGCATCTGCCTACTCCACCTTTGCCGCACAAGGTATTTATGCAAAGCCATACATTGTTTCGGAAGTATTGGGTAGCAACCAGGGAATTCTTTATCAGGCGCAAGTACAAGCAAGCCAGGTCTTTGCAGCCGATGTCATGGCGGATCTTTCTACCGCGCTACAAACCGTTACTAAGTACGGAACCGCGTCTGGTTCGGTTAGAGACTTGGGTCGACCAAGTGCTGGTAAAACTGGCACAACTACTGACAATGCAAGTGCTTGGTTTAGTGGTTACACGCCTCAGATGGCAACATCTGTGGCCCTGTTTCGTGACGATGCCACACAATCTCTTAACGGCATTGGTGGTCTCAACGCTGTGACCGGCGGATCGTTCCCGGCGAAAATTTGGGATTTATATACGCGTGAAGCCTTAGTCAAAGAACCAATTGCTGATTTCCCACCACCAGCAAATATTGGTGGGGTTGATCCGGTTCCAATGCAGACTGCCGTTCCGACCCTGGATCCATCGCTAGCGGTGACCCCCACCCCAGTAGCCACGCCCAAGAAGACAATTATCAAAAAGCCTTAATGTATGAAGCTTAATTTCACCTCTAAATTAGTAATAATACTTACCATTTTTGCAGCGCTATTTTCATTTGCAAAGTCTGATCATTGCTATAACACCAATTGGGCAACCCCAGATGCCTACACACATGTTTGCTATAGCGATCTTTCTGCTCTGTATGGGGCACGCAATCTTATTGACCATTCTTGGCCATATACGAGTGCAACCAATTCGGTCGAGTACCCACCTATTACTGGTGTTGTCATGTGGGCAACCTCGATGCTGACACCGCATTCAAGTCACGAATATCAATACTACTTTCTAATCAATGCTTTTCTGTTAGCACTGCTTTTTATTGGCACTGCACTATTCATTGCCAAAATTAATCCTAAAAAATGGTACCTGTTCTCGGTTACACCTGCGGTCATTGCATCCTTATACATTAATTGGGATATGTGGGCAGTAATCACGGCTGTTGCTAGTATCTATTATTTCGACCGGAAGCGCTTCGGTTGGAGTGCGATCTACTTAGGTGTTTCCATTGCAACTAAGTTTTTCCCGATTGTTTTGCTTGCACCTATGGCAATTATTTTCTATCGTCGCCGGGATTTTGCTGGGGCAATTAGATATGTAATTACTTCACTCGGATTATGGATTTTGATAAATATTCCTTTTGCAATCTCCACCCCAACTGGCTGGTGGCGCTTTTTTAAACTTAATGGCGAACGCGGGGCGGACTACGGTTCGATCTGGTATTCGCTTCGGATCTTAGGATGGACTATTCCATCTATAAATATTTATACAGTTCTGCTCTTCTTGATCGGCATGATTGTCGCTGCATATTTCTTTCTTCATTCAAAAGAGATCCCAACACTTGCCCAGATAGCAATTATTTTTGTAATGATTTTTACAATTGTCGGCAAGGTTTATTCACCTCAGTATGTACTTTGGCTAGCCCCTTTAGGCGTAATTGCATTGCAGCACCAGAAAGATAGATCCGCATTTTGGATTTGGCAGGGTTCAGAACTTTTGTATCACCTGGCTATCTGGGAGTACTTAGCGAAATTCACCGGCACTCACTTTGGCCTGCCAGCGACCTGGTATGCCGTGGTCGGTTTAGTCAGAATCGCAGCGAGCGCCTATTTTGCGCTGCGGATCGCGATATCCACACGGGCTCCAGCCCCACAAGGAGACGAATTTCTCCTATCCGCGGTAGAGAGTTAGGCTTAGCCTTCCTTCAAGTTCAAGAGCATCCGCTCTTTCCCTTGCAGGAGTAGTAACCCTCCTGCCGCGGAAATACCGTGGCCGCTTTAGTCCAGAGGAGGTGGGGTTAACTCATGCGTCATTATGAAATCATGGTCATTCTCGATCCTGAATTAGAAGAACGCACAGTCGCACCGAGTCTTGAGACATATCTCAAGATCATCAAAGACAGTGGTGGCACCGTCGACAAGCTCGATATTTGGGGCCGTCGTCGTATGACCTTCGAAATAAATAAGAAGGCCGAAGGCATCTACGCTGTTGCAGATCTGCACTGTGGTCCAGAAGCGATCAAAGAACTAGATCGCCAACTCAACTTGAACGAAGCAGTGCTTCGTACCAAAGTCGTCCGTCCCGAATAAGAGAGTAAAAACATGGCCGCTGGAGATACAACAATCACAATGATCGGTAATTTGACCAACGATCCAGAACTTCGATTCACACCATCAGGTGCTGCTGTCGCTAAGTTCACCGTTGCCTCAACACCGCGTTATCTCGATAAGGCAACTAACGAATGGAAAGATGGCGATAGCCTCTTCCTTAATTGCCAAATCTGGCGTCAAGCTGCAGAGAACGTTGCAGAATCTCTCACTCGCGGAATGCGGGTTATTGTCTCTGGTCGTTTGAAGCAACGCTCTTATGAAACCAAAGAAGGCGAAAAACGCACGGTATTTGAGGTGGAGGTTGATGAAGTAGGTCCATCACTTCGTAACGCCACCGCAAAGGTCACCAAGACAACTCGTGGTGCATCATCCGGCGGATTCACCTCTACACCTGCGGATACCGCGTCTACCGAAGATCCATGGTCAGCAGCACCTGTAGGTGGCGGCTGGGCAACCGGAGCTTCGGATGATCAACCTCCGTTCTAATAATTAATCAACCAATCCAACTCCTGTTATATATAACAGGGCACCTCATAAAGGAGCACCACAGTGGGAGCAAGAAGTAATAAGACTTTAAAGCCAAAGAAGGTCGCGCCAAAGATGTCGGCTGCGGCTTTGAAGAAGTTCAAGAAGAAGCCGTGTTCTTTCTGTCAGCAGAAGGTCAGCTATATCGACTACAAGGACATCGCAACTCTTCGCAAGTTCATCTCTGATCGCGGCAAGATCCGCGCTCGCCGAGTAACAGGTGCTTGCACTCAACATCAACGCGCAATCGCCGCAGCGGTCAAGAATTCCCGCGAAATGGCGCTCTTGCCTTACACCTCGACAGCTCGATAAGGAGAGACCCAGATATGAAACTCATCCTTACCCGTGAAGTAGCTGGCCTCGGTCAAGCAGGAGACGTTGTAACCGTTAAAGATGGTTATGCACGTAATCTCTTGTTGCCTCGTGGCAATGCAATCGCTTGGTCAGAAGGCGGAGAGAAGCAGATTGAAGGAATTCGTCGTGCGCGTAGCGCTCGAGAGATTCGCGATTTGGATCACGCCCGTGAGATCAAGGCATCTCTAGAGAAGGCCGCAATTGTTGTTAAAGCCAAGGTCGGATCAACTGGCTCCCTTTTCGGTTCGGTTACAGATAAAGATCTTGTTGCTGCTATTAAAAGCACAACAGGTGTCGATATCGATCGCCACCGTCTGAAGGCTCCGGCTATGAAGAAGCTTGGAAGTTACGCCGCAAAGGTCACTCTGCACACTTCTGTAGTCGCAAACATCGCAGTTCAGGTGGTTGCAGCTTAAAAATCTCACGATTCGAGATAAAGAAAAGAATCTTTATCCCCAACCCCTCTCAAGAAATTGAGCGTGGTTGGGGATTTTTCTTGCCATTCTGAGCGACTTACCCACAATTCATCCACAGTCACTAAGGGGTTATCCACCAGTTTCCCCATGCTTCTCCACATACTCTTCACAAGTAAGGAGAGGCTTAATAGGGAATGTCAGTGGCAGGTAAGAAGATTCACTCATGAGCATCGCCGAACTCCCTAGTCGTGGCAACAACTCCGTTGCTAGGGCCGTGGAATTCGAGCGTACACCTCCACAAGATTTAATTGCAGAACAATCTGTTCTTGGCGGCATGCTTCTCTCTAAAGATGCAATCGCAGATGTCGTAGAAATTATTAGGGAGCGAGATTTCTATCGCCCCGCACACGAATTAATTTATGATGCAATCCTTGATCTTTATGGCCGTGGTGATCCTGCCGATCCAGTAACAGTTGCGGCTGAATTAACAAAACGTGGTGATATCGCGCGAGCTGGTGGCGCCCCATATCTCCACACATTGATCTCCTCGGTCCCTACCGCTGCTAATGCTAATTACTATGCACGTATCGTTCGTGATCGCGCAATCCTTCGCCGCCTCGTTGAAGCCGGAACAAAGATTGTGCAACTTGGTTATTCGGAAGAGGGCGACGTTGATGACGCTGTCGATGCCGCACAAGCAGAGGTATACCAAGTTACCGAATCACGGATGTCAGAAGATTACATTCAGCTCAGTGAATTACTTCCAGCAGCATTAGATGAAATCGAAGCTATATCTTCTGGTGTTGCGGATGAAGGTATTAAGAGTGGATTCAAAGATCTTGATGCACTCACAAATGGATTCCATCCGGGAAATATGATCGTCCTTGCTGCGCGGCCAGCGGTTGGTAAATCTACTTTGGGACTTGATATCGCACGTCATGCTTCGATTCATAACGGTGATACCTCCGTTATCTTCTCTCTTGAAATGAGTCGTTCTGAAATCACCATGCGTATGCTCTCTGCCGAAGCTCGAGTCGGATTAAACAATATTCGCTCTGGTTCACTCTCTGATGATGAGTGGGGACGTCTTGCAAAGCGAATGGGAGAAATTTCACAGGCACCGCTCTTTATCGATGATTCGCCAAATCTCTCCTTGATGGAGATTCGTTCCAAAGCCCGCCGTTTGAAGCAGCGTCACAATCTCAAATTGATTGTTATCGACTATTTACAGTTGATGACCTCTGGAAAAAAAGTAGAGAGCCGTCAACAAGAAGTTTCTGAATTTTCCAGAAATCTCAAGCTCCTCGCGAAAGAGCTAAACGTTCCGATCATCGCCATCTCACAGCTCAATCGTTCTCCAGAACAACGTTCTGATAAGAAGCCCATGCTCTCTGACCTTCGTGAATCTGGTTCGATTGAACAAGATGCTGATATGGTTATTTTGTTACATCGTGATGATTTATATGACAACCAAAATCGCTCTGGCGAAGCTGATCTAATCGTCGCGAAGCACCGTAATGGACCAACGCGAACTATCACCGTTGCAGCACAACTTCACTTCGCACGCTTTGCGGATATTGCGCCATCATTTGGCGGTGGCGAAAGTTTTGTTAAGGATTAATTGGCGTTAATGCGCCACTTTTTACATCGTAGATCGCACCCATCACCCGAACTTCATTGTGAAGCAATGGATAACTTTCAATCTTTGTAACATCTTTAAGTAGCGAACCAACTTGATCCGCCGTAGTTTGGAAATCAAGGCTGCGTGTATCGACCCCGCTCTTGGCAGAGATTGCTGCGTGAATTCCTGCTTCATCGGTGCTGGCCATTCTACAATCGGTATGAGGCATGACTAGAACACGATTAACACCTAACAGGTGTGTGGCGAGCACCAAGGTACGAAGTACGTCATCAGTAACTCGTGCACCAGCATTACGTAAAATCTTTGCATCACCAGGGTTCATGCCGACGATTCGCAGCGGATCAATTCGAGAATCCATGCAGGTGACTATCGCTAATCCTTTTACGGCAGTACCTGTCAGGTCCTCTGAGGTGAAGACACTGGCGAAATACTTATTCGCAGTGAGTAGATCATCGAATCTATCCATCGACTCCTCCTTCAGGGATCTTCTCGTTCGCTATAAAAATACCAACCAGCACAATTGCTGCGCCGATTAACTGAATTGTATTAAATGTTTCACGGAGAAGGACCCAGCCAAAGACTCCGGCAAAGACAGGCTCAAGCATTCCGATAATGCTTGCGACCTGGGCTGATAGAGCGTTCAACCCAGTCACTACGCATATATAAGGAAGAACGGTTCCAAAGAGGACTACAGAGGCCACCAGCAACCATCCAGGCAAATGATGGCCTGCATATCGCCCATGAAGTTCAACCGATTTAGTCAGAACATGAAATGGGAAAGACCACCACGGCATGGCAACCGCATAAACGATTGCGCATACTCCAAAACCCCATGTCAATGTGGAATCGATAGCTCGTTTTTTTCCGATCGTGCGGCCTAGTAAAAAATAGGTTGCGAGACTTAGTGCATCAAAAAATGCAGAGATGACGCCCATTCCGTTAAGAGTCAGACCGTTCCAGACCTCACCGACCATCACTAATCCAACGAATGCTGCAATCAATCCCCACCACATCGTTGGGGAAATCTGCACTTTTTTAAAGAAACGTAGGTAGATAACAATCCAGATTGGCGCGGTAAATTCGATAATTAAAGCGATCGACACATGCAATTTAAGAATCGAGAAGAAGTAAAAGGATTGAACCGCGGCAATTCCAATTACTCCAAAAATGATGAGAGATCGGATCTCTCCCTTTGCCGGCTTGAGGGTCGCCATTCTCCCCTTGCTCGCTAGGTAAATAAGTAAAAAGGCGACCGAGCCGGTACAGCGGATTTCGGTCAATCGCCATGGGCTCATTCCTGCTTCCATGACCCATTTTGCGACGACACCATTGAAAGAAAATAAGACCGCCCCCATGAAAAGTGCAAAGTAAGCGCGCCTGGTGGTCATTGGAGAAACCTATCGTCCCTGTGGTTCCGAACGTTCCACCCTCTGCTGATAGGGTTTTGACCGTGCTACTAAGTGACCGCGATATCGCCTCTGAAGTTTCTGCTGGACGTGTAAAAGTCGAACCCTTCTCTGAAGGGATGATTCAACCATCAAGTGTTGATGTTCGATTAGATCGTTTTTTCCGCGTCTTTGAAAATCACAAATATTCGGTGATTGATCCATCTATCGAACAACCAGAACTCACTCGTGAAGTAGCTGTCAACCAAGATGAACACTTCATCTTGCATCCCGGAGAGTTTGTATTGGCAAGCACCTATGAAGTCATCACTCTTCCAGATGACATAGCTGGTCGTTTGGAAGGAAAGTCATCCTTAGGTCGCTTGGGTCTGCTCACCCACTCCACCGCTGGTTTTATTGATCCTGGCTTTTCTGGTCACATCACGCTCGAACTTTCTAACGTCGCAAACCTCCCTGTAAAATTATTTCCAGGAATGAAGATTGGTCAGCTTTGTCTCATCAAACTCTCATCTCCCGCTGAACATCCTTACGGTTCAGCACTGTACGGTTCTAGGTACCAAGGGCAGCGCGGTCCTACGCCGAGCAAGTCGTGGTTAAATTTCCACCAAAGCACAATTCAATAATTCAATAATTTAATAATTCAATAATTAGGAGCAGCACATGTCGAAGGTTCTTTTGATTCTTGCAGTTCTTGTTGAGATTGCTTTACTGGCAGTTATTTCGCGCAACCGATTAGTCCGTGCAAATATTTCGGTTGACGAAGCTTGGGCGCAGATCGAAGTGCAGCTCAAACGTCGTTCAGATCTAATTCCAAATCTGGTCGAAACGGTTAAAGGATA
>CAILXX010000019.1 GCA_903838295.1 uncultured Actinomycetes bacterium
CAAAGAGCATCATCTGACGGTCCGGGAAAATCACTTGACCATCCTTAGTGACAACACCCAAACGATCGGCATCACCATCAAAGGCGAGACCTAATTCATTATCGGTAGTCTGTAGGTTCTTAATGAGATCTTGTAAGTTCTCAATATGGGCTGGGTCTGGATGGTGATTCGGAAAATGACCATCGACTTCACAGAACAACTCCTGGACTTCACAGCCTAAGGCCCTAAATAACTTACCGGCAAATGCACCACCAACACCATTGCCGCAATCGACTGCTATTTTCATCGGGCGAGCGAGCTTGATATCGCCAACGATGTACTTGAGGTACATCGGAAAAATATCGAAAGTGCTGCGCGTGCCTTGGCCCGTGACAAATTTCTTGGCTTCGATGCGTTTGCGCAGATCTTGAATCTGCTCTCCATAAATAGCAGCGGTACCCAAGACCATCTTGAAGCCGTTGTAATTAGGCGGGTTATGGCTACCGGTAATCATGATCCCAGACTGAGGGGTCTTGCCATCAATCGTGTGGTTGGCAGCAAAGTAAACCATCGGTGTTGCCACCATCCCCAAATCAATGACGTTAATGCCGGTAGAGAGTAAACCTTCAGTCAGTGCCTCAATCAGGCTAGGGCCAGATAAGCGTCCGTCACGACCAATCACGATGTCGGTCTCACCCAGTTCACGCATTTCAGTGCCAAAAGCTTGACCGATCAGTTTGGCGATTGAGGGATCTAAAGTCTCATCAATAATGCCGCGGATATCGTAAGCCTTAAAAATCGATGGAGACAATTGCATTACAAATCCTTCAGGAAAAATGCTTGGGGGGTTTATTAATTAATTCTTTGTGTTTAAGAAGTTGATTCTGGCAGCAGTTACCGCATCAATATTGTCGCTGGCGGCAATGTCAGCTTGGTTGCTGGCTAAGGCTTGTTCAATTGGTTTGGCTAGAACTTTGCCGTACTCAACGCCAGGCTGATCAAAACTATTAATATTCCAGAGCGCACCGAGAGTAGCGGCGCGATTTTCATAAAGGGCAAGAAGGGTGCCTAGGTAAAACGCATTGAGCTCTGGCAGGAGTAGGAGATTGCTTGGGCGCTTGCCTGGGTAAACATTGTTAGGGTTAGCATCATCTTTCCCATTGGCTAGTGCTTGAGCTTGAGCTAAGCAGTTCGATAGCAAGATGCGGTGATGCGCAACAGCCTCTGGGCGATCACTCATGGGTTCACGCACAGCAATGAAGTCAATGGGGATGATTTCTGTACCTTGATGCAGGAGTTGGAAGTAAGAATGCTGAGCATTACTGCCGGCGCTGCCAAAGACAATTGGAGAAGAGTGCTTTACCGGCTTACCATCCCGATCTACGCTCTTGCCATTGCTTTCCATATCGAGTTGTTGCAACCATTTCGGAAACCAATCCAAAGCATCTGCATAAGGAATAGCAGCGTACGCCTTGACCTTATTCTTTTCCTGTTGATAGAGCAGGGTCAAGGCCATGATGACAGGTAGATTTTCTTCTAGAGGTGAATTCTTAAAATGCAAGTCCATCGCATGTGCACCTGCTA
>CAILXX010000020.1 GCA_903838295.1 uncultured Actinomycetes bacterium
CAGAGATAGAAGTAGGGATGGACGAGACGTCCACACCCTGGCTTACAGGCATAATTGTACCTGCCGCTACCGGAGAATCCGTGACCATAATGCTGGAAACGAGATAGTTTCCGTTGGAAAGACGCTGAATATCCGTGCTTGTAGCCGTGACATTGAGCTCAACCCAGCCCCCGTTCATCGAAATCGATGGCGTTGGGGTGTAAGTCGTCCCAGATCCGTCCACGTTGATGACCTGATTAATCAGGACATTTACCGCTTTAGGGTCATAGGACATGACAGGCGCCGTCAGGGTGATTCCGTTATCGGTGATCACGGGGGCGGGCTTGCCAATGATGGTTGTACCGGAGTTGCCACTCATATCAGTGACCGTGAACCCGGTTGGGACCCCGTCGGCGCCAAGGCCGGCGTAGGTGATAGCAGCGATCTTTGCATCAACTGTTGGAGCCAAATTGTCCAACTTCGAGACAACTGGTGCCTGTGAGGCGGCAGCTGATGGAGCCGTGCTTGGGGTGGAAGATGTAGAGGTCTGTGGGGCAGCCGCAGTTGTCGATGAGACGATCGCTGGGGTCTTGCCATTGAAGGTATTGAATCCAAGGAATGCCGCGATGAGCAGTACCAAGGAGAGGGCAACCTTCGAAGATTTCTTCGCAAGTTCTGCTGCCTTCTTATAAGAAGAGGAGAGAGCGTCCAAAGCGGTTGCGCCAGTGTTCTCGTCGATAACCCACTCTGCCAAAACGCGGACCAGAGATGCACGAGAACGTGCAACAACGTGGCGGACGTTTGCGGGGGTTGTACCGATTGCAGCGGCGATCTCTTCTGTGGTGCGGCCTTCCATCTCCCACATAACCAGTGCAGTGCGCTGGTCTTGGGACAAACGAGAAAGTGCTTCACGGATGATCGAAGCATCTTCTGCTGCGGCCAAAGTTGTATCAAAAGGAATATGTGCTTCTGCGGCGATCTCGTCCAGACGTTCTTGGGTTGCATCTGAGTCAATCGCGACCAAATTAGGGCGGGATCCTGTTGCACGGATCTGGTTGAGGCAGAGATTGTTGACGGTGGTGCGAAGGTAAGCCAATGCGCGATCCCGTGAATCTAGCTCTGGGGCTGCGAGGATGAACTTGAGGAAGGCTTCCTGAACGATCTCTGAAGCATCAGCGTCGGAACGGAGGATCCGGCGGGCCTGGGCTGTCAGGGATGAGCGTTGTTCAGCGTATAAAGCGGAGAGGTCGGCAATAGTCCAGTCGGAGACGGCTTGAATAAGCGCCGCTTCCTCTGTCTTCGCAATCTTGCGAAATGCCATTGTAATTACTCCGTTTGTTGGTACTTCCAGATCCCAGCGTCCTGGTTTCTTTCAAGAAAAGTACCTTCTACTAGTAAAGACACCTAAGAACCCCAAATGTTGTCCCCTAGTCCAAAAAATTTCCAGAATCTTTGGGACTTTTGGAGTTTGGCCCCAGTATCCCAGGGTGTCTTCAATAGAAACGATCATGCCCTAAAAAGCAGGGGATTTGCTGAGAATTAGTCGAGAGAAATAAATAAATGGTCAATCACCCAGTCATACCCAGTCAGGGGGGGTTATCCCTCTAGACTCAAAATCTAAGAGATATCTCGAGAATGAATTAGTCAAAAATAAATGGGTCAAAAAAGCACTAATGAATAACGAGTGAATATAAATGAATGAGGTGTCATGAGCGCAACTAATCACAGCGACCAAACCGATCAAATCCTAGAGCTTCTCACAAGCAATCCCACGGGTGATGAAGTCGCTAGAGCGCTGGCTTTGGATTACCTACTCCCCTTTAGTGCCACAAAAATTCGAATAACTAGCGTGAGCAGTGATGACACCCTCCATTTCCTGGGTGATTATGGTTGGGCCCCATCGACAACGCATTCGGAAGAGAAATCAGAAGTCTGGCGCAAACGTACGGACAGTATTCGGGATGTAAAAATTAACGGTGATTTTTTTGGAACCAATCCAGATCGCACAACTGCCGCCGCGCTATTAAAGATCCGCGGGGTCACAACAGGTGCTTTGGTGATGCACTTCCATGAACCGCTTTCAAAGGCACGAACCGAAGAACTAGAAGCAGTGCTTACACACATCGTGAAGCCACTAGCACTCTTCTTCTTTATCCACCCTACTTTTAACCCTGACTCTTCGAATGAAACCCCGGTTGCGAATCATGTTGGTGCATTCACGGTTCGCCAATTGAAAATTCTTCAGGCGATGTCAACTGGTCGCACAAATCACCAGATTGCAATTGATTTAGGTTTTTCGGTATCAACGATTCGGCACGAAACTATGCGCATCTATGAATTGCTTTCTGTCAGCGATCGTCAAGAAGCGGCGCGCAAAGCAAAGTCAGTAGGGCTTCTTTAAAATTCCAAAACTTCGGTACTTGATTTTCACCGAAATGCAGTTGATTACAGTGTTGCGAAGGCCTCATCTAGAACGGTCAATGTATCCATCAACAGATCATCGGTAATAACAAGCGGTGGCAAGAAGCGAATCACGTTGTTATAAGTACCAGCAGACAAAATGAATACTCCGTTTGCCATGCAGTACTTAAGGACTTTCGACATCGCGTCTGAATTAGGTTCGATAGTGCCCGGCTTGATTAATTCGATAGCTAGCATTGCGCCACGACCACGGACTTCGCCGATCACTGGATATTTGGCCGCGAGTGCAAGTAATCCATTGCCCAAGACATCACCAATATGCCGAGCACGGCCGATCAAATCTTCTGATTCGATCGTCTCAAGTGCACCAAGTGCAGCCGCGCATGACACCGGGTTACCGCCGAATGTTCCGCCGAGTCCAGAGACGTGACTTGAATCCATGATCTCTGCGCGACCTGTGACACCAGCGATTGGCAATCCACCACCAAGTGCTTTGGCCGTAATAAGAATATCTGGGATTACTCCTTCTGATTCGATCGCGAACATGTTGCCGGTCCGCGCAAAACCAGATTGAACTTCATCCGCCATAAAGACAATGCCGTTATCGGTGCAATATTTAGAAAGTGCTGGCAAGAAGCCTAGCGGTGGAACAATAAATCCACCTTCACCTTGAATAGGTTCGATCAAGATTGCGGCGACATTATTAGCGCCGATCTCTTTCTCAATTTTGTGAGTGATCATCTCTATTGCATCTTCAGTGATGGTTTCCTTTGGTCCAAGCCAGCGATATTCGTAAGGCATTGGAACGCGATAAATTTCTGGCGCAAATGGACCGAAGCCATCTTTGTATGGCATGTTTTTTGCATTAAGAGCCATCGTTAGATTCGTGCGGCCGTGATACGCATGTTCAAAAACTACAATTGCTTGACGCTTTGTGTAATGACGCGCAATCTTCACAGCGTTCTCTACTGCTTCTGCGCCAGAATTTGCGAGCATTGACTTTTTCTTATGTGTACCGGGAGCCAGACGATTGAGTGCTTCACAGACTTCGATGTAGTTTAAATATGGCGCAACAGTGAAACAGGTATGTGTAAAAGCCTGTACTTGCTCGATTACTCTTTCGACAACCTTAGAACTGCTGTTTCCAACATTTACAACACCAATGCCAGAACCCATATCAATGATCTGATTGCCATCAAGGTCCAACATGATCGCATCACTCGCGCGTTCGATCACTACTGGGAATGTAAGACCTAGCCCACCAGAGACAGCTTCTGCGCGACGTTGAATCGCAGCGACAGACTTTGGTCCTGGAATAGCAGTGACCACGCGGCGAACTTGCTCGAGATTGGTGAGGGTTGTCATGGATAAATTGTAGAGCCAGATTTATGTGATGCCAGCCCAAGGGTTACTCTTTGTTGGTGAACGCTCACCAACCTCTAAGAGAACAAGCGCCGTTGCTTGACGCATATCTCTCTTATTTTGAAAGCGTTCGTCTGCCGTTCACAATTCCTGGCCACAAGCAGAAGGCCCACAAGCTCGATGCGGGATTGGGAACCCTGGTAGATAGTGATACGCCTCTCTACGGTGGACTCGACGAGATCAAATTAAGTCACGGAGTTTTGAAGCAGGCTGAGAAACTGGCGGCGCAACTCTGGGGCGCTGATTATGCGCGATTTTCTACAGGTGGTTCAACGCACGCCAATCAAGGGATTGTTCTGGCACTGGGCAAACCTGGCGACAAAGTTGCTATCACCCGCACCGCACACCGATCGATTTTAAGCGCACTTGTCTTGGCGGATTTAGAGCCGATATGGATGGCGCCAGAAATTGATCCTGTGACCGGTTTTCCTATGGGGATTGGATTATCAGAATTACAACGTGCATTACAAGAAAATCCGATCGCGGTCTTGTTAACAGAACCCGGATATTTGGGAACGATGTCTGACTTGGCGCCTTTGATCCAAGCTGCGCACAAACAATCTGTACCCGTCATCATCGATGCGGCATGGGGTGGACACTTTGGTTTTCATAACGATCTGCCAAAGCATTGTCTGCAACTTGGCGCCGATGCGTTGATCACAAGTACACACAAAGCGCTGCCTGGTTATAGCGCGTCGGCGTTGCTATTGGCGCAAGGAAAATATCTCAACTTGGCGCGAATCGAACAGAGCTTTGAAACGACTCACACAACATCCCCTGCAGGTGCGCCGTTGGCATCGATCGATGGCTGCCGAGCGCTATTGCAGTATCGCGGTGAAGAATTACTTGGTGCATTGCTGGCAAATGTCGGCGGTTTTAAAGCACAAGTACAAGCAGAATTTGAATTACCAGTATTTTTAAATGTCGAAGATTTCCCGACCGGGCGATTTGATCCGAGCAAAATTGTTCTGCGGGCCAACGCCTTGGGCACCAGCGGGGTTGCGATTGAAAACGCACTTATCGAGCGCGGCGTACGCGTAGAAATGGCAGATAACGACACATTGGTCTTCTTGGCAACCCTGGCCGATGATGCATCAGATTTTGCGCGACTCGCTGACATCGTGATTCCGATTCTTAAATCATTGCAAGGTGATCCGCGTGCATCTGCGACTGCTTTAAGTTGGTCGGTTGTTCCCACTGTCGGTACCAGTATGCGCGCTGCTTACTTTGCAGAGACAGAAATGATTGCCGCCGATAAAGCGGTCGGACGAATCAGCGCAGATTTAATAGCGCCATATCCACCAGGAGTAGCTGTTGTGGCACCAGGAGAAATCCTGACTCAACAAATTGTCAGTGGGCTTGCCACATCCAAAGCCGGTGGGGTCCGCATTGCATACGCAACCGATCCAACTCTTGCCACATACCGGGTTGTGATTTCTTAAGCGTTTAAGTTGGTCATCACATGCTTGATACGTGTGTAATCTTCAAAGCCATATGCCGAAAGATCTTTACCGTATCCAGAATGTTTGAAACCACCATGGGGCATCTCTGAAACCATCGGGATGTGTGTATTAATCCAGACGCAACCAAAATCAAAAGCTTTGGCCATACGCATTGCGCGACCGTGATTAATTGTCCAGACACTGGATGCCAGACCATAACTAACTCCATTGGCATATTTGACTGCCTGCGCTTCATCACTAAATTTTTGAATAGTAATGACTGGGCCAAAGATTTCGTTCTGGATCATCTCGTCGTCTTGCTTCAAACCGGCAATGACTGTGGGATTGAAGAAATAACCAGCACGGTCTACTGCAGAACCACCAGCAACTATCTTTGCGTGGTCCGGGGTGCGCTCTACCATGCCTTTCACGCGGGCTAATTGATTAGCGTTGTTGACTGGGCCAAAGAAGACATCTTCTGTTGGTGCGCCGGTCTTAATCTGATTAGTAGCTTGGTCTGCCAGTAGCGAAACGAACTGGTCGTACACCTTTTCCTCCACAAGTACACGTGTTGCAGCGGTGCAATCTTGGCCTGCATTGAAATAACCGGCGATCGCAATAGCTTCTGCTGCTGCAGCAAGATCTGCATCGGCAAAGACGACGACAGGGGCCTTGCCACCAAGTTCTAAATGGACGCGCTTAAGATCATTTGCAGCCGACTTTGCAACTTCCATGCCTGCTCGGACAGATCCGGTGATCGAAACCATTGCTGGCGTTTTGTGCTCGACTAGCGCACGTCCGGTATCGCGATCACCTGTGATTACATTGAACACACCTGCTGGCAAAAATTCGGACATAAGTTCTGCCATAAATACTGTTGACGCCGGAGTTGTGTCAGATGGTTTTAAAACTACAGTATTACCCGCAGCAATTGCTGGTGCCCATTTCCAGACGGCCATCATCATCGGGTAGTTCCACGGTGTTACTTGGGCGCAGACACCAATTGGTTCGCGGCGAATAAAAGAGGTCATACCGTGCACATATTCGGCAGCTGACTTGCCTTCAAGATTACGAGCAGCGCCAGCAAAGAAACGGATCTGGTCACAAGTTGGTGGCATTTCTTCTGAAGCCATCAAGGTAAGAGGCTTGCCGGTATTTTCTGATTCGATCGCCACGAATTCCTCGGCGCGAGATTCGAATGCATCGGCAATCCGAAGTAATGCGCGTTGACGTTCCGCCGGTGTCGTGTCGCGCCATTGTTCGAATGCCTTGGCAGCAACATCCATCGCGTGATCAACGTCTGCAGCATTGGATACTTGCGCAGTCGCATATGCCGTGGCGGTACTTGGATTAATAATTTCTGAAGTCTGACCTGACTTTGAAGGAGCAGAGACGCCACCAATAAAATTGTTGAGGTTTTTCATGCCCCTACTCTAGACCAACTGGTAATTGACACTATTTAGCGGGAACACACCTAAATTTAATTGAAATTTCAATCATCCTGCGCCCCGAGAGAATTCTCTTGGGCTATTTGCATGTTCTAAAGAATCGGTCTCGAACCTATTGCGGCAACACATTTAGCACCGAGTCGTGCACCGTTTGCCAATGCATCCGACAGATCGCCACCACCGCCCCATACTTGTATAAAGCCAGCAGCAAATGCATCACCGGCACCAGTTGTATCCACCACTCGTGAGAATTCTGCTTGCACCTGTACAAGTGGTGAGCCACGACTCTGTCCAAGGGCGCCGCTGGACCCACGCTTGATGACAGCGGTTGGCGCTAGTGATAATAAATCAGCTACTGCATCAATTGGATTGCTTAGGCCAGAAATAAACTGAGCTTCTTCTTCATTCAAAATAATTACATCTACCAGAGTCATCCATTCGCGCACCTGCTTCAAACCAACTTCCATCAATACTCCAACGGTCGAAGGATCAAAAACGATTGGAAGTCCTTTTGCATGGACCAACTTCATTATTTCTAGAACCCCTTCTCGGGATTTTGGATTCACTAATGGGTAACCAGATACATACACCGCCGTAAAACCATCTAATGGCGGCAGATCTTCTTTGCTTAAGCCAGAGTTGGCACCCGAATCTGGAAACATCGTTCTCTCACCCAGCGCATCAACCAGAACAATTACTACGCCGGTTTTTTCTCCAGAAATCACATGATTGCCGTGTTGTACTCCGTATGAATCGAGTTCTGAGAGCACCACTTGTCCGGCAGCATCATCGCCTACCCGGGCAATTAGATATGAGGGAGTGCCATTTACTGCCAACCAAGAGGCAACATTTGCAGCTGCTCCGCCACCATGCGTCGAAATACTGGCGCGGGTTTCAACCCCTTCTTTGATTGCAGCACCAATTACGCCAGTAACATCCAACATGATGTCGCCAAGGCAGAGAACGCGAGCCATTTTTTGAAGGTTTATCGAAGGGCAATTGCTATACGGGCGGCCAACAATGCATTTGATTTAATGATGTCGATATTGACTCGTAGCGATTCACCTTTGCTCTGGGTATGAAAATACTCCAACAAAAATGGCGTGACGGCTTTACCCGTGACATGCTGTGATGCCGATTCTTTGAGTCCAGAATCAAGAATTTTCTCGTGTAGCGCCAGATCCATTTGATTCACTACGGGATTGGCGATAACAATCGCTTTATCACTCGTCTTTAAATCAAAACGATTGTGCCAAATCGCTGCAATTTGTTCGGGACTTTCCACGCGGTGCTCGATTTCGTAGCCAGAATCCGTCAGATAAAAACCAGGGAACTTATTTGTTTGATAACCCAGTACTGGTACGGCAAAAGTTTCTAAGCGCTCTAATGTCCCCGGGACATCCAAAATAGATTTAACGCCGGCACAGACGATGATAATTGGGGTCTCTGCTAAAGCGATTAAGTCGGCGGATTCATCGTAAGAATGTCCGCGATGTACTCCGCCAAGTCCACCAGTGGCAAAGACGTCAATGTCCGCAAGGTGGGCGATATGGGCAGTAGCAGCAACTGTGGTGGCTGCAGATTGTTTAGTGGCTTCTACGATTGCCAAGTCACGGGTAGATGCTTTGACAACATCGTCATCATTGGCGATTCGATCGAGTTCGTTGCTCTCTAACCCAACATGAATAACGCCATCGATCAGAGCTATTGTTGCTGGTACAGCACCTGCATCACGGACAATCTGCTCGACTTCACGAGCAACTTCTAAATTGCGAGGCCGGGGCAGACCATGGCTGATAATTGTGGATTCAAGTGCAACAATTGGCTTGCCAGCCGCTTTAGCTGCGGCTACTTCTGCCGAATACTTAATCATGCTGCAGTTTAGAAGGCCACCAGACCTTTGGGCCAATGCTGTGGACCAACGCTGGGACCAAGATAGAACGAACTAAAAGGGTGTCGAGCAGGACTCCGAATCCGACTGCAAACCCAAGTTCTGCAAGGAAAACCAGCGGTAAAACGCCAAGTACCGCGAATGTCGCAGCCAGCACGATTCCAGCTGAAGTAATCACACCGCCAGTAACAGTGACGCCTTTTGTCATCCCTGCTCGAGTTCCGCTCTTGATTGTCTCTTCCCGCACGCGGGTCATCAAGAAGATGTTGTAATCGATTCCCAATGCCACCAAGAATACAAAGGCAAACAATGGGAACGAACTATCTTCGCCAGAGAAATGGAACAAGTGGTGGAACGCGATCGAACATGCGCCAAGTGTCGCAAAGTAAGAAATAACAACAGTCACTAATAACAAAAGTGAGGCGAGAATTGAACGAAGAAGTAGCGCCAGAATAATTGCAATCAAGAGCAGAATTACTGGGATGATTACTTTCTGATCATGCACAGTTGCTACATGCGTATCGTAATAGACCGCGGAAGTTCCTCCCACTAATGATGTTGCGTCGATTTTATGAACCAATGAACGCATTGGAGCAATCAACTTTGTTGCGGCGTCCGAATCCGGTGAAAATGCCAAGGTGACGTTAAGTAATTCTTTACCATTGACAATTTTTGTCGCTGGTATTGGTTGCCCAGGAACAATAGGTGAGATCGTTTGTGGGACAACCTGGCTGACTCCACTAAAAGAAGTAAGCGCTGACGTTACATCTGCCGCCTTGCTGGAGTCCACAATAATCTGAGTTGGTTGCCCCTGGCCACCAGGGAAATACTTAGTCAATTGCTCTTGGCCAATAACCGAATCCGTGCGCGCTGTAAAAGATTGCGACGTTGATAATCCGTTAGCATGCAAAGTTGTTGAGAAAGCTGCCAATATAATCAAAACGACAACGGCTACAGACCAATATTTTCGTGGATTGCGCTCGGTTGATTTTGCTACCTTTGCCCAGACACCAGATAATTTTTCATCTTCGGTATCGAATTTGGGGCGCTTTGGCCAGAAAATCCAACGGCCAAAGAGCACAAGTAGCGCTGGTAAAAAGGTCAAAATAGTGAACATCGAACAGACAATTCCGATTGCTCCAACAGGCCCAAGACCACGATTATTGGTTAATTGGCTCAGTAATAAAACAAGTAGTCCTAAAGCAACGGTCGAACCAGAAGCAACAATCGGTTCTACAACTCCGCGCCAAGCAACTTTCATGGCGTCAAACCTGGATTCGTGAATATGTAATTCTTCTCGATATCTGGCGATTAACAACAAGGCATAATCGGTTGCAGCGCCTAGCACTAACACCGACAAGATGCCCTGTGACTGACCATCCAAAGTAATCACATTATGTTTTGCAAGTTCGTAAATAACCCCGCCAGCCAAAGATAGTGCAATCAGCGCAGAGAACAAGGGCAGAATCCACAAAATTGGGGAGCGATAAACAATAATTAAAATAAGTGCAACAACAAGTCCGGTTGTGGCAAGTAAGTTGGTATCAATTCCACCGAACGCATCAAATAGATCGGCAAAGAGTCCACCGAGTCCAGTCGTATGAGTAACAAATCCATTTGCAGATGCATATTGCTGTGAGTAATAGCGAATCGTTTGGATTATTGCGGGAAGTACAGGTTTTGCATTTGGCAATTGTTCCCCGGCTGTTGTGGCGTTCAAGGGAATGTTCGCAAGAATTGCATCGTTCTTTACAGATGGAAATGCAAATACTTGGGCACCTGGTGCTAAGTATTTAGATATTTGAATCGAAACTTCTTTGCCTGCTTTGTCAGTGATCAGATTGCCCTTTGCATCCACCAAATTCTTGTTGGCCAGACCCTGCATAAAGAGATTGGCGGAAGCAACCTTTGCTGCATCAGCATGCCCAATGAAAAGAACCAAAGTCGGGAATTGATTGTTGGCGGTGTTATCAGCAAATTTTGTAATAGCCGTTGTCGCCCGCGTGGATTCAGCTGCATTAGGCAAGAACTTAGAGTTATCGTTCTTCTGGACGGTAGAGAGATTGCCAAAGAGCGGTCCAGTCACGCTGCTAAGCCCTAGCCAGGCAATCGTAAGGAAGACCGCGATCAAAAGCGGTTTACGGTGACGGGGCGCAACTTCACTGTTTTTAGGAGTGTTTTTAGGAGTGTTTTTAGACATGCCTTATTCTCTCAGCGCGATTAAAACCCTGCAATTTTGCGCTCAAAATACGACCGGGACTCTAAGCACGGGCTCAGCAGGAGCGCAGGCTTCTCTAACCCCGTCAGAGCAAACTGCCACCATGAAACTCCAAGTAACTCTTCTGGCCGTTGGAATTGCTCTCAGTGCAGGGGCGGTTGGTATCGAACTCAATCGAAGCGCAAATGTCACCTCGATTACACAACCAGCTACTGGGGCTATCTCTGCTTCTCAATCTTCCCTTAAGCAGAGTGCTACCTCTTCACAAGCTTCCACTCTTTCCAGCTCGCGACCAATAATTAAAGGCGGGTCAGGCGACGACTAAATCGCCTTCACTCCCGCCCTTCGATCGATCAACTACGCTCGTCAAAAACTCTAATGATGGTTTAGCGTCACAATTTGTACTTCGAGACCTTTCTCGTGATACTCAGGTGTGACATGGTTACGGACCAAGACATTGGCGCATCGAGTAGATGACGCAAATAAATATTCGCATGGAACAGTCGGCGTTATTGCTGGCAGTACGCAGTATCCCGGCGCAGCAGTACTAACCGTGGGTGGTGCCCGTCGTGGCGGTGCTGGATATATTCAATATGCAGACCTCGCCGAATTACCTACGCAATTAGTAATGACGGCATATCCAGATGTTATAAAGAGAAAAGTAAAAGATATTTCGGCCGATAGCTGGGTAATTGGTTCGGGGAATCCCGTTCTCATACATACATTTAATCTACCGAAATCTACTTTTCTGGTTTTGGATGCAGAATCTATATCGTTGGTTAAAAAGTCACGATCCGTATTTACGATAATAACGCCACACCACGGCGAATTTTCACGCTTGGGCTATGACTTGACCGATTCTTCACTCTGGAAAGTTCATGTACTCCAAGCTGCGAATCATCTCAATGCATATGTAGTGCTCAAGGGAGCAAAGACCCTTATCGCCTCACCGGATGGGTTATTTCTTTCTGGTCATTTTGGTACGCCTGCTTTAGCAACTGCAGGAACAGGTGATGTGTTAGCTGGATTTATCGCTTCGATGCTAGCAAGTTGGAAACCAGAAACTAGCGAAGAAGTTATGGACGTGCTTCAGAGATCTGTGAAAGCACATGGCCGCGCGGCGATAAGAGCAAGCCGCCGGATTAAACCACTAACTGCTCCAGATCTATTAGCCGAACTGCCTAAGAGTTTGAGGTAAATATGACCGAGCGACAGAAGTTTCAGCTCTTACAGAAATACGACGGGTTCGAATTGCGGGCTTATGAACCATGTGTCATTGCACAGGTCGACATGCTTACCGATTACAAATCAGCCACGAATGGTGCTTTTCGACATTTATTTAATTACATCTCAAAAGGTAATGAGACTTCTACTCCGATCTCCATGACGGCACCTGTTATAGCGAAAGCTCATGATGCTCTTAATTCTGATCATTGGGGTATTTCTTTCGTGATGCCCGCAGGCTCTTCAATTGCGGATCTGCCAGTTCCCAAAGATTCCAAGGTGGTATTACACGAAGTAGCAAGAGAAGAATGCATAGCCTTAAGTTTTAGGGGACGCGCGACGATTGATTTGTGTATGCGTAAAGAGCAAGAACTTCGCCTACGAGCGAAAGAACGAAATATTGAGTTATCACCGGAAACGAGAATCTGCCGATTTGACCCACCATTTAAACCGGGACTCTTTCATTACAACGAGATTGTTATACCCATACTCCAGGTTTGAAAGTGGGCCCCGTCGGGATCGAACCGACGACCCACGGATTAAAAGTACGTTGTTTCCTTATCCACCTTTGTCCTGCTTTGTGTAGGGAAGTCTACTCCACGCGGGGGACATGCGAAAAGGTCGTTAAGGTGTCTTATCCAGAAGGTTTAATTGCATCCAAGAACTGCATCCAACCCCTACCT
The DNA here is from genome assembly GCA_903838295.1 of uncultured Actinomycetes bacterium. Lineage (GTDB taxonomy): Bacteria > Actinomycetota > Actinomycetes > Nanopelagicales > Nanopelagicaceae > PALSA-747. The sequence continues at coordinate 12,729 of CAILXX010000020.1, forward strand.
CGGACTAGTCCGTTGACTGGGGAACAGATCAGTGCTCACTTTGCTTTTTTAGGCTACTGCTCAGCATCGTGTCGCTTACCTATCCATAACACCTGGAGCTCATTCCGATAAGAAGACATTAAAGGGTGGGGGCACGCAGTGCCAGTAGTAACGGCTCTAAAGTGACATAAGAGCCACTTATGTTTATCAATTACTTAAGGCCCGGTAGCGCAGTTGGTTAGCGCGCCGCCCTGTCACGGCGGAGGTCGCGGGTTCAAGTCCCGTCCGGGTCGCAAAGGTTTTGGTGTTGTATGCAAATTTATTTGTGTGCCATACGTACTGGTGGGCAACTACTAGCAAGATCTTTGTTGGCTTGGTAGCTCAGTTGGTACGAGCGAACGACTGAAAATCGTTAGGTCGCCGGTTCGATCCCGGCCCAAGCCACGTAATTACTGTGGAAGTTTTCCTTCAGCTAAACGCTCAGCAAGAGTCGGTGCGTTCTTATCTTTCTCTGAAATCTTGAGTGAGCCGAAATCCATTCCCCATCTAATTCCAATTTTTTCATCAAGTGGATTGATTTCAAATTCATCTGTTGGTGAAAAGGGCGTCGAAACCAAGTAGGCAACTGCAGTGTTGTCTTCAAGTGCCAAGAAACCGTGGCCTAATCCTTCGCTAATCAAAACAGCTGTTCCTGAATTACCTTTTAATCCAACATTGATCCACTGACCAAAAGTTATTGATTCCGGGCGAATATC
>CAILXX010000021.1 GCA_903838295.1 uncultured Actinomycetes bacterium
TCATCCCAAAAATAAGTGAAGAAGATAAAAACGTCGCAATTCTTTTGCGTACGCCGGAAGGTGCCACGACAGCCCCCCCCAAAAAAAAGCGCCGGCCATCCAACGGTCAGCGGCCCCTCTAAGGGTACGCGCCTTCAAGCGGGGATAACCCTTTTTTTCTCACCCTATTTTATTGAGCATCGATTGCGATATGGGGGCCTATCGGCACCCCACTGAGAAGAATTTGAGCGTAAAAGGCCTTACTTCTGAGTAAAACTTCGTTGAAAACGAAAAGCTCGCCGCCAACGTGCGCCACTTTGTATTCCAGCAAAGGATCTTGTGCCGGTCCATTGACCACCGCACCACTCAGCTTTGTAGCTCTCAACGAGGTGTGAACTAGACCAAGTGGAGGCGTTGGTGTGAGCGACCACTCTTGTAAGTCGCTATTTTGAGAAGTGAAAGGCATAATTCTAAGGTGCCAAAGATTCAAGCCCCTTCAGTTGTAGCTCACCGCGAACTTCGCCGTCAGCAATTGATGGCTGCTGCGCTTGAACTCGCCATGAATGAAGGCGCTGGTGCAATTACAGTCGCAGCAGTTGCTGCAAAAGCTGGCCTTGCACGCTCATCTGTCTATGAATATTTTGAGAGCTCTGCCGATCTTGTTGCAGATTTAGTTATTGAAGAGCTCGATTACTACACCGATCGCCTCGCGGTTGCAATCAAGGATCTTACCGATCCCTTTGATCAGATCGAACAGTGGATTGCAGAAGGCCTTCGCTATGTTGCAGATGGTCGCCATATGCTCGTGAAATCACTCAATACGATTCAGGCACCTGACTATCGCAAAGAAGAGATTGCACTCGGCCACCGCAAGATGATGGCTCCGCTTCGTAAAGCGCTCACTGAAACTGGAATTAAGGAACCGATGGCTGCTGCGGCATTCTTGCAGAGCGTTACTGATGCAGCGTCTGTGCGTATTGATGCGGGAAATGATGCAGAGCTCGAAATCCAGAACGCAACTACTTTTGCGCTAGCTGGACTCCGAGCCCTCGTTTAAAACTTACTTCTTAACAGTTACGAGAACGCTCGCCTTTAGCGCACCATAATTTGCAGTACCAGGTGCACTTGCATTAATTGTGCATGAACCAGCTTATAGGGCGACTCTTCTTGAACTTAGAGATTAGTGGCCATTTTCCGCGCAGAATTTCAGTCCAAGATTCTAGGTGTTGGCATATGCTGAGCTAGTGCGGCCATCGCAAAAACGATAACTGCACTTGCGATGTAGACGGGCCTGACCGCACCAACGAAATCGATTCTTTGCTGGTGAGTAAGACCATTTGCCGTGAAACCGACTGGCACTTTCCAAACATAAAAGATCGAAGCCATTGAACAGCTAACCCCAAGAAGGCCACCTACCTGCCGCATAAGAGTATTGATAGCTGATGCCGAACCTCGGTTTGTATCTCCTAAGGTGGATGGAGCCATGACCGAAGTAAATTGATTGATCAATCCAGTACCGATTCCGAGAAGAAAAAGCCCGATGGAAATCGGCAATATTTTTGTGGAGAAAATCATCGGCACAAAACCAGTGCCAAGAATGATTAGTCCAACAGCCGCTAATAGGCGATGCGAAAGCTCTTTGGCGAAAATTCTATTGGCATATCCTGATCCAAATAGGTTTCCAAACCCGATTGAAAGTAGGACGACACCTGCAACAGAAGGCGAACGTTGTTCTACGACTTGGATGGATAGCGAGCTCACGGCCATCGCAACTAACATCGCACCACTTGCTACGGCACTTGTAAGGACTGTCAACCCAAACGCCTTATTCTTGAAAAAGATAGGCGGAAATAAGGCTTCGAGACCCTTAAGTCTTTCCCTTGCTACAAATCCGATCAAAGAAATTAACAAAGTGAGAATTGCGATGACTTGGCTAGCAGTGGAGTAAATCCCGCGCGAGACCTGCGCCACTGCTAGAACTCCAAATATCACAATTCCGAAGAGGAGAGTTCCCCACCAATCGAATGAAGCTATATTCAGGTGAGATATTGATGGAAGGTGTTTGGCTGCTTGTATCAGTGCCAAGAGAAGAAAAGGGATGTTGAAGATAAAAATCCAGCGCCAGCCTGCTATCCCAACTATTGAACTCTGAGAAGCGATCATTCCACCAAGGACTGGGCCAAGGATGCTGGCAGATCCAAAGATTAGAACGAAGAGAAAAATGTATCGACCGCGCTCTTTGACCGGTACAAGATCTGCAATCACTGCAAAGGCTAAAGAAAAAAGTCCCCCCGCGCCAAGACCCTGGATGCCCCGTGCAGCAACTATTAGATCAAAGTTCGGGGCAATTGCTGCCAAGGTAGATCCAACTCCAAAAAGGGAGAGACCAATTAAAAATAACCTTCGTCTTCCATAGGAATCAGAGAGGCGCCCATAAATTGGAGTAGTTAATAGCGAAGCGGCTATATAAATAGTCATTAACCATGATTGATCGGCCACGTGATGAAAATGTTCAGCAATCTTCAACGAAGCTGTAGAAATAACTGTCTGATCAAGTGCCGCGAGGAACATACCTAGCGCAAGGCTAGATAATATTTTGGAAATCTTCACAATCTATTCAGCTTGAGCAATGGTGGGTAGATCAGCTCGAGCGTTTGGGCAGCATCCAACCGCGCAGAAATCAGCCCAGGGCCCTAGATCTGAAAGCGCTTTTTTAGCTCCAGCATTAATGCGTTCTTCCACAAGTTCGGCAATGGCAGTCACAAATTCAGGAGCTACGCCTGGTGTTGCAACTCTTGCAAAGAATAAGTTGAGTTCTTCGGCAATTTCCTTAGCTTCATTATCTAAATCCCATATAACTTCGACGTGGTCGCTGACAAATCCAATGGGGATGACGATTACACCCTTGACGCCAGAGTTCGCAGCATCCTTGATTGCATCGCAAATATCAGGCTCCAACCATGGCATATTAGGTGCGCCACTTCGAGATTGATAAACCAATTCCCAAGCTGGGATCTGATTCGAAGTAAATAGCTTTGCTTGAACCGATACGAGTTCTGCGGTCGCCATGTGCTGCGCTACGTACATTCCACCCTTATGGTTTTCTCTCATGTTAATTGGTCCCGAGGAATCTGCCATGGAGTCTGGAATAGAGTGCGTAGTGAAGAATATTTGTAAATCTTCAGCACTAAGTCCAGCAGCCTTGGCTTGATCAATGGATTTCGCCAGACCCTGCGCAAATGGAGTGATAAATCCAGGGTGGTCAAAATAGTGACGAATCTTGTCGATTCGTAGTTTTCCAGTTAATTCAGTGTCGATAAGTGCTTTAGCTAGATTCTCACGATACTGACGGCAGCCCGAGTATGAAGAGTATGCACTTGTCACGAAAGCGAGAACGTTGCGATGTCCAGCTTCTTCAATCTTTCTCAGCGAATCAGCAAAATAGGGATCTGAGTTTCGATTACCCCAATAGATGGGCAAATCTATATTTCGAGTTAAGAATTCCGCTCGCATTGCGGCCAATAGCGCACGATTCTGCTCATTTATTGGGCTAACTCCACCAAGTGCCAAGTAGTGGTGCGAAACTTCTTCTAGCCGCTCACGAGGTATACCGCGACCGGCGGTTACTCGCTCCAAAAAAGGCATAACTTCATCTGGCCCCTCTGGACCGCCAAATGATGTTAATAATATTGCATCGTATTTCATGCAAAGAGCCCCGCCAATTCTAGTTGAGAGATTAAATGTCCAGTGTAAAAAGGGATTTCTATACGGACATGCTTCCGAGCTTGGGTATTTCGCAACTCACGCATCATGTCGACGACCTCGTGTAGATCATCGGACTCCAGTGCCAACATCCATTCGTAATCACCTAAGGCGAATGCTGAAACGGTATTGGAAAGGATGCCAGAAAAATCTCGACCAGCCATGCCATGTTCTACGAGCATGGCACGTCGTTCTTCATCGGGAAGTAAGTACCACTCATACGACCGAACAAATGGATAAACAACCACCCATTCCTTTGCTGGTGCTCCAGTCATAAATGCCGGTACATGCCCCTTGTTGAACTCTGCTGGACGATGCAGACCCATCGCCGACCAGATAGCGGTAGAGCGTTTACCCAAGGCCGTTCGTTTAAATTCTTGTAGGGCTTTCTGGACAGTTTCAGCTTTGTCGCCATGTATCCATAGCATGAAATCTGCATCAGCTCGTAAACCGCTGACGTCGTATATCCCGCGTACTAAGACCCCGGCTTCTTTCCATGAAGCGATCAGTTCATCAATCTCTTGAGTTAATTTAAGGATTTCCTCCTTTGGAAGATCGGCTTCATTGATATGAAAGGTCGTCCAAGTTGTATATCGAATTGTTTCGTTTATCTCACGAACTTTTACTTTAGTTAGACCTTCTTCAGACACTGAGTAGTCCCTTCATATTTGTACGAGTGCGACCGATAACGCCGGCGATACCATTGCCACTTACTGCCGAACCAACAATCATAAGGCCTGGATGATTAGTCAAAGTCTGGTCTAATTTCTTCAAATTGTCGCGATGTCCAACCCGCGCTTGAATCAATGACTCAGGCCACCTCACGACGACAGAATCCATGATCTCGGGATTGGCCAGACCGTAAAGCTTGCTGAGATCCCGCTGGGCAAATTCGAGTAAATGCTCATCGTTGGATTCCACAATGCCATTTCGACCATAAGAAAGACGCACTATCTCCAGATCACCGACGAGCTTCTTCACCCATTCCCATTTTGCACTCACGTGAGTTGAAGCCTTCGCTATCAGCTCACCTCCCTGGTCAGCCACAAGAACCCCTGACCCTAAAGGTTGCGCGGACAATTCTGGTGCCTTTACTGCTACTAGCACGAGTGCAACATCTATCGGATTTATTTGCGAGAGGAGCGAGGCAATATCAGGAAAGTCAGCCAGAATTGATCTGGCTATCACAGGATTTGTGGCAATCACTAGGTAATCTGCTTGAACATTTTCCGTTTTGGTTTCTATAGTCCAGACTGCATTAAATGAAGCATGAGACACTGGAGATTGCTGAAATATCTGGACGCCTCTTTCTTTAAGTAATGCATATAGCCTTCGTGTAATCAGATTAATTCCGCCATTTATCCCAGCGACCGCCGATCCCGGGCGAGATGCCGAACCGCGCATTAATTTCACGGCTTGGTGGAGTGAACCTAGCTCCTCTGCCTTGGCGAGCAACCCTGGAAGTAAAGATTCCATTTCAAGTAGATACGAATCTGATGCATGCACTCCAGAAACTATCGGATTTACAATTTTCTCAACTACGGCAGCACCTAAACGTTTTGCAACGACATCTCCTAAAGTCTGTTCTTCGGTGATGTTCCAAGGTTGTGAGTCAAGTGTCACGGCTAGCTGCGCCGCGTCCGTACCAAGAATTGCAATAGTTTGAGCATCGGTCAGGTCAGAAGGAATCCCCATCATTCCATGGGGGATCACAAATGCTTGACCTTCAGTATAAATACGAGCATCAGAACGAGCTGGTGCTACAACTAATTCAGAAAGGCCAAGTTCTTCTATTAAAGCTAACGTTTCTGGACGCGTAGTTGCAAATGACTCCGCACCTGCATCAACCTGAAAACCTGCGATCTTTATTGAGGCAATAGCACCGCCACAGTGTTCCCCTGCTTCATAGATCGCGACCGTCTTACCGGCCTGGTTTGCTTCATAGGCCGCAAGTAGTCCTGCTAAGCCTCCGCCTACAACGACGCAATCAAAGCGCCGCATGAACATGTTCCACTAGTTTTGTGAGGAGATAAGGATCAGTCTCAGGGACAACTCCATGGCCGAGATTAAAAATATGCGATTTGGCAGAGCGCCCTTCCCGAATAATCTGGTCTGCAGCCGATTCGATATCTTCCCAATTCCCTAGGAGGAGTTCTGGGTCGAGGTTGCCTTGAATCGGGGTGTTAGTACCTAAGATCTTGACGGCTTCTTCTAGAGAAATGTCATTACTTATGCCCATTACCGTGGCACCCGTTGACTTCATTTGTTTGAGAATTTTCTTGGTTCCGACACCAAAGGCTATTCGCGGCACAGGTAGATCCTCGATGAGTTGAAATACTTTTTTTGCGTGAGGCATTGCATAGGTCTCATATTGTGTTGGTGTAAGACGACCAGCCCACGAATCAAATAGTTGAATCGCAGATGCGCCAGCATTTATCTGTGTTCGCAGAAATTCCGCCGTGATATTTGCACACCACTGCAAAATATCTGACCAGAGTTCGGGGTCAGTTGTCATCATTGTGTGGCAAGTCGGTAGCTCCTTAGAAGGCCGACCTTCAATTAGGTACGACGCTAGCGTGAAAGGCGCACCACCGAATCCAAGAAGTGGAGTTTTTCCAAGTTCGGCGACACAGAGTCTTACAGCATCCGCAATCGGTTTGAGTGAATCTTCGTTGAGAGTATCCAATTTTTGAAAATCTGAACGAGTACGAACCGGAGAATTTAAAACTGGACCGACTCCGGGAACAATCTCAACTTCTACTCCTGCGAGTTTTAGTGGAATTACTATGTCACTAAAAAATACTGCAGCATCCACTTTGTGCCGGCGAACAGGTTGAAGAGTAATCTCAGAAGCTATTTCAGGTCGCAGGCAAGAATCCAACATTCCAATCCCTTTGCGAACCTCACGATATTCAGGAAGCGAACGACCTGCCTGTCTCATAAACCAAATTGGAGGAGTGGATTGAGCTATTCCATTTAACGCTTGCACCATTGGTGACGTGGCGGTCTTGCCTGACACTAATGGGTGATCTGTCGGCAAACTCATGTCTTAAGTATCCCATGGGGAACGCTAATATCTGCCAGTGAGCATTCTTCTTGTGGGGGCAAGTTACCAAGAAATATCCTTACAAGAGCTAGAGGTTATCGAGAGTAAGTCAGATGAAATAAGAAATGCGCTATTTTCTGATGAGGCATCTGCACACGGCATTGAAGGATGCGTCATTGTGAGTACATGCAATCGATTTGAAGTGTATGTCGATACTCAAAGAGAAGAAGAGTCAACTGAATACATACTGGGGCGAGTAAGAGATTTAAGTGGAATCCAAATTTCTGGACTTGGAGTTCGTGTCGGCACTGATGCCGTGAAGCATTTATTTCGGGTGAGTGCCGGGTTAGAATCCATGATCGTAGGCGAGGTTGAAATATCAGGGCAGGTTAAACGTTCTTTAAGTGAATCACAGAGCTTTGGTCAAACTTCTCGAACGACGGAAGCTTTATTTCAAAGGGCATCGGAAGTGGCCAAGAAAATAACTTCTGAGACCGGCCTTGGAACTGCAGGACGTTCACTCATCACTGGCGGTATCGATATCGTGAAAGACCATGGATTTGATTTACGGATGCGTAAAGTTTTAGTCATTGGCACTGGCGCATATGCACGTGTTGTCATATCCGCGCTTGAACGTGAAAATGTAGGTGAAATCTTCACCTATTCAAATAGTGGGAGAGCAGAAGAATTCTCCGAATCCCACGGGACTACTCCAGTTATAACTGATGGTCTTTTGGACGCCCTTGAAGTTTGTGAGATGATCGTTGCCTGCAGCGGAACGCATGAAACCATTATTAGCACCGAGCAGATTCGAGCGACAAATAAGGAATTTTTGCCAATCATCGATCTTTCTCTCGCCCACGATATAGAAAAAACCGCTAAATCATTGCCCAATGTGATTGTCATTGATTTAGAGGAGATCCATCGCCGGGCTCCTGCTGAGCACCATCAAACAATTGTGCAAGCTGGAGAATTGGTTGACTCACTTGTATCGAAATTTGAACAGGATTTAGAGGCTCGTCGCAACGATCCTTTGGTTCGCCTACTCCGTGAACATGTAGAGAGAATTGTCGACGAAGAAGTGGCTCGACTCCGGCAAAAAAATGGCGACGAATATGCAAATCAAGTTGCTCGCTCGCTGCACTCAGTAACAAAAACGATCTTCCATAAACCAACTATCGCTGCGCGCAATAGCTCTAGAGGTGAAGAAAGCGACGAGTACCAGCAAGCAATAAAAGTTCTCTTTGGCCTAAAATTTGGTCCAGATGATGCGTAAGCCATTGCTACTTGGTACCAGAGGTAGCCTTCTGGCTACTACCCAATCAAAATGGGTGGCAAATCAACTTGCTGGCGTTGAAATAAAACTTGAAATTATTCAAACAACAGGTGATGATCTTTCTCTCTCTTTAATGGAACCTTTGCAACCAGGTGCATTTGTCAATACCTTGCGTTCTGCCTTAATTGCCGGTGAAGTAGATTTTATTGTTCATTCTCTTAAAGATCTGCCTTCTGCGCCGCACCCAGAATTAGCTCTGGCTGCAATTCCAGTTCGTGAAGACCACCGTGACGTTCTGGTTTCGTTAAATAATCTTGAGTTAGATGCGATTGCGGATGGAAGCATTATAGGGACTTCTTCACCCCGCCGCATGGCGACTATTAAGGCTCGCTATCCTGGACTTATCGTGGCCCCTATTCGAGGAAATATTGATTCGAGAATTGCAAAAATTAGAAATGGTGAATACGCCGGTGCGATTCTTGCGGCCGCTGGACTTAACCGCATAGGTCGACGTGCTGATATTGCTCAGTACTTTGAAGTAACTGATATTTTGCCAGCACCAGCTCAAGGTGCACTTGCGGTCGAATGTCGGGCCGATAACACGGCAATGATTGCGCTTCTAAGTGGCATAGATGATGCGCGGACTCGAATGACTTCAATTGCGGAGCGAGGCGTATTACAAGGTCTAAATGCCGGATGTGATTTAGCCATTGGATCTTTTGCCTATTTTAACGAAGACAAAGTCGTGCTTCTCGCCGAGTTAGGAAATCCAGCAACTGGTCAGAACCAGAAGATTCGAGAGAGTACAAAAATAAAATCGGTAAGTGACTTTGAGGCAGCATACGAATTAGGATTATTGGTTGCCAGTAAGTTTGAGCGTTAACCTAAATGACTACGCGTCCGGTACTTCTCATCCGCGGTTCTGGTAACGATCGTGATGCTGCAGCACTTGCATTACTTTCCATCCCTACAGTAAGTGAGAGCTTCACAGAAATTACAGCAGGTGAAAAAGTTGTAGCAGATCATCTACTTGAACTTGTTGAAGAAATTGAAGGATGGGTAATTCTTACCTCTCGTAACGGCTTGGATTATTGGAAGAAACTTATCTATCCGAAATCACTTGCGCAGGCCTTTGCTAGAAATTCAAAGTTAAAATTTGCGGCAATTGGTGCAGGTACTGCTGATGCACTGAAATCAATCGGTATGACCGAAGTTCTGATTCCCTCAAAGCAAAGTTCGGAGGGACTTTTGGAACTTTTAAGTACTTATCCAGCATCGACTGCAATTATGCCGGTGGGTAATCTTGCTAGAAATACCTTGCCCAACGGGTTAAGTAGTACAGGTTGGAACATACATACTGGAGTTGTTTACATTAATTCCCCAGTTAAGGTAACCCCGGCAGCCGTAACAGGTATCCAGAACGGTGAATTCTCCTTAGTAATTGTGCGTTCGCCAAGTGCAGCGCGTGCGTTTGCTCATTTTCTACCAACGGCGACAATTCGGTTGGTGTGCGGAGATAGTTCTACGGCTGAAACAGCTAGAGAATTAGCTCTCAATGTTGTGGGGTTTGCAGAAGACCCAAGTCCTGAAAGTATTGCCAATCTTGTAGCACGAACTCTGGAGGAATAAATGAATATAACTCACCGCCCTCGACGCTTACGCACCTCTCAAGCGATGCGAAATCTGATCGCAGAAAATCAGTTGCACGCAGAGAATTTTATCTTGCCACTATTCGTTAAAGAAGGTGCAACGACTCCGACACCTATTAAGAACATGAAAGGTGTGGTTCAACATTCGTTGGAGTCCCTTGAGGCGGAGGTCGATCGGGCACTTGCGGCTGGCATAGGCGGGATCATGGTCTTTGCAATTCCCACCCTTCGAGATGCCCAAGGAAGTGAAGCCGTTAATACAAACGGCATATTACATACTGCAATCCGTAAGATTCGTGACCAAGTGGGCGATCGCTTGGTAGTCATTGCGGATCTGTGTTTAGACGAGTTCACTAGTCATGGCCATTGTGGAGTACTTGCAGACGATGGAACTGTGGACAACGATGCAACACTTGATATTTATGCACTTATGGCTGTTCAACTAGCACAAGCCGGAGCTCATATGCTTGGTACGAGTGGAATGATGGATGGACAAGTTGGTGTCATCCGAGAAGCCCTTGATGGAGTTGGGTTAGTCAACACATCAATTCTCGCCTATGCGGCGAAGTATGCATCTGCTTTTTATGGGCCATTCCGTGATGCTGTTGATTCGCAGCTTCAAGGTGACCGAAAGAGTTATCAGCAGGATCCATCAAATCTAAAAGAGGCGATGCGTGAAATTGCGCTAGATGTTGAAGAAGGTGCAGACATTATTATGGTGAAACCGGGCATGATGTACCTTGATGTGGTTCATGCTGCTTCACAGTTTGTGGACCTGCCTATCGCTTCATACATTATTTCAGGTGAGATGGCGATGATCGAAGCTGCTAGTGATGCAGGTGCAATTGATAGGGAGCGAGCAATCCTCGAAATCCTGATGGCGACTAAACGAGCCGGAGCAACAATTATTTGTACCTACTGGGCGATCGAGGTCGCAGAGATGTTGAGACGATAAATGAGCACTGAAAAATCACTCGAATGGCATGAGCGGGCGAAGCGAGTAATCCCTGGAGGAGTTTCATCACCTGTTCGGGCATTCTCTGCAGTTGGTGGCACCCCTCGATATATGGTGAAAGGTGCCGGATCCCATGTGTGGGACGTTGATGGCAATCAATATATCGACCTAGTTGGTTCTTGGGGGCCAATGATCGTTGGGCATGCCCATCCCGAAGTGATCAAAGCAGTTTTAGAAACTTCCCGTGACTCATCATCATTTGGTGCACCATCTCCGCATGAAGTGGAGTTGGCAGAAGAAATTTGTAATCGAATCTCTGTCATTGAAAAAGTTCGATTTGTTTCATCTGGTACAGAAGCGGTCATGACAGCAGTTCGACTTTCCCGAGCATCTACCTCTCGCGATCTAATAGTGAAATTTATCGGTTGCTACCACGGCCACAGCGATGCACTTTTAGTTCAAGCAGGTTCTGGCGTTATTACACTTGGATTACCAAACTCCCCAGGAGTTACCCAAGGCCAAACTCAAGACACAATCACATTGCAATACAACGATGCAGAGGGTCTAAAATCTCTCTTTGCGGAGCGAGGCAGCGACATTGCTGCGGTTATTACTGAAGCAACCCCTGCAAATATGGGAGTAGTTCCACCTTTACCAGGATTTAATAAATTGATAGCAGATCTATGTCACAGTAATGGTGCTCTCATGATTCTCGATGAAGTGATGACTGGATTTCGTATCTCTCGCGGTGGTTGGTGGGAATCCACTGAACCTGAGGGTTGGGTACCGGATATCTTCACATTTGGAAAAGTGATTGGTGGTGGATACCCGCTGGCCGCATTAGCTGGAAAAGCAAACATTATGGATCTACTTGCGCCGCTTGGTTCCGTCTATCAAGCTGGAACCTTGAGCGGAAATCCAGTCGCAACAACAGCTGGGCTAGCCACGCTAAACCTTTGTGATGATGCTTTATATGCAAAGTTAGATCAACGAGCGAACGAGGTTGGAAAGGGTATTTCAGGTGCATTGACTGAATCAGGAATCGAACATAGTTACCAAAGTGCTGGTAATCTTTTTTCATTCTTCTTTACCCCGCACTTCGTTAACAATTATGAGGAAGCGAAGGGTCAAGACTCTAAGAAATTTGCTAAGTTTTTCCATTCAATGCTCAATCAAGGTGTCTCGTTACCACCATCTGCCTTCGAGGCTTGGTTTGTAAATGGCGCCATGAGCGACCTTGATATTGAAAAGATTATCTCGGCAGCCGTGATCTCAGCGAAGGTTGCTGCTTCCAGTTGAAAGTTAAAGGAGAGAAATCTCTTTGCAAATCGTTGTAGACGACATGGTGGGCCGTTGCTGACGTTGCAACGGCCCACCATGTCGTCTACAACGTTTCAGCAATCGAAGATTTTCTTTTGGCGATAAATTCTCATGCTCGTAAGCGAGTTGTGCTTGAAATGCCTCAACGTCATCCGCTTACTACGGCCACTCCATTGTGGAAACATTTTTGGAATCTTGAACGTCCGGTAGAACCAACGCCAGAAGATCTAATCCAAGTTTTATCTCAGCTGGGCATCAACGCGAACCTAGAGCTTTGGGATGGGTCAATGCGAACAGAATCTGACCTTGAATCTCAAGCACATTTTTCTCGGATTCGACTCTGTCTTCCAGATTCCCGCGAGAATGAGGTTTTGGAGTTCCTAAAAACGCAACCTAAAGTTGCAATTAGGAATTTGGCGACCATATGGTGGGACATAAATCAAATCGGTATGACTTTTTAGTAGGATCGTGCGATGGCAGCATTTCTGGCGCTCTTCTCTAGCGTTCTCTGGGGAACCGCAGATTTCTTCGGTGGCAATATGTCGAAGCGATTTAAATCTTTTGCTGTTACTGGCGCATCCCAAGCGATAGGTCTGATCGTGGGTTTGGTATTGGTTCTAATTAGCGGAACGTGGATTGCGCCAAATTTCTCCTGGAACGGATACTTCCTTCCAGCTCTTTTCGCTGGCGTCACTGGGTTGCTTGGATTAATCGCATTTTATTCGGGTCTGGCGACAGGACGTATGGGGGTTGTATCTCCAATCAGTTCGCTCAGCGCAGTTATTCCATTGGTTTATTCTTTCATTCACGGTGAACGACCACACCTCGTTCAATATGCTGGGATGGTTGTTGCATTAATAGGAGCGTTCTGTGCCTCTGGTCCAGAAATCGTAAAGAAGCTACCTGTTAAACCACTCCTGCTTGGTTTGGGTGCGGCAATTGGCTTTGGTACGGCGCTTACATTCATGGCACAAGGTTCTAAAACAAGTCCACTATTAACAATGACTTCTATGCGAGTAGTCACAGTCGTTATAAGTGCACTAATTGCGATTCGATACCGGACCGTTGGTGGCTTCGGAGCGACTGATTTAAAGATTTTGTCAGTTATCGGAGCGTCTGATTTTCTTGCTAACTTCCTTTTAGGCATTGCTACCACGAGAGGACTGGTCTCTGTCGCTATGGTGCTCGGTTCGCTATTCCCAATAGTCACATCGTTGTTGGCTTTCCGGTTCCTGCATGAACGCCTTCACAAGGTGCAGTACCTAGGGATTGTCTTAGCCGTATCTGGGGTTGCCCTGATTTCTATCTAAGAAACCCGGAAAAACCAGAGACGCCTGAAAAATAACGATAACTCCGATCGGTTGGTTGTCATTTCCATGAATTGTTTCTATTTTGGAGCTATGAAGAAATTACATCGATAAACCAACTTAGTTTGCCAACAGAAGCTATGAGTGAGCACTCAAATTCTTTGGTGAGTAAGTTATAGAGCCCAGTCGGATCTGTAGGCACTGTGGACTGCGAGAGAAGGTATCGAGCGACCAAGCCACGGATGACCTTAGATTGATGAGTAACTACTTTCAGTTCTCCTGCAGCTCTTTGATAAACACGAATACCGACCGTGTTGGACGGATTGGGAGTCCATACTGAGGAGTACGTAGATGATCGGCAGTCCACGGTGAGTTGAGCGTCAATTCCAACCAAGGCAGCCTTAAGTGGCTGTTTCCACATAGACGGTTCAATTTTGAATTTGTAATAAGGAATGAGGTCTGACATTCGAACTGCACCAAATGCAGAGGAGATTATGATGATTGACGTGTTAGCTCGTTCTTGTGCCGCTGTAGTCAGGGTTGCATAATCTAGGGCACGATAGAGAACACCGTTATATATATTTGAGGCATAATCACATCGGGAGTAATCGATTTCAGGATGAGTCTCTAGCAAAGCGATTCGTGAAGGGGTCAGCTCTTTTGCAAAGGCGAGTGAACTCCAATTTATCGTCCTATCGTGGAGGGGATAATTCTTGCCCTCACTCGGCGGGAGAAGGATATTCATTTTAGGTAAACCCGGTTTTGCATCTGGTTAGGCTATCGCACCAAAAAAATTGAGGCGCTGTCAAAGATTGAAACACCAGTGCTCATTGGCTTAATATTCGCTCATGTCAGAAATTAGCAATCGGCTTTTACGGCACATGGCTTGGGCTAATCAGAACGTGTATAACGCGGTGCAGACTTTGCCTGATGAGGCACTGGGTGCCTATATCGTCAATCCCGAATGGACTGCAGGACATATTTTGCAACACATCGTTAATGGTGCAGATTGGTACGTTTATTGTCTAACCGAAGCACATTGGCGTGATATCAAATTCCCAAAGTCGATGTCTGATCTGGATCTGTTAAAAGAACAACTCGCCGAATTTGACCAAAAAATTGCTGATCAAGCGGGATTGCCAGATGAATATTTAACGATAGTCGAGGGGGAGAATAGTTGGCCGAACCTGCGATCAACCATATTGGCAGAAGCCATTTATCATGCCGCCGAACATCGAACTCAATTAATAGATGCTTTGGAGTCGCGAGGCTTTAAGCCAATTGCACTTGACAACATAGACCTTTGGCAATTTGAAAAATTTGAAAAGAGTAATTTGAATTAAAAAAGGCCCCAAACATGATGTCTGGGGCCTTAGTCAAGAAAGTTACTTCGTTGCGATTGCAGAAATTTCAAACTCAAGCTTTACGTTCTCTGAAACTACAACTCCACCAGTTTCGAGCGCAGCATTCCAGGTAAGGCCAAAATCTTTACGGTTGATTTCTGCTGCCCCTTCAAAGCCAAAGCGAGCATTTCCGTATGGATCTGTAGCTGTACCAGAATATTCAAATTCAATGGCGATTGCCTTTGTGACATCTCGGATTGTTAAGTTTCCTTCTACGACGACCTTCTCAGATCCTGCATCCTTAATCGATGTCGATGCAAACGTGATCTTCGGAAAAGTTGCGGCATCGAAGAAATCGGGGGACTGAAGATGAGCATCACGATCAGCACTGCGTGTGTCGATTGAGGCTACATTGATCTCGATGTTAAGTGAGGCTACGCCGTTATCTACAGTTCCGGTGCCTGTGTACTCATTAAAAGAACCGCGAACTTTCGCCACCATGGCGTGACGCACGCTGAAACCAACGCGGCTATGTGATGGGTCAATCGTGAATGTTCCTGCTGGCAATGATGTAAGAACCGACATTTATTCTCCTTTTAGTATTTTGCTGAAGCAATACAGTAGGGCACTTTAGTTGAAAATTCAACTAAAGGGATGTATTGGCATTTGCCGATGGTTTGCAAATAATGAGTAAACTTAAGACCGTGAACCGCAGAGTCGATGTTTTCATCTCTAAAGCGCCGGCCTGGCGGGAAGAGTTGAAAGCTTTGCGAGAAATTGCCTTGGATTCCGGACTGACCGAGGATCTAAAGTGGGGTCAACCCTGCTACACGCTCGATAATCGAAATATCTTCTTGATTCACGGTTTTAAGGAATATTGCGCAATCTTGTTCTTCAAGGGCGTGTTGCTGAAGGACCCTAAGGGGATCTTGATCCGCCAGACCGAAAATGTGCAGACAAGTCGGCAGATTCGATTTTCCAATATTCAAGAGATCGTGAAATTGAAGAAAGTGCTTAAGGCCTACATGGCGGAAGCGATCGCTGTAGAAGTGTCCGGCATACCGGTTCCGGTTGTACGAGCAAAAGAATTTGTGATTCCTGCAGAGATTCAAGCCAAGTTGAAGAAAAGTCCTGGTTTGTGGGTCGCATTCAAGAAATTGACGCCCGGCAGGCAGCGAGCATACGTATTACATTTCACTTCTGCGAAGCAAGAAAAAACCTTGGACTCTAGGATCGAGAAAAGTGCAACTGCAATATTAAAAGGTAAAGGGTTAAACGAATGACTTTTTGCCGTAAACGAAAGGTATCGATCTAATGTGCACGAAGAGAACGTGCTCGACATGCGGCAAGGCTTCCTGGACGGGATGTGGAGAACACATTGAAGAAGCGCTCTTTGGGATTCCCGAAAATGAGCGTTGCCAAGGGCACGGGAGTGATGCCCAGGAACCCAATTTTCTTAATCAAATTTTTGGAACGAAGTAGTTTTAAGAACCGTCTCGCAAGTCAGCTAGTCGTTCACTGATGAAATGAATATCGTCAAAGGTGACTCGGCAACCGTCACCAGTTGGTGATTGAGCCTCAAACCCAATTTTATGGTTTGTAACATCGGTTCCCAAGGAAAATACTCTGATCAGCTCCCAATGCTTGCCATCTGTTGAGGCATGAAATGCATAGACATGATCCCTGCGTGACATCCGGTACCACATTGAACGTCCTGCTATTACATATGCATTGGAGTCGTCAGACCGTTCTTGCGTTACAACCGATACGACCATGGCTTGCGAAGTAGGAGAGAATTCGAGACAGAATTTCGCCCAATGCTTCTCGTCGGCCCAAAGAAAAAGTACTCCAGCATCAAATAATGCATGGAAGTCCACGGTGATTCGAGCACTAAATTGAAAGTCACCTTTGTCTGGCATACCCAGAAGGGTCGCAGCATTATTTTGTGATTCTGCATCGCCCACCTGAGTACCACCAGGATTGATATAAAAATCAGAGTGCGCAATGGCGTCAACTATTAAAGATTTGGTGGATTCTTCACGTTGCCATGCATCTGGGTGGGACGGAGTCAGTGCGAATGGAATCTCTGGAAGTGTGATCATGTAAAAAATACTACCGAAAGAACTCTCCTTTTGCAGGGTTTCCTCCGACTCTGGAATAGGCTCTAAGCCTAATGATGCACTCTCAAATATCTAACCGCGAAGCTCTGCGGCGAGGAATCCCTATCTTCGTGGCTGCGGTCAGTATGCGGGCAGGGCTCACTATCATGAACCCGTTAATCCCAGTTTTTCAGCATCAGTACCACATCAATTCCTTTGCTTCTTCTTTTCTGACATCCCTCTCGATTTTGTGCTTTGCCGGCGCCGCATTCCTAATGCCGCTCGTTGCGAAGATAGGTGGAACTAACCGAGTCATTGCCCTCTCCTTAACAACCGTTACGTTGGCTATTTTTTTAAGGACTGTGGGCACGTTGCCTTTGATTTTTGCTTCGGCGCTCCTGTTGGGAATCGCCATTGCCGTTCTTAACTTTTCATTGCCTGTGTGGGTAAAAGAGAATGATGATGAGCACTCAGGACTTCTGACTGGTGTTTATATAACCGTGATGGGAATCTTTGCTTCGGGAGCAATCGCATTTGCGGTGCCACTATCGCATGTAACGCATTGGGGCTGGCGCTTCTCGATGGTGCCGCTCATCCTTCTCGGCGCATTTTCGTCGGTGTGGTGGCTAATAATTACTCGCCATGCACATAAGACCGCCAGTTTGATCGAACCTCCCACTTTTCACTTTAAAACTTTTAAGAGCACTGGCGCTTGGGCTATCGCTATGTTCTTTGGTTTGCAGTCGATAATCTTTTATGGCACGGCAACTTGGTTTCCGACAATTTTGGTATCCAAGGGCTTCACTTTGAGTGATGCCGGTTTCGCGGTCGCGGCCACCGGACTCTTTGGTTCACTGATCGGTATTTCGGCTCCCCACTACGCATCTTTGTTGCCAAATATTCGTACCTTACTCCTCGGCCTTTCTGCTGTTCTTGCCATGGCCTTTGGTGGCATCGTTTTCGATAAGGGTTGGCACTTGGTTCTATGGCTCATAATTGTAAATATTTGTCTATCAATCACATTTCCGCTTTCGCTGATGTTGACGGTGACGCGAAGTTCTAGTGCGGATGAAACCAGATCGTTATCGATCATGTCTCAGGCTGTGGGATACGGATTAGCATTTTTTGGGCCTGGAATCGTTGGCGCCACATTTGATGCTTCCAAGAATTGGAATATTGCCCTCATAGTCCCGATAGGGTTTTCAATTTTGCTTGGCGTTACTGGATACTTTGCTGGTAGTCCGGAGAAAGTTGTACTGAGTTAAAGAAGCGTTATTGATTCAAGTAAATTTTATACTGAACCCGATCAGTAATTGCGACCGAATCGTATAGGCGTCGGGCAGTTGTATTATCTGGCGCGGTAGTCCAATACAAGCGCTTTGAGCCAGCTGCTATGGCGATATCTTCCAAAACTTTAATTAAAGCACGACCGACTCCTTGACCTCGTGCAGATGGATCTACAAACAAATCCTCGAGATAACAGAAATCTGCCACCTCCCATGTTGATGGCCGGAATATGTAATGAGCAAATCCCACAATCTGGCCATTATTTTCTGCAATAAGGCCGTTAATCTTGGAATCAGAATGAAGTCGTTTCCAGGTTAGTTCGTATTGCTCAGGGGTTAATTCGGAGTTATAAAAAGTGACATAGGCGGCAAAGAGTTCTAACCATCTTGTTTTGTCGCTTAACGCGATCGCTCGAACGTTTGTGGGCATAGATTTAGCCTAGTGCTTTGGTTAAGATCAACTCCATGACTTCCGCAACTAATACGTCAAGAATTCTTCACGCCGCTACTGGGTCGTCAATAACCGCCAAGGGGTGGGCGCAAGAAGCTGCGATTCGGATGTTGCATAATAATTTGGATCCCGCGGTAGCTGAACATCCAGAAAACCTTGTTGTCTATGGTGGTACCGGTAAAGCGGCCCGTAATTGGCCATCCTTTGATGCGATCGTTAAGAGTCTGACGAATCTTGACGATGATCAGACGCTTTTGGTCCAATCTGGCAAACCAGTAGGTGTTTTCCAAACACACGAATGGGCACCACGAGTTCTGATTGCAAACTCCAACCTGGTTGGCGACTGGGCCAATTGGCCAGAATTCAGACGGTTAGAGCACCTTGGCCTAACCATGTATGGGCAGATGACTGCTGGTTCGTGGATATACATTGGGACGCAAGGAATTTTGCAGGGGACATACGAAACTTTTGCTGCGGTTGCTGCTAAACGTTTTAATGGAACGCTGCAACACACTCTTACTTTGACCGCCGGATGTGGTGGAATGGGCGGCGCGCAACCGTTGGCTGTCACGATGAACGGTGGCGTCTGCTTGATCATTGATATCGATAAGACGCGGCTAGAGAAGCGTGTGCACGATCGTTATCTTGATGAGATTGCTCCCAATCGGGACGCTGCGATAGAGACTGTTCTTAAAGCAAAGTCCGAAGGCCGGCCACTTTCAGTAGGTTTGGTCGGCAATGCTGCCGAGCTCGTCCCACAACTTTTGGCGATGGATGTTCCCTTTGACATCGTCACGGATCAAACCTCCGCTCATGATCCACTTGCTTATGTACCCATAGGTGTTGACTTTGAAGATGCTGCACGGCAGGCAAAAGATGATCCGGCGGATTACACACTGCGATCTCGGGAAGCAATGGCCAGGCATGTAGAGGCCATGGTCGGATTTATGGAGAAGGGCGCCGAAGTATTTGATTATGGTAATTCGATCCGAGATGAAGCTCGCCAAGGCGGTTACGAGAAAGCTTTCACATTTCCTGGTTTTGTTCCCGCGTACATACGTCCACTTTTCTGCGAAGGGAAAGGACCATTCCGCTGGGTTGCACTTTCTGGAGATCCTAAAGATATTTACCGTACGGATAAAGCGGTTCTGGACTTATTTCCCGAAAACGAAGGATTACATCGCTGGATAACGATGGCACAAGAGAAGGTGGCTTTCCAAGGCTTACCAGCGCGCATATGTTGGCTTGGTTATGGCGAACGAGATAAAGCTGGCTTAGCTTTTAACGATTTGGTGGCTAAAGGTGAAGTCTCTGCGCCGATCGTCATTGGGCGTGATCACTTGGACTGCGGATCTGTGGCATCTCCATATCGCGAAACAGAGTCCATGCTTGATGGATCAGATGCAATTGCCGATTGGCCACTTCTTAATGCGATGGTGAATATCTCTTCAGGCGCATCATGGGTATCTATTCATCATGGTGGTGGCGTTGGAATTGGTAGGTCAATTCATGCTGGACAAGTATCCGTAGCCGATGGGACAAAACTAGCTGCACAAAAATTATCCCGTGTGCTCACAAATGATCCAGGTATGGGCGTGATTCGCCACGCAGATGCGGGTTATGAAGGAGCTATCCAGACGGCGAAGGAACGTCATGTGCATGTCCCCATGCTGGATATCCAATAACACCCAATAAACATGAATAAACTGCCACGGACTTTAATTCAAAATATTTCGCAATTGGTCACTAATGATCCACTTTTGGATGGAACTCAATTAGGCCTTGTTCAGAATGCCGCAATCGTAATCGAAGATGGGAAAGTTTTGTGGGTGGGAGAATCCAACAAAGCTCCGCGCGATGATGATCAAGAAGTCGTTGATGCTAATGGCCAGGCAGTGATTCCAGGGTTTGTAGATAGTCATAACCATCTAGTATTTATGGGGGATCGCAGCGCAGATTTTGCGCGCCGAATGGCTGGTGGCCAATATTCTCCTGACGGAATTTCTTATACGGTCGGCTTGACCAGGCAGGCGTCTAACAATGATTTACAGAAGAACGCAGAAAATCTGTTAACCGAATCGCTCAACTCCGGCACAACGACAATTGAAATCAAGTCCGGTTATGGGTTGACGGTGGCCGATGAAGAAAGATCCTTGAAAATAGCTGCTTCATTGACGAAGGAGTCCACCTTTCTGGGAGCACATGTAATCCCAGAGGAATTTAAAGCAGCACCAGAAGATTATGTAGATCTTGTATGTGGTCCGATGCTAGAAGCCGCCAAATCACACGCGAAGTGGATCGATGTTTTTTGCGATCGTGGTGCGTTTAACCCCGAACAAACCAGAAAAATATTGAAAGCTGGCATCGGAGTAGGACTTAAGCCACGACTTCATGCAAACCAGTTAGAGCAAGGAGAGGGCATTGCAGTAGGTGTTGAATTAGGTGCAGCATCGGTTGATCACATCACTCATTACTCGCAGGCTGACATCTCATTGCTTGCGGCATCAACCACTGTTGGAACTTTTCTACCTGGCGCTGAATTTTCGACTCGCACAAAGTATCCGGATGCTCGTCCACTGCTAGAAGCAGGTGTTAGCCTGGCAATCGCCACTGATTGCAATCCAGGTAGTTCATACACATCTAATATGTCCTTTGTCATCGCTCTTGCAGTAAGGGAGTTCTTTTTCTCGCCAGAACAAGCTCTTTGGTCAGCGACAAAAGGTGGCGCAAAGGCGCTCCAGCTTCAGGATGTGGGTCATCTGGGAGTTGGTGCCAGCGCAGACTTCTTGATCCTCAAAGCCCCATCGTATTTACACTTGGCATATCGTCCTGGTGTCGACTTAATAGAACAGGTATGGCGCAATGGCCGCAAACTTAAGTAGGACTGCTCAGTTACAGGTAATCCTTGGTTCCTCAGGGGTGAGTTTCCAAGATGTGATTGATGTAGCTAGGTATGGCGCCAAAGTTGCGATCGCACCAGAAGCGAGTGCGGCGATCATTTTTTCCCGAAAGTTCATTGAAGAATATGCAGCGTCGGATACACCCGTGTACGGCGTATCTACCGGCTTTGGAGCACTTGCTAATCGTCACATTGCGGTTGAAGACAGAGTACAACTTCAAAAATCCTTAATCAGATCTCATGCTGCGGGGGTTGGTCCGGCTGTTGAAACAGAAGTCGTCAGGGCGTTGATGTTCTTGCGCTTGCGAACCATGGCCTCAGGCCGCACCGGCGTGAGGCTCAAACTTGCTCAGCAATATGTAGATTTTCTGAATTCTGGAATCACTCCGATAGTTCCAGAATTTGGTTCGTTGGGTTGCAGCGGAGATTTGGCGCCTCTATCGCATTGCGCATTGGCAATGATGGGTGAAGGACGCGTACACGATGCCTCCGGAGAAGAGATGCCAGCGGTCGATGCCTTGAAGGCTGCGGGAATCCAACCTCTAGAACTTGAGGAGAAGGAAGGCTTGGCGCTCATAAATGGAACCGACGGCATGTTGGGAATGTTAATCATGGCTTGCGCTGATTTAGAGCAGCTCTGTACTGTCGCCGACATCACCACTGCAATGAGTATCGAAGGCTTGCTTGGAACCGATCAAGTCTTTGCCCCAGAATTACACGGACCGCTTCGTCCGCAAGTGGGACAGACAGTAAGTGCTTCCAATATTTTTGCAATGCTCAAGGGTTCTGGAATTGTTGCATCACACCGAGAAAATGATTCGAGAGTTCAGGATGCCTATTCATTACGTTGTGCACCTCAAGTAAATGGTGCGGTGCGTGACACGATTTCACATGCTTCGACGATCGCCGGTCGCGAACTTGCTAGTTCGATAGACAACCCAGTCGTACTTCCAGATGGCAGGGTTGCGTCAAATGGTAATTTTCATGGTGCGCCGGTCGGATACGTTTTGGACTTCTTGGCGATAGCAGCGACTGATTTAGGATCAATGGCAGAACGTCGCACGGATCGGGCACTTGATCACAATCGATCGGCTGGATTACCGCCATTTCTTGCACACGATCCAGGAGTCGATTCTGGATTGATGATCGCTCAATACACACAAGCAGGATTAGTGAGTGAAAACAAACGGCTTGCAACTCCGGCCAGCGTCGATTCAATTCCAAGTTCTGGCATGCAGGAAGACCATGTTTCAATGGGTTGGAGCGCCGCACGAAAGTTACGTAAAGTGGTTGATAATCTGGCTCGAATTCTTGCTATCGAACTGGTTACATCCGCTCGAGCAATTGAGTTCCGCACTGGCCTTACTCCGGCGCCAGCGACTGCACGCGTTGTCGCCGAGCTGAGAAAAGTTGTTGGAGGGGTAGGACCAGATCGTTATTTGTCACCAGAACTTGAAGCAGCCGTGACACTAGTAAATTCTGGCCGCATAGTCGCAGCAGCTAAGGAAGTTGTAACGAACTTGGCTTAAGAACGTGATGCCAACCCTGTGGCAATCTCTAAAACCAACAAGGCAGCAAGTCGCAATGTGCGCTGGTCTGGGGCGTCCATGGCTGCATCAATCTCTGTAATGTCAATCGCCCGTACTCGATGATCTGCCGCAACTTCAAAGGCAGCGCATCGAATTTCATCAGCGGTGATTCCACCTGGTACCGAAGCTGGGCAAGCCGGGGCAACCGACCTATCGCAAACATCTACATCAATATCAACGAAGATTTCTCGGCCCCCAGCACCAGCGATATCTAAAGCACCTTTGACCACATCCGAGATATTTCTGCCACGAAGTTCTGATCTATAGATGATGGTAATTCCAGCCTCCTTTGCACGATCTGTATATGCGCGGCTATTAGCAAAGTCGCTGAGCCCAATCTGCACAATGTTTTTACCAGGCACTCCCTTTTGAATTAATTTCCAGATAGGTGAACCATTAGTGTCGCCATCACGTAAGTCATGATGCGCATCAAAAGTAATGATTCCAATATTTGATAAATCTGGCCACAATCCTGCGCAGAGCGAATAAGAAATTGAGTTATCTCCACCGAGTCCGACAAGCAACTTATGCTTACTTAGCAAACCATTCACAAATTGTGAAACCCGAAGCTGGCCATCGATTCCATCAGGGGATTCGATATCCCCAAGATCGGCCATCGATAGTTGCTGTAAATCAATGTTCTTCGAACCAGAGTATGTGGAATACCGTGAAATCAATTCCCGTACCGCGGCTGGAGTCAGATGAGCTGATGTCGCGGAGATCGAAGTTTGGTGTGCAGGTATGCCAAGTAGTGCAAAATCAGCAGCGGCAGCAGAACCGTCAAAAAGAATATTGGCCCGAGGCCACAATGGGTCCTGCGGTAGTCCCACGCTCTTCATAAAGCAATCCTATGGGTCTGAATTTATCTGTCCATCTTCTGTTCATCTTCGGTGGCTAGACTGACGCCCATGCTGAGAAAAGTCACTGCAGAATTCTTAGGGACAGGACTCCTGGTTTCGACCGTAGTTGGTTCCGGGACGATGGCGCAGAACCTGACACACGATGTAGGGATTCAACTTTTAATCAATACGGTTGCAACAGTTTTAGTATTGGGACTTTTAATCGAGCTTTTCGCTCCAATAAGTGGTTCACATTTTAATCCGGTAGTTACAGTGATCTTTGCACTTCGCAGAGAAATTGCTCCTGTTACAGCGCTCGGTTACATTGCTGCGCAATTTCTTGGTGGCTTATTTGGTGCGATTCTTGCCAACTTGATGTTCCAAAAGCCGGCAATCTTTTTATCTCAGCACGTCAGGACTGGAACGCATCTTTATATTGGAGAAGTAGTTGCAACAGCAGGATTAGTCTGGGTAATTTTTCAGGCGATCGCCATTGGTAAGTCAAACATTATTCCGATACTTGTACCCGCATGGATTGGGGCTGCTTATTTCTTTACCTCGTCCACTTCATTTGCAAATCCAGCTGTCACCTTCGCGCGAGGGTTTAGCAATACATTTTCAGGTATCGCGTTCTCATCTGTTCCTGGATTCGTGGTTGCTCAGATTATTGGTGGAATCATCGGGTTTGGATTTGTAGCATTTTTTAGCGCCGAGAAGAATGGAAGCAAATGACCACTAAGAAACCAACGGTTCTCTTTGTCTGTGTCCACAATGCGGGTCGATCGCAGATGGCGGCGGGATTTATGCGTCAATTAGGCGGTGACCAGGTAGAAGTCCTTTCTGCTGGATCTGCACCGAAGGATTCGATCAATCCAATCGCAGTTGAAGCGATGAAAGAAGTTGGCATTGATATCGCACACCACCAACCCAAGGTTTTGACGCCAGAAGCGGTTATGGAATCCGATGCCGTTATCACCATGGGGTGCGGGGATGCCTGTCCGTTCTACCCAGGTAAGCGTTATGAAGATTGGGTTTTAGAAGATCCGGCTGGCCAAGATATTGATTTTGTTCGTAAGGTTCGCGATGAGATCAAGGGCAGAGTAGAAGCACTGCTTGCGGAGTTGCTACCCTAGATAGATGAAGCGGCTGCAACCATTAGTAGAACGTGGCGCAGCTTTGAGCCAAAGTGAACGCCAACGATATGCCCGCCATACGGTTATTCCAGAGATTGGTTTAGAGGGCCAAGAGCGCCTGCGTAATGCCAAAGTCTTATGTATCGGCGCCGGTGGATTGGGTTCTCCCGTTCTCCTGTATTTGGCTGCGGCTGGAGTAGGGACACTTGGAATCGTAGATTTTGATCTCGTCGAAGAGAGCAACCTGCAACGACAAATTATCCATGGTGTTAGTGATATCGGCGCTCCAAAGACGCAAAGCGCCAAGGCAAAAATTCTAGATATAAATCCTGACGTTAATGTCGTTCTGCATCAAGGGCAAATCACCCGCGAGAATGTAATGGAAATTCTTGCCAATTACGATGTCATTGTTGATGGCACAGATAATTTCGCAACAAGGTATTTGATCAACGATGCTTGTGTATTCCTTGGAAAGCCATGCGTATGGGGTTCGATCTTTAGATTTGACGGTCAAGCATCGGTCTTCTTTGCCGACCACGGTCCCTGCTATCGCTGTTTGCACCCAGAACCACCAGCCAAAGAGTTGGCTCCCAACTGTGCCGTAGGTGGAGTCTTCGGAGTTCTCTGCGGAACTATTGGATCGACGCAAGCCACCGAAGTTATTAAATTGATCACAGGTGTAGGTGAAGTAATGGTCGGAGAAGTGTTGATATATAACGCATTAAAAGCTAGTTTCGATAAAATAATTCTTAATAAAGATCCTAACTGTGTCTTGTGTGGTACCAATCCGACGCAGACGCACCTCCTCGAAGATTATGATTCTTTCTGCTCCGTGAGTCTCTTTGAGAACATTGATGGGTGGGAAATCCCAATAGTCTCTGCAACGTCGGTTACTCAGATGATTAATTCGGGTAGTGATTTTCAGCTGATTGATGTGCGCGAACCGTGGGAATGGGATGAAGAACGCATAGATGGCGCAATTTTGATCCCTCAAGGTGAGTTTTTTGGTGGGACAGCAACCGCAAATATTTCTCGTGACACTCCTATCGTCATCTATTGTGCACATGGAATTCGCTCAGCATCATGCGCGGGAATCTTGATTCAGGAAGGCTTTAGGAATGTGGCCAGCATGGATGGCGGGATGGAAGCGTGGAAGACGCAGTTTATATAGTCTGAAGTAGTCCCATAGCGGCTCTCGCCTTATACTCCACTGGTGTACGAAATCTCATTGAGCGTCAATGCATGTATTAAATCCAACACGCGGGCCGACGTGGCGTGGCTTCTCTCGCCGATTGCGGGTTTTGCGATTACTGATGCAATTGCATTTACTCCTGGTGGCGGGAAAATTGGAAAAGTGTTGGATGGCGCATTCGATGGACCGCTAAGCGAAATGGCGGCGCGCAAGCTGCCTGTTGGGCGAGTTATCGAAACTGATGTCTCTGCATTTGAATCGACTGTCTCCGGGATCCCGGCCGGAACGCATCTCAAGTTTGTTCTAATGCCCGCAACTTTGCTGGAACCTGAACTCTGGCCAGCTCTTTTAGAACGAGAAGCAATCGCAATAGTTGTGCATGTAAGTGGGGACGAAGTCACAAAGACCGAAGTATTTACTTCTGCGACGATCCTTGCGGCGGATCCGCAGGTCGCAGACATTTTCAATAAAGGCGTCACTACGGTTGTCGATCTAGGCGATCGGATAGTCACCATTTATTGCCCTGTAACCAAAATAGTAATTGCAGGCTCTGGCCCGATCGCAGATGCATTAGCAGCGGCTGCCCAGGGTTTGGGATGGCAGACTTCGGTTGACCCCCGGCCAGGAATGTTTGCCGGCTTGACTGCTGCGCTTTCCAAGATTGATTGTGCAGTGATCATGGGTCACGATGTAGAGACGTCGAGTCAGTGCCTAGCGTATGCATTAGAGAGTGCGGCTGGGTATATCGGAGCATTAGGTTCGAAGAAGATGCAAGAGAATCGTGAAGATTGGCTTGCGTATCGAGATATCACCGAAATCTCGAGGATCCATGGTCCTGCAGGCTTCAATATTGGCGCTGCTACGCCAGGTGAAATTGCTATTTCAATTCTTGCCGAAGCAATTGCGACACTGAAGGGTATTTAATTAAGCAATGAACATGATCACGAGCAACGGCCGAGTCGAAATGGACTTCATGTGGGTCGGAATGTCGATCATGTTGCTGGTCGACATTTGGATGGTTTACATCCACTTCAAGATGCATAACAGAGTTCGCAAGCTTGAAGATCAACTCAAGAATAAGAAGTAATTAATGAGAACGTGGGATGAGGCTTTTGATATCGCCTCTAAATCCTTTGCTCATTTAGGTTCCGAGACAGTGCTTCTCTCGTCCGCTTTTGGACGAACCTTGGCCGTGGATGCGGTTTCCTTATGCGACTTACCTGCATTTGAAACTTCTGCGATGGATGGCTGGGCGGTGTGTGGACCTAGCCCATGGAAAGTAATCGGCGAAGTTGCTACGGGTAAAGCTTCTGAACAAACTATCGGTAATCAAGAGTGCATGAAGATTTCTACCGGTGGCGTTGTGCCTAAAGGTGCGACATCGGTTATTCCCTGGGAGATTGCGCATGAAGATGCAGGGAGTATCACGGGAGTAATTGACCTTGGCGCGAATATCCGACCTGCCGGAGTTGAAAGCAATAAGAACGACATACTATTTGTTGCAGGCACACGATTGAATTCCCCTATGGTGGGTTTATTGGCTGCAACGGGCCATGACAAATTGGTAGTTCGTCGAAAGCCACGGATAGCAATCTTTTTTCTTGGGGACGAACTTCTTCATACGGGTGTACCAACAGATGGAGCCATCAGGGATGCGCTGGGTCCACAGTTGCCCGCGATGATCGAAGGTTTTGGTGCTGATGTTGTATTTGCTCGATTTGTTAAGGATGACCTCGATACTCTGAATTCTCAGATCGCCGAGTCTTTGCACGATGCGGACATGATTATTACTACAGGTGGAACCGCGGATGGCCCCAAGGATTACGTAAAATTTGCAATTTCTCAATTACGCGGAAGATATTTATTGGATTGTGTAAAAGTGCGCCCCGGCTACCATATTTTATTGGCAACGATCGAACACGATGACCGCCACATTGCATTTCTTGCGCTACCCGGTAACCCACAATCTGCGATCGCGGCCCTGACATCTTTTGGAAGGCCAGTCATCAATTCGCTTCTTGGTGCTCCAACAATGCCGCCATCGGCCATTCAACTGGCCCAGGAATTCAAGACACAAGAAGGATTTTCCAGATTGGTCCCCGGAAACCTCGAGGGTTCAACGTTTACTCCTACGGGTTATTTGGGATCCGCGATGCTGCGTGGCGTTGCACAAGCCTCTGGTTTTGCATTGGTAGGTCCTGGTGGAAATAGCGCGAGATGGTTAGAGCTCCCCACCTTTTAATGCAGATTAATGCAGATTAATGCAGA
>CAILXX010000022.1 GCA_903838295.1 uncultured Actinomycetes bacterium
CAAGCATGTATGGGCAGATGGCGGGGTTCGTCACCCCCGCGATGTTGCCTTGGCACTAGCTGCTGGTGCATCACAAGTAATGATTGGTTCATGGTTTGCTGGAACTCTTGAGTCCCCAGGAGATCTCATCCGCGATACTGATGGAAAGCTTTATAAAGAATCATTTGGTATGGCATCTGCCAGAGCAGTATCTGCACGAACATCCACAGAGAGCCCCTTTGATCGAGCACGTAAAGCGCTCTTTGAAGAGGGAATTTCATCATCTCGTATGTATATCGATCCGGCTCGTCCAGGTGTTGAGGATCTACTTGATCAAATTATTGCCGGTGTTCGTTCTTCATTTACCTATGCAGGAGCCGCAACTATCAATGAATTCGCTGATAAAGCGGTAGTGGGCATCCAATCTGCATCTGGTTATGCAGAAGGACGCCCACTCCATACTTCTTGGTAATTATTTAGTAATTACTTACCTGACTTTGCTGTCTTCGCACCTAATACATAGTAAGTAACGAATGCGAGCACGAAGCCGACAGGAAACGCTAGGTCACCAAAGTTACCATTGTGCTTTGGAACTACTCCTGTGTAGTACTTCTGGTTAGAGAACAGCCAGATAGAAATAACAGCACCAATTACGAATGCAATTGGGCCAGCAAAGTTTTCGCGCTTTGAGAAGAGCAATCTTTCAACAGATGCGCCCTTACGAAGTACCTTGTCGGCAAAAATAACTCCAAGCCAAGGCCCAATCCAGTAAGACATAACGAGCAAGAAGTTCTCGTAGTTGTTTGCTGGGTTGTTCATTGCACTGTGAGCAAGTAAGAATCCTGCAATACCGAAGAGAACTGCAGAGATCGCACGGCGTTGACCTGAACCAAGCTTGAAGCCGATTGTGAGGAATGACATTGAACCTGAGTAAATATTCAAAACGTTTGCACAAATTGATCCAGCAACAATTCCTAGAAGGATGAGCTTACCCAGCCAGTTAGGCAGTAGCGCTGTGAAATCAGCAACTGGATTTGTCTTTGCGCCATAATCGTGGATACCAGCTGTTACAGCTGCTGCTCCAACGATCTGAAGAATTGTGCAAGAAACAAAGATTCCAAGACCGGCTGCGCGGCCAGCCTTCTTTGGATCTTCACTTGCTGGCAAGTAACGAGAATAGTCAGCCGAGAATGGATTCCATCCTGCTGCGTAACCATATACAGCGCCAACAAAAACGAGGAATGCCCCTGGGAACGCACCCTTTGCATGAGCACTCAGGTGTCCTTTAGAAAGGACGATGGCGGCTGCCACGGCAAACACGACGACAAGATATGGAGCTAAATATTTCTCAACAGTTTGAACAAGGTTGTGTCCAATAAATGCGATAGCAACCTGAATCAACACCACGATCACAAGAGAAACCGTTGCTGAAAGCTTTGTGAGCGTCGCTAGTGCAAATGCGCCCGAAACGCTGTTAACAGCAAACCAGCCGACACCGGCTGCGCCTGCGTTCAATGCGGAAGGAAGGATATTTCCAAGTTTTCCAAATGCAGCGCGTCCAATAACCATCTGTGGCACGCCATACTTCGGGCCGTCTTGGGTAAGGAAATATTGGCTAAGTGCTCCTAAGGCATTTCCGATAAGAATTCCTAGTACAGCCTGAGTAAAGCTCATTCCAAAAAAGACGCCTAGTGCGCCAACGTAAATAGTTGAGAACTCAAGGTTTGGACTCGTCCAGGTAGCAAAGAGGTTCCAAGCTTTACCGTGACGATCTTTGGCTGGAATCGATTCGATTCCGCCAGGCTCTAAGGCAAGTACCTTGTTGCCGTATTCGCCTTCGCGTATTTCTAGGTTAGACATAAGTCTCGTCTCCTAATTTTGTTATCGAGGGTGTTTGCGACCCCGTATGAAATGACGGCTCACAGACCGAGGGAATGCCTAAACGCTATAGGCAAACCGAGTCATTTGGGGCCTTACACACGCACGATTTGGGCTTAAAGTGTCCCTATAAGCCTTATAAAGGGGAGAAAATGAATGATCTGAATGACCAAGCATTCTTGGAATATGCAATCTCTGCAGCAAGGCAGGGTGCCTCTGAGGGAGGGGTTCCAATCGGCGGAGCACTTGTTGTCGAGGGAAAAGTTCTCGGTGTTGGATTCAACAAGCGCGTCCAATTAGGAAGTGCAATAAGGCATGGTGAAACAGATTGTTTAGAAAACATTGGTCGCTTGCCTGCAAAGGTTTATCAAAAAGCAACGATGTATACAACTCTCTCTCCATGTCACATGTGCACCGGAGCGATACTTCTCTATGGAATACCACGGGTAGTTCTTGGAGAGAATGAAACTTTTATGGGAGCTGAAGATCTACTCCGTTCAGAAGGAGTCGAAGTCATCAACCTCAATTCGCAAGAATGCAAAGACATGATGGCGAAATTCATTAAGGAAAAGCCTGAAGTTTGGAACGAAGACATCGGGCTTTAAAGTATGGAAGATGTATTAAAGAATTCTTCAGTTCAAAGAATCATGGCTGAAATGAAGAGCAGGGATATGAAGGGTGAAGTAAAAATACTTTCTGATAGTGCTCGATCCGCAGCAGAAGCTGCTGCTGCACTTGGCATAGAAGCTGGTCAAATTGCATCATCTATCGTCTTTAAATTGCCCAATGGTGACCCACTACTTGTTATTACATCAGGAGCCCATCGAGTAAATACTGAACTTGTGGTAAAAAACTTAGGCATCGAAAAATTACACCGAGCAGATGCAGATTTCGTTAAGGCAGCATCAGGGATAAGTATCGGCGGAGTCTCACCAATTGGTTGGGCGCCAGATGCAGGCATAAATCAACCAGTTATTGTGATTGACCAGGCACTTAATGCATTTGATGTGGTCTGGGCCGCTGCTGGGCATGCTCATGCAGTGTTCCCAACAACGTACTCTGAATTACTCACACAAACTAAGGCAATGCCGATGATTGTTGGGGATTAAGCTAGTAAAGAATTAATTTGCTCGATAATCCATGAACGTAGTGTGTATGCGGCATCTACATATTTGCCCTGATTGAAAAAGCCGTGAATCTGACCTTCAAAATCTTTATGAATGACTTTATTACCAGCTGCTTCTAGACGCGCTGCATATGAGATCCCGTCATCGCGCAGAACGTCATATTCAGCAGTGGGAATAATTG
>CAILXX010000023.1 GCA_903838295.1 uncultured Actinomycetes bacterium
CACCAGCTAAGAAAGCAACACCAGCTAAGAAAGCAACACCAGCTAAGAAAGCAACACCAGCTAAGAAAGCAACACCAGCTAAGAAAGCAACACCAGCTAAGAAAGTATCTGTGAAGAATGTTGCAAAGGTTGCAGCACCAACTGCGGCTGTGGTCGCCGGCACAGTGGCAGGCGTCAAAGTTTCCAATAAGCTTGCAGAAGCAAATTTACAACCAGTTAAGACAACCAAAGTGGCACCAGTGACTGCTCCAGTGGCACCAGTGACTGCTCCAGTAGCTCCTGCCGTACCAGTCGTGCCAATAGCTCCTGCCACCGCACCGGAGGCTAAAGTGGCTAAGGTCGTTAAGGCAGCCACAAAAGTTGCCACACCAAAAATGATTAAGTCGACACCGGCCTTCAAGAAGAGTCGTATGCGTCGCTTGAGAGTAATGCCATAAAGCACGGAGATAAAGCACGGAGATAAAGCACGGAGATAAAGCACGGAGATAAAGCACGGAGATAAAGCACGGATGTGTTTCAGCGGAATTTTTACACAAATCAGTTCCGCTGAAACACCATTGAAGACCTATTCTTCACAACTTGACCACAGGATTCAGTTGAGTAAATTCCAAGTTTTGATTGAGAAATAACCAGTAAATGGCCTTAAGCATCTTGCTGAGAAGAATCTTCTTCTCTGCCGGATTCACGAGAGGTGGTCTTCATTTCTTGGATGCGTGGTCTTCATTTCTTGGATACTTTGCCTACAAAAGTTGTGCCCAAAGAACTTTAGATTTCTCCATATTTCCTATTGCGGCCAACCCAGAAGGGGAGTAACTTCTTGTTATGGAGATCATTTTTCATTCTCGCCATGCTGTACTCGCGGAAGATTTTCGCTCGATTGTCACCGAAAAGCTAAAGACACTGCAACGTTTTGGAGTAGCTGTTGATGGATTTAAGGTCGAAATCATTCACGAATCAAATCCTCGATTTGGTAAGTCATCCCATTCGGTCAATCTTTCTTCGCATGGAAGTGGTCCATTCTTACGCGCAGAAGGTCAGGCATTCAATGATCTTGCCGCCTTCGATATGGCAGTTAAAAATCTTGAGCTTCAGCTTAGGAAGATTCATGAACGTGCCAAAGATTACGATCATGAAACAGTGAGAGTCGTCAAAGAATAAGCTTATGGGTCGAATCAACCTGCCATACTTGGCAGGTGAAAATTCTCCGGAAGTATCTTCATGATAAGCGAGTAATTTTCGCGCGCTGGAGAGTTCATTTTCGGCGGGAGAATAAACTTCTAGTTCTATCGATCAAGCGCAAATTTCAATTCTTGATGACTAAACCTCTAGGTCGCAAGCCTAACTTTCTAATTGGTCCAACTAATTCAGCCAATCAAGGTACTGCTTGGAGCCAAGCGCTGACTCGTTTTGGAGCAAATTCTGAATCTTTAAGAATTTCAGCGAATCCAGCTGGAGAATGGTTCACAACCGATATCTCGATACCTCGCGAAAAGTGGCTCACCTTTGATTATCGCCAGGAGTTGGCCAATTCTGTAGCTTCAAGTAAAGAGATCGTCTTAATCGAATCATTACGGCCAATATTTCGCCTGAGGAATGTTCGAGATAGCAATCATCAAGTCCTAGAGGATTTCACATTACTGACCAGAATTGGGAAACGAGCTGGCGTAATTTTTCATGGAAGTGATATCCGGGATGTTGATGCACATGCATTGCGCAATCCTTATTCGCCCTTTAAGAGTGAGCGGCCTGAGATAGAAGATCTTCGTAAGCGAAGTAATCAGAATCGTGCGATATTGCCGGAGCTACGCAACCGTGGACTACCAATTTTCGTATCAACTAAAGATCTTCTGCTCGAAGTTCCAGATGCACATTGGCTTCCCGTGACTATCGATTTTCCTAGATTTAATGCGGTCGCAAAGAGTTCCCCTATTTATACGGGCGCGGACACTAAATTGCGAGTCCTCTTCTTGCCAAGCAGATCATGGTTAAAATCTGCCGAACTTATAGAACCGGTACTTCTAAAGTTGGTCTCAGAAGGAATTATTTCTTATGAAAGTTTTACTAGCGGTGGCGAAAATATCAAGCATGATCAAATTCCTGATTTGATAGCAAAGAACGATGTAGTTATTGATCAGTATCTAGGAGTCATTGGTGTATTTCCAATCGAAGCACTTGCGGCTGGACGAATAGTTCTCAGCTATGTGCCAGAGGCTGATGCCGAAATTCCGATAATTAGCATTACCCCACAGACGTTGGAGTCAGAGCTTCGTCGGATTGCAAAGGATCGTCCACTTCCGCATGGTGGGGTTGAATATGCAGAGCGTTGGCACGATGGTCGTGAAAGCGTTAAAGCAATTGCAAAAGTATTTAATTTTAGAGTTTAGGGAAGGTTCCCTATATATTTTCGATAGCCCTTCTCCCAATTAGTTAAGAAAACAGCTTGCGCAATTTTCAAGGTAATTTTTCCGGTACATACTAAGTGGTGCATCTGATTTTCGAGCTGATCTTTAAGGTAGGAACCCATCCCTATATTGCGCGGCTCAGGAAAAAGGTTTCGAGGATCCGATGGATGACCCCCTACTTCAAGCGGAACAATATGGTCTTCTTCGTAGTTCTTCATGTTGGTATCACCATCAAGGTTGTAACCAGAATGCAACTGAGAATACTTAAGTGCGTTTGTATAAGAGACCGGTGGTCTTACCGTTGCGGTCCACCCGATAACGCAAATATTGCTACCTATGTTGGCCTGAGTAACCGCTGGATTTACAAGGCCAGGCGTGACTTTGGTATTGGGCAATCCAGAGTTTTCATTGTATGGCCCTGCAGCTCCACAGGCCGCTAGCCCCACAGTAGCCACGATCAAAATTCCGGAGGTGAGAATTGCGCTAACCCGTGAGGTCTTTCGCCGTAATTCGTTTTCCCAAATGCTTTTGTGCAGATTTGTTTTATTAGACGACTTTGAATATTTCAACATAATTACTTACGGACAGGTAAATCCGAACTCGCTCTCGACGTTCATCGGAACTTTTGTGCAGCCAACTAGCGCTGTTCCAAAGTCAGCAATGACCCATTGCTTATTGATGACTGTAGCGAATCCATAGGCAGGGTCTGTGACTGGTAAGTATGGCTCTGTGGAGAAAATTATCCAATGTGGATCAACTTTAGATTCACGAACATTGACGACTGCTGCAAAGAATTCGTCTCCTTGAGTTTCTTGCGTGTAAAAAACTTTTTTCAGATCATCTATGGTTGATTGGGGAACCAATGTTCCATCGTTATACCGGTAGCCCATCGGTTGAGGATTGTTAGGATATTGTCCGATTAACCCCCAAGGAATGATAACTCGGGATAGTTCACCTTTATTTGCGTGTGGCCATTGAAGCAACCAACCCGCATCGGTGTTAGTTCCTTCAGGCAAATTTCCAGCTATTTGCTTTTTAACATCTGAAATATTCCATGTTATTAATGATGGATGTTTGGAATCAAAAGTATTGATGAGCAGATTAATTCCCGTAAGCAACGTCGCACTACTTGGACGCGAATCACCCGATTTCACACCACACCCAGTGAGGGCTAAAACCCCGATAACCAACTCAATGATAATTACACGGGTTTTACTCACAAAGATGATCATAATCCTTCCCGGCTAAGAGTTATTGCCCGGCTAAGAGTTATTGCCCGGCTAAGAGTTATTGCCTGGCTAAGAGTTATTGCCCAGTGATGAATCCTTCCCAGTGATGACTCATCCACAGCCGACAGTTATCCCCAATCTGATTCCTGAGAGCGGGATCAGTGTCGGTGAGGTAGTTCTCTAGGGGAGTGGAAGAAGAGC